>CAWCWD010000041.1:0-16605 GCA_963799015.1 uncultured Actinomycetota bacterium | reverse complement strand
ACGCATCAGGCAGGGTGTCCGCGCCGAGCACCCCCGCACCGATGAAGAGGATCGCCGCGACGGGCAGGGCGGCCACGACGCTCGTGTTGATCGAGCGCACGAGGGTCTGGTTCACCGCGAGGTTCACCGACTCGGCGAACGTGCGGCGGGATTCCTGGCCGTCTTGGGAGGTGTTCTCGCGGATCTTGTCGAACACCACCACCGTGTCGTACAGCGAGTAGCTGAGGATCGTCAGGATACCGATCGTGGCTGCGGGGCTGATCTCGAAGCCGACGGCGGCGTAGATGCCGACCGTGACCACGAGGTCGCCGATGAGCGCGAGGATCGCCGCGAGCGACATCTTCCAGGTTCGGAAGTAGATCGCCATGATCACGCCCGCGAGCAGGAGGAACGCGGCGAGGCCGACGAGCGCCTGCCTCGTGACATCCGCGCCCCAGCTCGGGCCGATGAACGAGGACGTGATCTCGGATTCGGGCACCCCGTACGCCTCGGCGAGGGCCGTCGTGACGGCACGGGAGTCGGCCTGCTCGAGCTGGTCGGTCTGCACCCGAACACCGTCGCCGCCGACGATCGTGACGTGCGTGTCGGCGTCGGGCACGACGGATGCCACGGCATCGATCGCGGGCTGCGAGGTCGCGTCCTCGATCCCGGCGACCTGGAACTGCGAGCCGCCGCGGAACTCGATGCTGAAGTTGATGCCGCGCACCACCGGCACGAGCACCGTGAGGATGATCAGCACCGCCGCGATCGCATACCACTTCTTGCGGCCGCCGACGAAGTTGAACGAGCGCTTGCCCGTGTAGAGGTCGTTGCCGAATGTCGTGAGCCGGTTGGCCATCAGGACTCCTTGCCTTCGCTCGTCCCGCTGCCGACGCCGGCGGTGGCCTTGCGTTCTGCGATGGTCTGGCGCTTCTGCGCCTCCTTCGAGCTCGATGCGACCTTGTTCGCGGACACGGCGACCGGCTTGCGGAACTCGGCACGGCCGCGGTACACGGCGCCCAGCGCGTTGGGGTCGAGCCCCGACCACGGATTGCCGCTCGAGAAGAACTTGGTCTGCGCGAGCAACTGCAGCATCGGGTGGGTGAACAGGATCACGACGACGACGTCGATGATCGTCGTGAGACCGAGCGTGTAGGCGAAGCCCTTGACGCTGCCGACCGCGAGCACGAAGAGCACGATAGCCGCGAGCAGGTTCGTGGCCTTCGAGGCGAGCACCGTACGGAACGCGCGCTTCCAGCCTGCCTCGACGGCGCCCACGAGTGGACGACCGTCTCGGAGTTCGTCGCGGACGCGCTCGAAGTAGATGATGAACGAGTCGGCGGTGAAGCCGATCGCGACGATGAGGCCGGCGATGCCGGCGAGCGACAGGCGGTAGCCCTCGCGCCACGACAGGATCGTGATCATCAGATACGTGATCAGGGCGACGATCGCGAGCGACGCGATCGTCACCGAGCCGAGGGCCCGGTACTGGAAGAGGGTGTAGATCACCACGAGGATGAGGCCGATGAGGCCGGCGATGAGACCCGACTCCAGCTGCGAGGTGCCGAGCGTCGCCGAGATCGTGTCGGACGACTGCACCGTGAAGCTGATCGGCAGCGCACCGAACTTCAGCTGGTCGGCGAGCGACTTCGACGACTCCTGCGTGAAGCTGCCGGTGATCTGCGGGCGCCCGTCGGTGATCGCGCCGTTCATCTGGGGCGCCGTGAGCACGGCACCATCGAGGACGAATGCGAACTGGTCGCGCGGCGTTTGGCCGTTGAGGCCGTACAGGCGGGTGCTGACGGCAGCGAAGTCCTCGGTGCCCTGCTCGTCGAACTGGATGTTGACGGCCCACTGACCGGTGCTCGCACCGGTCTGCGTGGTCACCATGCCGTTCGTCGCATCGACGATGTTCGCGCCGCTCGCTTCGACCGGTCCGAGCAGGTACTTGGCGGTGCGATTGACGTCGCACGTGACGAGCGGCTCGTCGGATGGTGCCACGTTGGTGGCGGCCTCATCGAGGGTCGAGCAGTCGAAGTTGTCGAACTCGTCCTGCAGCGCCGGGGTGATCCACGCCGGATCGCTGCCGTCGGTCGGTTCGGTGGTCGGCGTCGACTCGAGCTCCTCGGCCGGTGCGGTGGGCTCGGGGCTCTCGCTCGGGTCGATCGACTGCGTGGTCGCGGCATCCGCGAGCAGCACCGCTCGAAGCTCGAGCTTCGCCGACGACTCGATGCGGTCGCGGGTCTGGTCGTCGAGCTCACCCGGGATGCGGACGACGACGTTCGAACCCTCGGTGTTGATCTCGGCCTCGGCGACGCCCGACGCGTCGACGCGCTGGCGGATGATCGAGACCGCCTGGTCGAGTTGCTCCTGCGAGACGGACTGGCCGGTCTCGACCTTCGGCTCGAGGATGATCTGCGTGCCGCCCTCGAGGTCGAGGGCGAGCTTCGGCGTCCACGAGCCTCCGCCCCAGATCACGCCGGCCGCGTTGATCGCGAAGAGGCCGACGATGATGACGCCGAGCCAGGTGAGCGATCGCAGGGCCTTGCGAACGGGGGTCGGCCGGGATGACCGCTTCGATGGTGCAGCCACGTGTTCTGCTTTCTCTGCTGGAGCCCGCGCGACAGCGCACGGGCCGAGCCTCGGGGGTGGGAGCCTTAGTCGTCCGACTTCTTGGTGTCGGGCGTCTCGTCGGTCGGCGCTTCGTCGACGCGCTCACCGAACTCGGGCTCGCCCTCGACGGGGTCGGTGCCCACCTCGGTCGCAGAGTCGACGGCAGCCGGCTCCACCACGCGCGCGATGGTCTGGCGGTGCACCGTGAGCACCGTGCCGGGCGAGGTCTCGAGGAGGACCTGGTTCTCGTCTTCGTCGATCGAGAGGATGGTGCCGAAGACGCCGAAGTTGGTCATCACCTTCGCGCCGGACTGGACCTTCGACTGCAGTGCCTGCGCATCCGCACGGCGCTTGCGCGAATTGCGGAACATGAAGAAGATCAGCACCGCCAGGACGGCGAGCATGATGATAGTGAACGGATCGAACGTCATGAGGGGGAGGAACCTTCCGGTGTGCGGGTGGCCGCACGGAGTCGACGGCATTGAGGACCAAGCCTCAATGGATTATAGGTCATCGATCGGAAGGGTTGCTGCGCTCTGGGGAGCGCTCTCCGAGAGCCCGAAGTGGCGCCATGCCGCGGGCGTCGCGACCCGGCCGCGCGGGGTTCGCGTGATGAGTCCGATTCGGACCAGGAACGGCTCGACGACCGCTTCGATGGTCTCGGCCTCCTCGCCCACCGAGACCGCCAGGGTGTTGAGGCCGACCGGCCCTCCCCCGAACCTCGTGAGGATCGTCTGCATGACGGCGCGGTCGAGCCGGTCGAGCCCGAGGGCGTCGACGTCGTAGAGGTCGAGCGCTGCACGCACGGCGTCGACGTCGGCCTCGCCGCGCGCCCCGCCTGCGAGTGCCGAGCGCGTAGTCGCGCACGCGGCGCAGGAGTCGGTTGGCGATGCGGGGCGTGCCGCGGCACCGCCCGGCGATCTCCGCCAGGGCCTCGCGGTCGATGGCGAGCCCGAGCATCGGTGCGGCTCGGACGAGCACCTGCTCGAGTTCGGCCTCGTCGTAGAACTCGAGGTGTGCGGTGAACCCGAAGCGATCGCGGAGCGGGTTGGGCAGCAGGCCCGCCCGCGTCGTGGCGCCGACGAGCGTGAAGGGCGCGAGGTCGAGCGGTACGGACGTGGCACCGGCGCCCTTGCCCACCATGATGTCGATGCGGAAGTCCTCCATGGCGAGGTACAGCATCTCCTCGGCCGACCGTGCCATGCGGTGGATCTCGTCGATGAACAGCACCTCCCCCGGCACGAGCGAGCTGAGGACGGCCGCGAGGTCTCCGGCGTGCTGGATGGCCGGCCCGCTCGACATGCGCAGCGGCCGCCCGCCCTCGTGCGCCACGATCATCGCGAGTGTCGTCTTGCCCAGCCCGGGCGGCCCGGCGAGCAGGATGTGATCGGGCGTGCGCTGCTGCAGGGTCGCTGCGGTGAGCAGCAGCTGCAGCTGGCCGCGCACCCGCGTCTGGCCGACGAACTCCGCGAGCGTGCGTGGCCGGAGCGCCCCCTCGAATGCGAGCTCGGCCTCGGAGGCGAGCACCGGGTCGGTGAGGTCGACGTCGAGGTCGTCGTCGTCGATGCCGCCGTGGCTCATCGCGCCCTCCCGGTCTGGTGAGCGGGCCCGAGCCTCGAGAGCGTGAGCCGCAGCACCGCGGGCACGGATGCCGCCTCGACCTCGGATGCTTCAGCCATCGTCTCCTCGACGGCCTCGGCGGCGACGCGCTCGGACCAGCCGAGTCCGGTCAGCGCCGCGAGGACGCTCTCGGCGACGCCGCCCGTGGCGACGGTCGACCGCGGGGGCCGTGACGTCGTCGCGACGAGCTTGCCGGCCAGCGACACCGTGATGAGCTTCGCGGTCTTGGGCCCGATGCCGCTCACCCTGCGGAACACGGCGTCGTCGTCGGCATTCACGGCGGTGGCGACCTGCTCGGGCGAGAGTGCCGACAGCACGCCGAGCGCCGACTTCGGCCCGACGCCGGTGACGCCGATGAGCAGCTCGAACACGTCGAGCTCCTCGCGGGAGGCGAAGCCGAAGAGCGTCAGGGAGTCCTCACGCACGACGAGGCTGGTGTGCACGGTGACCTCGTTGCCCTCGCGGCTGGCGAGGGCGATCGCGGGCGTGGTGTTCACGTGGAATCCGACGCCGCCGACCTCGATCACGACCGAGCTGCCGGCCGCCGTGAGCACGCGGCCGCGGAGAGATGAGATCACTCCTTCACCCTACGGGCCGCCCCCGACACGGCCGCGGAACGCTCCGCGGCGAGCCATGCACGCTGGGCAGGGGTGAGCGCGGCGCCCTCGGCCGACGGCGTGGCGGCGTCGAGCACCGCTGCGCCCGCCGCTCCCCCGGTGCGCCAGGCGTGGCAGATCGCCAGGGCGAGCGCGTCCGCGGCATCCGCGGGCTTGGGCACGGCGTCGAGTCCGAGGATGCGGGCGACCATCGCGCCGACCTGCGCCTTGTCGGCGCGGCCGTAGCCCGTGATCGCGGCCTTGACCTCGCTCGGGGTGTGCAATGCGACGGGCAGCGACCGGCGCGCGGCGATGAGCATGGCGACGCCCGAGATCTGGGCCGTGCCCATGATCGTCGACACGTCGCTCCTGGCGAACACGCGCTCGAGCGCGACCGCCTGCGGCCGGTGCTCCTCGATGATCGCCTCGATCCCGTCGGCGATGCGGGCGAGCCGGCTCGGGGTGTCGAGGTCGGCGGGCGACCGCAGCACCACCACGTCGACGAGTCGCGCGGTGCGGTTCGGCTCGACGTCGACCACGCCCACGCCGCAGCGCGTGAGGCCCGGGTCGATGCCGAGCACGCGCACGGCGATCGGCCTACTCCGCCTCGAGCTCGGCCTGTACCTCTGCCGAGAGGTCGAAGTTGCTGTAGATGTTCTGCACGTCGTCGCTGTCGTCGAGCGCGTCGATGAGCCGGAACACCTTGCGCGCCGTCTCGGCATCGATCTCGACCTTGAGGTTCGGCACGAACGCGGCATCCGCCGAGTCGTAGTCGATGCCGGCCTCCTGCAGCGCCGTGCGCGCCGCGACCATGTCGGATGCCTCGGTGATCACTTCGAAGGTGTCGCCCTCGTTCGTGACCTCCTCGGCGCCGGCGTCGAGCACCGCGGACAAGCACGTCGTCCTCGGTGGTTCCCTCGGCCGGGACCACGATGACGCCCTTGCGGGCGAAGTTGTAGGCGACGCTGCCCGGGTCGGCCATCGTTCCGCCGTTGCGGGTCATGAGCGTGCGCACCTCGGCGGCCGCGCGGTTCTTGTTGTCGGTGAGGCACTCGATGAGGAGGGCGACGCCGTTGGGGCCGTAGCCCTCGTACATGATCGTCGTGTAGTCGATCGACTCACCGGTCAGGCCGGCGCCGCGCTTGATGGCGCGGTCGATGTTGTCGTTCGGAACGGAGGTCTTCTTCGCCTTCTGCACGGCGTCGACGAGGGTCGGGTTGCCGGAGAGGTCGGCGCCGCCCATCTTCGCGGCGACCTCGATGTTCTTGATGAGCTTCGCGAACGACTTCGCACGGCGCGAATCGATGATCGCCTTCTTGTGCTTGGTCGTCGCCCACTTGGAATGCCCGGACATGACTCTCCTGAATCGCTTCGCGGCGGGTGCACCCGCCGACAGACCATTGTAAGGCAGCGGCCGCACCGGCCCGGGTCGCCGAGCGGATGACGCGTCGAGTCGCTCCTAGCCGAGCACCTTCAGCAGCGTGCGGAGATTGCGGTTCGTGGTCAGCGGCTTGTACTTCGGCTTGCCGATGAGTTTCGCGAACGGCGTGTCGACGGTCGTCCCCTTCACGGGGTTCCAGTACACGACGCCGTCGCCGCCGGCGAGCGGGTCGACCTCGGGATCCGCCTCGGCGGCGAACTGCATGAGCTCGTCCACGACTCGGGGTTCCGACGCGAAGATCACCCACGGCTGCCGCCCCTGGTCATCAGCGTCGAAGGGGAAGCCGGCGACGGCCCGCTCGAGCTCGGCACGGGTCACGAGGATGATCCACGCGTCGTAGCCGAAACGGTCGTGCAGCGCTTGCTCGATGCGGCCCTTCAGGGCGCCGCGAGATTCCCGCGTCGAGCTTTCGAACACGACGTTGCCGCTCGCGAGCACCGTGCGCACCGCCTCGAACCCGAGTTCGTCGAACAGGGCCCGGAGCTCGGCCGACCTGATCGTGATGCCGCCGACGTTCACGCCGCGGAGCAGTGCGATGAAGTCGGTCATGGCGTGACCCTACCGATGGCGCCCGTCACGCCCTCACCGACCACGCCGACTGCCGGGGCCCCCGCCTCCTGCACCGTGGTACTTGGAGCCCGGCGCCAGGCGGCGTACACGATCGCGGCGATCACGAGGATCACCGCGAACTGCAGCAGGGCCGCCACGTCGCTCGCCTGCGGCAGGAGGGCACCGGCGGCGTTCCCTGCGAAGTGGATGAGGATCGCCGCCCAGACCGCGCCGCCGAGACGTTCGGTGAGGAACAGGTACGTCACCGAGAGCGGGAGCAGCGAGACCATGAAGAGCATTCCACGAAGGGTGAACAGTCCCATCGCCTGCTGGCCCGTTCCCTCGAGGAAGAACAGCGGCACGTGCCAGACCGCCCACGCCGCACCGACGACGGCCGCCGTGGCGAGGATCCCGAAGCGGGTCCGCAGCCGCGGCTGGAGGTAGCCCCGCCATCCGAACTCCTCCGCCAGCGGCCCGGCGATGAGGAACGTGACGACGAACAGCAGCAGTCCCCCGGATGCCGCGACGACCTCGCCGCGCCGACGACCCGAACTCCCCGGCGCCGAGTGCGGCCTCGGTCACGACGGCCGGCAGCGCACCGAGGACGAGCGCGAGTGGAAGCCACAGCCAGGGCGCCCGGACCCGCGTCCGCGGCACGTTGCCGCGTCGCAGCACGAGGTAGGCGCCGAGCGCGGCGAGCGACGGGCCGCTCGCCCCGAGCGCGAACCACCAGATGGCGGGCGACGAGGTGACCGGTGTCCCGAGGAGGCCGGCGACGAGCCAGAGGCCCCAGCTGACGACGAGGCACAGGATCGAGAAGACCAGGAGCTGACGGCGGGTGGACGCGCGCATCGCGCCGGATGGTGGGGTCATGCCTTGATGATGGCGTTCCCAGCGCGATACGCCAAGGACCGGTTCTCAGTTGCGGCCGCGGACCTTGCCCAGGAAGTACTCGTGGAAGCGGTACTCGCCGGTGATCTCGGGGTGGAAGCTCGTGCCGAGGAGGTTGCCCTGCTCGACCGCCACGACGCGGCCGTCGGCCAGCGCCGCGAGCGGGGTCGCCGCGGGTCCGACCGACTCGACCACCGGGCCGCGGATGAACACCGCGTGCACCGGCTGATCGCCCAGGGCGGGGATGTCGAGGTCGGTCTCGAACGACTGGTTCTGCGAGCCGAAGGCGTTGCGGCGCACGACCACGTCGAGTCCGCCGAGGCTCTGCTGGCCGGCGATCGCATCGAGCACGGTGTCGGCGAGCAGGATGAGCCCGGCGCAGGTGCCGTATACCGGCAGGCCGTCGGCGATCGCGGACTTCAGGGGCTCGGCGAGCCCGAATGTGCGCGACAGCTTGTCCATCACGCTCGACTCGCCGCCGGGGATCACGAGTCCGTCGACCGCATCGAGTTCCTCGGGCCGGCGCACGAGCGACACGTGCGCGCCGAGACGCGTCAGCACGTGCGCGTGCTCGCGGAAGTCGCCCTGCAGGGCCAGCACGCCGACGCGGGGGCCGGCCGAGGCCGAGTCCCCCGCGTCGAGCGATTCGCTGCGGAGGTTCGTGGTCACCAGCCGCGCTCTGCGAGGCGGTGCGGCGCCGCGAGGTCGCCGACGTTGATGCCGACCATGGCCTCGCCGAGACCGCGGGAGACATCCGCGATGACCGACGGGTCGTCGTAGAACGTCGTCGCCTTCACGACCGCCGCTGCGCGAGCTTCGGGGTTGCCCGACTTGAAGATGCCGGAGCCCACGAACACGCCGTCGGCGCCGAGCTGCATCATCATCGCGGCATCCGCCGGCGTGGCGACGCCGCCCGCGACGAAGAGCACGACGGGGAGCTTGCCGGTCTCGGCGACCTCGAGCACGAGGTCGTACGGGGCCTGCAGCTCCTTGGCCGCCACGTACAGCTCGTCGCGCGTCATCGACTTCAGCTGGTTGATCTCGGAGGTGATCTTGCGGATGTGCTTGGTCGCCTCGGAGACGTCGCCCGTGCCGGCCTCGCCCTTCGAGCGGATCATCGCCGCGCCCTCGTTGATGCGGCGGAGGGCCTCGCCCAGGTTGGTCGCACCACAGACGAAGGGCGTGTTGAACGCCCACTTGTCGATGTGGTTCACGTAGTCGGCGGGCGAGAGCACCTCGGACTCGTCGATGTAGTCGACGTCGAGCGCCTGCAGCACCTGCGCCTCGACGAAGTGGCCGATGCGGGCCTTCGCCATGACGGGGATCGACACCTCGGCGATGATCGCCTCGATGAGGTCGGGGTCGCTCATGCGGGCGACGCCGCCCTGCGCAGCGGATGTCGGCGGGTACGCGCTCGAGCGCCATGACCGCGACGGCGCCGGCATCCTCGGCGATGCGCGCCTGCTCGGCGGTCGACGACGTCCATGATGACGCCGCCCTTCAGCATCTCGGCGAGGCCGCGCTTCACGCGGCTCGAACCCGTTTCGGATACGGTCACAGGGGGATCCTCTCGGACGTGCGCGACACTGTGTCGCGCATCGAACAGACCAAACAGAACTATTGTCCTAGGCCAAAAGATAGCATGGTCGCAGACACGAAGAAGGGCGGTGCGTCATCATCGAGATCGAGGGTCGCTCAGCGGCGGAGATCGCCGACAGCCTGCGCACGCTCATCGAGCGCGGGGCCCTCCGCCCCGGCGACGCACTCCCCCCGGTCCGCACGCTGGCGGAGCATCTCGGCGTGAACCGGAACACCGCGGTCTCGGCCTACCGGCAGCTGATGAACGCCGGCGTCGTGATCACCCTCGGCCGAGGCGGCACTCGCGTGGCCGGCGGTTCCGCGGTCGCCCAAGAGGGCTTCGCCGCCGACACGGCGCTCCGCGACATCGGCACGGGCAACCCCGATCCCGCGCGAATCCCCGACCCTTCGCACGCCCTCGCGAGCATCGCCCGGCGCCCGGTGCTGTACGGCGAGCCCGTCATCGATCCCGACCTCGCCCGGTGGGCGCAGGAGTGGATGGGCGCCGACCTGCCGCCCGAGATCCCGATGCACCTCACCGTGACGAGCGGCGCCGGCGACGCCGTCGAGCGCCTGCTCGCCCAAGCCCTCACCCGCGACGACGCCGTCGCCCTCGAAGACCCGTGCTTCCTCACGAGCATCCACACCGTGCGCGTCGCCGGCTACCGCCCGGTGCCGGTGCCCATCGACGACGAGGGCATGACGGTCGCAGGGCCTCCGGGCCGCGCTCGAGCAGGGCGTCCGCGCCGTCATCTGCACGCCGCGCGCGCAGAACCCCACCGGGGCGAGCCTCTCCGAACGTCGCGCCGCCGACCTCCGCGCGGTGCTCCGCGACCATCCCTACGTGCTCGTCATCGAAGACGACCACTACTCGCTGCTCTCGCAGCTGCCGTACCACTCGCTCATCGGCGCCGAGCATCGGCGCTGGGCGCTCGTGCGCTCGGTGTCGAAGTTCCTCGGTCCCGACATGTGCCTCGCCGTCACGGCCTCCGATCCCGAGACCGCGGACCGGCTCGCGATGCGGCTGACGCCGGGCACCACGTGGGTGAGCCACCTGCTGCAGCGGCTCGTGCGCGCGCTCGCGACCGATCCCGAGGTCGCGGCCGGCATCCGGGCGGCTGGCGAGCACTATGCGGCCCGCAACGCCGTGTTCGCCGAGCTGCTCACCGCCGAGGGCATCCCGACCAGGCGCCGGCGACGGGCTGAACGTCTGGGTGCCCCTCGGCGCGCCCGCCCGCGCCGTCTCCGAACAGCTCATGCGCCGTGGGTGGCTCGCCACGACCCGGCGACGAGTTCGCACTCGGCGCCGAGGCCATCCGATCACCTGCGCCTCACCGTGCACGACCTCGGTGACGCCGACCTGCAGAAGCTCGCGGCCGACCTCGGCGCCTCGGTTCGAGCGGTTCGCCGCTAGCGCCCGCGCCGACGCGCGAATCACCGACGCCGGAGATGCGATGATCGAGCGGTGAAGATCCTCTCCATCCAGTCCTCGGTCGCCTACGGCCACGTCGGCAACTCCGCCGCCGTCTTCCCGCTGCAGCGCCTCGGCGTCGAGGTGTGGCCGGTCCACACCGTGCACTTCTCGCAACCACACCGGCTACGGCGCCTGGCGCGGCCCGCTGCATCGCCGCCGACGACGTGCGCGAGGTCATCACCGGCATCGAGGAGCGCGGCGCGCTGCCCGAGGTCGACGCCGTGCTCTCCGGCTACCAGGGCGGCGAGGAGATCGGCGACGTCATCCTCGACGCCGTCGCGCGGGTCAAGGCCGCCAACCCGGCGGCGATCTACGCCTGCGACCCGGTCATGGGCAACGCGACATCCGGCTGCTTCGTGCACCCCGCGATCCCGGTGCTGCTGCGCGAGCGCGTCGTGCCCGCAGGCCGACCTCATCACGCCCAACCAGTTCGAGCTCGGCTTCCTCACCGAGACCGAGCCCGAGACGCTCGAGTCCACGCTCGCCTCGGTCGAGCTGGCCCGCGCGACTGGGGCCCGCGACCGTGCTCGTCACGAGCGTGCTGCGCCCCGACCGCCCCGAGGGCACCATCGAGATGCTCGCCGTCGCACGGCGACGGCGCCTGGATCGTGCAGACCCCGCAGCTGCCGATGAAGGCGAACGGCTCGGGCGACGTCACCGCCGCCCTCTTCACCGCGCACCTGCTCGCAGCACCGGCGATGCCGGCGTCGCCCTCGGCCGCACCGTCTCGAGCGTCTTCGACCTGCTCTCGCGCACCCTCGAGCTCGGGCGAGCGCGAGCTGCAGCTCGTCCAGGCGCAGGAGTTCTACGCGAACCCGCGCCTGCAGTTCGACCGTGCGCCAGGTGCGCTGAGCCACGTCTGCCCGAGTCGGGCCGCCTCAGCGCATGGCGCTCAGGCGGGCCACGCCTCGGCGATCTCCTGGCGCACCTCGCCGAGCAGGCTGCGGCAGCGCCTTGGTGCTCGGCGATGATCGGGAAGAAGTTCGCGTCGAGCGCCCAGCGCGGCACGATGTGCTGGTGCAGGTGGCTCGTCGATGCCGGCGCCGGCGACGCTGGCCCTGGTTCATGCCGATGTTGAAGCCGTCGCACCGCGACGACCTGCGCAGCGACCCGCATCGCCGTCTGCGTGAGCTCGCCGATCTCGGCGACCTCCTCGGCGGTCGCCTCGTCGTACGTCGCGATGTGGCGGTACGGGCAGACCAGCAGGTGCCCGGAGTTGTACGGGAAGAGGTTCAGCAGCACGTACGCGTGCGGCCGCGCGCGACGATGAGCGCCTCCTCGTCGGCTCATCTCGGGGGCGCGCGCAGAACGGGCACGCGTGCTCGCAGGGCTGCGGGCCCGCCTGGATGTACGCCATCCGGTGCGGCGTCCAGAGCCGCTGGAACTCGTCGGGCACGCCGGCGAGGTCGGCCGCGGCGATCCGTCGGCACGTCCGGTCGAACTCGTCCGGCTGGTACGCGCTCATGCGAACAGGTCCTCCGCCGTGTCGACCAGCGCGTCGCGTGCTCGATCGCCTCGCGGATGCGGCGCACCGCGTCGGCGATCGGCACGCCGTTCTCCTGCGTGCCGTCGCGGAAGCGGAAGCTGACGGTGCCGCCGGCGCGGTCCTGCTCGCCGGCGATCAGCTGGAGCGGCACCTTCTGCGTGGTGTGGGTGCGGATCTTCTTCTGCATGCGGTCGTCGCTGTGCGTCGAGCTCGGCGCGCACGCCCTCGCGCCTTGCAGCTGCTCGATGACCTCGCCGAGGTAGTCGCGCGTACTCCTCGGCGACGGGGATGCCCACGACCTGCACGGGCGACAGCCACACCGGGAACGCGCCGGCGTAGTGCTCGAGCAGGATCGCGAAGAACCGCTCGATCGAGCCGAACAGCGCGCGGTGGATCATGATCGGCCGCTTCTTCTGGCCGTCGCGGTCGGTGTACTCGAGCTCGAAGCGCTCGGGCAGGTTGGAGTCGACCTGCACGGTCGACAGCTGCCAGGTGCGGCCGATCGCGTCCTTGCGTCTTGAGGTCGATCTTCGGGCCGTAGAACGCGGCCTCGCCGGGCACCTCGGTCGAGCTTCAGCCCGCTCGCCAGCGCGACGTTGCGCAGCGCGTCCGTCGACGTACGTCCCAGAGCTCGTCGGTGCCGATCCACTTGTCCTTCTCGTCGTCGCGCATCGACAGCTCGAGCTCGAAGTCGCTCGAGGCCGAAGTCGCGCAGCATCGAGATGACGAACTCGAGGACGCTGGTCGTCTCGCTCCTCGAGCTGCTCGGGGGTGACGAACAGGTGCGAGTCGTCCTGCGTGAACCCGCGCACGCGGGTGAGCCCGTGCAGCGCGCCCGAGAGCTCGTTGCGGTACACCGTGCCGTTCTCGGCGAGCCGCATCGGCAGGTCGCGGTAGCTGCGCGCGCGCTCCTTGTAGATGAGGATGTGCATCGGGCAGTTCATCGGCTTCAGGTAGTAGTCGACGCCGTGCTTGGTGATCTCGCCGTGCTCGTCGCGCTCCTCGTCCATGTGGATCGGCGGGAACATGCCCTCCTTGTAGGTGACGAGGTGGTTCGACTCGAGGAAGAGGTCCTCCTTCGAGATGTGCGGGCGTGTAGACGTAGGTGTAGCCGCCGGCGACGTGACGGCGGCAGCGCGTGCTGCTCCATCTCCTGCGCGGACGATGCCGCCGCGCGGGTGCCAGACCGACAGGCCCGAGCCGATCTCCTCGGGGAACGAGAACAGGTCGAGCTCGCGCGCCGAGCTTGCGGTGGTCGCGCTTGGCCGCCTCTTCGAGCCGCTGCTGGTAGGCGCGCAGCTCGTCCTTCGTGGG
Source organism: uncultured Actinomycetota bacterium (assembly GCA_963799015.1). Lineage (GTDB taxonomy): Bacteria > Actinomycetota > Actinomycetes > Actinomycetales > Microbacteriaceae > Agromyces. Next base: position 3,064 of record CAWCWD010000041.1, on the reverse strand, counting down.
CCACGCGGTGCCGTAGATGCGCTGCAGCTGCGGGTTCTTCTCGCTCCCGCGCCAGTACGCGCCGGCGACGCGGGTGAGCGCCCAGCCGTTGCCGATCATGCGGGTGCTCGGCACGTGCGGGCCGCGGCAGAGGTCCTTCCAGACCGTCTCGCCGTCGCGGTTCACGTTGTCGTAGATCGTCAGCTCGCCGGCGCCGACCTCGACGCTCGTCGTCGCTCCTTGCCGCCGCCGTCGTCGCCGCCCTTCAGCCCGATCAGCTCGAGCTTGAACGGCTCGTCGGCGAGCTCGGCGCGCGCCTCCTCGTCGGTGACGACCCGGCGCACGAACCGCTGGCCCTCGCGGATGATGCGCTGCCATCTCCTTGTCGATGGCCTTGAGGTCCTCGGGCGTGAACGGCTGCTCGACGCCGAAGTCGTAGTAGAAGCCGTCGGTGATCGGCGGGCCGATGCCGAGGTTCGCCTGCGGGTTGATGCGCTGCACCGCCTGCGCGAGCACGTGCGCCGTCGAGTGACGCAGGATGCTCGAGGCCGTCGGGCTGTCGATCGTGACCGGCTCGACGGCATCCGTCGTCGGTGACCGTCGTCGCGAGGTCCTTGAGCTCGCCGTTGACGCGCATGGCGACGACGGAGCGGTCGGGGAACAGGGCGAAGCCGTCGGCCACCTGAATCCACTCCTTGAGTCGGTCTACAGAACCCTTCAACTGTAGTCGCCGCGACCGCGGCCGCTCGGCACCTCGGTGCTGCCCCTGAGACGGCGCCCGCCATCCGTTCTAGAGTTTTCCTCATGTATGACACATCGAAAGAACCGGGCTCCCGCAGCGAGTTCGATGAGCGCGTCGTCGAATTCGCCGACTTCGAGCCCGACATCACCGCCTCGAGGAATGGGCCGAGAAGTACCGGATCGGCGAGCTCGTGCTCGGCCCGATCTTCTGGGCGCCGATCGAGTCCTCTCCCCCGTGCACACCGTCGGCAAGGGACGCACCAACCTCACCCTCATCCGCCCGACGATCATGCAGACCGACGCCGCGAGCCGTACGCCGGCTTCGACCGCCGCGACGCCGACCCGGAATCCCGCGGTCTCGATCCACTTCGAGCCGGCCGCCTACGGCATCACCGGCGTCGGCACGTACGTGTGCACCTTCTCGGTGGAGTCCGGCGCCCCGGTGACGCTGAACGCGAGCGGCTATGCGGCATCCGGAACCGTCGTCGGCGCAGGACCCAGGAGCGTGAGCGGCAAGCAGACCGTGAGCCTCACCCTGAAGAACCTGCCTGCCTACGGCGGCTGGGCCGCCATCGAACAGACCGCGGGCGACTCGTGGGCCTGGTACACGGCCCGCATCACCTATCCCCCGCTCGTGTTCGAGCAGATGGGCTGACCGATACGTCGGCGTCGAGCACGGCTTGCGCGATCCGCGCAAGTTCGCTGCTCGACATGACCGGAATTTCACGCGCTTCCGTCTCGTTCCGCAAGAACTCGACTTTTCCACGACATTCCATCGCACGACCTTGTGGCCCGGTTCGACCGCGCCGTACAGTCGGCGCACCGGTGAGCGCCGACGCCCGCCGGAGTGCCCGATGACGCGCACCCGCCACGAGGAGACGAGTCGACGATGACGCGCAATCCGATCCCTGTCCCACCACGGCGGCGCCCGCGTGGACCGCGCACCTCGCGATCGCGGTCCCACCACGGCGGCGCCCGCGTGGACCGCGCACCTCGCGATCGCCCTCACCGGCCTGCTGTCGCTCGGTGCGATCGCTGGCGGGCCGCTCACCGCGGCCGCAGCACCGCGCACCTCGCCGACTCCGGTCGTGACGCGGGCTGCTCTCGACCCCGCGCTCGTCGACGGGCGGAGCGCCCGTCCCGTTCCTCGAACAGGAGGCCGAATCCGCGGTCGACCACCGGCACCGTCATCGGGCCCGACCGCAGGCCTACACGATGGCCGCGGAGGCCTCGGGACGGAAGGCTGTGCAGCTGGCTCCTGGGCAGTACGTCGAGTTCGCACTTCCCGCGGCGACGAACGCCATCACGGTGCGCTACAGCATCCCCGATGCCCCTAGCGGAGAGGGGCATGAGGCTCCGCTCGAGATCAGGGCCGGACGGCGGCCACACGCGCACCATGACGCTCACCTCCGAATACGCCTGGCTGTACAACCAGTACCCGTTCACGAACGATCCGGACGCGGAGCTCCTCCGCCCCGACTGGTGGATCACCGAGTGCGGCTGCGTTCCGCAGTTCACGACCCCGACGTGGCCGACGCGAGCCGTTCCGGCCGATGCATTTCTACGACGAAGAGCGGATGCTCCTCGGCAAGACCTACCGGGCCGGCGAATCCGTCTCACCGCCCCCGGCCGGCATCGACGCCGCGTCGACCGTCATCGACCTCATCGACACCGAGAGGTCGGAGCGCCGCATGCGCGCCCGGAGCGGCGAACGTGCTGCCGTTCGGCGCCGACCCGCTCGGGCGTCGGACTCCGCCCGCTTCGACAGCGCGATCGCCGTCGCGCAGCGGCACGATCGCCCCTATACATTCCGCCCGGCACGTACCTGGTCGACCGCACATCATCGTCGACGACGTCACCATCGAGGGTGCGGGCACCTGGTACACCACCATCAGGGTGACGAGGTCACGCTCGCCGAGCCGGCGGCGGACGGCTCCTTGCACACCGGCGTCGGGTTCTACGGAAAGGATGCCGCGGCCGGCGGGAGCCACAACGTGCACCTTCGGGCTTCGCCATCGAGGGCGACGTGCGCGAGCGGATCGACACCGACCAGGTGAACGCCATCGGCGGGGCCATGAGCGACTCGTCGTTCGACGGGCTCTACATCCAGCACACGAAGGTCGGCCTGTGGTTCGACGGACCGATGGACGAACTCACCGTCAGGGAAACATCATCGTCGACCAGATCGCCGACGCGCTGAACTTCCACATCGGCGTGACCGAACTCGATCGTGCGGGAACAACTTCGTCCGCAACACCGGCGACGACGGCCTCGCCATGTGGTCGGAGACGCGGCAACGCCGGCAACTTGTTCGACCACAACACCGTCCAGACCCCGACGCTCG
>CAWCWD010000040.1:0-7498 GCA_963799015.1 uncultured Actinomycetota bacterium | reverse complement strand
CCGGTCTCGAGACGCCGGCACTCGTTGCGATTTGCGCACGACTGCAATCCGTGAGCCACTGATCTCGAAGCCGGAACGGCTATCGCCTCGATTCCGCATACCCGAACAATGGTGAACACCCGATGCCGAGGAGGTGAACCAGACGAATGACCACAACGGATACCGCCCGCCTGACCACAACGGATACCGCCCGCCCGACCACGACGGATGCCGCTCGCCGAGCCGAGCGCAAGGCAGACGCTGACCGCGTGGCTGCTGCTCGCCCCCGGCGCCATCTTCGTACTGGCGCTGGCAGTCGTTCCGCTCCTGCTGATCGCACGGAACAGCGTCGCCGAGGCCGACGTCTTCGGCGGCGTGACCGGCGGATTCACGCTCGAGCACTATGCACAGCTCGGCGACCCCGTCTACGCGAAGACGCTCGGCTACAGCCTCGGCATGGCGGCGCTCAACACGGTCGTCTGCCTCGTCATCGGCTACATCGTCTCGTACTACATCGTGTCGCAGCCTGCGCACCGGCAGCCGCTCCTGCTGCTGCTCATCATCGTGCCGTTCTGGACCGACTTCCTCGTTCGGACCTTCGCCTGGATCACGCTCCTCGGCTCCGGCGGCCCGGTCATCGCACTCCTCGCCGTCCTCGGCTTCGAGGCCGGCTCGATCGTGCCGAGCCAGACCGCCGTCGTGTTCGCGTTGCTCTACGCGTTCCTGCCCACGGCGATCTTCCCCATCTACGCCGCGATGCGCGGCATCGACCCCTCGCTGCGCGAAGCGGCCGCCGACCTCGGCTGCGGCTGGTGGCGCACCCAGGCGAGGATCGTCGCGCCGCTCAGCTCCACGGGCATTATCGCCGCGGCCCTGCTCACCTTCGTTCCGACGCTCGGCGTGTTCGTGATCCCGGTGCTGCTCGGCGGCGGGAAAAAGCTACTGGTCGGCAACCTGATCGTCACGCTGTACACCGAGTTCCGGAACCAGCCGATGGGCGCGGCGCTCTCCATCGTCGTGCTCATGCTCATGCTCGTCTCGATCGCCGTCGCCGGCCTCCTCATCAAGATCTTCAACCGGAGGACCCGATGGACCGCGTGACCGGGTGGATCGCCAAGGCGGTCCTCGTCTTCCTCTACATCCCGATCGTCGCGGTGGTCGTGTACTCGTTCAACGCCTCGCCCACGACCAGCCGATGGGCCGGCTTCAGCCTCGAGTGGTACGTCGAGCTCCTGACCGATCGCCAGCTCCTGCAGACGCTGCAGACGAGCCTCGTCGTCGGGCTCATCGCCGCATCGGTTGCGACGGTCATCGGATTCCTCACGGCGCTCGGACTCACGCGATACCGCGTCAAGGGCCGCGCCTTCTTCCTCGGCGCGGTCCTGCTGCCACTCGTCCTTCCCGAGATCGTGCTCGGCGCCGCCCTTCTCACCGTCTTCAGCACGATCGAGCTGCCGCTCGGCATCCCGACCATCGTGCTCGGCCACGTCGTCATCTCACTGCCGCTCACGACGCTCATCCTCATCGGCGCCCTGAGCTCGCTCGACGGGAGCCTGCCCGAAGCCGCCGCCGACCTCGGCTGCACGCCCTGGCAGACCTTCACCCGCGTGCTCTTCCCCCTCATGCGCTCGTCGATCCTGGCGGCGTTCCTCCTCACCTTCACGACGTCGTTCTCGAACATCGTGATCTCCACGTTCACGAGCGGCGTCGGCTCGACCACGATGCCGCTCCGCATCTACAGCCTCCTGAAGACCGGCATCACGCCCGAGATCAACGCGCTCGGCGCGATGCTCATCCTCGCGACCATCGTGCTGATCTTCGCCGTCGGGCTCGGCCAGATGCGCCGCATCCTCGTCGGCACCGACACCCCGTCCTCCTGACCCCGCATCGCAATCCCGCACCACCCCACCCCCACCCCCGATCACCACACAGCACCCACGGAAGGCACCACCATGAAGAAGCGCACCGCGAGCCTCGCGCTCGTCGCGGCATCCGCACTGGCCCTCACCGCCTGCTCCAGCGGCGGCGACAGCGCCTCGGGCGAGTCGACCGAACTCAACATCTACGCATGGGCCGGCGAGATCCCCGACTCGGTCGTCGCCGCATTCGAGGAGGAGACCGGCATCTCGGTGACGGTCGACACGTTCGACAGCAACGAGACGATGATCTCCAAGCTCGCTGCCGGAAACTCCGGGTACGACGTCGTCGAGCCGAGCCAGTACGCGGTGCAGCTGCTCGTCGGGCAGGACCTCGTCGAGCCCATCGACTACGACCAGGTCGAAGGCCTCGAGAACGTGCAGGCAAAGTTCATCGACCCGAGCTTCGACCCCGGCAACGAGTACGCCCTGCCATGGATCTGGGGCACGACGGGCCTCCTCTACAACGAGGCGTGCACGGGCGAAGCCATCACGAGCTGGGATGCGATGTTCGACCCCGCCTACGCAGGCAAGGTGTACATGCTCGACAACATGCTCGCCTCGTACATCGTCGGCCTGCAGTCGACCGGCTCGAGCGCGACGTCGACCGACGAGGCCGAGATCGAGGCGGCGACCGAGAAGCTCATCGAGCAGAAGCCGCTGCTCGCCGGTTACAACTCGACGAACTACTTCGACCTCGTGGCCGCCGGTGACGCCTGCATGTCGCTCGCCTGGGGCGGCGCCTCGGTCGCCGGCGTCGTGGCTTCGAACCCCGACGTGAAGTACGTGCTCCCCGAGGAGGGCGGCACCCTCTGGGTGGACAGCTTCTCCATCGCAAAGGGCGCCCCGCACAGCGACGCGGCATACAAGTGGCTGAACTTCGTGCTGCAGCCCGAGATCGCCGCGATGGCGACGAACGACGGTTCGCTCGCAACCACCAACGAAGCCGCACTCGAGCTCATCACCGACACCGCCCTGCTCGAGAACCCGGCGATCTTCGCACCCGCGGAGCAGATCGAGAACGCCGAGTTCATCGTCGACCCGGGAGAGGCGATGCGCTACTTCCAGGACGGCTGGACCCGCGTGAAGGCCTCCTGACGCCGGCCCTCGCCAGCTCCCCATCGCATCGGAGTCATCGTGAACACCACCCCCGCGATCCGCCTGACCGGCATCACCAAGACGTTCGGCGAGAGCACCGTCGTGCAGCCGCTCGACCTCGAGATCGCGCAGAACGAGTTCTTCTCGATCCTCGGCCCTTCGGGCTGCGGCAAGACGACGCTCATGCGCATGATCGCGGGATTCGAGACCCCGAGCGCCGGTGAGATCGAGCTGGCGGGGACGTCCGTCACGGGAGTCCCGACGAGGAAGCGCGACCTGAACATGCTCTTCCAGAGCTACGCGCTCTTCCCGCACCTCTCGGTCGCTGAGAACGTCGCCTTCGAACTTCGCGTGAAGCGCACCCCGAAGGCCGAACTCCGCAGCCGGGTGCAGGAGGCGCTCGGGCTCGTGCGGCTCGAGCACCTCGCGAACCGCAAGCCCGCGCAGCTGTCGGGTGGCCAGCGCCAGCGCGTGGCACTCGCCCGCGCGGTTGTCGGCCGCCCGACGGTCGTGCTGCTCGACGAGCCGCTCGGCGCGCTCGACCAGCAGCTCCGCAAGGAGATGCAGATCGAGCTGAAGAAGCTGCAGCGCGAGGTCGGCATCACCTTCGTCTACGTGACGCACGACCAGGAGGAGGCGCTCACGATGAGCGATCGCATCGCGGTGATGTCGGCCGGGCGGGTGCTGCAGATCGGCTCGCCGACCGAGATCTACGAGCAGCCCACGACGCGGTTCGTCGCTTCGTTCATCGGCAGTTGCAACGTCATCGACGGAGCAGCGCTCGACGGCGCCGTGACCGTTCCGGGTATCGGCGAGGTGCCGGCCACCCCTGTCGGCGAGATCGCCCCCGGCGCTCCGGTCGGCGTGGCGGTGCGACCCGAACGCATCGTGGTCTCACGTTCCCGACCGGAATCGGGATTCGCCGTCGACGGCACGCTGACCGAGGCCGTCTACACGGGTGACGAGTGGCGGTTCGGCGTGCAAGCCGCGCCCGACGCGCACTTCGTCGCCGCGGTCCCGAGCTCGCAGCTGACCGCCGAACTCGCGGCATCCGCCCCTGGCGCCACCCTCTGGCTGAGCTGGCGCGCCGAAGACGGGCGTGCCCTCGCCGCCTGACCACTGCCCGCCCGCGCGCAACTGCCACCCCCCACCCCGCACGTTCACATCCTCCAGAAGGGACCCACCATTGCTCACCGCCGTCGCACAGTTCGGCCCGACCACGGATGCCGCAGCCAACCTCGACGCGATCGATCGCCTTGTCGGTGACGCCGCGGCGCGGGGCTCCGCCCTGGTGGTGCTCCCCGAGGAGGCGATGCTCCTCGCCGAGGGACTCGACCGCCCGTTGGCCGAACTCGTCGAGACGGCGTGGCCGGCGTTCGAGGCACGGCTCGTGGAGCTCGCCGTCGCGCACGGCGTCGCCCTCATCGCCGGCGGCTACGAGCCGAACGGCAGCGACCGCCCGAGTAACACCCTCGTGGCAATCGATGCCACCGGAGCGGTTCTCGCGCGATACCGCAAGCTCCACGTCTACGACGCATTCGCATACCAGGAGTCGGCCTACGTGACCGCGGGCGACGCGCTGCCGCCGGTGGTCGAGCTCGCCGGCATCCGGGTTGGACTCGTGAACTGCTACGACGTGAGATTCCCCGAGCTCACTCGGCACCTCATCGCGGGCGGCGCCGACCTCATCGCCATCTCTGCCGCGTGGGTCGCCGGTCACCGCAAGGAGGACCACTGGGAGACCCTCGTGCGCGCCCGGGCCATCGAGAACACCGTCTGGGTCGCGGCGGCCGGAAGCATCTCACCCGACTGCGTCGGCGACTCGCTCGTCGTCGACCCCCTCGGCATCGTGCGGGCCGCCCTCGGTGACGAACGGGATGCGGTCGCGGTCGTCGACATCTCCCCCGAGCGCACCGCGGCCGTGCGCCGCACCCTCCCCGCCCTCGCGAACCGCCGCATCGACCTCGCCATGAGCATCAAGGACTGAACCCCATGCCGATCACCCTCGCCACGGCCCCCGCGCCCCTCGATGTCGACCTCGCCGAGAAGCTCGAACGGGTCTCGTTCCCGACTCTCGGGCATTACCTCGAGGACGGCTTCGCGGATGCCGCGCTACAACGCCAGGTCGGCACCACACGGGTCATCGGGCGCGCCGTGACGGTGCGCACGACCGCCACGGACTCGACGATGCTGCACCACGCGGCCGGCTACCTCGAGCCCGGCGACGTGCTCGTCGTCGATACCGGCGGCGATCGCCGCCACGCTCCGGTGGGGCTCGTGGTCGCCACGGCGGCTGCAGCCCGCGGCGCACGCGGCATCATCGTCGATGGCGTGATCACGGACCTCGACGAGATCTCGCAGCTCGGCATCCCGGTCTACGCCTACGGACGCAGTGTGCTCACCACGAAGCTTCATGGCATCGAGGCGGGCGGCCATCACGTCGCCGTCGTCGCCGGCGGCGTCGGCGTCCGCTCCGGCGACGTCGTGCTCGCCGACGCGAACGGTGTCTTCTTCGCCGCCCCTGACGTGCTCCGGGACATCATCGACGTCGCCCTGGAGGACGACGCCGAGGAGCCCGAGCTCGTCGCCGCGATCCGCGCCGGAGCCCGGCTGGGCGACGAGACCGGAGCGACCGCGACGGTACTCGGGCTCGTCACGAGCTGACCCCTCCGGCCGCCAGGCCCCTTCCGACCGACACGACGACCACGACGCACCACGCACCACGCACCCACGCACCACGCACCACGCTGGGAGTACCACCACCATGTTCCCAAGGCCGCCATCAACGGCGGGCGCACCCGCGCCGAATCGCCCACCGTTCCCCTCACGCCCGCGGAGATCGCGGCAGAAGCGTCCCGCGCCATCGCGCTCGGAGCGGCGGTCGTGCACGCGCACGCACGTACCACCGACGGCGGACAGAGCATCCATCCCGATGATGTCGGGGCGATGATCCGCGCCGTGCGAGCCCACGACCCGTCCGTCATCATCGGGACGACGACCGGTCTCTGGACCTGCAGCGGCCACGCGGAGCGGATGCGCCACATCGCCGACTGGCCCGAGGATGCGATGCCTGACTTCGCCTCAGTCGCCTTCTCCGAGGAGGGGGCGGCGGAGGCGGCCGAGCTCGTCCTCTCGCGCGGCGTCGTGTCGAGAGTGCCGTGTGGTCGATGGACGATGTGCCCGCGCTCCTCGGCGCCTCGACGCTGCACCAGAATGTGCGCATCCTCATCGAGCCCGAGACCGAAGACCCGCAGCGCGCCGTCGCCGAGTGCCGTGAGATCGCATCGGCGTTGCGCACGGCGGGCGTGGACTGCTCGATCCTCTACCACGGGCTCGAGGGAACACGTGGCCGGTGCTTCGTGCCGCGATCGAGGACGGCGTGGAGGCCCGCATCGGCCTCGAGGACGTCACCGTCGATCGCGCCGGCGCCATCGCCGACAACTCGACGATGATCGCCGACGCGATGAGCATGGCGCGCGCCCACAGCACCCGCTGACGCTCCCTCGGGCTCCTCCCCCGCGCGTATCCTCGTTGATGGAACAGTGAGGCGGGAATGTTCGACGACATCGACTTGGGCGTGATCGCGATGCTCAGTCGCGACGGACGCCGCACCTACACGTCGATGGCCGCCGAGCTCGAGGTCAGCGAGGCCACGGTGCGCGGGCGCATCGGCAAGCTGCAGGAGTCGGGCGTCCTCCAGATCGTGGCGCTCTGCAACCCGATCACGCTCGGCCACCAGTCCGTGCGCCTGATGATCGCGGTGCGCGATCACACGCCGCGCTCGGTCGGAACCGCGCTCACGCGCATTGCCGCCGTGAACCACGTCGCGCTCTGCACCGGCGCGCGGGACGTGTACGTCGAGGCGACGTGTCGCGACCTCGACCAGGTCCGAGTACTGCTCGACGATGCCCGGCGCATCCCTGGCGTCGCGACGATGGACCTGTACTTGCTCACCGAGCTGTTCAAGGACTACTCATGGGTGGGCCTGCGCGGCGGTGTCGGCCAAGGGTCGTCTGCGCCGGTCGAGGCCTGACGGCTCACGTGGTCGGTCGGTCGAGCGCCTCGCGGAACCCCTCCCAAGCAGGCAACTGTCCTCCAGCACCCAGAGCACGGTCACCGTCGTCGTCCAGCCCCATCTCTCGGACGCGGTCAACCGTCTCGTGCATCAGCTGGACAGGTGCTCGTCGTCGTCGCAGCGCACGTCGAGCACCAGGTCGAACGAGCCGAGTGCCGCGCCGACGAACTTGACCTCCGGATGCGCCACCAGCTGGCGGGCGATGCTCTCGACGGGCACGCCTCGCACCTGGATCGAGATGTGCGCCTCGACCTCGCCCAGCTTGGGCGCATCGGACATGCCGACCACCTGCACGATGCCCAGCTTCCGGAGCCGGTTGTAGCGAGCCCAACGGAGCCTCGCTCATGCCCACGTACCGCGCGATCTCACCGAAGGAGCGTCGGCCGTCGATTCGCAACTGGTCGATGATGCGGCGGTCGGCGCTGTCGGC
>CAWCWD010000039.1:0-16904 GCA_963799015.1 uncultured Actinomycetota bacterium | reverse complement strand
GACCTCAGGTCGCCGCCCGCAGCGGCGAGCAGGCGTTCACGGTCTCCCGTGCCGGCCACGGCCGCCGAGCGGCTGACCGAGTCAGCGATGCCGTTCCTGATCGAGCGCTCGTGCATCTCTGCGAACACGCGGACCGCATCGCGGACGACGTCCTTCCTCGTGCGCCCGAGGAAATGCGCCAGGTCAGCGACGCTTCTCCCCGTCTCGGGGTCGACTCTCACCGTGAGTTCCGACATGCACCCGCCCTCGCTGCTCCTCGCGTCTGCTCACTACGACCGGGATCGATCGCCGCGACCTTCACGCTAGGACCGGTCGCTCGGATGCGGACAGCCGGTCCCGATGTCGTGGACGGTCGTCGGATTCAACGGCCTGTGGAGGACGTCCCGCCGCCGCTCCGACGGAGTCCTGCCCGGATGCACCGGTGCGGTTGCGCGGTGGCGCGGTTGCGTGGTTGTGCGGTCGAATCCGAGCTGGAACACTCCGATCGGCCGAGACGGCCCGACTTCTGGCCCACACGGTCGATGCCGGGCATCCGCGAGCCGTGCGGCGGTTGCTCGTCCGCGAGCTACTCGGCCTCGGCTCCGAGCTCCTCGCGGATGCGGCGCAGGTCCTCCATGAGCGAGCCCACGAGGATCCAGTGGGCCGACTTCGGCGGCGCGACCACCAGTGCCGAGGTGAGTGCCGGCGTCTCCGACGTCAGGGGTTCGGGCTCGGGCTCGGCGATGCGCACGGCCAGGCGCACGTCGTGGGCGACGCGGCGCAGCTGCTCGGCGATCGCGCGCACGGTGGGTTCGTCGTGCGAGGGCGTCGTCGTAGTGGTCGGCGAACGCCCGCGTCATCCCGATCAGCTGCGTGACGATGGGGCCCAGCTGGTCGAGCAGGTCCCGCAGCGCCGCCAGCTCCTCGCGGTGGGCGGATCGGCGCGGGTTGAGGGTGAGCGACTCCTCGCCTGCGGCGATCGCGGCATCCGCGGCATCCCGCATCGGCCGCAGCAGTCGCGCCTCGATCATGAGCGCCTCGACCTGCGGGGGCGTCTGCGGCGACTCGAGCGCAGCGGCGAGACGGTCGACGGATGCCGCGAGCTCGCCCCCCAGCAGTGCGACCTCGCTGTCGCGCCGGCGCGATCGCGACCGGCGGCACGATGAGCGCGTTCACGATGATGCCGATCGCGGCGCCGATGAGCGTCTCGAGCACGCGGTCGAGCGCGTACTCCGGGAGGCCGCGCCGAGGGCGAGCACCAGCATCGCGCTGATGGCGACCTGGTTCGCCGTGCCCGGCGTCATCTTCAGCGCCCACGCGACGAGCATCGCGACGACGACCGCGACGAGGATGATCCACGGTGTTCTGCCCGAGCACGAGCGAGATGCCCGTGGCGATGACGACGCCGAGGATCACCCCGATCGACCGCTCGACGGCCTTGCCCAGCGACTGGTTGACGCTCGGCTGCACCACGAGCAGCGCGGCGATCGCGGCGAACACCGGCAGCGGCCCCGGGATCAGCCACCCGGCGACGAGCCAGGCGGCGATGGTCGCGACCGACGCCTTCGCCACCTGCAGGATCGGAACGCGCTTCGTGGCCCGGAACGTGGCCGTGATGCCCATGCGTTCAGGCTAGCCGGGGCACGGTCCGGGTGCGTGAGAATGGGGTGGTGCCACCCGGCACGCCAGTCATGGTCGAACGAGGTGCCACATGGAGCGAACCGTCTCCGCCCAGCTCGCCCTCCGCGTCGACGACGACGCGACGCTCGCGTTCATCGTCGCGGTCGCCGGACGGCCGGCCACGGAGCGCCTCGAGCTGCGTCACGACGGCGTGCCGCTGCAGCCCCGCGAGGTGACGGATGCCACGGGCACCCGCATCCACGTCGTCGACGTCGGCGCGGGCGCCCTCACCCTGGACTACGCGGCGACCGTCGACGGGCGCGCCGACGCGGCATCCGCCACCGAGCTCGAGCGGCTGGAGTTCCTGCGGCCGAGCCGCTACGGCGAGGCCGACCGGCTCGCGCCCACCGCGCGCGCCGAGTTCGCCGGCCTCGAGGGCGCCGACCTGCTCGCGGCCGTCAGCTCGTGGGTGGGCACGCGGCTCAGCTACGTGCCGGGCTCGAGCCAGCCGACCGACGGCGCGGTCCAGACCCTCCTCGCCGGGCAGGGCGTGTGCCGCGACTACGCCCACCTCGTGATCGGGCTGCTGCGTGCGCTGGACGTGCCGGCGCGGCTCGTCGCGGTGTATGCCCCGGGACTCGACCCGATGGACTTCCACGCGGTCGCCGAGGCGTACCTCGAGGGCGCGTGGCACGTGGTCGATGCGACCACCCTGGCGCCGCGGTCGACGCTCGTGCGCATCGCGACCGGACGCGACGCCGCCGACACCGCGTTCCTCAGCTCGTACGGCGGCAACGTGACGCTCGAGTCGATCCTGGTCACCGCCGTCGCCGACGAGCTCCCCGACGACGACGTGACGCAGCTCGTTCGATTGGGGTGACGTCCGGACGTTCAGCCGAGCGCCGCGAGCGCCTCGTCGATCGGGTCGTCGCCCGAGACGAGCTCGAACTGCCTGCGGGATGCCGCCCCCGTCGTGAGCAGGGCCGCGATCGTCGCGGCGACATCCGCCCGGGGATCCTGCCGCGCGATACCGTGGGGCCCGCCAGCACGCGTTCGGTGCCGGGGTCGTTGGTGAGCCCGCCGGGTCGCACGATCGTCCAGTCGAGGTCGCGCGAGCGCACCGAGGCATCCGCTTCGCTCTTGGCCCGCGAGTAGAGCTGGTAGATCTCGTCCGATGCCGGGTCGAAGTCGTCGGTGCCGATCGCCGAGATGACGACGAGGCGGGGAACGCCGGCGGCCTCGGCCGCGTCGGCGAGCAGGATCGCGGCGTCGCGGTCGACGGTGAACTTGCGCTCGGCGGTGCTGCCCGGGCCGGCGCCGGCGGCGAACACCGCGGCATCCGCGTTCTTCAGCACCTGGCCGACCTCGTCGACGGATGCGTGCTCGAGATCGAGCACGACCGCGACCGCGCCGGTGGCGTCGATGTCGGCGCGATGCTCGGGATTGCGGACGATGGCGACGGGCTCGTGCCCGGCCGTCCGCGAGGAGGCGTTCGAGGATGAGGGCGATCTTGCCGTGACCTCCGGCGATGACGACGCGCATGGCTCCAGTCAACGCGCGATGCGCGAGGCGTGCAAGGGGAGGCGTCGTGCGGCGCGGCATCGTCCGACGACGGCGTCGGAGGGCGGGTCTAGCGTGGATCGCATGACGTCGCTCGCAACCGACCTCGACCGGCTCGGCACGGAGTTCTGGGAGTGGCGCGACGCCACCTCGTTCCGCACCTCCGACGACATCCCCCGCGTCGAGCGGCCGGCCGGGTGGCTGCCGCGCTTCGACCACGCCGCCGTCGAGGAGTTCCGGCTCGCACTCGCCGGATTCGCCGAACGCTGGCGGTCGATCGATGCCGAGGGCCTCGGGGTGCTGCCCGTCGCGACGCAGGTCGACCACCGGCTGCTCGGCGCGGCGCTCGCACGCGTGCACTGGGAGCTCGAGGTGCTGCGCAACTGGGAGCGCGACGCCGTGTTCCTCACGTCCCAGGTGCTCGGTCCGTGGTTCGACCTCCTGCTCGCGCCGCCGCCGTTCGACGCGCGTCGGCAGTCCGACCTCGTGCGCGTGCTCGAGGCGATCCCCGGCGCCGTCGAGCAGGCGATCGCGAACCTCGAACGTGCGGGGGTCGCCACGCTCGCCCGCGTCGCGGCCGCCGAGCTGCGCGACATCGGCGATCGCATCGCTCGCTCGGTCGTTGAGCTCCTGCCGTTCACGGATGCCGCCACCGCCGCCGCGCTCGAGGCCGCCCGGCCCGCCGCGGGCGATGCGCTCGAACGGTACCGGGCGTGGCTCGAGGCATCCGCCGACCGGCTCGGGCCCGACGTGATCGTCGGACGCGACGCGTTCGTCTGGTACCTCCGCCACGTCGCCCTGCTGACCGCCGATCCCGAGGAGCTCGTGCGTGCCGCCCTGCAGGACTACCGGCGCAGCGTCGTCGCCGAGACCGTGACCCGCACGCGGCACCGCGACGTGCCCGAGCTGCCGCTCGCGGAGAGCGCTGAGGCCGAATCGGCCGACGAGGCGGCGCGCGAGGCCGAGGTGCGGGCGTTCTCCGAGGCTTCCGGGCTGCTGAGCCAGCCCGATTCGCTGCGGCGCTACCGATTCGCGCCGACGCCGGCCTACCTCGAGGCCGTCTGGTTCCTGGGCGTCAACGACGACCTCACGAGCATCCGTCGTGTCGCCGAGGACGCGACTTCATACGTGCCGGCCCCGGCCGCAGACCTGCCCTACTTCGACGCCGCGAACGCGCGCGACCCGCGGCTCGGCATCATCCACGAGGGCGCGCACAGCCAGCAGCTGGCGCTGTCGTGGGCGCACCCGAACCCGCTGCGACGGCACTTCATCGACTCGGTCGCCAACGAGGGCATCGCCCATTACAACGAGGAGCTCATGCTCACGGCCGGGCTCTTCGCGGATGCCCCGCACTCGCAGGCCGTCGTGCACAACTTCATGCGGTTGCGGGCGCTTCGCGTCGTGGTCGACGTGAACCTCGCCACGGGCGTGTTCACCCTGGCCGAGGCCGTCGACTTCTTCGTGCGGCTGGTGCCGATGGACGTCGAGACCGCCACCGACGAGACCGCGTACTACGTGGCGACGCCGGGCCTGGCGATGTCGTACCTCGTCGGCAAGCACGAGGTCATGCGGTTGGTGGCGGATGCCGCGGTCGCCGCCTCGCTCGCCGGCACCGAGTTCTCCGTGCGCGACGTGCACGACTTCGTGTGGCGCAACGGCAACGTGCCGATGGCGCTGCAGCGCTGGGAGCTGCTCGGCGACCGTGCCGACGTCGATGCGCTGGATGTCGCAGGCCCCTGGTGGGAGGTGCCGGGCGGGCCGCGCCCGGCGTAGGCTCGGGAACGTTTCGTCCCACCCGTCGTATACCTCGGAGGCGCCGACGTCGAGGAGCTCGGAGCCCGGAAGGAAGGGGACATCGTGAAGATCGTCATCATCGGCGGAAGTGGCCTGGTCGGGTCGAAGCTCATGGAGCGGCTCACGGCGGAGGGTCACGAGGCCGTCTCCGCGTCGCCGAACTCGGGCGTCGACACGCTCACGGGCGAGGGCGTCGCCGAGGTGCTCGAAGGAACCCAGGTCGTGATCGACGTGTCGAACTCGCCGTCGTTCGCGGATGCCGACGTGCTCGCGTTCTTCGAGACGTCGACTCGCAACCTGCTCGCCGCGGAGGCCGCGGCCGGCGTGGGGCACCACGTGGCGGTCTCCATCGTGGGTGCACCCACGTTGCCCGACAGCGGCTACCTGCGGGCGAAGGTCGCGCAGGAGCGGTTGATCGAGGCCGGTGACGTGCCGTTCTCGATCGTGCGCTCGACGCAGTTCTTCGAGTTCGGCACGAGCATCGCGGATGCCGCGACCGACGGCGACACCGTGCACATGCCCCCGGTGCGCTTCCGCCCGATCGCCGCCGACGACGTGGCCGACGCGGTCGCCGCCGTCGCGACCGGTGCGCCGGTGAACGGGCTGGTCGAGATCGCCGGGCCCCAGGAGTTCGGCTTCGACGCGTTCATCGCGGCGGCGCTCGCCGCACGAGGCGACGCCCGCATCGTGGTCGCCGACCCTCACGCGAAGTACTTCGGCACCGAGCTCGCCGATGGGTCGCTCGTCCCCGAGGATGTCACCGCGGCACGGCTCGGTACGACGACGTTCGAGGAGTGGCAGGGGCGGCAGGCCGCTGCGGCCGCGAAGTAGGCAGGGTGGCGAGCGGGGATCGGCAGGCCCGGCACAATGGACGGAAGCAGGGAGGCCGCATGACCGACGCAACCGTGGTGACCGAGAGCGACCTCGAGTGGCTGCGCCGGTGCGTGGAGCTCGCCGCCGACGCCCGTGCCCGCGGCGATCACCCGTTCGGCTCGCTGCTCGTGACGGCCGACGGCCGCACGGTCGAGGCGCTGAACTCGGTCGTGACCAGCAGCGACCCCACTGGGCACGCCGAGACGAACCTCGTGCGCGCGGCTGCCAAGGCCCTGCCCGCCGAGGTGCTCGCGACGAGCACGCTGTACACGAGCACCGAACCGTGCGCCATGTGCGCCGGGGCGATCTACTGGGGCGGCATCGGGCGCGTGGTGTACGCCCTGTCGGAGCACGGGCTCGCCGCGATCGTGGCCGAGCAGGAGGGCGTTCCCACGATGCACCTGCCGTGCCGCGAGGTCTTCGCCCGCGGCGGACGCCCGGTCGCGGTCGCCGGACCCGCGGACCTGGCCGAGGCGACGGCCGTGCATGACGGCTTCTGGGTCTGAGCTCGACTTCCGACATCCGACCGCACAACCGCACAACCGCACAACCGCACAACCGCACGACGGGGTTCGGAGACGTTGTCGGCGGCCGGTGCCAGAGTGAGCCCATGGCTGGTCACACGCACCGAATTCCGCTCACGCTCGACTACGTCGAGCTCTCCGTCACCGACCTGCAGGCGGCGCGCGACTTCTACGGCTCCGCGTTCGGGTGGACGTTCACGTCCTACGGCGACGGCTACGCCGGCATCCGCACGTCTGCCGAGGCCGACGGCGAGGAGGCGGGCGGCCTGGCGCTCGCCGACGAGGTCCCGCGCGGCGGCCCGCTCGTGCTGCTCTTCAGCGACGACCTCGATGCCACGCTCGCGGCGGTGCGAGCCGCAGGCGGCGAGATCGTGAACGGGCCCTACGAGTTCCCCGGCGGCCGACGGTTCCATTTCGTCGATCCGAGCGGCAACGAGTTGGGGGTCTGGGCCGAAGCCTGAGCTGCGGCGTCCGGCTCGCCCGGTCGTCGGGTCGTACGATCCGCCGTGGTGCCGTGGTGCCGTGGTGCCGTGGTGCCGTGGTGCCGTGGTGCCGTGGTGCCGTGGTGCCGTGGCGACGCTGGCGATGGCCGAAGGGCGCGTCCGGTTTCGTGCGTCCCGAAATTTCCGAAAAGGATTGCGGAGCAGCGGAGACCCCCGGTACCGTCCCTCTCGTGCGTCGCACTCGCCGACGAGTGACGACGGGAAGGGGAATGGACGACGTGGTCTGGGCATCGAGGAGACGAGGACGGACGGCGCGTGGAGCGCTGGCCGCCGCCGCTATCGCCGCAGTCGTGGGCAGCACGCTGCTGGCCACTCCGGCGGTCGCCGCGAACAGCGACATCGGGTACCCGACCTTCGCGGGCAGCCCGACTCCGGTGCCGAGCACCGGCGTCGAGTACCAGCCCGGCGGGCAGCTGCAGGCGATCTTCGACGCCGATGCGGCATCCGGTGCCGGAGCGAGCACCGAAAACGATTTCTGGATCGATGAGATGCTCGCCCGCACCGGAACGGCGGGCAGCCACGGCGACAACAACCAGTGGCTCTTCACCCGCGGGCGTGCGGCGTTCATGAAGGAGCACGTGCCCGGGACCCTCGGCTTCGGCGGTCAGCTCGCGTACTGGGAGTCCATCGACGGCCGCGCCGGGTACACGATCACCGCCGAGGTGGGCGGCGCGAACGTGCCCCTCACCGAGGACGCCGCGCAGCGCAAGCAGACCCCGAGCTATTGGCGCAGCGTGCACCGCAACGCGGGCGTCGGGCTCGAGGTCGTGCAGACGAAGTTCATCACCGATGCGAACGTGCTCGTGACCGACCTCGAGCTCCGCTCGACCGGTCCGGCGCTCGACGTCACCGTGCGTGCGACCTCCCCGTACGCATCCGGCGCCGAGGGCGACGAGCTCACCGGCATCGCCGACGCACTCAACGACCTCACCGTGCTGCACCCGCGCTTTTCGGGTGACGGGTTCACGCCCGCCGACGGTGGGCTCCTGGCATCCGTTCGCGGTTCCCGCCGGCGGCAGCGCGACCACGAAAGTCCAGCTCGGCCTCGTGACCGACGAGATCCCGGCCTCCCGAACGGAGTACGACGCGGTGCGCGCATCGACGCCCGCCGCTGCGTACACGTCGCACGTCACCGCCTACAACCGGTGGTGGGCCGAGAACGTGCCCTACCTCGACACGCCCGAGGACAACATCGACAAGACGCTGTTCTACCGCTGGTGGCTCATGCGCTTCAACTTCCTCGACGCCGACATCCCGGGCAACACCTACCAGTTCCCGACTTCGATGGAGGGCGTGCTCGGCTACAACAACTCGATCGTGCTCACGACGGGCATGTTCATCGACGACCTGAAGTACTTCCGCGACCCCGTCTACTCCTACGGACCCTGGGTCTCGGCCGGCGAAACCTCGAAGAGTTACAAGTTCGTCGACAACCCGGGCGACCCCGCGAACTGGTCGAACAGCTACACGCAGTACATCTCCGAGGCGGCCTGGCGCTCGTACCAGCTGCACGGCGGGCCGACCTCGATCGCCGAGAACCTCGCGAAGTACGCCGAGTACGACGTGAAGGGCCTCGTCGACGCGTACGACTTCAACGACAACGGGCTCATCGAGTACAACTGGGGCGCCATGACCGGCAACGACGCCGACGCGGTGTCGTTCGACTGGAAGCCCGGCAACATGGACCGAGCCGAGAACGCGTACCTCTACTCGAACGCCAAGGCAGCGGCCGAGGCGTATCGCCTCGCGGGCGACGACGCCAAGGCCGACGAGATGGACGGCCTTCGCCGCGAACATCAAGTCGCAGGTCATGGACCTGCTCTGGAACCCCGACTCGAAGCTCATCGAGCACCTCCACGAGTCCGGCGAGCACGTGCCGTGGAAGGAGATCAACAACTACTACCCGTTCTCGGTCGGCCTCGTGCCGAAGCCGGGCGACGCCGACTACGACGACGACTACGTCCAGGCGCTGCGGCTCTTCGCCGATGACGGCGAGTACCCGATCTTCCCCTTCTACACCGCCAACCAGGCCGACAAGGCCGAGGCGGCCGCCGAGGGCGACCCGGGCAGCAACAACTTCTCGGTGATCAACTCGACCGTGACGTTCCGGATGCTCTCGCGGGTGCTGCGCGACTACCCGACTGACGCGATCGACGCCGAGTGGTACAAGAAGCTCCTCTACTGGAACGCCTGGGCGCACTACCAGAACGGCGGCGACAACCGCCTGCCCGACCAGAACGAGTTCTGGGCCGACGGCGATGCCGACCCGCAGTCCATCGGCTACCGCTCGTGGATCCACCACACCATCCTCGGCGCCACGAACTTCACGATGATCGAGGACGCGATGGGCCTGCGCCCGCGCAGTGACGCGAAGATCGAGCTCGACCCGATCGGCATCGGGTGGGACCACTTCACCGCGAACAACATCCGCTACCGCGACCGCGACCTCACCGTCACGTGGGACGAGCCCGGCGGCACCGACCACTACGGCGCCTCGGTGCCCGACGGCTACTCGGTCTTCCTCGACGGGGAGCTCGCGTTCTCGGTCGACGACCTCGCGCACGTCGTCTACGACCCCGCCACCGGCGAGGTCGAGGTGGAGGGCGACGCCGAGGTGACCATGGTGACGGATGCCGCGGTCTCCGCCCCCGAGGACGTGCAGTTCGCCGACGGGGCCCGCGTGGTCGACCTCTTCGCCAAGGCCGGGGCCGACGTCTCGACGGCGAGCACCGGATCGGCGAACCTGGCCGCCGGCGGCGAGGCATCCGCCACCTTCTCGGCGAACGGACGGGCGCCGAGCGCCGCCGTGAACGGCACCACGATCAACGAGCCGTTCTGGGGCACCGCGGGCTCGCCGAACGCGAAGGACTCGCTGACGGTCGAACTCGACGGCGAGCAGGCGTTCGACGATGCGCGCGTCTACTTCTACGACACCTCGTCGAGCGCGACGGTCGCGGGATACCGCGAGCCCTCGCTCTTCACGCTCGAGGTGCGTCGGGGCGGCGAGTGGTCGGCGATCCCGCTGCAGGCCCGCACGCCGGCACACCCGCGCGCGAACCTCAACCACGTGCAGTTCCCCGAGGTGACCGGCGACGCCGTGCGCATCACCGTCACGCACGCGGGCGGCGCGAAGACCGGCATCAAGGAGCTGCAGGTCTTCAGCACGGGCGTCGAGGCTCCCGCATCGACGAACCAGGCGCCGCTCGTCACCGCGTGGCAGGATGCCGCGGCATCCACCGCCGGTGAGGCCGCGCTCGTCGGCACGGCCAAGGACGACGGCCTGCCGGCCGGCGACCTCGCCGTGGCATGGTCGGTCGTGAGCGCGCCCGAGGGCGCGACCGTGCTCTTCGACGACCCGGCCGCCGCCTCGACGGTCGCACGGTTCTCGGGCGAGGGGCAGTACGTGCTGCGCCTCACCGCCGACGACGGCGAGGTCCAGAGCTCCGCCGACGTGACCGTGCAGGGCGAGGCCGCGACGCGTGGCCTGAACGTCGCCCCCGACAGCGACGCCGACGGCCGAGTACACGGCCGGCTGGAACAACGTCAATGCCGTCAACAACGGCACCATCCTGCACACCGGCGGCGCCCAGAGCGAGCTCTGGGGCACCTGGTCGGGGTCGCACCCGGCCACGCGTTGGCTGCAGTACGAGTGGGCCGAGCCCCAGCGGGTCTCGGGCATCGAGGTCAGCTTCTGGCGCGACCAGAACGACGTGAACTCCACGGCGGGGGTGAACGTGCCGAAGTCGTGGAAGGCGCAGTACTGGTCCGGAGGGGCGTGGGTCGACGTGCCGAGCCCGAGCGGCTACGGTGTGCTCCGCGACGAGCCGAACACCACCGACTTCGCCGCGGTCACGACGACGCGCCTGCGCATCGTCCTCAGCGCGATGGGCTCGGGCACCAGCTACGCGGCCGTCGGCGTGAGCGAGTGGAAGGTCTTCGCCGACGCGCCCGTCGCGGTCGAGCCGATCGACGTGCGCACCGGCGTGGGCGAGATCCCCGAGCTGCCGGCGACCGTCGACGGGACCTTCGCCGACGGCAGCCGTGCCGACCTCGACGTTTCGTGGGCTCCCATCACCGCCGACCAGGTGGCCGGCGAGGGCAGCTTCGCCGTCGCCGGGATCGTGCCGGGCTCACCCGTCCCCGCCGGTGCGACCGTCTGGGTGCGGGAAACGCCGCCAGGCCAGGTGAACTCGGTCGACGACGTCGCCGTGCGCACCGCCGCCGGCGTCGCGCCCGACCTGCCCACCAGAATCGGCGTGCTGTACAACGACGGCTCACGTGAGGACCTCCCGGTCGAGTGGGACGCGGTCGACCCGGCCGACTACGCGACCGACGGCGAGTTCACCGTCGAGGGCGACGTGCAGACCGAGCTGCCGGGCGTGACCGCCGCGACGGCGACCGTGACCGTCGGCGACGGCGGCGCAGGCCCCGACACGCAGGCGCCCAGCGTCTCGATCACGACGGCTCCCGAGGCTCCCGCCTCGGGCTGGCACACCGGTGCGGTCGCCGTGTCGGTGGCCGTGACCGACAACCGCGACCCCGCGCCCGTCGTGGAGGTGCGGGTCGACGGCGGCGGATGGGTGGCCTACACCGGGCCGGTCGTCGTGTCGGCCGACGGGTCGCACCTGGTGGAGGCGCGGGCGACGGATGCCGCGGGCAACGTGTCGAGCGTCCCCGAGGCGGAATTCCGCATCGACCAGGCTGCACCGGCCCTCACGATCGTCACCGACGCGGTGGCGCGCACGGTCAAGGCGACGGCCGCAGACGCCGGCTCGGGGGTCGCGGCGGTGGAGTACCGGCTCGCCGGCGAGACCGAGTGGCGTCCCGTCACCGGCACGATCCTCGTCGGCCTCGAGGAGGTCGGGATCGAGCTGCGAGCCACGGATGCCGCGGGCAACGTGAGCGCCGTCGAGGCGCGCACGGTGCCCGCCAGCGACGGCAACCACCGTCGAAACGTGGCCATCCTCGCCACGCCGACCGCGTCGGTCACGGCCGGCTGGAACCGGGTGACCGGTCTCAACGACGACGTGCAGCCGAACTCGTCCGGTGACGTCACTCCCAACGACAACGTGAACGTCTGGGGTGCCTGGCCTGAGATCGGGGCGCAGTGGGTGCAGTACGACTGGACGGAGCCGGTCACGGTCGGCGAGCTCGGCGCGTACTTCATCTCGAACCTCGACGGCGCGGGTCTCGGCATCGACGTGCCGAAGGCCTGGAGCGCCGAGTACTGGGACGCCGAGGCCGGCGACGCCGGGGAGTGGGTGCCCGTGGAGGCATCCGGTGCCTACGGCAGCGAGGTCGACGTCTTCAACGTCGTCGAGTTCACGCCGGTCACCACGACCAGGCTGCGCCTGCAGCTCGAGGCGGCTGGCACCGAGTCCGGCGCCGGCAGCCTCGGCATCAAGGAGTGGCAGGTCTTCGAGGCACCGCCCGTCGAGGTCCCCGACACGGAGGCGCCGGTCGTGACGCCCGTGATCGAGCCGGCCACGCCGGTGAGCGGATGGCACACCGACACGGTGACGGTCTCCGCGACCGCCCTGGACAACCGTGACGAGGCGCCGGCGATCGAGGTGCAGGTCGGCGACGGCGGGTGGGTCGCGTACACCGGCACGGTGGAGGTCGCCGACGACGGCGTGCACGTGGTGCGATTCCGGGCGACGGATGCCGCGGGCAACGTGTCGGAGCCGGTCGCGGTCGACGTGCTCGTCGACGGCACGGCACCCGAGGTCTCCGTGTCGGCGGGCGCGAAGAAGCGGGTCGTCGTGGAGGCGGCCGATGAGCTCTCCGGGGTCGTGCGGATCGAGGTGTCGACGAAGCGGAACAAGCAGCCGGCATCCGAGTGGACCGAGTACGCCGGTCCGATCGAGCTCGATGCCAAGACGGTGCTCTCGGTGCGTGCGGTCGATGCGGCCGGCAACGTGAGCGAGGTCCGCGAGTTCACCCGCAAGGACCTCGGCTGACCACGCGTCGGCGGTGGCGGTCACGACGACGCCACCGCCGACGCGCACTCGCGCTTCGCTTCCCACGTCCCGCTCGCGCTCCACTGCTCGCTCAGCTCTGCTCCTGCATCCGACTCGGTCGAAGGAGACCTCATGCCCCGCATCCGTTCGCTGCGCGTCACCGCCGGTGGCACCGCGCTCGCCGCCGTCGGCGCACTGCTCGTCGCGCTCCTCCCGGCGGCGCCGGCCGCCGCCGCAACCGAGAATCCGATCATCGGCGACGGCTCGGTCTACTCGGCCGACCCGGCCACCCTCGTCGTCGACGACACGCTCTACATCTTCGCGGGGCGTGACGAGGCCGGGCCGGAGGTGAACGACTTCATCATGAACGAGTGGCAGGCGTTCTCCACGAGCGATGTCGACGGCGGCTCGTGGGAGCACCACCCTTCGCTCATGCGGCCGGAGGAGGTCTTCGACTGGGCGACGCCCGGGCGCGCGTATGCCGGGCAGGTCGTCGAAGGCGCCGACGGACGCTTCTACTGGTACGTCCCCGTGCACGAGGCGGCGAGCACGTCCCCCGACAAGTTCGGCATCGGCGTCGCCGTGGCCGACTCGCCGCTCGGACCGTGGACCGACCACGCCGGCGGCCCCATCGTGTCGCAGTCGATCCTCGACAACGACGCGCACAACATCGACCCGACCGTGCTCGTCGACGACGACGGCCGCGTCTGGATGTACTGGGGAAGCTTCGGCCGGCTCATGGCGATCGAGTTGAGCGCCGACATGAAGACGCGCATCGGGTCGCCGTCGACGATCACGAGCGGCATCACGGGGTTCTTCGAGGCTCCGTGGCTGTTCGAGCGCAACGACACCTACTACCTCGCGTACGCCGCGAACAACGCCGGGCCGACGAGCTCGTGCACCCCCGCGAACTACCACGCGTGCATCGCCTACTCGACGGCGCCCAGCCCGACCGGACCGTGGACGTTCCAGGGGCGGATCCTCGCGCCGGTCTCGTCGACCACGAGTCATCCGGCCATCACCGAGTTCGGCGGCGAGTGGTTCATCGCGTACCACACGGCCGACGCGGAGGGCGGCAACCACTTCCGCCGCTCGGTCGCCATCGACCACCTCGAGTGGGACGACTCGACGACGCCCGCTCGTATCCGGCCCGTCACGACGACGCCCGAGCGTGGGCCCGACCTCACGCCGCGCTCCAACGTCGCGCCGTGGGCGACGTCGTCGGCCTCGAACGAGCCGATCCCCACGCAGTACTGGATCAGGTCCCTGAACGACGAGCTCATCCGCCCGAACCCGCTGCCGCCCGACATGTGGGGAAGCTGGACCGGCAACCGACCTCCCCAGCAGTGGATCCAGTACGACTGGGATGAGCCCGTGCGGGTCGACCGCGCCCGGATCAAGTTCTGGCGCGACGTCGCACCGGGCACCGGCAACGGCGTCTCCGACCCGTCGTCGTGGTCGCTGCAGTACTGGCAGGACGGCGAGTGGCGCGACGTGCCGAACCCGAGCGGCTACCCGACCTCCACGACGGCCGTGCACGAGGTGAACTTCGACGCCGTCACGACGTCGCGGCTGCGAGCGGTGCTCAACGCGTCGCCGAACTCGGCGACCCCGCCGCAGTACTCCGCGCTCGCGGTGGAGGAGTGGGAGGTGCACCAGGCGCAACCCGCCGGCTACGCGCCCGTCGCGGTGAGCACCGTCGTGGACGTGCAGCCCGAACTGCCCGAGACGGTGGCGCTCGACTACGGCGACGCGCAGCTCGGCGCGCGCGTGCACTGGCAACCGATCGACGCGGCCGACCTCGCAGCCGCCGGCACGTTCACCGTGCAGGGCTTCGTGGAGGGATACGCCGCGGGCGCCGTCGAGGCGAGCGTCACGGTGCTCGGCGAGGACCCGTGGCGCACGAACCTCGCGTCGACCGGCACGCCGCAGGCGGACTTCACGGCCGACGGCAACTCGCTCGCCGCGCTGAAGGACGGCGCGATCGCCTACACGGGCGGCGGCGGCGACCAGGTCTGGGCGACGTGGTCGGCGAATCGGCCCACGACCCGCTGGGCGGGCTACCGGTGGGCCGAGCCCGTGGAGGTCGATGAGGTGGTCGCCCACTTCTGGAGCGATCAGCCCGGCCCCGACGCGGGAGACGGCGTGGCCGTGCCGCAGTCGTGGGTCGTGCAGGCGCTCGTCGACGACCAATGGCGCGACGTGTCGAACGCCGACGCGTACCCGACCGAGCGCGAGGCGCCGAACCGCGTCTCGTTCGACCCGGTGGTGACGACCGGCATCCGCGTGACGCTCACCGCGCAGTCCGACGGCGTGACCAACGCCGCGGTGGGGCTCAGCGAGCTGGAGGTGTACGGTGAGCCGCTCGACACCGCCGCACCCGAGGTCGCACTCACGCTCGACGGCGTGGACGGCGCCGGGGACTGGTGGCTCTCGCCCGTCACCGTTCGGGCGACGGCGACCGATGATCGCGACCTCCGTACGCGGATCGAGCTCGCGGTCGGCGATGGCGAGTGGGTCGCGAGCGACAACGTGCGCTTCGCCGAGGCGTCGGTGAGCGGCGACGGCGAGCAGGTCGTGCACGCCAGGGCGACGGATGCCGCGGGCAACACCTCGGCCGGGGCATCCGTCACCGTACGTATCGACGCGACCAAGCCGACGGTGACCGGCCAGCTCGACGTGGAGGCTCGCTCGGTCGCGGCGACCGCGACCGACACGGGTTCCGGTGCAGCGGGTGTCGAGTTCGCCGTCGACGCGCAGACCGGTTGGACTGCCTACACGAGCCCTGTCACGGTCGACGAGGAGCGCCACGTGGTGTACCTGCGGGCCCGCGATGCGGCCGGCAACGTCTCGGACGTCGCCGCGGTCACCGTGCCCCGGTCGACGACCGCACCGCTCGAGGGCAACATCGCGCCGATCGCCACCGCGACGGCCTCGTACACCTCGCCCTGGAACGCCGTCACGGCCGTGAACGACGGGTCGACGACCGGCGCGTCGTGGGGAACGTGGCCCCGAGTGGGCGAGCAGTGGGTGCAGCTCGAATGGGACCGCATCGTCACGGTCGACCGTGCCGGTGTGCTCTTCTTCCGCGATGCCAGCGACGAAGCGGGGGTGGGCATGATCCCGCCCGCGTCGTGGGTGCTGCAGTACGTCGACCTCGCCACCGGGGAGTGGCGCGCCGTCGAGACCGACGACGCCTATGGGCGGGCGTCGGATGCGCTCAACGAGGTCGCGTTCGCGGCCGTCACGACAACGAAGCTCCGTGCGGTCATGCAGGCATGGAGTGCTGCAGAGGCCGGCGGCTCGAGCGGCATCCTCGAGTTCGAGGCCTGGGCCGCCGAGGTGGAGGCGCCGGATGTCACCGCGCCCACCGTGACCCTGCAGGCCGAGATCGAGCCCGGGACTGGCGGCTGGTATCGCGAGCCGGTGCGGCTCGTGTCGACCGCCGCGGACGACCGCGATCCGGCGCCGGTCGTGGACGTGCGCATCGACGGCGGCGAATGGACGGCCTACGCCGAACCGGTGGCCATCTCGGCCGACGGCTCGCACACGGTGCAGGCCCGGGCGACGGATGCCGCAGGCAACGTGTCGGAGCCGGTCGCCGTCGATGTACTCGTCGATGGGACGGCTCCCGAGGTCTCGGTGTCGTCGGGGCTCAAGAAGCGCGTCGTCGTGGAGGCGGCCGATGAGCTCTCCGGGGTCGTGCGGATCGAGGTGTCGACGAAGCGGAACAAGCAGCCGGCATCCGAGTGGACCGAGTACGGCGGTCCGATCGAGCTCGACGCCAAGACCGTGCTCGCGGTACGGGCCGTCGATGCGGCCGGCAACGTGAGCGAGGTCCGCGAGTTCACCCGCAAGGACCTCGGCTGACCGCATGTCGGCGGTGGCGGTCACGACGACGCCACCGCCGACGCGGGAGCCGCTGACCGGGGCCTCGAGCTGGAGCCGAGGCGCCCGGTCAGCGCCTCGGAATCGTCGACCCGCGGATCACGAGCCGCACCGGCAGGTACTCCGTGCCCGAGCCCCGCTCGTCATCGAGGGCGGTGAACACCCGCTTCGCGGCAACGCGACCGAGCTCTTGGAGGTTCGCG
>CAWCWD010000038.1:0-5154 GCA_963799015.1 uncultured Actinomycetota bacterium | reverse complement strand
GCCTCGCGGAACCGCTTCGCGAGCGTCTGGAGCAGGTTCCACGCGATGGTGGCGTTGCGCTGCACGAGCGGGCGGAACTCCCAGAACGTCAAGCCGTGACAGACGACGTCGGTGTCGGCCGTGATCGTCGCCGAGCGTGCACCCTCGTCGATCAACGCGACCTCGCCGAAGTAGTCGCCGCGGCCCAGCGTGGCGACCTGCTTGCCGTGCAGCGTCACCGCCACCTCGCCGGATTCGATCACGAAGAACGCGGCCGCCCCCGCGCCTTCCTTGGTGATCGTCTCGCCGGCCGAGAACCGGCGCTCCTTGAACATCGACGCGATGTGCGCGACGTCGCGCTCGCTCAGGCCCGTGAACAGGTTCACCTGCTCGATCACCTCGGCCGGGCTCTCGGGCACCGGCACCACCGGGGTCGTTCGTCGACGGCCCCGAGGTGGTCACCGCGCGGCACTGGAGCAGGTAGAGCTGACCGTCGGCGAACGCCCACTCGATGTCGCGCGCCGGGCCGTAGACCTCGTCGCAGCGCGTGGCCATGGCGCAGAGCTGCGCGAGCTGGTCGTCGTCGATGCACGACGACTCGACCAGCTCGGGAGCGACGTCCTCCTCGACGGTGCCGCCGTCGGGCAGCGGTGCGGATCTTGACCTTCTTGAGCGCCGGGCGTCCGCTCGAGCACGGTCGCCGGACTTGTCGAGCCGGAAGTGGTCGGGGATCACGCGCCCCGCGACCACGACCTCGCCGAGCCCCCAGCTCGCCTCGATGAGTCGCTCGTCGGCGCCGTTGATCGGGTTCTGCGTGAACATCACGCCGGCGCTCTCGGGATCGAGCAGCGACTGCACGACCACGCCGACACTCGGGCGGGTGAAGAGGCCGACGCGCTTGCGGTAGGTGATCACCGAGTCGGAGTTCGCCGACCACCACACCTGGCGGATCGCCGCTTCCAGGTCGTCGATCGACGGCACGTTCAGCAGCGTGAGGTGCTGGCCGGCGAAGCTGGCGTCGGCGCCGTCCTCGTCGACCGCCGACGAACGCACGGCCAGCGGGCCGCTCGCCAGCGCCGACACCGCCTTCATCACTTCCTTGATCGGCCCGCTCGTTCCCGGCGGCGACCGCCTCGACGGTGTCACCCGAGAGCGCGACACCGGGCGGGATCGGCAGGCCGGCCCGCGTCGCGTCGCCGAGGCCGACGGCCTTCGCGCCGAAGAGCGACTCGTCGCGCGCCTTGGCGAGCGGGACGACGCCCTTCACGATGCGCTCACGATCACGCGTGCACCGTGACTTCGCCGGCGTCGCCGTCGACGCGCACGAGCGTGCCGTCGGGGATGCGCTCGGTCGCGTCACGGGTCCCGACCACGCCGGGGATGCCGTACTCCCGGGCGACGATCGCCGAGTGCGAGAGCAGGCCCCCGCTGTCGGTCACGATCGCGCCGAGGAGCGGCAGCAGGATGTTGAACGCCTCGGTCGTCGACTCCGTGACGAGCACGTCGCCTTGGAGG
Source organism: uncultured Actinomycetota bacterium (assembly GCA_963799015.1). GTDB lineage: Bacteria > Actinomycetota > Actinomycetes > Actinomycetales > Microbacteriaceae > Agromyces. The sequence goes on along the minus strand of CAWCWD010000038.1, from coordinate 3,660 downwards.
ATCCGGTCGAAGTCGGCCGGGCCCGACACGCGCCGCGCCGGCCCTTCGTAGATGCCGCTGCTGGCGGCCAGGCCGCGCAGCATGTCCTCCTCGTGGGCCTCCTCGGAGCTGCCGAACAGCGCGCCCAGCGCGATGCCCATCGCCCCCATCACGCGCCCGACGCCGGGCGGCAGGCCCGACGGGTCGGGCGGCGGCGGGGCCGGCGGGCCGAGGACCAGCGGTGCGTCCTTCCCGGTGTGCGAGGTGCGGAACTCGTACCGCGCGGCGAGCTCGTCGGCCGACGGGCCGCCCGTGCCGGTGACCATCGCGCACATCTCGTCGAAGCCCGCGTCGACGAAGTGCTCGGGGTCGTGGACCTTGCCCGCGGCGGCCATGCGCCGTCCGGCGGCCATCACCGCGCGCCGGGCGATGCCCGAGGCCCAGATGTCGCTGAACACGCCGCGTTCGTCGCGGATGCGGTACATGAGCCGCGCCTCGCCGAGCAGCTCGTCGAACTCGGCCCGGTGCTCCTCGGGCACCTGGGCGCGGATGCCGGCGATGCGCTCGTCGACGTCGGAGGCGTCGTCGGCACGGCCGGCGACCGAGGAGCGGATCGCCCGCAGGAGCGAGTCGGGCAGCTCGAGCGCGTAGCGCCCGGAGATGTCGAAGCCGTCGAGCAGCCGGCACCCGACGAGGTCGAGGTACCCACCGACCGCGGCGCCGACCTCGTTGTCGAGGGCGCGCAAGCGCATCGAGCGTCTGCGCGGGATCGCCGTCCGACTCGAGGAGCTCGCGTGCGGACGGATCCGCGGCGAACGCGGCGATCAAGCCGCTCGAGCTCGGCCGAGGCGCCCGCGGAAACGGGTGCCGCGCCGCGGGTCATGCCCAGCACCTCCGACGGCGGGACGTTCGTCCACGCGCCGAGGTGCGCGAGCAGGTCGCCGACCGAGAGCATCGCCGCGCCGGTGAAGCGCATGTGCTGGAAGATCATGTTCGAGTGGTGCTCGCGGCACTTCGTCAGGTAGTCGACGAGCTCGGTGTCGGAGAGGGCGTCCGGGTCGACGGCCTGGAGCTCGCGGTGCTTCGTGATCGCGGTGGGCTTGGCCTCCTCGTCCCACTCGCGGAGCTGCTCACGCCACAGCTGCTTCGCCCACACCTCGTCGGCCCGGGCGAAGCGCTCCGGGATCTCGGCTTCCGGGGCCGGGACGATGCACCGGTAGGCGAAGCCGTTCGGGTACGCCATCTGCATCGTGCCGAGCAGCGTGCCGTAGTACTTCATGAACTCCGCGACGCCGCGCGTGAACGGCTCGGGGTGCATCTCCGCCCAGTACTTGGTCGCCGGGCGGGGGAAGTGCACGGGGTCCTGCTCCCAGGTTCCCGGTCCCGGCGGCTCGAAGTTCAGGTCGGTGGTGCTCATCCCAAGTGCCCCTCTCGGTCGATCGCGGCGTGTGCCTCGCAGGGCGAGTCTCACTGGCCCCGCCGACGGCGGCAAGGCGGCGTCACGTGCGCCGTGGCGCCCTGTCGTCGTGCGAACCGCAACGCGTTATCCTTACTTCTAGAAGAAAGTAAGGAGAACGGTGTGGATGCCGCCGCGAAGGTCACGTCGAAGGGTCAGGTCACGGTGCCGAAGGCGGTGCGTGACGCGCTGGGGATCGAGGAGGGTGACGAGGTCGTGTTCCGGGTCGAGGGCAAGCGGGCCGTGCTGGCTCGGACGCCCCACTTCTTGGAGTTGGCCGGCACCGTCGAGGTCCCCGTGGCTCGCCGCAATGTTGCGTGGGACGACGTGATCCGCCGTACCCGAGCCACACGCGCCCGCCGCCGGCGGTGAGCGCGTTCGTCGATACGAACATCCTCATTCGGCATCTCACGGGCGATCCGCCGGCGCTCGCCGCCCGCGCGACGGCGTACCTCCGCAACGAAGCCGAGTTGCTGTTGACCGACCTGGTGGTGGCGGAGACGGTGTACGTGTTGGAGTCGTTCTACGAGGTGCCGCGCCGAGCAGGTGGCCGAGGCGGCCCGATCGCTGCTCGCCTTCGACTCCGTCGATTTGCGTCGACCCGCCGCTGCTCCTGCGTGCCCTCGAGGTGTACGAGACCGTCCGGATCGACTTCGCCGAGGCGTACCTCGTGGCGTGCGCCGAGAGCACCGGCGTGCGGAGGATCGCGTCGTTCGACCGATCGCTCGATCGCGTGAACACCGTGGAGCGAATCGAGCCGCCGAGGTAGTCGGCGAGCCCTCCTCAACGGCGAGCTCCGCGAGCTCACGGCGCAGCGTCACCGTCCGGGAGCCAGCGATGGAGCGCCCACTCCTCGGGGATCCCCTTGAGCTCGGTCGGGGGGATCAGCGTCGAAGCGATGGCGTGAGCCCAGCGTCGCCTGCCGGGCGGCTTCGGACACGAGCGTCTCGTCGGTTCCGGCGTGGCTCATGATCCTCGCGGCGATGTTGACCGCGAGCCCCGACACGTCGTCGCCGCGCTCGTCGACGTCGCCGACGTGGACGCCCACCCGCACGCGCAGGCCTCGCTCGAGCAGCGCGTCCCGGAGGCCCTGCGCCGCCTCGAGCGCGCCCGTCGCCGACGGCATCGAGCGCGAGCACGCCGTCGCCGGTGTACTTCACGACCCGCCCGCCGTGGTGTCGGACGCATCCCTGCACCGTGCGGTCGTGGATGTCGAGCAGGTCGCGCCACTGCGCGTCGCCTTCGTCGACCGCACGCTGGGTGGAGTCGACGAGGTCGGTGAACATCACCGCCGACACGTGGCGTAGCGGCGTGAGCCCGGACGGACCGCCGGTCACGAACTCGGCGATCTCCGCGGTCAACAGGTCCACGTTGCCCGCGATCGGGTAGGAGTCGACCCCGGCGACCTGCACGAACGTGGCGCCGGGGATCGCGTCCGCGACGGCCCGGCACTCCGCTTCGGGTTGCATGCAGTCGCGGTTGTGGAGCACGAGGGTCGGCGTGGTGATCCCGGGCGGCGTGAGGTCATCGGGCACCGAGAGCACGTGCTCCCACATGCGCGACGCCGTCGTCGGGCTCGCCCCGGCTCGGCCCGACCGCGCCAGCCAGGCCGTGAACTCCTCCTCCTTGATCCGGCTGGGGAACGCCAGCTCCTCCATCGATCGGGTGGGGATCATCGGCGAATCCGGCCGCCGTCAGCATGTCCAACAGGACGCGCGTGTACCTGCGCCGGGTTCACCAGGACCAACGAGCGGAACAGGTCGGGGTGGGCCACGACCGCTCGACGCGCGGTGCCCAACGGCTCCCACGACACCACGACGGGCCGGTGCAGGCCGGCGGCTTCCACGACGGCGACGAGATCCTCGGCCCATTGCTCCTGCACGGGGCGTGACCAGTCCGTCATCGGGTCGGACAGCCCGACGCCGCGCTTGTCGAACACGACGAGACGACCGAGCGCCGCGAGGCCCGCCGTGAAGCGGGCCGACACCCGATCCTCGGCGAGCAGCTCGAACGGGAAGAAGGCGCTGGCCACCATGACCACGTCGACCCGCCCCGGCTCGCCGATCACCCGGTACGCGAGGTGGGTGTCGTCGACCTCGGGCGTACGCGATGTCACTCATCGAGAGGTTCCCCTGCGATTTCGAGTGGTTCCGTTCTAGCGCCGATCGGCGCCCGAGCGTCACTGCGAAGTGACCAGGTGTCTTGTGCGAGCCAATCGGGGAGGC
>CAWCWD010000037.1:0-24142 GCA_963799015.1 uncultured Actinomycetota bacterium | reverse complement strand
AGGGTGAGCTCGCGCAACTCGTGCGCGTTGGCCTCGAGCCGCTCGATCGCGCGCGCGAGCGCGAGCGAGTTCGTGGTCGGTCGCTGCCGGATGAGCGCGCCGATGGCGGCGAGGGCCGTGCGCGCCTTCAACGCGTCGGCTCGGGAGCGGAACTGGTCGGAGACGAGGCGCAGCAGGTCGTCCATGCCGCTCCGCCGGTACAGCTCGTCGGCCAGGTCGGTCGAGTCGTCGCATCCGGAGCGGATCGCGACCGCCGACATCCGGATGCCGAACATGCCGAAACGGTCGAGCAGCCCTCGGCGTTCCTCGGTGGACACGTCGATGCCGGCATCCTCGCGGACGAACCGGTCGACGGAGACCAGCATCCGTTCCCGGGCATTCCGTCCGAGCCGCGCCACCTCGCGGAGTGCCTCGAACTCCTGCTGGCGCAGCGTGCGCGCCGACTGCGCCACGAGGCCGGCGATCGGGACGACATCGAGCACGAGTGAGCGCAGCGCGCCGTCCGTGCGATAGCGTTGCGCGATGGTCCGAGCCGAGAGCAGGGCGTCGATGCGACCTGCGCCGATCTCGTCGGCCCGCGACAGCACGGCCGATCGCGTTCACCGTGGCGGACCTGCCGCCGCCGTGTCGCGGAACGCCTCGAGGAACCCGACGATCCGTGGCGTGCAGGTGACGCATCAGGTAGATGACCGCGTCGGCCGAGGACGGTGACTCCTCCGGCGTGAGGAACGCAGCCGCGCGGACGGAGACCTCGGTGGACAGCGAGGCGATGCCCGGGGTGTCGATGAGCATCACGTCCTCGAGCCGTCTCGACGGCCACCCGACGTCGATCCGCTCGACCTCCTCGGCGGACGTCGCGCCGAGGTCGAGCACCAGGCGGCCGTCGTCGCGGCGCACCGGCAGCGCCGCGGGTGCCTCCGCTCGCAGGTGCACCGTGATGCGCGGCGTCGCCCAGTGCCGATACCAGGTGACGACCTTCGTGCACTCGCCCGCGTCGGTCGGGGCGATCTGCTCGCCGATCATCGCGTTCAGCAGCGTCGACTTGCCCGCCTTCACCATGCCGGCGATCGCCACCCGCAGCGGCTCGTCGAGGCGGGTGAGTGCTCCTCGAGCTGGCGGAGCGCGACAGGGTCGTCGTCGTACGCGGCAGCTGCGGCGGCGAGCAGTCCGCGCGCCTCGTCCAGCACGCGCAGGTCACGCCGGAGCCGTCCCGACCGCGCGCTCGCCCGCCTCGACCGGGGGGCCTGCGACGCGCGTCGCCGGCGCAGCGGTCGTCGCGGAGGCCGAGCGCGAATCGACCGTGTCGATCGCGCGTGCGCGCTTGGTGAGCGCGTCGACCCGTTCGAGATCCCGTCGCAGTGCCGTGACCCGCTTGTCGCGTTCGGTCGCGTACATCGTGGCCGCCTGCTTGGCTGCGAGCACCGAATCGGCCAGTGAACGGTGGAGCTCGTCGGCGATCGCGCCGAAGTGATCGCGCGCGGCGCGTTGCACGAGTCGCAGGCGATCCCTCAGCTGCTTGCCGACCTGGAAGATGATCTCGTCGATCTGGCGGCGGACGAGGGTCTTCGCCTCGTGCGACGTCGCAGCAGCCGCGCCTCCTGTCTTCCGGTAGGCCTTGCCGCCCGATCACCGCACCCGCGGCCAGCGACAGCGGGTTGATGAGGGACATGCCGATGATGCCCGTGATGATGCCCACCATCAGCACGCCGCCGTACGATCCCCGCACACCGATGTAGATCTTCTGCATGCGCCGAGTCGGCCGGAGTCGAGTGTTGCGACGTCGCCGACCGGGTCGAGGACGCCCCGGGTGTCGTCCGACGTCGATGGCCGGGAGCGCCACCTCGCCCTCGCTGAAGTGTCGGCCACCTTCTCCGAGAGCCAGCGTCGCGCGCTCGCTGCGTCCAGACGAACGTCTCCGACGACCGCCGCCGCCACGCGCTGGTCGAGCCATTCGGTGAACTGGTCCCAGATCGGGACCCGGGTCGCCCTCGTCGATCGAGTCCTCCGCCTCGCGCTGGACCTTGCGCAGGCGGTCGCGCAGGTCGTGCTCCATGTCGGCGATGAGGTCGGTGACGCCGTCGTTCAGCGTGGTCTGCCAGCGTGAGGAGCGCCCGCGGAACTCGTCGGCGCGGCCCTTCGTCGCCTCCAGCTGCGCCAGATCTCGGGCGTCTTCTCGGGGTTCTGGAGCGCACTCAGCTCGGAATCGATCGCGAGGCGCACATGGTCGATCGTGGACAGCAGGTCGTGACGCCGTGGACCGCCGCTGGAGGAGCTCGGCACGGCCCGACGATTTCGTGGCGCAGATAGGCGACGAGCGCCGGGAACCCCGACTCGGCGTTGAGCTCGCGGTCCGGCATGCTCGACCGCTGCGAGGCGCAGCTGCGAGGACACTGGGAACAGGAGGATCGTCGGGATCGATCTTCTGCGAGGTGCCCGCGGTCGATCTGCTCGATCTGCCGCCACTGCGGGTACAGGTCCGTCTTGGTGAGCACGCACGCGACGTTCGGCGAGATGCGCATGGCATGGTGGAGGAACTGGATCTCGGGCTCGGTGTACTCCTGCGAGGCATCCGAGACGAGCAGCACGGCGTGGGCCGAGGGCAGCGCCGCGAGCGTCGCCAGCGCGTTCGCGGAGGTCAGCCCGCCGACGCCCGGCGAGTCGACGAGCGTGAGTCCGCCTGGAGGATCTCGCGGGGCAGCAGCACCTCGGCGCCGATGACCTCGCGGTCGCTCGATTGCCGGGGTTCGCCGCGCTCCGACACGTAGTCCGCGAGCTCGTCGACGGCGACCTCGCTGCGCTCCACCTTCCGCGCCGGTCTCGATCGTTCCGCTGCTGGATCGTTGCGAGAGCACGAACGCGGAGGGCTGCTCGGCGTACCGGACCGCTGGTCGGCACCGCCGTGGCGATGTCGTCGTCGACCGGGCAGACCGGCGCGTTGACGAGCGCATTGATGAGCTTGCTCTTGCCCTGCTTGAACTCGCCGACCACGATCACCCGGATGCTCGGGTCGAGCAGGCGGTCCTTCGTCTGCTCGAGCCGCCGACGAAGGTCGGCGCGGTCGCCGGTGCCTGCGAGGGCGATGCCCTGGTCCACGAGTTCGATGAGTTGTGGCATCGATGCGCTCCCCCTCTGCAGCAGGTCTCAATTCAATCAGAACAGGCGTGGGCTCGGCCCGGCACGGAGGGAATCCGTACCGGGCCGAGCCGGTGCTGTGAGGCGTACTACAGGGTGACGTCGTCGACCTCGACCTCGACCTCGGTCTGGTCTCCGGGGCCGGTCTCGACGTTGTTGTCGTTGAACGAGTCCTCGACCTCGACCTCGACCTCGGTGTTGGCCTGGAACGAGTCGTCGACCACGACGTTGTCCTCGACCACGGTGTTGTCGTTCGCCTGGAACGAGTCCTCCACGATGACGTTGTCGTCGAACGAGTCGACGACGTTGTCGTTGGCTTGGAACGAGTCCTCGATCTCGACGTCGACGTCGGTCGAGTTGTCCGTCGAGTTGTCCTCGTTGAAGGAGTCCTCGATGTCGACCTCCACGTCGGTCTCGGTCTCGTTGAACGAGTCCTCGACATCGACCTCGGTCGAGTTGTCCTGGAAGGAGTCCTCGATCTCGACCGAGTTGTCCTGGAAGGAGTCCTCGATGTCGACGTCGACCGAGTTGTCCGTGTTGAACGAGTCGTTCACCAGGACGTTCGTCGAGTTGTCCGTCGAGTTGTCGGAGTTGTCGTTGAACGAGTCCTCGATCTCGACCTCGGTCTCCTCGTTGAAGGAGTCCTCGATGTCCACTTCGAGGTCGTACTCGGTGTTGCCGGCGATGATCGTGCCGCCCGTGGTGGCGACGATGCTGCCGTCACCGACGTTCGTCGCGGTGTTCTCGACCTCGTTGTTCACGGCGACGATGCTGTCCTCGGCCCAGATCGCGGTGTTCACCGACTGGTCGTTGACGACGTCGCGGTCGTCGATGTACGAGTAGTTGTTCACGACGCTGAGCAGCTTCGCCTTCGCCGCGGCGTAGTCGCCGTGGTCGTTGTGGCCGCCGCCGCCGCCCCAGCTGCCGCCGCCTCCGCCGCCGCCGCCGCCGCCGCCGCCGCCCCAGCCGCCGCCGCCGCCGCCGCCGCCTCCGCCGTCGCCGCCGCTCCAGCCGCCGCCTCCGCCGCCGCCGGCGCCGCTCGAGTTGCCGCCCGTGTCGTACTCGCGGTTGCCGACCGGCGAGAAGTCGAGCGCGACCGGCAGGACCGCGTCGACGTCCGCAGCGCAGATGCCCTGCAGTCCGGCGTTCTGCAGCGCCGTGTCAGGGTCCGCTGCGAATTCGGCGCCCGCCTGCGGGCTCTTCAGCAAGCCCATCAGGAAGTCGAGCAGTGCCGTTGTGATGTTAGCCATGATCAGTTCCCCTCCTCATCGAGGTGTGAGTTCGATGGCCGACATCGACGCCGGCCCCCACGAAGAAGCCTGTCGCGTCGCGGGGAACGTGGCATCGGTGCGGGTCCCCGTTCCTTGGATCCCCCGATGGGGGCTCCATTGCGGGGCCGGTTAGGGGGAGAGGGGGATTCGCGCGGGGGAATGGGGACGGCCTCAGTGGCCGTCGTCCTCCTCGTCGAGCACGAGTCGCAGCCGGGACAGCAACTCCGAGCGGGTGGTCACGCCCAGGCGCCGCCGGATTCGCGCGATGTGGTGCTCGGCGGTGCGGGGCGAGATGAAGATCGCGCTGCCGATCTCGGCGTACGTCTTCCCCTCCAGCACGAGCCGGGCCACCTCCCGCTCCCGTGGGCTCAACATGCCGTCCTCGCGGTGGCCGTTCGCGGACTCCGCTGCGGGCTCGCCCGCAACGCCGTCCTGTGGCTCTTCCTGATGCAGGCCCCGGGCGAGGGCGAGCAACTGCAGGGTGTCCTTGTGCTCGGCCGCCCGTGCGGCGGCGTGGCCGGCCAGCCGGCCCGCATCCCACGGATATCCTGCGCCCGCGAGGTCGCGCACGGCTCGCTCCACCGCCTCCACGTCGACCTCGCCCGCGAGGGCCGCGGCCCAGATGCGACCGGCCTCGGCGAGCCGGCTCGCGACGCGATCCGTCGGCGCGGCCTCGAGGAGCGCCGTCGAGTGCCGAGCGAGCTCCTGCGCGTCGTGCTGCAGGATGGCCGCCTGGATCCCCGCCCAGTGCAGGTTCGTCGACCAGGACGCGGGCCGCCCGGCCCGTTCGAGCAGTTCCCAGGCGGCGGCGAGGGGTTCCTCGACGAGGTGCGACTCATGCAGCCGGGCCGCGGCGATGGTCAGCTCCGCGAGGGCCGGAAGGCCCGTGAGGTCGACGGGCATGCGGGCGACGGTCTGTCGCGCGGCGTTCCACGCGCGAACGAGGGTCGCGAGGTCATCGGTGCGGCGCGCGAGGCCGATCCTGACCGCGTGTGCGAGAACTTCGTCGCGAAGCCCGAGCGGGCGTTGCGAGGACTCCACCGCTGCGAGGAGGGCTCGAGCCCGGGCCGGACGGTCGACCCGGAGTGCGACCAGCGCCTGCGTCAGTCGGAGCCGGTTGCGGAACGCAGGTCCGCCCTGCACCGCGTCGATGGCGGACTGGAGGACGTCTGTCGCGATTCCGAGCTCTCCGCCGTTGAGCGCGACGTGGGCCGCGAGGACGGCCGGCGCCTCGGGCAGCGGGACGATCTCCCCGGACTCGCTCATGAGGCTCGACGCCTGGAGCAATGACGAGAGGGCTCGGTCGGGTGCGCCCTCGAGACCCGTGAGGAGGCCCTCGGCCATGAGTGAGACGGCCACTTGGGAGGAGCTGGGGTAGTCGACCTCCGGCGCGGCGGCGAGGATCGCGCGTGACTGCGCGACGTCTCCGAGTGCCGACAGGCAGACGGCCGCGAGCGGCGCCGCAGCGCATCCCTCGTCCTCCGTGAGGCCGACGTACGCGTCCGCACCACGCTGCAGCATCCCCTTCCTGGCCCAGATGGCCGCGGCGACGTTCATCACCCGGGTGAGGTCGGGGTGCTCGGTGCCCGTGAGCAGGCCGTCGACCAGCCGCTCGGCTGCTCGGATGTCGCCGGCCGCCCACGCGGCCTGGGCCCGCCGGCCGGCGAGGGCTGCGGCATCGGCGCCCGCCTCCATCGATGCCGCGTAGAGCCGCCACGCGTCGACGGGGTCGGTGAGCAGGGCCCCGTCAGCCTGCAGACGCAGCGCTTCGGCCACCCGAGGGTCGCGGAAGCCGTGACGGGCGAGGTCGACGGCGGTCCCGCCGAGTGGGAGGCCGGCGACCTCGACGGCGTCCACCAGCTCGCTCCGCAATGGCCAGAGCTCGTGCTCCGGGGTGCTCTGCAGGATCGTGATCCGCACGATCGGAAGCAGTGCGCCATCCGGGGAGACCATGCCCGACGCACGGGCAGCGGCCATGAGGGCGCGGAGGTCGGCGCCGGCGAACCGGGGCGCCGTCACGAGGGCCGGACCCGACACCGAGAACCCGACCGCGAGGGCGAGCAGGAAGTCATGGAGGTCCCGGTCGAGGCGGTCCAATCGGTGCCGGAGCCGTTCCAGCTCCATCGGCGGGAGCGAACTGTCATCGCCGAGGTCCCACCCGCCCTCGCGGACGGCGAGGAGCACATGGTCGACGAACCGCGGATTGCCCCGCGTGAGCTCGAGGACGCGGTCCACGCGGTCATCGGGCAGCGCGTCGACCAGGAGTCCGGCGGCGCGGTCACGCACGCCCGATGCCGACAGGTACCGGAGCACCACGTGGGGGCGTCGCCTGCCGAGTCGATCGACGAGGTCGGCCACGGCCTCCGAGCGCGGCCACGAACGGAATGCGACGACCACGTGGGGACCGCTGCCTCGCATCAGGTTCGTGAGCTCGGCGACGTCCTCGTCACCCAGGTGCTCCGCGTCGTCGATCATCAGGGCGACGCGCTCGCCGTCGAGGTCCGCTCCGGAGTACTCGCCGAGCGAGCGAGCGACGTCGATCTCCTCGAGTCGCAGCACCGTTGCGAGCTCCTCGAGCAGTGTCGACTTCCCCGAGCCTCCTGGCCCGGTGATGCCGGCCTGAACCCGTGGTCGGCCGTCGAGGATCTCCCGCACGAGCTCAGCGGCCTCCCCCCAACCGACCGTGCCCGGATTCCGCCCTCCTCCTGATGAGAGCGGGCTGATCATGGCGCCGGCGGGGAGGCTCGGTGGGTTCGGGCGTCGGTTCGGGCGCGGGTGCCGGCGGTGGTTCGGGAGCGGGATCCGGCACGGGATCAGGGACCGGCTGGGGTGACGGGTCGGGAACCGGGTCGGGTGTGGGAACGGGCGTGGGGTCGGGTGTCGGGTCGGGCACCGGTACGGGCGCGGGGTCCGGCGCAGGATCCGGCGCGGGATCCGGGTCGGCCACCGGGTCGGTGGCGGGCGGGGCATCCGACGTCGAATCCTCCTCGGAAGCCGTGGATGACTCACTCGGCGCCGGCGCGGTGGACGTTCCGTCGCCGCCGTTGGCGGGGGACAGCGGGCGGGCCAGTGCCGCCGGAGGTGCATCGGCATCCGGAGCGTCCTGGCCCGACCCGGACCCCTCGTCCACGTAGAACACCGGGTCGAGCTGCGCGTCGGCGAGCGGCGCGGCGCCGGTCACGTACGTGCCGGCCGGAGCGCCGTTCGGTTCCTCGGACGTGCCGTCCGGATCGTCCGAGTTCTCCTGCGTGCCGATGGCCAGTGGCGTGATGGGGATGAGGACGGCGAGGAGCGCGGCGGCGACACCCGCGAGCACCGTCGCCCGCAGGCCGATCGACATGCGGCGGGACGGCAGCACCACTGCGGCGGCGCCGACCGGTGCGCCCGCGAGCGCGGGAGCGGCAGCGATGGCCGCCGAGTCTCGTCCGTCGTCCGGCGCGACGACGGGTGTCGCGAGTGCGAGTCGGCGGGCGGCGGACAGCGCCGCGCCGAGGCTGATGGACGCCTTGGGGTCGGCGTCGATCGCGACCGGCAGCTCGAGCTCGACGGAGATGAGCTGGGCGACCGCGGGGATGCGAGACGAACCGCCGATGAGCAGCACGGTCGTGAGGTCCTCCGGCTCGAGTCCGGCGGCGGCCACCGCCTGCCGCAGGGTCTCGATCGTCCGTCGCAGGTCGATGTCGATCATCTGCTCGAATTCGGAGCGCACGAGCCGCACGCGTGCCTGCGCCCCGGGCAGGAGGACCGGCACGACCGTCTCGGCGTCGAACGAGAGCGCCTCCTTCGCGTCGGTGCAGTCGCGTCGGATCGCGTGCGAGGGCGAGCGTCTCGTCGAGCCGGCACTCGTCGACGTGGTCGAAGGCAGGACCCGCGAGCGACTTCACGTGCTCGAAGATGCGTTGGTCGAAGTCGGCACCGCCGAGGTGCTCGATGCCGGTGGGTGCACCGATCACGCGGAACCCGTCGTCGTCCTGCTTCCGGAGGAGCGCGACGTCGAATGTGCCGCCCCCGAGGTCGTAGACCGCGATCGCCTCGCCGGTCTCGACCTTCGCGCGGTCGAGGTAGTGGAGTCCGGCCGCCTCCGGTTCGCTGACCAGCTCGACGTCGCCGAGCCCGACGCCGGCGAGTGCCGTGCGGATCACTCCGAGGCGGTGCTCGCCCCACGACGCGGGATGCGAGACCGCGATGACCGTGGGCGCCTCGCCCTCGTGCTCCTCGGCCCGCTCGACGACCCATTGCGCGAGCACCGCGAAGATGTCCTCGGCGGCCACGCTCAGGTCCCCGACGATGATCGGCGTCTCGTCGCCGATGCGACGCTTGAACTCCCGCACGACCCGGTCGGGTTGGCCGATCGCGCGCCGCTCGGCCGCCTCGCCGACCACGACCCCGCCGTCGTCGCCGAGGTACACGACCGTCGGCACCGCGGCCTTCCGCGAACCGAGTTCGAGCGGCTCGTACTCCACGGAGCCGTCGGCACGCCGCCGCCCGATCGCCGCGGCGGTGTAACTCGTGCCGACGTCGATGCCCAGCACGAATGACGTCACGATGAGATTTCCCCCTCACGCATGGCTCTCCGACCCACCAACGCGTCGGAGATGCGCCATTGGGCGAGTATCCCGCGTCCGCCAAATGGCGGCAACAGGCGTGACACGTAGACCGACCCCGCTTTCGGGGTACATCCGGGCGTGTTTCGAGCAGGTTTCCGCGCCATGTCTGGGCGGCACGCCCGACGCCGGCCCCGTCGACGCGCACCCCCAAAACGGGGCCGAGCGAGCGGCGGGCGTCGCGCACATACTTGGGGACATATGGAACGCGCACCGAGGCGATGCTCGCGACCGCGATGGCGATCGCGCTGGCCGTGACCGCGAGCGGTTGCGGGATCTCACTGTTCTTCCCGGTCGTCGAGGAATCGACACCGGTCCCCGAGGACGTCGACGCATCGCTGGAGCCCTATTACTCCCAGGTCCTGCGCTGGGATCAATGCGGTGAGTTCCTCTGCACCACGGCGAGAGCGCCCCTCGACTGGGACGACCCCTCAGCGGAGGAGATCGAGCTCGCGCTCATCCGGCAGCCGGCGAAGGAGGACAAGGTCGGTTCCCTCTTCGTGAACCCCGGCGGACCGGGCGTTTCGGGGTACGACTTCGTGGCGGGGTCCATCGACCTCGCCGCGACCGGTGCCGTCCAGGACGGGTACGACATCGTCGGGTTCGATCCCCGAGGGGTCGGGCGGTCGACCGCCGTCTCGTGCCTCGAGCCGAAGGAGCTCGACCAGCTCCTCTACGGGGTTCCGCCGGGCTCACGCGGCAGCAACGGGTGGATCACCGGGCAGAACGAGCTCACGCACGCCTTCGGACAGGCGTGCCTGACCAGCACGGGCGCCCTGCTCGCGAACGTCGACACCCTGAGTGCCGCCCGTGACCTCGATATGCTCCGGGCCGCCCTGGGTGAGGAGCAGCTCGACTACCTGGGGTTCTCCTACGGCGCGTACCTCGGCACGGTCTACGCCGGGACCTATCCCGACAAGGTGGGTCGGCTCGTCCTCGACGGTGCGATCGACCCGAGCCTCGGCGAAGCCCAGATCACCCTCGCACAGGCGCAGGGCCTCGAGACGGCGCTCCGGTCCTATCTCGCCGCGTGCATCCCGGCCGCGACCTGCCCGTTCCAGGGATCGGCAGACGACGCCATGGCGAGCGTGCGAGCGATCCTCGACGCGGTCTCGAAGAATCCGATCCCGTCGACCGACGGCCGCACGGTCGGTGCGGACACCCTGCTCATCGCCATCGCGGCCCCCCTCTACAACGCCGAGTCGTGGCCGGCGCTCGACACGCTGTTCAGCACCGTCCTCGCCGGACAGGCGGAGTTCGCCCTGACCCTGGTCGACGGGTACTACGGACGGACACCCGAGGGGACCTACACCGGCAACCTCTTCGAGGCGCTCCGTGCGGTCAAGTGCCTCGACTATCCGGCCCAGAACAACGTGGCCGTGATGAAGGAGCAGGGAAAGGCCCTGACGGACGCCGCGCCGCACCTGGGACCGTATCTCGCGTACAGCGACCTGGCCTGCCTCTCGTGGCCGTTCCGCTCGGAGCACGTGCCCGCTCCCATCACCGCCCCCGGGGCTGCCCCGATCCTCGTCCTCGGCACCACGAACGACCCGTCGACGCCGTACCAGTGGGCGGTCACGGTCGCGTCGCAACTCGAGAGCGGCATCCTCGTCACCCGGCAAGGAGACGGGCACACCGCCTTCAACAAGGGGAACGCGTGCGTGGATGCCACGGTCGAGCAGTACCTGATCGACGGGGTGGTGCCGCCCGCCGATGTCCTGTGCTGAGCCGGCGGGCGCGTCGTTGACCGGATGGCGCGGCCAGAGCAGAATCGAGAAGGCGCGCACGTCGCGCGGAATCCAGGTGACCAATGGTCGAGCCGAGTGACCGGCATCCCGTTCCCGAGTCCCAGTACGACGAGGTGCTCGACGTCGCCGACCGGCACGCGCGAGCGTGGTTGGCCGGCATCCGCGAACGCCCCATCCCGCCGCGGCTCGGGCCCGAGGAGATCAAGGACCGGCTGGGTCGCGCCCTCCCCGAGGACGGAGAGCCGGCACCCGAGGTGATCGAGCGACTCGCGGACGGCGCCGAGCCCGGGCTCATCGCCATCGGGTCGCCGCGCTTCTACGGCTGGGTCATCGGCGGCACCCAACCGGTCGCGCTCGCGGCCGACTGGCTCGTGTCCGCGTGGGACCAGAACACCGGCCTGCGCACCATCACGCCCGCTGCCGTCGCCGCCGAGGAGCTCGCCGGCGAGTGGCTGGTCGACCTGCTCGGGCTCCCCGTGGGCAGCGAGGTCGGGTTCGCGACCGGCGCGACCATGGCCCAGTTCACGTGCATGGCCGCGGCGCGCGACGAGGTCATGCGCCGCGCCGGCTGGGACGTCGAGACCGCGGGCATGGCCGGCGGTCCCGCGATCCGGTTCATCGTGGGCGAGGAACGGCATGGCACGGTGGACCTTGCCGGCCGCTACCTCGGGCTGGGCACGCCGATCTCGGTGCCGAGCGACGAGCAGGGGCGCATCCGGGTCGACGCGCTCCGGGCCACGCTCGCGGCGGGCAGCGGACCGGCCATCGTCCTGCTGCAGGCGGGCAACATCCACTCGGGTGCGTTCGACGATTTCGGCACGGCGATCGAGGTCGCACACGAGGCGGGTGCCTGGGTGCACGTCGACGGCGCATTCGGCCTCTGGGCTGCCGCGTCCCCGCGACTGCGGCACCTGGTTGCGGGCATGGATGCCGCCGACTCCTGGTCGACCGATGCGCACAAGACGCTCAGCGTGCCGTACGACTGCGGTCTCGCCATCGTGCGCGACGGGCGTCCGCTGCACAACGCCCTCAGCATGCACGCCAGCTACCTGCAGGCGACCGAGGTCGGCGCCGACCCGCATGAGAAGGTGCCCGAGCTGTCGCGGCGGGCGCGCGGCGTGCCCACGTGGGCGGTGCTCCGCTCGCTCGGCCGCACCGGCGTCGCGGCACTCGTGGAGCGGCTGGCGAACTCCGCACGCGGCATCGCCGACGGCGTCGCCGAGCTGCCGGGCGTCGAGGTGCTCAACGACGTCGTCTTCACCCAGGTCTGCATCGCCCTCGGGAACGACGCGGCGACCGAGGCGCTCAGCGAGCGGCTGTGGGCCGAGGGCGACGTGCTCGCGATGACGTCGCGCTGGCAGGACCGGGCGGTGGTCCGGTTCTCGGTGAGCAACTGGCAGACGGATGCCGCGCAGGTGCGCCGCACGGTCGACGCCGTCGCGCGGGCCCTCGCCGACGTGCGAGCGGGCGCGCGCTGAGGCCGCCCCGGCGCGGGCGTCGGGGGCATCCGCTTGAATGGAGGCATGGCCGAGGCGTTGGACGCGTTCTCGCCCGCGACCCGGGCGTGGTTCACCGAGTCGTTCGCCGAGCCCACGAGCGTGCAGCGCGAGGCCTGGCAGGCGATCGCGCGCGGTGAGCATGCGCTGGTGGTGGCGCCCACCGGCTCCGGCAAGACCCTTGCCGCGTTCCTCTGGGCCATCGACCGGTTGCACGCGTCGGGGGCCGATGCCGCGACCTCCGGCACGAAGGTCGTCTACCTCTCGCCGCTGAAGGCGCTCGGCGTCGACGTCGAGCGCAACCTGCGGGCCCCGCTCGTCGGCATCGCACGCACGGCCGCGGCGCACGGCCTCGAGGTGCCCGAAGTGAGCGTCGGGGTGCGGTCGGGCGACACGCTGCCCGCCGAGCGCCGGTCGCTCGTGACGCATCCGCCCGAGATCCTCATCACGACCCCCGAATCACTGTTCCTCATGCTCACGTCCGCCGCCCGTGAGACGCTGCGCGGCGTCGAAACCGTCATCGTCGACGAGATCCACGCGCTCGCCGGCACGAAGCGCGGCGCGCACCTCGCGCTCTCGCTCGAGCGACTCGACGAGCTGACCGCATCGCCGGCGCAGCGCATCGGGCTCTCCGCAACGGTGCGACCCCGCGAGGAGGTGGCGCGGTTCCTCGCGGGCACCCGGCCGGTGAGCATCGTGGCGCCCCCGAGCGGCAAGCGCTTCGACATCCGGGTCACCGTGCCCGTCGACGACCTGTCCGACCTGGCGACCGAGTCGGGGTCGGGCTCGGTGTGGCCGCATGTGGAGGCGGCGATCCTCGACGAGGTCCTCGCACACCGCTCCACGATCGTGTTCGCGAACTCGCGTCGCCTCGCCGAGCGGCTCACCGCCCGCCTCAACGAGCTCTGGGCCGAGCGCATGGCCGAGCCGGTGGCCGTGCCGGCGGGCGACGGGTTCCTGCCGCCGCCCGAGCCCGGCGACGGGGTCCTGCCGACGCGGCGACCACCGGCCGAGGCCGTCGGGGCCTCCGGGATCACCGGGGGGGCCGAGCCGGTGCTCGCCCGTTCCCACCACGGCTCGGTGAGCAAGGAGGAGCGGGCGCTCGTCGAGGCCGACCTCAAGGCCGGCCGGCTGCGCTGCGTGGTGGCGACCTCGAGCCTCGAGCTCGGCATCGACATGGGCGCGGTCGACCTCGTGATGCAGGTGGAGTCGCCGCCCTCGGTCGCGAGCGGGCTCCAGCGCATCGGACGCGCCGGCCACCAGGTGGGGGAGGTCTCGAAGGGCGTCGTGTTCCCCAAGCACCGCGCCGACCTGCTGCACTCGACCGTCGTGGCCGAGCGGATGGTCGCGGGCGCGATCGAGGCCATGCGGGTGCCGACCAACCCCCTCGACGTGCTCGCCCAGCAGACCATCGCGGCCGCCGCCGTCGACGAGTGGGACGTGGAGTCGTGGTTCGAGCTGGTGCGCCGCGCGGCGCCGTTCGCCACGCTTCCGCGGTCGGCGTTCGACGCCACGCTCGACCTGCTCGCGGGTCGATATCCGTCCGACCGGTTCGGCGACCTCCGCCCCCGCATCGTGTGGGACCGCGACGCCGGCACGATCGTCGGCCGCCGAGGCGCGCAGCGACTCGCCGTGACCAGCGGCGGCACCATCCCCGACCGCGGCCTGTTCGGCGTGTTCATGATCGGCGAGGCGGGTCCCGGCCGCCGGGTGGGCGAGCTCGACGAGGAGATGGTCTACGAGTCGCGCGTCGGCGACGTCTTCGCCTTGGGCGCGACGAGCTGGCGCATCCAGGAGATCACGCACGACCGCGTGCTCGTGGCGCCGGCATTCGGCGTGCCCGGGCGACTCCCGTTCTGGAAGGGCGACGGCATCGGGCGTCCGGCCGAACTCGGCGAGGCGATCGGCGGGTTCATCACCGAGATCGCGAACGCCTCGCCCGAGGCGGGCCGCGCCCGCGCGCGCACCGCGGGGCTCGACGAGCGGGCGGCATCCAACCTCGTGGCCTTCGTCGACGACCAGCGGGCGGCGACGCGCGTCGTGCCCGACGCGACGAACCTCGTCGTCGAGCGGTTCCGCGACGAGCTCGGCGACTGGCGCATCGTGCTGCACTCGCCCTACGGCATGCGCGTGCACGCGCCGTGGGCGCTCGCCGCAGGGGCGCGCGTGCAGGAGCGGTTCGGCGTCGACGCCAACCCCGTCGCGAGCGACGACGGCATCGTGCTGCGCATGCCCGACACCTCCGACGACCCGCCCGGCGCCGAGCTCTTCGTATTCGAGCCCGCCGAGCTCGCCGAGCTCGTGACCCTGCGCGTCGGCGACTCCGCCCTGTTCGCGTCGCGCTTCCGCGAGTGCGCGGCGCGGGCCCTCCTGCTGCCGCGCCTGAACCCGGGCCGCCGGTCGCCGCTCTGGCAGCAGCGGCAGCGGGCCTCGCAGCTGCTCGAGGTCGCGCGCGACTTCCCCGACTTCCCGATCGTGCTCGAGGCGGTGCGCGAGTGCCTCCAAGACGTCTACGACCTGCCCGCGCTCACGCGGCTCACCGAGCGGATCGGTGCGCGCGAGGTGCGGTTCGTCGAGGTCACGACCGAGTCCGCGAGCCCGTTCGCCTCGAGCCTCCTGTTCGGCTACGTGGGCGCGTTCATGTACGAGGGCGACGCGCCGCTCGCCGAACGCCGTGCGGCGGCGCTCTCGCTCGATCCGGCGCTGCTCGCCGAGCTTCTCGGCACCGTCGAGCTCCGCGAGCTGCTCGATCCCGAGGTGGTCGAGGAGACCGAGCGGATGCTGCAGCGGCTCGTGCCCGAGCGGGCGGCCCGCGGCGAGGAGGGCGTCGCTGACCTCATCCGCGAGCTCGGCCCGCTCACCGCCGCCGAGGTCGCCGAGCGGGTCGACGTCGAGACGGATGCCACGGCCGCCCTCGCCGCGCTCACCGCGGCGCGACGCGTGGCCGAGGTGCGCTTCGCGGGCACCGCATGGTTCGCCGCCGTCGAAGACCTGAGCCGGCTCCGCGACGCGCTCGGCGTGCCGATCCCGCCCGGACTGCCCGAGGTGTTCGGCGAGCCCGTGCGCGATCCGCTCGGCGACCTCGTGAGCCGCTACGCGCGCACGCACGGCCCCTTCAGGGCGCAGGCGGTCGCCGAGCGGTTCGGCATCGGCCACGTCATCGCGATGTCCGCCCTCGGGCGGCTCGCCGGCGAGCGGCGCGTCGTCGAGGGCGAATTCCTCCCGCACGGCGCCGGCGCGGAGTGGTGCGACAACGAGGTCCTGCGACGCATCCGCCGCCGGTCCCTCGCGGCCCTGCGCAACGAGGTCGAGCCCGTGGCGCCGCGCGAGTACGCGCGGTTCCTGCCCGAGTGGCAGCACGTCGGCGGGCGCCTTCGCGGCGTCGACGGCGTCGCCGCCGTGATCGAGCAACTCGAGGGGGCGCGCATTCCCGCGTCGGCGTGGGAGTCGTTCGTGCTGCCCGCGCGGGTCGCCGACTACCGCCCCGCGATGCTCGACGAGCTCACGGCCTCCGGCGAGGTGGTGTGGGCCGGCCAGGGTTCGCTCGCGGGCGACGACGGCTGGGTGAGCCTGCACCTCGCCGATACGGCCGAACTCACCCTGCCGGCCCCGGCGGCTGCGCCCCTCGACCCGCTCGAGACCGAGCTGCTCGCGACGCTCGGCGGGGGCGGTGGCTACTTCTTCCGGCAGCTCGTCGAGGCGATCGGGGCGACCGACGAGCATCCCGTCATCGACGCGCTCTGGCGGCTGGCGTGGGCGGGTCTCGTGACGAACGACACGTTCGCGCCCGTGCGCGGGCTCGTCGCCGGCCGTGGTGCGCACAAGACGGCGCCCGCCACGCCGCGCGCGCGGCTCCGCGGCGGTTCGCTCTCGCGGCGGGCGCTGGCCGCGAGCGTGCAGTCCGGCCGCGCCGCCGCGGCACGCGCGAACCCGCCGAGGGTTGCGGGGCGCTGGGCGGTGCTGCCGCTCGCGAGCTCGGCGGCGACGCCGCGGGCGCATGCGCTCGGCGAGACGCTGCTCGAGCGGTACGGCGTCGTCACGCGCGGCTCCGTCGTGGCCGAGGGCGTGCTCGGCGGGTTCGCCCTCGCGTATCGCGCCCTGTCGGGCTTCGAGGAGACCGGTCGCGTGCGCCGCGGCTACTTCATCGACGGGCAGGGCGGCGCCCAGTTCGCGTCGACCGCGGCGGTCGACCGGCTGCGGAGCGCACCACGCGGCAACGCGGTCGCGCTCGCCGCGACCGACCCGGCGAACCCGTTCGGCGCGGCGCTCGATTGGCCCGAGACGGCCGACGGCGGCCACCGGCCGGCACGGAAGGCCGGAGCGTTCGTTGCGATCGTCGACGGCGAGGCGGTGTTCTACCTCGAGCGCGGCGGCCGCACCACCCTCGTCTTCACCGACGATTCCGCCACCCTCACCGCGGCGGCGGCCGCCCTCGCCGAGGCGCTCGGTCGGGCGGGCTCGCCGAAGCTGCGCATCGAGACCGTCAACGGACAGGGGGTGTACGGCTCGGTGCTCGACCCGCCGCTTCGCGCCGCCGGGTTCCGCGAGACGCCGAGGGGCCTGCGTTTCGATGCCCGAAGGTGACAGCGTCTACCAGGCGGCGCGCCGGCTCGACGCGGCGCTCGCCGGCCAGGTCGTGACCACGAGCGACTTCCGCGTCCCCGCGTATGCGACGGTCGACCTCTCGGGCCGGACCGTGCACTCCGTGGGCAGCCGCGGCAAGCACCTGCTCATGCGGATCGGCGACGACGTGGTGCACTCGCACCTGAAGATGGAGGGCGAGTGGCGGGTGCATCCGCCCCGGGGAGCGGTGGCATCGACCGGGCTGGCAGGCCCGTGTCGTGATCGAGACGCCCACCGCGGTCGCCGTCGGATTCGACCTCGGCCTGGTGGAGGTGTTCCCGGCCGTCGAGGAGGCGGATCGCCTCGCCTACCTCGGCCCCGACCTGCTCGGGCCCGACTGGGACGCCGCCGAGGCCGTGCGGCGCATCGCCGCGGCACCCGATGTCCCGATCGCGATCGCGCTCGGCGAGCAGCGCAACCTCGCGGGCCTCGGCAACGTCTTCGTGAACGAGTTGTGCTTCCTCCGCGGCATCCGCCCGACGCGCCCGCCGGCGAGGTGGACCTGCCACCGCTGGTCGACCTCGCGAGCCGAGTCATGCGTGCGAACCGCGACCGGGTCGTCCGCATCACCACGGGCAACGACCGTCGCGGCGAGCGACTCTGGGTCTACTCGCGGGGTGGGGAGCCGTGCCGCCGGTGCGGCACGCCCATCGAGCACGGCCGGCTCGGCCGCAACGAACTCGAGCTGCGCGACACGTGGTGGTGCCCGAACTGCCAGCGCTGAGCACGCGCCGGCCGGCGACGGCAGGTCAGCTGACCGGGCCGGTCCACTTCTCGCCCGGGCCCTGGCCGATCGGGTCGGGGATCACGGATGCCTCGCGGAAGGCGAGCTGGAGCGACCGCAGCCCGTCGCGCAAGGAGCGCGCGTGCATGTCGCTGATCTCGGGTGCGCCGGCGGTGATGAGCCCGGCGAGGGCGTTGATGAGCTTGCGCGCCTCGTCGAGGTCGACCTGCTCGTCGGGGTCGTCGGCGAGTCCCACCTTCACGGCGGCGGCGCTCATGAGGTGCACGGCGGCGGTCGTGATGATCTCGACCGCGGGGACCTCGGCGATGTCGCGGGTGGCGCCCTCGACGGTGGACTCGTCTGAACTGTTGCTCACAGACATCCTCTGTTAGACTACTGCGGGCCCGGGGCCAGTCCCCGGTACGAAAGTGGAGATTCTCCCACCCGCGCATACCGCTTCAACAAGGTTACCGGGTCGATTGCACTCCGCTTCCACGCCGCAAGGCGGGGGAGTAGACAGGGTGCCGCAGTGCTGAACGGTGTGATTCCGTGTGAGCCTGCGTGGATCTTCCGCTCTCGTCGACGGGCGGCATCCGCCTCCCGTTCGAGCAACAGCTTGAGTAGAGGAGAACACGCATCAGCGATCCCCGTACAAACGACCGTATCCGCGTTCCCGAGGTCCGCCTCGTGGGGCCTGGCGGAGAGCAGGTCGGCGTCGTGAAGATCGAGGTGGCCCTGCGGCTCGCGCAGGAGGCCGATCTCGACCTCGTCGAGGTCGCACCGAACTCCAAGCCGCCGGTCGCCAAGATCATGGACTACGGCAAGTACAAGTACGAGGCTGCGCAGAAGGCGAAAGAGGCCCGGCGCAACCAGGCGAACACGATCCTCAAGGAGGTTCGGTTCCGTCTCAAGATCGACAAGCACGACTACGAGACCAAGATGAAGCGCGCCGTCGGCTTCCTGAAGTCCGGCGACAAGGTGAAGGCCATGATCCTCTTCCGCGGACGCGAGCAGTCGCGCCCCGAGATGGGTGTGCGCCTCCTGCAGCGCTTCGCGGAAGACGTGGCGGAGTTCGGCACGGTCGAGCACAACCCCACGATCGACGGCCGCAACATGGTCATGGTCATCGCTCCTCTCAAGAACAAGTCCGAGGCCAAGGCCGAGGCGAATGCACAGCGTGCTGCGGCGAAGGCGCGACCGGCGGCGGATGCCCCGGGCGAGTCAGCGGCGCAGTCGGCCGAGGCCACCGAGGCCTAGGCCAAGCACCCCCGTCCGCCACCAGCTGGCGGCAGAACCAAGGAGAAACACGAGATGCCGAAGCAGAAGACCCACTCCGGGTCCAAGAAGCGCTTCAAGGTCACCGGCAGCGGCAAGATCAAGAAGCAGCAGGCCGGTATGCGCCACAACCTCGAGGGCAAGGCCTCGGTGCGCACCCGCCGACTGAACCAGGACAAGGTCGTGTCGGCCCCCGACGCCAAGGTCATCAAGAAGCTTCTCGGCCGCTGAGCCGCGAGACCCGTTAAGGAAGAAACAGAGTCATGGCAAGAGTGAAGCGGGCGGTCAACGCCCACAAGAAGCGCCGGGTCATCCTCGAGCGCGCCGAGGGATACCGCGGCCAGCGTTCGCGTCTCTACCGGAAGGCGAAGGAGCAGGTCACCCACTCCCTCGTCTACTCGTACAACGACCGTCGCAAGAAGAAGGGCGACTTCCGTCGCCTCTGGATCCAGCGGATCAACGCGGCATCCCGCCAGAACGGCCTCACGTACAACCGCCTCATCCAGGGCCTCGGCCTGGCCGGCATCGAGGTCGACCGTCGCATCCTCGCCGAGCTCGCCGTGAACGAGCCCGCGACGTTCGCGGCGCTCGTCGAGACCGCCAAGCAGGCGCTCCCGGCCGACACGTCGGCCCCGAAGACCGCCGCGTAAGCCGCGGCTCCGGCCTGAACGGCCCGCCACCCGTCACGGGTGGCGGGCCGTTCGCATGTACGCGGCGGGGCATCCGCTTCCCTAGACTGGCTGCATGCTCGAGAACCCGAGGTCGCCGCGCGTCCGCGCGGTCGCCAAGCTCGCGAAGAAGCCGGCACGTGCCGAGAGCGGGCTCTTCCTCCTCGAGGGCCCGCAGGCCGTCGCCGAGGCGCTCACCTTCCGCCCCCAGCTCGTGGTCGAGCTGTATGCGACGCCCACGGCGCTCGAGCGATACACCGATATCGCCGAGACCGCCGTCGACGCGGGCGTCGACGTGGAGTTCGTGACCGAGGAGGTCCTCCACGCGATGGCCGACACGGTCACGCCGCAGGGCTTCGTCGCGGTCTGCCACCAGTTCCCGACGGCCGTGAAGGACGTCTTCGCCGCCGAGCCGACGCTCGTCGCCATCCTCGAGGAGGTGCGCGACCCCGGCAACGCGGGCACCATCGTCAGGGCCGCGGATGCCGCCGGCGCCGACGCCGTGGTCTTCACGGCCGCGCGGTCGACCTCTACAACCCGAAGGTCGTCCGCAGCTCGACCGGTTCGATCTTCCACCTCCCCATCGCCGTCGGCGCGGAGCTCGAAGACGTGCTCCAGCGCGCCCGCGGCGCGGGACTCACGGTGCTCGCCGCCGACGTGAAGGGCGAGGACCTCCTCACCGCCCGCAACGAGGGCGTGCTCGAACGGCCGACGGCGTGGCTGTTCGGCAACGAGGCGCACGGGCTCCCGGACGAACAGCTCGCACTCGCCGATCGGGTCGTGACCGTGCCGATCTACGGACATGCCGAATCGATGAACCTCGCGACCGCGGCATCCGTCTGCCTGTACGAGAGCGCGTTCGCCCAGCGAAGCGCGCATCACGAATAGGTAACCACCCCGCCAACCGCCGCGTCGTTCCTTGTCGCACGGCTGCTGTGCGGCCTAGTTTGGGGGTATGGAGCCAACCCAGCCGGCGCCGGCGACGTCGAACATCTCGGTGCGTCGCGGCGAACCCCTCGTGGTGATCGAGCACGTCGACAAGCACTTCGGCGATCTGCACGTGCTCAACGACATCGACACGGTCGTGAACCGCGGCGAGGTCGTCGTGGTGATCGGGCCGAGCGGCTCCGGCAAGTCGACCCTGTGCCGCGCCATCAACCGCCTCGAGACGATCGACTCGGGTTCGATCGCGATCGACGGCGAGAAGCTTCCCGAAGAGGGCGCGGCGCTCGCGAAGCTCCGTGCCGACGTGGGCATGGTCTTCCAGTCGTTCAACCTCTTCGCGCACAAGTCCGTGCTCGAGAACGTGACCCTCGCACCGATCCGGGTGAAGAAGATGTCCCGCAAGGACGCCGATGCGAAGGCGATGCAGCTCCTCGACCGCGTCGGCGTCGCGAACCAGGCGAGGAAGATGCCCGCCCAGCTCTCGGGCGGCCAGCAGCAGCGCGTCGCCATCGCCCGCTCGCTCGCGATGAACCCGAAGCTCATCCTCATGGACGAGCCGACGAGCGCGCTCGACCCCGAGATGATCAACGAGGTGCTCGACGTCATGGTCGGCCTCGCAAAAGACGGCATGACGATGATCGTCGTCACTCACGAGATGGGCTTCGCCCGCAAAGCGGCCGACCGTGTGCTGTTCATGGCCGACGGGAAGATCGTCGAGGAGGCGACCCCGGCGGAGTTCTTCGACAACCCCCAGTCCGACCGCGCGAAGGACTTCCTCTCGAAGATCCTCGAGCACTAGACCTGCGCTGCCACGAGCGGCGAGGAAACACCCACACGAGAAGAGGCAGACACATGAAACGGATGAGAATCGCACTCGTCGCGGCCGCGGCCGCGTCGGCCCTCGCGCTTGCGGGCTGCGCCGGCGGTGGCGGGGCCACCGAGGAGCCCACCGAGGAACCGGCCCCCACGTTCGAGGCCGGCTCGACCATGGCCGCGCTCTCGGAAGCGGGCTCGATCACCGTCGGCACCAAGTTCGACCAGCCCCTGTTCGGCCTCGTCGGTCCCTCGGGCGACCCCGAGGGCTTCGACGTCGAGATCGCCAAGATCATCGCGTCGGAGCTCGGCATCTCCGACGACAACATCGAATGGGTCGAGACCGTGTCGGCGAACCGTGAACCGTTCATCGAGAACGGCCAGGTCGACATCGTCGTCGCGACGTACACGATCAACGACAAGCGCAAGGAGGTCGTCTCCTTCGCAGGTCCGTACTACCTGGCCGGACAGTCGATCCTGGTGCTCGCCGACAACGACGACATCGAGAGCCAAGAGGATCTCGTCGGACAGCCGGTCTGCTCGGTGACGGGTTCGACGCCCGCCGCGAAGCTCGCCGAGATCGGCGCACGAGCCGGTGCTCACCGACACGTACACCAACTGCCTCGAGCCGCTCCGCAGCGGCCAGGTCGTCGCCGTCTCGACCGACAACGTCATCCTCGCGGGCCTCGCGGCGCAGAACGAGGGTGAGTTCAAGGTCGTCGGCGAGCCCTTCACGGAGGAGCCGTACGGCGTCGGCCTCGCCCTCGACGACACCGAGTTCCGCATGTTGGTCAACGACATGCTGGAAGCCGCCTACGAGGACGGTCGCTACGAGGAGGCGTGGAACTCCACTGCCGGCACGGTGCTTCCGTTCGTCGAGCCGCCGGCCGTCGACCGCTACTGATCGTCGACCGCAACTGAGAGGAGTGCGGCCCGGGCGCCCTTCAGCGCCCGGCCGCGCACCGATCACCCCTGACCGGAACGGAGACGCGTGGACGCCGTCATCGAGAATCTGCCGACCTATCTGGCGCGGCTTCGGCATGACCCTGCTGCTGCTCGGCGTGAGCGGCATCTCGGCGCTCGTGCTCGGCACGATCATCGCCTCCATGCGCATCTCGCCGTCGCGTCGCTGCGCGGGTTCGCCACCGTCTACACCGAACTCGTGCGGAACACCCCTCTCACGCTCGTCCTGTTCTTCTGCGCGATCATCCTGCCGTACCTCGGGTTCCCGGCTCGACTACGTCATCGCCGCGATGATCGGCCTCTCCGTCTACACGTCGCCGTTCGTCGCTGAGGCGCTCGGTCGGGATCAATGGTGTGCCCATCGGTCAGGCTGAGGCCGCGCGCAGCGTCGGGCTCGGCTTCGGCCCGACCGTCGGACTCATCGTCCTGCCACAGGCTTTCCGCATGACCATCCCACCGCTCATCAACGTCTTCATCGCCCTCACGAAGAACACCTCGGTCGCGGGCGGCTTCTTCGTCTTCGAACTGTTCGCCGCCACCCGCGAGCTCGCGAATGCGAACGGAGACGCCGTCATCGCGATCCTGCTGGGCGCCGCGACCCTCTATCTCCTGATCACTATCCCGCTCGGTGTGATCGCGGCCCAACTCGAGCGCAAGTGGGTGGTGCAGCGATGAGCGGTTCGTCCGTCCTCTTCGATGCGCCGGGGCCCAAGGCGCGGCGCCTCTCGCTGTCTCCTCGATCATCGCGGGCGTTCTGATCTGATCGGGCTCGGCTGGATCCGCTCACACTCGCCGCACCCGCGCGAGAGCGGCGGCATCATGCTGCCCGGCTACTTCGACCCGAGCCGATGGGACATCTTCCCCGACCCCGAACTGTGGATCGTTCATCATCTTCGAGGGCGTCCTCGGCACGCTCCGCGCCGCGCTCACGGCGGCCGTCTTCGCATCATCCTCGGCGTCGTCTTCTCGCTCCTGCGCAGCTCGGAGATCGCCTGGATCCGCGTGCCGACGGCCGTCGTGCTCGACTTCCTGCGCGGCATGCCGGTGCTGCTCATGATGCTGTTCATCCTGCTCGTGTTGAGCACGGACGCCTTCTGGGCGGTCGTCGCGGCCTTTCGCTCTACAACGGCGCGCTGATCGGCGAGGCGCTTCGCGCCGGCCTCGCCTCGCTGCCGAGGGGGCAGCGCGAGGCGGGCCTCAGCCTGGGCATGCGCCCGTTGCAGTCGAGGTGCTCGTGGAGTTCCCGCAGGCGTTCCGCCAGATGCTGCCCATCATCGTCGCCCAGCTCGTGGTGCTCCTGAAGGACACCTCGCTCGGCTACATCGTCGGGTACCCGGAGCTGCTGCGCGTGACCATGAACAACCTCTCGAGCTTCTTCGGCAACCGATACCTCTTCTCGTTCTTCGTCGTCACGCTGGTGCTCTACCTCGTCGATGAACCTGTCACTATCGTGGTTCGCGCGCTGGTTGTCGAAGCGCACCGCGAGCCGGTCGCGGGCAAGCGCCTCGATCCTGCGACCCGAACCAGGCGATCCTCATGGCCGAGGCGACAGCGGCCGCTCGGGAGGCCGGGGACGGCGCGCGGTAGGCTGGGGCGGCGGCGGCCCAACGGCCGGGTCGGACTGAGTAACCTTGTTGTTCGTGTCCGAGCCCCGTGAAATCACCGAACCGGCCGTCGCGGCGGCGTCGATGCCGCACTCGCGGCGATCGCCGCCGGCGACTCCGCCGCACTGAAGACCGTGGCACCGAGCCCACCGGGGAGAAGTCGCCCTGGCCCAGCTGAACGCAAAGCTGCGAGACGTGCCGAAAGACCAGAAGGCCGCCCTCGGCAAGCTCGTCGGTCAGGCCCGCGCCCGTGTCGCGCAGGCCTTTGCCGCACGT
>CAWCWD010000036.1:0-13769 GCA_963799015.1 uncultured Actinomycetota bacterium | reverse complement strand
CGCCGACGACCACGCGGTGTTCGCCCGTTCGGCGCTGCTCCGCGCCGCCCTCCGGCGCGCCCTGGCCGCCGCAGCGGATGTCACCGCACCCTCCCAGTTCGTCCTCGACGATCTGCGGCGCAACTACGGGCTCACCGGCGGCACGGTCGTGCCTAACGGAGTCGTCCTCGATTCGCCGGATGTCCCGGACGTGCCGGATGCGCCGACCCCGCGGGGCGGTACCTGCTTGGCGTCGGGCGCCTGGGGCGCATGAAGGGGTTCGACCTGCTGATCGACGCTTTCGCACGTGCAGAGCTCGAACGAGACATCCGTCTGGTCATCGCGGGCGACGGACCGGAGCAGGATCGTCTGAGGCGCAGGTCGATCGGCTTGCGCTGGGCGATCGCGTCGAGTTCACGGGTCGGCTGGATGGCGCGGCCGTCGCCCACGCGATGTCGGGGCGCTCGCCGTGGTCGTGCCGAGCCGCGTCGAGGCCTTCGGCATCGTGGCGCTCGAGGCGTGGCGGAGCGGCGCGCCGCTCGTCATGACGAACCGCGGCGGTGGGCCGGGCTTCGTGCGCGATGGGAACGACGGGATCCTGGTCGACCCCGAGGACGCCGACGCGCTCGCCGGCGCGCCCGTGCGGGTGAGCTCGGACGAGCGAGCTGCGAGCGCGGCCCGGCGCCGCCGGGCAGGCGCGAGTCGGCGAGTTCACGTGGGCGCGCGTCGCGCACGCGTACGAGGAGCTTTACGCCGCGGCATCCGGCCCGAATGCAGGAAGTGCGATGAACTATTCCGGTCCGCTCGGCGCCGACCCCGCCAGCTCCGCCGTTCGCGCTCGCCCCCACGCGCCCGCCCATGTGGCGCGGCGGCGTCGTCGTGCCCGCGTTCTGGTGGACGGCCACCCAACTTCGGTGACGACATGACGCCGTGGCTTCTCCCGAACTACGGGGTGCTGCCGATCCACCGCGTCGCCTCGGCGCGCGGCTCGCCGGCGTCGGCAGCATTCTCGAGTTCCTGCCCGCGGACTGGAGCGGCGTCGTCTGGGGCAGCGGCCTCATGCACGGGCGAGCCTCACCCCTTGAAGGGCGCGCGGGTGCTCGCCGTGCGCGGGCACCTGACGCGCGAGCTGGTCGGTGCGCCCGACGACGTCGCGCTCGGCGACCCGGGGATCCTTGTCGGGCGTCTGCGCCCGCGGCCCGAACGCGGTGGGATGTCGCGCTCGTGCCACACGGTCACCATCGGTAGCACGCGCCGTTCCTTGCGCTCGCCGAGGCGCGGGGTTCGGGTGCGCGTCGTGAACGTGCACCAGACCGCGGAGCGCGTCGTCCGCGAGATCGGCGGCGAGCGGGGCCGTCATCACCACGTCCCTGCACGGGCTGGTGACCGCCGACGCGTACGGGATCCCGGCGGTGTGGACCACGCTCGACCCGCCACTGAGTGGTGGTGCGTTCAAGTTCCGCGACTACGAGTCGGTGATCACGCCCGGTGCGACCCGGTTCGTGCGATTGATCCCGGCATGTCGCTCTCCGACCTCCTCGTGTCGGCCAGTGTCGCGCCGCGTGAGACGGTCGAGGCGGCCTGCGACGCGCTCGAAGCGTCCGCGGCGCTGCTGCCCGAGGCCGTTCGCGCGTCTGGGCGGTTCCCCCGAGACCTGCCGCGGATGCTGGCGGATCGCCGCTGACGGCGGCCGTCAGGCCAGCGACGACCAGATGCGGGCGTGCTCCTCGGCGCAGCGTTCCCACGTGAATCGCGCGGCGCGCTCGCGCGCCGCCCGCACGAGCGCACTCGTGGCATCGCCGCGGGTCGCCTCGAGCAGGCCCCCCGCGATGCCGGCGCCCGTGGGGTCGACGAGGATGCCGGTGTCGCCCACGACCTCGGGCAGCGAGCTCGTCGCCGCAGCGACGACCGGGACGTTCGCCGCCATCGCCTCGAGCGCGGGCAGGCCGAACCCCTCGTACAGCGAGGGAACGACGACGGCGCCGGCGGACGCGACGACGCCGGGCATGACGGCATCGGGCAGGCGCCCCGTCAGCACGACACCCGGCATACCTCGAAGAGTTCAGTGCGACGTCGATGCGGCGGGCCGGCGAGCACGAGGCTGAGGCCCGGTCGTTCTCGATGCACCAGCGGCCAGGCCTCGGCCAGTGCCTCGAGATTCTTCCGACGGGATGCCCCGCCGGCATGCAGCACGTACTCGTCGGGTATTCCGAACGATCGACGGGTGTCGCTGGGCAGTGGGTCGGCGTCGAAGAACCGATCCTCCACGCCGTTGTGCACCACGTGCGGCTCGGTGATCCCCAGCAACTCGACGGCCTCTCTCGCGCTGAACTCCGAGACGCAGATCACTGCCGCCGCTCGCCGCGCCTCCTCGATCGCCGCGGGCACCGGCGGCGACTCGTCGGGGAAGCGCCACGCGACGACATCGTGGATGGTGATCACGTCCGCCCCGGGGGCGGGCGGGAGTTCGAGGTTCATCCGGTGCGTCACCGCGTCGTGGCCGTAGAGCAATCGTCCGAGCGCCCGGCGTACCGCTGGGGACGCCGACGAGACGCGGCCGACCGGAATTCTGCGGTCACCCGGCAGCTTCGACCGCAATGAGCGCACCACGAGGCGGCGAACGGTCCACTCGCGATCGTCCACGGACTGCAATCCCGTGGAAGCCCGACGCGCCACCTGTTCCTGGTACTGCTCCGCACCCATCGGCGTCTCGGTGGCCATCGTCGCGATGGTCACCCGTGGGCGCGCCTCGGGTCCGATTGTCCTCACCTCCGACCTTCTCGCGACGGCCGAACGGTTGAGCCCGGCAGCTGACGGAATCCCAGAGTAGATGAGTCTCGAGCGCTGCGTACTCCATCTCCCTTTCGGGCTTCGATCGGGACGACGGGCCGCGCGGACGGTAGGCTCCGTGGTATGTCAACCGCCTTCGACGTGCGTGCACTGTCGACCAAGTTCCGCATCGAGCTCGATGACTCGTTGAGCACGGCAGACCAGGAGTCGATCAAAGCGCACTGGGTCGATCTCGCGCACGATTCAGCCGGCGAACCGGATCAGGTGATCCGGTTCGGCGTCAATGACCACTCGGATCCACTCGACGGTCCGCCCCGTGATCCGCGCGAACTCGCCTGAGGCGCTCGCCCAGCGGATCACGTCGGAGGTCACGGTCGGAGCGATACGCGGACTTCGCGGCGACGCACTCATGCTCCATGCGAGCGCCGTGTCCCTCGATGACGGGCGGGTGATCGGTTTCGTCGGACGTTCAGGGCGTGGGAAGACCACGGCTGCACAGGCGCTGGGCCGGTACTACGGCTACGTGACCGACGAGACGCTGGCCGTCCGGGTCGACGGGTCGGTGGTCCCCTACCCGAAGCCGCTTTCGATCGGCTCGTGGCCCGGTGTGAAGGTCACGGAGCCGGCCTCAACGCTCGGGCTCCGTGGGGCGCCGGCCGAGAGCCTCCGCCTGGCGGCGATCGTGCTGCTCGATCGGCGACCCGACGTCGAGCAGCCGTTCGTCGAACACGTGCCGATCATCGAGGCGTTGTCGGAACTCGTACCGCAGACGAGTCACCTTCGCGACCTCCAGCGCCCGCTCCGAACCCTCCTCGAGACCATCGTCGCCACCGGCGGCGTACGCCGGGTCGTCTACTCCGAGGCGTCCTCCCTCCCCCCGCTGGTGGACGAACTGCTCAGCGTGATCGATGACGATGCGCCGTTGCTGACGGATGTCGCGAGCCTGTCCCAGCGCGACTGCGGTTGCTTCTCGGGCCCTGCTGCGACGCAGTCGGACCCGTCACCGGGCGACCGACTGGGCGCGTACTGGCGGGCGTCCTACATCGACGCGCTTCTCGTCGATGACTCCCTCATCGTGCTGATTTCCGGCCGTGTGGTGGTCCTCGCCGGCGTCGGCCCGACCCTCTGGTTCGCCGCCGATGGCCTCATCGACGAGGAGTTGGAGCAGATCGCGCTGCGCGAGCTGCCTGAGCCGCCAGCCGGCGTCGACGTCGCCGCGACATTTCCGATGCGCTGGAAGGCCTGGTGAAGTCGAGGATCCTCGTCCGCACCTGACGTCCCGACACCACGCGCCCGACGTCTCTCGAGAGACCGGAGCTTGTCGGAGGGTGTGCCCCCCGAATGCGGGTGATCTGGGCCTCGACGAATGCGACACACAACCTTTAGAGTGAGCAGTGCATCTTTAGAGTTAGCTGAGAATCCGATCCGGGTCGACACCCACCGCATCCAGGTAACCCGATCCAACCACCCAACACAGGAAGGCACGCCATGAGTGACCTCGAAGAACCGAAGCCCGGAATCAGCCGCCGCACGGTTGCCAAGGCCGCGGCGTGGTCCGTTCCGGCAATCGCGCTCGCCGTCTCGACTCCGGCGTACGCCGCCTCGCCCGGCTTCCTCACGGTCACCGGCGACGGCTGCAAGCTGCCGGGAAACGCGACCGACGTGTACAAGGGCTACGCGTTCGAAGGCAGCATCACCAACGACTCGCCCGCCGACGTCACCATTGCCGATCACCGACATCACCCTCAACGGTGAGGATCTTGGAACCTTCACTGTTGTGGATCTCGAGAACTGTGTCGAGCTGGGCTCTATGTTCGTCGTCCCCACACCCACTATCGACCTCCGCGTGGCGATCCTCACCCAGGGTGCCGGCAACAGCGCGAACGGCACGTTGGTCATCAGCTACACGGTGGATGGCGCCCCCGATCAGGTGACCGTGACGGCGGATGCCGCTCCCCCGATCGTCGGTGGCGGGGCCTGCCGCACGTTCAGTGCTGCCGAGAAGCTCTGCCTCGAATCCCTCGCTGCTGACTAGTACGGGTCAACGGAGAGATCCGGCAGACCGTCTGGTCTGCCGGATCTCTGCGTTTCGGCGGCCAGGCGACGGAGTGCAGTTCGGGATCGCCTGGCGGGACCCTCTGTCGCGCACGCAACGCGCCAGTGGCTGACGTTGCTCGAATACGGAAGACGGCGGGGAATTCGTGACCGACGTTCTCCACGCCATCACCCCCGGCGACCACTTCTCGCCCCGCACCGGCTCGGCGATCCCGACCGTCGTCGACGGACTCGCCACTGCGGCAGGCCGTGACGGCGCGCCCTTTCGGCACTTCGTCGTGCTCGATCGCACGACCATGCGGCCGCGATACACCAGCGCGGCGGTCATCGAGTACACCGGCGCGCGGGGCCCCACGAGACGGGAACGCGTGGTCGACCTCGCCCGCGGACGGGTCGGACTCTCGCGCTCCGCCGTTGCGCGGTTCTACGAGCCCGTCGCCGAGGCGATCCGTACGCGCGAGCCGGCATTCGTGCTCGCGCACAATTCCCCGGTGCTCCCCTGGCTGCTGCGCGACACGGGGCATCGGGTCGTGCTGTACGCGCACAACGACCTCCTGCGCACGTACTCGCGGCGTGAGTCGGCTCGGATCCTCGACGGCGTCGCAGCGATCGTCTGCGTCGGCGAGTCGCTCGCAGAGCGCACGCGTGCCGCCCTGCCCGGGCGACTGGCCGAGCGGGTTCGAGTCGTGCGCAACGGCATCGATTGCGAACGGTTCACCCCCGCCCCGAATGGCGCGGTCGCGCCATCCGCCGCGCGCGATGCACGGTTGCGCATCGTGTTCGTGGGACGAATGATCGCCGAGAAGGGCCCCGACGTCCTGATCCGCGCCGCCCAGCGCCTGGGCCGTCCCGACCTCGAGTACCTGCTGGTCGGAAGCCATGGGTTCGCCCGCGACGCCCCCTTGTCGCCGTACGAGCAGGAGCTACGCAGGCTCGCGGACCAGCCATCATCCGAATCGAGCGCTGACATCCGCTTCGAACCGTTCGTCGACCGGATGGCGCTGCCCGCCCTGCTGCGCAGCGCCGACCTGCTCGTGGTGCCGTCCCGCTGGGCCGAGCCGAGTGGGCTCACCGCCGTGGAGGGGCTCGCCACCGGGCTCCCGGTGATCGCCAGTCGCGTGGGCGGGCTGCCGGACCTCGTCGGGTCGGCCGGTGTGCTCGTTGAACCGGACGACCCGGCCGCGCTCGCCGAGGCCATCGCCGCGCTCGCGGACGACCCCGAGGCGCGGCGGCGGGCGTCGCTCCGCGCTCGAGACCACGCGATCGCACACGACTGGTCGTGGGCGTGGTCGAACCTGCGCCGGGTGCTCGAGGAGCTCTGACGCGCGGGCTACCCCCGCGAGGGTTCGAGGCGCCGCACCACCGCGGCCATCGCGGCGACGCGCTCGCTCCAGTCGGCGACCGGTCCGTCGGCGCCGTCGGGGAAGCCCGTGCCGCCGGCACCGCCGCCGCGACCGCCGCCGCGAACGCGTCGCCCGAGGCGATCGTGATGCGCGGGTCATCCGCGTCACGGAATCCCGCGACCGGAGTCGACACGACCGGCCGCCCGACGGCCTGGTATTCGTAGAGCTTGATGGGGTCGAGGCTGTCGGTGAACTCGGTCACGACGTGCGGCACGACGAGCACGTCGGCGTGCTGCAGGTAGCCGATCACCGCGTCGCGCGGGCGCGGGCCGAGCAGCCGCGCGCCCGCTCGCGCAGCCGTGCACCTGCTCGGCTGCGAGCAGGTTCGGGCCGACCAGCACCAGGGTGCCGGCCGCACCGAGGGCGCGTGCGGTCGCCTCGCAGAGGTCGACGTCGATGCGGTCGGGGTGCACCGTGCCGAGGTAGAGCGCCACCGGGCCGTCGGGCAGGTCCGCCGGCCGCGGCGCGGGGCGGCGGTAGGCATCGACGTCGACGGCGTTGGGGATGAGCGTGACGGGCCGGTTCGCGCCCTTGCGGCGCACCAGCTCGGGTGAGCACACCACCACCTCGCGCGGCGAGTTCGAGCAGCCGGGCCTCGTTCGCCGCGGCGCGCTCGCCGCTCGGCGGGCGACCGATCGGCCGCGAGCCAGTCGTCGGTGATGTCGTACAGCATCGGCCAACCCGACCGCTCGGCGAGCGCGACCGCGCCGGGGTCGTTGATCCAGAGCAGCGGATGCCGCATGCCGAGCGAGTCGGCGGCGCGCATCACGGCGCGCGCCAGGCGCTCGTCGGCGCGCCGGTCGAGTCGGCGGGGCAGCCACTTCACCGGCCGCACCGCGAACA
The DNA here is from genome assembly GCA_963799015.1 of uncultured Actinomycetota bacterium. Lineage (GTDB taxonomy): Bacteria > Actinomycetota > Actinomycetes > Actinomycetales > Microbacteriaceae > Agromyces. The sequence continues at coordinate 6,699 of CAWCWD010000036.1, read as the reverse complement.
GACCGGCCGGGTGCGACATCCGGAACCTCGCGCACGCCACGCGCGAACGACGGACGCCGCCCGGACCGCAGGTCGTGCGTCGGATCGGCGGGCGGCTCGACGAAGAGCACGCGCAGCGCGGCATCCGATCGCAGCAGGCCCGCGACGAGGTGCTGGTTGCGGCGCCACACCTCGTCCCACGCCTCGAGCGACACCACGACGAGGTCGGTCATCGTGGCCCCCGATAGACGGCCTCGGTCGCAGCGGTCTGTGCGAGCAGCGAGAACTCATCCTGCTGACGCCGGCGCGCCGCGAGCGACAGTGCGACTCGGCCGGGCTCGTCATCGGCGAGCGAGCGCAGGTTGCGGGCCGCCGCATCCACATCGTTCGGGGGGAACATCGCACGCGAGTCGAGCCCGGCGAGCACGTCGAGGTGACCGGCGGCCCCGGCGGCGACGACCGGGAGCCCGCCGGCCATGGCCTCGAGCAGGGTGAGCCCGAGCCCCTCGACGGGGCACGGTGCGATCAGCATTCCGGCGCGATCCATGACCTCCGGCAGGTCGGTGCGGTACCCCAGGAACCGGGTGGACGCGCCGATCCCGAGATCGGTCGCGAGCCCTTCGAGCGCACCGCGCTCAGGGCCGACACCCGCGATCTCGAGGGTCCAGCCGTCGTCAGCGAGTCCGGATGCCGCGAATGCACGAATCCCCACATCGGTGCGCTTCTCGGGCTGGAGGCGCTGGGCGATGAGGACCACCCGGTCCCGCAGGGCGACGTCGCGCAGCGGGCGATTCTCGACGCCCGTGTGCACGACGGTGCTGCGGCCGTCGACGGCGTCGGCGACGGCGTGGCTGATCGCGATCTGCGCGTCGAGGCGGCGCCGCACGAATCGGCCGATCGGCACCGGGCCGACCCGGCCCCGCGCCTTCGCGAAGTGCCGCGTCGCGACGACGACCGGGCGTCGCGACCTCGGGGTGAACCAGAGCGCCGCGGCCACGCCGATGTCGGCCGCCGTCATATGCGTGTTCACGACGTCGAACCTGCCGCCGAGGCGCCGCACGGCGCGCAGGACTTCGATCGTGCGTGCCGCGGGGACGTGGTCGATGCCGGCGGCGGCGAGGGCCGGCCGCATCCGGTCGGTGGCGCCGCCGATCACGGTGACGCGGTGGCCGGCGGCGGCCTGTGCGAGCGCGAGCCGCAGCACGAACTGCTCGACGCCCGAGAACCCGTCTGATCGGATCGCGTGCAGGATGCGCAGCGGTCGCGGGTCAGCAGGCGCGGGCGCACTCCCGCCGCCCAGGGATTCGACGAGGTCGAGATACCGGCGAGCGACCCGAGGCCAGGCATACTGCTCGGCCGTGCGCCGGGCGCCGCCCGCGCCATTCTTCGAGCGGCTGTGACGCGAGCTCGGCCAGGCGCGTGCCCACCGAGGTGGCGTCGCGTTCGACGATGAACCCGTTCTCTCCGTCGACGAGGATGTCGGGAGCGAAGCCCACCCGCGTCGACACCACCGGCAGGCCGCACGCGAGCGCCTCGAGCACGACGAGCGCGTTCGCCTCGTAGGCGCTGGGCAGCACGAGCAGGTCGGCGGCCCAGAGGAAGGGAACGGGGTCGCGCTGCGCGCCCGCGAAGTGCACGCGCTCAGCGACGCCGGCCTCCGGCCTGCGCCTGCGCGCTGCGGATCATGTCGGCCGAGCCGCCGACCACCAGGAGCAGCACGTCGGGTGCCGCGCGCAGCGCCGCGATGGCGACGGGCAGGCCCTTGCGCTCGAACTCGTGGCCGATGAACAGGGCGATCGTGCGATCGTCGTCGATGCCGAGCTTCGATCGAGCCTGCACGCGTTCCGCGGCATCCGGAGCGCCTGAACCGCTCGATGTCGACGCCGTTCGGGATGACGTGGATCGGCGCGCGCACGCGGCCGTAGGTCGAGCGCAGCAGCTCGGCCTCGGTCGTCGTGAGCGCGACGACCGCCCGGTGGGTGCGACCGCGATACCGGATGCGGTCGCGCAGAGCGGTGAAGAGGTGCACCGGATTGCGCACCATCCGCCAGATGTAGTCGCCGCGCGCGCGCATGGCGGCCTGCAGCAGACCGTGGTTGACGTAGACGTCGCCGGCCATGACGTCGTTGTGCGTGATCGAGACGGCGTCGGGGCGTGCGGCGAGGAATCGGCGCGCTCGCCGCGTGCCGACCGTGCTGAACCAGATGACGTTGCGCGCCCTGGTGAGATGGGTGGCAAGGGACGTGCGCCCGCGCGACGCTTCTGGGTGGGCCTGCCGGCGTCAGCGGCCGTGAATCGCTCGACCCTCGCACCCGCGGCGATGAACTCGCGCTCGAGGGCGTGGGCGACCCCGGCGACGCCGCTGCCAGGGCCGATCGTCGGGGCGATCTGCACGATGTGCGTCATCCGTCGCCTCCTGCGACCGGATGCGCCGACCGCCGTCGTGCACGCTCGGCGACCAGCTCCTCGGCGAGCTCGAGGTAGCGCTCGGCGATCACGCGCCATCCGTAGGGCTCGACGGACTCGCGCGCCCGCCGGCCCCATGCGGTGAACTCGGTGTCATCGATCGTCGCGAGCTGCTCCATGCGTTCGCCCACCGCGCGCCCGTCGCGTTCCACGAGGAATCCGTTCACGCCATCCACGACCACCTCGGGCGCGAACCCGACGGGCGTGGCGATCACGGGCAGCCCGGCGGCGAGCGCCTCGAGCACGACGAGCGCGTTCGCCTCGTAGGCGCTGGGCAGCACGAAGAAGTCGGAGGCGTGCAGGAACGGCACGGGATTATGGCGTCGGCCGAGGAACAGGACGCGATCGCCGACGCCGAGTTCCTTCGCCTCGGCGTAGCGCGGCGGCGATGATGTCGTCGTTGCCCCCGAGGACGAGTAACAGCACGCTCGGCGCGTGAACCAGCCCCTGGATCGCGAACGAGAGCCCCTTGCGCGAGAACTCGTGTCCCACGAAGACGGCGACTCGCTCCTCGGTTCCGAGCTTCAGCTCGGTGCGCGCAGCGAGCCGCTCCTCGGGCGTGGGTGGACGGAATCGTTCGAGGTCGACGCCGTTCGGGATGACCTCGACCCTCGGGCGGATCGGGGCCGTAGGTGACGCGCAGGCTCGCAGCCTCCGCCTCGGAGAGACACACCACCGTGCGGTGCGTGCGCCCGCGATACCTGATGCGGTCGCGGAGGTAGATGAAGTCGTGGAAGGGATTGCGGTAGATGCCCCAGAACGACCGGCCCCGCGCGCGCATCGATGCCGAGCAGAAGCCCATGGTTGACGTAGACGTCGCCGACCATCACGTTGTTGTGCGTGATGGTGATCGCATCGGGGCGGGTCGCAAGGAACTCGCGTGCGCGCATGCGTGCCGACCGTACTGAACCACACCATTCGCCAGCCGCCGTGGATGCCGGGAGACGATCGTGCTCTTCGGCCAGCGCATGCTCGGGTCGGCGCTGGGCGTCGAAGAACGTGAACCGCTCGACCGTGACGCCGAGCGATCGGAGTTCGCGTTCGAGGTTGTATGCGACTCCGGCCACCCCGGTGCCCGGACCGATGAACGGCACGATCTGCACGATGCGGGTCATGCGGGTGCTTCCTCTCGCGCGGAACCTGGCCTCGACTCTCGCACGGCCCGAGCCGGTAGAGCGCCGCGCGACGGCGCGCCGCCAGCCCGCGATCGCCCGGCAGCAGGATGGCGCGTGCCGTCGCCCCCACCAACTGCCCGAGCCGCGCCCACTGCCAGCCGAGCGCGCCGTAGTGCTTGCGCAGGTACCGCTCCTGCGACGCGTGGAAGTGCGCCTCGCGCCGCCGCGGGTCGCCGCCGGTGCCCGCACCGACGTGCACGCGCCGCGCCTCCGGCACGCCCGCGTGGCGCCATCCGAGCCGGTGCGCGCGGTACGCCCAGTCGGCCTCCTCGGCGTACAGGAAGTAGCGCTCGTCGAACCCGCCGACCTGCGCGAGCGCCTCGGCGCGCAGCAGCAGCACCGAGCCGATCACGTACGTCGGGTCGCGGCGCAGCCGGGCCAGGCCGAGCGCCTCGAGCCAGGTGCCGCTCGGCGAGGGCAGCCACCAGTCGACGCGCGCCGGCTTGCCGTCGTCGCCGACCTGGCCCGGCCCGACGCTTGCCAGGTCGTCGCGCGCGCGCAGGGCGCGTTGCAGCACGGCGACGTCGTCGGCGGAGATCACGGCATCAGGATTGAGCAGCAGCACGTCGGCGCCGGGCACGAGCCGGTCGCGCCAGCCCGACGTTGACGCCCGCCGCGAAGCCGCCGTTGCGGCCGGGGTCGAGGTAGCGCACGCCCAGCTCGGCGCAGAGCGCGGCGATCTCGGGCAGCGACGAGTTGTCGACGACGGTGACGGGCAGCCCGGCCACCGGCTCGAGCGCGCCGGCGCAGCAGCTCGGGTGCCCCGTAGGCGACGACGACGATCTCGAGGCCGGGCAGCGGGGCGGATGCCGCGTGCACGACCGATCGGTACAGCTCCACGTAGTCGCGGCCCACGGCCTCCCAGCTGCACTCCGCGGCGCGGACCAGTCCGCTCGCGCGGAGCTCGGGGGCCCGGGTGCCTCCGGCGTCAGCCAGTGCGCCGGCGAGCGCCGACGCGTCGCCGGCCGGCACCACGATGCCCGCGCCGCCGACGACGTCGGGCAGCGCGCCCCCGTCGCTCGAGACGACCGGCACCCCGCACGCCATCGCCTCCACCGCGACGCGGCCGAACTGCTCGGTCCACGACGGGGTCGGCAGCGACGGAACGGCCAGCACGTCGAGGCCTCGGTAGAAGTCGACGACGTCGTCGGGATCGACCGGGCCGACGAGCTCGACGCGGTCGGCGACCCCTGCCGCGGAGGCCCGCCTACGGAGGTCGTCGACCAGCGGTCCGGAGCCGCCGATACGGAGGTGGAGGCTCCTGTTACGCCCGATGGCGTCGAGCAGCACGAGCAGGCCCTTCTCGGGCACGAGGCGACCGAGGAACCCGACCATGATCGGCGAGCCGCCGGCGCCGAGCGCGGCCGCCGCGGCATCCGTCGTGTCCCCCGTTTCCGCGATCGACGGGGAATCCGCAGGCAGCCGGCCCGCAGCATCCGCCGCGACATCCGCGGGCCGGAAGCGACCCGTGTCGACGCCGAGCGGGATCACCCTCGCACGCCCCGCGAAGCCCTTCTCCTCGACGATGCGGGCCGCCTCGGCGTTGCAGGCCGAGATGCCGGATGCCTCGCGGAGCGCCCGCCGTTCGAACCACCGGAACGGCACGGGGTAGCGCTTGCGCAGGTTCTGCGCGGTGTAGAGCACGACCGGGGTACGACGGTTGCGGCGGCTGAAGGCTCGCAGCAGCAGGATCTCGGCGGTCGCGAGCGCGAAGGGCTCCTCGTGGAGGTCGAGGACATCCCAGTGCTCGCGAAGCGCTCGAACGATCGGTCGCGGATCGTAGGCGAAGAGGGCGGGGTGGCGGCCGAGCGTCCGTACCCCGACGACGCGTTCCCCGTGGCGGGGCTCGAGGGTCACCGGGGTGCCGCCGGCGTGCCAGCGCGCGGCGCTCAGCAGGTCGACGTCGACGCCGAGCGCCGCGATCGCCCGCTCGCGACCCCGCCACTCGTCGACGACGGCGCTGTGTGAGACCCTGAGTACCCGCACTGCACCCCCTCTAGACTCCTATCGGAAACCTTATCCGGGGCGAGGGCCCGGGTTGTCGGCCGAGCCGTGGGGAGGGTGATGGATATGGCTTCCGAGGTGTTCACGGTGCTCGTGGTCTGCACGGGCAACCTCAATCGCTCGGCTCTCGGCGCTGCGCTGCTCGACCGGTGGGTGGGGTGGTACCTGCCGACGGCGATCGCAGGGACAGGTTCGCGTGACCAGTGCCGGCCTCGGGGCGCCCGTCGGCCGCCCGATGCGAACCAGGACTCGGGTGATCGCCGAGGCACTCGGCGCCGAGGGCGCCGACCACCGTGCGACCCAGATCTCCGACGAGGCGATCCGGTCGGCGGATCTCGTGCTCGCCGCCTCCCGCGAACAGGTCGACAAGGTGCTCGGGCTCGTCCCGGCGGCGCTGCGGACGACGTTCACCATCCGGGAGGCCGGCCGGATCGCGGAGGGACTCGATGGAGCACCGGCCCCTGATTCGGTCGAGGAGTTGCGGGCGCGCGTCACCGCGCTCGGGGAGCATCGCGAGCCGCCCGCCGCCGGAAGCACCACCGACGACATCGTCGATCCGCAGGGCAAGAAAGAGGACGCCTACGTGCTGATGGCTCGCCAGGAGGTACCCGCGCTGGCGCGCCTCGCCACGGTCCTGTTCGGGATGCCGCCAGGAGAGGTCGCGGCGTACGAGGCGGCCGTGGAGGCCGCAGCGTACGACTTCGACGGCGAGGGCGATGGCGGCGCGTCCGCGGCCTCAGAGCGGCCGAGAGGACGGCGCGAGGCGTGACGCCGACCGGCGATGGACCTTCCGGCACCACGGCGGTGCGACGGCCGATGCGCATCGTGCACCTCGACCACACGAGCGTGGTCGGCGGGGCGGAGTTCGCACTGCTGCGGATGCTGCGTGCCCATCCGAGCTGGTCGCCGGTGCTGCTCGTCGCCCCGGCGACGGGTCGTGGGCTCGGCATCTACGACGGCGTGCCACCCGAGATCCCACTGAAGGTCGTCGGCGTGCGCCAGCCGGCGGGCGTGAGCAGTGGCGGTTTCGGCGCCGCACTCGGCGTCGGGTTCCGCGTGGCCGCGCAGGCGGTGG
>CAWCWD010000035.1:0-81048 GCA_963799015.1 uncultured Actinomycetota bacterium | reverse complement strand
CGGATGTCCCGGGCTTCGCGGATGTCGCGTGGGGTCACGTCGGCGGCCCGGGATCTGGCCGGGGCGTAGCGTGATGAGCATGAGCCAACACCCCGCATCCCCAGCATCCGCCGCCCTGCTCGACCTCGTCCGCGACATCGCCGTACGGGCCGCGGAGTTCGCGCTCGACGCGCGGCGGGCCGGGGTGAGCGTCGTGGCCACCAAGTCGACGCCGGTCGACATCGTGACCGCCGCCGACCGCGACACCGAGGCGCTGATCCGCTCGCTCATCCTCGACGCCCGCCCCGACGACGGGATCGTCGGCGAGGAGGACGCCACGCACATCGGCACGAGCGGGCTCGACTGGGTCGTCGACCCGATCGACGGCACCGTGAACTTCCTCTACGACATCCCCGCGTGGGCGGTGAGCATCGCCGTCGTCGAGGGCGCGGGCGGCGGTGCCATCGGCGGCACGACGCTTGCGGGCGTCGTCGTGAACCCCACGACCGGCGAGGTGTTCGAGGCGAGCCTGGGCGGGGGAGCCCGGCTCGACGGGCGCGACCTCGCCGTCAACACCGGCGTGCCGCTCGCGTCGGCGCTCATCGGCACCGGCTTCGGGTACGCGGCCGAGCGCCGCCGTGAGCAGGCCGCGGTGCTCCTCGAGCTCCTGCCGAGGGTGCGCGACATCCGTCGCATCGGCTCGGCCGCGCTCGACCTCTGCGCGATCGCCGCCGGGCGACTCGACGCGTTCTACGAGCGCGGGCTCAACGCGTGGGACCACTCCGCCGGGGCGCTCGTCGCCCGGGAGGCGGGAGCCACGGTCGGCGGCCCGAACGGCGGCCGGGAGAGCTCGGAGCTGCTGGTGGCGGCCCCGCCCGCACTGTACGAGGAGCTGGCGGCGGCGTTGCGGGCGTCGGGCGTCGACGCCTGAGCGGCTGTGCGAGGGCTGGGCCGAGCTCGGTCGCCGCGGCCGGCGCCGATCGGGTCGCGGTGCCTTACGCGGCCGCGGCCGCCTCGGTGCCCGCGCTGATGCAGGCCGAGTGCGCGGCTCGGCGCTCTTCTGCGCGGGCACGGACTCTCCGCGTGGGCAGGCCGTGCGGCGTGTCGCGGATGCGGCGCAGGTGATTTCGCGGCGGCATCCGCGAGTTGATGCGGATGTCGCGGTCTTCGTGCTCGGAGGCGGACGGAAATCTCCGCGCCGCGTGGCGAAGGCCGACGGGAACGGGTTAGGCTTTACCAACCCGTTATCTCGACTCCGGGTCGTGATGCTCACCTCCCCGTCCCCTTCCCGCCCCGATACGCCGAAGGTCCCCCCACGTGCTCGAGTCCCCCCTCGTGCCCGACGGTTCTGCGCCAGGCACACAGGTCCCCATGCGGCCTGAGCGACCCCTGACGCGACGGGAGATCCGGGAGCGAGAGGCGGCCGAGGCCCGACTCCTCGAGGCGGAGGCGGCCGCTGTCACCGGCCAGTTCGGGGGCAACCCGGCCTCGCAGGCCCCGGCGCAACCGGGCGCTGTGCAGCCGGCCTCGTATCCGGTGCAGCCCGCCTCGGGGTATCCGGTGCAGCCGGCCGGCGCGTATCCGGTGCAGCCGGCCGGCGCGTATCCGGTGCGGCCCGTGCAGTCCCAGGAACAGCCGTTCGCGGTCCGGCCCGCGCAGCAACCGGCGCAGTCTCAGGCGCCCGCCTCGCTCTCCTTCGCCCAGCCGCGGCACCAGCCGCCCGCGCCCGAGTCGACTCGCCCCGCGCCCTCCCATCAGCCGGTCGCGCCGCAACCCGTGGCGCACACGTCGGCCGCCCGCCCCGCATCCGCTCCCACGCCCGCGCCCACCGCCGCGCAGCCCGTCGCGCAGCGGCCGGGCTTCGACGCCATCTTCGGCGTCACGGATGCCGCGTCCCAAGAGCCCCTCGAAACGAAGGCGCCCCGGCGCCGGGTCGCCGACGCGACCCCATCCCTCGAGGCCGAGCAGGCCGACCGTCCCGACGGTCGCGGCTCGGCCTCCTCCGTTTCCGATGGGCGGTCCACCCGACGCGAGGCGCCCGGCTTCGATTCGCTCTTCGCCGGACTCGGCGACGACGAGGCCGACCTCGACGAGGATGCCGGCCGCGGCCGCCGCGGCGATCGAAGCGGCAGCCGCGCCCGAGCCGACCGCAAGGCCGCGAAGACTTCGAAGGCCGCGAAGGCGGAGATAGCCCCGAAGGCCGCGAAGCCGGCGAAGGCCGGAAGGCCGGCAAGGCGGGCAAGCGTTCGACCGCTGCACGCGGCGCGATCGGTCCGCGGCGCAGCGGCTCCGCTCCCGCTGCGCCCAACCCCATCGACGGCGACCTCGCCATGCTCGTCGCCGGCGCCGCTGCGTCCGGCGGGCTCGGATCCGAGCGAGCGGGCTCCGCGGCATCCGCTGGCGTGCCACCGACCGACGCGACCGCCGGCTTCGCAGCGGCGATCGCCGCAGCAGCCGGCGCCCTGCCCACTGCCGACCCGTCGACCGCGCCCGCGTCGACGGCCCTGAACCTCGAGGCCCGGCGCGGGGCCGATGCGAGCCGCCGCTCCGTCGCAGCGCCCAGCGTGCCCGCCGACGTCACCGAGGTCTCCGACCTGCTCGGCTTCGGTGCCGCACCCGAGCTGTCCAGCCCCGAGTCGGCGATCGCATCGACTCCCGTGAGCCGTCGGGTGCCCGAAGCCGCCGCGCTGACCCGCCGCGAGGTTCCGGGCGCCGATGCCTCGGGCAGCGGCAGCCGCACCGAGACTGGGCGCACCGCCGGCACCGACACTGGCACCGCCGGCACCGACACAGGCACCGCCGCCGGCCGCAGGGACACCGCCGCCCGCATCGACACCGCGCGCCCCGACGTCGGCCGCAGGGACACCGCCCGCCCCGGAACCGCGGCCCGCCGGTCAGCGCAACCCGAGGCGAGCCGCCCGAGCTCGCGCCCCGCGGCATCCGCCCCCGTCCGCCGCCGTAGTGCGGCCGGCCGGATGGTCAGCATGGTGGCGATGAGCTTCGCCGCGCTCCTCGCCGTGGCCACGACCATCCCGTCGTTGTCGCTCCTGTCGCCGGCCGACGTGCAGGCGATGGCCCTCTCGAACTACGGCACGGACTCGCTCGACGGACAGCGTGTGTTCGTCAACGGCGATATCGTCGCGCAGAGCATGCAGCGCGAGGGCTACGAACACCAGACCATCCAGGAGTACGCGGCGGCGGCCGGCATCCGCGCCGAGGGGGACTTCACGAACAACCCGGCCGGCACGATCCAGTGGCCCTTCGCCGTCGGCGTGCACATCGGCGACCAATTCGGCTACCGCAACTGCGCCGGGTGCTCGAGCGACCACGGCGGCCAGGACTTCAACCCCGGCCTCGGCGCCGAGATCCAGGCGATCGCCGACGGCACGGTCGCCGTCTCCACCGACTCCGGCGGCTCGCTGGGCGTGGTCATGATGATCGACCACATGATCGACGGCGAGCTCATCACCAGCGTCTACGCGCACATGGAGTACGACTCGCGGCGCTTCGAGGTCGGCGACTCCGTGAGCGTCGCCGATGTCATCGGCACCACGGGCGACACCGGCATGTCGACCGGCCCGCACCTGCACTTCGAGATCCGCGTCGGCGGCGTCGACGGCACCAAGGTCGACCCGCTCGAGTGGCTCTACGCCAACACGAACTAGCGGATGCCGCGGCGCGCGCCGCTCGGATTCCTCGTCGCGGCCGAGTCTGACCGGGGCGGCCGCCGCTGCCGCTTCGTTCTCAGGACCAGAACGCCGATGTGGCCGTGTCGGGCGCTCTTCACGCTCTCGTCCTGAGAACGCGTGCTCCCGCCCTCGTCCTGAGAACACGTGCTGCTGCTGCCGCTCACAACGCACCCACTCGTTCTCAGGACCAGAGCGCCGATGTGGCCCTGTCGGTCGCTCTTCACGCTCTCGTCCTGAGAACGCGGCGCTCCCGCTCTCTCCTGCGAACACGTGGACCCGCCGCTCACAGCGCGCCCACTGCCCGAATTCTCCACAGCGCATCGGGAAACGGCACGAAACCGCTCGCACGACGGGCAGGCTGACCCGCATGCCGACTGTCGCCGAGGCCGTCCGCCGCAATGGCGGTGCTGTTTCCTATGCCCTCCTCGACCGCATCGGCGTCGATCGACGTGACGTCGCGCGTGAGCTCCGGTCCGGCCGGATCAGCAGGGTGCGCCGGGGCTGGTTCGCGGTGCCGGATGCCCCGACCGAGGTCGTTCGGGCCGCCCGCGTCGGGGGAGCGCTGACCGCGGCATCCGCGCTCCGTCTCCACGGCGTGTGGTTGCTCCCCGACGCCGCCCTGCACGTTCGGGTCGCTCCGAATGCCGCTCGTCTCCGGGATCCCGATGCGTCAGACGTGCCGATCGACCGCGCGGCATCCGACGTCTGCCTCCACCACTCCGGAGCGATGCCGATCACCGGGCGGGACTCACCCCTCGACGCGGTCGCGGCCATGCTCGCCTGCGCCCCGCCGCTCGCCGGGCAGATCGCGCTCGACTCGGCGTTGAATCTGGGCGTACTCGCGCCGCGCGAGCTGCCAGCACTTCGCGCCATGGTGCCGAAGGGACGTCGGATGCTCGTCGATCGCGCCGACGGGAGCTGCGACTCCGGACTGGAGACGATCGTTCGGGTGCTGCTTCGTGGGCGTCGCGTCCGGCATCGAACGCAGGCGTACATCAGAGGGGTCGGCCACGTCGACCTCCTCGTCGGCGATCGGCTGATCCTCGAACTCGACGGGGAGGCATTCCACACGGGGCTCGAGTTCGAGCGCGATCGACGGCGGGACTTCGAGCTCGTGCAGCAGGGCTACCTCGTGGTGCGTCTCACCTACTCGATGGTCATGCGCGAGTGGGAGCACGTCGAGCGCGGGATCCTCGCCCTTCTCGACCGCGATGAGCATCGCTGGCGCGGGCGTGGTCCGTTTGCTCCCACCGGACGGCCGCGGTATTCAGGATGACGCGAGCGATGGGTGGCTGTGGCGACCCATCATCGACCTCGTCCTGAGATCGCCGGGGATCGCGGCGGGAAGCGTGCCTTGAAGGGCGAGCGGATGCCGCGGCGGCAGCAGTGCGCGGGGGCGTGGCCCAGTTGCTCCCACTGGCTGGCCGCGGTATTCAGGATGACGCGAGCGATGGGTCGCTGTGAGGACCCATCGTCGACCTCGTCCTGAGATCGTCGGGGATGCCGCGGGAAGCGGGCCTGTGAAGGGCGAGCGGATGCCGCGGCGGCGGCGCGGCCGGCGCGCGGGCGGCGCGGCACGCGGCGCGCCCCGGCGGCGGCGCGCGGCATCCGCTCGGGCCCTAGGCGCGGAGCCAGGCCGTCGTGTCGTGCGGCAGCGAGCGGCCGTCGAGGGGGCCGCTCGCGAGCAGCAGCTCGCCCTCGGGGAGCTCGACCGGCTCGGTTCCAGTGTTCGCGACCACGACGACGTCGCCGTTGCGGAGGGCGACCACCGCCTCGGGGAAGCCCGGCAGCCACTCGACGGATCCCGCGCCGAGGTCGAGCTCGCGACGCAGGCGCAGCGCAGCCTGGTAGAGCGAGAGGGTCGACCCCTCGACGCCGCGCTGGCGGTCGCGGGCGAGCTCCGCCCACTGCGCGGGCTGGGGGAGCCACGGGTCGCCCGCGGGGCCGAAGCCGTAGTTCGGCGCGTCGGCCTCCCACGGGATCGGCACGCGGCATCCGTCGCGGCCGTAGCGCTCGCCGTTCGTGCGGAACCACGTGGGATCCTGGCGGGCGTCGTCGGGCAGGTCGATGACCTCGGGCAGGCCGAGCTCCTCGCCCTGGTACAGGTACGACGAGCCGGGCAGCGCGAGCATCAGCGCCGTCGCGGCGCGGGCGCGGCGCACGCCGGGCGCGAACTCGGGCAGGCCCTTCGAGCGCGGGCCGAGGCCGTGGCCCTGCGGGTTGACCTCGGTGACGGAGAGGCGCGTGGCGTGCCGCACGACGTCGTGGTTCGAGAGCACCCACGTCGACGGCGCGCCGACGGCGCCGAACGCGGCGAGCGAGTCGTCGATCACCGTGCGGAGCGCCGGGGCGTTCCACGGCGTCTCGAGGTAGGCGAAGTTGAACGCCTGGTGCATCTCATCGGGGCGCACCCACTTCGCCACGCGCGGGAGGGGGTCGACCCACGCCTCGGCGGCGAGGATGCGCTCGCCGGGGTACTCGTCGAGCAGCGCCCGCCAGTCGCGGTAGATCTCGTGCACGCCGTCCTGGCCCCAGTACGGCGCGCTGTCGCCGTCCTCGACGCTGATCGCCGGCTCGAGGGCGACACCGGTCGGGTCGGCACCGACGGACTCGCCGACGCCGCGGCCGACAGCGACGGCGACACCGCCGCCGACCGACGCAAGCGCGGACTCGCTGACGGCGCCCGAGCACCGGCGCCGACTGCCCGACGCCCGAACCGCAGCGCCGACCGCACCAACGCCCGAACCACCAGCACCGACCGTGCCGACGACACCGCCCGCCCCACCCATGCTGCCGCCCTCGGCGGGCGGCGTGTAGTCGGGCAGTCCGTCGGCCTTGATCATGCCGTGGGCCACGTCGACGCGGAACCCGTCGACGCCGCGGTCGAGCCAGAAGCGCAGGATGCGACGGAACTCCTCGCGCACCTCCTCGCTCGTCCAGTCGAAGTCGGGCTGCGAGCTGTCGAAGAGGTGGAGGTACCACTGGCCGGCCGTGCCGTCGGACTCGACGACGCGGGTCCAGGCCGGTCCGCCGAAGACGGACTCCCAGTTGTTCGGCGGCTCGTCGCCGCCGGGGCCGCGGCCGTCGCGGAACAGGTACCGGGCGCGCTCGGCACTGCCGGCGCTGGCGGCGAGGGCCGCCTGGAACCACTCGTGCTCGTCGGACGAGTGGTTGGGCACGAGGTCGATGATGACGCGGATGCCGCGGGCGTGCGCCTCGGCGAGCATGGCGTCGAAGTCGGCGAGCGTGCCGAATCGCCGGTCGACGTCGCAGTAGTCGGCGACGTCGTACCCGGCGTCGCGCTGCGGCGACGTGAAGAAGGGGGAGAGCCAGATCGCGTCGATCCCCAGCTCCTGCAGCTCGCCCAGGCGGCTCGTGATGCCGGCGAGGTCGCCCATGCCGTCGCCGTTCGCGTCGGCGAAGGACCGTGGGTAGATCTGGTAGATCGCGGCGGTTCGCCACCACTCGGAAGTCATGACGGAAACTGTACGACATCTCGATACAGCATGGAAACGCTTGCAGCATCGGGGCGTAACGCCATGGTCACGAACCGGTATCAATGCTGGGGCTCCAGTTTGATCCTTAAGGGCATGCAAGGTATACCTGTAATCGCTTGCATATCTGCGAGCACTCCATACGGAAGAACGGCCTTTCGGGCACGGTGCGCGGTTCCGGCTTCGGAACGGGGACCACAGCTCCCTCACCAGGCGAAGGCGCCGACTCCACGCACACTGAGAAGGGCACACCAATGAGGGTGAACACGAAGAGCCTCCTCGCTGCCGGGGCCGTCGCGGTTGTCGCGACGCTCGGTCTCGCGAGCTGCTCCGCCGGCGACAGCGAGTCGGGCGGCGAAGCATCGTCGAGCGGCACGCTCACGGTCTGGGTCGACGCCGAGCGCGTCGACGCGCTGAAGGGCGCGGCAGAGGCCTACACCGAGAAGACCGGAGTCGAGGTGGAGCTCGTCGGCAAGGACAACGCCGACATCAAGGACGACTTCATCCAGCAGGTGCCGACCGGCGAGGGCCCCGACATCACGATGGGTGCGCACGACTGGCTGGGCGAGCTCTCGACGAACGGCGTCGTCGCGCCGATCGAGCTCGGCGACTCCGCGGGCGACTACCTCCCCGTCGCGGTCGACGCCGCCACGTACGAGGGCACCACCTACATGCTTCCCTACGCGGTCGAGAACATCGCGGTGCTCCGCAACGCCGACCTCGTTCCCGAGGCCGCCACGAGCTTCGACGACATGATCGCCAAGGGCCAGGCCGCCGGCCTCACGCAGCCCTTCGTGGTCGAGCAGGGCGCCGAGGGCAACCCCTACCACCTCTACCCGTTCCAGACCGCGTTCGAGGCCCCGGTGTTCGGCACGAACGACCAGGGCTACGACCCCGCCGACCTCCGCCTCGGCAGCGCCGGCGGCGAGCTGTTCGCCACGTGGCTCGGCAGCCAGGGCAAGAACGGCACGGGCGTGTTCAACACCGACATCGACGGTGACATCGCGAAGCAGGCGTTCCTCGACGGCACCGCGGCCTTCTGGCTGACCGGCCCGTGGAACGTGGGCGCCGCGATCGACGGCGGCGTCAACGTCGCGATCGACACCGTGCCCAGCCCGACCGGCGCCCCCGCCGCGCCGTTCGCCGGCGTGAAGGGCTTCTTCGTCTCGGCCGAGTCGGAGAACAAGGTCGCCGCGAACGACTTCCTCGTCAACTACATCGGCACCGAGGACGTGCAGCTCGAGCTGTTCGAGGCCGGCAACATCCTCCCGGCCCTCTCCGCCGCGGCCGAGACCGCGTCGAGCGACCCGATCATCGCGGGCTTCGCGGCCGTCGGTGCCGAGGCCGTGCCGATGCCGGCCATCCCCGCCATGGGTTCGGTGTGGCAGTACTGGGGCATCGCCGAGGCCGACATCATCAACGGTGCCGACCCGGTCGCGACGTGGCAGAAGCTCACGACCGACGTGCAGACCGCCATCACGAAGTAAGCACTGAGCGACTCCGGGTCGGATGCCTCGCCGGCATCCGGCCCGGAGCACTCACGTTCGACGGGAAGAGCGAGCAGGATGAGCACCACGATCGACGACGAGGTCACGGCGGAGGCACCGCAGAAGCCGACGAACAAGCAGCGACGAGCTGCGAACATCGCCGACGCGGCATCCGGCGGGCTGAAGATGCTGCTGCTCAAGATCGTGATGCTCGGCATCCTCGACGCGATCGCGGTATACGCCGTGCTCGTGCTCGTCGACGAGCAGCCAATGGCTCGTCGCGGCGGTCGTCGCCGTCGTCGCGGCGATCGTCAACTGGATCTACTTCTCGCGCCGCAAGCTCCCGGCGAAGTACTTCACGCCGGGCGTGATCTTCCTCGTGATCTTCCAGGTGTTCGTGCTCGTCTACACGGGGTACATCGCCTTCACCAACTACGGCACGGGCCACAACGGCTCGAAGGAGCAGGCGGTCTCGTCGCTCATGGCCTCGTCGCTCGAGCGCGTCGAGGACTCGCCCGCCTATCCCGGTGACCGTCGTCGATCGCCTCGGCACGCTCGGACTCCTCGCGACCGACCCCGACGGCGACGCGTACGTCGGCACGAACGACCAGCCCCGCTCGAGCCGGTCGACGCCGAGATGGAGGGCGGCAAGGCCGTCGCCGTCGACGGCTGGACGACCCTCAGCTTCGCCGACGTGCTCGCCCGCACCGACGAGATCACCGAGCTCGCGGTGCCGTTCTCCGACGATCCGAACGACGGCGCGCTGCGCACGCCCGACGGCTCGAACGCCTACCAGTACGTCTCGACGCTCGAGTACGACGAGGCCGCCGGCACGATGACGGATGTCACGACGGGCACCGTCTACTCCGACATCGGCACCGGCGCCTTCACGTCCGACGACGGCGAGGAGCTGCTGCCCGGCTGGCAGATCACCGTCGGCTTCGACAACTTCGTGCGCGCCGTCACCGACCCGCGCCTGGCCGGGCCGCTCGTCTACGTGACGCTCTGGACCTTCGCGTTCGCGTTCATCTCGGTGGCCACGACGTTCTTCCTGGGGCTGTTCCTCGCGATCGTCTTCAACGACATGCGGATGCGCGGGCGCAGGTGGTACCGGGTGGCGATGATCCTGCCCTACGCCATCCCGTCGTTCCTGTCCGCCCTCATCTGGGCGGGCATGATGAACGAGAGCTTCGGCTTCATCAACCAGGTGCTGCTCGGCGGCGCCGACGTGCCGTGGCTCACCGATCCGGTGTTGGCCAAGGTCTCGGTGCTCATCGTGAACCTCTGGCTCGGGTTCCCCTACATGTTCCTCGTGTGCATGGGCGCGCTGCAGTCGATCCCCGAGGAGCTGCAGGAGGCGGCGACGGTCGACGGCGCGAGGCCGTGGGCGGTGTTCCGGCTGATCAAGCTCCCGCTGCTGCTCGTCTCCGTCGCGCCGCTCCTCATCGCGTCGTTCGCGTTCAACTTCAACAACTTCAACGTCATCTACATGCTGACGGACGGCGGCCCGCGTGACAGCAACGCGCCGATCCCGGTCGGCTTCACCGACATCCTCATCACGATGGTCTACAAGGTGGCGTTCACGGGCCAGTCCCGCGACTACGGCCTCGCCGAGCGCGTACTCGATCATCATCTTCATCGTGATCGCGGTCATCTCGATCATCGCCTTCCGCCGCACCAAGAGCCTGGAGGACCTGAACTGATGGCTGAGCAGCACGCCATTCCCGGATCGCAGAGCGGGCTCCTCGCCGGCGAGGTCGCCGAGTTGGCGGATGCCTCGACTCGCGCAGGCGCCACGATCGACGAGGGCGGCTACATCCCGACGAAGCGCCCGTTCAACTTCGCCCGCTGGTTCCGCGCGACCGGTTGGCGCCACATCGTCGGCATCGTGATGGTCGCGTTCTCGCTGTTCCCGATCGTGTTCGTCGTGTCCGCGTCGCTCAACCCGCAGGGCACGCTCACCGGATCGAACGCGCTGTTCTCGAGGATCGGGCTCGACAGCTACGTGCGCATGCTCACCGATCCGCAGGTTCCCTACACGACCTGGTTCGGCAACACGCTGCTCATCGCCGGCCTCACGGCGATCTTCGCGACGCTTCCTCGGCGCCCTCGCGGCGTACTCCTTCTCGCGCATGCGGTTCACGGGCCGTCGCGTCGGACTCATCAGCATCGTCGTGGTGCAGATGTTCCCGCAGACGCTCGCGATGGTGGCGATCTTCCTGCTCATGACCACGATCGGCGGCTGGTTCCCCGCGATCGGCCTGAACACCCACATCGGCCTGATCATGGTGTACCTCGGTGGCGCGCTCGGCGTGAACACCTACCTGATGTACGGGTACTTCAACACGGTGCCCGCCTCGATCGACGAAGCGGCGAAGATCGACGGCGCCGGCCACGCGCGCATCTTCTTCACGATCATCCTCCGGCTCGTCGCGCCGATCCTCGCGGTCGTCGCGCTCATCTCGTTCATCACCACGGTGAACGAGTTCGTCGTGGCATCCGTGCTGCTGATCGACACCGAGAAGCAGACGCTCGCCGTCGGCCTCACGAAGCTCGTCTCCAACCCGCGGTACGCGGACTGGAGCGCCTTCTCGGCCGGTGCCGTGATGGCGGCGCTCCCCGTGGTGGCGCTGTTCCTCTGGCTGCAGAAGTACATCGTCGGCGGCCTCACCGCCGGTGCCGTGAAGTAGCGACCCGAACCCGAGCGGATGCCGCGGCCGCGGCCCGTTCTCGCGCCCGAAACCTGCGGGTGGAAAGGTTGAGCCATGCCCGAACGCCTCCTGCCGCACCACGACGGATCGCCGCTGCACGTGTCGACCCAGGCGCCTGCGCTCGGCGAGACCGTGCGCGTGCGGGTGCGCGTGCCCGCACGACTTCGGCCCGCTCGCGTGGGTGCGGCACCCGGTCGAACCCCGAACCGCGAGCCGCGCTTCAGCGAGGCAGTCCTCCTGAGGCCACTCGACGGGCCTGCGACCGGCTCGGCTGACGGCTGGGACTGGTGGGAGGCGCCCGTCGAGGTCGAGAACCCGGTGCACGGCTACCGCTGGCTGCTGGTCGGCGAGGACGGGCGGCAGCACTGGCTGAACCAGCTCGGACTGTTCACCACCGAGACGCGCGACCAGGACGACTTCCGGCTCGTCGCGCACGCCGCGCCGCCCGAGTGGGCGGCCGAGAGCGTGCTGTACCAGGTGTTCCCCGACCGGTTCGCGCGATCGGATGCCGCGGCGGCGCCGCCGCGACGCCGGAGTGGGCGATCCCCGCCGACTGGAACGACCCGGTCGACGACGTGCCGCCGGGGCGCTCGCAGCAGTTCTACGGCGGCGACCTCGACGGCGTGCGCGAGCACCTCGACCACCTCGAGCGCCTCGGCGTGAACCTGCTGTACCTCACGCCGGTGTTCCCGGCCCGGTCGAACCACCGCTACGACGCGTCGACGTTCGACGGGGTCGACCCGCTGCTCGGCGGCGACGACGCGCTCGTGCGGCTCGTCGAGGACGCGCACCGCCGCGGCATCCGCGTGATCGGCGATCTCACGTCGAATCACTCGGGCGACGCGCACGAGTGGTTCCGCGCGGCCCAGGCCGACCCCGACGCACCCGAGCGTTCCTTCTACTACTTCCGCGACGAGGCGCAGGGCGGTGGCTACGAGTCGTGGCTCGGCGTGCCGAGCCTGCCCAAGTTCGACTGGAGCTCGACCGAGCTGCGCCGGCGCTTCATCGAAGGGCCCGACTCGATCGTCGCGCGCTACCTGAAGCCGCCGTTCTCGCTCGACGGCTGGCGCATCGACGTCGCGAACATGACCGGGCGGCTCGGCGACGAGGACCTCAACGCCGAGGTGCGCCGGGCGATCCGCCGCACGATGCTCGACGTCAACCCCGACACGATCCTGCTCGGCGAGTCGACGAACGACGCCGCGAGCGACTTCGAGGGCGACGCGTGGCACGGCGCGATGACGTACACGCCGTTCACGCGACCGTTGTGGAGCTGGCTGCTCGAGCCGGGCAGCTCGGGCGGCGGCGGCATCGGCTTCGCGCTGCAGCGGGTGCCGAGCTACGACGGACGCGACTTCCACGAGGCGCACGTGCGGTTCGCCGCCGGCTTCCCGTGGCGCACGCGGCTCGCGACGATGAACGCGCTCGACACCCACGACACGCCCCGCTTCCGCACGTCGGCGCGGCCGGGCACGGTGCCCGTCGCGTTCGGGCTCGCGGTGACGCTCCCCGGCATCCCGGTGGTCTGGGCCGGCGACGAGTTCGGACTCACCGGCGCCGACGGCGAGGCCTCGCGCACGCCCATCCCGTGGGGGAGCGAAGCGGATGCCGCGGTCGCGCCCGTGCTCGACACCTACGCGTCGCTCGTCGCGCTGCGGCGCGCGCATCCGGTGCTCGCCACCGGCGGCATCCGCTGGCTGGCGGTCGACGAGGACGCCATCGTGTTCGTGCGCGAGTCGGCCGAGGAATCGATGCTCGTGTTCGCGGCGCGGGCGGCCGGCGACGCTGTCGTTCGGCGCGTCGGCGCTGCCGGGTGCGGATGCCGCGGCGGCCCGCTTCGGCGACGCCCGGCTCGCGGCATCCGACGGTCTCGTGCACCTCGCCGCCGACGGCCCGGCGTTCGCCGCGTGGTCGCTGCCGGGGGTCGACGCGCCGGCGTGGTGACGTTCGTCGCTGCGGCTCACTCCAAGGCGAACTCGTCGGCTCCAGAGTCGATCCAGGTCGGGGGCATCTCGCGCGGCGGCTGCTCGCGGTCATCGAGCCGGTCCATCTCGGTGGTCGGGTCGAAGACGAGCGACACCCCGCTCGCGGCGACGTCACCGGAGGCATCATCGAGCTCGCCGGCATCGAATACCACGGTGAACGCAAGCGTGAGGGTCACGCTCTTCCCCGGATCCGGGCCGCGGATGCCGCAGATGTTGCCGACGAAGGAACGGCAGGCCGTGGGCTGCTGGCCGAGGTCCAGCGACTCGGGCCAAGTGAACCCCAGCCCGAGCATCCAGGCGCCCTCGTCGAACCGCTCGACGGCGGCAGGGAAACCTTCGTTCGTGATGGTGACGGTCGCCTCGATCACCTCGCCCGCCCCTGCCGAGTCCGGATTCAGCGCGACGTCGATCCCGAACAGTCCGGTTCCCACGACCAACGGGTACTCGGCGGCGCGGATCCCCTCAGCGACCTCGTCATCGGATGCCGTCTGGCCGTCGACGGTGAGTGAAGCGCCTTGCAGGCCGAGCACGCCGGCGTTCGGGACCGACCCGTCCACCGTCAACGGAACGACGACGTCGTACGCGGATTGGCCCTCGAACCATTGCAGGAAGCAGACCATCGTGTCTGGATCCCAGTCGTCGCAGCTCGCAACATCGCCGTTCACGCTCGCGAACTCGGGCAGATCGATGGCGAAGTCCATCTCGGTGAACGGGTCGTCTCCGTCGAGCGTCCGATGGACCGTGATGGTCACCTCGCCCGCACCGTCGGCGGCGACCTCCGGAACACCGACGTCCATCCAGAACAGGTACGGCTGCACGTCGATGGGCACGCTGATCTCGTCGTCGCGGAACTCCGATTCTGCTGCGTACTCGACCTCCGCAACGTCGGTGTCATCGACCATCACGAGACGCGATGCCGCCGCGGTCACCTCACCCGTGAAGCCCGCAGGCGGGGTCGAGAACGTCAGCTCCGCCTCACTGGATCGAGACGGATCGATCAGGCACTCGTCGCCCGAACGCGGGGATCCCTGAAGCTCTCGGTCGATCTCGGGCCCGACCCACGCCTCACAGGTTGATTCGGATGCCACGAGCGTCAGCTCCTCGGGCCACATCACCGTCACGGCCAGAAGGCTGTCGTCGGGCGCGTCCTGGACCTCAGCGGCAAGCACTGTCGCCGCATCATCCCCGGCCTTCGAGGTCGTAGGGTCCTCGAACTCGACAGCGACGTCGACGACAGGATCGGGCGTCGGCGTTTCCGTGGCGGAGGGGGACACGGTCGCAGCGACGGGGGTGCCGCGCAGGCCGCCCCAGATGACCGCACCGAGCCAGAGCACCAACAGCAGCGCCGCCGCTGCGGCGACCCCGATCGCCGCCTTGAACGTCCAACCCGGCAGGAGGGGGAGCTGCGTGAAGGTCCCCTCGAGCGAGATGGCGGGCTGGTCCTCCGGTGTCACCGTGACGACGAAGGGGTGCTGCACCGGATCGCCCCGCCACAGCAAGTCCCGTGCGCGAACAGTGAGGTCGACGCTCTCGGTGCTGCTGGCAGGGAGCGCCGCCTGCCCGTGGTCGATCGACACGACGAGTTCACCGGCCGAGACCGCGACGCCGGCGTAGGTGTGCGCGTTGCCGGCATTGGCGATCGCGATCTCCGCCTCGGCGCTCCGACGTCCTTGGAGCGTAGGAGGCGAGAGTACCGCGGCGACATCGCTGAACGACTGGATCGTGGCGATGGCCTCGACGACCAGGAATTCGTCGGGCCGCACGGCCGGAACGATGTGGAAACGGACGATCAACTCTCCGACCGACCACCGACCGGTGTGCTCGAGCGTGATCGTCGCCGAGGCGGTGCCGGTCTCCCCGGGATGCACGAGGAGTGTGTCGGGCTCGATCACCACGTGTTCGGCCGCATCGTCGACCGCGGACAGGTGGTAGGCCTCGACGTCCTCGCCGTCGTTCCGGACCGTCAGGGTGAAGACCTCCGACTCCCCGGGCGTGAGCGCGAGGGAGGCAGGCTCGATGTCGGCGACGGTGGCCATGCTCCGACGCTACGGACCCGTCTCCAGGCGCCCGCCAGCCCTCCGACCCGATTTCCGGGCAGATCTCGTGCCCTTTGTGTCTTCCCGAAGGCGCTTGAGCTTCGTGTCGTGTCGCGAGCCCGGAGCGCCTTCTCGGAGACCGGCACGCCGACGATCATCCGCCGATGATCACCGTCGGCGCGCCGGGGCCGGGTGCGATCGGAGCCCCGTGCAGCGTGAGATCGCCGAGGCGGGCAGCGGGGAATCCGCCGATGAGCACGGTCATGCTGCCCTGGGCGATCCCGTTCGGTGCGGGTGACGCGCACACGATGCCGCCGGGCACCGCGTTCGCGACGGCGGCGGGCATGCCGCCGATGAGCACCGTCGGCACGGCCGCGGCCGGCGTGATCGGCCCCCCGACATGCGGGGTGACGCCGTCGACGAGCGCGCAGAGCGCCATGTCGCCGGCGCGGAGGGCGGGTCCGGTGGGCATGGGCACACCCTAACGGCGGGATGCCAGGGGCGGTTCGCCCGCGCGGGCCGCCGGCGGTGCACCGACAGTGCCCGTTGAGGGTGCGTTGAGTGCACGAAGAGCGGGCCGGGCAGAATACGGGCACACCCCACCCTGCGGAAGCCGTTCATCCACATCGCCACCGGGAGGATGTCATGTCCCGCATCACCGTCCGCGTCTACGCGCGCGACCCCATCTCCGAAGTCGGTGTCTCGAGCGCGTTGCGGCCGCGCCCAGAAGTGCGAGTTGTCGGGCCCGACGAGGACGAGCCTCCCGACGTCGTGCTCGTGATCGTCGATGCCGTCGACGAGGAGGCGCTCAACACGCTGCGGTTCGTCCGCCGGAACGGCGAGGCCCGAGTCATCCTGATCGCCTCGCATCTCGACGACCAGGATCTCGTGCGCGCGGTCGAGAGCGGGGTCGTCGGTCTCGTCAGGCGAGCGGATGCCACGACCGACCGACTGCTCTCGGTCATCACCGCTGCCGCCGCCGGCGAGGGCACCGTTCCTCCCGACCTGCTCGGGCGGCTGCTCGACCAGGTCGGCCGGCTGCAGCGCACGGTGCTCGATCCGCGGGGGATCACGTTCAACGGGCTCGCCTCACGTGAGATCGAGGTGCTCAAGCTCGTCGCGGAAGGCTGGGACACCGCACAGATCGCGACCAAGCTCTCGTACTCGGAGCGCACCGTGAAGAACGTGCTCCACGACGTGACGACACGTCTGCAGCTCCGCAACCGCTCGCATGCGGTCGCGTACGCGATGCGCGAGGGGCTCATCTGAGACACTGCACGCGCGCTGGTGTGGTGCCCGAGGAGGAACCCACCGCTGCCCCGAGGAGTGCCCGGAATCTGCGCGTCCACTGCCGATCGGCGTTCCACACTGAACGCGTAGCGCGGCCATGGTGGACGCTGCATCGGGAGGGGCGCATGATCGGCGAGATCGATGACGCCATCCGCGCGCTCGTCAAGGCGTCCGACGGCATCGCCGCCGACGTCGACATCGCGCTCGACGCCCCGACCAAGGACTGGGCCGCGCGGCGGAACGCGCCGACGGTGGACCTCTTCCTCTACGACATCCGCGAGGACACGAGGCGACGCGAGTACGGCGTCAGCGAGCAGCGCGACGATCGCGGCATCGTCACGCATCGCACGCCGGCTCCCCGGTACTTCAAGCTGTCCTATCTCGTGACGGCGTGGACCCAACGCCCCGACGACGAGCACCGGCTGCTCGATGCGCTCCTGCGCTGCTTCCTGCGCTTCGATGCGATTCCCGGCGCGTTCGTCGTCGGCTCGCTCGTTGAAACCGGGCTGCCGTGCTCGCTGAGCGTGGCCCTGCCGCCGCCCGAGGACCGCGCCTTCGCGGACGTGTGGTCGTCGCTCGGCGGCGAGCTGAAGCCGTCGCTCGACCTCGTCATCACGGCCCCGATCGCGCGAGGCATCACCTTCCCGGCGGGCCCGCCGGTCACCGCCGGCGTCGAGGCCGAGTTCAGCGCATCGGGCCTCGGCATCGACGAGGGCGTGGTGCGCGCAGCGCCTGCTGCGGCACCGTCCGCGGCCGCCACCTCGTCGGAGGACTGAGATGATCGACGACCCCGGCATCGTGCACCTGCTGGGTCGGGTCGGGGTGATCGAGGATCGGATCCGGCGACTCGTCTCGATGCGGCGTGCGGCGGACCCCCAGCCCGACGATCCGTTCCGCGGCCTCTACCTCAGCGACGAGATGGTCGACCGGCTTGCTCGCCGGAGTTCCGGGGATCCCCGACTGGTCGGATGCCTCGGCGCGCCTCGCCGCGACGGAGCAGGCCGCCGACATGGCCGAGGCGGCGGGGCATCGGCTCCGGCTCCGGGTGCTCGCCGATGCGTTCGGACTGAGTCAGATCGACGTCGACCTGCTCGTGACGGCGCTCGCGGCGGACCTCGACCCCCGATTCGAGCGATTCTTCGGCTACCTCAACGACGACGTCGGCCGTCGGCGGCCGTCTGTGGCGGTCGCCCTCGATCTGTGCGGGGTGCCGCTCACCTCGGCTTCCGACCGGGCACGGCTCATCTCCGGACCCCTCATCTCGGGCGGGCTCCTCATCGTCGAGGACGAGGACCGGCCGCTGCCCGGTCGCGCGCTGCGCGTCCCCGATCGCGTGGTCGGGCACCTGCTGGGCGACGACACGGCGGATCGCGTCCTCGACGGCGTGCTCAGGGAGGCCTCGCCGGTGGAGTGGGGCGACGCCGGACTCGTGGCGCAGGCGCTCGCCGCAGGCATCCGGCTCGTCTACCTCCGCGAGCCGGCGACCGGGTCGGGCGAGGCCGTCGCGGCACGCGGCATCCGCGCCCACGGTCTCGGGGCGCTTCGACTCGACCTCGATCGGCTCGGCTCCGATCAGGACCCGATCACCCTGGCGAGGCTCGCGCTGCGCGAGGTGCGGCTGCGTGGCCTCGGCCTGATCGCGTCGCCCGTCACGACGGAAGTCAGCGCTGCACTGATCGAGACGCTCGCCGACTCGCCGCAGCCGATGGTGTTCGTCGGCGACTCCACCTGGGATCCGGAGTGGTGCCGCACCCTCCCGGCGATGGCAGAGGTCGAGCCGACCACCACCGAGGAACGCTCGCAGCTGTGGCGTCGTTCGCTCGGTCCGGCGGCCGAGGGTCTCGATGTCACGGCGACGACCGGCCAGTTCCGGCTCAGACCCGAGCAGGTGCGGCGTGCGGCGGCGACGGCGCGCACCCAGGCGGCGCTCTCGACGAGCGGGAGGATCACCGCCGAGCACCTCGCCGCAGGTGCGCGCGCCGAGAACGCCAGCGCACTCGACCGGCTGGCGCGCAGGGTGTCGCCGCGCGTGGGGTGGGACGACCTGGTGCTTCCGCCCGGCCCGCTCGACGCGCTCCGCGAGATCGAGCTCCGTGCGCGGCACCGCGAGCGAGTGCTGGGCGACTGGGACATGCGGCCCGGCGGCGGACGCGGGCATGGCGTGGTGGCACTGTTCGCCGGCGACTCGGGCACGGGCAAGACCATGTCCGCCGAGGTCGTCGCCGGCGGGCTGGCGCTCGACCTGTACGTCGTCGACCTCTCCACCGTCGTGGACAAGTACATCGGCGAGACGGAGAAGAACCTCGAGCGGATCTTCCGGGCGGCGGCGGGCACGAATGCCGTGCTCCTCTTCGACGAGGCCGACGCCGTGTTCGGCAAGCGTTCCGACGTGAAGGACTCGCACGACCGGTACGCGAACGTCGAGAGCGCCTACCTGCTGCAGCGCATGGAGACCTTCGACGGGCTCGCGATCCTCGCCACGAACCTGCGGGCGAACATCGACGAGGCGTTCACGCGCCGACTCGACGTCATCGTCGACTTCCCGATGCCGGATGCCGCGCAGCGCACCCGCCTCTGGGACCGCAGCCTCGGCTCGCTCGTGCACCGGGCCGACGACATCGACCTCGAGTTCCTCGGCCGTTCGTTCGAGCTCGCGGGCGGAGGCATCCGCTCGGCTGCCGTGACCGCGGCGTACCTCGCCGCCGCCGATCGTGGCACCGTGCTCATGAAGCACTGCATCCTCGCGGTGCACCGCGAGTACCGCAAGCTCGGGCGCCTTCTCGTCGAGAGCGAGTTCGGCGCGTTCTGGCCGGAGGTGGTCGGCGGATGACCCGGGCTGCCCGGTCGTGCACGAGTCGATGCCCGAACGGGCAGATCGGCACCGCTCGAGGCGAGCCCGCGGTGCAATGGAATCGGTCGATCGTGGAGGTGGACCATGCACGCACATGAGTGGGACGGCGTCGCCCTCGAGGTGGCGCGGCGAGGGACCGAAGCGACGCGCGAATCGGCGGGTGCGCTGCACGGAGTCGCCGAGCGGCGTCCGGACGTGCTGCGCGGCGACGGGCTGCTGCGCCTGCAACGGGAGGCGGGCAACGGCGCGGTGAGCGAGCTCGTCGAGGAGCAGCGGTCGCCGGTGCTCGACGTCGTCTCGTCGGGTGGATCGTCGCTCGAGCCGACGGTGCGCACCGACATGGAATCGCGTCTCGGTCATGACTTCGGCGACGTCAAGGTGCACACGGATGCCGCGGCGCACGCCTCGGCGAAGTCGGTCGGCGCGCACGCCTACACGGTCGGCAACAACGTGGTCTTCCAGCGGGACGCGTACGACCCCTCCTCGCAGGCCGGACGCACGACGCTCGCGCACGAGCTGACGCACGTGGTGCAGCAGCGCTCGGGTCCGGTCGACGGGACACCCACGGGCGGCGGTGTGAGCGTGAGCGACCCCGGCGACCGCTTCGAGCGTGCCGCGGCCGACAACGCCGACGAGGGTGATGAGCG
Source organism: uncultured Actinomycetota bacterium (assembly GCA_963799015.1). GTDB lineage: Bacteria > Actinomycetota > Actinomycetes > Actinomycetales > Microbacteriaceae > Agromyces. The sequence goes on along the minus strand of CAWCWD010000035.1, from coordinate 60,879 downwards.
AGCCGGCGCCCGTGCAGCGGCAGGAGGAGCCTGAGGAAGAGGAGTCGGTGCAGGGGTCGTTCGTGCAGCGCCAGGCCGAAGAGGAAGAAGAGGAAGCGGCCGGCTGAGCCGCGAGCCGCCATGGCGCAGCTCCCGGATCCGCGGCGCCCGACCGGGATGGACGGACGACGATGACCATCGCGCCACCGGTGAAGGGCGATCTCGCCAGCGCTGGCCGGCGCGGGGTCGGGCCCACCCGGGCGGCGATGACCGATGCGCTCTCCGCAGGGCGGCAGCGTGCCGGCGGCAGCGCCGGCGCCGGCGCTCAGCGGGGAGGAGCGCTCCTCGCGCTGCAGCGCGAGGCCGGGAACTCCGCCGTCAGTGCCCTGCTCGCTGCGAGGCTCCGCGGGCCCGGCGACGCGGCGAGGGTCGAGATCGACGGCGCCCTCGTGGAGTTGCGGCGCGACGAGCCCGATGTCGAGCGCGTCGAGCTCGGTCTCAAGCAGGCCAAGGCCGCCGGCATCCCCGTCGATCTCGAGGGGACGAAGCCGCCCGCCTCGGCGCTCGCGGTCACGATGACCGGCTTCGGTCCGAGCGCCGTCGCCGCGAAGAAGCCCGTGCCGCCGCCGAAGCCCGTGCCACCGGTCTCGCCACTGGGCAAGGCCGCCGCCGCGAAGCCCAAGGTCGCCGGGCCGGCAGGGGCCGCTGCGGCGCCGGTGCCTGCGGTGGCCGCTGCCGCGCCGGTGGCGGCGCCGCGCACCTGCCCGACTGACCCCCGACAAGCTGCTCCGGCCGCCGGTGCCGCCGCCGGGGGTGAAGCCGGCCCAGGATCCCGCCTTCGCCCAGGTGAGGGGGAACGTGAAGGGGTTCGCGGCGGCGAAGCGGGCGCACCCTCCTGCCACGTCGAAGGCGAAGGAGGCGCAGGACGCCGCGATCGCTCCGAGCGACGACCTCGCCGGACAGGCGAAGGCCGCCAAGGCCGACACGATGGACGCGCAGCAGCCCGGCACGTTCGACAAGAAGGCGTTCATCGCGGCCGTGAAGACGGCGATCGAGGCGAAGTCGCCCAAGACCCTGAAGGAGGCCGACGACTACGCCGAGTCGGGTAAGGCCGGCGAGGTCAAGGGCGAGGTGAAGGGCCTCGTCACCCAGGGCAAGGAGGGGTCGGCGCACGACATCGAGGCGGCGACCGAGGCGCCACCCGACCAGTCGAAGGCCGTCGCGAAGCCCGTCACCCCGATGGCCCAGGAGAGTCCCGGGCAGGCCGTGCCGATCCCGGCGGCCGGCGCGGTGCCGAAGCCGGTCCCGCCCGAGCAGGTCAACCTCGAAGCCGGCAAGCACGAGGTCGACCAGGAGATGACCGACGCGAACGTCACCGATGCGCAACTCGCGAAGTCCGGTGAGCCGGACTTCCAGGGCGCGCTCACCGAGAAGCGCACTGCGGCCGCACACGCCGACGCTGCTCCCGCCGAGTACCGTGCCCAGGAGCAGGCGACCATCGCCCAGGGCAAGGCGCAGGCGAGTGCGGCCACCGCCGCCGGCGTGCAGGGCATGCAGGGGACGAAGGCGGCCGCGCTCGCCAGGCTCGTCGCCGACAAGGGCAAGGCGAAGTCGAAGGACGAGCAGAAGCGCGCCGAGGTGACGACGAAGATCCAGAGCATCTTCACCGCCACCGAGACGGACGTGACGAAGATCCTCGATGGCATCGACCCCAAGGTCGAGGCGGAGTTCGAGCAGGGTGAGGCCAAGGCGCAAGGCGTCGTTCGAGGCGTACGTCGCGGCCAAGATGTCGGCCTATAAGAAGGACCGCTACGGCGGATGGCTCGGCGGACTTCGCTGGGCCAAGGACAAGCTCTTCGGCATGCCCGACAAGGTCAACGAGTTCTACGAGGCCGGCCGGGAGCTCTACCTCAAGCAGATGGACGGCGTGATCTCGCGCGTCGCCGACATCGTCGGTGGCGACCTCACCGCCGCGAAGCAGCGGATCGCGAAGGGTCGGACCGAGATCGCGACGTACGTGAAGTCGCTTCCGAAGGACCTGCAGAAGGTCGGGTCGGAGGCGGCCACCGAGATCGGCGACCGGTTCGATCAGCTCGAGAGCGAGGTCAAGGACAAGGAGAACGCGGTCGTCGAGACTCTCGCGACGAAGTACGTCGAGGCGCGCAAGGGCCTCGACGAGCGGATCGAGGCGCTCCAAGCCGAGAACAAGGGCCTCGTCGACAAGGCGATCGGCGCCATCAAGGCCGTCATCAACACCATCCGTGAGCTCGCCTCCATGCTGGCGAACGTGCTCGCCCGCGCGGCATCCGTGATCGGCGACATCATCGGCGACCCGGTCGGATTCCTGGGCAACCTCATCAGCGGCATCAAGGGCGGCATCGACCGGTTCTTCTCCAACATCACCACGCACCTGAAGAAGGGCCTCATGGGCTGGCTCTTCGGTCAGCTCGGCGACGCCGGCATCGAGACTCCCCGACACCTTCGACCTCAAGGGCATCGTGAAGCTGCTGGCCTCGATCTTCGGCCTCACCTGGGCGAACATCCGCAACCGCCTCGTCATGCAGATCGGCGAGAAGGCGATGGCGGCGGTCGAGAAGGGCGTCGAGATCTTCCAGGTGATCAGGGAGCAGGGCGTCGCCGGTCTCTGGGACAAGCTCGTCGAGAAGATCGGCGACATCAAGGCCATGATCATGGAGCAGCTCGAGGACTTCGTGATCACCAGGATCATCACCGCCGGCATCACCTGGCTGATCAGCCTGCTGAACCCGGCCGCCGCCTTCATCAAGGCCTGCAAGCTCATCTACGACGTCGTGATGTTCTTCGTGAACAACGCGGCCCGCATCGCGCAGTTCGTGAACACCGTCATCGACGGGGTCGTCGACATCGCGAAGGGCAACGTCTCGGCCGTCGTCGAGAAGGTCGAGAACGCGCTCGGCCAGATGGTGCCGATCCTCATCGGCTTCATCGCCAGCGTCCTCGGCATCGGCGGCATCGGCGAGAAGATCCGCTCGATCATCCAGGCCATCCAGAAGCCGGTCAACAAGGCCCTCGACTTCCTCATCAAGACCGGCCTGAAGCTCGCCGGCCCGATCATCCGCGGCATCAAGGGCATCGGCGCGAAGGTCAAGGCGAAGGTCGCCGCGGGCAAGGCCTGGGTGAAAGGCAAGGTCGCGAGGCCAAGGCAAGTTCGCTGGGCGGCCAGGGCGGCAAGACCGGAAACAAGGAGGCCGTCGCACGAGCCGCGCGAGCACAGGCAGCACGGCGCTGAGGGCGTCGGCGCGACGCTTGGACTCGGTGCGCAGTTGCTCCCCGGATCAAGTCGGAGCATCGGCTCGCCCAGCATCGAGTGGTTCCGGGCACTCACCGAACACTCAGCCGGTCGCGCGGTCGGGTCCGCTGAAGCAGTTGAACGACGATATCGCAACCGCCCTGCGGATGCGACCAACGCGGCAGGGAACGCATCGTGGGACGCGATGATCGACCTCATCAAGCACGATCCCTCGCTCATCTCGCCCTCGCGGGCACTCACGGGGTCTACGACCCGCCGAACCTCGGCTGACGTCGCACGGCATAGGGCCCAGACCGGACGGTGGATTCCGGAAAGAGCGAATCCGGGTTCGCCTCCGTTATGGCACCTGGAATCCGAACACGTCGTGCCTCAGGCGTACCGGGACAGCTTTTCGAACAATCGACGGCCGCTTGCAGCGTCATGGGCATTATGAGGACCACCGGCCCGGAATACGTCGCCATGACGACGGTGCTGATCTACGAAGAGCCTCACATCGGAAGACCCGCTCTGCCGGTGGTGACGCGGCGACCATCCGATCGCTGGCCGAGGAGTTCGACAACGAGATATTGCCGTCCGGCGAGCCCGTAACCTCGAGGGACCGGGAGGGCGACCGGTCTGCGTTCCCCGAACGCGCGCGGGTCCGGCTAAGCCGGCTGAACGTCGCTTTCGACGAGGGCCGCGCCTCAGGCGGCGTTCACCAGCGAACGGTCGAGGCGATCACCGCCGAGTGGTCGCAGAACGCAGTCGCCAGGGGTTGCCGCGCTATCTCAGAGTGAGGCGTCGCCGGGATGAGGTCATCGACGCGGTGGGGCCGGGCACACGCCGCCCAGCTGGCCCAACTGCGGGCGTTGTACGAAGCGCGCCTGACGGCTGTCGTGACCAGTTCTGGCGCCCGGAGGCGCGGCCGCTAAGGCATCAGCTGCATCCGGATGCCCGATCGCGCAGCCACCGCTACCCACCCGCACGCACCGAAAGACTGCACCGTGAGGCATCCGCGCGCGGACGCTGGAACGACGCAATCCAGCGAAGGAGTCGGGGATGCCCACCTACCTTTCACCCGGTGTGTACGTGCAGGAGATCGAGCGGGGACACGGCCGATCGAGGGCGTGGGCACCGCAATCGCCGCATTCATCGGCATCGCGCCGAAGGGCCCTGAGAACGTGCCGACGCTCGTGTCGAACTGGACCCAGTTCGTCGACAAGTTCGGCGGACTCGTCGAAGGCGCCTACCTGGCCTACGCCGTCTACGGGTACTTCCTGAACGGCGGAGGCAACTGCTACGTCGTCCGCATCGGCACGGCCTCTGCAGCCGGCGGCGGCAAGGGCGGCGGGAAGCGAGAGCCGAAGCAGCTCGCGGCAGGCCCGCAGACCGCGCAGATCGGCAACTACGTGTTCACGGCGAAGAACGCCTCGCGAACGCCAAGCCGATCAAGGTCGAGATCGCGCGACCCCGAGGGCGAGTCGCCCGAGGAGGGGACGTTCAAGGTCGCCGTCACGGTCGAGGGGCGCTCGCCCGAGGTGTACGACGGCGTCTCGGCGAAGCCCGACAGCCCGCAGTTCATCGTGACCAAGCTCGCCGAATCGAAGCTCGTGACGGTCGAGGAGGCCGACCCGGCATCCGCGGGCCTGAAGCCGCGCAACGGCACGTTCGACCTGGTCGTGCCCGAGCCGGCAGAGCAGCCCATCGTGCTCGACGACATCGGCGCCGACAACTACGTCGGCGACTCCGCCGACCGTACCGGCTTCAGTGGCCTCGAGGAGGTCGAGGAGGTCACCATGGTGGCCGTGCCCGACCTCATGGCCGCCTTCGAGCACGGCGCCATCGACCTCGAGACGGTGAAGGCCGTGCAGCTCGCCGTGATCGCCCACTGCGAGCTCATGGGCGACCGGATGGCGATCCTCGACGCCCCGCCCGGCCTCTCGGCGCAGGACATCGCCAAGTGGCGCCGGGTCGAGGCCGGCTACGACTCGAAGTTCGCCGCGCTCTACTAGCCGTGGATCAAGGTGCTCGACCCGGTCTCGGGCTCGAACCGGTTCATCCCGCCGTCGGGACACATCGCCGGCGTCTGGGCCCGCAACGACGACGAGCGCGGCGTGCACAAGGCGCCCGCGAACGAGGTCGTCCGCGGTGCCGTCGAACTGCAGACCCAGCTCACCCGCGCCGAGCAGGAGACTGCTGAACCCGATCGGGGTCAACGCATCCGCAGCTTCCCGGGCCGCGGCATCCGCGTCTGGGGCGCCCGCACGCTGTCGAGCGACCCGGCGTGGCGGTACATCAACGTCCGCCGGCTGTTCAACTACCTCGAGAAGTCGATCCTGCAACGCGCACCCAGTTCGCGGTGTTCGAGCCCAACGACCCCGCGCTGTGGGGCAAGCTCAGCCGCATCCATCTGAGCTTCCTCATCGGCGAGTGGCGCAAGGGCGCACTGTTCGGCGCGCACGCCCGACGAGGCGTTCTACGTGAAGTGCGACGACGAGACCAACCCCGCCGACGTCATCGACTCGGGCCAGGTCGTCTGCCAGATCGGCGTCGCGCCCGTGAAGCCCGCGCGAGTTCGTGGTGTTCCAGCTCTCGCAGTTCTCGGGCGGCACGAGCCTCGTCACCGAATGATCCACCACCGCAACCAGTAGGAGCTTGACATGGCACTCGCCGATTCCTTCGACTCCTCGCCTGCCAACGCCTTCAAGGTCACGATCGACGGCATCGAGATCCCGAAGGTCACCGAGGTCTCGGGCCTGAAGAACGAAGTCGACAAGATCGAGCTGAAGCAGCAGACTCGCCGACGGCAAGTACGTCGCCCGCCAGCTCATCGGCCGGGCGAAGACCGGGGAGTTCACGGTCACCCGCGGACTCACCGATCGCAAGACCATCACCGACTGGCTGAAGGTCGTCATGCAGGGCGACGTCGCCGGTGCCCGCAAGACGGCGTCGGTCGCAGCTGCTCGACTACGAGGGCGCGCACGCTCAAGAAGTACGACTTCCGCAACTGCTGGGTGCGCTCCGTCGAGATCAACTCGCTCAAGGCCGGCGCGACCGAGCAGGCGACCGAGAAGTTCACGGTCTGCTTCGACGAGTCCGAGGTGACGTGATGCAGCGCGGTGCTCGCCACGCGGTCGGGCGCGCCAGGAGCCGAGGACGCCCGTGGCGCGCTCGGCTCCGAGGCATCCGCCGCCGACGACGGGGCCATGCGCACGGAGTTCGCCTTCGAGTTGCCTCGCGGCTACGTCGGCTCCGACGGCACGGTGCACCGGCGCGGCGTCATGCGGCTCGCGACGGCTCGCGACGAGCTCCTCCCGCTCTACGACGCGCGCGTCCAGGAGAACCCCGCGTTCACGACGGTGGTGCTGCTCGGCCGGGTCATCACCTCGCTCGGCACGCTGGGCACGATCGACGGTTCGGTCATCGAGAACATGTTCGCGTCCGATGTCGCGTTCCTCCAGGACTTCTACCGCCGCATCAACGCCGAGGGCCACACCCGCATCGCCGTGACCTGCCCCGAGTGCTCGCACCGGTTCACCGCCGACCTCGCCGGCGGGCGCCTGGGGGAATCATGACGTACTCGGCCGACCGCATCCATGAGGAGGTCGCGTACGTCGCCTACCACTTCCACTGGTCGCTCGACGACATCCTCGACATGGAGCACGCGGCGCGCCTGCGCTACGTGCACGAGATCGCAGCGATCAACACGCGGCTCAGCGAAGGACGGTGACCCATGCGGTGGCCGTGGCAGCGCGCCGACGAGCACGCCACCGGATGCCGCGCCACGGCGTGCAGCGACGGATGCTGCACCGGATGCCACGACGCGCGTGCCGCCCGCGGGGTGGGCGTTCCTGCCACCGCTGCAGCGGCAGGTCTCGGATGCGCCACCCGCGGTGCTGCGGCCGTCGTTCGTCGCCTCCCTGCCGACGCGGACGGTGCCGGCGTCGCTCGGGGCGATGGGCCATCTCGTCGACGAGCGAGCCCCGAGCGGCACGATCGCGGTCGACGACGGCGTGTTCCCGGCGCCCGTGCAGCGTGCGATTGCGACGGACCTGACGTTGCGCACGAGCCCGGATGTGCGGCACGCGCCGCCGACACGGCTACCGCAGCCGACGACGGATGCCGCGGCGGCGACGCCGATCGCTGAGCCGCCGGCTCCACCCGCGGCTCCTCCTGAGGCATCCGACCTGGACACGGCGCCTGACGTGCCGCCGGACGAGCGGGGGAGCGACGTCGTGGAGCAGGCCCGCGAGATCGTCCGGTCCGCTCATCGGTGGAGCGATCGTCGAGTCCGTCTCGCGCCTCGTCGACGGCTCCGTCCCATCCACACCGGCCGCGTCGAGCGGGGCCGGTGCCCAGGCGCCCGCGTCGCAGCCGCCCGTCATCCGACCGACCCTGCAGCGGCTCCCCCCGACCGCCGGCGCGACCCACGCGTCGGATGACGGAGCGAACCCACGCCCAGACGATTCCCCGTCCGTTGCGCCGCCGACGCAGAGGCGGGTCGGCCTCGGCGCGCCCCTTCCCGCCCGATCAGTTCAGCGTGCACCGTCGAAGGACCTCGCCAAGCTTGCGCGATCGGATTCCGCGCCATCGGGCATGGGCTCGGCACCGGTGATGCGGGCGTCCACGTCCGAGGCGCCCGGCTCCGACGATGGGCGGATAGCCCCCGCTGCCGAGGCGACGCACGGTGACGTCGACGAGGCAGTGCAACGGGACGGTGACGAGCCGCTGCAACGTGACGCTCGAGGAGCCGCTGCAACGGGACGTCGACGAGTCGCGATCGGCGCCGCTACTGGCCGACCGGCCGCTCACGCCGGCCGTCGCGCCTGCGGGCAACGTGAGCCGGACAACCGGAGGACCGACGCCGCGGCACGGCGAACCTGCCCCGGACGACAGGCTCCCGCCCGCCTCGCTCGCGGTGGCGAGTTCCCCCGTCGTCGCGCCGCCCGCAGCCGCGCTGCAGCGGCAGGTGGAGGCGGATGTCCGTTCCGTCATGCACGACCGCCCCCCGATCTTCGTACCGCCGTTTGCGGACCGAGTGCCGCCGGACACCGGCGCACCGGCGGACGCCGAAGCACTCGGCGCTGCTTCGTCGGAGTCGGCGAGCACCGACCCCGCCGTCGGCGGAGGCGGTGCCCCGCCGTCGAAGGTCCAGCGTTCCGTGCCGCTGGTCTCCGCGCGGCCCATCGTGCCCGCGCTCACGCTCTCGGCTCCGGGTCTCTCCGCCCACGCCGAACGCATCCGGCCGGGTGGTCGTCGCCCGAGTGGTCGCCCCGTCGCCGCCGGTTCCGGAGGTCGGCGGTGCGAGCCCCGGAACAGGGTCGGTCGCGCGCGTCCGTATGGCGGGCTCGAGCGGCGCCGGGCGCTCGAGCGAGAGGGACAGCGGTGCACGGCACGGGCATCCATCGATCCAAGGCGAGTCCGGTGGCCGGCGGCGGATGAACCATGGTCGACGACGCGAGCCCGCCGTCCTGGCATCCGTCTCGCGCGTCACCATCGCCGGGTCTGCGGGCGCGGGGCAGGAGGGCCGGCCATCGACCGCGACGCCGGTTCTCGCCGCGCACCCAGCACGACGTCGGCGCCCGCACGCGGCGACGCCCTGCCTGCTGCCGTTCAGCGCCTGGCCGGGCTCCCGTCGTTCCGACCGCCGTCCCTCGACGTGCCTCAGCTCCCGCAGGCGCCGTCCGGCCTGCCCCCGATCGGGGAGCTGCCATCCGACCTCCCGTCGGTCGACCAGCTCCAGTCGCGAGCCGGAGAGCTCGCGTCGGGCGCGACGGACGCGCTCAGGTCGGGCTCCGACGCACTGATGGCGCCGGCGCAGGCCGCCTCGTCGGCCCTGGCCGCCGCCGGCGCCGGGGCCAGTGGCGGCGCCGAGAACGTCGAGCAACTCGTGCGCAAGCTCTACGGCCCGCTCGTGCGGCGGATCAAGGCCGAGCTGCTGCTCGACCGCGAGCGTCGCGGCATCCGCATCGACGGAATCTGATTCGAAGGAGGCGACCCCAGATGCTCACCGACACCGAGATCGCCCTCGGAGTGCACTACGTCGTGCACCTCGACGAGCACGACCTCGGCGACTTCGCGAGCTGCGAGGGCCTCGGCGTCGAGGTCGTGATGGAGTCGCGGGAAGAGGGCGGCAACAACGGCTTCATCTGGCAGTTCCCGACGCAGACTCAAGTATCCGAACATCAAGCTGACGCGTCCGGTGAGCAAGGAGTCCGCCGAGAAGATCGTGAACTGGGTGGTCGTCCGCCGTCTCGGGGGCCTCGCGCGGCACCGGCCACATCGAGGTGAGGACGGCCGGCAACACCACCGTTGCCAAGTACGACCTGCACGACGTCATCCCCGTGCGCTGGACCGGACCCTCCCTGAACGCCGACCAGCCGAAGGTGCTCATGGAGACCCTCGAGATCGCCCACCACGGGTTCGTCCAGACGGATTCGAAGTACTGAGGACCTCCGTCATGCCCATCACGTCGACCGCCTCCAACACGACGAGCCTCGTGCACGCCGCGATCGACGTGCATGAACCCGGCCAGACTCCGGGGAACGTCGGGGCGAAGCTCACCACGATCGAGTTCCAGCTGAACCCCAAGGAGCTGACCGTCGCGAAGTCGGCGAAGTGGGAGAGCAAGAGCCAGAAGAAGTCCGCCTCCGCGCCGCCGGCGACCTACCAGGGTCCCGACCCCCAGAAGATGAGCGTCGAGATGTACTTCGACGAGACGCGCTCGCGAGACGGCAGCGTGGTGAAGAACGTCGAGGCCCTCTTCGACGCGTGCACCCCGACCAGCAGCTCGAAGGACGGCGATCGCCCGTCCGCGCCCTGGGTGAAGTTCAAGTGGGGCGTGCTCACCGGCTTCGTCGGCTACATCAAGAGCGTCTCGGCCAAGTACACGCTGTTCTCGCCCGACGGGACGCCGCTGCGCGCCGTCTGCACCGTGGCCCTCGAGGAGCTCGCCAACGAGCCGAAGAAGCAGAATCCCACCTCGGGCGGACTCCAGCCGCGCAACGCCCACACCGTGCGCGAGGGTGACTCCCTGGCGACCATCGCCTATCGCGAGTACGGCGACCCCGCCCGTTGGCGGGACCTGGCGGAGGTGAACGGCATCGACGATCCGCTGCGACTCCGCCCCGGCCAGGTCGTGCTCGTGCCGACGCTCGAGGAACTCTCCCACGCCGATGGCCGGGAGATCGCCCGGAAGGAGATCGCCCGTGCCGTCCTCCACTGAGGTGTACACGAGCCTCCTGCTGGTGTCGGTCGACGGCGCACCGCTCGCGCCTGCGGTCGCGGGGCTGCTGGAGCGCAGCCGGGTCACGGATGCCGCGAACCTGCCCGATTCCTTCGAGCTCGAGTTCGTGGACAGCGCCGGCATCGTCCTCGAGCAGGGCGGCTTCGCGATCGGGAAGCCGGTCACTCTTGCCGTCTCGCAGAACGGGCCGGGCGGGCCGCAGAAGCTCCTGGAGGCCGAGGTCACGGCGCTCGACCGGGAGGACGTCGGCGGCGAGCTCCGGACCCGCGTGCGTGGGCTCGATACCTCCCACCGGCTCTTCCGCGGGCGCCGCGTCGCCGCCTACGTCGACATGTCCACCGCCGACATCGTGGAGAAGGTCGCGCAACGTGCCGGGGTGAAGGTCTCCTCGATCAGTGCCCCGTCGACCGTGATGGCCCACACCACGCAGGACAACGTCAGCGACTGGGTCTTCCTCAAGCGACTCGCGGATGACGCGGGGTGCGTGTTCTCGGTGGTCGACGGCAAGCTGCAGTTCGGTCCGCCGACAAAGGCGACGAGCGCGAGCACGGGCTCGGCGAGCGCGGCGGACGATCCCGTCGTGATCGAGCACGGCCGCAACACCCTGTACCTGTACGCCACGGTGACGAGCGCCGAGCAGGTCTCGGAGGTGGAGGTGCGCGGCTGGGACGTCGCAGGGAAGCAGAAGGTGGTCTCGCGTTCCGCGGCGAAGACTGAGACGACCGACCTGCCCACCACCGACCCTGCGAAGGTCGCCGAGGTGTTCTCGAGCCCGACCTATGTCAGCGGCAGCGGTGTCGGGGCACAGCAGCCGCAGGACAAGCTCGCGCAGGCGATCGCCGCGCGGATCGCGGGCGGATTCGCCGAGGTCGAAGCCCAGATCATCGGCAACCCCGCCATCCGATCGGGTGTCGCCGTGCGCCTCCGGGGGTTCGGCGCGCCGTTCGACGGTCGCTACACCGTCACCGAGACGAGGCACGAGTTCAGTTCGGAACGGGGCTACACCACGTCGCTCACCGTCAGCGACGCCTCCGACCGCTCACTGCTCGGCGTCGGTTCTCGGCCGGAGCAGGCGTCGACCACGCTGCGGATGCCCGGCGTGGTGAGCGCCCTCGTGAGCGACATCAACGCGGGGAAGCCGGAGGAGGAGGGGCGGGCGCGGCTCACGTTCCCGTTCCTGTCGGACGACTACGTCAGCGGGTGGGCCCGCATTGTCCAACCCGGAGCCGGGGCGGAACGGGGGACCGTGTTGCTGCCCGAGGTGGGCGACGAGGTGCTCGTCGCCTTCGAATCCGGGCGATTCGACCGTCCCGTGGTGATCGGGGGACTGTACAACGGTCGGGACCTGCCGCAGGGCGGCTGGGCCTCCTTCGTGGACTCCGGCGCGGTGGTGCGCCGCAGCTTCACCTCGCGCACCGGCATGCTCGTGGAGTTCGTCGAGCGACCGGGCGAAGAGGTGCTTCGCGTGGCCACGAACGAGGGCGGCCAGCACATCACCCTCACGCAGACCGCGGAGAAGGGCATCCAGATCGTGTCCGAGGGACCGGTCTCGGTGACCGCGGCTCGCGACGTGACGATCACCGCGGACGGCGATCTCACGCTCTCCGCCAGGAAGATCGCGGTGGAGGCGGCCGCCGAGCTCGCCTTCTCCGCGCCGAAGGTGAAGGTCGACGGCACCTCCTCACTCGACCTCTCGAGCGCCAAGGTCGCCGTCACCGGCAGCGGCTCGGCCGAGCTGTCCTCCTCGGGCGTGACCGTCGTCACGGGCAGCGTCGTCAAGATCAACTGATTCGGGAGCACGCGATGTCGCAGGAGTTCATCGGGCGGGGCTGGTCGTTCCCGGTGCGCGTGGATGCGACCGGCGGAATCGCCCTCTCGTCCGACGTCCACGAGATCGAGGAGAGCATCCGGCTCATCCTCGCGACGGCCCCGGGCGAACGACCGATGCGCCCGGAGTTCGGGTGCGCCGTGCACGACTATGTCTTCGCGCCCGCCGACTCGGCGACGGCGGGGGCCGTGGGTGACGCCGTGCGAACCGCCCTGCGGTTCTGGGAGCCGCGGATCGACGTGACCGGAGTCGCGGTCACGTTCGACGCGCCCCAGGACGGTGTGCTGCTCATCGACATCGGCTACGCGATCCGCGGCTCGAACGATCCGCGGAACCTCGTCTTCCCGTTCTACGTCATCCCCGATCGCTCGGAAGGACTGCCATGACCCTGCCGATGCCGTACCTCGACGATCGCCGGTTCCAGGGCCTCGTCGACGACGCGAAGCGCCTCGTCGCCGCCCGGTGCCCCGAGTGGTCGGATCACAACGTGTCCGACCCGGGCGTGACGCTCATCGAGGCATTCGCGTTCATGACCGACGAGCTCGTGTACCGACTGAACCGCGTGCCCGACAAGCTCTACATCGCCTTCCTCGACCTGATCGGCACGACGTTGTACCCGCCGACGCCCGCCACGGCCGATGTCGTGATGTGGCTCGCCGCGCCGCGCGACGAGGTCGTGATCGTCCCGGAGCACACCGCGGTCGCGCACGCCCCGGAACGAGGAGGTGGAGTCGATCGTGTTCCACACCGCCGTCGAGCTCGAGATCCCACCCCGGTCCCTCCGCCGCATCGGGAACCGGTCGGGTGACGAGCCGCCGTTCGTGCGGGACGCACGTCTCCGCAACGACAAGCTGGAGGCGTTCGCGAGTCGGCCGAAGGTCGGCGATGAATTCCTGCTCGGGCTCGACGACCCGGCGCCGGGGCTCGCGATCGCGATCCGCCTCGACTGCGAGGTCCGCGGCGTCGGCGTCGACCCGCTCGACCCGCCGACCGTGTGGGAGTCGTGGAACGGCACGGGGTGGTCGCGGTGCGAACTGGTGTCCGACCGTACGCGCGGGCTCAACGAGCCCGGCGACGTCGTCGTCATCGTGCCCCGCGACCACGTGGCATCCGTCATCGGAGACGAACGGGCAGGGTGGCTGAGGTGTCGCATCGTCGAGCGCGAGCCGGACGTGCCGACCTACAAGGCCGCACCGCTCGTGCGGGCCGCCTCGGCGGCGACGGTCGGCGGCGTCGTGCAGGCACTGCATGCGCGGACGGTGGACGACGAGATCCTCGGGCTGTCCGAAGGGGTTCCGGGCCAGACGTTCACCCTGCAGGAAGGACCTGTCGTCGACGACGGCGCACCGTTCCTGGTCGAGGTCGGCAACGGCAGCGGCTGGGAGGAGTGGACGGAGGTCGACTCGTTCGCAGACTCCGATGCCCAGAGCCACCACGTCATGGTCGACCGGGCGAGAGCCACCGTGATGTTCCCGCCCGCGGTTCGCGAGTCCGACGGGAGCCTGCGCCGTTACGGAGCGACGCCGAAGAAGGGCTCGCCCCTTCGCGTGCCCAGGTATCGGGTCGGGGGCGGTCTCGCCGGGAACGTCGCGGCACGCACGCTCTCGGTGCTCCGATCGACGGTGCCGTTCGTCAGCGGAACCGTGAACCGCTCGGCAGCACACGACGGGACCGATGGGGAGACCATCGAGGAGGCGAAGGTGCGTGGGCCGCTCGCCCTCCGTACCCGGGACCGCGCGGTCACCCTCGAGGACTACGAGCAGCTCGCGAAGCGCGCCGCGCCCGGCGTCGCCCGGACGCACGCCATCGCGGAGACCGGGGGCGTGCTGGGGGTCCGACTCCTGGTCGTGCCGACCGCGGCGGTCGATGAGGACGGGCGCATCGCCTTCTCCGACCTCATCCCCGGGGCGGAACTGCTGAGCGCGATCACCGATGACCTCGAACCGCGACGACTGGCCGGCACGCGGCTGGTGATCGAGCCTCCCGAGTACCGGGGCGTCACCGTGGTCGCGTCGCCTCGTCGCGCACCCTCGCGTCGCCGTCGACCGGCTGCGCGCCGATGCGCTGGCCGCGTTGTACCGGCACTTCGATCCGATCCACGGCGGCACGTCGGGCGACGGGTGGCCGTTCGGGCGGCCGGTCCTCGCCGGTGAGGTGTACTCCGTGCTGCAGTCGCTGCCCGGCACCGAGATCGTCGACGAGGTGCTGCTGTTCGAGGCGAACCCCGAGACCGGGAAGCGCGGCGAGCCGGTGCAACGGATCGACATCGACCGGAACGCGCTGGTCTTCAGCTTCAAGCACAGCGTCCGCGTCACGGCGGGAGTCTGACATGCGCGGCTACCTCCCCGGCGTGCCCGACCTCGTGCCGAACGACCGGGCGGATCACGTGCCGAACCCGGTCGCGCTGATCACGCGCCTTCCGGCGATCCTGCAGGAGGACGAGTTCCTGGCGAAGTGGCTCTCGGCCTTCGACGACGTGATCGCACCCGTGTACGTCACGCTCGACAACCTCGACGCGTACGTGCGGCCGGCCTATGCCCCGGTCGACTTCCTCGAATGGCTCGCCGGGTGGGTCGACATCGCGATGGACGAGGAGTGGACGGAGCAGCAGCGCCGCCGCATCGTCGCCGACGCCGTCTCGCTGCACCGGCGCGCTGGGACGGCCGGCGGCATCCGCGATGCGCTGCGACTCGCGGCGGGCCCCGAGGCGACCGTCGTCGTCCAGGAGTCAGGCGGAACGACGTGGTCGGCCACCCCCGGGACCGGATTGCCGGGATCGGCGTCTCCGGTGGTGGACATCACGATCACCGTGCCGCATGGGGACCCCGCGGAACTCGTGCCGCGCTTCGAACGGGTCGCGGCCGCGGTGGTGCCCGCGCACCTGCCCGCCCGGGTGAGCGTGTCGGTCGCCGGCACGTCGTGATCGACGACGGAGCCGTGGGTCATTCGATGCCGAGCGCGGTGCGCATGCGGCGATAGCCTTCTGCCGCTCGCTGGGCGGCGACCACATCACCCGAGCTGCGGTGCACGGTGACCAGCGTCCGCCAGGATTCGTCGAGCCACGGGTCGATCTCGACGGCACGGCTCGCGGCGGCCACCGCCGCGCGCGAGTCGCCTAGCCGCAGTTCGAGGTGCGCCAGCGAGGATGCCGCCTCCGCGGCCCGCACACGATAGCGCTCCCGTGCCGCCGGTCACCCACTCGGCCGGTCCGTCCTCCGGGCAGCACGTCGCCGACGTAGAGATCGAGCGCTCGGCGCAGCCCGTCGGCCGTGGTCGCGGCATCCCGCCTCAGCCTTCGCGGTCGCGGCACCGGCGAGGCGATCGTCGAACTCGGTCAGGTCGCAATCACGGCGTTCGACGATGCCGAGCCGATACGCCTCGCCCACGCGTTCGACGAGCGATCCGGCCGGGCCGGCCACCTCGGCGGGAAGCGCCCGACGGAGGCTCGACACGCTCACGTGGAGCGCATGCACGGCCGACTCGGTGCCGAGGTCGCCCCACAGGATGTCGGCGATGAGTTCTCGGTGCAGGGGAGCGCCGGAGTTCAGCGGCGAGCATCCGCAGCAGCGCTCGTGCCTGCGGACGCACCGCCCTGAGGTCGACCTCTGCCCCGTTCGCGCGCGAGGTGGAAGCCGCCGAAGCATCCGACGGTGAGATGCGGGCGCCTCGGGTCGACGTGCACCGGCGGTTCGCCCGTGCCGCTGCCGGTCGCCGTGGCCCTGTGGGTCACGGCGGTCGGGAGTCGCGGGAGCCCCGTCTGGAGGGCGAGCCGTCGTGACGACGCGAGCCGGTCGGCGCGCCACTCCGTGGGTCCGGCGAGCGCCCGAGCCGCGTCGATGAGCGCACGCGCACCGTCGTGCCCGCAGGTGATCGAGGCGGTCTCGGCGTCGGCGATCAGGTCGTGCGTCACGGCACAGTCCGATGCGGCGGCCAGGAGCGCTCCGGAAGCGCGGGCCCACACCGCGGCATCCGGAATCGCGAGGTGATCGAGGCGGTCGGCCGTCGCCGTCGCCTGCGCGCTCGTGGCGTGCCCGTGACGGAGTCGCACGAGCAGGTCGATCCCCGAGACGAGCGCCGCAGCGCGATCGTCTCCGACGCAGTTCGCACTCGTCGACGACGCCCTGCGCGACCCGTTCGGGAAGGCCGGATGCCGCGGCGATCGCGCCCCGGACCACGCGACCGAGCCGGTCGAGGCCTCGCGCGACGCACTCGCGCTCGAGGGCGGCGAGCGCGTCGAGGGTCGTCTCGCGGGGCGCGATCGACTCGCGGATCACCAGGAGCGCCAGCCGGGCCGCCTCGCTGGTTCGGGGCGCCCTCGCGCCAGGAGCACGCGCCGCAGGAGTGGGACTGCGGCCACGACGTCGCCGCGGCGGAGCCGCGACAGCGCAGCCTCGAACTCGTCGGGCGCGTCCGCGCTGCGCGGGACCGTCGATTCGAGATCCGGTGCGTCGAGCGACAGCCGTCGGCCTCGGCAAGCGGATCTCGCTCGCCGGGCGGCCGGCTCGCGCACGCAGGTGGCGACGCAGGATCGGGGGGACCACGCGACGGCCGAGTTCGATGACGTGCATCACGGCGCCGCTGTCGAGGGCCCTCAGGAGTTCGATCGCCCCGTCGGCGCCGAGCAGGCGGGTGCACTCGCCGAACTCGATGTGCGGCGAGATCGCTCGCGTGCTCGAGTGCCAGCGTGACCGTCGGCGGGAGGGTTCGGAGTGCGTCCTCGAGCAGGGTCGCCGCGAAGTCGCCCTGCACCGCGACCTCGACGACCGCTTCCAGCGCGTCGGGATCGACCAGTCGGGAGTGAACGGCGAGCTGATGGACGGGACCCGCCCATCCGCCCGTCTCCGAGGCGACGCGCGACGCGCATTCGAGCCCGAGGGTATGTCCGCCGACCGCGCGGAAGGTCCCCGGCGATCTCGTCGATCCGCAGCGCGAGTTCGGGCGCCGTCACGACGTCGACGTCGCCGGGCGGCGCGCCGAGCAGGTCCGCGCCGGGGTGCAGGCGCGAGGCGAGCACGAAGCGCCGATCCGCGTCTGCGCACGCGATCAGTCGGCTGAGGGCGCCCTCGCCAGGGGTGCCGTACACCAGGTGCGCGTCGTCGATCGCGATCGTCGTCGCGTCCCGACTTCGCGATCTCGAGTATCGATTCGAGCGCCGACGGATCCCGGTCCTCGGGGCCGAGCGACAGGTTGAGTGCATGCCCGGCGGACCTCGCGACGCGGTGGAGCAGCGTCGTCTTGCCGGCTCCGCCGGGGGCCACGATGAAGACGCACGGGGCTTGCGAATCGGCACGCCAGGCGTTCGGGAACGAGGCCCTCGGTTGGCGCCCCGCTCTCGTGTCTCGCTCGCCGTCTGGCGCACCGTCGACCCCCAATGCAGACGGTTGTCGCCGGTTCGGGTCCGACCGCTCAATGTATTCCCATCCGGGCCCCGGCGGTATCGGTGCCAGCACCGGGATCTCCGTGCGTCGGACCGATTCGGAGCACGCTGCGCGGGGTGATATCCTCGTACGGTTGCCGAGTTTCGGCACACGCCCCGATAGCTCAGTGGTAGAGCACTTCCATGGTAAGGAAGGGGTCGTCAGTTCAATCCTGACTCGGGGCTCTGGTTCTCTCGGCTTTGCCGGCGAGGCCTTCCCGGCGGGGTAGCTCAGGTGGTTAGAGCACACGGCTCATAATCGTGGTGTCGCGGGTTCGAGTCCCGCCCTCGCTACAATGGCAATGTAGTAGTTCGGGTGATCTCTGACATTTGATGGTCGGGTGATGCTTGACGGTGTTTCGGCTGATCTTTGACGGTTGTGTCGGGTGATGGTTGACACTCTCTCCATGTTGAGGGAGTTGGCTGTGTCTGAGCAGCGTTATCAAGCCGTGTTGGCGGTGATCGCCGATGGATGCACGGTCGTTGAGGTGGCTGGCCGGTTCGGGGTGTCGCGTCAGACCGTGCATGCGTGGCTGGCCCGGTACGAGGTCGAGGGCTTAGCGGGTCTGGAGGATCATTCGCATCGTCCCAGGTCGTCGCCGGTGCAGATGCCGGCGGATGTCGAGGCGTTGGTGTTGGAGCTGCGTCGGGAGCATCGGGGGTGGGGTCCGCGGCGTCTGGTGCACGAGCTGGGAAGGCGTGGCGCGGATCCGCTGCCGTCGGAGTCGGGGGTGTATCGGGCGTTGCGTCGTGCGGGGATGATCGAGCCGGGTGCGCGCAGGCGCCGGAAGGACAGCTGGAAGCGGTGGGAGCGGGGCGCGGCGATGGAGTTGTGGCAGATGGATGTCGTGGGCGGGTTCGCGCTGCGCGATGGGACGCACCTGAAATGCCTCACGGGGATCGACGACCATTCCCGGCTGGTCGTGTGTGCGCATCTGATGCGTCGTGAGGTGTCCCGGAACGTGTGCGATGGTCTGGTGGGGGCGCTGCGGCGGTACGGGTTGCCGGTGCAGATTCTGACGGACAACGGGAAGGTGTTCACCGGCCGGTACAACCATCCGCCGGTCGAGATGCTGTTCGACCGGATCTGCCGGGAGAACGGGATCGATCACATCCTGACCGCGCCGCGATCGCCGACCACGACGGGCAAGATCGAGCGATTCCACCGGTCGTTGCGGGCAGAGTTCTTGGCAGGGCGGGTGTTCGACTCGTTCACGCACGCGCAGGCGGAGCTGGATGCGTGGGTCGCCGAGTACAACAACGAACGCCCGCATCAGGCCATCGAGATGCAGACGCCCGCGGCCCGGTTCGCGGCATCGTTGGCATCCGACGTACCGGTGACCGTGGACGCGGCGGCGCTCGAGCAGGACCGGCGTGGGGATGACTGGATCACCCGCACCGTCTCTGCCGTCGGCGTCGTCTGCGTGGCGTGGCAGCAGATCAGTGTGGGCAAGCACCGCGCGGGTGCCCGCGTGGACGTCCACGTGACCGACGAGCTGCTGCAGATCTGGGACGGCGCCGACCTGTTGAAGACCGCCGTCCGCTCCGATCCAGGGAAGGAGATCCGGGTGAAGAACGCCTTCACCACGCCCCCGCGCGGGGCCTAACCTGTCCACGAGAGTGTCAACCATCACCCGACACTCCAACGTCAACCATCAACCGAAGCTCTACATCGCTACTGGAAAATCTCGGTTGACCAGGGTTTCTTGGTCGACTCGAAGGGTAGGCCCAAGCACTGGGAGAACTACCTCAAGAGCGAGTCCGGGTGCGGCGCATCACCATCCCGCCGGAGCTACTCCCGATGCTGCGGCGCCGCAAACTCACCAGCGGCGGCAACCGACGCAGGCGCCTATCGCCCACCTTCATGGTGTGCGCAGGCTGGAGGACCAGATTCAGGCAGACGGCAAGAAGCTGAGCCGCCCTGGACGTTGACGGCTGGTCCGAGATGACGGATCTCATCCATGCGGGGGCGGACTGTGTCCTTCAGTACCCGTCTAAACCGCTTGGGCCGAGCACGCAAGGCCGACCCCGATTGCGTTGACGTATCCGACGAGCCGGGCTACTGTGGTTGGGACACTGTCCTTCTCAGCGAGACGGAAGTTGGCAGGTTTCAGAGAGCCCAGCGGCACCAGGCGGCAATGCCCGCGAGGCGGAGCTGGCGCAGATATGACGAAAGGTCGCGATGTCGGACAAGATCAAAGTAGGGTATACGAGCTTCGCGGCCGGGAATGCTCCGATGAAGATGGGTATAGACCACGGACTGTTCTCGGACGCCAGCCTCGAGATCGAGATGATCGAGTATCCTCGCGGAGGTTCCGCGGCCGACGGCCTCGCAGGAGGTGAAGTCGACGTCGCAGTCGTATCCGCGTTGCCGATCATTCGCCTGGCGGCGCGTGGCTTCGAGCCCGTCGTCGTGATGAGCGTCGAGAACGAGAACATCTTCGCCATCATCGGTGCCGCGGGAGTGACTAGCCCAGATCAGCTACGCGGCAGGACTGTGGGTGTCAGCAGCCTGAACGATCAGGACAGCCTCATCATGAGACGTACGCTGGATCTGTGGGAGCTGCCGATCGGCGAGGGTCCGGACGCGGTCCAGATCGTGGAATTCTCTGGCGGACGCGGTGCGATCTGGGCGGCGCTTCTCGGCAACCAGGTCGCGGCGATGGCTGCCACCGTGCCCGAACCGATCAACGCGGCGTCGGTCGGTCTGCCTATCCTGCACGATTACAGTCGGCTGCACGAGCCGTACCAGGCAGGCTCCCTCGTGACAGGACGTCAGTTTGCCGATTCGAATCCGGGGCTTCTGACTGCTCTGATCCGGGCGCAGATCGCTAGCATCAATCTCTTCGCCGAGGATTTCGGCGCGTCGAGAGATCATCTTCGAGCCTGCACGCGCATTGAGGACGACGAGGTCCTGCACACGGTGTGGAGACTGTTCGGTGCGGCAATGAAGAACGGAGTTCCGACTCCGGCTCCCTTGCAGGCCGTTATCGACGACGCCAAGAGATTCGACGACCCCGAGCTGACGGTCGAAGCTGTCTCCATCGTCGACCGTTCGTTTATCGACGCTGCTGGCCCAGATCAAGCCTGAGCTGCGATGGCCCATCGACTCACAGGAGGAGAAGCATGACCAAGCAGCTGTACAGCGTGGCGGACGCCCAGCGGCGGGCACGTCGTGTCCTTCCACCTGTGCTCTGGGATTTTGTGGAAGGCGGCGCGGGCCGCGAGATCACGATGCGGGCGAACGAGGAAGCCTTTCAGCGACTGACCTTTGCGCCGCGGGTCGCGACAGGCACAGTGAACCCTGATATGCGGACAACGGTTGCGGGAACCGAACTGTCCTGCCCGATAGTCCTCGCCCCTTGCGGGGGGCTCGCACTTGTCCATCCTGACGGACAGCTGGGCGCGGTTCGGGCGGCTGCGGCGACCGGAACCGTCGCCGCAGTAAGCGTCATGTGCGGCGGCGACGTCACTCGGGTCAACGAAGACCGCAGCGGCGGAGCCCACTGGTTCCAGCTCTATAAGCTTGGTGGTCGCGGTGGCGCCGAGGCATTGATCCAGACCGCGCGCGACGCGGGCTACGGGGCACTCGTCGTCTCGGTTGACACGCCGGTGGGAGCGCGGCGCGACCGCGACATGAAGCATACGGGGGTTCGTCCCGGTGGATTTACGCTCGACCGAGTCACGCCAAAGACTGTGGCGCAGTTCGCGCCACGCGTCGCCATGCGGCCGCGCTGGCTGTATCGCTTCGCACGTGCCGGATTCCCGGTCGGGCACCCAGTGTTGAAGCTTCTCCCGCGGGTAAACGGTCAGCCGATGTCGTTCGAACGCGCCGTCCGGCTCTGGCGTGCTGAGCCCGTAACATGGCAGGACGTGCGTTGGATGGGTGAACAGTGGTCCGGTCCACTGATCATCAAGGGCGTCCTGACGGCCGACGATGCGCGGCGGGCTGTCGATTGTGGCGCCGATGCGATTGTGGTCAGCAATCACGGAGGTCGTCAGCTGGACGGCACGCCCGCGACGATCGATGTTCTACCCACTGTCGTTTCGGCCGTACCCGATCACGTGGACGTACTGCTCGATGGCGGCGTGCGGCTGGGGATCGATGTTGTTCGGGCTCTTGCGCTGGGAGCACGGGCGGTGATGATCGGGCGACCGTACATCTACGGACTCGCGGTCGCCGGCAGCGAGGGCGTCCGACAGGTTGTCGAGGCGCTGACCTATCAGGTGCGTGAAGCCATGCAACTGCTGGGCGCATCCGATCTTTCGGTGCTCGATCGTGCATATCTGTCCTGAATTCGTTGGCTCCTTTTGTGGATGAACCGGGAGGCGTCGCGCCGAAGGGGCTGCGGCATCAAAGTGCCGACGGCTGCTAATTTGACCGTGGAACCAGGTCTGGCCGAGGCGTGTGCGCATCGGTATCGACGAGCTCGCGTCCTCCAGCCGCTCCGTTTTCAACGAGATCGGAAGGGCGAGATCGTCTTTCGACGACAGCGTCGAGGGTGAGAAGGGGGCAGATGAAAGGATGCGCTGTTCCCGAATGTCGAAGTAGGCGACGTTGAATCGTCGCCGCAGCGTCCGTCAGGTCTTGACGTTGAGCATCCCTCCGCCGCTGGAAGGGCTGGTCGTCGTTATGGGTCGCGGCAACAGCGGGCACCGATGTCCCGGACTTCCGCGCGACGGATCAACGCATCCTCTGTGTCGTAACAGTTGGCGAACCCTGCCTGGCGTAGCTTAATCGGGCTCAGCACGCGGTCATCCGGTCGGTCGAATCCATATCCGAAGTTTCGGTCGGCGAACTGCCACGAACTGCCGAGGAGCCGGTCCAGGTCAGGCTGTGCCAGTCGGTGGTCGGTGGCGATCTTTGTCCACACATCCCGCACATCTGGCTGCCAATTGGCAAGTGAGCGCTGGCGGTGCTCGCCGGCGCGCATGCCGAACCGTTCGGCTACTCCGTCCCATATGTCGCCCCACAAGAGGATGTCGCCGTTGATGACGTTGTAGGTCTCTCCAGCAGCAGCAGGATCGGTTCCCACGAATTCCGTCGCCTCAGCGGACAGCCGGGCGTCAGTCGTTCCGAGCACGAAGCGGCCCCCACCGGGGTAGTGCAACGGCTCACCCAGCTCCCGCACAACCGCGGCATAGACGCCAAGACCGGTAACGATGCTCATGGGACTCGCCGGCGAGAGGCCCAATATCAGCTGCGGCCGTAGCACCGAAAAGGTCTAGCCACCGGAGATGGCGCGGTCGCGGACTAAATCCTCCTGCGGCCAGTAGAAGATTGGGTGCGGCATCCGCGGCCATCTCTCCTTCGCCGGGACGGGTACTCGCCCGACGTGCGATCCGTAAGCCTTCGTGCCTTGGAGCAGCGTGACGTGCCGCAGCGTGCGCGTGGAAGCTTCGACCCCGTCGATGACGTTGCGCACCATAGATAGATTGGTTCGAATCTGGTCGTCGTCCAGCCAGCACGCGCATGAAGTGCTCACTGCTGATCTCGCTCGGGGCTGCAGCATTGCTGTCGAGGATCTGCGACAGGGCATCTGCGTAGAGCACCGCCAACCTGGCGACGTCGAACTCGATGGATGACAGGACCTGGCGGTGATCGGCGTCGATGAGATGGCCATCAACGGTGCGATGGAGCCGCCCCTCTGAAGTTCGGGTGATCTCTGACATTGGTGGTCGGGTGATGCTTGACGGTGTTTCGGCTGATCCTTGACAGCGTCTTCGGGTGATTGCCCCCGGTTGCCGAACATGACGTCGCGCAGAACGAGCAGCGACGAGCGGTCGCCGATCACTTGCGGCTCGCTGGCGGTGCCTCCGCGGACAACTGGCCGGAAGTCACGCCTGCTTCGATCCTCGTTCACCGCACGTCTCGATCTCGGACACGTGACGGGGCCACCGTCAGCGTACGAGACGCAGTGGTCCCCAACGCCCAGTCGGGTGGATGCAGTCGACACGGAAGGCCAACTTGGCTGCGTCTGCCCCACGAATCGAGGAGCTGAGTTCCATGCAACCGCTTCACACGTCTTCGCAACCGAGTACCGCGACCGGGCCAGTCACGCGGCCCATCCTGATGATTGTCGCGATGGTCGTCGCGCTGCTGATCACCGGCGCCGGTGCAGCCGTTCCCGCTGCTCACGCCGACGATGGTGCGGCGGCGACCAATGTCGTCCACATCCCCGACCCGTCGCTCAAGGCTGCGATCAACGCAGTCCTCGGTGGCGAGCGCTCGCCCAGCCAGGAGGTCATCGCCGCCGAAGCGGCGACGATCACCCGGATAAGTGCCTCGGGCGGCTCGGTCTCCGACCTGACCGGTCTCGAGGCGCTCATCAACCTCACCGACCTTCAGCTCCCGGCCGGTACGATCAGCGACCTGTCCCCGCTGACGGATCTGAAGCTCAGCCGGCTCGTCCTGCCCGGCAACCTGATCGAGGACCTCTCGCCGCTGGCCGGCAGCACCGGCATGCGCAACATGCTGCTCAGCAACAACCGGATCAGTGACCTTTCGCCGCTGGCCGACATGAGGCAGATGAGCAACCTTCAGCTCGACGACAACCAGATCAGCGACCTTTCCCCCTTGAGCGCGATGAGCGCGATCACGGTGCTTTACGTCAGGCGGAACCAGATCGCGGATGTCACTCCGCTCGTGCCGCTCGCCACTCTGAACAACGTGATTCTCTCGGGCAACCAGATCGTCGACGTCAGTCCGCTGGCGGCCTTCGCCACCAGGCCTCTGGGAAACTCGTTCACGTTCTCGATCGACAGCAACCAGATCGCGGACCTCACCCCGTTCGGCGCGTTTCCGCGCAACCCCAGTTCGGGCAACCAGGCGATCTATGTCGGCCCCTACCAGGACGGCGGTGTGACCGTCACGTTGAAGAACCGCGATGGCTCCACGCCGACCCTGAGTAGCAGCGGTCAGCTCTCGGCGACCTACGACGCCGCGAGCGGTCTCCTGACGCTGAACGACCCGACGACCGAGTCGGTGGGGTTCTCGGGTGGCTTCCGCGTGTACTTCCGCGACGCTCCAGCCGACCCGTCAGCCGACGGCACCGCGGTGGTCGAGCAGGTCCTCTCGGCCCAGCCGGGAACGTGGTCGACGTCGACCGATGCACCCGCCTACCAGTGGCTGCGTGAGGGACGCTCGATCGGCGGCGCGGTCGGCGCCCAGTACCTGATCACGGCGGCGGATCTCGGTCACCGGCTGCGGGTCCGCGTGACCATCGGCTCCCAGCTGCGCACCTCACTGCCGTCCGCCGTCGTCACCTCCAGTGAGACGGAGAGGCCGGTGGTGTCTGCGAGCCTGCTCACGCAGTCCGGTGTGGTCGGCGACCCCACCAACCCGGGCATCGACCTCACGATCGGCCAGCTCGACGTGGACGGCAAGCTCGTCGATCCCGACCAGCTCACCGTCAACGCCACCGTGTCCGGGTTGGCCGGCACGGCGCTGACGGCCGACCAGATCGGCATCGCCGCGACCGGCGACCGCCGGTCGGTCACGTTCGCGCCGACGGCCGCCGGCACGACGGCGGTGACCTTCACCGTCACCGGCACGAGCGGCAAGACGGCGAGCACGACGGTCAACTACTACGTCTCGAAGGCGACGAGCGCGACGAGCCGGGTCGTGCAGCACATCAGCGACCCGTCGACGGCGATCGTCGTCGGCGATGGTCACCTGCTGATCGCAGACGACGAGAAGCCGGGTATCGGCCTGTACAGGACGGACGCGTCGGGGCCGCCGGTCGCGACGTTCGTCGCCGGCGAGAGTGACGGTGAGATCGACTACGAGTCCTCCGCACGCAACGGAAAGCTCGCCTACTGGCTCGGTTCGCACGGCAACTCCAAGAGGGGTGCGATCGAGGAGAACCGACATATCATCTTCGCCACCGAGATCTCCGGTGCCGGTGCGTCGGCGAAGATCACACCCATCGGCACGCCGTACCGCAACCTGCGGCGCGATCTGGTCGATTGGGATGCCTCGAACGGGAACAGGCTCGGTTTCGTCTCGGGCGCCGTGGGCGGCGTCCTGCCCGACGACCGACGTGGGTTCAACATCGAGGGTGCCGAGTTCTCCCCGGACGACGGCCAGCTCTACCTGTCGTTCCGTTCGCCGGTGGTGCCCGCCACTACTGACGGCAAGGCGGTCATCGTTCCGTTGAAGAACGTCAACGAGGTCACGACCGGCGCGGCCGATCGCGCCGAGTTCGGAGAGCCCATCCTGCTGGATCTGGGTGGGATGAGCATCCGCGAGATCCGCAAGAACGCCAACGACGAGTACCTCATCCTCGGGGCCACCTCGGGTACACCGACTGCGGCCACAAGCCAGGCGCTCTTCGCCTGGTCGGGTGACGCCGCTGACTCGCCCCTCAAGCTGACCACCGAGTTGCCCGTCGACGAAGAGCGGTTCTCCGACAGTCGCCCTGCGTGGGAGGGGATCGGTGCGCTGCCCGATCGTCTCGCCGAAGGGCAGCAGATCCGGTTGATCATGGACCAGGGCTACGCCGAGCTGTATGTCGGCAGCGGCACCGACAACAAGGATGACGGCGACCTGCAGAAGCGTAAGGCACGCACCGACCTGATGACGCTCGCCGGTCGGGTCGGCCTCACGGTCGAGGTGTCCGATGCGCCGGTGTTCCCCGCACAGCGGGCGGGCACCATCGGTCCTGCTCAGGTCGTGACGATCACCAACACCGGTGCCCAACGGTTGCGCCTCGGAGCCCTGCGTGTGGTCGACACCGACGGTGCCTCGGCGGATGACTTCATCTTCACGGGGAACACCTGTGCGGGTGCGGCTCTGGGGCCCGACCAGACCTGTGAGCTCCGGATCAGGTTCGCACCGGCCCGGGTGAACACGGTCTCCCTTGCAACGATGGTCCTGGAGAGCAATCTGCCGGATGGTCCGATCGAGGTTGTGTTGACGGGCAAGTCGACGCGCCAGCCGGCCGGTGGCTCGACCGGCGGAGGCAAGGGGCCCAAGCCCAACCAGTAGGCACTGACCGCGGCGCTGCCGATGGCGGCGCTTCGGGTGGGCATGAGACCCATCCGAAGCGCCGCCTTGCGGCTGAGCAGTTGCAACAGACGCTCAGGGCCGGGTAATGGAAGGGTTTGCGAGTGCCAAACGCGCATACGACCAGGTCGCTGCCCGATTGGCACACCCGGAATGGAGAGCGACAGCAAGAATTCAGACAAGGAATTCCTGGTCGGCCCGAGATCGTTCGAAGTATCAGGCCCGCATCGTTGATGCGCGCAGCAGGCTAACTACTCCGTGGTGTCGCGGGTTCGAGTCCCGCCCTCGCTACAACAGCAGAGTCTCGTGTGAAGCCCTTCCTACGGGATGGGCTTCTGTTGTGTGCGGGTGGATGGGGCTCAGTCACCAGTGGAATCCACCGAAGTGACGCCCATGATTGCTGTGGAGATGGTCGGGGTGGAGCTCCGCGATGCGGACGCGGGGTCCTCGTCGCGCATGGATGAGTGCATAGCCGGACAAGACGAGCATGAGCCATGCCGGCGCCACTGCGTCGAGGCGAGCGAGCATGCTGAAGACGAGTCCGACGCCGGTAGCGGTGACGCCCAGCACGACCTGACAGAAGATGATCACCTCGGTGTCGGCCTCCTGTCCGAGGTTGTGATACATCCACGTCGACCGCGTGCTCGAAGTCGCCGCCCCACCAGCCGCTGCGAAGACGATGACGACGCCGCTCAGAATCGGCAGCGCTTGAGCACCGCCGTAGTCCGCAATGAGCGCTGCAACTGCTGCGCAGACACCGAGGGCCGCGGCCGTCAGCAACAATCCGCGAATCGTCGCCTTGTGCCGACTCAACGTCCACAGCGCGGTGAACAGCAGGCTCCCAATCGCTGTGACCGCGACGATGTAGTGAAGGGCCTCGGACTTCTGCCCATGCAGGGTGGCGCCGTGGACACTGTAGAAGCTCGTTCCCAGGGCGATGGAGAGGAACAGCACCTGGGTGATCAGAAACTCCCGAACCCAGGGGTGCTTCCGATCGGGTCGAGACCGCAACGCGGTGAGAATGCCGACCGGCTTGTTCGTGACTGCCGGACCGGATGCGGTCGGGCGAATGCGAAGCAGGGAGAGCGCCGCGACGATCATCGCGGTGATTCCGATCCAGAGGAGAGCGATGTGGGCGTCCCTGCCGTTGGGATCCAGGAAGAACACCCCCAGGACCACCGTGATCGCCAGCGTCAGTACCGCGCCACCGGTGCTCTGCACGACGCCGAGAGCCGCCTTCTCCGACGATGCAAGCGAAGAAGACATCACCTCCACCACAGCGATGGATGCGATACCCGACAGCAGGCCCACGACAGCGGCGACAATCAAGAGTGCGTTCAGCCACTCGGGGCTCACTACCAAGATCCCGACCCCGGTGATCGCGAACACGATCGCGATCAAGGCCAGAATCAGCGCCAGTGACCTCGAAACCGAACGCAAACCCAACACGCGAGGCGCCACGACTGCCCCGAGCAGGTTGGCAGCGATGTAGATGGGAAAGATCAGTGCAGCTGCGAAGGCACTCCCCCCGAATGCGACGCAGATGAAGGGGAGCACCACTGCTGCGGCGGTCAGGTGATTCGCGACCCCGAAACTCACGCTCTCGGTTGCCGCAGCGAAGAAGTTCCGCCGACCACCTGGTGCGCTCATCACAGCACCAAAGTACAAGCGACAGAAAGGTCCGTGGCCACGGGATGCAACAACTGATGCGATCCGTGCTTCGTCTTGGTCATCGCGCGACCGACCAACTGAAGCGGTGTACGTACGCCGGACCCGTGATGCGAGGCGTCTCCATGGTCTCGTCGTCGTGGAGGCATCGATCCGTGCCCGTTGAGGCACAAGGCTGGCCGAGTGCCTGCGAGCCTCCGTACTATCGGCACTACCGGGGGTCTCGCGGTGTCGCGACCTCGCGGCCGGAGGGACGGGATGGCGGAACGCATCTGCGAGGTGTGCGGCGCCAAGAACGACGCCAATGCCAGGTTCTGCGTGGTCTGCGACTCGTACCTCGGCTGGGATGTCGGGCGCTCGACGCTCGATGGCGAGGCGCTCACCGGCACGATTCCGCGTGTGGTGGATACCGTTCCCGCCGAGCCCGCCCGCGTGGATCCTGCTGCGACGGATGCGGCGGCTGCACCCGCCGCCACGTCGGACGTCTGGACGGTGGCCGGCTCCGGCGCCGTCAGCGAACCGAACGTGACGTTGCCGGGCGACTCTGGGCCTGCGGGCGCTGCAGCTCCCGCCGCTCCGGCCGCGACCGGCGCCTCGCATCCTTCGCCTGGCGAAGAGCCGCCCCGGCGCCATGATTCGCCTGATGTGACGGTTGCGACGCCCGAGGTGGTCGTGACTCCGGATGCCGCGGCAGAAGTCGAGTTCACGATCGAGAACCCGACGAATATCGTCGACGGGTACGTCTTCGAGGCCGTCGACCCTCCGTCGTGGCTCGAACTCGTGCATCCCGACGTCCATCTCATGCCAGGGGAGGAGCGCGGCGTCACGATCTCCATTGCGATGCAGCAGGGGGTCATGGTGGTCGCGCAGCGGGTCGCGCAGACCATCGTCGTTCGTTCCGTGGAGGACGAGAAGCGGAGCACCGCGGTGCGCGTCGTCGTGATCGTGCCACCGCAGGGGCCGCGCCTCACCCTCGAGGCGCGGCCGACCCTCATCCGCCTCGAGGACGCGGCGTCTGGCTCGTTCTCGGTCAGGCTGGACAACCGCGGGGCGAACTACCCGCAGACGGTCGGCATGTCCGGGAGTGACTCCGAGGGCGTGGTGCGGTTCGCCTTCGCGCCCGAGGTCGTCGAGGTGCCCGGCCGGGCTCGATGGTCGAGGCGGCAGTCACCTTCACGGCGCCGCAACCGGCACCGGGTCAGCAACTGAACCGCCAGCTCACCGTGTCGGCGACGAACGACGAGGGGCCGGTGGTCGCGACGGTGACCCTCGTGCAGAGCACCGCGGCGGCCCCAGTGGACGCGCCGCTCAAGGTGCAGGTCCAGCCCAGCAGCATCCACCTCGTCGACGCGCACGAGGCCGACTTCGAGGTGCTGGTCGACAACAAGGGCGGACACTCCGGCGTCACCGTGTCGCTCGCCGGCAACGATCCCGAACAGCGGCTCGCGTTCGCCTTCGTGCCCGCGAGGTTCGTCGCCGTGGCGGGTCACGTCACCCGTGCGCATGGGCGGCTGCGCGCGAACCCACCGCCGCGCGGCACGAGCGCGACGCATCCGTTCACCGTCGTGGCGTCGGACGGGACGACGGATGCCGAGGCCTCCGCCACGCTCGAGATCAGCTCCTCTGCCTCCGCGATCGCCACCGCGGAGCTCCATGCCACCCCACAGAAGCTCGACCTCGGCACGCATCGCGACGGGGACTTCAGCATCGAGGTCGACAACCGCCGTGGCGGCGAACCGCTGAACGTGGCGTTCTCGGGGCGGTCCGACGACGGGCTCGTGCGCGCGACGTTCGCGCCGCCCGAGATCGCCGTCGCTCCCGGGGCAGTCGGTCACACCCGGATGTCGGTGTCGAGCCCACACCCCCGGGCAGGCCAGGTCGGCGTGCGCAGCCTCGAGATCGTGGCATCCGATGGGACACAGAGCCTCACCACGAGCGCCGAGCTCTCCCAGACCGGGCCGGACCGTCGGCGTCCCACGAGCAGATGGCTCGTGTTCATCGGTGCAGTCCTCGTTGCGGTCGGAGCGCTGTTCCTTCAATGGTTCGCGGAGGTCGACGTTGACCTCTCCCGCGTCGGATTGATCTTCGATGCTGCCACGTGGCAGTCCGGAGCGGACATGTTCACGACCGCGGTCGTCCTTGCGGAAGCGCCCTTGCGGATCCTCCTGGCGGCGCTCGCCGTCGCCATGTTGTTCGGCATGGCCGGCAGGGCCGGTGGACTCACCCGGAAGTCGGCCCTCCTGGTAGTCCTGCTCACCGTCGGCTTCCTCGTCGCCCTCGGGATCGCGGGCTTGGGGGGTGGCACTTTCGACTTCGGGCTTCCGATCATCTGGCTCGGCGCCGTGCTCGGGTACATCGGGGGCATCCTCGCCCGCCCTCGCGAGTGACGCGTAACCACTGCCGTAGGTCAAGAAACCATCCGGGCCGTTGCAGTTAGCGAAGCGACCTGAACGCGGCTCGGAGCTCCTCGGAGAACAGCTGCGGCTGCTCCCAGGCGGCGAAGTGACCACCCTTGTCGACCTGGTTGTAGTAGATGAGGTTGGGATACGCCGTCTCGGCCCAGCTCCGCGGCGCTTGGTACTGCTCGCCCGGAAAGACGGTCATTGCGGTCGCGATGGAGACGCCCTTCGCGTTGAAGAAGCCACCCTTGTACTCCCAGTACAGGCGGGACGCAGAGACCCCCGTGTTCGTCAGCCAGTAGAGCGTGATGTTGTCGAGGATCTCGTCACGCGTCAGTTCGCCGGTCGAGCTCGTGGTCCGGTCGAGCGCGGAGGCGACCGCCGCGGCCGGCTGGCCGTCGGCGTCATTGTGGTCGAGAAGCCAGGCGGCCAGGCCGACAGGTGAATCCGCGATGCCGTACAAGGTTTGCGGACGTGCCGCCATCATCACGGCGTACTGAACCTGCTTGAAGGTTCTGATCAGCTGCTCATATGCACGCCGTTCCTCAGCCGAGAGCCCAGCCGGCGGCGGGTCGCCAGCCAAGGCAGCGTTGTTGACATCCTCGGGGACGGTGGCCGGCATGTTCGTGTGGATGGCGAGCAACCCCGCTGGTGCCTGCAGGCCCATCTGGTCGACGACGAACGCACCCCAGTCGCCGCCCTGGGCGACGTAGCGGGTGTAGCCGAGGCGCTGCATCAGTTCCGCCCAGGCCCGGCCCATGCGCTCCGGGCCCCAGCCCGCGCTCGTCGGTTTGCCGGAGAACCCGTAGCCCGGCATCGACGGAATCACCACGTGGAAGGCGTCCGATGCGCTCCCGCCATGTGCCGTGGGGTCGATCAGCCGATCGATGAGCTTCAGCTGCTCGATGATCGAGCCGGGCCATCCGTGGTTGATGATGAGCGGCAACGCGTCGTCATGTCGCGAACGAACGTGAATGAAGTGGATGTCGAGCCCATCGATCTCGGTGATGAACTGCGGCAGGGCGTTCAGAGTCGCCTCGACATTGCGCCAGTCGTACTCCGTCTCCCAATAGCGTGCGAGTTTCTGCATCGTCGCGAGCTGCACGCCTTGCGATGGATCTGCGACCGTCTCCTTCTCCGGCCACTGCGTGGCCGCGATGCGTCGACGGAGCTCCGCCAGCGCCTCATCGGGAATATCGATGCGGAAGGGGCGGATCTCGATGTCGGTTTCGACGGTGCTGTTCATGGCGACCTCCTTCGTCGTGCCCGCCGATCGACGCAGTGGGCTGAATGCGGCACGGAGCTCGGAAGCGAACAGGTCCGGCTACTCCCGCGCTCTCTGTCATTTAACCTCCAGACCGCTACGTCGGGGGCGGTTTGCTCCCCGCTGGCCCTGGGCTTAGTATCTCCATGCGCGATATGTGAATGTTCAATTCGATAATCGAACACGCAGCGATCGCCACACGACGATGTGAGGAGAGCTCGTGCAGTTCCACCACCACGGATACGTCTCCGGCGACCCCCGGGTGCTCCCGGCCGCCGGTGTCGGCATCGACCGCCCAGAGGAGCTTCCCGACGAGGTCGACGTGCTCATCGTCGGCGCGGGGCCGGCGGGCATGGTCGCCGCCGCGCAGCTGTCGCGGTTCCCGAACGTCACGACCCGGATCATCGACCGCCGCCCCGGGCGGCTCGAGATCGGCCAGGCCGACGGCATCCAGGCCCGCAGCGTCGAGACCTTCCAGGCGTTCGGGTTCGCCGAGCGCATCGTCGCCGAGGCGTACTGGCAGACCGAGATGGTGTTCTGGAAGCCCGATCCCGCCGATCCGTCGCGCATCGTCCGAGCGAGGCGCACCCCCGACGATCCGAGCGGCGTCAGCGAGTTCCCGCACCTCCTCGTCAACCAGGCGCGCGTGCTCGACTACTTCGCCGAGTTCGCAGCGAACTCCCCGACGCGCACGAAGCCCGACTACGGCTACGAGTTCCAGGGCCTCGAGATCGCCGACGACGGCGAGTACCCCGTGACGGTCACGCTCCTGCACACCGCGGGCGAGCGCGAGGGACAGCAGCGCACCGTGCGTGCGAAGTACGTGATGGGGGCGGATGGCGCGCGCAGCAAGGTCCGCGCGTCGATCGGCTGCCACATGGCCGGCGACCAGGCGAACCACGCATGGGGCGTCATGGACGTGCTCGCGGTCACCGACTTCCCCGACATCCGCACCAAGTGCTCGATCCAGTCGGAGGCGGGCTCCATCCTGCTCATCCCGCGCGAGGGCGGCTACCTGTTCCGCATGTACGTCGACCTCGGCGAGGTCGCCCCCGACGACCACCACCACGTGCGCCAGACCACCATCGAGCAGATCATCGCCAAGGCGAACGAGATCCTGCACCCGTACACGCTCGACGTGAAGAACGTCGCCTGGCACAGCGTCTACGAGGTGGGCCACCGCCTCACCGACCGATTCGACGACGTGCCCGACGGATGCCGCGGGCTCGCGCACGCCGCGCGTGTTCATCGCCGGCGACGCCTGCCACACCCACAGCGCCAAGGCGGGCCAGGGCATGAACGTGTCGATCCAGGACGGCTGGAACATCGGCTGGAAGCTCGGCCACGTGCTCGAGGGGCGCGCCCCCGAGAGCCTGCTCGCCACGTACTCGGCCGAGCGGCAGGTCGTCGCGACAGAACCTCATCGACTTCGACAAGCAGTGGTCGGCGATGATGGCGAAGAAGCCCGAGGAGTTCGCCTCCCCGTCGGAGCTCGAGGAGTTCTATGCCCGGACCTTCGAGTTCCCCGCCGGCTTCATGACCCAGTACGCGCCGTCGCTCATCGTCGCCGAGGCGTCGCATCAAGCGCTCGCCGACGGCTTCCCGATCGGCAAGCGGTTCAAGTCGGCACGGGTCTCGCGGGTGTGCGACGGCAACCCGGTGCACCTGGGCCACCTCGCGACGGCCGACGGCCGGTGGCGGATCTACGTGTTCGCCGACGCAGCACGTGCCGGCGAGGCATCCGCACTTGCGGACTTCGCCGAGTGGATCGCGAACGACCCGGACTCGCCCGTGGTCTCCGCCACGCCAGTCGGCGCCGATGCTGATGCGTGGTTCGACGTGAAGGTGATCTACCAGCAGGACCACACCGCCGTCGACATCGGCGCCGTCCCGAAGGCATTCCTGCCCCGGGTGGGACCCTTCGAGCTCGTCGACCTCGAGAAGGTGTACGCCACCCTTCCCGAAGAGGACATCTTCGAGGCGCGGGGGATCGACCGAGGCGGGGCCGTCGTCGTCGTGCGCCCCGACCAGTACGTCGCGAACGTCCTGCCGCTGACGGCGACGGACGAGCTCGCGGCGTTCTTCGGGCGGATCCTGTCGTCGAAGGCGCCCGCCACGGCGTGACGGCGTGAGTGTGGCGGCGTGACCGCCGACGGCGGGCGCCCCCGCGACCCGGAGGGTCGAGCGAGGGCGCCGTGCCGGCATCCGGTCAGGCCGGCTGCGACAGGATCTCGAACGCGACGCGTCCGTCCTCCGAGACCCGGGCGTCGAGCAGCTTGTCGTCGAGGGCCGCGGCGGCATCCTCACCGAGGTAGACGTGGGCGCCGGCCTGCTCGACCACGGCGTCGCGTTCCTCGGGCGTCGGCACGATCGCCACGCTGAATTCCGTGGCATCCGATCCCTCGACGTCGATGCGGAGGCCGGTGCCGTCGGGGCCGCCGCTTCGCGAGACGATGTCCTTCACGACGGTGCTGGCGGTGTCGGTCAGTGTGAGCATGTGCTCCTCCTCCTCTGCGATCACGAAGTCACCACCCTTCCGAGATCCGGGCCGGACCGCAACCCCTTGCGACCGACGAGCGGATGCCGCACACTGGGCGACCCTCGGCCGGGAGCCGTCGGCCCGAGGACGCCCGACGGGCGTGCGCTACGGGCGACGAGGCGGGGCGGTGCTGGCCCGCACGATGAGCTCGGGCAGGAACACCGTCTGACGCGGGATGCAGGTCGGGGTCGGAGGTCTCCTCCAGCAGCACGCGCAGCGCCGTGCGTCCGATCATGCCGCTCGGCTGGCGCATCGACGAGAGCGGCACGGCGGCCGCGGCGGCGAAGGCGATGTCGTCGAAGCCGATGATCGCGATGTCGTCGGGCACGAGCATGCGGCCGTCGACGATGAGCCCCTGCAGCAGGCCGAGCGCGAGCAGGTCGTTCGCCGCGAAGAGGGCGTCGGGCCAGTCGCGTCGCGGTCGCTGCAGGATGCGCGCACCCGCCGCCGCGCCCTCGGCGACGGTCAGGGCGCCCGTGGCGATCACCTCGATGTCGACGGGCGCAGCTGCTGTTCTCGACGGCCACCCGCGCACCGGCGAGCCGATCGGTGACCTGCCGGATCTCGAACGGGCCGCCGACGAACGCGATGCGCCGCCGGCCGGTCTCGATGAGGTGCTCCACCGCCATCCGGCCGCCGACGACGCTGTCGACCGACACCGAACTGAACCGGCCGTCGCCGCTGAACCGGTCGACGAGCACCGCGTGGATGCCGCGGGCGCGCAGGCGTTCGAGGCGCGGGATTGATGTCGCCGTACGGCGAGATGAGCACGCCGCGCACCTGCTGCTCCTCGAACAGGTCGAGGTACATCCGCTCGCGCGCGACGTCCTCGTCGGTGTTGCCGTACAGCACCGCGATGCCGTGGCGCGAGGCCTCGTCCTCCGCGCCGCGCACGACGTCGCCGAAGAACGGGTTCTGCCCGTCGAGCACGACGAACCCCACCGTCGTGCTGACGCCGCCCCGGAGCTTGCGCGCGGCGTCGTTGCGCACGTACCCGAGTTCCTCGATCGCCCGATGGACGCGGGTGATGGATTCGGAGGACACCTCGCCGGGGCGATTCAGGACGTTCGAGACGGTACCCACGGAGACGCCCGCGTGCTGCGCGACATCGCGGATGCTCGCCGCTGCCATCCGTGCTCCTTCATCGTCGACAGTGCACCGGGAGGTGCGGTTCGCGGATGACTTGACCGCTGCTCCCGTCCTCCATAGAGTATGCCTGAATCGTACATGAATCGATTCAGATCTGATTCATCGATTCAGGCCTGATCACCTCAAGGAGGAGGACGTGCCCGTGGACATCGACGGACCGACCCCCGCGCCGCACGCGCTCGAACTGTCGCGGGTGGTCAAGTCGTTCGGCGCCGTCGTGGCGCTCCGCTCGGGCACCATCACCCTCGATGAGGGCTCCATCCACGCCCTGATCGGCGAGAACGGCGCCGGCAAGTCGACGCTCGTCAAGATCATCGCCGGCCTCTACCGCCGCGACGCCGGCGAGTTCCGGCTGGCCGGCGAGCCCGTCGACTTCCACACCACCGCGCAATCGAAGGCGGCCGGGCATCGCCGTCATCTACCAGGAGCCGACGCTCTTCCCCGATCTCTCGGTGACCGAGAACATCTTCATGGGCCGGCAGCCCACGAACCGCTTCGGTCGCATCGATCGCCGCGCGATGCGATCGGAGGCGCAGCGAGATCTTCGCCCGGCTCGGCGTCTCGATCGATCCCGACCGCGTCACCGAGGGCCTCTCGATCGCCGACCAGCAGATCATCGAGATCGCGAAGGCCATCTCGCTCGACGCCAGGGTGCTCATCATGGACGAGCCGACGGCCGCCTTGAGCGGCGTCGAGGTCGAGCGGCTCTTCGCCGTCGCTCGCAGCCTCCGCGACGAGGGCCGCGCGCTCCTGTTCATCTCGCACCGCTTCGACGAGGTCTTCGCGCTCTGCGACATCGTCACCGTCATGCGCGACGGCAGCTACATCGCGACCACCCCGATCGCCGAGACGACCGTCGACGAGCTCGTGCGGCAGATGGTGGGCCGGGATGTCGCCGAACTGTTCCCGAAGCTGCCCGCCGAGATCGGCGACGACGTGCTCGTCGTCGACGGGCTCACGCGCGCCGGCGTCTTCCACGACATCAGCTTCACCGTGCGATGCCGGCGAGATCGTCGGCCTGGCCGGGCTCGTGGGCGCGGGTCGCAGCGAGGTCGCGCGCGCGATCTTCGGCGTCGACCCCTACGAGGCCGGGTCGGTGCACCTCGACGGTCGCCAGCTCCCGAAGGGCAATCCGCGGGTCTCGATGGCGCGCGGGCTCGCGCTGGTTCCCGAGGACCGCCGCAAGCAGGGGCTCGTGCTCGACGAGAGCGTCACGCGCAACGTCACCCTCGCCATCCGCTCGTCGCTCGCGAAGGCGGGGCTGCTCTGGAGCGCCGCCGAGAACGCGTGCGGCCGCGCTCTGGGCGAGCCGCCTCGAGGTCAAGACCGCGGCGCTCGACGCCGAGACCGGCACGCTGAGCGGCGGCAACCAGCAGAAGGTCGTGCTCGGCAAGTGGCTCGCGACCGAGCCGAAGGTGCTCATCGTCGACGAGCCGACCCGCGGCATCGACGTCGGCACGAAGGCCGAGGTGCACCGCCTGCTCTCCGAACTCGCACAGCAGGGAATCGCCATCCTCATGATCTCGTCCGAACTGCCCGAGGTGCTCGGCATGGCCGATCGCGTGCTCGTCATGCGCGAGGGCCGCCTGACCGGGGAGTTCCCCCGAGCGGACGCGACGCCCGAGGCCGTGATGTTCGCCGCCACCGCGCGAGAAGGAGGGCGCGCTGTGACCACGACCGTCGCACCCCCCAGCGCCAACCCGGTCGCCCGGCGCCGACCGGCCGCGTCGTTCAAGGCGCGCGAGACCGGCATCCTGATCGCCCTCCTCCTCGTGATCCTGGTGGCGACGATCCGCAATCCCGACCTTCCTCTTCTCGAGCGACGGATTCCGCGACCTGCTGCTCACGCCGTCGCTGCTGCATGCTCGTCGCCGTCGGGTCAGGCGATCGTCATCATCACGCGCAACGTCGACCTGTCGGTCGGCTCGATCCTCGGCCTCACCGCCTACCTCACCGGCCGCCTGTTCATCGACGTGCCCGGCATCCCGCTCGATCGTGCGTCTTCCTCGCGGGGCTCGGCTTCGGCGCCCTCCTCGGGCTGATCAACGGCGCGCTCGTCGCGTTCGCGAAGGTGCCCGCGCTCGTGATCACGCTCGGCACGCTCTACATCTACCGCGGCATCAACGTCGCGTGGGCGGGCGGCGACCGCATCAACGCCTCCGACCTGCCGCGGACTTCCGCGGCGCTCGGCACCGGCGCGCTGCTCGGCATCCCGTTCCTCACGATCATCGCCGTGGTCGTGCTCGTGGTCGCGGCGTGGGTGCCTGCGCAACCTGCGCAGCGGCCGCGAGCTCTACGCGATCGGCTCCGACCCCGCTGCGGCGCACCTCTACGGCCTTCGCGTGACCCGCCGGATCCTCGCGGCGTTCGTCGTGAGCGGCGCGCTGTCGGGCCTCGCCGGGCGTGCTGTACGCGGCGCGCTACGGCACCGTCAGCTCGGGCGCCGGGATCGGCTTGGAGCTCCAGGCGATCGGCGCGGCCGTCATCGGCGGCGTCGCCATCTCGGGCGGCGTCGGCACGGTCTGGGGTGCCGCGATCGGCGCCTACCTGCTGCTCACCATCAACCGTGCGCTCCCGATCCTCGGCATCGACGACTTCTGGCAGCGAGCCGTCGTCGGCGTCGCTGATCATCGGCGCGATCGTGCTCGACCGCGTGCTCGCGCTCCGACAATCATCGAAAGCTCCTTGAAGCAACGGGAGGAGGACACGATGACCGCCACGGCATCCGAGACCCGCACCCCGCGCACCTACCGCACGCACGCACAGCCCGCATGGCGGCGGATGCTCCTCACCCGCGAGACGGCGGTGATCGCGCTGCTCGTGATCGTCATCGCGGTCGCGCTCGCCGTCGTTCCGAACTTCGACAGCCCGCTGACGGTCACCTACCTGCTGCGCGACGTCGCGCCGATCCTGCTGATCGCGCTGCCGATGACGCTCATCATCATCACGGAGGAGATCGACCTCTCGGTGGCGAGCATCGTCGGGACTCACCGAGCGTGATGACCGGCATCCTGACCGAGGCCGGATGGCCGTTCCCCGCCGCCGCGGGCACGGCGATCCTCGTCGGCGCGGTCGCCGGCACCATCAACGGGTTCCTCATCACCGTCGTCGGACTGCCCTCGCTCGCCGTCACGATCGGCACGCTCGCGCTGTTCCGCGGCATCGCCGTCGGGCCTGCTCGGCACGACCGCGATCACCGAGTTCCCCGAGTTCTGGACCGACCTCGCCAAGGACGAACATCCCCGGCACGCCGATCCCGGGCATCATGATCCCGTTCGTCGTGCTCGCGATCGCCTTCGCCGTGCTGCTGCACTTCACGCCGTTCGGGCGCTCGCTCTACGCGATCGGGCTCAACAAGGAGGCGGCCGCGTTCTCGGGCATCGACGTCGGGCGCACGAAGTTCCTGCTCTTCCTCATGAGCGGCACGGTGTCGGGCTTCGCCGGGGTCTACTTCACCCTGCTCTACAGCAACGCGCGCGGCGACAACGCGATCGGCATGGAGCTCTCCGGTCATCGCGGCCGTGCTCCTCGGTGGAGTGTCGATCTTCGGCGGTCGCGGGGCGCTGCACGGCGTCATCGCCGGCGTGCTGCTCATCGGCACGCTCGGCAGCGCACTGCGCCTCGCCGGCGTCACGTCGCGACATCATCAACGTCATCACCGGGGTGCTGCTCGTGCTCTCGGTGGTGTCCGCCAGCCTCCTCGCCTGGGTCCGCCGGAGGCGGATCTCGGCGATCGGGAAGAGAAAGGGGCGCAGCGCGACGTCAGCCGACTCGCCCTGATCCGCCCGCCTGCCATCACAGTCCGGTCACCGGCACCATGAAAGGAAACAATGATGTTCAGTCATGATCGAAAGCGCCGCCCCTTGGGCGTCGGCATCACAGCGCTCGCCGTGGGCGCCGCGCTCGCTCTCACCGGTTGCTCGCCACCGGCGGCGGCGAGCGCGACCGACGGCGGGAGACGGCGACGCCAACCTCGCCATCACGTTCCTGCCGAAGAACCTCGGCAACCCGTACTTCGACACGTCCAACGCCGGCGGCGAGGAGGCCATCGAGGAGTTCGGCGGCACGTACGCCGAGGTCGGCCCGTCCGAGGCGAGCCCCACCTCGCAGGTGCAGCTTCATCCAGACCGCCGCCCAGCAGGGCGTCGGCGGGCTGGTCGTCTCGGCGAACGACCCCGAGGCGATCTGCGACGCGCTCAACGAGGCGCGGGACGCCGGC
This sequence comes from uncultured Actinomycetota bacterium, assembly GCA_963799015.1. Taxonomy (GTDB): domain Bacteria; phylum Actinomycetota; class Actinomycetes; order Actinomycetales; family Microbacteriaceae; genus Agromyces. Next base: position 20,897 of record CAWCWD010000035.1, on the reverse strand, counting down.
GTGAAGGTCGTCACCTTCGACTCCGACACCAACCCCGAGTGCCGCGACCTGTTCATCAACCAGGCCACCGCAGAGGGCATCGCGAAGGTGCAGGTCGACCTCATCGCCGAGCAGATCGGCGACGCCGGCCAGATCGCGATCCTCTCGGCATCCGCGAACGCGACGAACCAGAACGCCTGGATCGAGATGATGGAGGAGGACCTGGCGGCGAACCACCCGAACATCGAGCTCGTCGAGACGGTCTACGGCGACGACGACGACCAGACGTCGTTCGACAAGACCGCCGCGCTGCTGCAGACGTACCCCGAGCTGAAGGGCATCATCTCGCCCACGACGGTCGGCATCGCGGCCGCGGCGCGCTACCTCTCGACCTCGGAGTACAAGGGCAAGGTCGCGCTGACCGGCCTCGGCACGCCGAACCAGATGCGCGAGTACGTCGAGGACGGCACCGTCACCGCCGTTCGCGCTGTGGAACCCGGCCGACCTCGGCTACCTCGCCGCGTACGCGACGAAGGCGCTGATCGAGGGCGAGATCACCGGCGAAGAGGGCGACACGTTCGAGGCCGGCAAGCTCGGCGACGTACGAGGTCGGCGCCGACGCCACGGTGCTGCTCGGCGACCCGTTCGTCTTCGACGCGGAGAACATCGGCGACTTCGACTTCTGATTCGCGGATACCGCCGCAGCGGGCCCGGGACCACACGTCCTGGGCCCGCTGAGGAGCGGCTACCTACACGAGCTAGCCTCGCCGGACCATCCGGAGGATCATTCCGCCGATCGCCGACTGACTGCTCGCGAAGTAGTGGTGCTTCGGAAGGTCATCCGTGGCGTCCGCCTCGCGGAGTCGGTAGTAGATGTGCCGCTGCACGGGCGGCAGCTCGTCTTGGCGCTCGAAGTTGCCGCTGGGGATGAAGTACGTCTTCGTGGGGCCGGATCCGATCGATTCGATGAACGGCTGGCCGCACTCATTGCACCGTGCACGGTCGAGATCTGCGCACTTCGCGAAGCGTCCTTTGTCGGGGTGCCCGAACCGCGAGCCTCGCCCGTGTGCGAATCCCGGGGGCAAGAGGCGGGGTCGCTTGGACGTCGCGTGATCCGCGTGGACCGTAACGTGTGCCGCGCGCACCATGGTGACGTCGGTGGACGGCTTGCCCATGAACTCCTGGCAGTACAGGCAGTGGCAATAGAACCGCTGCGTCGGCACTACGCTCAGTTCGAACGTATTCGCGCCGCAGACGCACGAGCCGCGCATCACGGTTGTAGTTGGTGTGGTGTCGGTCGACATGAGCTCTCGCTCCATTCTGTGTTGGTCGTGGTGATGGGGCGTCGGCGGAAGCCGACGCACGCCTCGTATCGGACGCGCTCATCGAAGAAAGACGTTGAGGATCGCATCGGCGCGCCGACCGAATGGGGCGTGCAGGAGGTTTGTGCTGTTCCAGCGACCCTGCACGAAGATGCCCTTGGGGTGGCTCAGCGTCCGGAAGCCTTCGACGCCGTGGTACTTGCCCATGCCGCTTGCTCCGACGCCGCCGAACGGAAGGTCGTCCTGCCCGACGTGCATGATCGTTCCATTGATGGTGACATTGCCCGACGTCGTACGATTCAGGACCTTGCGCCGGTCGGCATCATCTCTTCCGAAGTAGTAGAGCGCCAGTGGTCTCGGCCGTGCGTTCACGAAGTCGATCGCGTCATCGATGTCTCGATACGGGAAGATCGGCAGGATCGGGCCGAAGATCTCCTCGTGGGCGATGCGCATCTCGTGCGTGACGCCGAGCACGACGGTCGGCGCAAGTGTGTGGGGGCGGCGGGACGCGTCGCCGGGCCTGTTGCCGACTTCGATGATCCGTGCTCCATGGGCGCGAGCATCGTCGATCAGCCCGTTCAGCTCTGCATACTGCTGGTCATTGACGATGGACGTGTAGTCGATGCTCGTCGGGCCATCGGGGTAGGCGGTCCTGACCAGCCTGTCGTAGCTCCTGATGAAGGTATCGACCTCGGATTCGTGTACCAGGGCGTAGTCGGGGGCGATGCAGGTCTGCCCGCCGCTGAGCAGTTTGCCGAAGACGATGTTGGAGACCGCCCGGTCGTGCACGTGACCCTTCGCAACGATCGACGGCGACTTGCCACCGAGCTCCAGCGTGACCGGCACGAGATGCTCGCTCGCCGCCTTCATGACGGATTTCCCGACCGCGGTACTTCCCGTGAAGACGAGATGATCGAACGGCAGTGCGGAGAATGCCGAACCGTCACCGCTGACGACGGTCACCTGTTCTGCTGGGAATGTCTCACTCACCATCGCCGCGAGCACTGCATTCGTTCGCGGCGCGAACTTGGATGGCTTGAGCATCACTCGGTTGCCAGCGGCGATTGCGGTGACCACCGGCAACAGCGACAAGTTGACGGGGTAGTTCCACGGCGAGATGACGCCGACGACGCCAAGCGGTTGATACTCGACGTGATTGCTTCCGAACCGCAGATGCCATGCGATGCGACGACGGGTCGGGCGCATGAACGTGGGAAGGTTGCGCTTCAGGTAGTCGATGCCCTGCACAACGCCGGCGATCTCCATCATCGCTGTCTCATGTCGCGAGCGATTGCCGAAGTCGGTGTTGATCGCCTCTTCGATGGCGTTCCGCCGGGCAAGCAACGCGGACTTGAACGCGCTCAGATCCTGCTGCCGTTTCGCGAGCGATGGCGCTCCGTCGCGGAGAAAGGCGGCGCGCTGAGCGGCAAGGATGTTGCCGAAGAGCTCCGCATCTGTGATCTGTGATGTGGCTTCTCTCGTGAGAGTCATGGTCTGTTCCTTGATGGTGTGGGTGGACATGGGTGAACGTGCGAGCCGCTAGACGCGCGCTGCGGGTCGCGAAATCCGGCCCATCACCTGCGCGACCATGCGGCGCGGCAGGAGCTTGCTGACGAGGGCGAGCGGTCGGCCGTTTGTCACGACCGACGGTGGTGCGGATCGACGGTCGAGGGTCTCGAGCGCGATTCGCACGACGTGTTGCGGCGTCGCGCGGGTAGCGCCGTAGTCGGCGGATTGACTGCCGGCGGCGTCGAAGAACTCCGTCTGCATCGCACCCGGATTCACGGCGAGGACTCGGAGCTCGGATCCGCGCGCCTCCGCCCACAGCGACTCGGTGAAGTTGAGGACGAAGGCCTTGGTCGCCCCGTACACGCTGAGATATGGGGTCGGCTGGAGGCCGAGCAGGCTCGCGACGTTGATGAGCACTCCATTGCCGGCCTTCAGCGGCTCGAAGTAGGCGCGGCTCAGGTCGACGACGGAGCTGACATTCAGCGCGATCATGCTCTGGAGTCGCTCGGGGTCCTCGTCGCCGAATTCGTTGTGGGTGCCGAAGCCGGCGTTGTTGACGAGACTCGTCGCGCGGATGCCACGGCTTTCGAGCTCGGCACGAAGGGTGCGGCCGGCGTCGGGCCGACCGAGATCGCGAGCGATGACGGTCACCGTGACGCCGTTGGCGCGAGTGAGCTCGTCGGCGAGGGCTTCGAGACGGCCTGCGCGTCGTGCGACGAGGACGAGATCGGAGCCTCGGCGAGCCAACTGGCGGGCGAATTCCGCGCCGAGGCCCGAGCTCGCTCCCGTGACGATGGTGGTCTGGGTGGTGTAGTCGATTCTGCTCATGTGTACATGGTATGCACAGATATGCACGCAGTGCAAGTGAGTGCAGCGAGTGAATTGATGTACCATCAGTGCATGAGAACTTCAGCCGTACCGCTTCGCGAACAGACACGCGCCGTGATGCGCTCGCTCATCGCGCAGACCGCCATGGATCTGTTCGCCGAGAAGGGGTACGACGACACGACCGTGGAGGACGTCGCAGCCGCGGCCGGTATCTCTCGCCGAACACTCTTCAACTACTTCCGCAACAAAGAGGATCTGGCGCTCGGCGGCCTCACCGAACAGGGGGAGCTGATCGCTGCGCGCCTCGCCGAACGGCCCGACGACGAGAGCATCTGGGCCTCCCTGCGATCGTCGTTCGGGGTCCTGCAGGAGATCGATGCGACATTCGAACGGCGGCTGGAGATCGTGTCGCTCCTGTTCGGCAACGACTCGCTCCGGGCCGGGCACGCCGAGAAGCAGGCGCGCTGGCAGGAACTCCTCGCGCCCCTGATCGCGCCCCGACTGCCCGAATCCGACCACCGGATGCTCGAGGCCCGAGCCATCGCGGCCACGGCGATCACCTGCCTGCAGGCCGCCACAGAGGAATGGGTGCGCCGCCGTGGAGACGCCGACCTCTTCGACCTCTACGACGCAGCCATCGAGGCAGTGCGCCGCACCTCCTGATCGCGCCCACCTGGATGACTCATCGCGTCCACGAGGTCGACGTGATGTTTCCACGGCTCCCAGCCCGGCGGACTACCCTGAAGCGTGACTTCAGGCGACGCTCCGGTCGAGGTGGAGGCTCCCGAGGAGCCCGCCACGACGTTCTCCGACCTCGGCCTCGACGGCGCGGTGCTCAAGGCGCTCGACGACGTCGGCTACGAGACGCCGTCGGCGATCCAGGCCGCGACGATCCCGACGCTCCTCGCGGGCCGCGACGTCGTGGGCCTCGCCCAGACCGGCACGGGCAAGACGGCGGCGTTCGCGCTGCCGATCCTCGCCCGCCTCGACGTGTCGCAGAAGACGCCCGCAGGCGCTCGTGCTCGCGCCCACGCGCGAGCTCGCGCTGCAGGTCTGCGAGGCGTTCGAGCGCTACGCCGCGCACCTCCGCGGCGTGCACATCCTGCCCGTCTACGGCGGCCAGGGCTACGGCGTGCAGCTCTCGGCCCTGCGGCGCGGCGTGCACATCGTCGTCGGCACGCCCGGCCGCATCATGGACCACCTCGACAAGGGCACGCTCGACCTGTCGGAGCTCAAGTACCTCGTGCTCGACGAGGCCGACGAGATGCTGAAGATGGGCTTCGCCGAGGACGTCGAGACGATCCTCGCGGACACCCCCGACGACAAGCAGGTCGCCCTGTTCTCGGCGACCATGCCGGCCGCGATCCGCCGCATGTCGAAGCAGTACCTGCACGACCCCGAAGAGATCACGGTCAAGACCAAGACGCAGACGTCGGCGAACATCGCGCAGCGCTACCTGGTGGTCTCGTACCCGCAGAAGGTCGACGCCCTCACCCGCATCCTCGAGGTCGAGAACTTCGAGGGCATGATCGTCTTCGTCCGCACCAAGAACGTCACCGAGGAGCTCGCCGAGAAGCTGCGCGCCCGCGGCTACTCGGCCGCCGCGATCAACGGCGACATCGCCCAGGTGCAGCGCGAGCGCACGGTCAACCAGCTGAAGTCGGGCAAGCTCGACATCCTGGTGGCGACGGATGTCGCGGCGCGCGGCCTCGACGTCGAGCGCATCTGCCACGTGGTGAACTTCGACATCCCGACCGACAGCGAGCCGTACGTGCACCGCATCGGACGCACCGGGCGCGCCGGACGCACCGGCGACGCGATCAGCTTCGTCACGCCCCGCGAGCGCGGACTCCTCGCACGCGATCGAGAAGGCCACGCGCCAGCCGCTCAACGCAGATGCAGTCTGCCGAGCGTCGACGACGTGAACGTCACGCGGCTCGCCCGCTTCGACGACCGCATCACCGCGGCGCTCGAGCAGGGCGAGCGGGTCGAGGGGTTCCGCGACATCATCGCGCACTACATGCGGCACCACGACGTGCCCGAGGTGGACGTCGCGGCGGCGCTCGCGATCGTCGCGCAGGGCGAGTCGCCGCTGCTCCTCGAGCCCGAGCCCGAGCGTCCCAAGCGGGCGGAGCGGGAGCGCGGCGCACCGCGGGATCGCGATGATCGCGACGGACGCGGCGACCGGCGCGACCGGGAGGACCGCGGCGACCGCCCCGAACGGCGCCGGCGCCCGAGCGACACCGCGATGGCGACCTACCGGATCGCGGTCGGCAAGCGACACAAGGTCGAGCCGCGGCAGATCGTCGGCGCGCTCGCCAACGAGGGCGGCCTCAGCCGAGGCGACTTCGGCGCGATCCAGATCCGGCCGGAGTTCTCGCTCGTCGAGCTGCCCGCCGACCTGCTCGAGTGAGACGCTCGCGCGGCTCGACGACACCCGCATCTCCGGCCGCCTCATCGAGCTGCGGCTCGACCGCGGCGGCCCGGCCGCCGACAACAGGCCGAGGCGGAGCCTGCCGCGGCATCCGACGAGAAGCCCTACCGGAAGCCACGCCACAAGAACTGAGCGCGGAGACTACGCTTCGGTGTCGTCGGACCCCCCCGATCCATCAGGGGCGGATGCGTCGCGCGTCCCTCCGTACATGAGCCTCGTGTACCCGGCGGAATGCACGGCGACCGCGAGCACACTCGCCACCAGCACCCCGACACCGGCCATCCACGTGACATGCCAGAATCCCGAGACGATGCCGGTGAACGCGGAGAACACCGCGACGCTCTGCGCGATGGTCACGAGCTTCGATCCCGACGCGCGCCGCTCGAAGGCCTCCTGGTGCGTGACCAGCACCAGCCCCGCGAGGAGCGGAATGGCCACGGAGAACGCGACGACGCAGATCAACGCGGAGAGATCGAGCGAGCTCGCAGTGAGGAACGGCTGCACCATGACGATGCCGATGCCGATGAGCCCGCCGTACATCACATTGTTCTGGCTGATCCATTCCTGCTCGAGCCCGGGCCGCCGACTCCACGCCGCCCACTTCTGTTCGTCCTCGTCCACGGTCGCCTCCCGGTCATGCTGCATTGCGTGGGACCGGAGCCTAGCAGTCCGCCGCACGCGCCTCGCGGCGCCGGCGAGGTCGATCGTGGGACGGCGTCACCGCGCTGATCACCTCGTGTCAAGCGGGATCGCGAACATGCGTCATCCTCGGGTTCCGCCTATCCTCGAATGGTGCCGTCACCCTCGAACCGGGGTGTCGGCCGCGTGTGCGAGGGTGGGGTGAGACGTGTCAGACGAACAGCAGGCGGATGAGCCGATGCGTCGACCTCGCGGACCCCACCGCGGGCTCCCGAAGCGCCCCACCCCGGCGGGCGACGGATGGCGCGCGAAGGTCGCCGCTGCCGCGGCGCCGGTCGTGGCATCCGTCGAGCCGCGCGTCGCATCCGCGGCGGAATGGCTGTTCGAGCGCCGCCTGCACGTACTGATCGTGGCCGCGACGGTGGCCACGATCGCGATGATCGGCGGGGCCGTGGCACTCATCTCGTTCGCGAGCGCCCCGCAGCCCGACGACGAGGCGGCCACGGTCGTCGAGACGCCCCGACCGACGTCGACCGACCCGGCGTCGCCGAACACCTACGCGCCGATCCTGCCGAGTCCCGGTCCGGCCCCGACGTTCAAGCCGACGACGCCGGCGCCGTCCCCCGACGAGGAGGAGGCGGACGTCCCCGCGACCGACGCCCCGGCCGATCCGACCACCGAGCCGACCACCGAGCCGACCCCCGAGGAGCCCGGCGGTCGACCCGACCCGCCGGGGCACTCGAACAAGCCCGACAAGCCGAAGCCCTGACCGCGCCGACCGCCGTGGAGCCCCGGCTCATGCGGCCACCGCGTCATCGACGACGTGCGCAGCGGCCCACGCGGCCGGTCAGAGCCACCGCTTGAACTTGAACACGCCGTAGAGCCCGGCGCCCATGAGCGCCATCAGGGCGAGCGCGAACGGATAGCCGAACGCCCAGTGGAGCTCGGGCATCTCGTCGAAGTTCATGCCGTAGACCGTGCCGACCAGCGTCGGCGCGAAGAGGATCGCCGCCCACGACGAGATCTTCTTGATCTCGTCGTTCTGGGCGAGGCTCGTGTCGGTCTGGCGTCGCGCCACCAGCGCCGAATGCACCGTGAGCGCGTTGTCGAGGATGGCGCGGAAGGAGTCCACCCGCTCGTTGATGCGAATGGCGTGGTCGAGCACGTCGCGCAGCGACCGCTGCAGCTCCACGTCGACGCGGTACTTCTCCGACCCGCGCCGCAGCCACTCGAGCATCCCTGCGAGCGGCTTCACCGCCCGCTGGAAGTTGATCACCTCGCGCGAGAGCTCGTAGATGCGACGGGAGAGCTGGTCGTCGTCGCTGACGCCGAAGAGCTGGTCCTCGATCTCGTCGATGTCGTTCTCGAGGCCCGCGACGACCGGCTCGTACTCGTCGACGACCTCATCGAGGATCGCGTAGAGCACGGCCTCGGGGCCCATCGCGAGCAGCTCGGGGCTCGACTCCATCCGCCGGCGCACCGACGAGAGGTCGGGCGACTCGGCGTGCCGGATGGTGACGACGAAGTCGGGTCCGACGAAGAGGTGCAGCTCGCCGAACTCCACCGACTCCGACTCGTCCCGGTACCGCGCGGGTCGCAGCGCCGCGAACAGCGTGTCGCCGTAGCGCTCGAGCTTCGAGCGCTGGTGACCGGTCAGGGCGTCCTCGACGGCGAGCGGATGCAGGTCGAACTCGCGGGCGACCGAGGCGACCTCCTGCGGGCTCGGCCGGTAGAGGCCGATCCAGGCGAGGCCTGAATGATCGTCCATGAGGCGGTAGGTGTCGTCGAGGTTCTTCGGCGTCTCCACGCGACGTCCGTCGACGTACACGCCGTTGTCGACCAGTGGGCACATTGAGGGGTCCGTTCTCGCAGGCGCCGGATACGGCGCGGATGCATGCAGGCAGAGTCGGATGACGCCGCAGGACGCTGCAAGAGGAACCGGCCGTCGAGGCGAGCGGGGCTCAGCGGTGACGGGGGCGGAGACGCGACGCAGCGAGGGTTGCGGCGCCGGTACTATCGTCGGCCATCGCCCTCACCTCCGTTCGCGTCAGCGGGCCCGTGTGCGGGCCCGACGTCGCAGTATAACCCGTCGAGCCGACGCGCGCGGCAGCGCCCGCACGGAGTCCCGCCCGCGGGCGACGGGCCGGGTGAGCGTTCGGCTTCCTCACATTCCGGATTCATTCACCGTTCAGATTCACGTGGTCGGCTAGCGTGAACCCGACGCCCAGCGACGCGCGTCCTCACCGATCGATGGGACGAAACGTGAACACCCGTACGGCCGAGTACCCCCGGCCGGACCACTTCCTCCTCCACATCAGCGACACGCACCTGCTCGCAGGCGGCGGCCGGCTCTACGACCGCGTCGCGAGCGAGCAGCACCTGCGCGCGCTGTTCGAGGAGTTCGAGGCATCCGGGGCGCGTCCAGAGGCGATCGTGTTCACCGGCGACCTCGCCGACCGCGGCGAGCCCGACGCCTACGACCGGATCCGCCGCATCGTCGACCCCGTGGCCGGGCGGCTCGGCGCGCAGATCATCTGGGTCATGGGCAACCACGACGACCGGTCGGCGTTCCGCCGCGGGCTCCTCGGCGAGGCATCCGGCAGCATGCGACCAGTCGACCGTGTCGACGACCTCGACGGGCTCCGCGTGATCACGCTCGATTCCACGGTTCCCGGCTTCCATCACGGCGAGGTGACCCCGGCCCAGCTCGACTGGCTCGCCGAGGAGCTCTCCATCGCGGCGCCGCACGGCACCATCCTCGCGATGCACCACCCGCCGGTGCCGAGCGTGCTCGACCTCGCGGTGTCGGTGGAGCTGCGCGACCAGGCGAGCCTCGCCGAGGTGATCGAGGGCAGCGACATCCGCTCGATCATCGCCGGGCACCTGCACTACTCGTCGACGGCGACGTTCGCGGGCGTTCCCGTGTCGGTCGCGTCGGCGAGCTGCTACACGCAGGACCTCAACGTGCCGGTCGGCGGCACCCGCGGCCGTGACGGCGCCCGCGCCTTCAACCTCGTGCACGTGTACCCGACGACGGTGCTGCACTCGGTCGTGCCGCTCGGCGCGTTCCCGGCGCTCGACTGGATCGACGCCGACGAGAGCGCCCGCCGCCTCGCCGAGTCGGGCATCGGCATCGCGGATGCCGCGACGCCCCCGGTGCCGAAGGAGCCGCCGTTCACCATGCCGATCCCGGTGCTCGCGGGCTGACGCCCACGACGGGCCGGAGGTCGCGCTCATACCGTCTGGTCGGCACGGCGAGCGTACGGCCGGATGCCTCAGCCGGGTACTCGAACGGCCCCGTGTCGCGCCATCCTTCGCGCTCGTAGAACGCACGCGCCCGCGCGTTGCCGTCGACCACCGCCAGCCAGGCCCGGCTGTGGCCGGCGCCGCAGATGATCGACTCGGCGTCATGCAGCAGGGCTGCGGCGATCCCCGTTCCGCGGGCGATTCGGTCGCACGTAGACCTGCTCGACCTCGTCGCCGTTCACCATCGCGAAACCGACGACGCTGCCGCCGATCCGCGCGACACGCGTCTTCGCGAGCCGTTCCCGTGCGCGCGGCAGGAAGGACTCGCCCGACCGATGCCGGAACAGCTCGTCGGGCACGTTGCCGAGATGCCCATCGCCCCACCCCACTCGCCAGATCTCGGCGATGCGACGTTCGTCGCCTGCCCGTGCCGGCTCGATCGACCAGCCAGGCGCGGCATGCTCGCCGACCACGCCGCCCCGGGCTTGCGTCGGGGATCGAGGGTCGTCGTCTTCGGGGATCATCTCGAAGCGCGGTCGTCGAGCAACACGCCGGTGACGGCGACGAGCATGATGAGCGGTTCCATGTGCATACCCCGATCGAAAACTTGACGGTGACAAGACTTGCGTGCGATCACCATCTTGTCAAGGGATAGATCAGTGGTAGCGTGGCCGCCACGGCCCACCGACCGGCGGAATCCCGCTGGCGCCGCGGAATCCGTCGGTTACGGGATTCCACAAGTCGACCGGGATTCCCGTGCGTGCTGCATCAGATCAGGCTGATCGGGCGCCGCACCCTGGGAACCCCCAGTCGCGCGAGCCGGGCCTCGACGGGGCGCTTGCGGTGCATGTCGTTCCAGTCCCATCGGTCGAACCCCGAAAGCTAGCCGGCGGATCGCGTTCTCGCGATCCTTCTCGTCGATGACGGCGTCGGCGGCGCGACGCGCGGCCGTAGCGGCCGCGGCGACGATGTCGGCACCTTCGGACGTGCCGACCGCGAGGGGGGCCTCGGCTGGGCGCCCGCTGTGCGATGTCCCGCCCGTTGAACTGGAGTCCCGTCGCACCTCCTGTGCGCCTCGATACTTGCCTCGCCCGTCGGCCTCGGCGCCCACCCCGACCTCCGGCCAGTAGAAGTCGAGGAACGCCCGCCTGCCCAGCTCGGGCAACCAGAGTTCGTGCTGCAACTCCGGTGTCGCGAACCCGAGCTCCTCGATGAGAAGCCGGCTGCCGCTTTCGAGCGGCGTGTCGGCGAGCGGCGTCGCACGATCGAGCACGGCGTCAGCGCGGCGGCTGCGCGGATATGGCTTCAGCCGCTCGTGCTCGGCCCTGAGTCGCTGGAGGGTAGTCAGCGGTGCGGCATCGCCGAAGCGCGGCACGCGAAGCGCGGCATCCGTCGCAGTGAGTGCCGCAACGAGTGGCGCGTGACGCGCGAGCTGGAGCAGCGTGAACTCGACGGATGTCACCACGCAGTCGTCGATCTCGACGACTGCGATCGGGACGGGTCCGCGCGACCTCGATCACGCCAGACCTCCGGCGGCCGTGTTCGCTCCGCGAGAGGATGAAGACCTCGGACGGCCAGGCGCCGATGATCGGGAGTCCGAGGAGCACCGCCGCGGAGTAGCTCGTGAAGACCGGCGAGGTGAACGCGTACGCGACCGCGCGCACCTCGGAACGGTAGGCGAGCCGGCCCTGCTCGGCGGCACCGCGCAGGTCGCCGTCACGTGGCAGCGAGGACGCTGCGGCGCGGTAGACGCCACGTCGGGCGACCTCGACCTCGCCTCGCGCGACGGCCGCGCGGAGCTCGGCCTGCCGCCCCTGTGCTCGGACGTCGGCGAAGCGGATGAATCCGTGCTGGTCGATGGGAAGCGGATGCGGCATTCCACGAGCCTCGTCCTCGAGGGGCGCTCGCTCGGTTCGAGCACCCCGATCATGGACGATGCTGCGATTCAACCCTTGTCGAGGGCGAGTTCTCCCGCCGCGGCCCGCCGACCGGCGGAATCCCCGTGATCGCGCGGAATCCGCGGCCTCGTGGATTCCGTCGGGTCAACGGGATTCCACCGCGAGTGGTGAGGGCGCGGGTGGGTGCGGCGGCGGGGCCGCCCCTACGCGGTGAGGTCGGGAGTCGGCCGCGACTCGACCGGCGCCTCGGCCGCGGCATCCGCCGCCTTCTCCCATGGCGCCGGGAACGGGAAGTAGCGCTCGAGGAAGTCGATGACGGCGCCGGTGCGCTGCTCGACCGAGATCTCGGGGAAGCTGCCGTCGTTGAGGCAGAACATGTCCTGGTCGCGGCGCTTCAGCAGCTCCTTCATGGCGGGCAGCGCCTTGTGGAGCGTGGTCTCGACGTACTTCACCCGCGCGTCGGTCTGCACGACCGCGCGACCGGTGAGCAGCGCGTAGTAGTGGTAGAGCGAGTTGGTGACCGAGATGTCGGTCGCCGAGCGGAAGCGGGCTGGCCGCCGTGCGTCGGAACTCCTCGGGGAACGCCGCCTCGAGCTCGGCCATGACGCTCTTTCGCAGCGGGGCGGCGCAGTGCTCGAGGTGCCGCGTGGTGACCTTGCCGAACCGCTCGCGCAGCAGCGCCCGGTTCACGCGGGCCGCGTTCTCGAAGCCCGAGCGGTCCGGATGCGTCTCGCCCAGCCCGATGCGGGTCGACGCCTCGACGAATTTCGTGATGCCGCCCGGGGAGAAGAACAGCGACGGGCTACCGGCCGCCCGAAGAACATGTCGTCGTTGGAGTAGAGGAAGTGCTCGGCGATGCCCCGGGATGCGGTGCAGTTGGCTCTCGACCGCGTGCGAGTTGTGCGTCGGAAGCACCGACGTGTCGGCGAACATCTCCTCGCTGCGCACGATGGTGACCTTCGGATGCTTCGCCAGCCACGACGGCGCGGGCGAGTCGGTCGCGATGAAGATGCGGCGCACCCACGGGGCGAACAGGTACACCGACCGCAGCGCGTACTTCAGCTCGTCGATCTGCCGGTAGCGGGCCTCGGAGTCGTCGCCCTCCCCGACCACGTAGCTCTGCATGCGCTTCGCACGCTCGCGCACGAACTCGTCGCTCGACCCGTCGACCCACGAGAAGACCATGTCGATGTCGAAGTCCACGTCGCTCGCGAGCGGGGCGAACATGTGCTCGAGCGTGGGCCAGTCGCGGCCGTGCAGGTGCACCGTGTCGTCGATCGCCTCGGGCCGCGGCAGGCTGCGGCGCATGAGCGCGTTCTCCACGGGGGCCTCGATCGTGTCCTCGCCGAACCGCCAGAACTCGAGCTGCACGCCGGTCTCGCGGCCGTAGCGGAGGCGGCCGACGGGCTCCACGCGCGGTCGGTAGAGGCGGAGGATCGTGGCCTTGCGGTGGCCGGACAGGCGCCCGTCGGCCAAGAGCACCGGGTGCGCGTCGGCGGCGCGCGCGGGCGCGATGGAGGCCGAGTAGAACGGCTCGTTCGCGAAGGCCTCGGCGAGGGCGCGGGCGATGGCCTTGCGGTCGGCGCGATCGACGGCGATCACCAGGCGGTCGTCGTTGCCGCGCACCAGGAGGTAGCCGATGCCGGCCTCGTCGAGCGCATCGCCGACGGCGCGGAGGTCCTCGAGCATCGACTCCCGCGGCGTCATGTGCCCGTTGCGCAAGGCGTAGTGGCCCTTGCGGATGACGAGGTCGTCGCGATCGAATCGCGCCGTGCGGGGCGCGGACGCCACCAGCACGAGCTCCACGGCATCCGCGAGCCGCATCGGCGGGGCCGTTGTCGGCTCCCGCCTCGCGAACGCGTGCCCGGTGTGGTCGTGCTGGTCGGCAGGTCGATCGCGGTCGGAACTCGTCACGGAAGGGTGGCCTCCAGGGGTCGGTGGTCGCGCTCGAACAGCGCGGGGATGATCCGATTCTATCGAGCGGATGCCGCCGGCCCGACGGCTTGACCGCGACACGAAGGCCGCTCCGGGGGCGGGGGCTTCGGCGGGCCGGGGACGGCCGCGGCATCCGTCGGCTGGGAGTTCGACGAGGATCTCTCGTGATTCGCTCGCCGGAGGCGTAGCCTCGAATCATCCACCCGCGTGCCGGGACCCCGCGTGCGGCGACTTCGAGAGTGAGTCGCCATGACCACCGAGATCACGCCCGTCCGATCCACGCGGACCACCGCCGGACGCGCCGCGCCGCCGGCGAGCGACTTCACCGAACTCGCCCGCCGTGTCCGGGAGGCGGGGCTCATGCGCCGCCGCTACGGCTACTACTGGACGAAGCTCGCCCTCGTGCCGACCCTCTTCGCCGCCACGATCCTCGTGTTCGTGTGGATCGGCGACTCGTGGTGGCAGATGTTCACGGCCGTCTGGTTCGCGTTCCTCTTCACCCAGACCGCGTTCCTCGGGCATGACGCGGCGCACCGGCAGATCTTCCGCTCGGGCAAGTGGAACGACTGGATCAGCCTGATCCTCGGCGGCTTCGTCGGCATGAGCTACGGGTGGTGGCAGCACAAGCACACCCGCCACCACGCGAATCCGAACCAGCTCGGCACCGACCCCGACATCGAGCTTCCGGTGGTCGCGTTCACGCCCGAGCAGGCGACCCGGCATCGGTCGTTCCCGATGCGCTGGATCATGGCGCACCAGGGGGCCTTCTTCTTCCCGATCCTGCTGCTCGAGGGGCTCTCGCTGCACGCCTCGAGCGTGCACCGCGTGTTCGCACGGGAACGACTCCCGCACCGTCCGGTCGAGATCGGGTTCCTCGCGGTGCGCATCTTCGGGTACCTCGCCCTGGTCCTCCTCGTGCTCTCTCCCGACAAGGCGGCCGTGTTCCTCGCCATCCAGCTCGGGCTGTTCGGCCTCTACATGGGCGCGTCGTTCGCTCCGAACCACAAGGGCATGCCCCTCGTGCCCAAAGAGGCACGGCTCGACTTCCTGCGTCGACAGGTGCTCATGAGCCGGAACATCAGCGGCACGCCGTTCCTCGACTTCATGATGGGCGGACTCAACTACCAGATCGAGCACCACCTCTTCCCGTCGATGCCCCGGCCGCACCTGCGTCGTGCGGCACCGATGATCGCCGGGTACTGCCGCGAGCGCGACGTGTCGTACACGCAGACGACCCTGTGGCAGTCGTACGCGATCGTGCTCCGCTACATCAACCGCGTCGGGCTCGGCGAGCACGACCCGTTCATGTGCCCGCTCGTCGAGCAGCGCGCGAGCATCTGACCCCTGCGGGTCGAGGAGGCCGCGCAGCGGCCGTCTCGAGACCCCGGTGCGCGGGTTTCGACAGGCTCAACCCGCAGATGCGATGACGTCGCGTGTCGTCCCGTTGACGTGTGTGACGGCGGGTTCCGTCGTGTGACGACGACCCTCGCGGCATCCGCTCGCCCTCCCTAGCGTCGGGATCCGGGAGGTCGAACACATGACACGACTCATCATCGGTGCGATGGTCCGGGCGATCGGCGCGTATCCCTCGGGTTGGCGGTACCCGGGCGCCCACCGCGACCCGCGCGGCGACGCGGCCGTGCTGCGACGGGCCGCCGAGGTGGCCGAGGCGGCGCGGCTCGACTACCTGTTCTTCGGCGACTGGCTCGCCACCGGGCACGACCTCGAGTTCCGCGACCCGTACCTCGTGGCGCGCATCGACCCGCTCTCGGCCATCACCTACCTCGCGGGAATCACCGAGCGCATCGGCCTCATCGCGACGGCGAACACGAGCTACGCCGATCCGTACACCCTGGCCCGCGCGACCGCGTCGGTCGACCTGCTCTCGGGCGGACGCGCGGGCCTCAACCTCGTGACGGGCGCCGAGCCGCGGGCGGCCGGCAACCACGGCCAGGACTTCCACGCCGCGAACGAGACGCGCTACGACCGGGTCGTCGAGTTCGAGCACGTGCTGCGGCGCCTGTGGGACTCGTTCGAGGACGACGCGATCGTCGCGGATGCCGCGGGCGGCGTGTTCCTCGACCCGGGCAAGCTGCACGCCACCGACTTCCACGGCGCGCACCTCAGCGTCACCGGCCCGCTGAACGTGGCACGGCCGGTGCAGGGACACCTTCCGATCGTGCACGCGGGCACCTCGCCGCGGTCGCGCCTGTTCGCCGCGCAGAGCGCCGACCTCGCCCTCGTCGCCGTGAACGGCATCGAGCACGCCGTCGCCATCCGCGAGGAACTGCGCTCGCTCGCGTTCGAGTCGGGTCGCGACGATCGCACCCTCAAGGTGATCGCGCCCGTGCTGCCCATCGTGGGGGAGACCAGGGAGCACGCCCAGTCGATCGCCGACGAGCTCAGCGAGCTCGTGCAGATCGCCGAGGACTGGCCCGACGGACCGCCCGTGGACTTCCCGGCGAACCGGTCGCTCGCCCAGCTCACGACGCTCGTGGGCGTCGACGTGTCGGAGCTGTCGCCCGACCGGGCGGTGACGCCCGCGCTCGTCGCGCGGGTTCTCGGCCGCCGGCCAGGAGCTCGTCGAGATCGTCGCCGAGCGCACCGGTCGGAGCCCGTCGGGGGACCGACCGCCGACGCTCCGGCATCTCGTGGTCGCGGCATCCGTGCACGCGTCGATGGTCGTCGGCACCGCCGCGGAGATCGCCGCGGAGTTCGAGGCGTGGGGCGACGCGGGCGCCGTCGACGGGTTCAACGTGCTCTCCGCGGTGCAGCCCGCGCAGTTCGAGGCGTTCGCGCTCGGAGTCGTGCCCGAGCTGCAGCGCCGGGGCGTGTTCCCGACCGAGTACGAAGGCGAGACGCTCCGCGAGCACCTCGGCCTGGCGCGCCCCGACAACGTCCATGTGACGCGCGATGACGTGCGGTTTCCGCCTGTGACCGGGCGTGACGGCGCGGGTCGCCGGCCGGTTGAGCGGGCTCCGCGGCATCCGTAGCTTCGTCGATCACACCCCCACCAGGGGCCGACCGCACCATTCCCGATCGAAGGAAGACCACCGCAGATGTCCACACCACGCACCCGCCGCCTCGCCCTCGCCGGCACCGCCGCGCTCGCCGCGATCGCCCTCCTCGCCTCATGCGCCGGGCAGTCCGCCGCCACGGATGACGCCGCCACCGGCGACCCCGTCGAGGGCGGCACGCTCACCTACCTCGAGCACCAGGCGCACACCACGCTCTACCCGCCGCAGGCCGGCTTCTACCCGAACGGCGGCATCGTGAACAACGTCACCGCCCGCCTCACCTGGCAGGACCCCGAGTCGCTCGAGATCGAGCCGTGGGTCGCGACGGAGTGGACGGTGAACGCGGATGCGACCGAGTACACCTTCGACCTGCGCGACGACGTGACCTTCTCCGACGGCACGCCGCTCGACGCGGCCGCGGTGGCGAAGAACTTCGACACCTACGGGCTCGGCGACAAGGAGCTCGGCCTGACCGTCTCGGAGGCGATCAACAACTACGCCTCGAGCGAGGTGGTCGATGCCGACACCGTGACGTTCCGCTTCTCGGCCCCCGCGCCCGGCTTCCTGCAGGCGACCTCGACGATCAACTCCGGGCTGCTCTCGCCGGCCACGCTCGACCGCAAGCTCGAGGACTTCGGCGCCGGATCGTCGACCGAGATCGTCGGCTCGGGCCCGTTCGTCATCACCGAGGAGGAGATCGGCACCTCGCTCCACCTCGAGGCCCGTGAGGACTACGACTGGGCACCGCCCTCGTTCGAGCACCAGGGACGCGCGTACCTCGACGCGATCGACGTCGTCGTGACCCCCGAGGACAGCGTGCGCATCGGCTCGCTGCTCGCCGGCCAGGCCGATGTCATCCGCTACGTGCAGGCGTTCGATGAGGCGCAGGTCTCGGGCGCCGGGCTTCGAGATCGTCGCGGCCGCCGACGCGCGGCGTCAACAACTCGCTCGGCCTGCGGTTCACGAACCCGCTGCTCAGCGACATCCGGGTGCGCCAGGCGCTCGTGCACGGCGTCGACGCGCAGGAGGTCGTGGACACGATCTTCACCGAGAACTACCCGGTCGCCACGTCGGAGCTCGCCGCCACGGCGAAGGGCTACACCGACGAGTCGGACGCGCTCGCCTACGACCCCGAGCAGTCGGAGGAGCTCCTCGACGACGCCGGCTGGACGGTCGGCGCCGACGGCATCCGCGAGAAGGACGGCCAGCGACTGTCGCTCACGGTGTACGAGGCGAAGCCGCAGCCGCTCTCGAAGCAGACCCTCGAGCTCGTGAGCCAGCAGCTCGCGAAGATCGGCGTGGAGCTCAACGTGAAGGCCGCGGATGCCGGCAGCTACGCCGCCGACATCCTCGATCCGCTGAAGACCCCGCTCTACCACTCGATGGTCGGGCGCGCGGACAACGACGTGATCAAGAGCCAGTACCACACGAAGAACCGCAACACGCTGCTCTCGAACGACGCCGAGCTCGACCGCCTGCTCGAGGCCGTGGCCTCCGAGCCCGACGCCGCGAAGCGCGACGAGGCATCCGCCGCCGTGCAGGACTACCTCACCGAGCAGGCGTACGTGATCCCGCTCTTCGAGGAGCCGCAGGTCTACGGCGCCGCAGCGTACGTGCACGGCTTCACGACCGAGGCCGTCGCCCGCCCGCAGTTCTACGACGCCTGGCTCGACCAGCAGTAGCCGCCCCGCCGCCGCGGGTTGAGGAGCGCCGCAGGCGCGTCTCGAAACCCCGACCCCCGCGTGGGGTTTCGAGACGCCGCTTCGCGGCTCCTCAACCCGCAGAACCCGCATCGTGGGCTGCTCAACCCGCGGACCTTGGAAGGAAGGAGCATCCGATGGCCTACCTCGCACGCCGCACCGGACAGGCGCTGATCGTGCTCGCCATCGCGTTCACCGCCACGTTCGTGCTGCTGCAGGCGCTGCCGGGCGACGCGATCCTCATCAAGTTCGAGAGCCCCGAGCTCGGACTGTCGCCCGAGCAGATCGCCGACATCCGAGCGAGCTACGGCGCCGACGTGCCGCTCCTACAGCAGTTCCTGCACACCGTGGCCGGCTTCGCGCAGGGTGACTTCGGCACCTCGGTGCAGTACGGAACGCCCGTGCACGAACTCATCGGGTCGGCGCTGCCCGACACGCTGGTGCTCGCCGGGCTCGGCTTCCTCGTGGCCGTGCTCATCGCCGTCGCCGTCGCGTTCCTCTCCAGGCTCGCGCCGTTCGCGTGGCTCCGGCAGGCGCTCCGGGCGCTTCCCGGCGTCTTCGTCTCGGTGCCGGTGTTCTGGCTCGGCATCGTGCTCATCCAGGTCTTCTCGTTCCAGCTCCGGCTGGTGCCCGTGATCGGAGCGGATCCCGTGCAGGCGCTGATCCTGCCGGTGCTCACGCTCGCCATCCCGATCTCGGCGCCGCTCGCGCAGATCCTCGCTCGCTCGATCGACGAGGTGCAGCTCTCGCCGTTCGTGGCGGTCGTGCGCGCAAAGGGCGCCGGGCCCGCGCGCGTGCTGTGGCGGGATGTCGCGCGGAACGCGCTGCTTCCGGCGATCACGATCGCCGGGGTGCTCATCGGAGAGCTCATCGGCGGTGCGGTGGTGACCGAGACCGTGTTCGGACGCGCCGGCATCGGCCGGCTCACGGAACAGGCGGTCGCCAACCAGGACGTCGCCGTGCTCCAGGCCATCGTGGTCCTCGCGGCGCTCGTCTTCGTGCTGGTGAACCTCGCGGTCGACCTGGTGTACCCGGTGCTCGATCCGAGGCTGAAGCGGAAGGCGGTGGCGGCATGAGCGACGCCGATCCCGCCTACGGGTGGAGGAGCGCCCGCAGGGCGCGTCTCGAAACCCGGCCCTCGCGGATGGGGGTCTCGAGACGCCGGCTGCGCCGGCTCCCGCTCTGCGGGTTGAGGAGCGCCCGCAGGGCGCGTCTCGAAACCCGCCGCCGCGATCGTCGGACGCCGGCGGCCGGCGCCTCGAGACGCCGGCTGCGCCGGCTCCTCGACCCGCAGAAGGTCGGGGCATCCGCCCGTCGCTGCTGCTCGCGTGGCTCGTGATCGCAATCGTGATCGCGTGGGCGGTCGTGCCGTGGCTGTTCACCGGGCAGGACCCGATCGCCGGCGTGCCCGCCGAGAAGCTGCAGGGCCCGAGCTTCGCGCACCTCTTCGGCACCGACGCGATCGGGCGCGACCTCTTCACGCGCGTCGTCTACGGCGCGGTGCACTCGCTGTCGGGGGCGTTCGTCGCGGTCACGGTCGGACTCGTGGCGGGCACGCTGCTCGGGGTGCTCGCCGGCTCGCTCGGCGGGATCGTGGATGCGGTCGTGATGCGCCTCGTCGACGTGCTGCTCGCGATCCCCGGGCTGCTGCTCGCGCTCAGCATCATCATCCTGCTCGGGTTCGGCACCGTGAACGCGGCCATCGCCGTCGGCGTCGGATCGATCGCCGCCTTCGCCAGGGTCGCGCGGTCGGAGGTCGTGCGGGTGCGGCAGGCCGACTACGTCGAGGCCGCCTTCGGATCGGGCGGACGGCTGCATGCCGTGCTGCTGCGACATGTTCTGCCGAACTCGCTCACCTCGGTCGTCGGCCTCGCCGCCCTGCAGTTCGGCACCGCCATCCTCGCGATCTCGACGCTCGGCTTCCTCGGCTACGGGGCGCCGCCGCCGACGCCCGAGTGGGGCCTGCTCATCGCCGAGGGCCGCAACTACGTCGCGACCTCGTGGTGGCTCACCATGCTGCCCGGCCTCGTGGTCGTCGTGGTCGTCCTCTCCGCCAACCGCATCAGCCATGCACTCGGGAGGACCAGATGACCGCGCTCCTCGAACTCGACGGCCTCGACGTCGCCTACCGCACACCGGCCGGCCTCCGTCGCGTGGTGCACGACGTGTCGTTCGACGTGCGGCCGGGCGAAGTCGTCGCCCTGGTCGGCGAGTCCGGCTCGGGCAAGACCACGACGTCGAGCGCCGTGCTCGGTCTGCTGCCGTCCGGAGGCCGCACCGAAGGCGGGGCGATCCGCCTGTCGGGCGTCGACCTGGCCGGGTGGAGCGACCGCCGCCTGCAGAGCGTGCGCGGCGCGCGCATCGGCTACATCCCGCAGGATCCGGTGTCG
>CAWCWD010000034.1:0-13805 GCA_963799015.1 uncultured Actinomycetota bacterium | reverse complement strand
ATGGACGATCAGCGTGTATTCCATTCGTCTGCGGTTCTGCGACTCGGTCTGCGTCGAGCTCTCGGTCGCGCCTCAGTGGTGACTGCGCCTTCGGCATACGTACTCGAGGATCTGCGGAAATCATTTCGACTCGCCGGCGGGACCGTTGTGCCCAACGGCGTCGATCTCGAACTGCACGGCGAACGTCCGAAAGCGGCGTCTGGTCCAAGCGGGTCGGGGCCGGTATCTTTTCGGTGTCGGGCGCCTGGGTTGCATGAAGGGCTTCGACCTGCTGATCGATGCGTTCCCGACTGCCGAGCTCGACCGCGAGATCCGATTGGTCATCGCGCGGCGACGGGCCCGAGCGGGCCCGTCTTCAGGCCCAGATCGAGCGCCGGGGTCTGAAGGTCGGTCGAAATGCTCGGCCGCCTGGAGCGCGCGGACGTCGCCCAGGCGATGTCGGGCGCGCTCGCCGTGTCGTGCCGAGCCGCATGGAGGCCTTCGGCATCGTGGCGCTCGAGGCGTGGCGGAGCGGCGCGCCGCTCGTCATGACGAACCGCGGCGGCGGGCCGGGCTTCGTGCGCGACGGGATCGACGGGATCCTGGTCGACCCCGAGGACTCCGACGCGCTCGCCGGCGCGCTCTTGCGGGTGAGCTCGGACGAGGAGCTGCGAGCGCGGCTCGGCGCCGCCGGGCGGGCGCGAGTCGGCGAGTTCACCTGGGCGCGCGTCGCGCACGCGTACGAGGAGCTGTACGCCGCGGCATCCGGCCGGAATGCGGGCGCGGGATGAACTACTCCGGCCCACTCGTCCGACGACTCCGCCAGCTCCGCCGCATCGCGATCGCCTCCACTCGCCCGCCGATGTGGCGCGGCGGTGTCGTGGTGCCGGCGCTACTGGTGGGACGGGCACCCGAACTTCGGCGACGACCTCACGCCGTGGCTCCTCCCGAACTACGGGTGCTGCCGATCCACCGCGTCGCCTCGCGCGCGCGGCTCGCCGGCGTCGGCAGCATCCTCGAGTTCCTGCCCGCCGACTGGAGCGGCGTCGTCTGGGGCAGCGGCCCTATGCACGGCGAGCCTCACCCCGTGAAGAATGCGCGGGTGCTCGCGGTGCGCGGGCACCTGACCCGCGAGCTGATCGGAGCACCTGACGATGTCGCGCTCGGGGATCCCGGGATCCTCGTCTGGCGCCTGCGTCCACGGCCCGAACAGCGGTGGGATGTCGCCCTCGTACCACATGGGCACCATCGGTCGCATATGCCTGTTCCTCGCGCTCGCCGAGACTGCGGGATATCCGGTGCGCGTCGTGAACGTGCACGAGACTGCCGAACGCGTCGTGCGCGAGATCGGCGCGAGCGGGGCTGTCATCACCACCTCCCTACACGGGCTGGTGACCGCCGACGCGTACGGGATCCCGGCGGTGTGGACCACGCTCGAGCCGCCCCTCGGCGGCGGCGCGTTCAAGTTCCACGACTACGAGTCGGTGGTCACGCCCGGCACGTCACGCTTCGTGCCGTTCGGATCCGGGACGTCGCTCGACGATCTCCTCGCGTCCGCGATGGCCGCGCCGCGTGGCACGGTCGAGGCGGTCTGCGACGCGCTCGAGGCCTCAGCGGCACGGCTGCCCGAGGCGATCCGCGCGCCCGGCCGCTTCCCCCGAGACCTGCCGCAGGTGCTGGCGGATCGCCGCTGACGGCGGCGATCAGGCCAGGGACGACCAGATGCGCGCGTGCTCCTCGGCGCAGCGCTCCCACGTGAATCGGCCGGCCCGTTCGCGCGCCGCGCGGATGAGCGCGCCGGCTGGATCGCCGCGGGTCGCGTCGAGCAGGCCGCCCGCGATGCCCGGCCCGGTCGGATCGACGAGCACGCCTGCGTCGCCGACGACCTCGGGCAGCGAGCTCGTCCTCGCGGCGATGACGGGGACGTTCGCAGCCATGGCCTCGAGGGCGGGCAGGCCGAATCCCTCGTAGAGCGAGGGGACGACGACGGCGGCGGCAGAGGCGACGACGCCGGGCATGACCTCGTCGGGCAGCCGGCCCATGAGCCGAACGCCGGGCATGCCCTCGAAGAGCTCGGTGCGACGTCGATGCGGAGGTCCGGCCAACACGAGCTCGAGATCGGGACGTTCGCGTCGCACGAGCGGCCAGGCGGCGGCAAGGGCCTCGAGGTTCTTGCGGCGAGATGCGCCCCCCGCGTGCAGCACGTATGCGTCGGGGAGCCCGAGTGAGCGCCGAGCTTCGGGGTCGAGTGCCGGTGCGTCGAAGAACCGGTCGTCGACGCCGTTGTGCACGACGTGCGGGTCTGAGATCCCGAGCAGTTCGACGGCCTCGCGAGCGCTGAACTCCGAGACGCAGATCACCGCGTCCGCCCGCCGCGCCTCCTCGATCGCTGCGGGCACCGGCGGAGATTCGTCGGGGAAGCGCCAGGCGACGACGTCGTGGACGGTGATCACGTCGGCGCCGGGTGCCGGAGGGAGCTCGAGGTTCATGCGGTGCACGACCTGGTCGCGACCGTACACGAGGCGCCCCACGTGACGCCGCATCTCGGCGGATGCCGAGGAGACACGTCCGACCGGAATCCGCCGATCACCGGGAAGCGTGGATCGCAGCGACCGCACGACGAGTCGGCGAACCGTCCAGGCGCGTTCGTCGACCGACTGCAACGCGCCTGCGGCACGTCGAGCAACCTGCTCCTGGTACACCTGCGCACCCATCGGGCTTTCAGTCGCCATCGTCGCGATGGTCAATCGTGGGTGCGCCGAAGCGAATCCGATGGTGCTCACCTCCGACCTGGTCCGACGGCCGAACAGGCTGGGCTCCAGCAGCCGTCGAATTCCCACAGTAGAGGGTCGAACTCCCGCCGGAGCGGAGGGAGTCCAGGGCTCGGCGTGCGCCGTCCCAACCTCCGGGCTTCCGATCGAGGATGAACATGCGTTCGGGCGGGTAGGCTCCGTGGTATGCCTACAGCTTTCGACGTGCATGCGCTGGCGAGCAGGGTGCGCATTGAGCTCGACGACTCGTTGAGCACCGCCGACCAGGAGGCGATCAAGGCCCATTGGGTCGATCTCGCCCACGACGGAGGCGGCGAGCCTGATCAGGTGATCCGCGCTGGTTTGAATGACGACTCGGATTCATCCGACGGTGGGTACATCCTCCGGGCGAACTCGCCGAAGGCGCTCGCCCAGCGGATCACGTCCGAGGTCACGATCGGTGCGATCGGCGGGCTCCGTGGCGAGGCGCTCATGCTCCATGCCAGCGCGTTGGCGCTCGATGACGGGCGGGTGATCGGATTCGTCGGGCCTTCGGGCCGTGGGAAGACCACTGCCGCCCAGGTACTCGGCCGCTCGTACGGCTACGTGACCGACGAAACGCTTGCGGTGCGGGTCGACGGTTCGGTCGTCGCCTATCCCAAGCCGCTCTCGATCGGGTCGTGGCCCGATGAGAAGGACACGGAGCCTGCGTCGACGCTCGGTCTCCGCGGGGCGCCGACCGACGGCCTGCGCCTCGCGGCGATCGTGCTGCTCGACCGACGGCCCGACGTGGAGCAGCCCTTCGTGGAGTCGGTGCCGATCACCGAGGCTGTGGGTGCACTCGTTCCGCAGACGAGCCACCTCTCGGCGCTCGAGCACCCGCTGCGCACCCTTGTCGAGGCGGTGGTCTCGACCGGCGGGATGCGTCGAGTCGTCTACTCCGAGGCGTCCTCGCTGCCTCCCCTCATCGATCACCTGCTTCAGGAGGTCGACGACGAATCGACGATGCTCACGGATGTCGCGAAGCTGTCCCAGCGCGACTGCGACTGCTTCTCCGGCCTTCTCGACGAACCGTCGGATCCTTCCGTCGTCGACCGACCCGGCGCGTATTGGCGTGCGGTCTATGCCGATGCGCTCATGGTCGATGACTCGCTGATGGTTTGGTGTCGGGCAATGTGGTCGTCCTCGCCGGTGTCGGCCCGATCCTGTGGCTGGCTGCCGATGGTCTCATGGAGGAGGAGTTGCTGGAGATCGCGTTGCGACAGCTTCCTGAACCGCCCGACGGCGTCGACGTCGCCGCGGTCATCTCCGAGGCCGTCGAGGGCATGGTGGAGGCCGGGCTCCTCGTCCGCAGCTGAGCCCGACTTCGCGCAGGCGGCGTCTCGGGCGATACAGGGTGGATTCCCGCCCCCCGAACAAGGGTGACGTGAAGGCATTTCGAACTCGACGAAATGGGCGTCGTACCCTTAGAGTTGGCTGAGTAAACCGATCCGCGGCCACAGCGACCGCCTTCGAGTTACTTGAGTAACCCGATACAAGGCCAAACGACCCCGCAAAGGAAAGCCCACATGAGTGACCTCGAAGAACAGAAGCCCGGTGTCAGCCGTCGCACGGTCGCCAAGGCGATGGCGTGGTCGGTGCCCGCAGTTGCCCTCGCCGTTCCCGCGCCCGCGTATGCGGCGTCGCCCGGCATCATCACCGTCAACGGCGCAGGCTGCAAGCTGCCGGGAACTCGCCGCGACGTGTTCAAGGGATACGCGTTCAGGGCCACCATCTCCAACACGACGAACGCCCAGATCACCGTCACGATCACCGACATGACCCTGAACGGCGACGATCTCGGTAGTGTCGGCGTCATCCGTCTCAGCCCCTTACACCCTGGGAACGAATACGTTCGTTGTCGCGGCGAACAGCACGTTCGATGTGGCACTCGTCACCCAGAATGCCGCGAACAGTTCGAACGGCACGCTCCTCATCAGCTACACGGTGGATGGTGTCCCGGACAGCAGGCGACTACCTCTGCGAACGCCTGCCCCCCGATCCAGGGCTCATCCTGCGACGCGTTCTCGGCGGGCGAGAAGCCTGCATCGCCAAGCTCAGTACCGCTCAGGTGGCAGAAACCCGGCGGGTCGCTCGGCTCGCCGGGTTTCCGCATTCCGGGGATCCGACGGACGATCTGGCACGTTCGGCGCAGGCGGCCAGTCCGCAATGCATCACTGGCTAGCATTGGCGCCATGCGCCGGATGGCTGGGCAACCGTGACCGACGTCCTCCACGCGATCACCCCCGGCGACCACTTCTCGCCCCGAACCGGCTCGGCGATCCCGACCGTGGTCGACGGTCTCGCCGCCGCAGCCGGTCGTGACGGGGGGCCGTTCCGGCACGCAGTGATCCTGGACCGCACGACCATGCGGCCGCGATACGACAGTGCGGCGGTCATCGAGTACAGCGGCGTGCGTGGCCCACGAAACGCGAGCGCGTGATCGACCTCGCCCGCGGCCGCGTCGGACTCCCGCGCAGTGCCGCTGGCGCGGTACTTCGAGCCCGTCGCCCAGGCGATCCGCACGCGGGAGCCCGCGTTCGTGCTCGCGCACAACGCCCCCCTACTCCCCTGGCTGCTGCGCGACTCGGAGCATCGGGTCGTGCTGTACGCGCACAACGACCTCCTGCGCACCTACTCGCGGCTCGAGGCAGGTCGCGTGCTCGACACCGCGGCGGCGATCGTCTGCGTCAGCGACTCGCTGGCCGAGCGCACGCGGGCCGCGCTCCCCGGGAGGCTCGCCGAACGGGTTCGAGTCGTGCACAACGGCATGGACTGCGAGCGGTTCACGCCCGCAACGAATGGCGGGGGCACGGCATCCATCACCGGCGATGCGCGGTTGCGCGTCGTGTTCGTGGGTCGGATGATCGCCGAGAAGGGACCCGATGTCCTGATCCGGGCTGCCGAGCACCTCGGGCGTCCTGACCTCGAATACGTGCTGGTCGGAAGCCGGGGATTCGCGCGCGACGCCGCGCTGTCGCCATACGAGCACGAGTTGCGCAGCCTCGCCGACGCGGCGACCGCCGCGTCGGGCGCCCGCATCCGATTCGAGCCGTTCGTCGACCGGTCGGCGCTTCCCGCCCTGCTTCGCAGTGCCGACCTGCTCGTGGTGCCGTCTCGCTGGGCCGAGCCCAGCGGGCTCACCGCCGCCGAGGGGCTCGCCACCGGGCTCCCGGTGATCGCGAGTCGCGTGGGTGGGCTGCCGGATGTCGTCGGCTCGGCCGCCGTGCTGGTCGAACCCGACGACCCGTCGGCGCTGGCGTCGGCGATCGCCGTGCTCGCGGACGATCCAGAGGCGAGAAGGCTGATGTCGCAACGCGCCAGGGCGCACGCGATCGCGCACGACTGGTCGTGGGCCTGGTCGAAGCTGCGCCGGGTGCTCGAGGACCTGTGACGCCGGGGGCCTACCCTCGCGAGGCTTCGAGCCGCCGCAGCACTGCGGCCATCTCGGAGACGCGGTCGCTCCAGTCGGCGACCGCCCGGTCGGCGCCATCGGGGAAGTGCGATGCCGTCGGCACCGCCGCGGTGACCGCCGCCGCGAACGCTTCGCCCGAGGCGATCGTGATGCGCGGGTCATCCGCGTCACGGAATCCCGCGACCGGGGTCGCCACCACCGGGCGCCCGACGGCCTGGTACTCGTAGAGCTTGATGGGGTCGAGGCTCTCGGTGAAGTCCGTCACGACGTGCGGCACCACGAGCGCGTCGGCGTGCTGCAGGTAGCCGATCACCGCGTCGCGCGGCGCGCGGGCCGAGCAGCCGAGCGCCCGCCGACTGCAATCGCAGCACCTCGTCGGGCGCCAGGAGGTTCGGGCCGACGAGCACCAGCGTTCCGGCCGAGCCCAGTGCGCGCGCGGTCGCCTCGCACAGGTCGACATCGATGCGGTCGGGGTGCACGGTGCCGAGGTAGAGCGCGGTCGGCCCGTCGGGCAGGTCCGCCGGCCGCGGCATCGGCCGGCGATAGGCGGCGACATCCACGGCGTTCGGGATGAGCGTGACCGACCTCAGCGCGCTCTTGCGCCGTGCCAGTTCGGGCGAGCACACGACGACCTCGCGGGAGAGCTCGAACAGTCGCGCCTCGTTCGCCGCGACCCGATCGAGTTCGGCGGCCGACCGGTCGGCCGAGAGCCAGTCGTCGGTGATGTCGTAGAGGGTCGGCCAGCCGGAGCGCTCGGCGAGCGGCGCGGCACCGGGGTCGTTGATCCAGAGCAGCGGATGCCGCATGCCGAGCGATTCGGCGCTGCGTATCACCGTGCGGGCGAGGCGCTCGTCGGCACCGCGGTCGAACCGGCGGGGCAGCCACTTCACGGGTCGCACCGTCCACAGACGGCCGGGTGCGACCTCCGGAACCTCCGTGACGCCGTGACCGAGCGACGGGCGCCGACGCGAACGCAGGTCGTGGGTCGGGTCGGCGGGCGGCTCGACGAACAGCACGCGCAACGCGGCATCCGCCCGCAGCAGACCCGCGACCAGGTGCTGGTTGCGGCGCCAGACGTCGTCCCACGCCTCGAGCGACATCACCACGAGATCGGTCACAGCACGCTCCGGTACACCGCGTCGGTGCCGTCGACCTGCGCACGAAGCGAGAAGTCGCGTTGCTGCCGCGCGCGAGCGGCGAGAGCGAGGGCGGTGCGGCCGTCGTCGTCTGCGGCGAGCGACCGGAGGTGCCGGGCGGCCTCGTCGACGCCGTCGGGCGCGAAGGCGGCCCGGGGGTCGAGGCCCGCGAGCGGGTCGAGGTGACCAGAGGCGCGCGCGGCCACGACCGGGAGGCCGCCCGCCATCGCCTCGAGCAGGGTGAGCCCGAGGCCCTCGACCGGGCAGGGGGCGATCAGGAGGCCGGCGTGATCCATGACCGCCGGGAGGTCCGTGCGGTACCCGAGGAATCGCGTGGCGCCCTCGAGCCCGAGGGATGCGGCGAGCGCGTCGAGCGAGTCGCGTTCGGGCCCGCTGCCGGCGATCTCGAGGGTCCAGCCGTCATCGGCGAGCGCGGATGCCGCGAAGGCGCGAATGCCGACATCGGTGCGCTTCTCGGGCTGGAGTCGCTGCGCCATGAGCACGACGCGTTCGCGCAGCGCGCCGTCGCGGAGCGGCCGGGCCTCGATGCCCGAGTGCACCACCGTGCTGGCGCCGTCGACGGCGGCGGCGACGGCGGTCGAGATCGAGATCTGGGCGTCGATGGAGCGCCCCACGAGCGCGCCGATCGGGACGGGCCCGACCCTGCCCCGCGGCCGAGCGAAGTGGCGCGTCGCGACGATCGCGGGCCGGCGCGACCGCCGTCGGAACGCGAGGGCGGCGACGGTGCCGACGTCGGCGGCGGTCATGTGGGTGTTGACCACGTCGATGCCGGAGCTCAGCCTCCGCACCGCCCGGAACACCTCGATCGTGCCCGCTGCGGGCGTGTGCGGCACGCCGACCTCGTCGAGACCCGCCTGCATGCGCTCGGGGTCGCCGCCGATGACGGCGACGGTGTGCCCGTCGCCGGCCTGAGCCCGGGCGAGCCGCAGCACGAACTGCTCGACACCTGAGAATCCGTCGGAACGGATGGCGTGGAGGATGCGGAGCGGCCGCGTCATCCGCCCGCCTCCTCGTGCTCGGTGTCGCCGCTGCCGTGCTCGCGGCTGTCCCCGTCGCGACGCAGCGACTCGATGAGCTCGAGGTAGCGGCGGGCGATCTGCGGCCACGCGTACTGCTCCGCCGTCTGCCGTGCCCGGACTCGCCACTCGTCGAGCGCCTGGCCCGACAGCTCGTGAAGACGCGCTCCGACGGCCGCGGCGTCACGCTCGACGAGGTACCCGTTCTCGCCGTCGACGAGGATGTCGGGTGCGAAGCCCACGCGCGTCGACACCACGGGCAGGCCGCACGCGAGCGCCTCGAGCACGACGAGTGCGTTCGCCTCGTAGGCGCTCGGCAATACGAGCACATCGGAGGCCCAGAAGAAGGGGATGGGGTCGCGGTGCGCGCCCGCGAAGTGCACGCGTTCACCGACACCGGCCTGCCGCGCCTGTGCCTGCGCCCTGCGGACCATGTCGGGTGACCCGCCGACCACGAGGAGCAGCACGTCAGGTGCCGTGCGCAGCGCCGCCAGGGCGACGCCCAGCCCCTTGCGCTCGAACTCGTGGCCGATGAACAGGGCGATCGTGCGATCGTCGTCGATGCCGAGCTTCGACCGAGCCCGCACGCGTTCCGCGGCAACCGGAAGCCTGAAGCGCTCGATGTCGACGCCGTTCGGGATGACGTGGATCGGCGCGCGCACGCGGCCGTAGGTCGCGCGCAGCAGCTCGGCCTCGGCATTCGTGAGGGCGACGACCGCTCGGTGGGTGCGACCGCGATACCGGATTCGGTCGCGCAGAGCGGTGAAGAGGTGCACCGGATTGCGCACCATGCGCCAGGTGTAGTCGCCACGCGCGCGCATGGCGGCCTGCAGGAGACCGTGGTTGACGTAGACGTCGCCGGTCATGACGTCGTTGTGCGTGATCGAGACGGCGTCGGGGCGCGCGGCGAGGAATCGGCGCGCTCGCCGGGTGCCGACCGTGCTGAACCAGATGACGTTGCGTGCCCTGGTGAGATGGGTGGCGAGAGACGTGCGCCCACGTAGGCTTCTGGGTGGCCCGCCGGCGTCAGCGGCCGTGAACCGCTCGACCCTCGCACCCGCGGCGATGAACTCGCGTTCGAGTGCGTGGGCGACCCCGGCGACGCCGCTGCCAGGGCCGATCGTCGGGGCGATCTGCACGATGTGCATCACCGGTTGCTCCTGGCGACCGGATGCCCCGACCTGCCGTCCTCACGCTCGGCGAGAAGCCCCTCGGCGAGGTCGAGGTAGCGCTGTGCGATCCCGCGCCATCCGTAGGGCTCGACGGATTCGCGCGCACGCCGGCCCCACTGCGGCGAACTCGGTGTCATCGAGCGTCGCGAGCTGCTCCATTCGTTCCCCCACCGCGCGCCCGTCGCGCTCGACGAGGAATCCGTTCACGCCGTCGACGACGACTTCGGGCGCGAAGCCGACTGGCGTGGCGATCACGGGCAGCCCGGCGGCGAGCGCCTCGAGCACGACGAGCGCGTTCGCTTCGTAGGCGCTGGGCAGCACGAAGAAGTCGGAGGCGTGCAGGAACGGCACGGGATTATGGCGTGGGCCGAGGAACAGGACGCGATCGCCGACGCCGAGTTCCTTCGCCTCGGCGTACGCGACGGCGATGATGTCGTCGTTGCCCCCGATGATGAGCAGCAGCACGCTCGGCGCGTGAACGAGCCCCCGGTCGCGAACGAGAGCCCCTTGCGCGAGAACTCGTGTCCCACGAAGACGGCTACTCGCTCCTCGGTTCCGAGCTTCAGCTCGGTGCGCGCGGCGAGCCGTTCCTCAGGCGTGGGCGGACGGAACCACTCCAGGTCCACGCCGTTCGGGATGACCGCGATCCTCGGGCGGACGGGGCCGTAGGTGGAGCGCAGGCTCGCGGCATCCGTCTCGGAGAGACACACCACCGCGCGGTGGGTGCGCCCGCGATACCGGATGCGGTCGCGGAGGTAGATGAAGACGTGGACGGGGTTGCGGTACATGCCCCAGAACGATCGGCCCCGCGCCCGCATCGATGCCAACAGGAGCCCGTGGTTGACGTACACGTCGCCGACCATCACGTTGTTGTGCGTGATGGTGACCGCATCGGGGCGGGTGGCAAGGTACTCGCGGGCGCGCCGCGTGCCGATCGTACTGAACCAGATCATTCGCCAGCCGCCGTGGACCCGGGAGAGGATCGTGCTCTTCGGCCAGCGCATCTCGGGTCGGCGCTGGGCGTCGAAGAACGTGAACCGCTCGACCGTGGCGCCGAGCGCCCGGAGTTCGCGTTCGAGGTTGTATGCGACTCCGGCCACGCCGGTTCCCGGACCGATGAACGGCACGATCTGCACGATCCGGGTCATGCGGGGTGTCCGTTCGCGGCTCGGTGCGGCGTCGGGGCCCCGTTGTTGTGCGGCGGGTACCGCGCCTCGACGCGCACGGGCCCGAGTCGGTACAGGGCAGCACGCCGACGCGCCGCCGAGCCCCGATCGCCGGGAAGCAGGACCGCACGGACCGTCGCGCCGAGCCACTGCCCGACGCGCGCCCACTGCCACCCGATCGCGCCGTAGTGCTTGCGCAGGTAGCGCTCCTGCGACGCGTGGAAGTGCGCCTCGCGCCGACGCGCGTCGCCGCCCGTCCCGGCACCGACATGCACGGCACGCGCCTGCGGCACGTCGGAGTGACGCCAACCCAGTCGGTGTGCGCGGTAGGCCCAGTCGGCCTCCTCGGCGTAGAGGAAGAAGCGCTCGTCGAACCTACCGCCTGCTCGAGGGCCTCGGCACGGAGGAGCAGCACGGACCCGATGACGTACGACGGTTCGCGTCGAAGGCGTGCGAGGCCGAGTGCCTCCAGCCAGGTGCCGGCCGGGGACGGCAGCCACCATTCGGTGCGGGCGGCCCGGCCATGGTCGTCGACCTGCGACGGGCCGACGCTCGCGAGGTCGGGCCGGGCGCGGAGTGCGCGGTGCAGCACCGCGACATCCGCGGCCGGGATGACTGCGTCGGGGTTCAGGAGCAGGACGTCGGCGCCCGGGCGCAGCCGGTCGGCGAGTGCGACGTTCACGCCGGCGGCGAAGCCGCCGTTGCGGCCCGGATCGAGGTACCGCACACCCAGCTCATCGCACAGCGCCGCGATCTCGGGCAGGGACGAGTTGTCGACCACCGTGACGGGGAGGGCGGCCACCGGCTCGAGGGCGCGGCGGAGCAGGCCGGGCGAGCCGTAGGCGACCACCACGACCTCCACCTCGGGCGAGGGGTCGGATGCCTCGTGCCGCACCGAGCGGTACAGCTGAGGTAGTCCCGTCCCACCGCCTCCCAGCTGCACTCCGCGGCGCGTGCGAGACCGGATGCGCGGAGCTCCGCCGACCGCGGGCCCCCGGCCTCGACGAGCGCAGCGCCGAGTGCGCTGGGTCACCCGCGGGCACCACCATTCCCGCGCCGCCGACCACGTCGGGCAGCGCACCCGCGTCGCTCGAGACGACCGGGACGCCGCACGCCATCGCCTCCACCGCGACGCGGCCGAACTGCTCGGTCCACGACGGGGTCGGGATGGACGGCACGGCGAGCACGTCGAGCGTGCGGTAGAAGTCGACGACGTCATCGGGCGCAACACTGCCGACGAGCTCGATCCGGTCGGCGATGCCGAGCGCCCGGCGCGCGCGCCGCGAGTTCGGCGCCGAGCGGCCCGGCACCCCCAATTCGGAGGTGAAGCCGTGGATGACGCACGGCGGCCTCCACCAGCACGAGGAGCCCCTTCTCGGGCACCAGGCGGCCGAGGAAGCCGACGACGATCGGCGCGTCGAGCCGGGTGCCGGCACCGTCGGGAGTGACCGGTTCGTGCCCCGCCATGTACCCCGAATCGCGTGGCGATGCATCGGCCGGCCGCAGCGTTCGAGGTCGACGCCGAGCGGGATGACGCGTGCTCGTCCGGCGAAGCCCTTCTCCTCGACGATGCGCGCCGCGTCGGCGTTGCACGCCGAGATCCCGGAGGCCGCGCGAAGCGCCCGCGCCTCGAGCCACCGGAACGGGACGGGGTAGCGCTTGCGCAGGTTCTGCGCGGTGTAGAGCACGATCGGCGTCCGGCGGGAACGGCGCCGCAGGGCGCGGAGCAGCAGGACTTCGGCGGTCGCGAGGGCGAAGGGCTCCTCGTGCAGGTCCAGCACGTCCCACTCCTCGCCGAGCGCCCGCCAGATCGGGCGAGGATCGTACACGAAGAGGGCGGGGTGCCGACCCAGCGTGTGTACCCCGATCACGCGCTCATCGGGGCGAGCGTCGAGCGCGACGGGAACGCCCCCGGCGTGCCAGCGGCGCGCGCTCAGCAGCGCGACGTCGACGCCGAGGTCGGTCCAGGGCGCGTTCGCGACCCCGCCACTCGTCGACGACGGCACTGTGGGACACTCTGAGAACCCGCACGCCACCACCTCTAGACTCCTATCGGAAACCCTATCCGCGACGACGGCCCGAGTCGTCGGCGAACATGGAGGTGGGGGGCGTGAGTTCCGATGCATTCACCGTGCTCGTCGTCTGCACCGGCAACCTCAACCGCTCGGCCCTCGGAGCCGCCCTCCTGCGCACCTGGGTGGGGTGGTACCTCCCGCGGCGATCGCCGGACAGGTGCGGGTGACGAGTGCGGGTCTCGGCGCGCCCGTGGGCCGCCCGATGCGCACGCGCACGCACGTGATCGCCGAGGCGCTGGGGGCCGACGGCTCGACCACCGTGCGCCCAGATCTCCGGGAGGCGATCCGCTCGGCCGACCTGGTGCTGACGGCCTCCCGCGATCAGGTCGAGGGGGTGCTCGGCCTCGTGCCGGCAGCGCTGCGCTCGACGTTCACGATCCGGGAGGCCGGCCGGATCGCCGAGGCGCTCGATGGAGCGTCCGCTCCCGATTCGGTCGAGGAGCTGCGGTCGCGCGTCGCCGCTCTGGCCGTGCACCGCGGGCCGCCCGCCACGGGAACGACCACCGACGACATCATCGATCCGCAGGCCATGGACGAGGACGCCTTCGCGCTGATGGCCCGCCAGGAGGTCCCCGCGCTGGCACGGATCGCCACCCTGCTCTTCGGCATGCCACGCGGCGAGGTCGCCGCGTACGAGGCCGCGGTCGAGGCCGCAGCCTCGACTTCGACGGCGACGGCACCGGCGGTGTCCCACTTCCGCGCGACCACGAGGACGGCGGGAGGCATGACCCAGCCGGCCCGGGTCTCGGATCCCGGGGCGGCGTCGAAGCGACGGCCGCTCCGGATCGTGCACCTCGACCACACGAGCGTCGTCGGCGGCGCCGAGTTCGCGCTGCTCCGCATGTTGCGCGCCGGCCCGAGGTGGTCTCCCTACCTGCTGGTGGCGCCGGCGTCGGGTCGGGGGCTCGGCATCTACGACGGGATTCCCCCGAACGTTCCGCGGCGGATCTCGGGCGTGCGCCAGCCCGCCGGTGCAAGCACAGGTCGCCTGCGCGCGGCTGTCGGCGTGGGGGCGCGCGTGCTGGCGCAGGCGATG
>CAWCWD010000033.1:0-58677 GCA_963799015.1 uncultured Actinomycetota bacterium | reverse complement strand
CCTCGCGCACGTCCACGAGCAGGGCGACGGCCGGATGCCGCGTGCCGCGCTGCCCGCCTCGGGGCGCTCGCCGCGCAGCGGCACGTCGGGCACCTTCAGGATGCACACCGCCGCCACGACACCGGTCAGGGCGGTCACGGCGAGCGCGGCGCCGGGCGACGAGACCGCGATGAGCGCGCTCGCCAGCGCCGGTCCGCCGGCCTGCATGAGCACCGGCCGGGCCATGCCCTCGAAGCCGTTCGCGGCGAGCAGCTGGTCCTCGGGCACGACGCTCGGCAGCAGTGCCGAGTACGCCGGGTAGTAGAGCCCAGCCATCACGCCGCCGATGAACCCGACCACCGCGAGCTGCCAGGCCGCCAGTCCGCCGCTCACCGAGAGCATCGCCACGATGCCGACACTCGCGGCCCGCACGACCTCGACGACGAACAGGATTCGCTTCTGCGACATCCGATCGGCGAGTGCGCCGCCGAGCAGGGTCGTGAGCAGCATCCCGATCGCCGAGGCGCCGGCGACGAGCGAGAGCTCGGTCGCGCCGCCGCCGATGGCGATGATCTGCCAGACCAGCGCGACCATCCAGATGCCGGTGCCGACCATCGACGACACGAGCGCCGCCGCGAGCCAGCGGTAGGCCGGGTTGCGAAGGGGCTTGAGGGCCCGGGGTGTTGACATGATCCTGTCTCCTTGAGCGAGAGAGCCGATGCTTTGAAGCGGATGCCTCGAAGGATGCTTCTATCGATGCGTCGTATGGGAGGCGCGCGAGATACGAATATGTCTGCTCGAACGTCGTCTCGCCCGGCGATCCGGCTTCGCGTGGATCAGCCACCGTTGCCGGGCGTCCCCCCGCGGCGCGCTGGAGAATGGCCGACCCACATCCAGCCCGATGGGGCATGCGCGGATCTGGAGGCGATCTTAGCCCGCACCGCGAACGCGATCGGCTCGCGCGCTATCGCGTTGCGGAGCGATCCGACGGCTTTCCTCGACGAGCAGCACGACATCGCGGCCGGGCGGCTGATCCGCCATCTGGCAACGTATGACGAAGACATCGCTTGCTCCCGGCTGGTCGGTGCCGGGCTCATCGCCGGCACCTGGGCCGTCGACCTGTCGGACGGCCAGTTCGGGATGCTGCGCGGTCGTGACGATGGTCTTCGCGCTCGCTGCTGCCGCGGCGGCGAGCCCCCTCGTCTCGTTGTTTCCACGGTCGAGCCTTCAACCTCAAGGTCGCACGCGATCGAGCAAGCACTCGTTGAGCCGGACGGGCCGACACGGCCCCAGCTGGCCGATCTCATCCTCGAGCCAAGGCAGTGGTCATCTGCCGAGTCTCACCGCCGAGCACCAGCAGCGCGATAGCTGGGTCGCGTCTCGGGACGTCCTCCTCGCCGATCGTCCACTCGCCGGGGCCGGCGACCTCCTGCGCTGCTCTTCCCGTCCGCCTCGTGCCTGACTCGTGAGGCGCGCCATCCCGAAGCAACACGCCGTGCAACGCTTACTTGGCTCTCCACCCTCGGCCGCGTCCCTGCATCTGGATACATCGGCGCGCTCGGCCGGAGCGATCGGAGATCCGTCGAGCGCTCGGGCAGGTGGTACGTGCTGCACTCGGTGCCTCGAGTCGTGGTCGAGCGCCTCGACCACGTGGTGATCGGGCCTGCGGGCGTGTTCTCGATCGACACGAAGCACCACCGTGGGCAGAGTGTGGGTGCAGGCGCGGCCGTACTTCGAGTCCTTCGGGGTCCGCACGAGTCCCTCCGCACTCCCGACGGGCGCATCGAGTCTCGAAGCTGCTATCTGCCGACCGCATTCTCTGGACGTGCACCGATCAGTCGCGATCGTCGGGCTCGCGACGACGATTCCGACGCCACGATCGACGTGATGCAGACCGACGAGCCGCGCGCTGGCCGCATCGCCATCCGGTCACTCTACGCCCGAGCAGGTGCAGCCTCCCGACCGCGATCGCGGCCGCCCGCGACCATCGAGCAAATGCCGAGTATCGAGCCGCACCAAGAAGGGACCGACTGCATGCGGCGATCCAGCGGGCGCGCCGTCGTCGGCATGCGTGGAGGCTTCGATGGTGGCCGAGTTGCCGGTCGCGATCCTCAGCACTGGTCGGCGAAGTTGGGCGCCTCCACGAGCGGCGACCGCCCGGGCACGCAGGCCCGAGGCGCGACGAGATCCGCTGCCGCCCGCCCCGCGTCTCAGACGGTGCCGGCCGGAGGCCAGACCCCGATGATGAGGCCCATGATGACGAGCGTCACGAGCTCGTGGGCGATGTTGAGCCCGGTGAGCGACCACGGGCGGCCCTCGAAGGCGTCGTGGGTGATGAACCTCGCGGCCGTGAACCCCGCCCACAGGATCAGCGCCGTGAGGAGCGCCGCCAGCAGGTAGCCGCCGCCGTAGAAGTGCCACGCGATCGTCGAGGCACCCGCGAGCACCCACGCCGTGACGAAGCTTACGAGCACCGTCACGACCAGCGGCATCACGGCGCTCGCACCCGGACGATCCATGTCGACGTTCGCGAGCTTCGCCCACCGGGTGCCGAACACGCCCCGCGCATACCAGATCGCTCCGACCGCCATGCTCGACGCCGTCGCCAGCAGTACCGCCCAGTAGTTGATCTCGGGAACCATCTCCGCCTCCTCGCCGCGGCCGAGGCCGCCCATCGCCGCGCTGCACGGTCGCTGCGCGAGAGCGTACTCCCGCCGCGGTGCCGGCGGGCGGCAGCGCGCCGAACGGTGCGCGCGAGGCAGGGTCGCGGCATCCGCTCGGGGCTTCGATGCGGCGTCGCTGTCGCGTGTCCGATCAACTTCGGCGCGCCCGGAGTGACGCGATCGGGTCGACTCAGTTCCGGAGAGCGTCCAGTGCGTCGAGCTTTTCGAGCAGCCGGATGGAGGTGCCCCAGGTGCGCATGGTCATCTGCTGGAAGATGGGCATGGCCATGAACCGCTGGATGCGGGTCTTCGTCGCGCGCGCCGCCACACGCGAGAAGTAGATCGCGCCCGGACCGGGCGCCACGGAATCGACGCCCTCCCGCAGCTCGGGCATCTCGGCGAGCGCCTCCTCGGAGGTGAGCGGGTGCTTGAGGAAGAAGATGTCGCTGCGCAGCTTCGGCGATCCGTGATCCGCGGGCGCGCCATCGATCGTCTGGGCCAGCTCGTCGCGTGACCGGATCACGACGAGCAGCGGCGTCCCGAACCGCTCCTCGAGCATCGCCTCCACCTCCGCCTCGAGCTTCGGCGCCTTCGTGTGGTCGGCGCTGAACAGCACATTGCCGCTCTGCAGGTAGGTGCTGACCTCCCTGTATCCGGCGTCGCGGAAGCACTCGACGAGTTCGGGCATGCGGATCGGATTCCGGCCTCCCACGTTGATGCCCCGCAGCAGCGCGACGAACGAGGAGCCGGTGCGCGCGGCATCCGCTGACTTCTCCTGATCGGCGGCGGTCATGTGCACATGGCTACCAGACCGAAGCGGATGACGCGACGGGCGCTACGTGGGCCGTACGTGTCAGAGACGACCTGCAGCCCACTGAGCGAACCACGCGCCGAGGTGCTGCACCCCCGTCCTCGAAACGATTCTTGCTGTACAGTTTTTTGTACAAGTAGGAGGCGCCAAATGCAGAAGGCTGAACCGATCCACGTGATGCCTGTCGGCGAAGCTCGTGCGGCGTTGACGCAGACGCTGCGCGCGTTCCGCGCAGAGCCCGAGTCCTCGCCAGTGGTGCTCGGGGCTCATCGAACCCCCGACGCCGTGCTCATCCCGTTCGCGCAGTATCGACGCCTCGTCGAGACATCCGTCAGCGACGAACCCGCTGAGGCTGCCTCGCCGGTCCGAGCTGCCCTCAGCCGTCATCGCACCCTGATCGAGCGCCTCGCCCGAGCGAACCGAGTCGTCGACGTGAAGGTCTTCGGCTCAGTCGCACGCGGTGACGACGGACCCGACAGCGACATCGACCTGCTGATCGAACCTGCGGATGACGCCTCACTGTTCGACCTCGCGCAGCTCGAGATCGACCTCGAGGACCTGCTCGGCCGACCCGTCGACGTCGTGTCACGGCGCGCGCTCGTGGCTGGGCGCGACGATGCGATCCTCCGCGAGGCGATCGCCCTGTGAAGGCGGAGGACCGTGTCGACCGTTGGCTGGACGACCTGCGTACCACGCTGGACACCGCC
The DNA here is from genome assembly GCA_963799015.1 of uncultured Actinomycetota bacterium. GTDB lineage: Bacteria > Actinomycetota > Actinomycetes > Actinomycetales > Microbacteriaceae > Agromyces. The sequence goes on along the minus strand of CAWCWD010000033.1, from coordinate 54,517 downwards.
GCCGAACTCGTCGCGAGGGGCAGGGACTCGTTCGACACGGACCCGGCGGTACCGCTCGCGTTCGAAGCGCTCTCGAACCGAGTCGGCGAGCTCGCCAAGCGACTGGCCGCGGCGGACCCGACCCGATTCGTTGCACCGATCTGGCGACAGGCCGCGCGGAACCGCGACTTCGTCGTGCATCACTACGACCGCATCGACCGTGATGCGCTCTGGCTCACGGTCGCCCGGGACTTCCGCGTGCTCGCCGACGAGCTGCCGAAGTAGGAAGTCCCCGCCGATCCGGTAGCGAAGTAGCGAAGTACCGAAGTACCGACAGTTTCGAGACCGGGCTACGTCCCCCGCCACGCAGGAGACCGCTCGGCATCGCGGCGAGCCGCCCGCGGTCCCGTGGCAGCATGTCGAGCCCGAGCCGATCGTCATCCCGCCGCGTCCGGAGTCCACCGGCTACGAGCGACCGCCGCGCGACTGGACCAACACGGTGCCCGATTACGCGCAGGACCCTGATGGACGGGACGGCGTCGGTCGACTGAAGTCGGCGAGCGCCGGGGCCGCTCAGGCGCGGCTCGTCGCGCGGGCGATGCCTCGCATCTCCTGCTGCGCATAGCCCGACACCAGGACCGGCTCCTCCTGCAGTGCCACCGCCGTGAGTAGTGCTCGAGGCGCCCATCCCAGGTGATCACGGCCGGCTTGTGCGTGTGCAGCGAGTCGATCGAGCCGGCGGGCCCGACGTCGAGCAGGATCTCGTCGGACTTCACCCAACTGCGCAGGTCGCGGCTCGTCGCGTAGCCCTCGCGCGCGTGGCCGTCGGCGGCGAGGCCGAAGTAGAACATCACCCAGACATCGCCGTCGCGCAGCACGCACGGGTCTGACGCGAACCGCTCGTCGAACGCACCGGGGCCGCCGGCGGAGAGCACCGGGTTGCCCGGATGCCGCTCCCACGTCACGAGGTCGCGCGACACCGCGAGCCCGGTCTGCTCGATCCACGGCGGCGGCACCACGACCGATCCGTAGTCGTCGACGTCCTTCGCGTTGTAGAAGACGTAGAACAGGCCGTCGTGCTCCATGAGCCACGACTTGTAGAGGCCGCCGCGCTCCCACGCGCCGCCGTCTTCGGGCGAGAGGACCCCACCGACCCGCTCCCAGGTGCGGAGGTCGCGGCTGCGGACGAAGCCGACCGAGGCCGGACCTGTCTCGTAGCCGGCACCCGGATACGCGTGGAACGTGCCGTAGTACCAGCCGTCGATGCGACGCAGCTCCCCCGCCGACGCGAGGTCGTTGTCTCGCACGATCGAGGTCAGCGCCGCGTTGTACTGGCGCAGCGGGTCCGACGGGTCTCGCGTGAAGACGACCTCGCCCGGTGTCCAGTCGCCGCCGTCGTTCCACGCGAGTGCGGTCTGGTAGCCGACGCCGTCCCAGCCGACATACGTCATGCCCAGCCGGCCGTCAACCGAGAAGACGAAGGGGCAGTCGACCGCGTGGCTGTCGAACGCGCCGTCGACGAACGATGGGCGGATGACGAGCCGGTCCTCGCGCAGTGGCGTGGCGACGCGGTCGGTCGAGAACTCGAGCGGCTGCGAGGTGATGGTGTCGGTCATGTCACTTTCCTGTGCCGGCGACGAGGCCGGAGACGTAGTAGCGCTGGAGGAGGATGAAGAGGACGACGCAGGGCAGCATCGTCACGGTGATGCCGGCCTGCAGCGCGCCCCAATCGATCGTGTTGAGCGGGCCGTTCTGCGCGTTCACGAGCGCGATCGGCAGCGTGAAGCTCGGGTTGTTGTTGAGCAGTACGAGCGCGGCGAGGAACTCGTTCCACGCGGCGAGGAACGCGAACAGTGCGACGGTCACGACACCCGGTGCCACGAGCGGCAGGATGACGCGGGGCAGGGCGGTGAACTTCGAGCAGCCGTCGAGCTCGGCGGCCTCGATGAGCTCGTCAGGCACGCTCTCGAACGAGTTGCGCATCATGTAGATCGCGAATGGCATCTGGAACGTCGCGTAGATGAGCGCCAGCCCGAACAGCGAGTTCGTGAGCCCGAACCACACCATGACGGTGAACAGCGAGACGAGCAGCGCCGGGTAGGGCACGAGCAGCATGCCGATGGTGATACCGAAGAATGCGTTCTGCCCGCGGAACCGGTAGCGCGCCAGGGCGTACCCCGCGAGCACCGCGGCCACCGTCGTGATGACGACGGTCATCGACGTGACAGCCACGGAGTTCATCACGTAGCCGAGCAGCGACGAGCCCGAGCTGTCGAGCTTCGCGAAGTTCTCGAGCGTGAATGCCGACGGCCACCACACGGGTGGCGAGGCGTTCGCCTCGGTGGCCGACTTGAACGCGCCGACCGTCGTCCACACGATGGGGAACGCGAACAGGGCGGCCAGCACGATCGCGATGACGATGCGCACCGGGTTGCGTGAGCGGTCCTGCGCCTGGATGCGCGAGCGACGGACGCGCCGCGGCGTGACGAGTGTTTGGGCAGTCATGGCTTCGCCTTCCTTCCGCGCTGCAGCCGCACCTGGGCGATCGAGATGATCGCCATGATGAGCACGACGACGACCGCGACCGCGGCGGCGTAACCGCGGTTCAGCGCGACGAACGCGGCGTTGTAGAGGTAGTAGACGACGGTGACCGTCGACCCGTCGGGGCCGCCTTTGGTCATCGTGTAGAACTGGTCGAACGCGAGGAACGTGGTCGTCACCGTGAGCAGGATGACGAGCGAGAGCGGCTTCACGATGAGCGGCAGCGTGATGCGCCTGAGCGTCGTCCATGGGCCCGCGCCGTCGAGCTTCGCCGCCTCGTAGACCTCGGGCGGGATCGAGTCCATACCCGTGAGGAGCACGAGCATCGCGAGGCCCACGGTCTTCCAGATCGTCATCACGACGACGACCGCGAGGGTCGTGGTGGGCTCGGCGAACCAGTCGGTGCCGGCGGGCGCGAGGCCGAGCTTCGCGAACAGGTCGGGCAGCACGCCCGTGCGTGCGTTGGCCATCGAGAGCCAGAGCAGGCCCGCCGGCGCGAAGCCGATCGTGACCGGTGCGAAGAGCAGGGCGCGCACGGCCGTGCGGCTGGCGAACTTCGGCCGCACCAGCAGGGCGAGACCGAGTGAGAGCAGGATGCCGAGCACCGACGCGACCACGGTGTAGCCGAGCGTGAACAGCACGGCGTCGCCGAACTTCGAGTCGGTGAGCACCCCCGCGTAGTTGTCGACGCCGACCGGTGACTGAGTGCCGAACGTCGGCCAGTCGTAGAACGACATCCAGATCGTGAGGCAGAACGGCAGTACGAAGAACAGCGCGATGAGGATGGCGGCCGGGGCCGCGAGCGCCCACGCCTGGAGGTGTTCGCCGCGACGGCGCCGCGAGCGCCGGGGCGTCTTCGGCGGCGGAGCCGAGCCGGGCGCGGTGCCCGGTGCCGCCGCGTCGGGCGGGCTGAGGACTGCGGTGCGGGACATGGTGGTTCCGTTCGGAGATGCGGGGGTTCCGGCGCCGCGCGAGTCGGCGCCGGGACCCGCCGGGCTACCTGGTGATGGCGTCGGCCGCTTCCTGGGCCTGCTTCGTGGCCTCGGCCGGATCCGCCCCGTTGAACACGACGGACTGGAACATCTCGAGGAACGGCCCTGCGCGCTGGCGATCACCTCGTTGTAGTAGGGCGAGACGTAGGTCTGGCCCTCCTTCACGAGCTCTGCCGGCACGCTGAACTGCTCGCCGAGCGACTCGGGCGTCGTGACATCCGTGCGCGGCGGGAGCGCCGGCAGGTTGTAGTAGACCTCCTCGGATGTCTCGGGCGAGGTCAGCCACTGGATGAAGTCCCACGCCTCGGCCGGGTGCTTCGTCGTCTTCGTGATCGCCGCGACGTCGCCGCCCGAGAAGGTCGCGAACTGGCCGTCCTCCGGCCCGGGGATCGGCGCGAGGCCGAACTCGAACGCCGGATCGGTGCCGAGCGTCGCCGTGTTCACGCCATTGCCGCCCGCGAAGTCGATGCCGATCTTGCCCGAGGCGAACACCGAGAAGAAGCCGTCGCCGGTGTCGGTCTTCGACGTGTCGGGCAGGTCGCCGTTCTCGTACAGCCGCTGCATGAACGCGAGCGCGTCCTGCGTGGCCTCGTTGTCGAAGTCGAACGAGCCGTCCTCGGTGACGACCTCGGCGCCCTGCGCCCAGATCGTCGGAGTGAAGTCGTAGGCGAGGCATCCGGTGCAGCCGCCCGAGATGTAAAACCCCGTGTTGCCGTCGCCGAGCGCGGTGATGGCCGCGGCGGCCTCGGCGATGCCGTCCCACGTGGTCGGCGGGTTCTCGGGGTCGAGGCCGGCCTGGCTGAAGAGGTCCTTGTTGTAGACGTAGAGCGAGGTGTCGGCGACATAGGGCACGCCGTAGACGCGTCCGTCGGCGGTCGACGCCTGCACGTGCGCGGGCGCCAGGTTGTCGAGGGCGCCCGACTCGTCGAGCAGGTCGGTGAGGTCGAGCGCGGCGCCCGACTGCACGATCTGCGGCATGAACACGAGGTCGGCCGCGAGGATGTCGGGCAGCGAGCCCGACTGCGATGCGGCGGCGAACTTCGTCACGTACTGGTCGGCCGGGACGTGCGTGATCTCGACCTGGTTCTCGTGGGTGGCGTTGTACTGCTCCACGACGGCGTCGGTCACGGCTTCGTTGCCGGGGCGCACCCACAGCGTGAGCGTCGCGCCCGAGTCCTCGGCGGTGAGGTCCTCTGCGGGGGCCGCATTGCCGGATGCCCCGGTGCCGCAGCCGCTGAGGAGGAGGGAGGTGATCGCGGCAGCGGCCGCGAGAGCGGCGGCCGTCGGCCCGGTAGGTCGTTTCATGGGAACTCCGTTGTCAGTGATGAACGAGCCCGCTCTGCGGGTGCGGAACCGAGTCGGCAAATTCCGCAAAGGGTTGCGATTTCCGAAGATAACGTTTCAATCCTGAATCCGCAATCCCCGGGATCAAGCCGATCTGGTCGGATGTCGCGGTGGAAAAGTTTCCGTCAAGGCAGATAGAGTGCTCCTGTGACCACCCAAGACGCGAATCCCAGACGCCGCGTGACCGCCGGCGACGTCGCCGCACGCGCCGGCGTCTCGATCTCGACGGTGTCCAAGGCCCTCTCGGGCAAGGGGGCGGTGCGATACGAGACGAAGCAGCGGATCCTCGCGGCCGCGCGGGAACTGAATTTCCAGAGCAACCAGGTCGCGGCGAGCCTCTTCACCGGCAAGACGAACACGATCGGCGTCATCACGAGCGACCGGTTCGGCCGCCTCACCGTGCCGGTATTGCTCGGCGCCATCGAGGCCATGGCCGAGCACGAGATCGCCCTCGTGCTGTGCGACGGCCGCGGCGACCCCATCCGCGAGCAGTACTTCGTCGACTCGTTCCTCCGCCGTCGCGTCGACGGGATTCTCGTGACCGGCGCTGGCGGGTTCTCCCGCGACAGCCTGCGGGCCGACCTGCCGGTTCCGGTCGTCTACGCCATGGCGTGGTCCCGCGACGACCACGACACGTCGGTCGTGCCCGACGACGGCGAGGGCGCCCGCATGGCCGCGCGGCACATGCTCTCCACGGGCCGCGAGAAGCTCGTCTTCATCTCCGGCCCGCAGCGCGACGACGCCTCCCGCGTGCGCCTTGCGGCGACCGAGGAGACACTCGCGGCCCGGGACCTGCAGCTCGTCCACGAGCCGCTGTTCGGCGAGTGGACCGAGCGCTGGGGCCGCCAGGCGATCAAGCAGGTGCTGCTCTCGGGAACCGAGTTCGACGGCGTCGTCTGCGCGAGCGACCAGATCGCGCGCGGCGTCACCGAGGCGCTCCGCGAGGCCGACGTCGACGTGCCCGGCACGGTGGGCGTCATCGGCTTCGACAACTGGGACGTCATGGTCGAGGCGAGCCGTCCGCCGCTCACCACGATCGACATGAGCCTGCACGAGGTCGGCAGCGCGGCGGCAGAGGCGCTCATCGCTGCCATGGACACGGGCGACCTCGAGCCCGGCATCCGGCGCATCGACTGCCAGCTGGTGCCGCGGGAGTCCACCGCCGTCGCCTGACTGCCGCGCACCGCGCACGACGCCGCCAGTGGCCATGCCGCGGGCGGCGTCGTCGTTCGTCGGCGCGCGACCCGCTTTCCTGCTCTCACGGAAAGTTCATGGAAAACATTGACAGAAACAGCAATGGCTTGCCATAGTGCTGGTGTCCCGGCCAGGCACGCGGAGATTCCGCAGGGCCCGGGGCATCCGGATGCCGCAGGCGACCGGTGCGGCGAGCACGACGGTGTGCGGCGCACGGGCGAAGGGCGGTGTCCGTCGGACCGCGGCGGTCGCGCACGCCGGCGTGTACCCGCACCGCGTGGTCCGTTCCACCACACCCGTTCACGACCGCCCACGACCGGCGTCGCTCCCGCGACGGCGGAGGGCGGCGACCGAGGAGCACGGCACATGACACCGTCCCGTTCACCCCAACCCGCGCGCCGACGGCGCGCCCTCACCACGGCGATCGCCACCGCCGCGATCGCCGCGTCGACCGTCGCCGGCGGGCTCGTGCCCGCCTACGGCGAACCGGCCGCACCCGTGGCCGCCCCCGAGCGCGACATCGCGCACGACCAGGCGGCGAAGACACTCACCCTCACCGACGGCGGCCTCCGCATGGTCGTCGCCTACGACGGGCGCGCCGCAGTCACCTCGTTCACGCTCGACGGCACCGAGCTGCTGGCCGACGGCATCTACAGCAGCGCCGAGCTCGCGGCCTCCGAAACCGAACTCGACAGCCGCACGCTTACGGCCGACCCCACCGTGAAGGTGCACGGCAAGGCCGTGGACCTCGCGTTCACCATGCAGTCCGACGAGGTGACGATCGACGAGACGTGGTCGTTCGACCTCGGCCTCGACGGCATCGACCTCGAGGTCGCCCGCGACTACGACTGGGCCGACGGCACGACGCCCGAGATCCGGCACAACGGCCAGCTCGACATCGGCTGGGCGCGCGTCTGGGACAACATCCGCCGGCCCCAGGACGGCGGCAACCTGCCGATCGGCAACGCCTACACCGGGCACGACGGCTTCTTCCTCAGCAAGCCCAACGACCGGTACGGCGTCGAGCAGTCGGAGTTCGTGCTGCTCGCCGAGTCGGGTCGGCAGGCGCTCGCGGTGAACGCCGAGAGCGACCGGCACCTCGCCACCGAGTTCGCCTACGGCGAGGGTCGCCTCGCGCAGGAGACGCAGGTGAGCGCCGAGGACGAGTGGGCGTACACCACCGGCACGAAGGAGAGCGGCTTCGTCTACAGCGGGCACACTTCCAACGGCACGAACCGAGTGATCTACGAGCCGGTCACGACGGATGCCGAGCAGCGCGACGTCGTCGACTTCTCGTTCGCCCCGGCCGACTACGACGCGTACTACGACCTCGGCACCGTCAACGGCGTCGCCGACCCCGCCGCGCTCACCTCGCTGCTCAACGACTTCGGGCGCTCGGGCGTGGTCGACACCGGCTATGGCATGTCCACGGTGGGACTGCGCTACCTCGGCACCGGTCCCTACGACCTCGCGCTGTCGAACCCGACCGTGTTCGGGTACTACGACCCCGCGATGACGCAGTCGCAGAAGAACGTGCTCGAGTACTTCCGCGACTACGCCCAGGGGGAGGACGGGCACATGTACGGGCGCACCTACCGGCTCACCAACCCGTGGGGCGACAACTCGCTCGCCGACGCCGACCCCGCCTATGCGGCCGCCGTCGCCGAGCTCTACGAGTACTCCCCCGACGACGAATGGCTCGCCGCCATGCGCGACTCGGTGCACCGCTCGATGGACTTCATGCTCCAGCAGCGCTACGACTCGCCCTCGGGAATGTTCGTGAACGACATCACGAGCTGCACCTCGAAGAAGTCGCTGCGTGAATGGAACGACGCCTTCTACGTGAAGTGGCAGAGCGGCTACGTGAACGAGCTGATGTACCGTGCGCTCACGCTGTGGAGCGAGCTCGAGCACGACGTCTTCGGCGACGAGGCGCGTGCGACCTCGTACGCCGACACCGCGGCATCCCTCAAGGAGCAGTTCAACAAGGACACCGCAGACGGCGGCCTCTGGGATCCGGCGACCGGGATGTTCGCGTACTGGCGCTGTCCCGACGGCACCGTGCAGGCGGCGGTGAAGCACACCCAGCTCAACCTGCAGGCCGTGGCGTTCGGCATGGTCGACGTGGAGCGGGGCAAGGCGATCCTCGACGGCATCGACGTGGAGATGCGCAAGAACCGGCTGCCGATGATTCCGCAGAACTTCTACCCGGTGCTGCCGAACACCGAGGAGTGGAGCGGCGACCACTTCCAGTCGGGCCTCGAGGACGGGCCGATCTACCCGTTCATGACCGAGATGTACATGCGGGCGGCGAACGTCGTCGGCGAGCGCGAGCGGTCGCTGACGTATCTCGACAACACCCTCGCGCGGTACACCGAGGACGGGTTCAACGGCTGGAGCTTCCTCGACTGGTCGCTGAAGAAGCGGCTCGGTGAGGCGTGGTTCCCGACGAACGCGAACGCTGCCGGCGGCGTCTACACCTCCATGCTCGGCATCCAGCCGACCGCCGACGGCGTGACCATCGCGCCGAACTTCCCCGCGGCGATGAACGGCAGCTCGGTGACGAAGACGATCCACGAGTCCGACTCGCTCACCGTGACCTACCACTCGGTGCTCGACCAGACCGTGAAGTACCGCACAGACGACGACACCCAGCGCGTCACCATGCAGTGGTCGGGCCAGGAGCCGGGTGCGAGCTACACCGTTCGCGACGGCAATCAGGAGCACGCGGTGACGGCCGACGACCAGGGCGTCGTGCGGTACGTGATCGAAAGCAGGGGAGAGCACCGCGTGACCCTCGTCGACGGTGACGCCGACGGGTTCGTGCTCGACTCGGATGTCGCGACCGACCTCGCGCTGAACGCGCCGGTGACGACGAGCAGCAGCATGGAGTTCGACCGCTTCTCGGCACCGTTCGCGACCGACGGCGCCCGGTTCAGCACCGACCCGTCACTCGGCTGGTCGAGCGATTCCGAGGTGGGTCAGGACCACGCCGAGTGGATCACGGTCGACCTCGGGTCGACGCAGCAGGTCGGCAGCGTGCACCTGCTGCCGCGCAACTACGACGGGCGTGACATCGGTCGCGGATTCCCGAAGGCCTTCACGATCGAGACGTCGGTCGACGGCGTGACCTGGATACCCGCGGCATCCGAGTCGGACTACGCGCAGCCGACGACGTTCGCCGTGCCGGAGTTCGCGTTCGACGCCCGTGACGCCCGCTACGTGCGGGTCACCGGAACGTCGCTGCGCACGGTCGAGGACGGCGAATACCGCATGCAGACTCGCAGAGATCGAGGTGTTCGGCCCGGCGTCGTAGGTCGAGCACACTGCAGATGCGGGGTCGACGGCGACAGCCGTCGGCCCCGCATCTCTCCTTGCAACGGGCTCCGCGCACGACCCAGCGGCACGCGCGGCGGACGAGCTCAGTCGGTGCCGAGTGCCAGGCGCGCGTAGCGGTACTTCTCCACCAGGCGCAGCTGCGTGTCGTAGTCGAGACGGCGCGAGGCGCCACCGCGCGGTGTTGTCGTCGATGTCGGCGAGCTTCACGCGGCGGGCGATCGGGTCGCGGCGAATGCCGGCGTAATACTCGTCGGGAGCGATGTCGGGGGCGCGCGTGAGCAGCTGCACGACGTCGATCACGTCGGGCAGCACCCCCGCCTCGAACAGCTCCTGTGCGGTGATGGAGGTGTCCTCCAGCACGTCGTGGAGCCACGCGGCCGCAGCCTCGACGGGCTGGGTCACCGGGTCGAACCGCTCCGCGATGCGTCCCGGGTGGTCGATGTATGGCGCTCCGCTGCGGTCATGCTTGCCGCGGTGCGCGACGAACGCGATGCCCTTCGCGAGCGCCACCTGCGCGATCGCGTCGGCGGCCGAGATCGACCCGGCCGATGGTGCCGGCGCGGCATCCGGAACTTCGTTCGATCACGGATGCCGCCGCATCGACGCGCTCGTACGTGTCCGTCGTCGACTCCATCACCATCGCCTCGAACTCCTCGGTCATCGGGTCCACCTCTCCGTACTCCTCTTCGTTCGCCGCTCCTCGCTCGTGGCCTCGACCGGAGCATAGGTCGCGCGGCGCGCGGGCGGCGGGTCCGCCTCGGTCTCGTCGACTTCCGCTGCGTCAGCCGCGGCATCCGTCGTCGCCTCGCTCGCATTGGCATCGGCCTCCGGCTCTTCCTCGACCTCATGCCGTCCGCCTCCGCCTCCGCCTCCGCGATCGGATCGCGACCCGCGAACCGGTCGCACGAACTGCAGCTCGACCTCCAGCTCGCCGAGCTCGCGCTCATCGAGCTCGAGCATCGAACGCGTTCCGCTCTCGCGGCGCTGCTCGAACGAGACCTCGTCGACCTCGGTCAGGCGCTCACCGTCGCGGGTCGTGAAGTACCGCCGCCGTCCGTCGTCGGTGACGGCCACGATGACGGCGTCGAAGTCGCCGCTCGGCTCGAAGCTGCTGAGGAAGTACCTGCGACGCTCGGGCGACGGATGCCGCAGCACCACGATCGTGGGCCCGTCGAGCCGCCGCGCGTGCGCACCGAGCTGGCTGCCGTCGTCCCGATCGGCGCGTGACTCGAGCTCCTCCGGCGGCGTGCCGAAGCCGGACACGTGCTCATCGTCGGCGGTGGCGCTCAACCGTGCTCCAGGGGGCGGCCGGCCCGTCGTGTCGGCGGACCGGGTTGGGGGCGGTCGCGGGGTTCAGGATTCGGATGCGGCAGGCGGGCACCCGCGCACGTCCGATGGTAGGGCTTCGGACGGATCGACGTGGCCGCGTGCCCCGGCATGGCAGAACTTCGGGCGTTGCCGCGAAGGAGTGCGCGGAGTAGATTCCGCCCCGACTGGAGTGCAGCTTGCGGGCCGAGGGGGCGATCGAAATGGCTGATGGAGAAACCGGTCTCGAATCGACGATCGAGATCACTGACGGCGACTACCCGGAGATCATGCGGATCGTGGCGTCCGACGGTGAGGTCGACACGTACCTGGAGAGCGCCGGCATCGCGCTGGACGTGTTCGGCGACGACGCGGAATGGGAAACGAGCCCGTGCGCGGACGAGCGGGCGGCGCTCGGCGGTTCGCTGCTCTACGTCGTGGAGGTCGGCGAGGTGACCGACTCGGCCGAGTCGGACGGGACGATCGTCCTGCCGATCTCCGCCGCCGCCTCGCTGATGGCGTCGCTGACCGAGGTGAGCAACGAGGGCCTGCGGTTGGCCGACTGCCTCGAGGCGAAGCATCCGGATGCCGCGGCCAGACTTCGGGAGACGTTCGAGCTGCTCGGCCTCGACGACGACCGATTCCGGCGAGCGGTCGAGGAACGGTCGACACGCACCTGACCCGACGTTCGGCAACCGCCGTCAGTCGACCTGAATCACCCGTCCGGCGTTCGCCGCGACCCACTCGACCAGCGGCAGCATCCGCTCCATCAGGTCGCGCCCGAGCTCGGTCAGCGAGTACTCGACCCGCGGCGGCACCTCGGGATACGACGTGCGCTCGACGAGTCCGTCGGCCTCGAGCGTGCGCAGCGTCGACGCGAGCATCTTCTCGCTGATGCCCTCGACCTCGCGGCGCAGCTCGCCCCAGCGGTGCGTGCCGTCGGTCAGCGCGAGCAGCACGAGCACGCCCCACTTGCTCATGATGTGATCGAGCACGACGCGCGTCGGGCATCCCTCGGTGAAGACTTCTCCCGACGTCTCCCGGATCTGCGCAAGACTTACCACCATGTGGGTACCTTACTTCAAAGTGGGTACCGATGCGAGGGAAGGTAGGCGGGCGGCATCCGGTTGGCCCTCGGTGAAGCCACACGACATCGGTGAAGCCACACCGAAAGGATCCACTCATGACCATCCTCGTCACCGCCGCCTCCGGCCAGCTCGGCCGCCTCGTCGTCGACGCGCTGCTCGCGCGCGGCGCCCAGCCCACCGACCTCGTCGCGAGCGCGCGCGACACGTCGAAGCTCGCGGACGTCGCGGCACGCGGCATCCGTACCGTCGAGCTCGACTACGCCCGCCCCGACACCATCGCGGCCGCCCTCGACGGCGTCGACACGGTGCTGCTCATCTCGGGCACCGAGTTCGGCCAGCGCGCCGCGCAGCACCAGAACGTGATCGACGCGGCGAAGGCCGCCGGCGTCACGAAGCTCGTGTACACGAGCGCCCCCAAGGCGACCACCGCCGACTTCGCGCTCGCCGCCGAGCACAAGGCCACCGAGGAGGCGATCGCCGCGTCCGGCGTCCCCGCCGTGATCGTGCGCCACAACTGGTACACCGAGAACTACGCGGCGGATGTCGCGCGCGCCGCCTCGACCGGCACCATCGCGGCCTCCGCGGCCGACGGCCGCGTGGCCAGCGCCACCCGCGCCGACTACGCCGACGGCGACGCCGTCGTGCTGCTCGAAGACGGCCACGTCGGCCAGGTGTACGAGTTCGGCGGCGACGTCGTCTGGGACTACTCCGAGCTCGCCGCGGCGGCGTCCGAGGTGGTCGGGCGTTCGGTGGAGTACCAGCGACTCACGAACGAGGAGCACGTGGCCGCGCTCGAGTCGGCCGGGCTGGATGCCGGGACGGCCGCGTTCGTCGCGGGGATCGACGATGCGATCCGGCGCGGCGTGCTCGCGGATTCGGATGGGACGCTGTCGCGCCTCATCGGGCGGCCGACGACGCCGCTCGTTGAGGGGCTGCGGGCGGCGGGTGCCGGCCCAGGAGCAGCCTGCGGCCTAGGACGGAGGGGGTGGTCGGCAACGGCCACCCCTCACCGACTGGCCCTCGTTCCGGGGCTAACCGGCGCCGCGCGACCCTTTGGGCGTCGACTCGCCGACGGCGAAGCACCACGTATCGTTGCTCGGCACCGATGATCCGCATGGCATGGGGCGCCGGCCATCGCCGCCATCGGATTCTGATTCGCTGATTCCCCGGAGTGAGTTCCGAGGGACTCGCGTGGGACCGCACAACCGCACAACCGCACAACCGCACAGGATTCCGTGACCCGAGACCATCTCAGGTGGGGCACGGCGCCCGATTCGAGGGCTCCGAGCATCGCAGCGCCAGTCGCAGACGCAGGATGCCGCGCCTCGTGTACCCCGATCTGGGGCTAGGGGCTCCGCGCCACGGCGCGCGGTGCTCTGCCAGCATCGAGAGCATGACCGACCCGAGCGCGACTCCGGCTGGCTGGTACGACGACCACTCAGGAACCGGCGCCCTTCGCTACTGGGACGGCAACGCCTGGACCGAGCACACGGCGCCCGCCCCCACCCCGGCCGAGCCGCCGAGCGCGGCGTCGGGAGCGGTATCCGCGGCGGTGCCCCAGGGCACCACGGCACCCGATGCGCCCACCGAGACGGCTCCGCGCGTCGACCCGTTCACCGCGGTGATGACGGATGCCGGCGAGCCGGCCCCGAACCGCAAGCCGAACGTGCTCGGCATCATCGCGCTCGCGGTTGCAGTGGTCGGCTTCATCTTCGCCTGCATCTCCGGAGCGTTGATCGTCGGGTGGATCCTGCTTCCGATCGCGTTCGTGCTGTCGATCGTGGCGCTGTTCCTGACGGGCGCGAAGTGGCCGGCGATCACGGGCCTGATCGTCTCGATCGTCGGCACCATCGTGGCGACGGTCGTGTTCTTCCTGGTCGTCTCGACGTCGTTCACCGAGGCGTTCGACCAGATCGACGACGCCATCGCCGAGGCGTCCGAAGCGGCCGAGGAGGCCGGGGAGGCAGCCGAAGAGGCGGGGGAGCCCGAGCCCGACGCCCTCGGCACCCTCTCGTTCGGCGAGACGAACGTCTGGGAGGACGGCGTCCAGCTCCGCGTCTCCGCCCCGGAGCCGTACACCCCGAGCGAGTTCGCGGCCGGCGCGGATCTGCCGAACGAACCTCGTCTTCACCATCACGATCACGAACAACTCGGGCGAGAACCTCGAGCCGGCCCCGTTCCCGCAGCTGTCCTCCGGCGGCCAGGAGGCGAGCCAGATCTTCGACACGACCGCCGAGGGCGAGGACGTCGGCATCCCGCCGACGACGGTCATCCTGCCGGGTCAGTCGGTGACGTGGACGTCCGCGTGGTCGGTCGCCGATCCGAACGCCCTCACCATGCAGATCGCGCCGAGCTTCGAGTACGAGGACGCGATCTTCACGAACCTGCAGTAGCGGAGCTCAGTCGCCCGAGACCGGGATCCGCTGGTCACGGTCGTCGAGCACGAAGACGGCCGAGGCCCGCGCCCGATACAGCCGGTGCGGTGCGAAGCCGGTGACATCCGCCTCCTGCCACGGGCGGATGTCGCGTGCCACCGACCGCTCGTTGTAGACGGCGAGCGCGGCCGCACGCTCGTCGGCGGCGACCTCCGACGCCACGGCTTCGACGTACACCGCGGCGGCGCCGCCGAGGGGCACCGTGGAGTCGAAGATCGCGATCGCGACCGCTGGCCGGCCGGCGATGTTCTGCGAATGGCGCGCGCCCGGGCGCGAGACCCACACGAACTCGTCGCCGTCGACCGCGGCGTGGGCGAACCAGACGGGTGTCGCCCACGGCCGGCCGGCCGAGTCGGCGGTGGCGAGGGTCATGTAGGAATTCGCCTCGATGAGTCGGCGCGCGGCATCCGCCGGTGACTCGGGCTCGGCAGTCGGCAGCGAAGACGGTGCGGATGGTTCGGTCGGGTGAGGCATCTTCGCTCCGATTCTGCGAGGCAGGGCGCACGCCCCCACAGCCCTACGAGCCATCCTCCGGTGAATCGACGCCCGCCGCTACCCCGCGTCCGGGGTCACGTGCAGAGCGGATGCCGCGACCTCCGCCTGCACCGCTACGCCGACCGCGCCGCGCTGAGCGCCGGAGCGACGAGGCGACTCCAGTCGCCGTCACGTTCGATCGACAGCCGGCCGGACGCATCCACGGTGATCGGGAACGGATCGCTCAGGCCACCCACGAACGGCCCGTCGTCGACGAACTGCAGGAACGCGAGGAACACGTGCTCGCCGCCGATGGTGCGCACGACGCGACCGGCGTAGAGCTCGCCGCGCGGGTCGCCCGAGAGGAAGTCCTGCGATTCGAGCGTGAACGGCCCCGATGGCGTGTCGGCCACGAGGTAGTGGGTGCCGCAGAGGGCCAGCCCGGCGTCGACGCGCTGCGCGCTGTGCGCCCACTCGTACGCCGAGAAGAACAGGTACCAACGGTCGCCGATCCGCTCGAGCTGCGGCACCTCCATGTGCCCGAACTCCCCCGGCGACGCGATGGGCGGCAGCACCTCCCAGTCGTCGAGCGTGCGCGACCGCGCGAGCCCGATGACGCCGCGCGAGTCGACGGCGCCCTCCCGAGCACGGGCGGTGAGCAGCATCCGATACTCGCCCGCGGCCTCGTCGAAGTACACCCACGGATCGCGCCAGGTGAGGTCGAACCACACGTCGAGGTCGAGCTGCTCGTACCACCGCTCGTCGACCTCGAGCACGAAGCCGTCGTCCTTCGTCCAGTGGTGCAGGTCGGTGCTCTTCGCGCGCCCGATCCGCTGCACGAGGCCGTCTTCGGCGCGGTTCACTCCGGTGTAGTACATCTGCCAGCCGTCGGCGACGCGGATCACGCTGCCCGTCCAGGTGGCGAGGTCGTCCCACGCCCCCGGAGCCCCAGGACCGAGTGCCTCGCCGAGGAACTCCCAGTCGCGCAGGTCGGCCGACACGGCGTGCCCGATGCGCGCGTTCTGGTGGCGCAGGTCGGGGTCGCCGAGCGAGATCGGCGCCATCAGGAAGTAGAGGTGGTAGCGCTCGTCGGCCTCGGTGAGCCAGAAGTCCCAGGTCCAGTGGTCGGGGAGGATGAGCATGTTCAGTCGGCCTTTCGCGGTTCGTAAGCGGGGTGGAGCTCGGAGGCGGAGCAGGAGATGAGGCGGGCGCCATCGGCCAGCCGGATGCGCACGCCGTCGGCGTCGGGGCCGACGGGGTAGGCGCGCGAGGTCAGCGAGACCCGGTCGTCGACGTAGAGCTCGACCATCGAGCCGTCCACGAACAGGCGCGCGTGCACGCGGGGTGACGCCGGGCGACGGATGCCGCGACGCCCTTCGGTATGCTCCGGCCGACGGCTGCTCCGCGACCGGTCGATCCAGACCTCGGTGCCGGTGACGCCGAGCACCGTGGTCTCCGACCCGTCGGGGGTGCGGAGCACCTCGACCTCGAACCCGGTGCCGTCGACCTCGAGCTCGAGTTCGAGGTGGCGGCCGTGAAGACCGCCGGATGCCGCATCCGCTCGCCGGCCGTCGGCGGCGATCGTTCGGTCGGGGTCGACCGGGCGTTCGCGCAGCAGGCGCAGCTCGGCGACCGGCCGCACGCGGAGCCCGCCGTCGGCGTGCAGGCCGAGCTCGAGCGGGAATCCCGCGTTGTGCGCCCAGCCGCTCGCGGCGAACTCCGCGAGGCTGCGCGTGTCCTGCGCGATGGTCCACAGGATCGACCGTCCGTCGTCGAGCACGGTGCCGCTCGGACCGGTGAGGTGACCGCCGCCGTCGAACTCGCGCGGCGCGGCGTCGTCGGGAGTGAAGCGCCGTGATGCGGCATCCCAGACGCCGATCCAGTGCCAGACGTGCTGCAGGTGGTGATCGCTCTCGCCGGCCCACCACGGGGCGACGAACAGCGCATGCCGCAGCCGGCCGTCGGCGCCCGTGCCGATGGGAAGGAGCACGGGCAGCTCCCACATCACGCCGGTCGCCGGATGCCGCGCGACGTCGCCCACCAGTAACGGCGGCTGCTGCTCCCAGTGGTCGCCGTCGCGCGAGTGGAAGAGCAGCGCGGCCCCACCGCGCCCCTCGAGGCCGGCGCCGACGAGGAGGAACCAGTCGTCGCCGTCGCGCCACACGAAGGGGTCGCGGAACTGCCCCGTCACGAGGGATTCGGCGTATCCGGGCACCGAGGTCGGCATCTCGAGCACGGGGCGTTCGTCGACGGTCCAGCCGCCGACGCCGCTCGGACGTGCCACCGCGACGGACTGGTCGGGGCGCCGGCCGAAGTCGCCGGCCGTGACGTAGAGCAGGTGCTCACCGCCGGGGGCGATGACCGAGCTCCCGCTCCAGATGCCATCGGGGCCGACGGGCGCCGACGCCGGTGCGATCGCGATCGGCGCGTCCTGCCAATGCACGAGGTCCCGGCTCATCGCGTGACCCCACGCGATGTGCCCCCAGTACGGTCCGGCGGGGTTGTGCTGGAAGAAGAGGTGGTGCACGCCGTCGGCATGCACCGCGGCGTGCGGCTCGTTCATCCACCCTGGGGCGCCGAGACATGTGCGATCGGGCGGTGCGGGTCCGCCGCATACCGGGCCCGATCGGGCGCCGTGTCGGCGGCGGCGCCGATTCCGGCCGACGGGCCGGCGGTCGGCTCCGCAGTGGGCAGCACTCGAACCGGCCCGAGCAGCCCGGTCGCCGCGGCGAGCGGGAACAGCCCCTCGAGGAGGTCGCTGTCGCGCGAGCGCCCGAGGAGGATCCGGCCAGGAACGCGGAGGTCGCCGAGCGGCACGTCGAAGGCACCGGCGGGCGCCCCGTCGAGGCGCAGTTCCGCGCGACCGCCGTCGATCGAGAGCGCGAGGTGGTTCCACACCCCGAGTTCGAGGCGGCGAGTGCCGACGAGCAACCGACCACCCACGACGGCCGCGATACGGCCGACCCGATCATGGCCCAGCGCGAACCCGGATTCGGGCAGGGTGGCGTCGACGAGCGCGGTGAACCCCGAGGCGCCGCCGTGCGCGACGGCGCGCGGGGCGAACCAGACCGAGACCGAGACGGCCGCGGCATCCGTGGGCGAGCGGTGCAGCTCCACCCACGTCGACCAGCCGTCGAGGAACATCGCCGCACGGTCGGATGTCGGCCCGACCCGCAGCTGCGAGCAACGCGGCACGCTGCCCCGGCGACTCGGAGCACACCAGATGCACGTCGGACCCGCCACGATCGACGGCACGCACGGGATCACCCTCGAACACCACATCGACGAGGGCCGTCATGTCCCGGCCTCCGGAGAGGCCGGGTGCGGCCTCGCCGACCGCACCCGGTACCCCGCTCATGTCGCGTCGATGAACCGGTCGTAGCCGGCCTGGTAGATCTCGACGAGACGGTCGAGGCCCATGGACTCGAGCTGCGAGACGTAGCCGTCCCACGCGTCCTCGACTCCGCCCGAGCTGATCCACTCGGCTCGCTTCTGCTCGACGAGCGCCGTGATGTCGGGTTCGATCGAACCGATCTCCTGGAGCTCCTCGACGGAGAAGAACACCGACGGGTAGTTCTCGGGCTCGGCGTAGGGCATGTAGTGCTCCTCGAGATCCTGGAGACGCTGCAGTGCGCGCGGCTCCGGAAGGACGACGTGCTCGAAGTCGTCGCGGGTGAGCACGTGCGGGGCACCCGCGCCCGGGGCGACCTGCTGTCGCAGCTCCCCGGCGTTCACGCCCTCGGGAAGGGTGGCCTGCTCGAGCACGCCGTCGGCGTTCTCCACGAGGGTCTCCCCGACCGGGCCGTACGAGACCTGCGCCGACATGACGGGTTCATAGAGGCGGTCGACCCAGCGCATCGTGGCCGACGGGTACTTGTTGGCGCTCGTGATCGCGAACGCGTTGCGGCCGAAGTCGGCGAGGTTGGACCGGCCGACGAGCCGGCCCTCCACGCCGTCGAGCACCGGCAGCAGGGCGTACTCATCGGCGCGATCGGTGCCGACGACCTCCTCGGTCTCCCACCAGACGTACGAGCCGAGCACGGGCGTCTCGGTCTTGCCCTTCGCGAGGTAGGTCTTGTCGTCCTGGGTGAACGACTCGGGGTCGATGAGGCCCTCCTCGTACCACTCGTGCAGCGTGGCGATGGCGTCGCGGTAGCGGTCGTCCGCACCGGTGTAGATCACCTCGCCGTCGCGCACGATGCGGTGGTCGGCGTTGTCGGCGATGCCGCCGAGCGCCGCGAACAGGTCGGCGATGTCGGCGCACCACCAGTCGTTGATGAAGCTCAGCGGGATCTCGTCGGCCTTGCCGTTGCCGTTGGGGTCCTGCGTCTTGAAGGCCACGAGGGCGTCGTGGTATTCCTCCACCGTCGTGGGCATGGGCAGGCCGAGCGCGTCGAGCCACGAGGTGTTGATCGACCAGAAGAACGGCACGGCCGCGAGCCCGAGCTCCTCGGCGTTGGGCAGAGCGTAGATGTGGCCGTCGGATGCGGTCACCGCCGCCTCGAGCTCGGGGCGCGCCTCGAAGACGGCCTGCAGGTTCGGCGCGTAGTCCTCGATGAGCCCCTCGAGCGGGATGAGGGTGCCGTTCACGCCGTAGCGCACGAGCTCATCGTCGGTGAACCTCGAGTTGATGAAGGCGTCGGGCAGGTCGTTCGAGGCGAGCAGCAGGTTGCGCTTCTGGGAGTAGACCTCGGGCGCGAGGAGGTTCCACTCGACCTCGATGTTCGTGTCCTCCTGCCACTGCTGCACGAGCGACATCTCGTTGTAGTCGGGCGCGAGCGAGGCCTTCTCGCCGGCGATCGACAGCGTGAGCGTCTTCTCCACGATGGGGAGGCCCGTGTCGTTGAATCCGAAGGCGCTCGACTCGTCGTCGACGGCGGCATCCGTGCCACCGCTGCAGGCGCTGAGGGCGAGGGACAGGATGGCTGCGGCTCCGACCGCGGTGCCGAGTCGGCGGATGCCGGGTCGGCCGTGGTGTCGTCTCATCGGACGTTCCTTTCTGCGCCGGGTCGCAGCGGTGCGGCCCGGGTCGTTGATTCAGGGGTGATGGGTGGTGGTGCGGGTGAGTGGGATGGGGCGGATGTTGCGGGGTTGGTGGCGCTGGTGGGCCGGATGTTGCGGTGAAACGGGATGCGTCGGCCGTCAGTTCTTGACGGCGCCGAGCAGCGCGCCCTGGGTGAAGAAGCGCTGCAGGAACGGGACCATGAGCAGCAGCGGGATGCTGGCGAACACGATCGCCGAGTACTTGAGGAGCTCGGCGAGGCGTTGAGCCGCCTCGTAGCTGTCGAGATCGCCACTCATGTTCGCGCTGCCCGACAGGTCGGACTGCACGAGGATGTTGCGGAGCACGAGCTGGAGCGGATACAGGTCGGGGTTGTTGAGGTAGATCAGGGCGTCGAAGAAGCCGTTCCAGTTCCAGATCAGGTGGATGACGATCATGAGCGCGATGAGCGGCTTCGAGAGCGGCACCGCGATGCGGAAGAAGAACCGGAAG
Source organism: uncultured Actinomycetota bacterium (assembly GCA_963799015.1). Taxonomy (GTDB): domain Bacteria; phylum Actinomycetota; class Actinomycetes; order Actinomycetales; family Microbacteriaceae; genus Agromyces. The sequence continues at coordinate 34,332 of CAWCWD010000033.1, read as the reverse complement.
TCGCTCGCCCCGTCGACCTGGGCCGCCTCCCGCAGCTCGTCGGGCAGGTTCGATTCGAAGAACGCGCGCGCGATGATGATGTTCCACACCGCGACAGCGCCGGGAAGGATCATGGCCCCGACGGTGTCGAGCAGACCCAGGTTCTGCACGACGAGGAACTTCGGGATGATGCCGCCGTCGAAGAACAGCGTGACGACGAGCAGGAACGTGATCGTCTTTCGTCCCGGCAGGTCCCGCCGCGAGAGCACGTACCCGGCGGAGACGACGAGCGCGACGCTGAGCGCGGTCGCCAGCCCCGTATAGAGCATGGAGTTGCCGAGACCGCGCCACACCGTGGCATCCGTCAGCAGGCGCGCATAGCCGTCGAGCGTGAACCCGACGGGCCAGAACCAGACCTGACCCTCGTAGACCCGCGCGGGCTCGCTCACCGACGCGATCACGATGAAGTAGAGCGGGTAGATCACCGCGATCAGGGCGAACCCGAGGATCGTCATCGCGAGAGCGTTGAAGAGCGGGTCGGCCAGGCGTCGCCGGAGGTGCGTGCCGCGCCGTACGGCGGGCGGGCGCGTGAGCGTGGCGTGCTGCGTCGTCATCGGGGCTCCTACCAGAGGCTGGATTGACGGGCCCGGCGTGCGACCCAGTTGAAGGTCAGCAGCAGGGCGAGGTTGAGCAGGGAGTTGAACAGGCCGATCGCGGCGGCGTAGCTGAACTGCGCCTGCTGCAGACCCACCTGGTAGATGTACGTCTGGATGACCTGCGAGGCGGCGATATTGAGATCGGTCTGCATGAGCAGGGCCTTCTCGAAGCCGAGGTTCAGCAGGTTGCCGACCGCGAGGATGAACAGCACCGAGATCACCGGCGCGATGCCCGGCAGGTCGATGTGCCAGACGCGGCGCAGCCTGCTCGCTCCGTCGACCTTCGCCGCATCGTGCAGCGCCGGGTCGATGCCGGCCAGTGCCGCGAGGTAGACGACCATGTTGAAGCCCGCCTCCTGCCACACCGAGCTCCCGACGTAGACCGGACGGAACCACTCGGCCGATCCCATGAAGAAGATCGGCTCGCCACCGAACAGCACGATCGCGTTGTTGATCGAGCCCTGCCCTGGGCGAGAGCAGGATGAAGAGCATGCCGACCACGACGACCGTGGAGATGAAGGTCGGCGCGTAGAGCACGTTCTGCACGAAGCGGCGGAACCTGCCCTGCGCGAGCTGGTTCACGAGCAGCGCGAGGATGATCGGGACGGGGAACACGAACGCGAGGTTCACGATCGCGAGCAGCAGGGTGTTCGAGACGACCGTGCCGAACTGGTACGACGAGAAGAAGCGCGCGAAGTGCTCGAGGCCGACCCACGGGCTCTCGGTGAAGCCGCCCGCCGGCGTGTAGTCGCGGAACGCGATCTGCACGCCGTACATCGGCCAGTACTTGAAGACGAGGAAGTACAGGAGCGTCGGCGCTAGTAGTACGTATAACTGCCACGAACGAAGCACACGTCGGAGGCGCGCGTTCCGAGTGAACGCGTTGCGTACCCTGTGCGCTGCGACCGCGCCGGCCGTGCGGCGGCGAAGGCAGTGGGGGCGGAAGCGTGCGGGTCGCGGCATCCGTGCCGGCGTCGGTGCGGAGCGCGGTGTCAGCCACGGTGCTCTCCTCTCGGGGCGGCGACGGAGCCGCGGGTGATGGTCGGGCAGCCGATGTGCTCGGGGCCGTCGGCCTGCACCGCGTCGTCGAGCAGGATGTCGACCGCGCGTCGGCCCATCGCCACGAATGGCAGCTCGAGGGTGGTGAGGCCGGGCCGGAGGAAGGGCGCGAGCGTCTCCTGGTTGTCGAAGCCCACGATCGAGACGTCGTTCGGCACGCGCAGCCCGAGCGATTCGAGTGCCTGGTAGGCACCCCACGCGGTTCGGTCGTTGGCGCAGAATATCGCGGTCGGCGGGGCGGCGAGTGACATCAGCGCCATGGTGTGGTCGTACCCGGCCTGCGGATTGCCGTCGCCTTCACGCGACGAGCGAGGGGTCGATGGGAAGTCCGGCGTCCTGGAGTGCATCCCGATAGCCCTGATGCCGCTCGACGGCGGCGGGTAGCCCGGAGGCGATCGTGGCGATGTTGATCATCGCGATGCGTCGGTGCCCTGCGTCGAGCAGCACCTCCGTCGCCTGACGACCGCCGGCACGCTCGTCGGGCACGACCGCGCGCGCTCGCCCGCTCGCATCCTCGGAGTTCAGCACGACCGTCGGAACGTCGGCGAGCACCTCGGGCACCTCCAGCCTGCGGTGGTACATCGAGGCGTAGACGATGCCGGCGACGCGGTGGGAGAGGAGCGAGTCGATTGCGGCCGCCTCGATGCGCGGGTCGCCGCCGGTGTTCACGGTGAGGAGCAGCATGCCGTCGTCCCAGGCGCGAGCCTGGGCGCCCTCGACGATGCGTCCGGCGAACGGAGAGCTCGCGACGACGTCGCCGACGAATCCGATGAGGCCCGCGGTTCCGTCGCGCAGGGTCTTCGCGGCGGCGTTCGGGCGGTATCCGAGCTCCTCGACCGCCTCCAGCACCCGGCGCCGCGTCGAGTCCGCGACCCGCGAACCACCAGTCTTGTTCAGCACGAGCGACACGGTCGCCTGCGAGACCCCGGCGGCGGCGGCGACCTGGTGCATCGTGACGGTGGTGGGGTGGCGCTGGACCATGGCTCTCCATTGAGGTGTTGCGGAGTTATACGTATAACTCCTTCTGGGAATCGACAGTACCTCATGAAGCGGAACGAGTGCAAGCGGTCGTCGAGCGGATGTCTCGCGGTGCGCATCGGGCCGCCGCGCACGAGCCGACTTCGTATAGACACTTGCGTGTATATACACATCGGTGTATTCTTAACTCGTGGACATCTACCAGGTACAGCTCCGACTCAGCGCGATCGCCGAGCCGAACCGGTTCCGCATCGTGGAGCTGCTGCGGCAGGGTTCGCGGTCGGTCGGGTCGATCGTCGACGAGCTCGGCCTCGGCCAGCCGCAGGTGTCGCGGCACCTGCGCATCCTCGCCGAGGCGGGCGTCGTCGAGTCCACCAAGCAGGCCCAGCAGCGCATCTACCGCCTGCGGGCTGAGCCGATCCGCGACCTCGGCGACTGGATCGAGCGCTATGCGGCGCTGTGGTCCGACCGCATGGATCGCCTCGGCGACCACTTGTCCGGCTCCAGTGAGCCGAGCCTTTTGAACGAGAACGGAGACGACCGATGACCAGCAACGGCATCAGCGCCGACGGCACCAGCACCGACGGCATCACCATCGACCGCGAGCACCAGACGCTCCACGTCGCCCGCACCTATCCGTTCCCGATCGACCGTGTCTGGCATGCCTGGACCGATCCCGTCGCCATCGCCGCCTGGTGGGGTCCGCACGAGTGGTCGACCACCGTGCACGCCATGGACGTGCGCCCCGGCGGCGAGTGGCGCTACGAACTCGGCCCCGACGACGGCTCCGTCGAGCCGAGCCGCAGCATCGTCACGTACCGGCGCGTCGAGCCGCACGTGCTGCTCGACTACGTCGACGTGTTCGCCGACGCATCCTGGACGCCCACCGACGACGGCTGGGCCACCGAGGTGCGATTCACGGATGCCGCGGGCGGCACCGCCGTCGACGTCGTCACGGTCTTTTCCGACGAACGCGAGATGCGGCGTGCGATGGAGCTCGGCATGGCCCAGGGATACGTCGAGGCGCTCGAGCGACTCTCCGGGACGCTCGAACGCTGAGCCGCGGCATCCGCTCGCGGCATCCGCACCACCACCGATTGCGCCGCCCAAGCCGGCGCACGAAACCAACCGACCAGACAAGAGGAGTATCACCATGTCCGAACAGACCCTCACCTCGCGTGACGGCACCACCATCGCCTACGAGGTCGACGGATCCGGCCCGGCCGTGATCGTCGTCAACACGGTCGCCGAGGACCGCACGAGTGCGCCCGGCATCATCGGGCTGCTCGCACAGCACTTCACCGTGCTGAGCTACGACCGGCGCGGCCGCGGCGGCAGCGGCGACCCGCAGCCGTACGACCCTGCGCGCGAGATCGAGGACCTCGCAGCCCTCGTCGACGTCGTCGGCGGTCGCGCCGCGCTCATCTCGGGATCGGCCGGCGGCGTGCTCGCCCTCGACGCGGCCTCCGCACTCGGCGACGCCGTGATCGGCCTGTTCCTCTACGAGCCGCCGTTCATCGTCGACGACGCCCGCCCGCCGATGCCCGCCGACTACGTCGCACACGTGGAGGGGCTCGTGGCCGACGGCAAGCGCAGCGAGGCGGTCGAGTACTTCATGACCGAGGCGCTGCAGATCCCCGCCGAATGGGTGGCGGGCATGAAGCAGGATCCATCGTGGGACCAGATGGCCGCGCTCGCGCACACCTATGCGTACGACGGCCGGATCCTCGAGGGCCTGCAGGACGGCACACCGCTGCCCCGCGACCGTTGGAGCATCGATGCGCACCGTGCTCGTGCTCGTCGGCGCGAACAGCGAGCCGTTCTTCGTGACCGCTGCGAACGCGCTCGCCGAGGTGCTCCCCCACGTCACCGTCGAGCTGCTGCCCGGCCAAGACCATGCCGCGTTCTGGATGGCGCCCGACGCCATCGTCGACGCGGTCGTCGCGTTCGCCGGCCGTTGACCGCGGGCAGAGGCCTATCGGCCACCCGCACGCCCACCTCACCACACGCATCGAATCACTCGTGAAGGGAACCGCTCATGTCTCGCACTCCGCTCGACCCCCGCCCGCTGACGTCGCGCACACGAACCGCGGCCGTCGTCGCCATCGTCGCGGCGGGCACCGCCGCCGTCGCACTGCTCCTGCTCCACCTGCTGCGGCCCGACCTCGATCCCACCTGGCGCTTCGTGAGCGAGTACGCGCTCGGCCCGTTCGGGTTCGTCATGACCGTCGCGTTCCTGGCGATCGCCGCGGCATCCGCTGCGCTCGTCGCACTGATGTGGGGGCAGGCACGCACCATCACGGGCCGCATCGGCGCCGTGCTCGCGGCGATCAGCGGCCTCGGGATGCTCATCGCCGCGGTCTTCCCGACCGACCCGATCACGACGCCTGCCGACGAGCTCACGCTGTCGGGCACGCTGCACGCCGTCGGGGGCCAGCTCAACTTCACGCCGTTCGCCATCCTCTTGCTCACCATCGGCCTGCGACGCGCGCGCGACTGGCGTCCGGTCATGCCGGCGCTCTGGGTCATCGTCGCCGTTGCCCTCGCCGTGACGGTCGGCTTCATCGCGACGGCGGCGACCGCCACCGACGGCTTCGGTCCAGGCGTGCCCACCGCGCTGTTCGGCCGCGGCATGCTCGCCGCCTACCTCGCTTGGATCGTGGTCGCCGCGAGCCACGCCCTGCGACTCCCGCCGGCCGCATCAGGTCGAGCGGATGCCGCGACCCCGGCCGTGGAGGGCCGCCGTGCAGTCAGACCGACCTGATCCGCTCCCGACGGCCGGGCACCCCGTTCGTCACCGGCACCCACACGCCGTCGCGCTCGACCTCGTAGGCGCGGAACGCGCACGCGATCCCCTGGGCCGTCATCGGGTCGGCCGAGTCCATGAGCTGGAAGTGCAGGTGCGGCGAGGTCGAGTTGCCCGTGTGCCCCACGCGGCCGAGCACGTCTCCGACCCGCACCCGCTGTCCGTCGACCACCGCGACCGAGCCCGGGGCCATGTGCACGAGCGCGGCGTACACGTCACCGGAGCGGAGGATGACGTGGTTGCCCAGGATCGACGGCAGCTTCTCGGGCGTGAAGGTCACGGCGTTCTTGATCATGTTCGCCAACTCGCGGGCCGGGTGGATCCATTCCCGCTCGGGCATGCCGTCGACGGCCCGCACGACCTCGGCGTCGAACGGCGCGTGGATGGGCGCACCCCAGGCGTACGACTCCCGCGTGCGGCCGCCGAAGAGCTCGCCCCGCAGCGTCCCCGCCGGATGGAAGTGCACGCCCCTGCGCCGGTCGACCTTGAGGAAGTCGTACGCGTACCGCTGCCCCAGCATGTCGGTGCCGTGACTCGGCACGCGGTGGGCGGGCGTGGTGACCGCCATCCAGCCCTCACCGCGCAGCGGGAACTCGACCACGACCGGATTCTCGAGTGTGTGCTCCATCGAAGGCGAGCGTATCCGGATGCCCGGCGACCGAACGCGCCCACCGAGCGGGTGCCCCGCGCCGGGTGTCGGCGGCACGGGGTAGCTTCGGCGCATGACCGCGCTGCAGCCCTTCGTGCTCCACGTGCCCGACGAGGCGCTCGACGACCTGCGGGCACGCCTCGAGCGCACGAGGCTGCTCCCCGATTCACCGCGCAAGCCGGCGTCGGGCCTGAACGCCGCCTACCTGCGCGAGCTCGTCGACACCTGGATCACTTGGGACTGGCGCGCCCGCGAGGCGTGGCTCAACCGGCATCCGCAGTTCATCGCCGAGATCGGCGACGCCGACGTGCACTTCGCGCACCTGCGGTCGGAGCGAGCGGATGCCCCGGCCCTCCTCGTGATGCACGGCTGGCCCCACACGTTCGCCCTGCAGCTCGACTTCGCCGACCGGTTGCCCGACTTCCACGTCGTCGTCGCGAGCATGCCCGGATTCGCCTTCTCGACGCCGTACGCCGAAGGGGCGATGTCCGAGAAGCGCATCGCGGCCACCATGCACGCGCTCATGACGGACGTGCTCGGCTACGAGCGCTACGTGACGTACGGCGAGGACGTCACCGCCAACGTCAGCGACCTCATCGCCGCCAGCTACCCCGAGCAGGTCGCCGGCATCGTCGCCACGCACGCGCACTTCCCCACCGGCGAGGAGCGCGAGACGCTCACGGATGCCGCGGAGCGCGCGTTCTTCGACGACCTCGCCGCCCGCCACGGCACCGACGGCGCCTACGGGCACGTGCAGGCGACTCGGCCCGACACCCTCGCCGTCGCGCTCAACGACTCACCCGCCGGACTGCTCGCCTGGCTCGCCGAGAAGCTCGTCGAGTGGAGCGACACCCCGTCCGGCGACCCGTCGGCGGTCGAGCGGCGCATCTCGCGCGACCGGATCCTCACCGAGGCGACGATCTACTGGGTCACCCAGTCGATCGGCTCGTCGTTCCGTCCCTACTACGAGGGCGCCGACCAGCCCGACCCGATCCCGCCCACCTCGGTGCCGGCCGCGGTCTTCATCCAGCGACACGAGGCGGCCTACCCCGAGTCGCTCGCGCGTCGCCACTACCTCGACCTGCGCGTGTTCGACCGCCTCGACGAGGGCGGGCACTTCACGGTCGCCGAGGTGCCCGACGTGATGGCGGCACGCGTGCGGGAGTTCGTCGGTTCGCTCGGCTGAGTGCGGCGGTGCGCCGCTCCGGCCGCGCAACCCGACGGAGGACAGTTCGTCGCGGCGAATCGGCACTACTTCGCTACTTTGCCACTTTGCTACCGAATCTCAGGGACGAACTGTCCTCGGGCCGGCTGTAGCGACGAGTGTGCCCGGGGTCGGGAGTGCGCAGGACGCCCGCGACGAGTGCGAACTCGCCAAGGACGACCGCACTTCCGCACAACCGCACCGCGCCGCAAATGGGCGACGGCACTTCCTCACCACGCTCCACGCGGCGCGGGAGCGCCCGAGGCTCAGGCCGCGATCTGGCGCACCGCCTTGGCGAGGTTCGCCACGAGCTCGCCGCGGGTCTGCGGCACGACGTAGGCGGGCTGGTCGCGCTCGACGCGCCAGCTCTCCGAGAGCGGGCCGACGTTGACCGTGTCGAAGCCGAACTGGTCGTAGAGGTCGGTCACGAACTGCGCGGCATCCGCGAAGTCGCTCGCCGTCGCAAGGGCGCGACGGTCGGGGGAGCCCGCGGGCTTGCCGTCGGTCGTGATCTGCAGCGCCATGATGTGGTTGAAGCCCTTGGCCACATGGCTCTCGGGCAGGTGCTTCTGCAGCATGCCCGTGACGGTGTCGCGGCCTCTCGTCGAGCGCCGGCACGTGGCCGTCGCGCTCCCAGTAGTAGTTGTTGGTGTCGATCACGATCTTGCCGGCGAGCGGCTCGACCGGGATGGACCCGTACGCCTTGAAGGGCACGGTCACGACCGCGACATCCGCTGCCTCAGCCGCATCGATCGCCGTCGCGGCTCGAGCCTTCGGACCGAGCTCCGCGACCAGGCCCGCGAGCGTCTCGGGCCCGCGCGAGTTGGCGATGACCACCTCGTATCCGTTCGCGATGGCGGCCCGTGCGACCTGGCTGCCGATGTGTCCTGCTCCGATGATTCCGATTGTGGTCATGGTGGCGCCAACCGGATGCCGCGGCGGAATGTTCCATGCCTGGCCTCAGCCGGTCGACACGCCGGATGCCGAACTGAATGCCGTCTGGCCGCTGTAGTGACGGCGCAGTGGCAGGCCGCGGGGCGCTGGGAGCGGTTCGATACGGGTGCGCAGCGGCGTCAGAACAACCGGCGCTGCGCCACCACCGCGGCACCCTCGAGTTCGAGCAGGAAGCGCTTGCGCTCGAGCCCGCCGGCGTATCCGGTGAGCGAGCCGCCCGCACCCACCACGCGGTGGCACGGCACCACGATGCTCAGCGGGTTGTGGCCGACCGCGTATCCGACGCGCCGGGCCAGGTTGCGGTCGCCGAGGCGGTCGGCGAGCGCACCGTACGTGGTCGTCTCGCCGTACGGGATCTCGCGGAGCATCCGCCAGACCTCGTGTTCGAACGGGTCGCCGGCAGCGGCGGTCGGGAGGTCGAAGTCGAGGCTGCGTCCGGCGAGGTACTCGCCGAGCTGCTCCCCCAGTCGCGGGAACAGCGCGTCGGAGCGGGCGTCGACCTCGACGCCGATCGCATCCGCGACCGGCGGATGCCAGTGCGCCGGGAAGTACAGGCCCGTCAGCGCGTCGCCATCCGCGACGGCGAGCAGGTCGCCGAGGGCGGTCGCGAGCGTGGCGTGCCGGCTGGTCATGCCTCCATCCTCACCCCGCCGACGCGCCGCCGCGACGTGCCGACGAGCGGGATTCGGACATCATGGCCCGGCGCCGGTGCACGCGTCGAACTCAGTGCACGACGTCGAACACGGACTTGACCACGCCGTTCGAGTACGCCTCGTGCTCGACGAGCTGGAGCTTGCCCGTCTCCCGGCCGTTGAAGAGGCGCTTGCCCTCGCCGAGCGCGACCGGGAAGACGAGCAGGTGGTAGCGGTCGACGAGCCCGGCCTCGGCCAGGCCCTGCGCGAGCGTCGGGCTGCCGTGCACGAGGATGTTGCCGCCGTCGCCCTGCTTGAGTTCGGCGACGTCGTCGAGCGAGCGCAGCACCGTGCGTGTTGTTCCACTCGGGGTCGGACAGCGTCGAGGAAACGACGTACTTCGGCATCGCGTTGTACTCCGCGAACTCCTCCATGGTCGGCCAGACCGGCGCGAACTCGTCGTAGCTGACGCGGCCGATGAGCATGGCGCCGGCCTCGACCTGCTCGCGACCCTTGATCTCGTAGGCCTCCTCGACGAACGGGACCTCCTTGAAGGTCCAGCCCGCGCGCGGGTGGTCGCCGCCGCCGGGGGAGTCGACGACGCCGTCGAGGCTGATGAACTCGGTGACGATGAGGGTGCGCATGGCGATTCCTTCTCCTTGGCCGTTCGAGGCGGACTGTCCCGTCTCATTCTGGACGTCGAACGGATGCCGCGCTCGATCGACATCCACGCCGGGAATCTTCCTGAATCGCGGGCGTGAGGACATGGCGAGGACGGATGCCTCGGCACCCGTCCCCTGAGAGGGCCTGCACCCTCGGCCTCACCGCTGGGCGCGCTGCATGCGCTGCTGGTGGAGGTATCCGAGGCTCAGTTCGTCCTCGACCTGCTCCGAGATGATCCGGTCGAAGTCCTCACCGCACACTCCTCCTGGCGCAGCCTGCCGCACGTAGCTCGGCGCGTTGCAGACCTCGGTGGAGGACTTCGGTACGGTCAGCTTCGACGAGCCGGCATCGGCCGCAACCGTCTGCCCGCACCCCGCGAGCAACAGCACTGCTGCCGCCGCGGGAACCGCCCATCGCTTCGTTTGCGTGTTCATGGTCGTTCCCTTCCCCGCCGGCTCGATTCCGCGTCCGGTCGAGGGCGACGCTACGGATGCCGCAGGCTCGCCACATGACGCGGATCGGTCATCTTCCGGCTGCGACGGCATAGTCAATTCAGGTCATCGACCCCGCGCGGGGCGCGGGGCTATCGTGAGGGGCATGCGGAACTGGTCCGCACCCGCCCTGCCCTCAAGCTGGGCGAACACCGGCGCCCCGCCCTTCGTGGCCCGACGCGAAGAACTCCGTGCGCTGCACGAGGCGTACACCGCCGTCGAGGCAGGTGCCGGGCGGGCCGTCTTCGTCAGCGGGGATCCGGGAACGGGCAAGTCGCGGTTGCTCAGCACTGCGGGCTCCGCGCTGCATGAGCTCGGCGCGGCGGTGCTCTACGGCGACTGCATCCAGGAGCTGGGCAGGCCACTCGAGCCGTTCGACCAGGCGCTCGCACCGCTCCTCGCCGCGATCGATTCGGTGACGGATGCCACGGACGCCGAGCACCCGACCGAATTCCCGCGGGAGGCACTCGCGGTCGTTCGCGACACGTTCGCGGCGAAGGAGGCGCAGCCGGTCCCGGAGATCGGGCAGGACCGGCTGTTCGGAGCCATCGTCGAACTGATGGTCGCGGCATCCGCGACGCGCCCGATCGTGCTGGCGCTCGACGACCTGCACTGGGCGGGCGACGACGCCGTGCGACTGCTCGCCCGACTCGTGGTCGGCATCGCCGACTCGCGCATCCTCCTACTGGCCGCGCTGCGGCCCGACCCGCCGGATCGCTCCGAGGCGCTGACGGCGGTGATCGGTCGCCTCGATCACCTGCCCTCCGTCGAGCGGATGCCGATGGCGCCCTTCTCGACCACCGACCTCACCGAATACCTGGAGTTGGGCGCCGGGATGTCGGCCGAGGAGGCCGGCGCATCGGCCCTGGCACTCAGGGAGGTCACCGGTGGCAATCCGTTCCTCGTGCGCACGACGTGGCGACAGGTGACCGAGGCGGTGACCGCCTACGACCGCCGCGTGGAGATGCCGGAGTCGGCCTTCGACCTCCTGCGCCCCCGCATCGCGATGCTCTCACCTGCACAACTCGACGTGCTCCGCGTCGCCGCGGTGCTCGGCCACGAGGTCGACCTCGTCGAACTGCTCGCGATGAGCGGCGCGTCACAGGACGACACGCTCTCGGCTACCGACGCGAGCGTTCATGCGGGCCTGCTCGAAGCACCCGTCACACCGGCCGAGCCGTATCGCTTCCCGCACGCGATCGCCCGACAGGCGGTGCTCGACGGGGTACCGCCGTCGGAGATGATGCGGTTGCACGCGCGCATCGCGCAGAGCCTGGAGGCTCGATTCCCCGCGGCGCCCCGACTCGTGCAGCGGCTCGCCTATCACTACGTCTCGGCCCGGGCCCTCGGCTACGGCGATCGTGCGGTCACCTACCTCGTCCGCTCCGCGGAATCCGCCGAGCTGCGCCTCGCCTATGTAGAGGCGGGTGGCCTCTACGAGCGGGCGGCAGACCTCGCCGCACATGCCGACGAACAGGACGGCCTGCGACAACGCTCGGCGCGGAGCTGGTCGCTCAGCTCAGACCTCGCCCGAGCTCGGCAGCAGCACGAGAAGATGATGGAGTCCGGCGATCCGCGCACCCGGCTGCGGGCGGCCATCGGCTACGAGGACGGCTCGTGGAGGGTCGGTCTTCCCGGTGATCGGGCCACAGAGTTCCTCACGGCCGCGCTCGAGGCCGTGCCAGGCGACGATCACGACCCATTGGTGATCGAGGCCATGGGCAGCCTGGGCCGTGCCATCGCCTACACGGGCAGGCTTGCCGACGCCGCATCGACCGGAGATCGGGCCATCCAGTTGGCGCGCGAACTGGGCGACGAGGGCACCCTCGCCGCCGTACTGCGCGCGCGACTCTGGCATACGCTGCGCCCCGAGGGATTCAGAGACCGGCTGGCGCAGGCCGAGGAACTCTCCTCCCTCGTCGCCGACCTGAACGAGGACTGGCTCGGCCTGTGCGGCATCGTCGCCAGCTACGGCTCCTTCATCCTCAGCGATCCAGCGGGTATGGAACATGCACAGCAGTGGCTCGACGATGCGGCGCACCGCTGGGGTTGGTACTGGCGGTTCTGGGCCGAGTCCGCCCGGTTCGGCCGCGCGTTCGCCGACGGCCGCATTGCTGACGCCAACGCGCACCTCACCGAGATCGCGCTCATGGAGCAGTCATTCCGGTCGGACATCGCCACCGGCGCCGGCGCGTTCCAGGACTACATGGTGCGACGCGAGACGGGGCGCATCAGTGCGGCACTGTCGTCCATCATCACCGGCGACGAATCACCGACGACGTCCTGGGCGCCGGGGCTCCTCGCCCTCTACACCGAACTCGGCATGGTCGAACCCTGCCGGCGGATGCTGCACTGGCTCCTCGATCACGACGACGACCGGGTGCAGGTCTCAGGTGACTGGCCGGCACGGCTCGCGTTCATGGCCGAAGCCGCCTTGGCTATCGAGGACGTCGATGCGGCACGCGTGCTGCGCCCCCTCATGGCGGAGTATGCCGGATACCACCTCGTGTCGGGCTTCTTCGTCGCGCAGTTCGGACCGGCCGACCGCTATCTCGGCGAGCTCGACGCGCTGTGCGGGACGGGCGACCCCGCCGCGGACTTCGACCGGGCGATCCGTCTCGGTGAGCAGCTCGAAGCGCCGCTGCACATCGCCTACGCCTCAGCGGCCGCCGCGGCGTTCGCACGTCGGGACGGCGACGTCGGCGACGCGGGCGAACTCGCAGAACGTGCCCGTGCGATCGCTGAACCGCTCGGACTCGTTCGCGTGCTCCGACTGCTGCCCGAGGCATCCGCGGTACCGAGCGTCGGCGGCCTGACCGCGCGGGAGACCGAGGTGCTACGGCTGGTCGCTGCAGGGCTGAGCAACCGCGAGATCGCGGCCGAACTCGTGATCAGTGAGCACACAGCCGCGAACCACGTGCGGAGCATCCTCACGAAGGTCGGCGTCCAAAACCGCACCCGAGCCGCCCGGTTCGCGCGGGACCAGGGACTGGCGTGACCCGGTCAGACGACGGGGGCGTAGCTCCCATTCGGCAGCGCGCGGCTGTCGACCTCGATGATGACGTCGGCCGGGAGGCCGGCGCGTCTCGCGGCGGCGAGGATCGCGTCTGGCGACGGTGCCTCGTAGACGCAATAGCTCTTCCGCCGATCCACGGAGAGGAAGGAGTAGACCCAGCGCACGTCTTCCGCGTCGTTGATCAGCTTGAGTTCGAGCGCGCCCTCGACCGAGTTCTGGACCTGCTCCGCATAATTGCGTTCGATGATGTAGTACGGCATCGCAACCCCCCTTGCGAGGTCTCTGCGGCCGAGGGTACTCCCCGGCGCTGAAGGCCGGAACCGGTGCGGCTCCCCTACTTCGGGCGACAGGCGTTGTCGACACACCGAGAGCCCGGACCGGCGCCCCGCGCGCGTAGGGTCGACGGGTGGAGGAATGACATGACGGATGGCACGAAGCGACTGACCGAGATGCTCGGCATCGACCACCCGATCGTGCTCGGCCCGTTCGGCGGGCTCTCGTCGGTCGAGCTGACCGCCGCGGTGAGCGAGCTCGGCGGGCTCGGCTCGTTCGGGCTCTACGGGTACGACGCGGGCCGCATCGCCGAGGCGGCGACGGCGATCCGCGCTGCCACCGACCGGCCGTTCAACCTGAACGTCTGGCTGCCGCTGACGGATGCCCCGACGGATGCCCCGCTCGCACCCGGCGAGTACGAGGCATCTGTCGAGGCGTTGCGCCCGTTCTTCGACGAGGTGGGCATTCCGGTGCCGACCGAGCCGCCGGCACGGTACCTGCCGTCGTTCGAGGAGCAGTGGGAGGCCGTGCTCGAGGCGCGGCCCGCCGTGGCGAGCTTCGTGTTCGGCGTGCCGCCGACCGACGTCGTCGAGGGTGCGCGGGCGCGCGGCATCCGCCTGGTCGGCACGGCGACGTCGGTCGACGAGGCCGTGGCGCTGGAGGCGAGCGGCGTGGATGCGATCGTCGCGACGGGACTCGAGGCCGGCGGCCACCGGGTGTCGTTCCTGCGGCAGCCCGAGCAGTCGCTCGTCGGGTCGATCTCGCTCATCCCGCAGGTCGTCGACGCGGTCTCGGTGCCGGTCATCGCCGCCGGCGGCATCGCCGATCGGCGCGGGGTCGCGGCGGCGTTCGCGCTCGGCGCCGCCGGCGTGCAGGTGGGCACCGCGTTCCTGCGCACCCGGCAGTCGGCGACGAACGACGGGCACCGGGCCGCGATCGGCTCGACCGCCGCGCACGAGACGGTGCTCACGCGTGCGATGAGCGGACGCCTCGCACGCGGCGCGGCCAACCGGGTCGTCCGCGAGATCGAGCACGGCGGCGTGATCGCCCCGTTCCCGGTGCAGAACTGGCTGACCGGGAAGTTCCGCGTGGAGGCGATCCGCCAGGGTCGCGCCGACCTGCAGTCGTTGTGGATGGGGCAGTCGGCGCCGCTCGCGGTGCACGACGAGGTTCGCGACGTGTACGAGGAACTCGTGGCCGGGATCCCCGGCTGATCCGGGACGCGTCGGACGCGTCGGACGGCCGACTACGGCGAGTCGGCAACGGCCGACCGAGGACTCCGCGCGCCGGTCGACGCTCCCTCCTGCTCGGCGCACGCCTCCTCGGGCCCCGCTGCCGCGACCAGCTCCTTCCGACGGCGTGTCACGAGGTAGGAGCCGGCGAGCACGAGGACGAATCCGGCGATCGTCCCCACCGTGACGCGCTCGCCGAGCACGACGACGCCCGCGATGATGGCGACCGCGGGATTGACGTAGGTGATCGCGGTCGCCTTCACCGGGCCGATCTCGGCGACCAGCGCGACCATGAGCAGGAACGCGAGGGCGCTGCAGACCACGGCGAGCACGACGATGGACACGATGACCGCTTCGGACGGCCATGCCGTCGGCCAGGCGCCGGTGAACAGCACGAACGGCACGTAGACCACGGCGGTGGCCGCCAGGGACACGGCGACGACGCCCACGCCGGGAAGGTCGGACATCCATCGTGCGAGGATCGCCGGACCCAGCGCGTAGCCGACGACGACGACCGCCATCTCCGCGACGGCGATCAGGTCGGACCCCGCGATGTCCAGGCCGACCAGCGCGGCGACGCCGAGCATTCCGAGCACGATCCCGAGCCAGTTCAGGCGGGAGAGCCGCGCAGGGCGGCCCATCGCGAACGCGATGCCCACTCCGGCGAGCGGCACGGTGGCCAGCAGCAGCCCCGCGGTGGAGCTCGGCAGACGCTGCTCGGCCGAGCTCAGGAAGTACCACGGGAGGATGATCTCGACGATCGTGTAGGCCAGCATGGGCTTCCACCGGCGCACCACCTGGGCCACCTCGCGCCGGAAGAACGCCAGCGGCAGCAGCAGGATCGCCGCGAGGCCCGAGCGCGCCAAGACCACCATCGCGGGCTCCAGCTCGCCCACCGCCACCTTGATGAACAGGTACGGGATGCCCCAGGCGATCCCGAGCGCGATGAACAGGATCAGGCCACGACGAGTCACCTGCCCCATTCTGCTCGCTGCCGCCGACACGGAGCGACGCGGGGCTGCCGAGCTCACGCGATATCCCGCCAACCGCGCAGAACGCGAAGCGGATGCCGCGACGCGCCGCCGCGGCATCCGCTCGTCCTGCGTCAGACGGGGATCAGCCCTTCGCGAGCAGTTCCAGCGTGTCGATCACGCGGTTCGAGAAGCCCCACTCGTTGTCGTACCAGGCGACCACCTTGACGTGCTTGCCGTCGGCGCGGGTGAGCGCGGCGTCGAAGATCGACGAGGCCGGGTTGCCGGTGATGTCGGACGAGACGAGCGGGTCCTCCGAGTACTCGAGGACGCCGGCGAGCGGGCCCTCGGCCGCGGCGCGGTAGGCCTCGAGCACCTGCTCGACGCTGACCTCGCGCGAGACGGTCGTGTTGAGTTCGACGATCGAGCCGACCGGCACGGGCACGCGGATCGAGTCGCCCGAGAGCTTGCCCTCGAGGCCCGGCAGCACGAGCCCGATCGCCTTCGCGGCGCCGGTGGTCGTCGGCACGATGTTCACGCCGGCGGCACGAGCGCGGCGCGGGTCGCGGTGGGGGCCGTCCTGCAGGTTCTGCTCCTGCGTGTACGCGTGCACGGTCGTCATGAACCCGTGCTCGATGCCGGCGAGGTCGTCGAGCACCTTCGCGAGCGGCGCGAGCGCGTTCGTCGTGCACGAGGCATTCGAGATGATCGTGTGCGCGGCCGGATCGTAGGCGTCGGTGTTCACGCCGTACGCGAGGGTCACGTCGGCGCCGTCGGCGGGCGCGCTCACGAGCACCTTCCTGGCCCCGGCGTCGAGGTGGGCACGGGCAGCGGATGCCGCGGTGAAGCGGCCGGTGGACTCCAGCACGACGTCGACCCCGAGCTCCGCCCACGGCAGGTTCGCGGGGTCGCGCTCGGCGAGGACCTTGATGCGGCGGCCGTCGACCACGAGGGTGTCCCCGTCGACCTCGACGGGGCGACCGAGCCGACCGGCGGAGCTGTCGAAGCGCACCAGCTGCGCGAGCGCCTTCGGGTCGGTGAGGTCGTTGACGGCCACGACCTCGAGGTCGGAGTCGCGCTCGAGCAGGGCGCGGAGCACATTGCGGCCGATGCGGCCGAATCCGTTGACGGCGATGCGAGTCATTGAGGGGATTCCTTTCGTTCCCCTCCACGTTCGCCGGTCGGCGGGCATCGCGGCAGTGGCCGGAACGACAGTGTGCGCAAGTTTCGCGCCACCGTCAGAACGGCCCGCGCGGCATCCGCTCGCGCTCGACCCGCGCCGGGCAACGTGGTCGATCTCCAGCTCAGCGGCGGCGCCGAGTCACGCGACCAACCGCAAACGGCAGTCCGCGGACGTTCGCGCCGACGAGACCGTCGTCAGGGGCTGCCCTCACCGGGACCGTATCCGATCCCGTTTCTCTTGCTCGATGCGCGCCTGCTCATGGGCGGCTCGCTCGGCGGCCGGATCCTCGGATGGCGGCTGCGAGCGCGCCCGCATGCTCCTGACCAGCAACGCGACGATCACCGCGAGTACCGCGAGCCCGACGATCCACAACAGCGGATCCATGACGCACCTCCTTGGGCGCGACGCCGCCGCGGCGCCGATCGTGCACACCGTACGCCCCAGGCGTCACCGCCGCAATGAAGCCGCCGAGGCTCGGTCCTCAGTGCTCGACCGGCACCCGTGGCATGTCGCGCAACTCACCGCACGGCCCGTGCCGGGCGGCCCCCCCTCACCCGACGGGCTGCACGAATGTGTGCCGGTACTCGCTCGGCGACGTGCCGAGGATGCGCTGGAAGTGCAGCCGCAGGTTCGCGCCCGTG
Organism: uncultured Actinomycetota bacterium; assembly: GCA_963799015.1. Lineage (GTDB taxonomy): Bacteria > Actinomycetota > Actinomycetes > Actinomycetales > Microbacteriaceae > Agromyces. Next base: position 16,945 of record CAWCWD010000033.1, on the reverse strand, counting down.
CCGAGGCCCACGCGGTCGGCGATCTGCTCGACCCCGAGGTCGGTGCGCTCGAGCAGCTCGCGCGCGAGGTCGATGCGGGCGCGGAGGACCCACTGCATCGGCGTGTACCCCGTGTCGTCGACGAAGCGGCGCGAGAACGTGCGCGGCGACACGTTCGCGTTGCGGGCGAGGTCGGCGAGCGTGAGCGGCTCCTCCAGGCGTTCGATCGCCCACTGCCGCGTCGCGGCGAAGAGCTCGCCGAGCGGCTCGGGCACTGCGCGCGGCACGTACTGCGCCTGGCCGCCGCTGCGGTACGGCGCGGCGACGAGCCGCCGGGCGACGTGATTCGACAGTCCGACGCCGTGGTCGCGCCGCACCAGGTGCAGGCAGAGGTCGATCCCGGATGCCGCGCCCGCCGACGTGAGCACGCTCCCCTCGTCGACGAACAGCACGTTCTCGTCGACGCGGATCGACGGATGCCTCGCCTGCAGCGCGTGCGAGTAGTGCCAGTGCGTCGTGGCGCGCCGGCCGTCGAGGAGGCCCGGTCGCGGCGAGCGCGAACGCCCCGGTGGAGATCGCGGCGAGCCGGGCGCCGCGCTCGTGCGCCGCCCGGAGCGCGTCGACGACCGCGGCGGGCGGATCCTCCCGGTCGGGGTGCCGGTACCCCGGGATGAAGATCGTCTCTGCCCACTCGAACGCGTCGAGCCCGTCCGCCACGTGGTACGACAGCCCGTCGCCACCGGTCACCGGCCCGGGGTGCGCGCCGCAGACGCGCACCTCGTAGGGCATGCTCTGGCGAGTCGTGAAGATCTGCGCCGGGATACCGACGTCGAGCGGCTTGGCGCCCTCGAGCACGAGCACGGCGACACGGTGGTTGCGGCGGAGCATGCGGCCAGATTGCCATGCCCCGCAAGGATACCGCCACTTGTCCACGCAGAGATGCGGGCGGATACTGGCCCCATGTCCGGGGCAGGCACGGTGAGCGTCGTCGACTGGGTCGCCCGCTACGACGAGCTGACGGCTCGCCGGCCAGAGCTCACGGCCTCGGAGCTCGACGACCTGGGGCTGGCGGCGTGGTTCCTCGGCCGCGAGGCCGAGTGCGAGCGCGCGTGGGATGCCGCCCACCTCGCCTACCTCGACGCAGGCGAGACGGATGCCGCGATCCGCTGCGTGTTCTGGATCGGCTTCACCCTCTCCGATCGCGGCGACACGGTGCGGTCGGGCGCGTGGATGTCGCGCCTGATCGAGCTGTGCGGCATCGCCGGGCGGCCACCGCAGGGTGAGGCGACCGCGGTGCTCGCGCAGGCCGCCGCGGCGTTCGGAGCAGGTCGCCTCGACGAGTCGGTGGACCTCGGCGAGCGCGCAGTCGCCCTGGCGCAGGCCGCGCACGACCCCGACGTCGAGGTCATCGCCACGATGAGCCTCGGACGCTCGCTCATGTACAGCGGTCGCATCATCGACGCGTTCGCCTGCATGGATCGCGTCATGCTGGCTGTCGCGTCCGGTCGGGTGGGCGTCCGCGCCGCCGGCCCCGCGTACTGCGCGGTGATCGCGAGCTGCCTCGAGCGGTGGGACGTCGAGCGCGCCCGCGTGTGGACCCGGGATCTCAGCGAGTGGTGCGACGCGCAGCGCGGACTCGAGCCGTTCCGCGGCGAGTGCTCGGTGAACCGTGCCAGCGTGCTGCAGTTGCTGGGCGAGTGGGACGAGGCAACGACGACCCTCGCGGAGGTCTGCGATCACGAGCGGGATGCCCGGACCCTCGAATACGCCTACTACGGGATCGGCGAGCTGTACCGTCTCGTCGGCCGCCGCGCGGAGGCCGAGGCCGCCTACCGGCGCGCAGCCGAGCTCGGGCGCGAGGTGCAGCCCGGTCTCGGGCTGCTCCGGCGCGATGCCGGCCGGTTCTCCGCGGCGCGCTCGGGCATCGCGCGAGCACTCGAGACGTCGCCCGCGCCGGGCACCCGCGCTGAACTGCTCGCCGCGCAGGTCGAGCTCGAGGTCGAGCACGGCGACTGGGACGTCGCCGCTCGCGCCGCAGCCGAACTGCGCACGATGGCCGACACGCTCGGCACGATCTACCTGCAGGCGCAGGCCGATCGCACCGAGGCCCGCCTGCTGATCGGCACGGATGCCCCGGAGCAGGCGCTTCCCCTGCTGCGCGAGTCCTGGGCGGTCTGGCGACGGCTCGAGGCTCCCTACGAAGCGGCCGTGACGCGCGTGCTCATGGGCCGGGCGAACCGCGCGTTCGGCGACGAGGAGGCCGCGCAACTCGAGTTCGACGCCGCTCGCACGGTACTGAGCGAGCTCGGGGCGGTCGCCGACCTCGACCGGCTCGAGCGGATCGCGTCCGAGGCCGACCGGCCCGAGGCATCCGCTGGGCTCACGAAGCGGGAACTCGAGGTGCTGCGCCTCATCGCGGGCGGGAAGTCGAACCGGCAGATCGCGACCGAGCTCTTCCTCAGCGAGCGCACGGTGGCGCGGCACGTCAGCAACATCCTCGGCAAGCTCGACCTCCCCAACCGCGCCGCTGCGACGGCGTTCGCGTTCGAGCACGGGTTGAACGCGTCGGCCTGACGGCGGGCGACCCGACCCAGCGTGCTGCCCCGCACCGGCGTCGTCGGAATTGGTCATTTCTGCCGACGCGGCCACGCAGCGGCATCCGTAGCGTCGCGTGCATCAGCCGACCAGGAGGTCATCATGTCCACCACCGTTCTCGATACCGCCGTCGTCGGCGCCGGCGCCGCCGGGCTCATCGTCGGCAAGCGCCTCGCCGAGCGCGGGGTGCGGTTCGAACTGTTCGACGACCATGCGCGTGTCGGGGACTCGTGGCGGGAGCGCTACCGCTCGCTCCGACTCTTCACCCCACGCACCCTCCTCAGCCTGCCGGGCCTGCGCATCGACATCGGCCGCTTCGCGTACCCCACCGGCGCGCAGATGGGCGACTACCTCGAGCGGTACGCAGAGCACTTCCGCCTGCCGGTGCGCACGTCGGCAAGGGTCGTCGGGATGACCCGGCTCGTCGACGGCAGATTCCGGCTCGAACTCGGCGACGGCGACGAGGTGCTCGCGTGGCACGTCATCGTGACCACCGGCGCGCATCGCCTCCCGATCGTGCCCGCGTTCGCCACGGCGCTCGACCCGTCGATCCGCCAGCTCCACTCCCTCGACTACCGCGGGCCCGAGCAGCTCGCCGATGGGCCGGTGCTGGTGGTCGGCGCCGCGAACTCGGGCACGGATGTCGCGCTCGACGCCGCGCGCGCCGGTCACGCCGTGACCCTGGCGGGTCGGCATCCGGGCCACGTGCCCGTCGACATCGACACGCCGATCAGCAACCTCATCGGCGGGCTCTTCGTCCGCTACATGCGGAGCATCACGATCGACTCCGCGCGGGGGCGCGCGATGCGGGCGAAGGAACTGGCGCACGGCGTCATGCTCGTGCGCAACAAGCCGGCCGATCTCGCGCGCGCCGGGGTCGTGCGGGTCGGGCGCATCGCAGGCGTCGACGCGGGGGCACCGGTGACGGCGGACGGCACGGCCATCGACGCGGCGACGGTCGTCTGGTGCACGGGGTCGCGGCCCGACCTGGGCTGGATCGACATCGCGGGCGTGGTGGGCGACGACGGGCTCCCCATCGAGCACCGCGGCATCGCGAGCGGATGCCCCGGCCTCGCGTTCGTGGGCATGCCGTTCCAGTACTCGGTGGCGTCGTCGACGCTCGTGGGCATGGATCGCGACGCCGCGTATGTCGTGGAATCGCTCGCCACGACACCGGCTGAGCCGGTCGTCGACACGAAGGTCGCCGCCTGAGCCCTGATCGCGCACCACGGTGGGCCCGTCTCCTCGGAGGCGGGCCCACTGGGTGTTTTCGGACCTGGAGGGGCCGCGCGGTGCGAAGATGTGATCGTCGTCGTCCGCGGTCGCAGAGGAGTCGTCCATGCGCGATTGGACCCAGTTCGAGTTCCCGGCCAGCGTGCCCGGTCCGGCGGCCGACCGCCCGACGCACGGGATTCTCTCGATGGCTCTTCCAGCCACACCGTTCCGCCCGTCGGTCCCGAGATCGAGGAGTCGACGGTCGAGCACCACTCGTGGTGGAAGGTGATGTGCCTGACGGGCGTCGACTACTTCTCGACGCTGTCGTACCTTCCCTCGATCGCCGTGCTCGCGGCCGGTGCCGTCTCACCGATCGCGACGCTGCTGATCGTCGGCCTCACCCTGCTCGGCATGCTGCCGATGTACCGGCGGGTCGCCGAGGAGAGCCCCCACGGGCAGGGCTCGGTCGCGATGCTCGAGCGGCTGCTCCCCTTCTGGCGCGGCAAGATCTTCGTCCTCGTGCTGCTCGGGTTCGTCGCGACATCCTGGATCATCACCATCACGCTGTCGTCGGCGGATGCCTCGGTGCACCTCATCGAGAACCCGCTCTGGCCAGAGGCGCTGCGAGGGCCAGGCGGTGGCCATCACGATCGTGCTGCTCCTCGTGCTCGGCGGCGTGTTCCTGCTCGGATTCACCGAGGCGGTGAATGTCGCCATCCCGCTCGTGGCGGTGTTCCTCGGGCTCAATGCGATCGTCATCGTCACGGGCCTGATCGAGCTGTCCGCCAACCCGGTGGCGGTCGACGACTGGTGGGCGGTGCTGACCGCGAGCGGTGGGGGCTTCTCCGGCATCCTGCTCCCGGCCCTGCTCGCGTTCCCCCTGCTCGTGCTCGGGCTCTCGGGCTTCGAGACCGGGGTCAGCATGATGCCCCTCGTCAAGGCGAACGGTCGGACGCCCGAGGAACGGCTCGCATCGCGCATCCGGAACACCCGGAAGCTCCTGACCGCGGCCGCGGTCATCATGAGCGTGTACCTGATCACGAGCAGCATCGTCACGACGCTGCTGATCCCGCCGGAGGAGTTCGAGCAGGGTGGCGCGGCGAACGGCCGAGCACTCGCGTACCTCGCCCACGGCTTCTACGGCGACGTGTTCGGAACCGTCTACGACCTCAGCAGCGTGCTGATCCTGTGGTTCGCCGGGGCGTCCGCCATGGCCGGGTCTGATCAACATCGTGCCCCGCTACCTCCCGACGTACGGCATGGCACCCGAATGGAGCCGCGCGATCCGCCCGGTCGTGCTCGTGTACACCACGATCAGCGTGATCATCACGATCGCGTTCCAGGCGGATGTCGATGCGCAGGCCGGCGCGTACGCCACCGGCATCCTGGCCATGATGGTGTCGGCCTCGGTCGCGGTGCTGATCTCCGCCATCCGCCGCCGCCAATCCCTTCGCGACGGTCGGGTACGCCGTGTTGACGCTGATCCTCGGCTACGCGCTCGTGGCGAACGTGATCGAGAAGCCCGACGGACTCGCGATCTCCGCCCTGTTCATCCTCGGCATCGTCGTCGTCTCCGATCATCTCGCGGATCGCGCGCACCACCGAGATCAGGGCCGAGCGGATCGAGTTCGACGAGACCGCCCGCCGGTTCATCAGCGAGTCGCTCGTGCACGACGGCAGGCTCAGCGTGATCGCGAACCGGCGCGGTGCGGGCGACGCCGCCGAGTACGAGGAGAAGGAGGAGGCGCAGCGCCGGCTCAATCCCGTACCCGGGCCGGCCGACGTGCTGTTCCTCGAGATCAACGTGGTCGACCCGTCCGAGTTCCGGGAGATGCTGCAGGTGCAGCGGCGTGGAGGTCGACGGGCATCGGGTGCTGCGGGCGGACAGCCCTGCCGCGCCCAACGCGATCGCGGCGATCCTGCTCGCGATGCGCGACGCCGCCGGCGTGCAACCGCACGCCTACTTCGAGTGGTCCGAGGGCAACCCGCTCCTGCACATGGTCCGGTACATCCTCCTCGGGCGCGGCGACACGCCACCCGTCGTGCGGGAGATCATCCGCGAGGTCGAGAAGGATCCCGCCGAACGGCCCGTGATCCACGTGGGCGGCTGACCGGATGGATCAATGGATGGTGCGTGGCGGGGGCGACGCCGACGGGATCGGCTGGGCGCGGCTCTTCGGCTGGTCGTCGATCGCGCTCGGCATCACCACCGTCGTGCTCTGCTTCGTGATCCCGCTCGACGGCCAGTACGAGCGCACCGTCTGGATGGTGCTGTTCGGCTCGTTCGCCGTGTGGTTCGGCGGCATGTCGGTGTCGCGCTACCGGACGCTCGGGCACCGGTGGCCTGCTGTGCCGGTCATCGGCATCGGCCTCGGGTGCCTCACCATCGCGATCATGATCTACGCGTTCACCGTGCTCGTGCTGGCCTCGTACGGCATCGAGTGGCCGGCGCCGGCGAACTGGCTGGGTCCGCCCGGCGCACCCGGCCCGTTGGTGCCGCCCGGCGAGGTCAACGCCTGACATCACCGGCGGCGACATTGCAACCCCCTGACCCCGTCGAGGCCCGGGAGTAGAGTGCGACCCGGAGGGGCGCATGAGCGGGGAGGTCGTGCTGGTCACCGGGGGCACCGGGTTCGTCGGCGCGCACTGCATCGTGCAGTTGCTCCACGCGGGCTACCGGGTGCGCACGACCGTGCGGTCACTCGGGCGCTCCGACGACGTGCGCGAGATGGTGCGCAACGGCGAGGCCGACCCCGCGGGCATCGAGTTCGTCACCGCCGACCTCATGCACGACGACGGATGGCCGGAGGCTGTCGCCGAAGCGACCTACGTGCTGCACGTGGCATCCCCGTTGCCCCTGCGCCAGCCGAAGGACGAGGACGAGCTCATCGTGCCGGCCCGCGACGGCGTGCTGCGCGTGCTGCGCGCGGCGCGCGGCGCGGGCGTGCGACGGGTGGTGCAGACGTCGTCGTTCGCGGCCGTCGGCTATCGGCCGGACCCCGGCCGCCCGTTCACCGAGGAGGACTGGACCGACCTCTCGATGCCGCATCTCACGCCCTACATCAAGTCGAAGACCATGGCCGAGCACGCCGCGTGGGACTTCGTCGACCTCGAGGGCGAGGGCCTCGAGCTGGCGGTCGTGAACCCGGTGCCGGTCTTCGGGCCGGCGCTCGGGCCCGAGCTCTCGACCTCCATCGACGTGCTGCTCAGCCTGCTCAACGGCCGCGTGCCTGCGGTGCCGCCTGGCGCCACGACCGGCGTCGATGCGCGCGACGTCGCCGACCTGCACGTGCGCGCGATGACGCATCCGGATGCCGCGGGCGAGCGATTCATCGCGGTCGCGGGCGACCCGATCACGTTCCACGACCTCGCCATGCTGCTGCGCGACCGACTCGGCGCCGACGCGAGACGCGTGCCGACGCGCGTGCTCCCCCGCTGGCTCATGCGAACAGGTGCCCTCGTCTCCACCGAGCTGCGTGCGGTCGTCCCGCAGATGCGCCGGGCGCACGGCGCGTCGTACGAGAAGGCCGAGCGGATGCTGGGCTGGGAGCCCCGCTCCACCGAGGAGGCGATCGTCGCCTCGGCCGACGAGCCTGGTGCGGCTCGGGCTCGTGAAGGCCTGAGCCCCGGGGTCCGCGCGGATCGTACGACCCGACGACCGGGTGAGCCGGACGCCTCGGCTCAGGCTTCGGCCCAGACCCCCAACTCGTTGCCGCTCGGATCGACGAAATGGAACCGCCGGCCGCCGGGGAACTCGTAGGGCCCGTTCACGATCTCGCCGCCTGCGGCTCGCACCGCCGCGAGCGTGGCATCGAGGTCATCGCTGAAGAGCAGCACGAGCGGGCCGCCGCGCATGATCTCGTCGGCGAGCGCGAGACCGCCCGCCTCCTCGCCGTCGGCCTCGGCAGACGTGCGGATGCCGGCGTAGCCGTCGCCGTAGGACGTGAACGTCCACCCGAACGCGGAGCCGTAGAAATCGCGCGCCGCCTGCAAGTCGGTGACGGAGAGCTCGACGTAGTCGAGCGTGAGCGGAATTCGATGCGTGTGACCAGCCATGGGTTCACTCTGGCACCGGCCGCCGACAACGTCTCCGAACCCCGTCGCGCGGTTGTGCGGTTGTGCGGTTGTGCGGTCGGATGTCGGAAGTCGAGCTCAGACCCAGAAGCTGTCGTGCACGGCCGTCGCCTCGGCCAGGTCGGCGGGTCCGGCGACCGCGACCGGGCGTCCGCCGCGGGCGAAGACCTCGCGGCACGGCAGGTGCATCGTGGGAACACCCTCCTGCTCGGCGACGATCGCGGCGAGCCCGTGCTCCGACAGGGCGTACACCACACGCTCGATGCCGCTCCAGTAGATCGCCCCGGCGCACATGGCGCAGGGTTCGGTGCTCGTATACAGCGTGCTCGTCGCGAGCACCTCCGCGGGCAGGGTCTCCGCGGCCGCCCGCACTAGGTTCGTCTCGGCGTGCCCGGTGGGGTCGCTACGGGTCACGACCGAGTTCAGCGCCTCGATCGTACGGCCGTCGGCGGTCACGAGCAGCGAGCCGAACGGGTGGTCGCCGCGGGCACGGGCGTCGGCGGCGAGCTCCACGCAGCGGCGCAGCCGCTCGAGGTCGGTCTCGGTCACCACGGTTGCGTCGGTCATGCGGCCTCCCTGCTTCCGTCCCATTGTGCCGGGCCGACGCGCCGAGCGGCGAGCGGAGAGCTCGCCACCCTGCCTACTGCGCGGGCGCCGCGGCCTGCCGCCCCTGCCACTCCTCGAACGTCGTCGCACCGAGCCGTGCTGCGGTGACATCCTCGGGGACGAGCGACCCGTCGGCGAGCTCGGTGCCGAAGTACTTCGCGTGCGGGTCGGCGACCACGGTGCGGGCGTCGCCGCGGGCGGCAAGCGCCGCCGCGATGAACGTCGTCGAAGCCGAACTCCTCGGGCCCGGCGATCTCGACCAGGCCGTTCACCGGTGCACCGGTCGCGACGGCGGCGACCGCGTCGGCCACGTCGTCGGCGGCGATCGGGCGGAAGCGCACCGGGGGCATGTGCACGGTGTCGCCGTCGGTCGCGGCATCCGCGATGCTCGTGCCGAACTCGAAGAACTGGGTCGAGCGCACGATCGAGAACGGCACCTCGCCGGCCTCGATCAACTGCTCCTGCGCGACCTTCGCCCGCAGGTAGCCGCTGTCGGGCAACCCGGTGGCACCGACGATCGAGACCGCCACGTGGTGTCCGACGCCGGCCCGGCCTCCGCGGCGAGCAGGTTGCGGGTCGACGTCTCGAAGAACGCGAGCACGTCGGCATCCGCGAACGACGGCGAGTTCGACACGTCGATCACGACCTGGGTTCCTTCGAGCACCTCGGCGACGCCCTCGCCCGTGAGCGTGTTGACGCCCGAGTTCGGCGACGCGGAGACGGCCTCGTGACCCTGCGCCGTGAGCCGCTCGATGAGCTTCGACCCGATCAGGCCGCTTCCGCCGATGATGACGATCTTCACGATGTTCCCTTCTTTCCGGGCATCCGCTGCCCCGTGTATGAAAGCTCAGACCATGCAGCGCCTCGATCTGTGACACGGATGCCGCGACGCGGCCGAGCCGGCCGGCCTACCCGTGATGGCCGCGAGCTTCGCGGGGTTCATGACCCCACAGCTCGCTCGATTCCCTCCGTCGACGTCGTCGATCGTGACGAGCGCGAACGCCTGGCCGTCGCGTGAGAGGAGCCCCGCCGCCCGTCCGTTCGCGTCGACCCACTCGACGGTGACGCCCGTCCAGAACCGCGGCGCGAATGCCGTGACGAACTTCGCGACCGTCTCGCGCCCGACGACCGGGAACCTCGACGCACGCACCACGCCGCCACCGTCGGACAGGCTCACGACATCCTCGGCGAACAACTGCTCGAGGGCCGCGAGGTCGCCCGCCCGGGCCGCTCGCACGAAGACCTCCAGCAGTCGCCGGTGCTCGTCGGGGTCGACCGGCTCGCGGCGCTCGCCCTCGAGGTGCCGGCGTGCGCGGCTCACGAGTTGCCGGGCGTTCGGCTCGCTCACCTGCAGCACATCGGCGACCTGTCCGTACGGGTAGTCGAACGCCTCGCGCAGCACGTACGCCGCACGCTCCGTGGGCGCCAGCCGCTCGAGCAGCATGAGCACCGCGAGATCGAGCGCCTCGCCGCGCTCGGCGCCGAGCGTCGGGTCGTCGCCGGTCGTGACGGGCTCGGGCAGCCACGGCCCCACGTACTGTCTCGCGCCGGGCACGCGCGGACGTCGCGGCGTTGATCGCGAGCCGCGTCGTCGTGGTCGCGAGGAACGCGGGTGCGTTGCGCACCGAGCCGCGGTCGGCGGTCTGCCACCGCAGCCACGTGTCCTGCACCACGTCCTCCGCCTCGGCCACGCTGCCGAGCATGCGGTAGGCGATGCCGAACAGCCGGCCGCGAACCTCGGTGAACTCGGATGCCGCGGCTCCGAGCTCCTCGAGGTCGGGCGCCTCCGAGGCATCCGACTGGTGGGGCGACACGTTCCCGAGCCTACGCCGGGCGCGGCCCGCCCGGCACCTCCCACCAGGGGCCCGCGGCATCCAGCGCATCGACGTCGCCGCGGTCGCCGAGCAGCTCCCAGCGCTGCAGCGCCATCGGCACGTTGCCGTTGCGCCACACGAAGTCGTGCACGTCGCGCACGGAGAACTCGGTGCCGGCGAGCGAGGCGGCGACCGCGGCATCCGCCACCAGTCGCGTCACCTCGTGCTTGCCGACGAGGTACGACATCGCCAGGCCCGGCGTCGCCACGTAGTACGCGGTCTCGTCGGTGGCGGTCCCGACGTCCATCGGCACCAGCCGCACGAAGAAGTCGACGGCCTCGGCCAGGGTGAACACGCCCGTGGCGAGGTTCACGTCGACCACGACGCGAAGCGCCCGCAACCGCATGAAGTTGTGCACGACGGCCTGCGAGTGCGGGGCATCCGCGAAGAGCCCGGCCGTGAGCATGAGCTCCTCGTTGTAGTGGGCGATGCCCTCGTTGGCGACCGAGTCGATGAAGTGCCGCCGCATCGGGTTCGGCTGCGCCCACGACAGCGCCAGCTGCTGGCTGTGCGCGCCCTCGTGGATGATGCCGAGTCGCGGGTCGCGCGCGTTCGCGGCGTCGAAGTACGGCAGGTCCGCGGCGGGGACCGGCACGTACGAGGTCGCGTCGTCGGCGACTCGACGGATGCTCGTGAGGTCGTCGTTGACGCCCAGGAACCCGACGGCTTCGAGGTAGGCCGGCGTCGGCGCGAATCGGTAGTGCCGCAGGGAGTCGGGCTGGCTCAGCAGCCCGGATGCCTCGGAGAACGCCCGCACCTCGGCCTCGCGCGCGGCCTCGTCGGCGGATTCGGCGTCGGCGCTCTCCGCGAGCGGCAGCTCGGGCACGTCGCGGTGCCGGGTGCGGGTCACGGTCTCGGCGACGACGCTGCGGCGGTAGTCCTGCAGGGCGGCGCGCACGAGCTCCTCGGGATCGGCGGTCACCAGGGCGACGTGGCGGAGGTACCAGACGAACGCGTCGCGTCCGACGATCACGTCGGGCCCGAGCCGGTCGGCGGATGCCTCGAGCCACGCCCGGTAGCGTTCGAGCGCGTCGCCCGCGGCGGGCCGGGCTGCCGCGAGGGCGGCGGCGGTCGCGGCATCCGTGAACGGCACGAGCTCGACGACCGAGCGTGCGATCCGATCGCCGATGTCGCGCAGGTCGGCGGCCGCGACGCGGGCGAGCGTGGCGACCCCCGCACGCTCGAGGTTCGCGATCGCCTGCTCGACGGCGCGCGGGGATCGCCTCGAGCACGCGCACGAGGTCGGACTGCCGGCGCGCATCGAACGGCGGCGGCGCGAGCAGGAGGTCGAACCACGGACCGAGCACCTGGGACGTGAGGAACACGGCGTCGCGCTCCCAGTTGCGCAGCACCTCGAGCTCCCAGTGCACGCGCGCGAGCGCCGCGCCGAGCAGCCGGTGGTCGACCTGCGTCGCGACGGGCAGCGCCCCGAGGCCCTCGGCATCGATCGCCCGCCAGCGCTCGGCGAATCCGGCGAGCGCGAGCCGGAACTCGTCGACGGCGGCACGGTCGAAGCGCGGCAGCCACCCGGCCGGCCGCTCGACGCGGGGGATGTCGTCGGAGGTGCGGAAGGAGGTGGCGTCGCGCCACTCCCAGAACTCCGCGCCGAGCCGGTCGAGGTCGGTTGCGAGCGACGTCATGCGATCCACGCTAGACCCGCCCTCCGACGCCGGCGCCGGCACGAAGCCCGCCCTGCCGACCGCTCCTCAGCTTGCACCCCTCGCCCATCGCGCGTTGACTGGAGCCATGCGCGTCGTCATCGCCGGAGGTCACGGCAAGATCGCCCTCATCCTCGAACGGCTCCTCGCGGAGGCCGGCCACGAGCCCGTCGCCATCATCCGCAATCCCGAGCATCGCGCCGATATCGACGCCACCGGCGCGGTCGCGGTCGTGCTCGACCTCGAGCACGCATCCGTCGACGAGGTCGGCCAGGTGCTGAAGAACGCTGATGCCGCGGTGTTCGCCGCCGGCGCCGGCCCGGGCAGCACCGCCGAGCGCAAGTTCACCGTCGACCGCGACGCCGCGATCCTGCTCGCCGACGCGGCCGAGGCCGCCGGCGTGCCCCGCCTCGTCGTCATCTCGGCGATCGGCACCGACGACTTCGACCCGGCATCGGACGAGATCTACCAGCTCTACCCGCGGGCCAAGAGCGAAGCGGATGCCTCGGTGCGCACGCGCGATCTCGACTGGACCATCGTGCGACCCGGCGGGCTCACCAACGACCCGGCACCGGACGCGTCCTGTCGGGCCCCACGGTGCCGCGCGGCAGGATCCCCCGGGCGGATGTCGCCGCGACGATCGCGGCCCTGCTCACGACGGGGGCGGCATCCCGTACCCAGTTCGAGCTCGTCTCGGGCGACGACCAGATCGACGAGGCGCTCGCGGCGCTCGGCTGAACGTCCGGGCGTCACCCCAATCGAACGAGCTGCGTCACGTCGTCGTCGGGGAGCTGGTCCGCGACGGCGGTGACCAGGATCGACTCGAGCGTCACGTTGCCGCCGTACGAGCTGAGGAACGCGGTGTCGGCGGCGTCGCGTCCGGTCGCGATGCGCACGAGCGTCGACCGCGGCGCCAGGGTGGTCGCATCGACGACGTGCCACGCGCCCTCGAGGTACGCCTCGGCGACCGCGTGGAAGTCCATCGGGTCGAGGCCCGGGGCGTACACCGCGGCGAGCCGCGCCGGTACGTCCAGCGCACGCAGCAGCCCGATCACGAGGTGGGCGTAGTCGCGGCACACGCCCTGCCCGGCGAGGAGCGTCTGCACCGCGCCGTCGGTCGGTTGGCTCGAGCCCGGCACGTAGCTGAGCCGCGTGCCCACCCACGAGCTCACCGCCGCGAGCAGGTCGGCGCCCTCGAGGCCGGCGAACTCGGCGCGCGCGGTCGGGGCGAGCCGGTCGGCCTCGCAGTAGCGGCTCGGCCGCAGGAACTCGAGCCGCTCGAGCTCGGTGGCGGATGCCGCGTCGGCGCGCCCCTCGACGGTCGCCGCGTAGTCCAGTGTGAGCGCGCCCGCGCCGACGTCGACGACGTGGATGCGGGTGCCCGCGGCATCCGTCACCTCGCGGGGCTGCAGCGGCACGCCATCGTGGCGCAGCTCGAGGCGTTCCGTGGCCGGCCGTCCGGCGACCGCGACGATGAACGCGAGCGTCGCGTCGTCGTCGACGCGGAGGGCGAGCTGGGCGGAGACGGTTCGCTCCATGTGGCACCTCGTTCGACCATGACTGGCGTGCCGGGTGGCACCACCCCATTCTCACGCACCCGGACCGCGCCCCGGCTAGCCTGAACGCATGGGCATCACGGCCACGTTCCGGGCCACGAAGCGCGTTCCGATCCTGCAGGTGGCGAAGGCGTCGGTCGCGACCATCGCCGCCTGGCTCGTCGCCGGGTGGCTGATCCCCGGGCCGCTGCCGGTGTTCGCCGCGATCGCCGCGCTCCTCGTGGTGCAGCCGAGCGTCAACCAGTCCCTGGGCAAGGCCATCGAGCGGTCGATCGGGGTGATCCTCGGCGTCGTCATCGCCACGGGCCTCTCGCTCGTGCTCGGGCAGAACACGTGGATCATCCTCGTCGCGGTCGTCGTCGCGATGCTCGTCGCGTGGGCGCTGAAGATGACGCCGGGCACGGCGAACCAGGTCGCCATCAGCGCGATGCTGGTGCTCGCCCTCGGCGCGTCCTCTCCTGAGTACGCGCTCGACCGCGTGCTCGAGACGCTCATCGGCGCCGCGATCGGCATCATCGTGAACGCGCTCATCGTGCCGCCGGTCGCGATCGCGCCGGCGCGAAACGAGGTCGCACTGCTGGGCGGCGAGCTCGCGGCATCCGTCGACCGCCTCGCCGCTGCGCTCGAGACGCCGCAGACGTCCCCGCAGGTCGAGGCGCTCATGATCGAGGCGCGACTGCTGCGCCCGATGCGGGATGCCGCGGATGCCGCGATCGCCGCAGGCGAGGAGTCGCTCACCCTCAACCCGCGCCGCTCCGCCCACCGCGAGGAGCTGGCGGCGCTGCGGGACCTCCTCGACCAGCTGGGCCCCATCGTCACGCAGCTGATCGGGATGACGCGAGCGTTCGCCGACCACTACGACGACGCCCTGCACGACGAGCCCACCGTGCGCGCGATCGCCGAGCAGCTGCGCCGCGTCGCCCACGACGTGCGCCTGGCCGTGCGCATCGCCGAGCCCGAGCCCGAACCCCTGACGTCGGAGACGCCGGCACTCACCTCGGCACTGGTGGTCGCGCCGCCGAAGTCGGCCCACTGGATCCTCGTGGGCTCCCTCATGGAGGACCTGCGCCGCATCCGCGAGGAGCTCGGGGCCGAGGCCGAGTAGCCCGCCGACGAGCAACCGCCGCAAGGCTCGCGGATGCCCTGGCGTCCGCCGTGCGGGGCTCGCAGTCGGGCCGTCTGACCCCCGCCGCGTGGGTCGCAGTCGGGCCGTCTCGACCGATCGGAGTGTTCCTGCTCGGATTCGACCGCAAACCGCGCAACCGCACCGACCGCGCAACCGCACAACCGCACAACCGCACAACCGCACCATGGCATGCGGAGTGCCACTGCGCTCGCGCAACCGCGCAACCGCTCCGGTGCATCCAGAGCAGGACTCCGTCGGAGCGCCTTCGGACGTCCTCCACAGGCCGGCGAATCCGACGACCGTCCACCACGTCGGGGCCGGCTGTCCGCATCCGAGCGACGGTCCTAGCGTGAAGGTCGCGGCGATCGATCCCGGTCGCCGTGAGCAGGCGCGAGGAGCAGCGAGGGCGGGTGCATGTCGGAACTCACGGTGAGAGTCGACCCCGAGACGGGCAGAAGCGTCGCTGACCTGGCGCACTTCCTCGGGCGCACGAGGAAGGACGTCGTCCGCGATGCGGTCCGCGTGTTCGCAGAGATGCACGAGCGCTCGATCAGGAACGGCATCGCTGACTCGGTCGGCCGTTCGGCGGCCGTGGCCGGCACGGGAGACCGCGAACGTCTGCTCGCCGCTGCGGGCGGCGACCTGAGGTCGTTGACACTGCCGGAACGCCTGAAGGTGCGGCGCGAGGAGCTCATTCGAGCACTCGATCGTTGCGGGGCTCGGAACGCGCGTCTGGTCGGGTCCCTGGCGAGAGGCGAGGAGACCGAGACGGTCGAGCTCCTCGTCGAGAGCGATCTCATCGCCGGCATGGACCACGCAGGGGCGATCCACGAGGCGCAGCGCCTCCTCGATACGACCGTGACCGTGCATGACAGCACCGGGATCCGTCTCTTCGCACCTGACCGGCTCGCGGTCCTCGAGCGGGAGGCGATCCCGCTGTGAAGCTCGGCTTGGCTATCGTCGAATCGGAAAGGGGTGCCATGCGCGCCGAAGGCTGATGACGTAGTGCCACGCGGTCCTCGCGGCCCGGCACCGCCCGTCCCTAGACTGGGCGCGTGCTCACCGCCGTCATCGTGCTCGCGATCGCGCCCGCGTTGCTCATCCTCGTGCTGGGCATCGTCCCGCGTGCGTTCGCCGCGCAGCGGGTGACCGCACCGATCGTGCAGTACGCGCCCGAGCGCGGAGCCACGGTGCTGCGCGACGCGCTATCGTGAACGCCGACCGGCGGGCGGCATCCGCTGCCCTCGTCGACCTCGCGGTGAAACGAAAGGTGCGGCTGCTCGCTGGGACGAAACGCGAGCCGATCGGCGTCGAATGACCCCGAACGTGGCGCTCGACGCCGAAGAGGTCGCGCTGCTCGAGGCGCTCTTGGGGCCCGAGCACACGCACGGCCGCGTGCGTCGCTTCTCGGCCGACCGCCGCGCGCTCGGCGGCCGGCTGCGCACCGTCGTGCAGCACACCGAGCACGCGATGGCGCGGGACGGACTCGTGGCACCCCGCCGTACCACCTGGCCCGGCATGACGCTCACGATCCTCGCCTACCTCGGCATGCTCGTCGAGGCGCTGTTCATCGTGTTCGCACTCGTCGACGGCGATTGGTCCGCGCTGACCGCGACGATCGTCGCACTGGCCGCCACCATCGCGACGATCCTCGTGACGCCGTCGTCGTGGCGGCGCTTCCTGCCGCCCGCACGACCGAAGCGCGAGCACCTCGAGGGACTGCGGCAGTACCTCGCCCTCGCCGAGGCCGATCGACTGCGGATGCTGCAGTTGCTCAGCGGCGCCGACCTGCGCGCGACGGATGCCGCGTCCGCGGCGGGCGGCGCGGATGACGACGCGCCGCTCGGGCGATACCACCTGCATGAGCGCCTGCTCCCGTACGCGGTGCTCTTCGGACTCGAGCGGGAGTGGCTCGCGAAGCTGAAGCTCGAGCACGCCGCCCTCGACCGCACCGACCTCGCCCGGCTCGCCGACGCCGTGGATGTGCCCCGCGACATCGAGCTTGCCCTCGACGCGGCCGGCGGCGTGCTGCAGCTCACGGCCGCCCTGGGCGACCTCGTCGACGCCGGCGGCACGGTGCTCGACGGCGTCGGCGGCATCTTCGAAGTCTTCAGCCCGTGACCGACGAGACCGCCATCACGATCGACGTCGACGGCACGCCGGTCTCGGGCGTGTACTCGCGCCCCTCGGATGCCGCGGCCACCATCGTCGTGGCCCACGGCGCGGGCGCCGGCATGGAGCATCCGTTCATGTCGGGCTTCA
>CAWCWD010000032.1:0-10819 GCA_963799015.1 uncultured Actinomycetota bacterium | reverse complement strand
GACCGACAGGGCGTGACCGGGGTCGCGATCGGTCGACTGGAGGGTGACGTACGGCACGTCGATCGAGAGCTGGGCGAGCGTGTCGAACACCCGGACCTGCGGGGCGATGACCACGAGCCCTTCGATGCCCTGCGCGGCCAGATGTGCGAGCCCGTCGGCGATCGTGCGGGCGTCGACCGACTCGATGTTCGCCGTGGTGACCCAGTAGCCCGACGCGCGAGCGGCCTCCTCGATCGCCGCGATGCTCGACGCAGGACCGTACTGCGTGCTCGACGCCGAGAGGATGCCGATCGTGCGCGACCGGCTCGTCACGAGCGCCCTGTGCGGCGCGATTGGGCTTGTACTGCAGCTGCTCCATGACGTCGAGCACGCGCTGCTTGGTCTCGGGCCGAATGCTCGGATGGTGGTTCAGCACCCGTGACACGGTCTGGTGCGAGACGCCCGCCAAGCGCGCGACATCACGGATGCTCGGGGCCTTGCCTCGCTGCAGTTCCTCTGGCACGTCGTCCTCGATCGGGCTCTCGGCATGTTCACGGTCACATAGGCCGGCACACCATTATGCACACGCCCGCGCGGGAACGTGACTGTCACAGATGTGACAGTCACAGCGTCAGCGAGTGGCGGATGTCGCGACCGCTGGCCTGACCCGGCTCGCGAGCAACAGGCCCACGATCGCGATCGCCAGGGTGACGGCGAAGTCGGCCGCGAACATGCCCGCACCCGCCGCGCTCGCCACGAGCGCCGTGATCGCGAGGGCGATCGCTGCACCGAGCGACTCCGAGATCGTGAGCGCCGCGCTGTTGAATCCCTGCGCCGACACCGGCGACAGGGCCAGCACCGCGACCGAGAACCGCGGGTACATGAAGCCCATGGCCGCACCGGCGAGCGTCCACGCGACGAACGCGATGACCGGCGTCAGCGTGAACATCGCCACCACCAGCACGACGGCGAGTGCGAGCGTGAGGGCGCCGGCCCCGATGACCACCGCCTGCGTGTTGGAGATGCGATCGGTGAGCCGGCCCTGCAGCCACGACGCCGCCGCCCACGAGACTCCGGCCCCGGTGAGCACCGCGCCCGCGAGGCTCGGCGAGAACTCGTAGCGTTCGATGAAGAGGTACGGCAGGTAGATCTCACTGCCGAAGAAGGCGCCGGCGACGATGAGCTTGAGCATGACGGTGGCCGGCATCCCGCGCGCCACGCGCAGCGTGCCTGCCGGCAGGAGCGGGCGAGCCGCCACGGCTGCGACGGCGATCGCGACGACGGCCACGACCCACCGCCACGGGTCGCCGAGCTCTTTCGACAGCGACACGGCCAGGGCTGCCGCCGCCGTGAGCACCGACCAGCCCACCCGGCTGACGCTCCACGCCACGGTCGGGTCGCCCTGCACCTGGTCGCGTACGCGCAGGATCGGCGGCATCATCATCGCCGCCGCGGGAAGCAGGAGCCCGATCACGCCGAGGAACACCCAGTGCCAGCTGAATGCCTCGGCGACGACGCCCGCGAGCGCCGGCCGATGATCGACGGGATGACCCACGCCGCGGCGAAGCCGGCGAAGACGCGGGCACGCAGCCGCTCGGGATAGAGACGGCCCACGATGACGTAGAGCGGCACGATCACGGCCGCGCCCGAGAGCCCGTGCACGAATCGCCCGACGATGAAGACGTCCATGTTGACGGCGGTGCCCGCGATCACGAGTCCGATCACGAACAGCACCGCCGAGGTGACGAGGGACGGCAGGGGGCCCGACCGGTCGGTCCAGTTGCCGGCGATCACCATGCCGATGATGCCCGCGGCCAGCGGCACGGCGAACGCAAGGGCGAACAGCGCCTCGCCGTCGAGGTCGCGTGCCACGAGCGGCATGATCGTGGTGACGGCCATCGCTTCGAACGCGGCGAGGAAGATGATCGAGAACATGCCGATCGAGAGCCAGCGGTAGGGCTTCGCGAGCGGCCCTCGGGCCGCGTCTCCGTGGGACGAGTGAGCGGATGCCTCGGCCGACGTGTAGGCCTCAGCAGCAGGAACGAGCGAGTGCTCCGAGGTCTCGGGGTGCTGGTTCGTCGTCGAGTCGCTCACTCGATCGAGCCTATCCCCGACCGCCGACAACCGGCGTCGCGGCCGGCGACGGACCTCCGCGACCGACGCCGCCGGTCGAAGCTGGTCGCCGCCGCCTGCCGCGGACGCCTAGCGTAGCCGCGGGTCGTTGCCCGCCGCCGTGCTCGCGCGCAGCCCGAGGCCGTCGGCGATCTCGCCCCACGACACGTACGAGAAGTTCGTGGCGTCGCGCTCGGGGTCGACGTCGGCGCCCGTCTCGGGCTCGTCGTGCGTCACGAGCAGGCCCTCGCGGTAGTCGCCGACGACCCGGTTCGTCACCGCGAGCCCGTCGGACCCGTTCACGTCGTCGACCGCGCCGACCCCGTCGATGCTGAACGTCCCGACGAGCTGGTTGCGGCCCTGCCGCTGGTACACGGCGTACGTGTCGTCGCCCTGGCTCGACACGATGACGTAGCCCATGCCGCCGGGACCGTAGTACACGTCAACGCCCTCGGCGTCGGCCTCGAGCACGTCGCCGCCGAACCCGGTCGCGTCGGGATCGACGGGCTCGCACTCCTCGGTCTCGGGGTCGTACACGTCGTGCACGCCGAAGTCCTTCACCCGGTCGATGAGGCGCGGTTCCTCGTGCCGAACGGCAGTGCGATGCGCCAGAGGCCGACGTCCTCCTGGGTGGCGTAGAGCACGCCGGTGCGCTGGTCCACCGAGACGCCCTCGAGCTGCGGACCGACGCCGGGCTCCTCGCAGGGCACCCACGTGGTGCCGTCGGGCAGGGGGAACGTCGACGGGATCGCGGTCGTCGCGACATCCGAGTAACCGACCAGTCCACCGGATGCCTCGAGCCGAACCAGCGCGAGGTTCGACGCACCCTCCTGGGTGACCACCGCGTACGACTCACCCGGTGCCGGCTGCCACACCGCGAGACCGTAGGCCGTGTGCTCCTCATCGACGGTCGCCCGATCCGGGCTGAAGAGGAACGGCAGCTCGGACGCCGTCACCTCGGTGAGCGGCGTCGACGCCTCGGCGCCGGCGGGGTCGATCGTGAAGAAGCGCAGTTGGTCGTTGTAGCGATCCGACACCACCGCGAGATCGACGGATGCCCCGCCGAGCGCCACGTCGTACGCGATGTCGACGTTGTTGTAGCGCCCGTCGACGCCGTCGGCCCGTGGCGCGGGCACGGCCGGGAGTGACTGGAGCTCCTGCGACCCCAGGTCGTAGACACGGAGGCCGCCCTCCTTCGCGGTCGTGATGACGATCGACGCCTCGGAGTCGGTCGGGTCGACCCAGATGGCGGGGTCGTCGCCGCTGGCGTTGCCGCCCTCCTCGTCGTCGTAGAGCACGGGTGTCTCGTTATCGGTCGTGACGACGGCGTCGGGCACGGCGGGCCGGGCGGTCGCGCCGGTCGCGGGGACGAGGAGGAGGGCGCAGACGGCGACGGCCGCGACGCTGACGGCGAGGGTGGGCTTCATGGGCAGCATGCTGTCGAGGCCGCCCGAACGCCGCGTTACGGGCGGGGGCGTCGAACATGAACAGCGCGACGGCGTCGCGTCAGAACTCCTCGTGGGTGTCGGGGTCGCCGCCCCAGAGCCGCCCGCGCGAGAGCGCCGAGATCGCCTCGACCTCCTCGGGTCCAGCGTGAAGGAGAACACGTCGAGGTTCTCGCGGCGGCGCGCGGCATCCGCCGACTTCGGGATCGGCACGGCCTCGAGCTCGACGTGCCAGCGCAGCACGACCTGCGCGGGCGTGACGCCCTTCTCGGCGGCGAGCGCGGTGATGACGTCCTCCTGCAGCAGCTCGCTGCGCTTCGCGAGCGGGCTCCAGCTCTCGGTGCGGATGTCGTGCTCGTCGTGGTAGGCGCGCAGCTCCTCCTGCGGGAAGTACGGATGCAGCTCGACCTGGTTCACGGCCGGCACGACGTGGTCTCGCGCTCGAGTCGTCGAGCATGTCGGCGGTGAAGTTCGAGACCCCGATCGACCGCACGAGCCCCTTCTCGCGCAGCCGGATCATCGCCCGCCACGTGTCGACGTACTTGTCGATGCGCGGAAGCGGCCAGTGGATGAGGTAGAGGTCGACCCAGTCGAGGTCGAGCCGGCGCGCGCGACTCCTCGAAGCTCGCGAGCGTCTCGTCGAACCCGTGGTGCCGCCCCGGGCAGCTTCGTCGTGATCATGAGGTCGCTGCGGTCGACGTCCGTGCGTCGCACGGCCTCGCCGACCACGTCCTCGTTGCCGTAGTTGTACGCGGTGTCGATGCAGCCGGTACCCCTCGGCGATGCCCGACACGATCGACTCGATGCCCGCCTGCTCGTTGAGCCCGTAGGTGCCGAGCCCGATCGCGGGGATCCAGTTGCCGTCGCGGAGCGAGTACGCGGGTGCGATCATTCCCCCATCCTGACCCACGGGGGCGACGGATGCCACTGCCCCGCGCCCCGCGGACGCGACGGCTCCGACGCGTTCAGCGGACGGGCAGCTCGGCGAACGCCCGCACCGGGAACGTGCCGAAGCCCTCGACCCGCGGCGGCACCGCCGTGAACCGCGCCCCGCGCACCGGCACCCGCTCGAGCGCGGTGAGGTGCTCGACCACGTGCACGCCCGCCGCGAGCAGGATGGAGTGCGCCGGCCGCTCGCCGCCCGACTCGGTGTCGTCGATGTTGAGCGAGTCGATGCCGACGATGGCGACGCCGGCGTCGACGAGGTGCCGCGCGCCCGCCTCGGTGAGGAACGGCGAGCCGTGCGCGTACTCGGGCGTGCCGAAGTGGCGGCTCCAGCCGGTGTGCAGCAGCACCGCGGTGCCGGCGAGCTCGCGGTCGAGGAACACCTCGGCGGGAATGCCGCGGCTCGCGGCATCCGTCAGGCGGAACACCTCGGCGGGCACGCCGACGAGCGTGGCGAGGTCGAGGCTCGCGAGGTCGCCGCCGTCCGCGTAGCGGTGGAAGGGGCTGTCGAGGTAGGTGCCGGTGTTGCCCGCCATCGTGATGATGTCGATCGCGAACTCGGTGCCGGGCGCGTAGTGCTCGCGCGACGCCTCGCGCGTGAGGTGCGGCGTGATCGTCGGTGCCGGGATGCCGGGGTAGGTCACGAGCCCGGCGCGGATCGGGTGGCTGAGGTCGACGAGCTCGCCGCGCGCGCCGCGGGGCGACGGATGCCCCGGTCATCGCGTCGGTCGCATCGACGACGCCGCGCGAACCCCGGTGCGGCTCCTCGACGATCTCGAGGTTCGACAGCTCCACGGTGCCGACGAGCGCGAGCCCGAGGTGTCGCACGAGCAGCTCGCCGATCTCGCCGCGGTGAGCTCGGCCGACGGCAGGTCGAGGCGGAACGCCTCGGCACGCAGTGCCCCGCCGTTCACGAAGGTCGATGTCGGCGTCGAAGTGGGCGCGGTACTCGGTCACGTGCAGTCCTCGCGATTCGGGTGGGCGCGCTCACCGAGTCGGTTCGCGCCGTCACCGAGTTGCCTGGATCCGTGCGGATTCTGGCAACTCGGCGGTGTTCGGATCGATCGCCGGTGCGCCCTTCGCGCGGGCCCGGCGCACGCGGCGCACGACGGTGACGAGCACCGCCGCCACGGCGAGGACGAGCGGCACGAGGAGGTTCGCCCAGGCGAGCACGAGGAGGCCCGCCGTCATGATCGTCGCGACGACCGCGAGCCACCAGCCGAAGCTCCAGCGCCGCAGCAGCAGCGTCGCGGCGAGCATGCCGGCGGCGTAGATCGCGACCATGTTGCTCGTGTGGATGAGGATGAAGGCCGTGAGGTTCGAGGCCGTTCAGCGAGCATGAGCACGAAGTAGACGGCGACCATCGCCGCCGTGAGCATCAGCGCACGACGCGGGATCTCGCCGTGCCGGCGCCCTTCGCGAAGAACCGCGGCAGGTCGCCGTCGCGGCCGAGCGCCGCGCCGAGCTTGCGCGAACGCCGGCAGGTACGCGTTCATCACGCCGAGGCAGACGATCGCCGTGACGATCGCGACGAGCGCCGGCCCGATGCCGGGCGCGGTCGTCTCGACGAGGTCGAGGAGCGGCACGACGCCCGCGCCCGCCCGGTCGCCGAGCACGCCGACCGTCACGATCTGCAGCGCGAGGTAGCCGGCGCCGACGACGACGATGGCGATGGCGGTGGCGAGCGGGATGGTGCGCCGCGGGTCCTTGAACTCGCCCGCGATGTGCGTGCCGACCTCCCAGCCGGCGAACGCCCAGACGAAGAGGCTGATCGCGGTGCCGACGCCGGCCCAGCCGTTCGGCAGGAACGGCTCGAAGTTCGACGCCTCGACCGCCGGGAACGTCACCGCGACGACGCCGACGACCACGGCGATCAGCAGCCCGGTGAGCACGAACTGCACCCAGCCGGCGACCCGCACGCCGAACCAGTTCGCGACGAACGGCGGCACGAAGATCGCGAGCGCGATGATCGGCACGGCCGCCCGGTCGACGCCGAGCACCGCGACGACGTATTCGCCGCCGAGCACCGCGAGCACGGGCGCGCCGACGCAGACGCCGAAGAAGAACCAGTACCCCGTCATGCGCGCGGCCGTGCCGCCGAGCGTGCGGCGCACGTAGCTCGCCACGCCGCCCGGGTCGGGGTAGCGCGACGGCGAGCGCGGCGAAGGTGCCGGCGAGCGGGATGGAGAGCACGAGCACGGCGGCCACGGCGACGATCGACGCCGGCCCGGCGGCCGCGGCCGCGAGCCCGGGCAGCACGAGGATGCCGGTGCCGAGCACGCTCGCGATGTAGAGCGCGGTGCCCTGCACGAGGCCGAGGGTGCCGCGCGTGCGGCTGGGTGCCGGCTGGCCCGACCGGCGTCCGTGCCGGCTGCCGGGCCGGTCTGATTCGAAGTCACCCGCTCATTCTGGGGCATCCCACCGACACGCGCCGCTGGCAGGAATGACATCCTTCGTCAAGATCCTGCCAATCGCGGCGCTCCGCACCGGCACCTGGGCGACTCGCCGCCTCCCGATCGAGGAAGCTCGTGAGCTCGCCGATCGAGCTCATGAGCGGCGCCGGGAAGACGACGAGCGTGTTCTTGTCGACCCCGACCTCGACGAGCGTCTGCAGCGTGCGCAGCTGCAGGGCGAGCGGATGCGCCATCATCGTGTCCGACGCGACGCCGAGCTGCGCCGCCGCGAGCGACTCGCCCTCGGCGGCGATGATCTTCGCGCGCTTCTCGCGCTCGGCCTCCGCCTGCTTCGCCATCGCGCGCTTCATCGAGTCGGGCAGCAGGATGTCCTTGAGCTCGACGAGCGTGACCTCGACGCCCCAGTCGACGGTCGTCACATCGAGGATCTCGCGGATGTTCACGTTCAGCTTGGCCGTCTCGGCGAGCGTCTCGTCGAGGTGGTGCTGGCCGACGACCTTGCGCAGCGTGGTCTGCGCGATCTGGTCGATCGCCGACTGCACGTTCTCGATCGCGATCACCGACTTCACCGGGTCGACGACCCGGTAGTACGCCACCGCCGAGACCCCGACGCTCACGTTGTCCTTCGTGATGATGCCCTGCGACTGGATCGGCACGGTCACGATGCGCAGCGACACCTTCGTCATCACGTCGACGATCGGGATGATGAAGCGGATGCCCGGCTCGCGCACGCTGTGCAGCCGCCCGAAGCGCAGCACGACGCCACGCTCGTACTGCTTCACGATCTTCACCGACATGAAGAACAGCACGATCGCGAGGACGACCGACGATGACCAGGGTCACCCAGAACCAGACCATGGGAGCTCATCTCCTCGGCGCCGGTGACGTGCCGCGCGCCTCACTCCATTCTCCCACCCGTGGTCGAGGCGGCGCGGCAGCGCCGTCTCGAGACCCGTACGCAGCGGTGGGTCTCGAGACGGACCGCTTCGCGCCACTCGACCGCAGCTGCCGCTACAGCCGCGCGAGCGCCTCGTCGATGTCGGCGAGCAGGTCGTCGACGTCCTCGATGCCGACCGAGAGGCGCACGACCGACTCGGGCACCTCGGCCTCGGTGCCGCGCACCGAGGCGTGCGTCATCTCCGACGGATAGTTCACGAGCGACTCGACGCCGCCGAGCGACTCGGCGAGCTGGAACAGCGCGTCGACTCCGCGAACCGGCGCGCCGCCTCGGCGCCGCCTGCGAGCGACGATCGAGACCATGCCGCCGAAGCCCGACATCTGGCGCGGCGGCGAGCTCGTGGCCGGGGTGCGACTCGAGCCCGGGGTAGTAGACGCGCTCGATGCCCGGCGTGCCCCTCGAGGCGCCGCGCGATCGCGAGCGCGTTCTCGCTGTGCCGCTGCATCCGGATGCCGAGCGTCTTGATGCCGCGCGACGTGAGCCACGCGTCGAACGGGCCCGAGACCGCGCCCACGGCGAACTGCAGGAAGCTTGACCTTCTC
Organism: uncultured Actinomycetota bacterium; assembly: GCA_963799015.1. GTDB lineage: Bacteria > Actinomycetota > Actinomycetes > Actinomycetales > Microbacteriaceae > Agromyces. The sequence continues at coordinate 2,424 of CAWCWD010000032.1, read as the reverse complement.
GGCGAGCTCCTCCTGTCGGCGGCGAACACGAGCCCGCCGCCGACGACGTCGGAGTGGCCGCCGAGGTACTTCGTCGTCGAGTGCACGACGACGTCGGCGCCGAGCGCGAGCGGCTGCTGCAGCGCGGGCGACGCGAACGTGTTGTCGACGACGACGAGCGCGCCGGCCTCGTGGCCGAGCTCGGCGAGCGCGGCGATGTCGGTGATCTTCATCAGCGGGTTCGACGGCGTCTCGACCCAGACCACCTTGGTGCTGCCGGGCTCGATCGCCGCGCGCACCGCGTCGAGGTCGCTCGTGTCGACGGTGGTGTGGCGGACGCCCCACGCGCCGAGGACCTTGCGGATGAGCCGGTACGTGCCGCCGTACACGTCGTTGCCGAGCAGCACGTGGTCGCCGGGCGCGAGCACCGCGCGCAGCAGCGCGTCCTCGGCGGCGAGGCCCGACGCGAACGAGAGGCCGCGCATGCCGCCCTCGAGCGCGGCGAGCTGCGTCTCGAGCGCGGTGCGGGTGGGGTTGCCGCCGCGCGCGTACTCGTAGCCGTCGCGGAGGCCGCCGATGCCGTCCTGCACGTAGGTGGAGGTGAAGTAGACGGGCGGGATGACCGCGCCGGTGGTGGGGTCGAACGCCTGGCCGGCGTGGATGGCGCGGGTGTCGAAGCGCGTCGTCGTGCAGCATGGTGCGGTGCTTCCTGGCTGGTCGCGGCGCTCAGGCCGAGAGGTAGGTGAGCAGGTCGGTGCGGGTGATGACGCCGAGCGCCTTGCCGCCGTCGGTGACGAGCATCGCGGGCGTCGTCGAGAACGCCGAGCGCGCGGCGGCCACGGGCTCGTTCACGCCGATGAGCGGCAGCGACTCGCCCACCACGCTCGAGACCTTGTCGGTGAGCTTCGCCTGGCCGGAGAACACCAGCTCGAGCAGCGCCTCCTCGTGCGAGCGCGCCGACCACCTCGCCGAGCACGACGGGCGGCTCGGCCGAGAGCACGAGCAGCTGCGAGACGCCCGTCTCGGTCATCGTGTCGATCGCCTCGCGGATGGTGTCGTTCGGGTGCACGTAGACGATCGGCGGCGTGCGGTCGGCCTTCGCGGCGAGCAGCTGCGCGATCGTGTGCCCGGCGGGCGCGTTCGAGAAGCCGTAGGCGCGCATCCACTTGTCGTTGAAGATCTTGCCGAGGTAGCCGCGGCCGCCGTCGGGCAGCAGCACCACGAACACGTCGTCGGGGCCGGCGGATGCCGCGGCCTTGAGCGCCGCGACCACGGCCATGCCGCTCGACCCGCCGACGAGGATGCCCTCCTCGCGCGCGAGGCGGCGGGTCATCGCGAACGACTCCGCGTCGGACACGGCGATGATCTCGTGCGGCACGGCGGGGTCGTATGCCGCGGGCCAGAAGTCCTCGCCGACGCCCTCGACGAGGTAGGGGCGCCCGGTGCCGCCCGAGTACATCGAGCCCTCGGGGTCGGCGCCGATGATGCGCACCGCGTCGCCCGACACCTCGCGCAGGTACCGGCCGGTGCCGGTGATCGTGCCGCCGGTGCCGACGCCCGCGACGAAGTGCGTGACCTTGCCGTCGGTGTCGCGCCAGATCTCGGGGCCGGTGGTCTCGTAGTGCCAGCGCGGACCGTTGAGGTTCGCGTACTGGTTGGGCTTGAACGCGCCGGGGATCTCGCGGGCGAGCCGGTCGGAGACGCTGTAGTACGACTCGGGGCTGTCGGGCGCGACCGCGGTGGGCGTCACGACGACCTCGGCGCCGTAGGCGGTGAGCACCTTGCGCTTGTCTTCGGCGACCTTGTCGGGGCACGACGAAGATGCATTGTAGCCGCGCTGCTGGGCGACGAGCGCGAGGCCCACGCCGGTGTTGCCGCTGGTCGGCTCCACGATCGTGCCGCCGGGCTTCAGCATGCCCTCGGGCTCGGCGGCGTCGATGATGTTCGCGGCGATGCGGTCCTTCGCCGAGCCGCCGGGGTTGAAGTACTCGACCTTCACGAGCACCGTGGCACGTCATCCCTCGGTGACGCGGTTGAGCTGGACGAGGGGGGTGTCGCCGACGAGATCGGCGATGGTCTCTGCGTACTTCATGCCGTGTTCATTCCTCGTGTCAGTGCGTTTTGGGCGCCGGATGCGGTGCGCGACGCTGAAAAGGGGTCGCCTCTCTCAGCGACGACAACACGGCATGGACGAGCTCACGCACCCAGACTAGCCGGACTCGGCCGCCGTACGCTCGGCCGGCCGCCGCCGGGAAGCGGGGTCTCAAGCTCCCGACGAGCGCTCCTCCGCAACGTACGCTCGGAACCGCCCGCCATTCCGCGAGCCGCAACGGTGACGAGGCAACACGACAAGGCATTCTCACAGCCGCATGCGTTCGTATTGAACACACACCCACCAACGAGAGAGGCCCCCGCGTGAGCGCGACCCCGCCCGTCCCCCCGTCA
>CAWCWD010000031.1:0-22260 GCA_963799015.1 uncultured Actinomycetota bacterium | reverse complement strand
GATCGTGAACGGCCGTGATTGCGCATCAGCACCGCACGGGACCGGTGACCGGTGAGGGTCTCCACGATGCCGCGGCCGATCGAGTCGTCGCCGATGATCGCGAACGGGCCGATCGGGATCGGCCCGCCGAACTCATCCGCCATCGCCGTGATCACGCACGGGATCTCCTCGCCGCGCGCCGCCCACGCGACGGCGTACGTGGAGTGCGTGTGCACGACCCCGCCGACCCCCGGCATGTTCCGATACACGTACGCGTGCGCCGCGGTGTCGCTCGACGGGCTGCGTTCGCCGCCCGGCGTTCCCGGGATCACGTTGCCGTCCAGGTCGCAGAGGATCATGTTCTCGGGCGCCAGATCGTCGTACGACACCCCGGACGGCTTGATCACGAACAGGTCGGCGCCGGGCACGCGGCCCGACACGTTGCCGCCCGTCCAGACCACCAGCCCTTCGCGCGTCAGCTCCGCGTGCAACTTCGCGACATCGGCACGAACCCGTGCGATCGACGCCTCGACCTCGGGCGCGAACATCATGCGACTCCTTCGTCCAGGTCCTTCGTTAGCGCTAACGAAACACGATGTTAGCGCTAACGAACCCTTCGTTCAAGCCGCCCGGCGATGCCCTCGACGACCCACGGGGCCGAGATGCAGGAAGAACCGCCCGACACGCCGTCCCGGCGCCGGCGACGCACCGCGCCGCCGCCGGAAGTTCCTGCGTTTCGCGAGCGGGGATCCGCCGAGCGGGTGCCGCGGCATCCGGAAACGACGAAGGGGGCGGATGCCGCGGCATCTCGTCCGGCGCCGGGCGGAGACGACGAAGGGGGCGGATGCCGCAGCATCCGCCCCCTCCTTCGACCACGTGTCAGCTGCCGGAGCGGCGCCGGTTGTAGACGTCGAACGCGACCGCGAGCAGCAGCACGAGGCCCTTGACGGCCTGCTGCCACTCGATGCCGATGCCCAGGATCGACATGCCGTTGTTGAGCACACCGATGATCAGACCACCGATGATGGCGCCGCCGATCGTGCCGACGCCACCCTGCACGGCCGCGCCGCCGATGAAGGCCGCCGAGATCGCCTCGAGCTCGAAGCCGTCACCGGCCTTCGGCCCGGCGAGGTTCAGTCGCGCGGTGAAGATGAGGCCGGCGAGCGCCGCGAGGATGCCCATGTTGACGAACAGCCAGAAGTCGACCCGGCGCGTCTTGATGCCCGACAGCTCCGCCGCGTGGCGGTTGCCGCCGATCGCGTAGATGTGGCGGCCGAAGACGCGTGCGGTTCATCACGATGCCGTAGACCAGCACGAGCACGGCGAGGACGATCAGCGTGATCGGGATGCCCTTGTACGACGGCGAGCGCGTAGGCGAAGAAGCCGATGGCCGCCGAGACGAGCACGAGCTTGGTGATGAACCACGCCATGGGCTCGACCTCCTGGCCGTACTTCTGGCGGCCGCGACGGGTGCGCACCTGCTGCACGATGATGGCGATGATCGCGAGCGCGCCGACGCCGAGCGTGAGCGGATCGATCTCGAACTCGCCGAACACGTCCGTGAGGAAGCCGTTGCCGAGCGCGCGGTACTCGGCCGGGAACGAGCCGATGTTCGCGTTGCCGAGCACGACGAGGGCGAGCCCGCGGAAGATGAGCATGCCCGCCAAGGTCACGATGAAGGCTGGAATGCCGACGAAGGCGATCCAGAAGCCCTGCCAGACGCCGACGAGCGCGCCGATGCCGAGCGAGAGGATGACCGAGAGCCACCACGGCAGGCCCCATTGCACGGCGAACACGCCGGAACAGGCGCCGACGAAGGCCGCGACCGATCCGACCGACAGGTCGATGTGGCCGGCGATGATGACCATCACCATGCCGATCGCGAGGACGAGGATGTACCCGTTCTGCACGACCAGGTTGGAGATGTTCTGCGGGCGCAGCAGGATGCCGTTGGTCAGGATCGAGAACAGCACGACCACCGCGATGAGCGCGATGAAGATGCCGTTCTTGCCGAGGTCGGCGAGCACGTGGCTCAGCCGGTCGGTGAACTTGTTCTCGACGGGGTTGACGTTGCCGCCGCCGACGTTGGGTTTCCTCGGAGGTGGTGGGGTTCGGATTCGACATGGTGTCTCCTGGTGTTTCCGCCAGCGCCGGCTAGCGGGGCTTTTCCATGGTCATGAGCTTGAGCATCGCCTCGGGGGTGGCCTCTTCGACGGGGAGCTCACCCGTGATGCGACCCTCGGAGAGCGCGTAGACGCGATCGCAGATGCCGAGCAGCTCGGGCAGCTCGGACGAGATCACGATGATGCCCTTCCCGGCCGCCGCGAGGCGGTTGATGATCGTGTAGATCTCGTACTTCGCGCCGACGTCGATGCCGCGGGTCGGCTCGTCGAGGATCAGCACGTCGGGGTCCGAGTAGATCCACTTCGACAGCACGACCTTCTGCTGGTTGCCGCCCGAGAGCTTGCCGGTCTTCACCAGCACGTTCGGCGCCTTGATGTTCATCGACTTGCGGTACTCGTTCGCGACCGCGTACTCCTCGTTGTCGTGCACGAGGCCGTACTTCTCGAGCTTCTTCAGCGACGCCATCGAGATGTTGCGCTTGATGTCCTCGATGAGGTTCAGGCCGTAGGTCTTGCGGTCCTCGGTGGCGTAGGCGATGCCGTGGTCGATCGCCTCGGCGACGGTGCGGGTCTTGATCTCCTTGCCGCGCAGGAACACCTTGCCGGTGATCTTCGATCCGTAGCTCTGGCCGAAGAGGCTCATCGCGAACTCGGTGCGCCCGGCGCCCATGAGGCCCGCGATGCCGACGATCTCGCCGGCCCGCACGTTGAGGTTCACGTTGTCGACCATGACCCGCGAGGTGTCCTGCGGGTGGTGCGCGGTCCAGTCCTCGACGCGCAGCAGCTCGTCGCCGATGTTCGGCGTGTGGTCGGGGTAGCGGTGCTCGAGGTCGCGGCCGACCATGTCCTTGATGATGCGGTCTTCCGTGACATCCTGCTTCGCGATCGTCTCGATCGTCTTGCCGTCGCGGATGACCGTGACGGAGTCGGCGACCTTCTTGATCTCGTTCAGCTTGTGGCTGATGATGATCGACGTGATGCCCTGCCCCTTGAGGTGCAGGATCAGGTCGAGCAGGTGGTCGGAGTCCTCGTCGTTGAGCGCGGCGGTGGGCTCGTCGAGGATGAGCAGCTTGACCTCCTTCGAGAGCGCCTTCGCGATCTCGACGAGCTGCTGCTTGCCGACGCCGATGTCCATGATCTTCGTCGTGGGGTTCTCGCGGAGGCCGACCCGGGCGAGGAGCTTCGACGCCTCGAAGTTCGTCTTGTTCCAGTCGATGAGGCCGCCGCGGCCCTTCAGCTCGTTGTTGAGGAAGATGTTCTCGGCGATCGACAGGTAGGGGCTGAGCGCGAGCTCCTGGTGGATGATGACGATGCCCTTGGCCTCGCTGTCCGTGAGGTCCCTGAACTCCACCGTCTCGTTCTCGAAGACGATGTCGCCGTCGTAGGTGCCGTGCGGGTACACGCCCGAGAGCACCTTCATGAGGGTCGACTTGCCGGCGCCGTTCTCGCCGCAGATGGCGTGCACCTCGCCGCGCTCGACCTCGAGGTTGACGTTCGAGAGCGCCTTCACGCCGGGGAACGTCTTCGTGATGCCGCGCATCTCGAGAATGTTGGTGGTCATCCTTGCTCCTGCTTCATTGCCGGGTGGGGCCGGCCGGATGACGGATGCCGCCGCGGCCGGGACCTGAGGCGAGAGTACTCCCGCTCAGGCCCCGACACGCGGGGTTGACCGTCATCCGGCCGGCGTGTCACCGGTGGTGACTAGCCGTTGATTTCCTCTTCGGTCCAGTAGCCGCTGTCGACGAGGATCTCGGTGATGTTGTCCTTGACGACGATGGCCGACTCGAGGAGGTACGACGGCACGACCTTCACGCCGTTGTCGTAGTCCTCGGTGTTGTTCACCTCGGGCTCCTCGCCGTTCAGGATGGCCGAGGCCATGCCGACCGCGACGGTCGCGAGCTCACGCGTGTCCTTGAAGATGGTCGCGAACTGCTCGCCCGAGTTGATCGCCTTGACCGAGTCGAGCTCGGCGTCCTGGCCGGAGATGATCGGCCAGCCCTCGCCCACGGAGTAGCCCGCGTCGGTGAGCGCCGAGATGATGCCGCGCGACAGGCCGTCGTAGGGCGACAGCACCGCGTTGACCGTCGAGCCGTCGGAGTACGTCGAGGTCAGGATGTTCTCCATGCGCTCCTGCGCGACCTCGCCGTCCCAACGGAGGATGGCGGCCTGCTCGAAGTCGGTCTGGCCCGACTTCACGACGAGGGTGCCGTCGTCGATGAGCGGCTGGAGCGTGTCGATCGCGCCGTTCCAGAAGAACGTGGCGTTGTTGTCGTCGGGCGAACCGGCGAACAGCTCGATGTTGAACGGACCGGCGGGGGCGTCCGCGCGGGCGTCGCCCTCGAGGTCGGTCAGGCCGAGGCCGTTGAGGAGCGAGGTCGCCTGCTGCACGCCGACGATGTAGTTGTCGAACGAGGCGTAGTAGTCGACGTTCTCCGAGTCGCGGATGAGGCGGTCGTAGGCGATGACGGGGATGTCCGCGTCGGCGGCGTCCTGGAGCACCTGCGACAGCGTCGTGCCGTCGATCGAGGCGATGATCAGCGCCTCGGCGCCCTTGGTGATCATGTTCTCGATCTGCGAGACCTGGGTGGGGATGTCGTCCTCCGCGTACTGGAGGTCGACGGTGAAGCCCTGCTCCTCGAGCTGCTCCTTGACGGCGTCGCCGTCCTGGATCCAGCGCTCCGAGCTCTTGGTGGGCATCGCGACGCCGATGAGGCCGCCGCCGCCGCCCTCGCCGCTGTCACCGCCGCCGCCGCCCGAGCACGCGGCAAGCGCGAGCATGGAACCGGCCGCGAGCGTGGCGAGAAGCACCTTCTTCGTGTTCTTCACGGTGTGTCCTTTCACTGTGTGTCCGTCATGGACGTCGTTGTCTTGGTGACAGTCGGAGTCGGCCGCGTCCATGCCAGCCGTCTCCCCTCGCGCCGGTCCCGTGGGGGCGGGGTGCGCAAGTCTTCGGGTGACCGATGCGATCGTTCATCGTCGGTCGGCGACCTTCCGGCGGGCGTCGGGCGCCTGCCCTGGGGTCTTCGCGGAGCCGGCGTCGGACGCCTTCCCCGTGGTCTTCGGGGCCGGCGGCCGGCCGGCTTCTCCGGCGGCGGCGCCGCTTCGGCGGGCGTCGCTCGCCTGTCCGTAGACGTTCTGGTATCGGTCGAAGAGCCGGTCGATCGCGTCCTGCGGGATCGGCACCAACGGGCCCGCCTCACGAGCGAGGTGCACCGTGCGGGCGACGTCCTCGACCATCACGGCGGCCTTCACCGCATCCTTCGCGCTCGCGCCGATCGTGAACGGCCCGTGATTGCGCATCAGCACCGCACGGGACCGGTGACCGGTGAGGGTCTCCACGATCCCGCGCCCGATCGAGTCGTCGCCGATGATCGCGAACGGGCCGATCGGGATCGGCCCGCCGAACTCGTCCGCCATCGCCGTGATCACGCACGGGATCTCCTCGCCCCGCGCCGCCCACGCCGTGGCGTACGCGGAGTGCGTGTGCACCACGCCGCCGACCTCGGGCATGTTCCGGTACACGTACGCGTGCGCCGCGGTGTCCGACGACGGGCTGCGGTCCCAGCCCGGCGTGCCCTCGATGACGTTCCCGTCCAGGTCGCAGAGGATCATGTTCTCGGGCGCGAGGTCGTCGTACGAGACACCCGACGGCTTGATCACGAACAGGTCGGCGCCGGGCACCCGACCCGAGACGTTGCCGCCCGTCCAGACCACCAGCCCGTACCGCGTCAGCTCCGCGTGCAGCTTCGCGACATCGGCACGAACCCGTGCGATGGCGACCTCGATCTGCGGCCCGTAGCTGCTCACGCGGTCACCGCCTCGGCGGACGTTCCCGGCGCCGGCCGCTCGCGCTGCATCAGATCGTGCGGCGCATGGGCGGCGGTGTTCGGCACTGGGAGACTCCTTCGTCGAGGCGGGAGGTGCTCCACGATCTCGGTCTCGATGTGACCGTTCACATGGCGAGTCTCATGTTAGCCACATATCCGGCTCGGACTGTCAACTCATCGAAGGTCACGGAACGATAACGCCGGCTCGGCACGCACCGCCGGCGCCGGTGCACCGGCTCAGAACGCGGCCGGCCCGGTCGAGCCGCGCACGATGAGCTCGGGGACGATGGCGGTGCGCGCCTGGTCGTCCGCGAGATTCGTCGATGTCGCCCAGCAGCAGTGCGACGCATCGGCGCCCGAGCTCCGCGAAGTCCTGCCGCACGGTCGTGAGCGGCGGCCAGAAGTGCGCCGCCTCGGGGATGTCGTCGAATCCGATGATCGAGACGTCGCGCGGGATCTCGAGGCCGGCGTCGCGCACGGCGTGCATGAGCCCGAGCGCCATCTGGTCGTTCGACGCGAAGATGGCGGTGAAGTCGCGCACGGTCAGCAGCTCGCGGCCCGCGTAGTACCCGAAGTCGGCCGTCCAGTCGCCGAGGATCGGGGCGGTGGTGGGCACGTCCTGCGCGCTCATCTCGTCGAGGAACCCGCGCATGCGCGCCTCGGCCTCGATCCAGTCCTGCGGGCCGGCGAGGTGGTAGATGCTCCGATGGCCGAGCCCGATCAGGTGGCGCGTCGCCATGCGCGCGCCCGCGATCTGGTCGACCGACAGCGCGTGGTCGGGGTCGCGGCCGGTGGTCTGCAGGCTGACGTAGGGCACGTTGTAGGCGTGACCGGGGTCGCGATCGGTCGACTGGAGGGTGACGTACGGCACGTCGATCGAGAGCTGGGCGAGCGTGTCGAACACCCGCACCTGCGGGGCGATGACGACGAGGCCCTCGATCCCCTGGGCGGCGAGGTGGGCGAGCCCGTCGGCGATCGAACGCGCGTCGACCGACTCGATGTTCGCCGTGCTGACCCAGTAGCCCGACGCCCGAGCGGCCTCCTCGATCGCCGCGATGCTCGACGCGGGGCCGTACTGCGTGCTCGACGCCGAGAGGATGCCGATGGTGCGCGAACGGCTCGTCACGAGCGCCCGCGCGGCCCGGTTCGGCTTGTACTGCAGCCGCTCCATGACGTCGAGCACGCGCTGCTTCGTCTCGGGCCGGATGCTCGGATGGTTGTTCAGCACCCGCGAGACGGTCTGGTGCGAGACGCCCGCCAGCCGCGCGACATCGCGGATGCTCGGGGCCTTGGCCTCGCTGGAGTTCCTCTGGCACGTCGTCCTCGATCGGGCTCTCGGCATGTTCACGGTCACATTCGCCGGCACACCATTATGCACACGCCCGCGCGGGAATGTGACTGTCACAGATGTGACAGTCACAGAGGTCAGCGAGCCGCGGATGTCGCCGACCGGGGGCCTGACCCGGCTCGCGAGCAGCAGGGCGACGATCGGCGATCGCGAACGTGACGGCGAAGTCGGCCGTGAACATGCCCGCCCCGGCCGCGCTCGACACGAGCGCGGTGATCGCGAGGGCGATCGCGGCGCCGAGCGACTCCGAGATCGTGAGCGCCGCGCTGTTGAAGCCCTGCGCCGACACCGGCGACAGGGCCAGCACCGCGACCGAGAACCGCGGGTACATGAAGCCCATGGCCGCACCCGGCGAGCGTCCACGCGACGAACGCGATGACCGGCGCCAGCGTGAACGCCGCCACCACCAGCACGACGGCGAGCGAGAGCGTGAGCGTCGCGGCCCCGATCACGACCGCCTGCGTGTTGGAGACGCGGTCGGTGAGCCGGCCCTGCAGCCACGACGCCGCCGCCCACGAGACGCCGGCCCCGGTGAGCACCGCGCCCGCGAGGCTCGGCGAGAACTCGTAGCGCTCGATGAAGAGGTAGGGCAGGTAGATCTCGCTGCCGAAGAACGCGCCCGCGACGATGAGCTTGAGCATCACGGTGGCCGGCATGCCGCGCGCCACGCGCAGCGTGCCCGGCGGCATGAGCGGGCGCGCCGCCACGGCGGCGACCGCGATCGCGACGATCGGCCACGACCCACCGCCACGGGTCGCCGAGCTCCTTCGACAGCGACACGGCCAGGGCTGCCGCCGCCGTGAGCACCGACCAGCCCACCCGGCTCACGCTCCACGCCACGGACGGGTCGCCCTGCACCTGGTCGCGTACGCGCAGGATCGGCGGCATCATCATCGCCGCCGCCGGGAAGCAGAGCCCGATCACGCCGAGGAACACCCAGTGCCAGCTGAACGCCTCGGCGACGACGCCCGCGAGCGCCGGCCCGATGATCGACGGGATGACCCACGCCGCGGCGAACCCGGCGAACACGCGGGCACGCAGCTGCTCGGGATAGAGACGGCCGACGATGACGTAGAGCGGCACGATCACGGCCGCGCCCGAGAGCCCGTGCACGAAGCGCCCGACGATGAAGACGTCCATGTTGACGGCGGTGCCCGCGATCACGAGCCCGATCACGAACAGCACCGCCGAGGTGACGAGGGACGGCAGGGGGCCGGATCGGTCGGTCCAGTTGCCGGCGATCACCATGCCGATGATGCCCGCGGCCAGCGGCACGGCGAACGCGAGGGCGAACAGCGCCTCGCCGTCGAGGTCGCGTGCCACGAGCGGCATGATCGTGGTGACGGCCATCGCTTCGAACGCGGCGAGGAAGATGATCGAGAACATGCCGATCGAGAGCCAGCGGTAGGGCTTCGCGAGCGGCCCTCGGGCCGCGTCGCCGTGCGACGCGTGAGCGGATGCCTCGGCCGACGTGTAGGCCTCAGCAGCCGGAACGAGCGAGTGCTCCGAGGTTTCGGGGTGCTGGTTCGTCGTCGAGTCGCTCACTCGATCGAGCCTATCCCGGCCCCCGACACCCGCGTCGCCGACGACCCCCGGCAGCCGCCGCCGATCGCGGGTCAGAACTCCTCGTGGGTGTCGGGGTCGCCGCCCCAGAGGCGCCCACGCGAGAGCGCCGAGATCGCCTCGACCTCCTCGGGTTCCAGGGTGAACGAGAACACGTCGAGGTTCTCACGGCGCCGCGCGGCATCCGCCGACTTGGGGATCGGCACGGCCTCGAGCTCGACGTGCCATCGGAGCACGATCTGCGCGGGCGAGACGCCCTTCTCGGCGGCGAGCGCCGTGATGACGCCCTCCTGCAGCAGTTCGGAGCGCTTGGCGAGCGGACTCCAGCTCTCGGTGCGGATGTCGTACTCGTCGTGATAGGCGCGCAGCTCCTCCTGCGGGAAGTACGGATGCAGCTCCACCTGGTTCACCGCCGGCACCACGTGCGTCTCCCGCTCGAGGCGGTCGAGCATGTCGGCGGTGAAGTTCGAGACGCCGATCGAGCGCACGAGCCCCTTCTCGCGCAGGCGGATCATGGCGCGCCAGGTGTCGACGAACTTGTCGATGCGCGGAAGCGGCCAGTGGATGAGGTACAGGTCGACCCAGTCGAGGTCGAGGCGGCGGCGGGACTCCTCGAAGCTCGCGAGCGTCTCATCGAACCCGTGGTGGCGACCCGGCAGCTTCGTCGTGATCACCAGGTCGCTGCGGTCGACGTCGGTGCGCCGCACCGCCTCGCCGACCACGTCCTCGTTGCCGTAGTTGTACGCGGTGTCGACGAGCCGGTAGCCGTCGGCGATGCCCGACACGATCGCCTCGATGCCCGACTGCTCGTTGAGCCCGTAGGTGCCGAGCCCGATCGCCGGGATCGAGTTGCCGTCGCGGAGCGAGTACGCGGGAGCGATCATTCCCTTATCCTCACGCACGAGGGCGACGGATGCCACTGCCCCGCGCCGCGCGCCTGCACGCGTTCGACCGACCGATGCTCACGGCAGGAGCAGCGTCTTGCCGATGGTGGTCCTGGCGTGGATCGCCGCATGCGCCTCGGCTGCGTCGTCGAGTGCGAAGGTCTGACCGATCACCGGGCGGACCACCCCTCGTGCGGCGAGCTCGAGCGCTCGTTCCACGAGCGCGAACAGGTGCTGGGGCGTGCTGCCGATCGCATCGAGCGGGATCACCGTGACCCCGCGCGTTGCGAGCGCCGATTCGTCGATGGCCCCCCACCGACCGCCGGCCGCACCGTGCGGCAGGTAACGGCCACGGGCGTGCACCAGCGGAGTGAGGCTCGCGGTGAGGTCGCCGCCGATGCCGTCGAACACGATGTCGAGACCGTCCGGGGTTGCGGCGACGAGGGCGGCGACCCAGTCGCGTTCGCGGTAGTTCAGTGCGACGTCGGCGCCGAGCCCGCGGGCGTGGTCGAGCTTGGACTCGCTCCCGGCGAGCGCGATCACTCGCGCACCGCTGTGGGCCGCGAGCTGCACGAGCAGGCCGCCGACGCCCCCGGCCGCCGCGGAGACGACCACGGTCTCGCCCTGACGAATCCCGGCCGCGTCGTGGAGCCCCACCGCAGTGCGCCCGTCGGCGAGGAGGGCGGTCGCCTCGTGGAGGCCGAGTCCGTCGGGAACGCGGTGGAGGTCGGACACGCTCGCGAGCGCCGCACTCGCGTAGCCGCCGGTGCCGCCCGTCGAGGTCACGACCCTCGCGCCGCTCCACTCGCGATCCACGCCCTCACCGAGGGTGTCGACGATGCCGCCGACGCCGTTGCCGAGCACCACGGGGAACACCACGGCCCGTCCGATCGGACTCCCCGAGCGGATCATGGTGTCGACGAAGGTGATCGCCGCGGCCTCGACGGCAACGCGAACCCGGCCAGGGCCGGGCGACGGGTCGGGCAGCGTCTGGATGCGAAGCACATCGGGGCCTCCCGCCTGGTGGGCGACGATCGCGCGCATGGGATCTCGCCGCGCTCAGGCCGCAGCCGCAGCCGCAGGCACGGGATCCTCGGCGTGCGCCCGCAGACCGGCGAACAGGGCGAACGCCCACACCCCGAGCGCGACGGCGATCGCGCCGGCGGTGGCGATGACCGCACCCCCGGGCAGGAGCAGCGCGTACGCGATGGCCGTGAGCGCGATCGAGACGGCCCCGCCCAGGGCATCGGACACCGACATGGCGGAGCTGATGAATCCCTGGTTCTCGGTCGTCGACGACTGCAGGCCGATCACCGTGGTGCGGGGGTACATGATCCCCATGCCACCGCCGGCGAGCACCCAGCCGAGCATGAACACGAGCGGCGGCAGTTGCAGCAGCGTGGCGAGGAGCGAGACCACGATCGCCGACCCGAGCAGGCCGAGCCCGACGCGCAGGCAGAGCTCGTTCGTGAGGCGCACGGGATTGCGTCCCTGCACCTGCGACGCGATCGCCCAGGCGACGCCTCCCAGCGTCAGCACGAGTCCCGCCATCGCCGTGCTCAAGAGATACGGTTCACCCGTCAGCAGCAACGGCAGGTACACCTGCGTGCCGAAGAACGCTCCCGAGAGCAGGCCGCGAGTGAGCACGGCAGCGGGCAGGCCGCGCACCGCGAGGAGGGTGCCACGCGGCACCATCGGCCGAATGGCGACCGCGATGACCGCGATCGAGGCGATCGGAAGCGCCCAACCGGCCCAGCCGTCCGCCTCGGTCGAGAAGTTGAGCGCGAGAACGGCGACGGCCGCGAGCGCGGCCCAGGCGATGCGCGAGATGCGCCACGGCGGCCGCGCTTCGCCCGTCGTGGACGCCAACCCGCGCAGGCTCGGCACCACCATCAGGAGCGCGGGCAGCACGAGCACGACGACACCGAGGAACACCCACTGCCACCCGACGCTGTCGGCGACGACGCCCGAGACGAACGGCCCGATGAGCGAGGGTACGATCCAGGCCGCCGCGAAGCCCGCGAACATGCCGGGCTGCAGCGCCGGCGGGATGATCCGGGCCACGATCACGTACAGCGCGACGGTGAGACCACCGCCGCCGAGACCGTGCACGAGGCGGCCTGCGACGAGCTGCCACATGCCGGTCGCCGTACCGGCGACCAGCAGGCCGATCACGAAGCATGCGACCGAGCTGTACAGCGCGAGTCGCGGGCCTCCGCGATCTGAGGCATTGCCCGCGATGATCATGCCGATCACGCTGACCGCCAGCGGCCCGGCGAAGGCGAGCGCGTACAGCGACTGTCCGTCGAGCTCCGTCGCGATCGCCGGCATCACGGCGGTCACGGCCATCGACTCGAACGCGGCGAGGAAGACCAGCGCGCAGATGCCGATGCTGATCCACCGGTACCGGGCGCTCAGCAGGCTCTCCCGGATCGGAACCGGCATCTCGCCGGTGGTGTTCGCACGCTCGACAGTCATGGGCCCGAGCGTATGACCTCAACTATGGTTGAGGTCAATCGGAGATCGGAGGGCGGATGCCGCAACTCGAAGCCGCCGGGCACGCCATGCTCACCGTGGGCGAACTCGCTGCCCGAAGCGGCGTCTCGGTTTCGGCACTGCACTTCTACGAGCGCAAGGGCCTGCTCGCCGCCCTGCGGGACGATCGCAATCAGCGCCGCTATCGGCGCGACGCGCTTCGCCGTGTCACCTTCATCCGTGTCGCCCAGCGCGTCGGCATCCCGCTCGCGGAGATCCGCGAAGCGCTCGACTCGCTTCCCGCACAGCGAACGCCGACCAAGGCGGATTGGGCGCGGCTGTCGCGTCGCTGGCGCGAGACGCTCGACGCACGTATCGCCGACCTCGAGCACTTGCGGAACGATCTCGACGGCTGCATCGGCTGCGGCTGCCTGAGCCTGAAGATCTGCCGGCTCCGCAACGCCGATGACGAGCTCGGTGCCACGGGCACCGGCGCCCGCCGATGGGAGGCGTGAGTGGCCCTGCGATCGCTCGGCTGTCAGCGAACCGGCAGTTCGACGAACGCGCGCACCGGGAATGTGCCGAAGCCCTCGACGCGCGGCGGCACCGCCGTGAACCGCGCACCCGCGCACGGGCACCCGCTCGAGCGCGGTGAGGTGCTCGACGACGTGCACGCCCGCCGCGAGCAGGATCGAGTGCGCCGGACGCTCGCCGCCCGACTCGGTGTCGTCGATGTTCAGCGCGTCGATGCCGACGATGGCGACGCCGGCGTCGAC
Organism: uncultured Actinomycetota bacterium; assembly: GCA_963799015.1. GTDB lineage: Bacteria > Actinomycetota > Actinomycetes > Actinomycetales > Microbacteriaceae > Agromyces. The sequence continues at coordinate 9,285 of CAWCWD010000031.1, read as the reverse complement.
GAGGTGCCGCGCGCCCGCCTCGGTGAGGAACGGCGAGCCGTGCGCGTACTCGGGCGTGCCGAAGTGGCGGCTCCATCCGGTGTGCAGCAGCACGCGCGGTGCCCGCGAGCTCGCGGTCGAGGAACACCTCGGCGGGAATGCCGCGGCTCGCGGCATCCGTCAACCGGAACACCTCGGCGGGCACGCCGACGAGCGTGGCGAGGTCGAGGCTCGCCAGGTCGCCGCCGTCGGCGTAGCGGTGGTAGGGGCTGTCGAGGTAGGTGCCGGTGTTGCCCGCCATCGTGATGACGTCGATCGCGAACTCGGTGCCGGGCGCGTAGTGCTCGCGCGACGCCTCGCGCGTGAGGTGCGGCGTGATCGTGGGCGCCGGGATGCCGGGGTAGGTCACGAGCCCGGCGCGGATCGGCTGGCTGAGGTCGACGAGCTCGCCGCGCGCGTGCGGCAGGGGCGAGCGGATGCCCCGGTCATCGCGTCGGTCGCATCGATGACGCCGCGCGAACCCCGGTGCAGCTCCTCCACGATCTCGAGGTTCGACAGCGCCACACTGCCGACGAGCGCGAGCCCGAGGTGTCGCACGAGCAGGTCGCCGATCTCGTCCGCGGTCAGCTCGGCCGACGGCAGGTCGAGGCGGAACGCCTCCGCACGAAGTGCCCCTCCGTTCACGAATGTGATCTCGGCGTCGAAGTGGGCGCGGTACTCGGTCATGTGCAGTCCTCTGCGATTCGGGTGTGCGCGCTCACCTGTTCTGTTTGCGCCCTCACCGAGTTGCCTGGATCCGTGCAGATTCGGGCAGCTCGGCGGCGTTCGGGTCGGTCGCCGGTGCGCCATCTGCGCGGGCCCGGCGCACGCGGCGCACGACGGTGACGAGCACCGCAGCCACGCGCGAGGATGAGCGGCACGAGGAGGTTCGCCCAGGCCAGCACGAGCAGGCCGGCGGTCATGACGGTGGCGATGACCGCGAGCCACCAGCCGAACGACCAGCGGCGCAGCAGCAGGGTCGCTGCGAGCATGCCCGCGGCGTAGATCGCGACCATGTTGCTCGTGTGGATGAGGATGAAGGCCGACAGGTTCATGCCGTTGAGGAGCATCAGCACGAAGTACACGGCGACCATCGCTGCCGTGAGCATCAGCGCACGACGCGGGATCTCGCCGCTGCCGGCGCCCTTCGCGAAGTAGCTGCGGCAGGTCGCCGTCGCGGCCGAGCGCGGCGCCGAGCTTGGCGAACGCCGGCAGGTAGGCGTTCATCACGCCGAGGCAGACGATCGCCGTGACGATCGCGACGAGCGTCGACCCGATGCCGGGCACGGTCGTCTCGACGAGATCCAGGAGCGGCACGACGCCGGCGCCCGCCTGGTCGCCGAGCACGCCGACCGTCACGACCTGAAGGGCGAGGTACCCGGCGCCGACGACGACGATGGCGATGCCGGTGGCGAGGGGGATGATGCGCCGAGGGTTCTTGAACTCGCCCGCGATGTGCGTGCCGACCTCCCATCCGGCGAACGCCCACACGAAGAGGCTGATCGCGGTGCCGACTCCGGCCCACCCGTTGGGCAGGAACGGCTGGAAGTTCGACGCCTCGACCGCGGGGAACGTCACGGCGACCACGCCGACGACGACGGTGATCAGGAGGCCCGTGAGCACGAACTGCACCCAGCCCGCGACCCTGACGCCGAACCAGTTGGCCACGAACGGCGGCACGAAGATCGCGAGCGCGATGATCGGCACCGCCGCTCGGTCGACGCCGAGCACCGCGACGACGTATTCGCCGCCGAGCACCGCGAGCACCGGCGCGCCGATGCAGACGCCGAAGAAGAACCAGTACCCCGTCATGCGCGCGGCCGTGCCGCCGAGCGTGCGCCGCACGTAGCTCGCGACGCCGCCGGGGTCGGGGTAGCGTGCCGCGAGCGAGGCGAACGTGCCGGCGAGCGGGATGGAGAGCACGAGCACGGCGGCCACGGCCACGATCGACGCCGGACCGGCGGCCGCAGCCGCGAGCCCCGGCAGCACGAGGATGCCGGTGCCGAGCACGCTGGCGATGTAGAGCGCCGTGCCCTGTCCGAGGCCGAGCGTGCCGCGCGTGCGGCTGGGTGCCGGCCGGCCCACCGGCGTCCGTGCCGGCTGCCGTGCCGGTCTGATTCGAAGTCACCCGCTCATTCTGGGGCATCCCACCGACACGCGCCGCTGGCAGGAATGACAGCCTTCGTCAAGATCCTGCCACTCGCTGGACGCTCCGCACCGGCACCTTCGACTTCGCCGCCTCGCGTTCGAGGAAGCTCGTGAGCTCCCCGATCGAGCTCATGAGCGGGGCGGGGAACACGACGAGCGTGTTCTTGTCGACGCCGACCTCGACGAGCGTCTGCAGCGTGCGCAGCTGCAGGGCGAGCGGATGCGCCATCATCGTGTCCGACGCGACGCCGAGCTGCGTCGCGGCGAGCGACTCCCCCTCGGCGGCGATGATCTTCGCGCGCTTCTCGCGCTCCGCCTCCGCCTGCTTCGCCATGGCGCGCTTCATCGAGTCGGGCAGCAGGATGTCCTTGAGCTCGACGAGCGTGACCTGGGCGCCCCATTCGACCGTGATCTCGTCGAGGATCTCGCGGATGTTCACGTTGAGCTTCGCCGTCTCGGCGAGCGTCTCGTCGAGGTGGTGCTGGCCGACGACCTTGCGGAGCGTGGTCTGCGCGATCTGGTCGATCGCGGACTGCACGTTCTCGATCGCGATCACCGACTTCACCGGGTCGACGATGCGGTAGTACGCGACCGCCGACACCCCGACGCTCACGTTGTCGCGCGTGATGATGCCCTGGGACTGGATGGGCACGGTCACGATGCGCAGCGACACCTTCGTCATCACGTCGACGATCGGGATGATGAAGCGGATGCCCGGATCGCGCACGTTGTGCAGCCGTCCGAACCGCAGCACGACGCCGCGCTCGTACTGCTTCACGATCTTCACCGACATGAAGAACAGCACGATCGCGAGCACGACCACGATGATCAGGGTCACCCAGAACCAGACCATGGGAGATCATCTCCTCGGCGCCGGTGACGTGCCGGGCGCCAGCACTTCCATTCTCCCACCGCCGGGCTGCGGGTTGAGGAGGCGCGGAGCGCCGTCTCGAGACCCCGGCGCAGCGGAGGGGTTTCGAGACGGCCGCTTCGCGACCTCCTCAACCCGCAGCTGCCGCTACAGCCGCGCGAGCGCCTCGTCGATGTCGGCCAGCAGGTCGTCGACGTCCTCGATGCCCACCGAGAGGCGCACGACCGACTCGGGCACCTCCGCCTCGGTGCCGCGCACCGACGCGTGCGTCATCTCCGACGGGTAGTTCACGAGCGACTCGACGCCGCCGAGCGACTCGGCGAGCTGGAACAGCGTCGGTCGACTCCGCGAATCGGCGGGCCGCCTCGGCGCCGCCCGCGAGCGAGATCGAGACCATGCCGCCGAAGCCCGACATCTGCCGGGCGGCGAGCTCGTGTCCGGGGTGCGACTCGAGGCCCGGGTAGAACACGTGCTCGATGCCCGCGTGCTCCTCGAGCCGCCGCGCGATCGCGAGCGCGTTCTGGCTGTGCCGCTGCATCCGGATGCCGAGGGTCTTGATGCCGCGCGACGTGAGGAACGCGTCGAACGGGCTCGAGACCGCGCCGGCCGCGAACTGCGTGAAGGTGACCTGCTCGGCGAGCTCCTCCTGTCCGGCGGCGAACACCAGCCCGCCGCCGACGATGTCGGAGTGGCCGCCGAGGTACTTCGTCGTGGAGTGGATGACCACGTCGGCGCCGAGCGCGATGGGCTGCTGCAGCGCCGGCGACGCGAACGTGTTGTCGACCACCACGAGCACGCCCGCCTCGTTGCCGAGTTCGGCGAGCGCCGCGACATCCGAGATCTTCATCAGGGGGTTCGACGGCGTCTCGACCCAGAGCACCTTGGTGCTGCCGAGCTCGATCGCCCCGCGTACCGCGTCGAGGTCGCTGGTGTCGACGGTTGAGTGGCGGATGCCCCAGGCGCCGAAGACCTTGCGGATGAGCCGGTGCGTGCCGCCGTACACGTCGTTGCCGATCACCACGTGGTCGCCGGGCGCGAGCACGGTGCGCAGCAGTGCGTCCTCGGCGGCGAGGCCCGACGCGAACGAGAGGCCGCGGATGCCGCCCTCGAGCGCCGCGAGCTGCGTCTCGAGCGCGGTGCGGGTGGGGTTGCCGCCGCGCGAGTACTCGTAGCCGTTGCGGAGGCCGCCGATGCCGTCTTGCACGTAGGTGGAGGTGAGGTACACGGGCGGGATGACCGCGCCGGTGGTGGGGTCGAACTCCTGGCCGGCGTGGATGGCGCGGGTGTCGAAGCGTGCGTCGTCGTGGAGCATGGTGCGTTCTTCCTGGCTGGTTGCGGCGCTCAGGCCGAGAGGTACGTGAGGAGGTCGGTGCGGGTGATCACGCCGAGCGCCTTGCCGCCGTCGGTGACGAGCATCGCGGGCGTCGTCGCGAATGCCGAGCGAGCGGCTGCCACCGGCTCGTTCACGCCGATGAGCGGCAGCGACTCCCCCACCACGCTCGAGACCTTGTCGGTGAGCTTCGCCTGCCCCGAGAACACGAGGTCGAGCAGTGCCTCCTCGTGCAGGGCGCCGGTCACCTCGCCGAGCACCACGGGCGGCTCGGCCGAGAGCACGAGCAGCTGCGAGACGCCCGTCTCGGTCATCGTGTCGATCGCCTCGCGGATGGTGTCGTTCGGGTGCACGTAGACGATCGGCGCGCGTGCGGTCGGCCTTCGCGGCGAGCAGCTGCGCGATCGTGTGCCCGGCGGGCGCGTTCGAGAAGCCGTAGGCGCGCATCCACTTGTCGTTGAAGATCTTGCCGAGGTACCCGCGGCCGCCGTCGGGCAGCAGCACCACGAACACGTCGTCGGGGCCGGCGGATGCCGCGGCCTTGAGCGCCGCGACCACGGCCATGCCGCTCGACCCGCCGACGAGGATGCCCTCCTCGCGCGCGAGCCGGCGGGTCATCTCGAACGACTCCGCGTCGGACACGGCGATGATCTCGTGCGGCACGGCGGGGTCGTAGGCCGCGGGCCAGAAGTCCTCGCCGACGCCCTCCACGAGGTACGGGCGCCCGGTGCCGCCCGAGAACACGGAGCCCTCGGGATCGGCGCCGATGATGCGCACCGTGTCGCCCGACACCTCGCGCAGGTATCGGCCGGTGCCCGTGATCGTGCCGCCGGTGCCGACGCCCGCCACGAAGTGCGTGACCTTGCCCTCGGTGTCGCGCCAGATCTCGGGGCCGGTGGTCTCGTAGTGCGAGCGCGGGCCGTTGAGGTTGGAGTACTGGTCGGGCTTGAACGCGCCGGGGATCTCGCGGGCGAGCCGGTCGGAGACGCCGTAGTACGACTCGGGGCTGTCGGGAGCGACCGCGGTGGGCGTCACGACGACCTCGGCGCCGTACGCGGTGAGCACGTTGCGCTTGTCCTCGCCGACCTTGTCGGGGCACACGAAGATGCACTTGTAGCCGCGCTGCTGGGCGACGAGCGCGAGGCCCACGCCGGTGTTGCCGGAGGTCGGCTCCACGATCGTGCCGCCCGGCTTCAGCTTGCCCTCGGCCTCGGCGGCGTCGATGATGCGCGCGGCGATGCGGTCCTTCGCCGAGCCGCCCGGGTTGAAGTACTCGAGCTTCACCAGCACCGTGGCATCCGTCACCCCCTCGGTCACCCGGTGGAGCTTGACGAGCGGGGTGTCCCCCACGAGATCGACGATGGTCTCTGCGTACTTCATGCCGTGTTCATTCCTCGTGTCAGTGCGTCTTGGGCGCCGGATGCGGTGCGCGACGCTGAAAAGGGGTCGCCTCGTCTCAGCGACGACAACACGGCATGGACGAGCTCACGCACCCAGACTAGCCGGACTTGGCCGCCGTACGCTCGGCCGATCCGCTCGCCGGGAAGCATGGCGTCTCCGGACTCGCACGGGCATTCTCCCAGCCGCATGCGTTCGTATGGAACACACACCCCCGACGAGAGAGGCCCCCGCGTGAGCGCGACCCCGCCCGTCCCCCCGTCAGCGAAGAAGGCCGCGAGCGTGAAGCAGCAGCGCGCCGAGGCCCGCGCGAAGAAGCTCGAGGAGCACCGCCTCCGGGAGGCGCAGGGCGCGGCGCAACCGCCGCATCGGCATCGGCGCCGCCATCGCGGGCGGCGTCGCCGTGGTCGCCCTCATCGTCACGACGGTCGTGCTCACCCCGCAGCCGGCGTCGTACAGCGCGGGCGGCGACGGCACCGAGGTCGACGGCGTGCAGACGTTCGACAACACGTCGACGCACGTCGAGGGCGTCGTCGACTACGAGCAGACCCCGCCCGCCGGCGGCCCCCACAACCCCGCCTGGCTGAACTGCGGCGTGTACACCGAGCCCGTGCCCGCGGAGAACGCGGTGCACTCCCTCGAGCACGGCGCACTCTGGGTGACCTACGACCCGACGCTCGGCGACGACGCGGTCGAGGCGCTCCGGTCCGCAGCTGCCCTCGACCTACGTGATCCTCTCGCCGTTCGACGGGCTGCCCTCGCCCATCGTGCTGAGCGGCTGGAACAGCCAGCTGCAGGTCGACGACGCCGACGACCCGCGCATCGCGGCGTTCATCGAGGAGTACTGGCAGAGCCAGAACGTGCCCGAGCCCGGCGCCCTCTGCACCGGCGCCGTCGACGCGCCCGGCAAGGTCTCCTAGCGATGGCGGAGTCGGTCGCCGGGCAGCGCGGCACGCGCGTCGGTCGCGTCGCGGCGCTCGTCGCGGCATCCGTCGCCGTCGTCGTGGTGGCCGTCGTCGCGTTCTCGGTCGGCCGGCTGAGCACGCTCGCCGACGCCCCGCCGACCGACACGAGCGTCGAGGCGGGATTCGCGCGCGACATGCAGGTGCACCACCAGCAGGGCGTCGAGCTCGCCATGATCGTGCGCGACGCGACCGACGACCCCGACGTGCGGCTGCTCGCCTACGACATCGCCACGACGCAGGCCCAGCAGTCGGGGCAGCTCTACGGCTGGCTGCGCGGCTGGGGGCTGTCGCAGGCCGGCTCGGAGCCCTCGATGACGTGGATGACGCGGCCGCCGGCCGACGGCGGCGACACCCACGCGGCGCACGTGTCGATCGCCCACGCCGCCGGCGCGCCGATGCCCGGGCTCGCGACGCCCGAGCAGGTCGCCGCCCTCCGTGCCTCGACGGGCGTCGACGCCGAGCGCCGCTTCCTCGAGCTGATGATCGCCCACCACCGCGGTGCGATCGAGATGGCGGATGCCGCGCTCGCGCGCTCCTCGAACGACGTCCTGGTGCCGTTCGCCACGTCGATCGTGCAGAGCCAGGAGGCGGAGATCGCCCTCATGGAGGACCTGCTCGCCGCACGGAGCTGACGGCCGGACGAGTCGACCCGGCGTCAGCTCTCGAAGACCGGCCGCTCCTCCTGCTGCCGGTAGAGCGAGGCGTACACGCCCTCGGAGAGCACGAGCTCGGCGTGCGTGCCCGCGCTCGACGACGCTGCCCCGCGACGACCACGAAGATCACGTCGGCGGAGACCACCGTGGAGAGCCGGTGCGCGATCGCGATCGTCGTGCGGCCACGGGCGGCGTCATCGAGCGCCTGCTGCACCACGCGCTCCGAGATCGTGTCGAGCGCGCTCGTCGCCTCGTCGAGCACGCAGCACCGCCGGGTCCTTCAGCAGCACGCGCGCGATCGCGATGCGCTGCTTCTCGCCGCCGGACAGCCGGTAGCCGCGCTCGCCCACGACGGTGTCGTAGCCCTCGGGGAACGACGCGATGGTCTCGTGGATGTTCGCGGCGCGCGCCGCCGCCTCGAGCTCCGCGTCGGTGGCATCGGGCTTCGCGTAGCGCAGGTTCTCGCCGATCGTCGCGTGGAAGAGGTACGTCTCCTGGCTCACGATGCCGATGTTCGAGATGATCGACTCCTGGCGGAGGTCGCGCACGTCGTCGCCGGCGAACAGCACCGTGCCGCCGGATGCCTCGTACAGGCGCGGCATGAGGTAGGACACCGTCGTCTTGCCGGCGCCCGACGGGCCGACGAACGCGACGTACTGGCCGGGCTCGATCGTGAAGCTCACGCCGTCGAGCGTCGGGCGCGTCTCGCCGTCGGCATCGGGGTACCGGAACGTGACGTCGTCGAACTCGACGCGCCCGAGCGCCGGGCCGGGCGCCACGTCGCGGGCGTCGGGGGCATCCGTGATCGCGGGCTTCAGGTCGAGGTACTCGAAGATGCGCGCGAACAGCGCGCTCGAGGTCTGCAGGTCGAGCGCGACGCGCATGAGGCCCATGAGCGGCAACAGCAGCCGCGCCTGCACCGTCGTGAACGCGACGATCGTGCCCGCCGTGACATCCGCCGTGCCGCCGGCGATCAGCCAGCCCGACACGAGGTAGACGATCGCCGGGATCGCGGACATGAAGATGCCCACCACCGCGAAGAACCACTGGCCGCTCATCTGCTGGCGCACCTGCAGCCGGATCTGGTTCCGGTTCTCGTCGGCGTAGCGGTCGATCTCGCTCCGCTGCCGGTTGAAGGACTTCGACAGCAGGATGCCCGAGACGCTCAGGGTCTCCTGCGTGATCGCGGTCATCTCCGACAGCGACTCCTGCGTCTTGCCGGCGATGCGGGCCCGCACCTGGCCGACCCGCCGCTGCACGATGACGAGGAACGGCATCATCACGAGGGCGATGAGCGTGAGCCGCCAGTCTGAGGATCAGCATCGCGACGAACGACGCGATCACCGTGACGGTGTTGCCGAGCATGCTCGAGACGGTGTTCGTGAGCACGCCCGCCACGCCGCCGACGTCGTTCTGCAGGCGCGACTGGATGACGCCGGTCTTGGTGCGCGTGAAGAAGCCGAGCTCCATCGACTGCAGGTGCGCGAAGAGGCGCACGCGCAGGTCGCCCATGACCTTGTTGCCGACCGTCGAGGTGAGCCACGTCTGCACACGCCGAGCAGCGCCGAGATGAGGTAGACCAGGATCATCGCGCCGACGATCCACGCGAGCACCGGGAGGTTCGGGCCGCGTGACCTCGCCGTCGGGGCCGACCGGGAACAGTCCGTCGTCGAACGCGCGCTGGGTGAGCAACGGCGGGATGACGCTGAGGGCCGCGCCGATGAGCACGAGCACGACCGTGGTGACGAGCGCCGCCTGGTGCGGAGCGAACAGCTCGGCGATGCGGCGGAACAGGTGCGGGATCTTCGGCGCGTCGGCGTTCTCGGCCCGCTGCGCCGCCTCGTCGGCCGACGCGATGCGGGTGCGCGCCTTGCCGAACCTGCCGGTCTGACCGCCCGGCGC
>CAWCWD010000030.1:0-10304 GCA_963799015.1 uncultured Actinomycetota bacterium | reverse complement strand
ATCCTTAGGCCAGTTCGAGCACCGCCTCGGCCGCATCCGCCAGCGCGACGCCGTACCCCCGACCGTGCCCGGCGGCGTGCACCGCGAGCGGATGCAGCTGGTGGAGCAGGATGCGATCGCGCCATCCGGAACGCAGCGGCGCCGCGAGCTGGTAGGCCGAGAGCACCTCGTCGAGGAAGGGGCAGCCGAACAGGGCGAGCATCGCGAGATCCGTCTCCCGATGGCCGCCGTGGGCAGCGGGATCGATGAGCACGACGCCGCCCGCCGACCAGAGGACGTTCCCGCTCCAGAGGTCGCCGTGGATCCGCGCGGGCGGTTCGTCGTCGTCGAAGGCGCCGGCGGCGATCACCTCGGCTGCACGCCGCACGAGGCGGCCCTCGGCATGGGTCGTGTTGCCGACCTCCTCGGCGATCTCCAGGTACGGCAGCACCCGGTCACGCGCGTAGAAGGCGCCCCACGTCGCCTCGTCGGCCGCGGGCAGGGGACGTCGCCCGATGAAGAGGGGACCGTCCCATCCGTCGGGGCGCCCGCCGAAGGCTCGCCCGCCCGCTGCGTGCGTTCGGGCGAGCGCGGCGCCGAATACGCGCGCCGAGTCACGGCTCGCATGGGTCTCCTCGACCCGCTCGAGTTCGATCCGGCCGGGCGAGACCGATGCGACTGCGACCGTCCGCGCACCGCCGGCCGCCGCGAGCCAGGCGAGGCCGGCCGCCTCTGCTTCGAAGAACCCCGCCGGGGCGTCGGCACGTCGCTTGACGATGGTCCGCACCGACCCAGTCTCGCGCACGAGCGCAGGGCCCGTCGCTCACGCGACGGGCCCCGCTTGGTTCGATCGCTTCCGGACTCAGTCCGTCTCGGTCGGTCCGTGGTCGTGGTCGTGCGCCAGACCGCCGGCGTCGCCGCCGATCGTGCCCTCGGGCCCGGCCGGCGCCGGGAGCGAGAAGTTGGCGGGCACCGGCTCGCCGACGACGCCGTTCACGGCCTCGGTGGTGTACGAGAACGAGAGCACGGCCGCGGCGATCGCGTCGACGTTCACGTCGAGCGCCTCCTCGTTCGACGTTGTCGATCGTGTCGCACGCCTGGTGGTAGCACTGGTCGTACGACTCGCCTGCAATGCCGCCCCAGATCGACGCCTGCTCCGCGGTCTTCACGACCTCGGCGCCCGTGAAGAGACCGCCCGACGGGATCCCGACGCGGATGAACGCGTCGTAGTCGCTCCGACCGCTGAACTGCGCGTCGTCGTAGGGCTCGCGCGCCTGGTGTAGAAGCTCTCGAAGAAGTTCTCGATCTCGATCGAGCCGTCGGGGATCGGCACACCTTCGGGGGCGTTCCAGCCCGACTCGTCGCCGTCGTACACCATGAAGATGTGGTTCGGCGAAGCGACCATGTCGAAGTTGAGGTACAGCGCGATGCGGTCCCTCTCCTCCTGGCTGAGCTCGGCGACGTACTCCTCCGAGCCGATCAGGCCGCTCTCCTCGGCGCCCCACCACGCGAGGCGGACCGTGTTCTGCGGCTCGAGCTTCGAGATCTGCTGGGCGAGCTCGAGCAGGGCCGCCGAGCCGCTGCCGTTGTCGTTGATGCCCGGGCCGGCCTGCACCGAGTCGAGGTGCGCACCGGCCATCACGACGTTGTCGTCGTTCACGCCGGGCAGCTCGGCGATCACGTTCTTCTGCGGACGCGACTCGGGCTCGGGCACGGTGATGTGCGCGGTCGAGCCGGCCTGGGAGAGCGCGACCCCCTGCTCGTAGCTCGCGCCGACGACCGGGATGCTCGACGACGTTGGGACCGCCGAGCGTTCCCACGATGAGATCCATGCGCGCAGCGGTGTCGGCGTCGCCCTGGTTGAAGATGATCACGCCTCCGGCGCCGGCGGCCGCGGCGTTGGTCGCCTTGAGGCCGAACGGGCAGCGTCCCCGCTGGACCAGCGCGATGTTGCCCGCCGGGAAGTCCCGGCGAAGTCCGCGGCCTCGCATCCACTGCTGCTCGTGTTGCCCAGCCCGAGCTGGAGGTCGACGGGCGATCACCGTGGCCGGTCACGTTCCCGGGCCGCTTCCGGTGAAGGGACCGGTCGGGTACTTCGCCGGGATCGGCGTGAGCTGCTCAGCGTCGACGGCCCGACGAAGGTGAAGGGGAACTCGTCGATCGTGACGTTCCATCCGGCGGCTTCGAGCGTCTCGACGACGTAGTCGACGCTCGCCTCGTAGCCCGGGGTCCCGGCCGCGCGGGTGCCTCCGTTGTCGTCGGCGATCGCCTGGAGCGACTCGAGGTGCTCCGTCGCCCCGTCCGCGTCGACGCATTCGAGGAGCTTCTCATCGGTGTTGTTGTTCTGGTTGTCGCACTTCGCAACCGGTGCGGCGAGTGCGGCACCCGTGGGACGAGTGCGATCGTGAAAGCCGCCGCAGTCGCGATCGCGACTGCTCTGGCTCGCCTGGAAAGTGGTGCAGATCGGTACATCGTCTTCCCTTCCGTGCGGGTGTCTCCATCGACACCCGTCCTCGGGGAGCCTATGCGGACGTCGTGCGGGTGGGGAAGCCCCACGTCCGAAATGCCGACGCCGTGCGCACGAATGCTGCGTGGTCGCGCTCCCCGCTGGCTAGACTCGCCCGTGATGGGCACGATTTCGGTCATCGTTCCGAGTCTCGACGACGCGGGCTACCTCGCCGTCTGCCTCGACGCGCTCGCGAAGCAGACGCGCCCGGCCGACGAGGTCATCGTCGTCGACAACGGCTCCACGGATGCCACGGCCGAGGTCGCCCGTGCCGCGGGCGCCCGGGTGGTCGACCAGCCGGTGCGCGGCATCTGGCCCGCGACGGCGGCCGGATTCGACGCGGCATCCGGCGACCTGCTGGCTCGCCTCGACGCCGACTCGGTCCCGTCGCCCGAGTGGCTCGCCGAGATCGAGCGGCGGATGTCGCAGCGCGACCGGCCGACGGTGGTGACCGGGTCGGGCGTCTTCTACGGCGGCACCGCGCCGCGCCGCTGGATCGCGCGCCACATCTACATCGGCGGGTACTTCTACTGGATCGGGATCCTGCTCGGGCATCCGCCGATCTTCGGCTCGAACTACGCCATGCGGGCGGACGCGTGGCTCAAGCTCCGCGACCTCGTGCATCGCGACCGCGCCGACCTGCACGACGACCTCGACCTCGCCTGGTGGCTGCAGCCGGGCATGAGCGTCGTGTACGACCGGGCGCTCATCGTGGGCGTTTCCGCGCGGCCGCTCGCCAGCCTCCCTGAGCTCGCGCGACGCGTGCGGATGGCGTTCCACACCCTCGGCGTCGAGTGGCGGGCCTGGCCGCCGTTCGAGCGCCGGGCCGTGCGGCGGATCGGCGACGACCTGATCTCGCCGGCGATGCTCGCCGAGGCCGAGGCTGCGGAAGCCGACCCCGACGGCGAGGCGCCGCTGCCCGTGTGACGCGCGAGCCGTGCGCGCGCTACGGGGTGACGCCGGTCTGGTCGAACAGCGCCGTCATGTCGCGCACGAGCTGGTGCGGCGCCGTCTCGCACGGGCTGTGGCCGGTGGGGTAGACCGCGAAGCCCGCGCCGATCTCGCGCGCGAAGCGTTCGTGCAGCTCGCGGGGCCACAGGTCGTGCTCGCCCACCGCCACGAGCTTCGGCACGGCCGATGCCGCGAGCTCCGCGCGCACGTCGGGCGTGCTGCATCATGAGCGCGATGATGTCGTCGACGCTCTCGCGTCGCGTCAGCGCGAACCGCTCGCGCACGAACGCGAGGCGGCGCGGCGGCACCCGGTTGAGGTTGTTCCGGATGCCCCACATCATGAGCGCCGCGCCCTGGCGCGGCGAGGTGAGACGGCTGATCGGTCCGATGCGCTTGACTCCCCGGAACGCCTGCCCGGGTTCCGGCGGCGCGCTGAGCAACGTGAGGCTCGCGAACCGGTCGGGGCGCTCGAGCAGCGCGAGCTCGGCCAGCGTTCCCGCGAAGCTGTAGCCGAGCACGTGCGCCCGGCCGACGCCGTCGTCGAGCACGGCGAGGAGGTCGTCGAGGAAGAGCCGCTCGTCGTACCGCGTGCGCGGCGGGTCGAGGTTCCACGGCCCGGCGGCCCACGACTCGTACTGCCCGGCGAGGTCGTAGGACTCGACCCGATACCCGGCGGCCGCGAAGAGCGGCATCATCAGCACGAAGTCCTCCTTCGAGCCCGTCGCCCCGGGCACGAGCACGACCCGCGGCCCGTCGACCGGACCGAGCGCGACGCGAGCGAGGGCCCCGCTCGGCGCCGCGAAGCTGGTGCGCTCGGCACCGGGCGGGAAGGCCCGCCAGTCGAGGTCGGGGATCGCCTCGTCGAGCAGGCGCGCCGCATCGACGGCACCCGTCGCCGGCGCCGGCGGGTCGTCGGGCGACGAGCCGCGCCGACGGAACGATCCGAGCGCCCCTCCGAATGCGACCACGGCATCACGATACCGCGGCCCGACGAACCGCCACGCGGCGGCCGCGCGTGCGCCCTTCGCTTCGCCGAGCCTCGCACACACGTCGCCTTCAGCGAACACCAGCCGGGTGCCCAGCGAGCCCACGTAGGGTGGACGTATGGCTACCGTGGCGCTGACCCTTGAGAACTTCGAGCAGACGATCCTCGACGGCGGCACCGTCTTCGTCGACTTCTGGGCGGGATGGTGCGGTCCGTGCCTGCAGTTCGCTCCCAACTACGAGGCGGCGTCCGAGTCCAACCCCGACCTGACGTTCGCGAAGGTCGACACCGAGGACCAGCAGCAGCTCGCGGCCGCGATGAACATCACGTCGATCCCGACGATCATGGCGTTCAAGGACGGCATCGGCGTGTTCGCCCAGGCCGGCGCCCTGCCCCGGCCGATGCTCGACGACCTGATCTCGCAAGTTCGTGCGCTCGACATGGACCGCGTGCGCGCCGACCTGGCACGCCAGGAGGCCGAGCAGGCGCTCGCCTCGTCGCAGGTCACCGAGGCCTGAGCGCGGTTCATCGCGGCGGGATGCCGCGAAGCTCCGTCACTCCTCCGGCGTCTCGAGTGCCTCCAGGCCGCTGAGGTCGAGCTCGACCCGGTAGGGGCGCGAGGCGCCGACCACGATGGCGGGCACTCGAACGAAGCTGCCGCGCACGCGCATCCCGTCGAGCAGTTCGACCCAGCGCTCCGCCGCGGCCGGGCCGAGGAACCCCGCGTGCCGCGGGCGATCACCGCCGACGAGCTGCACGCCCACGCGGTACCGTCGCGAGAGCCAGCGGCTCGCGCGCGGCACGAGCACCGCGTGCTGCTCGGTGCCGCCGTACAGGCGCGCGAGCTCGATGGCCGGCTGGTGTCGGGTGGCGTCCTCGACGGGCACGACCGTGCGCACGGCGCGCTCGCGCCGGGGCGCGTCGACGACATCGAGTCCGTCGAGCGTCGCGAGGTCGCCCCACTGGTCGGGGTTCGTGCGACGGCTCGCCTGCACCAGCGAGACGACCAGCCAGACGAGCGCCGCGACGACGAGCAGCACCAGGAGCGCGAACGGCACGAGCGGGCCGTCGGGGCGGATGAAGCCCGTGAGCAGGAGCAGCCCCACCAGCACGAGGAACGGGAGCGGTTCCCAGGCGAGCAGGGGCTTCGAGCGGGGCGCGGGCATGGGAATCAGGCTATCGCCCGGCGCAGTGCACCCGGTGACGCACTGCCGCGACGCAGCCCGGGTCAGCGCAACGTCGGGAGGCGGGCGGCCACCTCGTCGAGCACGGCGTCGTCACCGGCGTAGAGGCCGTGCTCGCGCGGCCAGTGCGAGACCACGTCGGTGTACCCGAGGTCGGCGGCGCGGCCGACGGCCTCCTCGAACGCGTCGACGCTCGCGAGGCTGTAGCGCGCCTCCGCGTCGAGCGACAGCGTGCGACTCATGCTGGCGGGGTCGCGCCCGGCGCCGGCGCAGGCGTCGTCCAACCGGCGGATGAGCTCGCCGGCCCTGCGCCACCACGCCTCGGTGTCGTCGTCGGCGCCGGCGGTCGTGACCCAGCCGTCGGCGATGCGCGTCGCGAGCGCCAGCCCCTTGGGCCCGTCGGCGGCGAGGAGCAGCGGTATCCGCGGATGCCGCGACGGCCCGCCGACCATGCGCGCGCCCGACGCGGTGTACCACTCCCCTTCGAACGAGATGCCGCCGGAGCCAGGCGGCTCGAAGCGGAGCAGCACGTCGAGCGCCTCGGCGAACTCGGCGAAGCGGGCGAAGCGCTGGCGGGGCGTGAGCTCGGCTTGGCCGAGCACGTAGGCGTCGAAGCCGGTGCCGCCCGATCCGACGCCGAGCAGCAGGCGGCCGCCCGAGACCTGGTCGATGGTCGCGACGTCCTTGGCGAACGGCACGGGATGCCGGAAGTTCGGCGACGCGACGAAGGTGCCGAGCCCGATGCGGCTGGTGACGGTCGCGGCCGCCGTCAACGTGGGCACCGTGGCGTGCCAGCGCTCCCCCGCGAGTCCGCGCCACGAGAGGTGGTCGTACGTCCACGCGTGGTCGAAGCCGTAGTCCTCGGCGCCGCGCCACCGGCGGGCGGCCTCGGGCCAGTCGTACTGGGGCAGGATGACGATGCCGAACCGCATGGCGCGAGTCTACGATGCGTCGGCGGGCCGGACGGCGGCCGGCACCGGGCCGTCGGGCGCCGCCACGGGGTCGACCTCGATGGCCTTCGCCACCGCTGCGGGCGCGCGACGCTCGAGGCGCACCAGCACGATGCCGCCCAGGATGAGCAGCCCGCCGAGGAGTTGCACCGGTCCGATCGCCTCGCCGAGCAGCGCCCACGACACGATGGCCGCGAAGACCACTTCGGAGAGGCCGAGGAACGACGAGAGCCTGGTGCCGAGCAGGCGGATCGACTGGATGCCCGCGACGTAGGCGAACGCGGTCGAGATCGCGCCGACCATCAGCACGGGCACCCACCAGGGCGCGGTGCCGCCGAAGAACGCGACGTCGACGAACTCGGCCTCGAACGGCACGAGCCCCGTGAGGCCGGCGAGGCCGAGGACGACGGCGCCGAGGAGGCATCCGACCGCCGCGAGCGCGACCGGCGGCACGCCGACGTCGGCACGCTCGCCCAGCACGTAGTAGACCGCGACGCCGAGCATCGCGACGCCCGCGATGATGACGCCGAATGGGTCGAGGGCGCCGCCGGCCGGCCCGATCACGAGCACGAGGCCCGCGATGGCGACGACCGAGCCGCCGAGCACGACGAGCTGCGGCGCACGCCGGCGTGCGCGCCCACACGAAGGCCACGAGCGCGACCGGCGCGAGGTACTCGATGAGCAGGGCGGTGCTCACCGGGATGCGGGCGATCGCGGTGTAGAAGGCGAGCTGCACGCCGGCCACGGCGATGACCGAGTAGATGAGCACGGTCCATTTCGCGCGCCACAGCGGGCGGAGGTCGAACCGGAGGGCCACGAGGCCGGGGACGAGCAGGATCAGCGCGGCGACCGAGACGCGGAAGAACACCGCGGCCCCCGGCGACCACCCCGACTCGAGCAGCGGCTTCACGATCGCGCCGCCGGCCCCGAACGCGAGCCCGGCCGCGAGGCCGAGCAGGATCCCGACGATGCCGCGTGAACGATGCATCCGCTCGACCCCTTCCCCCGGCGCGTCAGCGCTGTCATGCCCGAAACTCGTTATACTCATGACAATACTCGGGCATGCGTCAGGAGTCAAATGTTTTTCACCCATGACACGGAAGCGGCGCTGGCCTTCGTGGCGGCGCTCGCCGACACGACCCCCGAGGCATCCGATTCGGGCGACGACGAGCTCACGACGCCGGCCGAGCTCGTCGCGCTCCTGGACGCCTGGAAGTACTCGGGCCGTCGCGACGGCGACGCACGGGAGCTCGACGAGGTGCGCGACGCGCGCGCCCGCCTGCGCGACCTCTGGCTGCTCGACCGCGACGATGCGGCCGCCGCCGTCAACGAGCTCCTCGCCGAGGCGCGGGCCCTGCCCCGGCTCGTGCGCCACGACGACATCGACTGGCACATCCACGCGACCGAGCTGGACGCACCGCTCGCCGGACGCATCCTCGTCGAGGCCGCCATGGCCTTCGTCGACGTCATCCGCTCCGACCAGATGGACCGGCTGCGGGTCTGCGACGCCGACGACTGCGAGACCCTCTACGTCGACCTCTCGAAGAACGCGTCGCGGCGGTTCTGCAGCACGCGGTGCGGCAACCGGATGGCGGTGCGTGCCTACCGGGCGCGCACCGCGTGAGCAGGCCCCACGGAGCGACTCGGACCGGGGTAGATTCTGGATCATCGGCGCCGCACCCGGTCGGATGCGGCTTCAGGCGAGGAGTTCTCGATGACCGATCCAACGATGCCGGCGGGACCTGCCTCGATGACCGATCGATCCGGCGGGGCCTGCCCCGTTCACCGCCGAGGACTTCGCCGCGAGGCTGAGGCGAGCCGCGCAGGCCGCGGAAGCGGCGGACCTGACGGGCCTGCTGCTCACCCCGGGGCCCGACCTGCTCTACCTCACCGGATACGCGCCGGTCGCGATCACCGAACGCATCACCATGCTCGTCGTCCCGGTCGACGGCGAGCCGACCATGATCGTCCCCAGGCTGGAACGCCCCGACGCCGAGGGTTCGCCCGGCGCTTCGGTCTTCCAGCTCGAGGACTGGACCGACGGCAGCGATCCCTACGAGGCGACGGCGCGCCTGCTCGGGCCGGGGCGCTACGCGCTGTCGGACTCGGCCTGGGCGATGCACCTGCTCGGGCTGCAGGGACAGCTGTCCGACACCGCGTACATATCGATGACGACCGCGCTGCCGATGCTGCGCGCGATCAAGGACGACGACGAACTCGGCCGGCTGGCCGCGGCGGGGCGGCGGCCGACGCCGCTACGGGGAGATCCTCAAGGTCCGCTTCGCCGGCCGGAGCGAGACCGACATCGGCAACGAGCTGGCCGCGCTCCTCCGCAGGTACGGGCACTCGCAGGTCGACTTCACCGTCGTCGGCTCGGGTCCCGAACGGAGCGAACCCGCACCACGAGATGGGCGACCGCATCATCGAGCACGGTGACATGGTGGTGCTCGACTTCGGCGGCCTCAAGCACGGCTACGGATCGGACACCACTCGCACCGTGCATGTGGGCGAACCCACCGACGAGGAGCGCGAGGTGCACGAGATCGTCCGCCGCGCCCAGCGGGCGGGGTTCGAGGCGGTCCGGCCCGGCGTCGAGTGCCAGGAGGTCGACCGGGCCGCGCGAGCCGTGATCACCGAGGCGGGGTTCGGGGAGTACTTCATCCACCGCGTCGGCCACGGCATCGGGCTCACCACGCATGAGCCGCCGTACATGGTCGAGGGCGAACTTCAGCCCATGCAGCCCGGCATGTGCTTCTCGATCGACCGGGCATTTACCTGTCCGGCCGGTTGGCGTGCGCATCGAGGACATCGTCACGGTCACGCCCGAGGGCGGACGCCGGCTCAACCGGACTCCGCACGAGATGGCGATCGTCGAGTGACGGCTGCTCGCGGCATCGGCTGGGAATGACGAAGGCCCCCGCCTCCGTGCCATGCACGCAGTGGGGGCCTTCGCAAGAAGTTCGCGGTGTCGTCGAGAGCCGACCTAGCGGCGCAGCCCGAGACGCTCGATCAGCGAGCGGTAGCGCTCGATGTCGATGTCCGCGAGGTAGCCGAGCAGACGACGGCGCTGACCGACGAGCAGGAACAGGCCACGACGCGAGTGGTGGTCGTGCTTGTGCTCCTTCAGGTGCTCGGTGAGGTCCTTGATTCGCTTCGTCAGCATCGCGACCTGCACCTCGGGGGATCCGGTGTCACCGGGGTGCGTCGCGTACTCTTCGATGATCGCCTTCTTGACGTCGGATTCGAGTGCCATAGATGGGATCCCCTTTCTCCTCATTGCGCGGTGCCCGGGGCCTAATGCGTGGGCTCTCTTTATCCGCGGCCGATCGAACGGCAACCTCAAGAGTCTACCAGAGCGGATGCCGCGTGGCCGCCCTGGGCGATGACGCACGCTCACCGACCAGCACGAAGGAGACCACACATGGGCAAGGCAGTTCTCGTCACGGTCGGCGTCGTCGTCGCCCTGCTCGGCGCGATCTTCACCCTCCAGGGCCTCGGAGTCATCGGCGGCAGTGCGATGACCGGCTCCACCCTCTGGGCGATCCTCGGCCCGATCATCGCGGTGGCCGGCATCGCGCTCGTGGTGTTCGGCCTCCGCAGGGGCCGCAAATCCTGAGGCTCAAGGCGTCGGCAGCTCGACCAGGTGCAGGCGCTCGGGCCCGGCGTGCCGCTCGTACCGCACCGCGCGCATGCGGCGAGCCGCTCCATCCGCCGGGCCGGAATATCGGGACGCGCGCCGGGGTTCGCCT
>CAWCWD010000029.1:0-29916 GCA_963799015.1 uncultured Actinomycetota bacterium | reverse complement strand
CGCTGCGCGTCCGCATCTACGACGAGCTCTCGGCCTACGGCCCGCTGACCGCTAGCGGACTGGCCGATCGTCTCGGCGAATCCAGCGGGTCGACGAACTACCACCTGCGCAGCTCGAACGCGCCGGCCTCGTGCGCGAGGACACGAGCGGCGAAGGGCCGCGAACGGTGGTGGGAGCGCACTCCGGGCTCCATCGCGATCCCCGACGCCCGAACGCCGCCGCCGGCAGCGCCGAGCGCCTCGCGGTGAGCTCGTCGAGGACGAACCCTTCCGCTCGCGCGATCAGAACTTCCACGAGTTCGTCTTCGAGGGCGACAGCTCTTCAGCGCCGACTGGCTCGACGTCGCGACGAGCGACACCATCACCCTGCGCCTCACGCCCGAGCAGCTCAGCGGCCTCGTCGCCGACCTCGATGCCGTGCTCATGAAGTACATCGACGTGTACAAACGCACGCCCTCCCCCGGTTCGCGCCCGGTGCAGATCCACATCAACGCCTTCCGCTCGTGCGCGGGAAACCGACCGAGCCGACACCATCGAAGAGGACTGACCATGCAGTCACTGCTCTCACTTCGACCGCTCGCCCGGACTCCGCTCCCGGCCTGGCCGGTGCGCCAGCGATCCGGCCGGGCCCTCGAACGGTGGGGCCACGCAGCGTGATCGCCCGCCGCACGACTGTGACCGCCTGACCGAACGCCGCTCGGGCGCGGGCTCGCCGCCGAGCAGGCAATCGCAAGGCGCGACGCAGCCCACCACCGATCATCGACCCCGACCTGCTCAGCCCGAGCCTCGCTCGCCCTCCGAACGTCCGTCGAGCGATGCCGCACCAGACGACGGATGCCCCGCCCGAACGAGTCGGGCGGGGCATCCGTGCGCGGGTCGGCTAGACCTCGACCTCGGCGCCCTCCGCGGGCTCCTCGGCGTGCGCGCCGGGCGAGTCGCGGCCGTTGGTGTCGGCGTCCTCGCAGCACCGGCTCGAGCGACAGCTTGCCGCGGTCGTCGATCTTCGTGATCTTGACGAGGATCTTCTGGCCGACGCTGAGCACGTCCTCGACGTTCTCGACGCGCTTGCCGCCGGCGAGCTTGCGGACCTCGCTGACGTGCAGCAGTCCGTCCTTGCCGGGCAGCAGCGAGATGAACGCGCCGAACGTCGCGATCTTCACGACGGTGCCGAGGAACTGCTCGCCGACCTCCGGGTTGGTGGGGTTGGCGATCGCGTTGACCTGGGCGCGGGCGGCCTCGGCCGAGGGGCCGTCGGTCGCGCCGATGTAGACGGTGCCGTCCTCCTCGATGGAGATCTCGGCGCCGGTCTCGTCCTGGATCGCGTTGATCGTCTTGCCCTTGGGGCCGATGAGCTCGCCGATCTTGTCGACCGGGATCTGCACGCTGATCACGCGGGGCGCGGTCGGGGCCATCTCGTCGGGACCGTCGATCGCGGCGTTGAGCACGCCGAGGATCGTGATGCGGGCGTCGTGGGCCTGCTGCAGCGCGGCGGTCAGCACCGACGACGGGATGCCGTCGAGCTTCGTGTCGAGCTGGATCGCGGTGACGAACTCGGACGTGCCGGCGACCTTGAAGTCCATGTCGCCGAGCGCGTCTTCGGCGCCGAGGATGTCGGTCAGCGCCGCGTAGCGGGTCTGGCCGTCGACCTCGTCGGAGACGAGACCCATCGCGATGCCGGCGACGGGGGCGCGCAGCGGCACACCGGCGTTCAGCAGCGACAGGGTCGACGCGCACACCGAGCCCATCGACGTCGAGCCGTTGGAGCCGAGCGCCTCGGAGACCTGGCGGATCGCGTACGGGAACTCCTCGCGGGTGGGCAGCACCGGCACGAGGGCGCGCTCGGCGAGGAAGCCGTGCCCGATCTCGCGACGCTTCGGCCTGCCGACGCGGCCGGTCTCACCGGTCGAGTAGGGCGGGAAGTTGTAGTGGTGCATGTAGCGCTTGTGCGTCACCGGCGACAGCGAGTCGATCTGCTGCTCCATCTTGAGCATGTTCAGCGTGGTGACACCCAGGATCTGGGTCTCGCCGCGCTGGAAGATCGCCGAGCCGTGGACGCGCGGGATGACCTGCACCTCGGCGTCGAGCGGACGGATGTCGGCGAGGCCGCGGCCGTCCATGCGGACGCCCTCGGCGAGGATGCGTCCGCGGACGATCTTCTTGGTGACCGACTTGTAGGCGGCCGAGAACTCGGCGTTCGCGACGGCGGGCAGCTCGCCCGCCTCGACGGCGGCGAGCAGCTCCTTGACGCGCTCCTTCAGCGCGTCGTCGGCGTTCTGGCGCTCGACCTTGTCGGCGATCTGGTAGATGCCCTTGAGCTCGTCGTAGGCGAGGCCGGCGACGAAGTCGTAGGTCTCCTGGCTGTACGGCAGGAAGACCGGGAAGTCCTCGATCTCCTTGGCAGCGGTGGTCGCGACCGTGCTCTGCGCCTCGACGAGCTGCTTGAGGAACGGCTTCGATGCCTCGAGGCCCTGCGCGACGACCTGCTCGTTGGGCTTGACGGCGCCGGCCTTGATGAGGTTCCACGCACCCTCGGTGGCCTCGGCCTCGACCATCATGATCGCGACATCTTCGTTGCCGTCGGCATCGGTGACGACGCGACCGGCGACGATGAGGTCGAACACGGCCTCTTCGAGCTGCGTGACTTCGGGAACGCGACCCACTGGCCGTCGATGAGCGCGAGGCGCACGCCGGCGATCGGACCCGAGAACGGCAGACCCGAGATCTGGGTCGACAGCGACGCGGCGTTGATCGCGAGCGCGTCGTAGAACTCGCCGGGAGCGATCGAGAGCACGGTGACGACGATCTGCACCTCGTTGCGGAGGCCGTCGACGAACGACGGACGCAGCGGGCGGTCGATCAGACGGCAGACGAGGATCGCCTCGGTGGAGGGGCGGCCCTCACGACGGAAGAACGAGCCGGGGATCTTGCCCGCGGCGTACGAGCGCTCTTCGACGTCGACGGTCAGCGGGAAGAAGTCGAAGCCTTCGGCTGCTTGCCGGCGGTGGTGGCCGACAGGAGCATCGTCTCCTCGTCGAGGTAGGCGGCGACGGCGCCCTGCGCCTGCTGGGCGAGGCGGCCGGTTTCGAACCGGACCGTGCGGGTGCCGAAACGTCCGTTGTCGAGGACGGCTTCGGCGAATGTGATTTCAGGACCTTCCAAGAGGTCTCTCCTTTGTTTTACGTCGCACCCCGTGCGGGCGCGAGTCATACGAAGGAGCAGGAACAGGCATTACGAAACGCATCAGGCGATACGCCCACGCTGGCCACCAGTAGAAGTCCACCCTTCGCCTCGCGACTGGGACCCACCACAGGGGACCAGCTTCCTGCCGGCCTGCTCCGTGTGCTCGGTGTGCAGTTGTGCCATCCGGATCCGAAGGGATGTCGCACCGCTTCACGGCACATCAGACGGCGGCAACCCATCGGGCAACCGATCCCAGCCTAGCAGAGCACCGCCTTCCGGCCCGGTGAACGGGGAGTTTCGGGGTGGTGCGGGGTGGGACGCGCGGCCGCGCGAGTCGTCGGCGGCGGCATCCGTGGCAGACTCGAAGGCATGACTTCCGACGAGCAGAGCACCACCGGCCCCTCCGAGGAGACCAAGCGCAAGTTCCGCGAGGCACTCGACCGCAAGAACAAGGCCTCGAAGCAGCGCGAGGGCGAGTCCCACCTCGACGGCGGCGGCGGCGCCCAGCACACGCAAGGGCCGGCCGACCACAAGCGCGAGTTCCGGCGCAAGTCGGGCTGAGCCCCACTCACGGCGCCGATGGCGCCGTCGTGCGAAGTCGGCGCGTAGGCCCGACCCGGCAGGAGTGGCGGCGCCTCTTCTCCGAGTTCTACGGCACGTTCTTCCTGGTCCTCGTCGCCGCCGGCGGTGGGATGATGAGCCAGGCGTTCCCCGACACGATCAGCCGGACCGCCGCGCTGGTCGCCCCGGGGCTCATGGTCATGGCGATCATCCTGTTCATGGGCAAGGTCTCGGGCGCCCACCTGAATCCGGCCGTGACCCTCGCGTTCTCGCTGCGCGGTGACTTCCCGTGGCGCCGTGTGCCCGGCTACATCGTGGTGCAGCTGCTCGGCGCCACCTTCGCGGCGTGGCTCCTCCAACCGATCATCGGGGTATCGGCGTCGTACGGCTCCAACTCTCCCGCCGACGGCTACACCGCGTTCCAGGCGTTCACGATGGAGGCGCTGCTGACCCTCGGCCTCGTGACGTCATCCTCGGTACCGCATCGGGCGCCCAGAACGTCGGGGTGATCGGTGCGTTGGGCGTCGGCGGCTACATCGCGCTGGCGGGACTGTGGGGCAGCCCGATCTCCGGCGCGTCCATGAACCCGGCGCGAACGTTCGGTCCCGATCTGGCCGCACTCGATTTCACCGATTACTGGGTCTACGTCGCCGGACCGCTGACCGGCGCGGTGCTCGCGGTCCTCGCGGCATTCGTGCTCCGCGGTTACGGCGGGGGCCGCAGTGGCTCGGAGGCGGCGCAGGGCGTGTTCGACACCGAGGTGTCCCGGCCCGACCAGAAGTGACGAGCCTGCGCCAGACCGTGCGCCAGGTCTTCCCGCGCCTCACCCCGTCCGCAGAGCCGTCGACATCGGCACGGGAACGAGTCCGGGCCGTTTCGGCTCTCGACCGTCACCGGCGGCGCGCCCGCGCAGGCGCCTGAGCAGCCACGGGGCTGCGTGCCTGGCGAGCCACTCCGCATCGCCGACGTGACGGTCGCCGGCGTCGTCGTCGACGTGCACCGCACGCTCGAGCTCGCCGAGCTCCGTCGCGTCGGGCACGCCCAGTACGCGGGCTGCGGCGTATGCGAGCGTGCGGTGCCCGGCCGAGTTCAGGTGCACGCGGTCCTCGGCCCACACCGCCGGGTCGACGAGGTCTGCCTGGGTGCGGACGTCGAGCAGCATGGCGCCGTGGTCGTCCGCGATCGCCGCGAGACGGTCGGCGAAGTCGGCGAACCGCGCCGCGAAGAGTCGCGACGCGGGACGCTTCGGCATGAACGGGGTCACGAGCAGCACGTCGGCCCCGCTCGCCCGAACCGCGCCGACCGCGTCGCCGAGCTGCGAGGCGAGCACCGCGGCATCCGCTCGCGCACCGACCAGGTCGTTCGCCCCGATGAGGACGCTCACGAGGTCGGCGCCCTGCGCGATGGCGAGGGGCACCTGCACCTCGACGGCATCGGCCACTTTGCGGCTGCGGACCGCCACGTTCGCATACGCGACCGGCTCGGATGCCGGACTCGCCATCGCGAGGAGCTGCGCGAGCCGGTCGGCCCAGCCCCGGTATTCCCCCGGCGGCATGCGCGACGCGTCGCACAATCCCTCGGTGAGCGAGTCGCCGACGGCGACGTAGCGGCGCCACGGCGGCGCGACCGCGGTTCCGGATGCCGCGCCGTCGGCGTCGGCGCGAGGCGCGCGCACCCCGGGCTCCGACTTCGGCGGTGCGGTGGTCGCCGGTGCGGGGGTGGGCGCCGCTGACGCGACCGGCCTGCTCGCACGCTCGGAGCGGGCCGGACGGGGAAGGCCGGCGGCAGCAGTGCCCGCACCGAGCACGTCCTCGTAGTGGCCGATGAGCTCGTCGCCGAGCACGTCCCAGCCACGTCCGCGGACGGCTTGACGGGCGCGCACACCGAACGCGTGACGCTTCGCGTCGTCGCCGACGAGGTCGCGGACCCGATCACGGAACTCCGCGAGGTCGCCGGGCCGGTAGAGCCAGCCGTCGACACTCGAGCGCACGAGGTCGAGCGGTCCGCCCCGCCCGGTGGCGACGACCGGCACTCCGCTGGCGAGCGCCTCCTGGATGGTCTGGCAGAAGGTCTCGCTCTCGCCGGGGTGCACGAACACGTCGAGGCTCGCCATCGCCTCGGCGAGCGCGTCGCCGCCGAGGAAGCCGGTGAACCTGGCCTCGGGCAGCATCCGCTCGAGGGCCGCACGCGACGGTCCGTCGCCGATGACGACGAGTCGCGTGCGCGGCAGGTCGGCGAGCGCCCGGAGGTCCTCCACCTGCTTCTCGGGCGCGAGCCGTCCGACGTAGCCGACAATCACCTCGCCCGGCTCGGCGACGTTGCGACGCCACCCGTCGCTGCGGCGGCCCGGCGCGAACCGCTCGGTGTCGACGCCACGGCGCCAGAGGCGCATCCGGTCGTCGGCGACGCCGGCCGCCTCGAGCCGTTCGATAGCCGAGCTCGACGGTGCGAGCGTGAGGGTGGCACGGCGGTGGAGGCGACCGAGGTGGCGAGTCAGGGCGGGCGCGGCGCCGGGCACGCCGTACCGCTCGGCATACGAGGGGATGTCGGTCTGGTACACCGCCACCGAGGGGATGCCGAGCGTCTCGGCGGCGGCGAGCCCGCGCCAGCCGAGCACGAACGGCGAAGCGAGGTGCATGACCTCCGCGCCGTGCTCGCGCATGACGGCGGCGAGGCGATGCGCGCTCGCGAGCGTCACGCGCACGTCGGGATAGCTCGGCAGCGGAACCGATGGCAGCAGCACGGCCCGGGCGCCGAAGAGCGACTGGTCGATCGGGCCGGACCGCGGGGCGACGACGAGGGCCTCGTGGCCGCGTCGCTCGAGGTGGCGGAGCACCTGCAGCAGGGAGTGCGTCACGCCGTTCATGTGCGGGAGGAACGATTCCGCGAGGAGTGCGACCTTCACGACTCCAGCGTGGGCGCGCGGACGACCCGACGACGACCAAAACGGGCCCGAGCGCCGATCATTCACCGAGTCGTCGGATGCCGTTCCCCGCCCGGTCCCCGAGGCGACCGCGCGCGGCCTCCAGCCGTCAACCCCTCGCGTTCCGGGGCTGATCGGAGGACGATGGGCCCAGAAGCACACCCGGCTGTTCGAGGAGGAACACCATGTCATCCGTCGCAAGGGTCACCACCATCACCGTCCGCTCCGAGAAGAGCTTCGAGGACGCCGTCGCGACTGGGATCGCCCGCGCCGCGCAGACGCTGCGCCACGTCAGCGGAGCGTGGGTGAAGGAGCAGAAGGTCGAGGCGACCGAGGGCCAGATCACGGCCTGGTCGGTGACGCTCGAGGTCAGCTTCGTGCTCGAGTGACGGCGAGCTCTGTCGGGCTTGCGGAACCGCAGCCGGCCACGGCCGGAACACCCTCGCGATGCCCGCTGTTCACCCCCGCCCGATAGAACGGGGAGGTGGATGACGCGTGGATCGCCGACCTCGCGGCCTCGCCGTGGCTCGTCCCCGCGCTGTTCGCCCTCGTCGTGGGCGACGCCTTCCTCGTCGTGCTGCCGAGCGAGACCGCGGTCGTGGCACTGGGAGCGCTGTGGGCGACGACCGGCGCTCCCCCGTTGCCGGCGGTGCTGTCAGCGGCCGCCGCGGGCGCGGTCGTCGGCGATGGACTCTGCTACCTCATCGGCCGCCGGGTCGGGCTGGATCGCTGGCGCTGGCAGCGCGAGGGTCGCATCGGCGCCGCCATCGAGCGCATTCACGCGACCGTCCACCGGCGAACGGCCGTGCTCGTGTTCACCGCTCGGTACGTGCCGTTCGCGCGGATCGCGGTGAACCTCGCCGCCGGTGCCGGGCGTGTGCCGCTGCGCCGGTACCTTCCGCTGTCGCTCGCCGCCGGCGCGGCGTGGGCCTGCTACAACGTCGCGATCGGCGCGATCGTCGGCAGCGCGCTCCGCGACGCGCCGCTCCTCGCGATCGCCATCTCGGTGCCGATCGCGATCGCGCTCGGGCTCGTCGTGGATCGGGCGGTCGCGGGGCTCGACGCCCGAAGGACGCCGAGCCCCGATGACGAGCCGGGCGCTACTCCCCCGCCAGCCCGCCGATGAGGTGGCCGAATGGACGCTCGAGCGCGAAGGGATCGCGAATGAGCTCCGAGCGATCGGTCGCCTCCACCAGGTCGGCGAACTCCTTCGCGCCCCGGAAGATGCGGTCGGGCAACGACCGCACGCCATCGCCGTCGCCCCAGTCGCTCGACGCGGCGAACACGCCCGTCGAGACCGGCTCGGCGTGCAGGTAGGTGAACAGCGGCCGGATCGCGTAGTCGATCGCGAGCGAGTGGCGAGGCAGTGCCGCGCGTTCGCGCCGATGAGCACGGGCTTGCCGGTGAGCGCGTCGGGGTCGAGCACGTCGATGAACGACTTGAACAGGCCCGAGTAGCTCGTCGAGAAGATCGGCGTCACGGCGATGACGGCGTCGGCCGACGACGACCGCGTCGATCACCGTCCTCGAGCTCCGGCGGCGCGAAGCCCGTGAGCAGGTTGTTCGTGATGTCGTGCGCGTAGTCGCGCAGCTCGAACACGTCGACCTCGATCTCGATGCCGCGCTCGCGCGAGGTTCGCCACCGCGTCGGCCGCCAGCCGGTCGGCCAGCATGCGCGTCGACGACGGGTGCTGAGACCTGCCGAGATCACGGCGATGCGCCGGCGGTCATCTCACGCCCTCCTTCCGGGTCGCGGCGGGACCGAACGCCGAGCCGGCCTGCTGTTCGAACGGGACTGCGGGGCGTCGACCGTCCGTGTCCCGGTACGGCGAACCGCCGGTCAGGTTGTCGCCGCGGTTCGCGTTCGGCGTGGCCTGGCGGGCGCCTGGTCGCCGTACGCGGCGGCCACGAGCGACGCGTGGGTCGGGGCGTCCGGCACGTCGGCCGGGCGGTTCTTCGCGAGCTCCTTCCGGAGCACGGGCACGACCTCGCCGCCCAGGATGTCGAGCTGCTCGAGCACGGTCTTCAGCGGCAGCCCGGCGTGGTCCATCAGGAACAGCTGGCGCTGGTAGTCGCCGAAGTAGTCGCGCATGCCGGCGTAGCGGTCGATGACCTGCTGCGGGCTGCCGACGGTGAGCGGGGTCATCTGCGTGAACTCCTCGAGGCTCGGGCCGTGGCCGTAGACGGGGGCGTTGTCGAAGTACGGACGGAATTCGTTGACCGCGTCCTGCGAGTTCTTGCGCATGAAGACCTGCCCGCCGAGGCCGACGATCGCCTGCTCGGGGGTGCCGTGGCCGTAGTGCGCGTAGCGCTGGCGGTACAGCGCGATCAGGCGCTGGTAGTGCTCCGCCGGCCAGAAGATGTTGTTCGCGAAGAACCCGTCGCCGTAGTAGGCGGCCTGCTCGGCGATCTCGGGGGTGCGGATCGAGCCGTGCCACACGAACGGCGGCACGCCGTCGAGCGGACGCGGCGTCGACGTGAAGCCCTGCAGCGGCGTGCGGAACTTGCCCTCCCAGTCCACGACGTCCTCGCGCCACAGTCGGTGCAGCAGCTCGTAGTTCTCGAGCGCGAGGGGCAGGCCCTGACGGATGTCCTTGCCGAACCACGGGTAGACCGGACCGGTGTTGCCGCGGCCGAGCATGAGGTCGGCGCGACCGCCCGACACGTGCTGGAGCATCGCGTAGTCCTCGGCGATCTTCACCGGGTCATTCGTCGTGATGAGGGTCGTCGCGGTCGACAGCAGCAGCGTGGAGGTCTGGGCGGCGATGTAGGCGAGCGTCGTCGTGGGCGAGGACGACCAGAACGGCGGGTTGTGGTGCTCACCGAGGGCGAAGACGTCGAGCCCGACCTCCTCGGCGTGCTTGGCGATCGTCAGGGTCGCTGGATCCGCTCCGCCTCGCTCGGCGTGCGACCGGTGGTCGGGTCCTGGGTGATGTCGCTCACCGTGAAGATGCCGAACTGCATCTCGCCCTCCTGGGCTTCGTCTCATTCCATGCATTTGCATGCACTTGTATCGAACGGATGCCCCGCCGAAACTATTCCCGCATGGCTCCGCCTTTCCGACCACGCCGTTCACCGACTCCGTCGAGTAGGCGAAGGCAGGTCAGTCGCTAGACTCGCGATGATGGGCACCATCTCGGTCGTCATTCCGTGTCTCGACGATGGGACTTCCTCGCCGCATGCCTCGACGCGCTCGCGAAGCAGATTCGACCCGCTGACGAGATCATCATCGTCGACAACGGATCCACGGATGCCTCGACCGACATCGCGCGCGCGGCCGGCGCCCGCCTCGTCGACGAGCCCGTGCGGGGTATCTGGCCGGCGACCGCGACCGGTTTCGACGTGGCATCCGGAGACCTGCTCGCCCGGCTCGACGCCGACTCGGTGCCGGCCCCCGACTGGCTCGCCCGCGTCGAGGCGCGCATGACCGCACCCGACGCGCCGACTGTCGTGACGGGCACCGGAGAGTTCTACGGAGGCAACCCGGTCACGCGGTGGATCGCGCGGCATGTCTACATCGGCGGCTACTTCTTCTTATTGGATCGGCCTCGTACTCGGGCACCCGCCGATCTTCGGTTCGAACTACGCGGTGCGCCGCGACGCATGGCTCGTGCTGCGCGATGTCGTGCATCGCGACCGCGCCGACCTGCACGACGACCTCGACCTCGCTTGGCGGATGCCCCCCGGAATGACGGTCGTGTCTCGACCGGTCGCCTCGTCGTCGGTGTCTCCTGCTCGCCCGCTGGCCACTGTCGGGGAGCTCGCCCGACGCGTGCGGATGGCGTTCCACACCCTTGCGGTCGAAGGCAGCGAGTGGCCGCCCCTCAGACGGCTCGCCGACCGGCGTCGTGCACCGCGCTGGGTGGCACAGGAAGTCAGCGCTCAGCCGCGAGAGCCGCTCACCCGTCCGATCACGGCCACCGACACCTCAACCCTGGCCGTCGACGCGGAGGTCGACGAAGAGGAGCCGCTGCCCGCCTGAGGCGGCACTCGGGGCCCGGTCATGTCGTCGCGCCAGCTCGCCTCGAACAGAGCGATCATGTCGCGCACGAGCTGGTGCGGCGCGGTCTCGCATGGGCTGTGGCCGGTCGGGTAGACGGCCAGCCGGGCGCAGAGTTCCCGCGCGGGAACGTTCGTGGAGCTCCAACGGCCACAGGTCGTGGCCGCCCACGGCCAGGAGCTTCGGCACCGGAGTGGCCGCGAGTGCGCTGCGGCACGTCGGGCGTGCGCATCATCAGCCCGATGATGTCGTCGACGCTCTCGCGCCGGGTGAGCGCGAATCGCTCGCGCACGAAAGCGAGTCGCCCCGGCGGCACCCGGTTCAGGTTGTTCCGGATGCCCCACAGCATGAGCGCCGCGCCCTGCCGAGGCGAGGTGAAGCCGCTGATCGGCCCGATGCGCTTGACGCTGCGGAAGGCCTGCCCCGGTCTCTGGCGGCGCGCTCAGCAGCGTGAGGCTCGCGAACCGGTCGGGCCGCTCGAGCAGCGCGAGCCCGGCGACCGTGGCCGCGAAGCTGTACCCGAGCACGTGAGCGCCGCCCGCCCCGTCGTCGAGGATCGCCAGGAGATCGTCGATGAAGAGCTGTTCGTCGTAGTGGGCGCGCGGCGGGTCGAGGTTCCACGGCCCAGCCTCGGCCGATTCGTACTGGCCGGCGAGGTCGAACGACTCGACGCGGTAGCCGGCCGCCGCGAGCAGCGGCAAGCATGAGGATGAAATCTTCCTTCGACCCGGTCGCACCCGGCACGAGCACCACCCGCGGCGCCTTGGGCCGGACCCAGCACGATCCGCGCGAGCGGCCCGCTCGGCGCGTCGAACATCGTCCGCTCAGTGCCCGGCGGGAGCCGCCCGCCAGTCGAAGTCCGGGATGGCCTCATCGAGCGCCAGCGCGTCGTCGGCCGGGGCGTCCGGCTGCGCTGACGATCGGGGACGCGCCGCCACGGCGACGGAACGCACCCAATCGATCTCCGAATCCCGCCATCACTGAAACATAACGCGTGGGACCTGCCATGTGGCGAGCCCCACGCGTCGTGCGGATGTCAGTCGTCGTCGCCCGGGTCGTACCCGCCGCCTGCGCCAGTGCCCTCAGGGCCCGCCGGTGCCGGCAGGGTGAAGTTGCCCGGCATCTTCTTGCCCGGCACGCCGTTCACGGACTCGGTGGAGTACGCGTACGTCAGCACCGCGAGAGCGCGATGGCGTCGACATTCACGTCGAGTGCCTCCAGGCTCGGCGTTCTCGATGGTGTCGCACACCAGGTGGTAGCACTGGTCGAACTGCTCACCGGCGACACCGCCCCAGATCGCCTGCTGCTCGGGGGTCTTCGACGACCTCGGCGCCGGTGAACAGGCCACCGGCAGGGATACCTGCGAGGATGAACGCCTGGTAGTCGCTGCGACCGCTGAACTCGGCGTCGTCGTAGGGCTGGCCCACGCTCGTGAAGTAGCTCTCGAACAGGTCCTCGATCTGCCCCCGAGCCCTCAGGCACCACGACCGGGCGCGGGGAAGCCCGACTCGTCGCCGTCGTAGACCATGAAGACGTAGTTCGGCGAAGCCGACCATATCGAAGTTGAGGTACAGCGCGATCCGGTCGAGCTGACCCGGCATCGTTGCGAGCTCGTCGACGTACGCCTCCGAGCCGACCAAGCCGGCCTCCTCGGCACCCCACCACGCGAAGCGCAGCGTGTTCTCCGGCTTCACCTTCGCGATCTGCTGCGCGAGCTCGAGCATTGCCGCGGAGCCGCTGCCGTTGTCGTTGATACCCG
Organism: uncultured Actinomycetota bacterium; assembly: GCA_963799015.1. Classification (GTDB taxonomy): domain Bacteria; phylum Actinomycetota; class Actinomycetes; order Actinomycetales; family Microbacteriaceae; genus Agromyces. The sequence goes on along the minus strand of CAWCWD010000029.1, from coordinate 17,495 downwards.
GCCCGGCCGGCACCGAGTCGAGGTGGGCGCCCGCCATCACGACGTTGCCGGGGTTCTTGCCGGGCAGTTCCGCCATGACGTTCTCCTGGGACGTCCTCCGGCGCGGTCGACGTCGACGCGCGCCGTCGAGCCGGCCTGTGGCGAGTGCCGCGCCCTCGCGCGAAACTCGCGCCGACGACCGGGATGGCAGCGACGTACGGTTGCCAAGGCGTGCCGACGATCAGGCCCTCGCGCGTCGGGCGTGTTGCCCTGGTTGAAGATGATCACGGCCTCCGCGCCGGCGATCTGGGCGTTCCTCGCCTTCTCGCCGAACGTGCACGTGCCGCGCTGGATGAGCGCGATGTCGTTCGCGGCGGAGAAGTCGAGGCCGGCGAAGTCCGCCGCCTCGCACCCGCTCGTCCTGACGCCCTCGCGGGGCACGAGGTCGATGTCGACCGGGATCACATTGCCCGTGACCTCGCCGGAGCCGGAGTCGGTGAAGGTGCCGGTCTCGTATGTCGCCGCAACCGGGGTGAGCTGCTCGAGCTCGGACGGGCCGATGAACGTGAACGGGAACTCATCGATGCGTCGACATTCCAGCCGGCGGCCTCGAGGGTCGCGACGACGTAGTCGACGCTCGCCGTCGTAGCCGGGGATGCCGGCGGCGCGGTTGCCGCCGTTCCCGTCGGCGATCGCCTGCAGCGCCTGCGAGGTGCTCGAAGACGCCGTCGCTGCATGACGCACGTGAGGAGCTTCCTCGGCCGTGTTGTTGGTGCGGTTTTCGCACGCGGCCGGGGATGGCGCAGCGAGTGCCGCGCCCGCGGGACGAGTGCCATGGCCGCGACCGCGGATGTCGCGGTCGCCAGCACGAGTGCTCGTCTGGAAAGCCTTGCAGATCGATACATCGTCTCTCCATTTCAGATGCGGGATGTCTTCGACGACGTCTCTGCCCGAGAGGCTAACCCGGCGGTGGTGTGCCGCGACAGCCCCACTTTGCGCAGGTCGTGCGGCGAACGGACGGCGGATCGACGGATCGGCGACACGTCGCCCTCAGCGAACACCGGCCGGGTGCCCAGCGGGCCCACGTAGGGTGGACGCATGGCTACCGTGGCGCTGACCCTTGAGAACTTCGAGCAGACCATCCTCGACGGCGGCACCGTCTTCGTCGACTTCTGGGCGGGATGGTGCGGTCCGTGCCTGCAGTTCGCTCCCAACTACGAGGCGGCGTCCGAGTCCAACCCCGACCTGACGTTCGCGAAGGTCGACACGGAGGACCAGCAGCAGCTCGCGGCCGCCATGAACATCACGTCGATCCCGACGATCATGGCGTTCAAGGACGGCATCGGCGTGTTCGCGCAGGCCGGCGCCCTGCCCAGGCCGATGCTCGACGACCTGATCTCGCAGGTGCGTGCGCTCGACATGGACGGCGTGCGCGCCGACCTGGCACGCCAGGAGGCCGAGCAGGCGGTCGCCTCGTCGCAGGTCACCGAGGCCGAGCGCGGACCATCGACGGCGGGATTCCGCGACGCTCCGTCACTCCTCCGGCGTCTCGAGTGCCTCCAGGCCGCTGAGGTCGAGCTCGACACGGTAGGGGCGCGAGGCGCCGACCACGATGGCGGGCACTCGGACGAAGCTGCCGCGCACGCGCATCCCGTCGAGCAGTTCGACCCAGCGCTCCCCAGCGGCCGGGCCGACGAAGCCCGCGTGCCGCGGGCGATCACCGCCGACGAGCTGCACGCCGACACGGTACCGTCGCGAGAGCCAGCGGCTCGCGCGGGGCACGAGCACCGCCTGCTGCTCGGTGCCGCCGTACAGGCGCGCGAGCTCGATGGCGGGCTGGTGTCGGGTGGCGTCCTCGACGGGTACGACCGTGCGCACGGCGCGCTCGCGCCGGGGCGCGTCGACGACGTCGAGTCCGTCGAGCGTCGCGAGGTCGCCCCACTGGTCGGGGTTCGTGCGACGGCTCGCCTGGACCAGCGAGAAAACCAGCCAGGCGAGCGCGGCGACCACGAGCAGCACCAGGAGCGCGAACGGCACGAGCGGGCCGTCGGGGCGGATGAAGCCCGTGAGCAGGAGCAGCCCCACCAGCACCAGGAACGGGAGTGGTTCCCAGGCGAGCAGGGGCTTCGAGCGGGGCGCGGGCATGGCAATCAGGCTATCGTCCGGCGCAGCATCGCCCGGCGCAGTGCGCCCGGTGACGCACGGCCTCGACCCAGCCCGGCGTCAGCGAAGCGTCGGGAGGCGGGCGGCCACCTCGTCGAGCACGGCGTCGTCACCGGCGTAGAGGCCGTGCTCGCGCGGCCAGTGCGAGACCACGTCGGTGTACCCGAGCTCGGCGGCCCGGCCGACGGCCTCCTCGAACGCGTCGACGCTCGCGAGGCTGTAGCGCGCCTCCGCGTCGAGCGAGAGCGTGCGACTCATGGTGGCGGGGTCGCGCCCGGCACCGGCGCAGGCGTCGTCCAACCGGCGGATGAGCTCGCCGGCCGTGCGCCACCACGCCTCGGTGTCGTCGTCGGCGCCGGCGGTCGTGACCCAGCCGTCGGCGATGCGCGTCGCGAGCGCCAGCCCCTTGGGCCCGTCGGCGGCGAGGAGCAGCGGCATCCGCGGATGCTGCGACGGCTCGCCGACCATGCGCGCGCCCGACGCGGTGAACCACTCCCCTTCGAACGAGATGCCGCCGGAGCCCGGCGGTCTCGAAGCGCAGCAGCAGGTCGAGCGCCTCGGCGAACTCGGCGAAGCGGGCGAAGCGCTGGCGGGGCGTGAGCTCGGCTTGGCCGAGCACGTAGGCGTCGAAGCCGGTGCCACCCGATCCGACGCCGAGCAGCAGGCGGCCGCCTGAGACCTGGTCGATGGTCGCGATGTCCTTGGCGAACGGTACCGGATGCCGGAAGTTCGGCGACGCGACGAAGGTGCCGAGCCCGATGCGACTGGTGACGGTCGCGGCCGCCGTCAGGGTCGGCACCGTGGCGTGCCAACGCTCGCCCGCGAGCCCGCGCCACGAGAGATGGTCGTACGTCCACGCGTGATCGAAGCCGTAGTCCTCGGCGCCGCGCCAGCGGCGGGCGGCCTCCGGCCAGTCGTACTGGGGCAGGATGACGATGCCGAATCGCATGGCGCGAGTCTACGACGCGTCCGCGGGCCGAACGGCGGCAGGCATCGGACCGTCGGGCACGGGCACGACGTCGACCTCGAGGGCCTTCGCCGCCCGGTCGGCCGAGCGACGCTCGAGGCGGACCAGCACGATTCCGCCGAGGATGAGCAGCCCGCCGAGCAGTTGCACCGGTCCGATCGCCTCGCCGAGGAGCGCCCACGCCACGATCGCCGCGAAAACCACCTCGGAGAGGCCGAGGAACGACGAGAGCCGGGTGCCGAGCAGGCGGATCGCCTGGATGCCGGCCACGTATGCGAACGCGGTGGAGATCGCGCCGACCATGAGCACCGGCACCCACCACGGGGCGGTGCCGCCGAAGAACGCGACGTCGGTGAACTCGGCCTCGAAGGGCACGAGCCCCGTGAGCCCCGCGCCACCGAGCACGAGCGCGCCGAGGAGGCATCCGACCGCGGCGAGGGCGAAGGGGGCACGCCGACGTCGGCTCGCTCGCCGAGTACGTAGTAGACCGCGACGCCGAGCATCGCGACCGCCGCGATGACGACGCCGAAGGGGTCGAGGGCGCCGCCGGCCGGTCCGATCACGAGCACCAACCCGGCGATCGCGACGACCGAGCCGGCGAGCACGACGAGTTGCGGCGCGCGGCGCGAGCGCGCCCAGGCGAACGCCACGAGCGCGACCGGCGCGAGGTACTCGATGAGCAGCGCGGTGCTCACCGGGATCCGCGCGATCGCCGTGTAGAAGGCCAGTTGCACGCCGGCGACGGCGATGACCGCGTAGATCAGCACGGTCCACTTCGCCCGCCACAGCGGACGCAGGTCGAACCTCAGGGCGATGAGGCCGGGGACCGCCAGGAGCAGCGCGGCGACCGTCACGCGGAAGAACACCGCGGCGCCGGGCGACCATCCCGACTCGAGCAGCGGCTTCACGATCGCGCCGCCCGCGCCGAACGCGAGGCCGGCCGCGAGGCCGAGCAGGATTCCGATGATGCCGCGTGAACCACGCATCCGGCGCTCCTCCGTCCGTTGGCGAGTCGGAGGCATGTCATGCCCGAAACTCGTTATACTCATGACAGTAGTGGACCGATGCGTCAGGAGTCAAATGTTTTTCACCCATGACACGGAGGCGGCGCTGGGCTTCGTGGCGGCGCTCGCCGACACGACCCCCGAGGCATCCGATTCGGGCGACGACGAGCTGACGACCCCGGCGCAGCTGGCGGCGCTGCTCGATGCCTGGAAGTACTCGGGCCGCCGCGACGGCGACGCGCGGAGCTCGACGAGGTGCGCGATGCGCGCGCCCGCCTGCGCGACCTCTGGCTCCTCGATCGCGACGACGCGGCCGCGGCCGTCAACGAGCTCCTCGCCGAGGCGCGGGCCCTGCCCCGGCTCGTGCGCCACGACGACATCGACTGGCACATCCATGCGACCGAGCTCGACGCACCGCTCGCCGGACGCATCCTCGTCGAGGCGGCCATGGCCTTCGTCGACGTCATCCGCTCCGACCAGATGGACCGACTGCGGGTCTGCGACGCCGACGACTGCGAGACCCTCTACGTCGACCTCTCGAAGAACGCGTCGCGGCGGTTCTGCAGCACGCGGTGCGGCAACCGGATGGCGGTGCGTGCCTATCGGGCGCGCACCGCGTGAGCAGGCCCCACGGAGCGACTGGACCGGGGTAGATTCTGGATCATCGGCGCCGTCCACGGTCGGACGCGGCCTCCGGCGAGGAGGCTCTGATGACTGATCCGACGACGCAGGCCGATCCCGCCCCGTTCACCGCCGCGGACTTCGCCGCGAGGCTGCAGCGAGCGGCGCGCTCTGCAGAAGCGGCGGGACTTACCGGGCCTGCTGCTCACCCCGGGACCCGACCTGCTCTACCTCACCGGTTACGCGCCCGTCGCCATCACCGAACGCATCACCATGCTGGTCGTCCCTGTCGACGGCGAACCCACCATGATCGTCCCGAGGCTCGAGCGGCCCGACGCGGAGGAGACACCCGGCGCCTCCGTCTTCCGGCTCGCGGACTGGGCCGACGGCAGCGATCCCTACGAGGCGACCGCGCGACTCCTCGGGCCGGGGCGCTACGCGCTCTCCGACTCGGCGTGGGCGATGCACCTGCTCGGGCTGCAGGGACAGCTTCCCGACACCTCGTACGTGTCCATGACGACCGCACTCCCGATGCTGCGCGCCATCAAGGACGACGACGAACTCGAGCGGCTGGCCGCGGCCGGCGCGGCGGCCGACGCGGCATACGGGGAGATCCTGAGGTCCGCTTCGCCGGCCGGAGCGAACCGACATCGGCACCGACCTGGCGGCCCTCCTCCGCCGATTCGGGCACTCGCAGGTCGACTTCACCGTCGTCGGCTCGGGTCCCAACGGCGCGAACCCGCACCACGAGATGGGCGACCGCGTGATCCAGCACGGCGACATGGTGGTGCTCGACTTCGGCGGCCTCAAGCACGGCTACGGATCGGACACGACCCGCACGGTTCATGTCGGCGAGCCCACCGACGAGGAGCGCGAGGTGCACGAGATCGTGCGCCGCGCCCAGCAGGCGGGGTTCGAGGCGGTCCGGCCGGGCGTCGAGTGCCAGGAGATCGACCGCGCCGCGCGCGCCGTGATCACCGAGGCCGGCTATGGGGAGTACTTCATCCACCGCGTCGGCCACGGCATCGGGCTCACCACGCACGAACCGCCGTACATGGTCGAGGGCGAACGTCAGCCCATGCAGCCCGGCATGTGCTTCTCGATCGAGCCGGGCATCTACCTCCCGGCGCGGTTCGGCGTGCGCATCGAGGACATCGTCACGGTCACAGCCGAGGGCGGGCGCCGGCTCAACCGGACGCCCCACGAGATGGCGATCGTCGAGTGACGACGGCTGCTCGCGGCATCCGTTCGGGAATGACGAAGGCCCCCTCCGCGTGCATGCACGCAGTGGGGGCCTTCGCAAGAAGTTCGCGGTGTCGTCGAGAGCCGACTAGCGACGCAGGCCGAGACGCTCGATGAGCGAACGGTAGCGGTTGATGTCGACGTCGGCGAGGTAGCCGAGCAGACGACGACGCTGACCGACGAGGAGGAGCAGGCCACGACGCGAGTGGTGGTCGTGCTTGTGCTCCTTCAGGTGCTCGGTGAGGTCCTTGATTCGCTTCGTGAGGAGCGCGATCTGGACCTCGGGGGATCCAGTGTCACCGGGGTGGGTCGCGTACTCTTCGATGATCGCCTTCTTGACATCAGCTTCAAGTGCCATAGATGGGATCCCCTTTCTCTTCGTTGCGCGCTGCCCGGGGCCGAATGCCTGGGCTCTCTTCATGCGCGGCCGATTATCACGGCAACCTCACGACTCTACCAGAGCGGATGCCGCGTGGCCGACGCACGCGATCGGCGCGAGGACCGCACCCGAACCCGGACTCCCAAGAGGCGAAGACCGGCGCAAGAATGGGCGTGGACCGTGCGCTCGGGACCGACCCGCGGGCGGCCGCGCTCACCGACCAGCACGAAGGAGACCACACATGGCCAAGGCAGTTCTCGTCACGGTCGGCGTCGTCGTCGCCCTGCTCGGCGCGATCTTCACCCTCCAGGGCCTCGGAGTCATCGGCGGCAGCGCGATGACCGGCTCCACCCTCTGGGCGATCCTCGGACCGATCATCGCGGTGGCCGGCATCGCGCTCGTCGTGTTCGGCCTGCGCAGGGGCCGCAAGCCCTGAGGTTCGGGGCGTTTTCGCGGAGGCGAGCGCCGCCTGCCGCTCACCGTGTCGGGTCGATGACGAGCTTGCCGTGCACGTCGCCCGCGCCGATCCGTCGCAGCGCCTCGGGAACGCCGGCGAGCGGCAGCACGGCATCGATCACCGGATGCACCTCCCCTGCCGCGACCATGGCGTCGAGCTCCTCGAGGCCCTCGTTCGCGCGCGCGGCGAGCACCCGGTACGACCGGCCGTCGCGGCCCATGGCGGCGCCGAAGGCGAGCGTGGCGAAGATCACGCGCATGCGTCCCCCGATGATCACGAACCGGCCCTGCGGGGCGAGCATGTCGCGATAGTCCCGCAGGCGGCGGCGCGCGACGAGCTCGATGATCGCGTCGTAGCCGCCGTCGGGCGGCTCGGCGGCTGTCGGATCGGCGAGGTCGATCGCCCGGGTCGCGCCGAGCCGCATCAGGAGCTCGAGCTTGTCGGCCCGGTCGACCGCCGTCACCGTGGCGCCCGCGCGACGGACGAGCTGCACGGCGAGCGTGCCTGCTCCCCCGCCTGCGCCGTTCACGAGCACGTGGTCGCCCTCGCCGACGCGCGCCAGCCGCAGCCCCTGCAGTGCGAGGCCACCCGCCTGCGGGAGCGCGGCCGCGTCGACGAAGCCGATCGCGTCGGGGATGCGCCGGAAGGCCGACGCCGGTGCGGCGACGAACTCGGCGAAGCCGCCCCAGCCGGCGCTCGACAGGTCGCCGTGCACGCGGTCGCCGACCACGAATTCCGTGACGCCGTCGCCGACGGCGACGACCTCGCCCGCGACGTCCGCACCGAGCACCGGCAGGCGCGGCCGGAACAGCCCGCCGAGGCGGGCGATCATCGGCCGGCCCCGCAGGAGGTCCCAGTCCCACGAGTTCAGTGACGCGGCGCCGACCCGCACGTGCACCTCGCCGGGCCCGGCCTCCGGCGTCGGCAGCTCGACCAGGTGCAGGCGCTCGGGCCCGCCGTACCGCTCGTACCGCACCGCGCGCATGCGGCGAGCCTATCGGGGCCCGGAATATCCGGCCCGGCACCGGGGTTCGCATGCATGTGGATGCAACCGAGGTGGAAGTCGCCGTCATCGGCGCGGGCCAGGCCGGTCTGTCGGCCGCGTACCACCTGCAGCGCCGCGGGTTCACGCCGGTCACGCGCGACCCGAACGCACCGAGACGTTCGTCGTGCTCGACGCGAACGCGGCGCCGGGCGGAGCCTGGCAGCACCGCTGGGCGTCCCTGCGCATGGCCACGGTGAACGGCATCCACGAGCTGCCCGGGCTACCCCGTGCCGCCGGCGGACCCGCGCGATGTCGAGCCGCGACGCGCTGCCGCCGTACTTCGCCGACTACGAGGGGCGACTTCGACCTCGACGTGCAGCGGCCCGTCTCCGTGCGGGCGCGTCCGTCGCGCCGACGACGACCCCGATGGGCGCCTGCTGGTCGAGACCGACCGCGGCACGTGGGCCGCCCGCTACGTCATCAACGCCACCGGCACGTGGACTCGCCCGTTCCGCCCGTACTACCCGGGATCGAACGGTTCCGCGGTCGCCAGCTGCATGTCGCCGACTACGTGTCGGCCGACGAGTTCGCCGGGCAGCGGGTGATCATCGTCGGCGCGGGCATCTCCGCGGTGCAGCTGCTCGACGAGATCTCCCACGTCGCCGACACGGTCTGGATGACCCGGCGCGAACCGCGACTGGGTCGAGGAGGACTTCGACCTCCCCGCGCGGACGGCGGCGATCGCGGGCGTCGAGGCGCGCGTCCGCCAGGGGCTGCCGCCCGGCAGCGTGATCGCGGTCACCGGCATGCACTGGACGCCGTGGGCGCGGGCGGCGCAGGAGCGCGGCGTGCTGGTGCGGCATCCGATGTTCGCTTCGACCGAGGAGCACGGCGTGCGCATGCCCGACGGCTCGTTCATCGAGGCCGACGTCGATCCTCTGGGCGACCGGGTTCCGGCCCGCCCTCGACCACCTCGCTCCCCTGCAGCTGCGCACGCCGGAGGGCGGCATCCGCGTGGCCGACACGCGCTCGCTCGACGAGCCGCGGCTGTTCCTCATCGGCTACGGTCCGTCGCAGTCCACGGTGGGCGCGAACCGGGCGGGCCGCGCCGCCGTGCAGCAGATCGTCGCGGATCGAGCGGCGCGCACGGCGCACACGGTCGCCGCATAGCCGGGCGCCCACGATCGATTGCCCGGGTTCGGGTCGGGGGCAGACTGGCGCCATGGGGTTCACGATGAAGCGCGTGTACGAACCGGCCGAGCCATCCGACGGCTACCGGGTGCTCGTCGACCGGCTGTGGCCGCGTGGCGTGAAGAAGGAGCGCGCCGAGCTGGACGAGTGGGCGAAGGATGCCGCACCCTCCCCCGAGCTCCGCACCGAGTGGCACCACCACCGCGAGCGCTTCGAGGAGTTCGCGGCCCGCTACCGCGAGGAGCTCGACGACAACCCCGCCACGACGGCACTGCTCGAGGCCGGTCGCGAGCACGATCGCGTCACGCTCGTCTTCGCCGCGCGCGACGAGCAGGTGAACCACGTGACCGTGCTCCTGGACTGGCTCGCCGACCACGGGGCATCCGTCGAGTCCGTCGAGTCCTGAACGGCCGGATGCCGCGTCGGTGCCGCCGCCCCTGTCACCCACGTGCCGACCCCCCTTGTGCCCTCCCGGGCGTCGGCGTAGCGTGCGGGATGACCCGAGAAAGTGAGCAAATCATCATGATTACGAAGAAGCGCGCGAGAACCGCTGCGCTGACGCTCGCCGCCATCGCCGCGTTCACCTTCGCCGGCGCCGGCGCCGCACAGGGCTCACCCGCCATCCCGCTCAACGGCGGACAGGAGGCACCCGCGCCGAACGCTTCGGCGCACACGGCTCGTTCAGCTACGAGATCGACGGCACCGAGTTCTGCTACACGCTCGAGGTCTCGGGGCTCTCCGCCCCGGCGACCGCCGCCCACGTCCACGTCGCGCCGCGGAATGTCCCGGGCCCCGTCGTGATCCCGCTGGCCGTGCCTGCGCAGACGAGCTTCGAGGTCTCGGCGTGCACGACGGCCGACGCGATGCTCCTGGCCGCTATCGAGGCGGACCCCGGTGCCTACTACGTCAACGTGCACAACGCGAACAACCAGCCGGGAGAGATCCGCGGGCAGCTGAAGTAGCGGCGCCGAGCAGGCGGATGCCGCAGCGGGTCCTCGCGACGCGCGGCGGTGGTTGAATCGGCCGTGCCCGCTCACGCGCGCCGCCAGCAGCCGTCCCCGGCGATCGGCTACGGCGCCAGCAGGAAGATCGCCGGCCAGCCGTTGTGCGCGTACACGATGACCGAGAACACGATGGCGTCGAACAGCAGGTGCACGACGAGCACGTACGTGAGCGACTTCGTGAGCTTGAACGTGTAGCCCTGCAGCAGCGCGAACGGGATGGTGAGGAGCGGCCCCCACGACTGGTAGCCGAGCTCCCACAGGAACGACACGAACACGATCGTCTGCAGCAGGTTCGCCTGCCAGACCGGGAAGTGCCGGCGCAGCAGCGCGAACACCGTGCAGATGAAGAACAGCTCGTCCCAGGTGCCGACGGCGTTGACGCCGACGAACAGGCGGGCGATCTCGTCGGGTGCGGTCACCGTCGGCCAGTTCGTGTAGACGCCCGAGGTGATGAAGTAGAACGGCAGGATCGCCCAGCCGAGGACGAGCACCAGCAGCAGGTACGCCCACTGCACGCGGGTCCACCGCCTGCCGGTGCGCCACGGGAAGCGGATGACGCGGTCGCGGAACACGAACCGCGAGATCACGTACGGCACGACCACCGCGAGCCCGAGCACGGTGCCCATGAGCAGCATGTTGCCGTAGCTGATGTCGGCCGCGACCGAGATGGTCGAGATGATCGCCTGGCCGAGTGCGATGAGCGCGAGGTCGGGCAGGAGACGGCTCGTGCGGCCCGAGCGGTCGGTGAGCCACGCGACGACGAGTCCCACGACGAGCAGCGCGTAGCCCGCCACGGGAACCATGAAGCCGAAGAGCAGCACCGCCGCACCGCACACGAGCACGGCCGGCAGCAGCCCGATGGGATGCGTGCGGACCTCGGGAGGTGCTGCGAGGGCGGCGGTGGACACCTCCCAAGCTTGGCAAGGGCGGATGCCGGCGGCAAGTGGTTCCCGCGTCGACTCGGGGCGCGCCGACGCGGCGCGTGGGCGCGCGGCTGTCGGCCGGACGTGTCACGATCGGTGCATGACGCGGATGCCCCGGCCCTACACCCATCCGTCGCCGCACCCGACGATCGTGCCGCCCTACCTGCTGGCGCGCATCGCCCGGATCGACGACCCGCGGTTCGACGCGGCAGCGGAGGCCGCACGCCGCTCCCTCATGCGCGACGCGCCCCTGCGCGAGTGGCGGTCCGCCGGCGAGCTGCCGTCGTTCATGGCCCCCGAGCACCCGGTGCGCGACGAGCGCCCGGCTGCCGCGCCGGGCACGGCCCCGCAGCCCGACCGGCGCATCTCCGACGCCGAGGGCGACGACAAGCTGCCCGGCCGGCTCGTGCGGCGCGAGGGACAACCGGCCAGCGGCGACGTGGCGGTCGACCAGGCCTACGACGGGCTCGGCGACACCTTCGAGATGTTCGCGCGCGTGTTCGCCCGCGACTCGATCGACGGCGCCGGCATGCCGCTCGAGGCGACCGTGCACTACGGCGACCGCTACGACAACGCCTTCTGGGACGGCGAGCGCATGGTGTTCGGCGACGGCGACGGCGAGGTGTTCCGCGGATTCACGCAGTCGATCAGCGTGATCGGCCACGAGCTCGCCCATGGGATGACCGAGCGCACCGCACGCCTGCGCTACCAGGGCGAGTCGGGCGCGCTCAACGAACATGTCTCCGACGTGTTCGGCGCCCTCGTCGAGCAGTACGCGATGGGGCAGGATGCCGAGTCCGCGACCTGGCTCATCGGCGAGGGCGTGTTCACCGACGAGGTCGAGGGCCGCGCCATCCGCTCGATGAAGGAGCCGGGCACCGCCTACGACGACGACCTCCTCGGCAAGGACCCGCAGCCCGATCACTTCGACCGTTACATCCACACCGACGACGACAACGGCGGCGTGCACCTGAACTCGGGCATCCCCAACCGGGCGTTCGCGCTGGCCGCGGTCGAGCTCGGCGGGTTCGCCTGGGAGCACGCCGGCCGGGTCTGGTACGACGTGCTGACCTCCGGCCGACTGCGCCCCGACACCGACTTCCACACCTTCGCCGCCGAAACGGTGCGCGCGGCCCAGGCGCGATACGGGCGCGCCTCACGCGAGGCACGCGCGATCGCCGGCGGGTGGGCGTCCGTCGGGATCGAGGTTCCTCCGGCCGCCTGACCGGCGCATCCGCCCCTGCGCGCCCGTGCAGCGCCGGAGTACCATCGCGGGCATGGACGTCATCGTGTCGCGGAGCGGCGGCCTGGCGGGCCTGCGGCTCACCTGGGAGGTGCGCGTCGAGGAGCAGCCCGACGCCGACGACTGGTACCTCCTCATCGAGGCGATCCCGTGGAGCCAGCCCCCGCCCGCGCCACCTGAGCCTGATCGGTTCGTCTACCGGATCCGCTGCGCACCGCACGAGGCGACGCTCGCCGAACGGCAGCTCATCGGCCCGTGGCGCCGGCTGGTCGATCGCGTGCAGGAGACCACCGAGCCCGAGCGCGGCCGCCCCGCCGCCGCGGCATCCGGCGGCCGGCGACCGCCTACAGCGCCGACCCCGGCGCCATCACCTCGGGAGCCGAAGCACTGACCGCTCCCCGGCCCCCGGCCGCGGCATCCGCTCGCGTGCCTGCCGGCACGACGAAGGCCGGCGGGCTCGCGCCCACCGGCCTCGGTGTCCGATGCGGAGCGCTCAGCTCACGCCGAGCAGGTCGATCACGAAGATCAGCGTCTTGCCGGAGAGCTGGTGGCCGCCGCCCGCGGGGCCGTAGGCCTTCTGCGGGGGCACGATGAGCTGCCGGCGCCCGCCGACCTTCATGCCGGGGATGCCCTCCTGCCAGCCGGCGATGAGCGCCTGCAGCGGGAAGTTGATGGACTGGCCGCGGCTCCACGACGAGTCGAACTCGTCGCCGGTGTCGTACTCGACGCCGAGGTAGTGCACGTCGACGGTCGAGCCCGGCGTGGCCTCGGCGCCGTCGCCCACGACGAGGTCCTCGATGACGAGCTCGACGGGGGCCGGCCCCTCGGGGGCGTCGACCTCGGGCTTGCTGTTGGTGTCAGTCATGGGTTCCATCAAAACGGAGACGGCGCTCGCGGACAACCGTCCACTCCCCTCTTGCGCTGACTGCGAACATCACGCACTCTGGAATCCGAGAACTCGTCGCCTGGTAGAGATGTCGGCAGTGCCACACCACAGGGCGGCGAGTTTCCTTGTGCGGGGCGGTCTCACTCCTCCATGAGCCGCGAGCGGATGCACCTCTCGGCTCCAGAGGATCCGCTCACCCGAGCACCACGTCCGCCGCCGGTAGGCGTGCCGCCGAGTAGGTGAACTGCTCCGCCGACATCCAGAACGGCGCGACGCGTCGATCCGTCGTCGGGCCGTGCCCGAGTTCGAGCTCAGCCGAGCAGCACGTGCGGTGGCGACTCGCACGACTGCCTGGGGGCGCACAGCGGAGCGCGCCGTCGAGCATGCCGTCCGCTGCGGACATGCGCGGCACGGGCGTGCCACAGCCGATCAGGACGTCGATCACGGAGTGCGGCCATCTTGCACGCCGCCCCGGCGATCGTACGCGGGCGCGATGAGGGCGACGCCGCGATGGCGTCCGAACGCTCCCGCCCCACGCCCCGGCTCAGCGCAGCAACGCGGCGCGGTCGGCGGCGACCGCCCGCAGCAGCGCGTCCTCGTCGACCGCCGCGCGCAGCTCGGCCCGGCCGCTGACGAGCCGCTGCCGCGTGAACGCCAGGTGCGTGGCATCCGTGATGAGCTTCCGCATCTCCGCGGTGCGCGGCGGCGTCTGCGCCCGCGCCCAGGCACGCGCCTGCCGCCGACCGGCGGACGAGGCGAGCAGCTGCACCTCCGCCGGGCTGAACCACCCGGCCGCCCCGTACTCGGCGAGCCGGGTGCGGGTCACCCGGACCTCCTCCCGCCGCAGGAAGACGGTGAGGAGGATCGCCGCCACGAAGATGGGCACCTGCACCGTGAAGTAGAGGCCGATCGCGTCCTGGGCGAACGCGAGGGAGCCGTTCCAGAGCGGCGTGCAGCAGGATCGCGCCGGTGAGGCCGAGCAGGAACCAGCCCACGACGCCGGCACCCCCGCCGCGGCGGGCGCCGATGCCGATCGCGATGCCCGTGCACGCCGTGAACAGCACGTGCGCGAACGGCGAGAAGATGCCGCGCACCACGAAGGTCGCACCGAGTTCGTCCGGGCCGCCCTCGACGAGCGCGGCGCCGAAGTAGAGGATGTTCTCGGTGAACGCGAATCCCGCAGCCACCGTGGCGCCGTACACGAGCCCGTCGACCGGCCCGTCGAAGTGCGATCGCGAGAAGACGTAGATCAGCAGCACGCCGACTCCCTTGGCGGTCTCCTCCACGATCGGCGCCTGCACCACCGCCTGCATGGCCTCGTCGAGCGTGGCGCCTGACTCGGCGAACGCGATCGCGAGCTGGATGCCGAGGTCGACGATGAGCGCGAACGCCACCGAGACCGCCGCACCCCAGAGGAACGCGAACCAGAGCGCCCAGCGCGGCTCGGGCTCCCACCGGTCGACCCACCGGATGGTCAGCAGCACGATCACGAGCGGGAGCAGCGCGAGCGCCGTGCCGATCACGACCGTGTTCACGCCGAGGGCGACGGCGAGGTACCCGACGACGATCAACCCGACGGCAGCCGGCGACCACGATCCCGACGGTCGCGAACACGAGCCCGCTCCGCGGCCCTTCGGCGGCGGCGCCGACCACCGCGGCGGCGCGGGCCACTGGGTGCCGATGGGCGGCTGCGGCTGCACGGAGCTCATTCGCGCAGCATATCGATCGGACAGCTCAGCCCGCAGTGGGCGGGAACATGACGCCGGGGTTGAGGATGCCGGTCGGATCGAACAGCGCCTTGATACCCCGCTGGAGCTCGAAGGAGTCGTGGCCCAGCTCGTCGGCCAGCCAGCGCCGCTTCAGGATGCCCACGCCGTGCTCGCCGGTGAGCGTGCCCCCGAGCGCGACGGCGGTGCGGAACAGGTCGTCGGCCGCCGCCCAGACGTGGGCCGGCACCTCGTCGCCGACGAACACGAAGTTCGGGTGCAGGTTGCCGTCGCCGGCGTGCGCGACGGTCGGGATCTCGATGCCGTAGCGGGCGCCGATCTCCTCGATCGCGCGGAACATCTCGGGCAGGCGCGACCGGGGCACGGCGACGTCCTCGATCAGCACCTGGCCCGAGGCGGCGAGCGCCGGGTGCATGGCCCGCCGGATGGCGAGGAGTCGCTCGCCCGTCGCGGCATCCGTCGACAGCGTCACCCGGCCGCCCGCACCGGCGAACGCCTCGGCGATCCGAGCCGCCTCGGCCGCGGCGCCGTCGGTGTCGCTCTGGGCGAGCAGGAATGCCTCGCCCGGAGCGACCGTCTCGAGCGGGGTGCCCGCGACCGCCTCGGCGCCGAGATACGCCGCGATACGGCCGAGCGCGGTCGCGTCGACGAGCTCGAGCACCGCGGGCCGCAGCCGTGCCGCGGTGACGGCGGCGGACGCGGCGGCGGCCGACGCGACGTCGGGGAACGCCGCGGCCACGGTGACGACCTCGCCAGGCGTGATCGGGCGCAGCCGCACGGTGGCCTCGACGATGACGCCGAGCGTGCCCTCCGAGCCGGTCAGAAGCGCGGTGAGGTCGTACCCGGTGACCCCCTTCACGGTGCGGTGGCCGGTACGCAGCAGGCGTCCGTCGGCGAGCACGACCGCGAGCCCGAGCACCGCCTCGCGGGTCACGCCGTACTTCGCGCAGAGCAGGCCGCCCGCGTTGGTGGCGATGTTGCCGCCGATCGACGAGATCGCGCGACTCGCGGGGTCGGGCGCGAACCACAGGCCGAGCGGGGCGAGCGCGTCGTTGAGGTCGCCGTTGAGCACGCCGGGCTCCACGACGGCGAGCTCATCCGCCTCGGAGACCTCGAGGATGCGGTCCATCCGGGAGACGTCGAGCACGATCGCGCCGGGGCTCGCGATAGCGCCGCCCGCGAGGCCGGTGCCGGCTCCGCGCGGCACGACCGGGGTGCCGGTGGCGTGGGCGATGCGCATGACGGCCTGCACGTCGGCGACGGATGCCGCGTGCACGACCGCGAGCGGCGGAGTGGCGCTCCGCCAGCCGGAGC
This sequence comes from uncultured Actinomycetota bacterium, assembly GCA_963799015.1. Taxonomy (GTDB): domain Bacteria; phylum Actinomycetota; class Actinomycetes; order Actinomycetales; family Microbacteriaceae; genus Agromyces. The sequence continues at coordinate 1,410 of CAWCWD010000029.1, read as the reverse complement.
GGTCCTCGCGGGTGGCCTCGAGGGCGGTCGGGTCGGTCGTGACGGATGCCCCGAGGGCGTCGTGGAGGCGGGCGAGCACGTCGGTCGGCATCCCTCCACCCTAGCGACGCAGCCATGTCCGATTTCCGCTGGTCGTTGTCGGTCCCCCGTGCGAGGCTGGACGCATGACGCCCCAGCCCGCCACCCTCACGAGGTCCGCCGCCCCGGTCGCCGACCCGCTCGCCGACCCGGTGTTCGCCGAGCGCTACCGCGCCATGCAGGCCCGCGACGCGCGATTCGACGGGCAGTTCATCACGGGCGTGCACTCGACCGGCATCTACTGCCGCCCCAGCTGCCCGGCCGTCGCCCCCAAGCCGTCGAACGTCAGCTTCTACCTCACGGCCGCTGCCGCCCACGAGGCCGGGCTGCGTGCGTGCAAGCGGTGCCTGCCCGACGCGGTGCCCGGCTCTCCCGAGTGGGACCTGCGCGACGACCTCGCCGCACGCGCCATGCGCCTCATCGCCGACGGCGTCGTCGAGCGCGAGGGCGTGCCGGGCCTCGCCGCCCGACTCGGGTACACGCCCCGCCACCTCACCCGCGTGCTCACCGCCGAGCTCGGCGCCGGGCCGCTTGCGCTCTCGCGGGCGCACCGCGCGCAAACCGCCCGCGCGCTGCTCACCTCGACCTCGCTGCCGGCGGCAGACGTCGCGTTCGCGTCGGGATTCGGCAGCATCCGCCAGTTCAATGACACGATCCGCGCCGTATACGAGCGCAGCCCGCTGGAGCTGCGCATGGCCGCGCGCCTGCGCGAGCGCGGCACCCGTGGGCCCCGGCCCGGCCTCGACGCGCTCGAGCCCGGCGCGGCCGGCACCGAACCGCACGCGGGCGTCGTGCACCTGCGACTTCCCGCGCGCGCCCCATTCGACGCGGCCGGCGTGTTCGCGTGGCTCGCGGCCCGCGCGCTCGACGGGGTCGAGCAGGCCGGCCCGCAGCACTACTCGCGCACGCTGCGGCTGCCGGGCGGCCCTGCGTTCGTGCGACTCGGGGCCGGCGCAGATGCCGTTCGCCCGTCCATCGACGTCGAGGCACGGCTTGCGAGCCTGGCCGACCTGCCGCCGCTCGTCGCCCGCGTACGACGCCTGTTCGACCTCGACGCCGACGCCGTGGCGATCGACGCGGCCCTCGCCGTCGACCCGCGGCTCGCGGCATCCGTCGCGGCGGTGCCCGGCATCAGGGTGCCCGGATGCCTCGACCCGCACGAGCTCGTGTTCCGGGCCCTCGTCGGCCAGCAGGTGTCGGTGAAGGCGGCGCGCACCGCCCTCGCGCGCCTCGCCGCCGACCTCGGCGAGCGCGTCGGCCCCGCGGGCAGCGACGACGACCCCACGATCCTGTTCCCCACGGCGGCCGCCATCGCGACCGACGGCGAGCGGG
>CAWCWD010000028.1:0-335431 GCA_963799015.1 uncultured Actinomycetota bacterium | reverse complement strand
CGTGAACGTCGCCACCTCGCTGCCGTCGGGGTAGAAGCACGTGATGAGGAAACGGGCCTCGTCGCCGCCCGCCGGTGCGGAGGGCGACGAGGTGGCCGTGGGCGGGCCCGACGGGGCCGGCGTGGCCCCGCCGGGCATGCATCCCGTCAGCGCGAGCGCCAGCAGCGCGACGGCGACCGGCGCGCCGAACCCGAGACGCGGGATCATACGATCGCGCCATCTCGCCCCCCGTTCCGGCGCCGGCCCGCCCCGCCGGCCGCGCCTCGTCTCAGTCGTGCTGCGGGAACCCGAGGTTCAGGCCCCCGTGGCTCGGGTCGAGCCAGCGCGACGTGATCGCCTTCTCCTGGGTGAAGAAGTCGAAGCCGCGCGGGCCGTACGCCTTCGCATCGCCGAAGAACGAGTCCTTCCAGCCGCCGAACGAGTGGTACGCCACGGGCACCGGGATCGGCACGTTGATGCCGACCATGCCGACCGTGACCTCCCGCTGGAAGCGCCGGGCGGCGCCGCCGTCGTTCGTGAAGATCGCCGTGCCATTGCCCCAGCGGCTCGCGTTGATGAGGTCGAGGCCGTCCTGGTACCCCTCGATCCGCACGACCGAGAGCACCGGACCGAAGATCTCGTCTCGGTACACGGCCGACGACGTGGGCACCTTGTCGACGAGGGTCGGGCCCATCCAGAAGCCCTCGGGCTCGCCGTCGACCTCGGGGTCGCGTCCGTCGACCACCACGTCGGCCCCGTCGGATGCCGCGACGTCGAGGTAGCCGGCGACCTTGTCGCGATGCTCGCGCGTGATGAGCGGGCCCATGTCGCAGCCGCGCGTGCCGTCGCCGATCTTCAGGCGCGACATCCGCTCGGCCACCTTCTCGACGAACTCGTCGGCGATCGAGTCGACGGCGAGCACCGCCGAGATCGCCATGCAGCGCTCGCCCGCGGAGCCGAAGCCCGCGTTCACGGCGGCGTCGGCGGCGAGGTCGAGGTCGGCGTCGGGCAGCACGAGCATGTGGTTCTTCGCGCCGCCGAGCGCCTGCACGCGCTTGCCGTTGGCCGTGGCCGTCGAGTAGATGTACTGCGCGATCGGCGTCGACCCCACGAACGAGATCGAGCGCACGGTCGGGTGGTGCAGCAGCGCGTCGACCGCGACCTTGTCGCCGTGCACGACGTTCAGCACGCCGTCGGGCAGGCCCGCCTCCTGCATGAGCTTCGCGAGCCACACGGCGGCGCTCGGGTCCTTCTCGGAGGGCTTCAGCACCACCGTGTTGCCGGTCGCGATCGCGAGCGGGAAGAACCACAGCGGCACCATCGCCGGGAAGTTGAAGGGGCTGATGATGCCGACCACGCCAACGGGCTGGCGCGTCGTGTAGACGTCGATGCCCGTCGAGACGTTCTCGGAGTACTCGCCCTTCGTGTAGCCGGGCATGGCGCAGGCGAGCTCGACGACCTCGAGTCCGCGCGCGATCTCGCCCGCGGCATCCGAGGTCACCTTGCCGTGCTCGCTCGTGAGGATCGCGGCGAGCTCGCCGGTGCGTGCGTTCAGCAGCTCGCGGAACGCGAACATGACCTGCTGGCGTTTCGCGATCGACGTGTCGCGCCACGCGGGGAACGCCCGGGCCGCGGCCTGCACGGCGAGGTCGACGTCCTCCGTCGAGGCGAAGCGCACGCGCCGCTGCTCGACGCCGAGCGCGGGGTTGTAGACGGGTCCGCTGCGGTCGGACGATCCGGCGACGGATGCCCCGTCGATCCAGTGCTCGACGGTGGCCGTCTCGGCGACCTGCGGCTGGGTATCGGTCAGTGACGGTGCTTCTGGGATTGTCTGGCTCATGAGTCAGCCCTCTCCTTCGAGTGCGGTGCTCAGTACTTCATCGTAGATCGGCATCGCCTCGGCGACCTCCTCGACCGTGACGACGCACGGCGGCACCACGTGGATGCGGTTGTCCTGCACGAACGGCAGGAGCCCGCGCCCGACGAGCGCGGACTTGATGCGGCCCATCGCGGCCGCCGGGAGCGGCTCGCGCGTGTCGGGATCGGCGACGAGCTCGATGGCCCAGAACACGCCCTCGCCGCGCACCTCGCCGATCACGGCGTGCCGCTCGGCGAGCTCGGCGAGCGCCGGGCCGATCTCGGTCTCGCCGATCACGCGCGGCGTTCTCGACGATGCCCTCCGACGGCCATCGCATCGAGCGTCGCGACGATCGAGGCCATCGCGAGCGGATGCCCCGAGTACGTGAGCCCGCCCGGGAACACCCGGTCGTCGAAGGTCGCCGCGATCGGGTCGGAGATGATCACGCCGCCCGCCGGCACGTAGCCGGAGTTCACGCCCTTCGCGAAGGTGATGAGGTCGGGTCGCACGTCGTAGCCGTCGAACGCGAACCAGCGGCCACTGCGGCCGAAGCCGCACATCACCTCGTCGAGGATGAGCAGGATGCCGTGCCGGTCGGCGAGCTCGCGCACCCCGGCGAGGTAGCCGGGCGGCGGCAGCATGATGCCCGCCGTGCCCGGGATGGTCTCGAGGAGGATCGCCGCGATCGACGACGGTCCCTCCGCCTCGATGACGCGGCGCAGGTGGTGCAGCGCGCGCTCCGACTCCTCCTCGGGCGTCGTCGCCCAGAACTCCGAGCGGTAGAGGTACGGCCCGAAGAAGTGCACGTGGCCGCGCGGCGAACTCGTTGGGGATCCGCCGCCAGTCGCCGGTCGCGACCACCGCCGCGCCGGTGTTGCCGTGGTACGAGCGGTAGGTCGAGAGGATCTTGTCGCGGCCGGTGTGCAGGCGCGCCATGCGGATCGCGTTCTCGTTGGCGTCGGCGCCGCCGTTCGTGAAGAACACCTTGTGGAAGCCGGGCGGCGCATGGCTCGACGATGCGCTTCGCGGCCTCGCCGCGGGCGAGGCTCACGGTCGACGGCGCGATGGTCGTGAGCAGCTCGGCCTGCTCGCGGATCGCCTGCACGACGGCCGGATGCTGGTGGCCGATGTTGACGTTCACGAGCTGGCTCGAGAAGTCGAGGTACTCGCGCCCGGCGTGGTCCCAGACGCGGCATCCGCGGCCGCTGGCGACGACCAGCGACGAGAGCTGCGACTGCGCCGACCAGGAGTGGAACACGTGCTCGCGGTCGAGCTCGCGGGCGAGTTCGTCGAGGTCCTCGGCGAGGTTCTCGGTCATGGCTTCGGTGCCTTTCGTTCGGTGGTGATGCCCGCGGGTCGAGGAGCGGCCTCGGGCCGCGTCTCGAAACCCGACCCGGAGCGACCGGGTTTCGAGACGCCGCTTCGCGGCTCCTCAACCCGCGGACATGATCAGTTGCCGCCCTCCTCGAGGGTGACGTCGATGGGCTCCCAGCCCTCGCCGGTGAGGTCGAGCTCCTCGCCCTCGAGCTCGTCGAGCGCCTGCTGGATCTAGTCGTTCGTCGTACGCGGTGGCGGGCGGCTCCTCGGTGATGAGGTGGGCGCCCGACTCGTTCACCGCGGCGAGCGCGCCCGCGACGGTCTGGTCCAACGCGGCCTCGTCGATGACGCCGATGCCGTCGGGCGACGGCCAGATGAGCTTGTTGGTCTCGTTGACCATCCAGAGCTCGTGGCTGGGTCCCCAGCCGGAGCCGGCGGCGATCGTGATCTCCGACAGCCTCCTCGGGGTTCTCGGCGGCGTAGATCCACCCCTTGATCGACGGCCTTCAGGAACTTGACCGTCGTGTCCTGGTACTCCTCGTCGCTCTCGAGCCGCTCGGTGTCGGCCCAGATCGCGTCCTGGAGCATGGCGCCCTCGGTGTCCTCGTAGTTGATGACGTTGAAGTCCTCGGGCTGGTAGAGCTCGCCCGTGTCGGGGTTCGACCGTCTCGAGGAGCTGCGCGTACTCGTTGTAGGTCATCGCCTGGGCCGCGTCGATGTCACCCTGCAGGAAGGCGTTCATGTTGAAGTCCTGCGTGATGATCTGCACGGTGGTGGCGTCGAGTCCCTCGTCGGCCATGGCCGCGAAGATCTCCCACTCGTTGCCGAAGCCCCACGAGCCGATCTTCTTGCCCTCGAAGTCGGCGACCGAGTCGATGCCCGAATCGGCCCACGACACCTGCAGGGTGCCCGACCTCTGGAAGATCTGGGCGATCTCGGTGAGGTTCGCGCCCTGCTCGATCGAGCCGAGCACCTTCGGCACCCACGCGATGGCGTAGTCCACGTCGCCGTTGGCGAGCGCGTCCTGCGGCACGATGTCTCCGCCCGAGGGGATGATCTCGACCTCCAGGCCCTCCTCCTCGAAGTAGCCGAGCTCCTGTGCGGCGAAGTAGCCGGCGAACTGGCCCTGGGGGAGCCACTGGAGCTGGAGCTTCACCGGCGTGAGCTCGCCGTCGCCGGCGCCCTCGGTCTCCCCGGATCCGCCGCCGGACGGCGAACATGCGGTGAATGCGAGCGCGGCCGCGAGGGCGAGCCCGCCGATCGTCGCGAGGCGACGTCTGCTGTGGTTCATGTCAGTCCTTTCGATGCTGTTCCTGGGGTACTGCCTCGGTGCGTGCGGTGGTGCGGTGTTCCGCCAGGGCGTGCTGCCCGGGTGGCTTGTCGTCAGGGGCGTCGTCGCGCCTGCGGGGTGTGACGCTGCAGGAGTCGTTCGAGTGCGAGCGTGGCGAGGTAGAAGAGGAGTCCGAGGGCGATGGATGCCAGGACGTACGCCCAGGCGCGGGCGTAGGCGCTCGAGGCGGCCGACGTGGAGATGAGTCCGCCGAGGCCGCCACGCGGGCCGCCGAAGTACTCGGCGACGAGCGCGGAGATCACCGCGAGCGACGAGGCGATGCGGATGCCGGTCAGGATGAACGGGCGCGCCGTCGGCAGCGTGAGCGTCCGCAGCACCTGTCCGCTCGACGCGGCGTACGCCTTCATGAGGTCGCGATGCACGGGCTCGGTCTGGCGGAAGCCGCGGAGGGTGTTGATGAAGACGGGCACGAACGACGCGAGCGCGGCGATCGCCTGGCGGCCGAACTGGCTGTCGGCGCCGAACATCGAGTTGAGCACGGGGGCGAGGGCCACGATCGGGATCACGGCGAGCGACGCGACGACGGGGGCGCTCATCTGGTCGACGGCCCGCCATCGCGCGGCGAGCGCGGCGAGGAGCATGCCGAGGATCGATCCCGACGACGAGGCCGATCAGGGCGTTCGTGCCCGTGACCAGCATCGCCGAGGCGATCGACGGCCAGTAGGCGATGAACTCCTCGATGATCGACGCCGGACTCGGCAGCAGGTAGTCGGAGACGCCGACGACGCTCACGAGGAACTGCCAGATGCCCAGGACGATGACTCCGACGGCGATGGGCGCGACGATGCGGAGCGTCGTCTCGGTGCGCGGGCTCATGCCCTTCGGCCGCCCTGCGGTGGGAGCGGCGGGAGCGGCGGGAGCGGCGGCCGACATCAGCGCGTCTCCACCCCGCGCGGGCCCGTGCCCACGGGCGACCCGCCGTGCAGCGCCTCGCGCACCGCGGTGACCATGTCGAAGAAGGCGCGCTCCTCGCGGAGTTCCTCCGTGCGGGCCGCACGCTCCACCTCGGCGCCGAGGCGCATGGGCACGATCTCCGCGGATCCGGCCCGGCCGGGGCGACATCACGACGACCCGGTCGGAGAGGAACACCGCCTCGGGGATCGAGTGCGTGACGAACACCACGGCGGCGCCCGTCTCGGCGGAGATGCGCACGAGCTCGGTCTGCATCTTCTCGCGCGTCATCTCGTCGAGCGCGCCGAAGGGCTCGTCCATGAGCAGCAGCCGCGGTTGCTCGGCGAGCGACCGGGCGATCGCGACGCGCTGCTGCATGCCGCCCGAGAGCTGGTCGGGGTAGCGGGCGGCGAAGTCGGCGAGGCCGACCATCTCGAGCAGCTCCGCCACGCGCGAGGTCCGAGCAGCGGATGCCACGCCGTGCAGCTCGAGCGGCAGCGCCACGTTCGCGGCGACCGTGCGCCACGGCAGCAGTCCGGCCGACTGGAACGCGATGCCGTACTCCTGGTCGAGCCGCGCCTTCCTCGCGGTCTTGCCGAACACCGAGAGGGTGCCGCCCGTGGGCTCGTCGAGGTCGGCGACGAGCCGCATGAGGGTGGACTTGCCGCATCCGCTCGGGCCGATGAGCGAGACGAACTCGCCGGCCTCGACGGTCAGGTCGATCGCGTCGAGCGCCTGCACCTGGCCGGTCCCGGTCTCGAAGACCTTGTCGACGCCGCGGACCTCGACCGCGGCGACGCGGCGACGGCGGCTGCCGCTGCCTGCGGGTTGCGTCGGTCGAACTCCCTCTGCGGGTTGAGCCTGTCGAACCCCTCTGCGGGTTGAGCCTGTCGAAACCCCTCTGCGGGTTGAGCCTGTCGAAACCCCTCTGCGGGTTGAGCCTGTCGAAACCCCGACTCGTCGGTCATGCGGATTCCTCCGTTCGTCGGTAGTTCCCGAGGATCACGCCGAGCAGCGCGACCGAGCCGGCGGCCACGAGGCCGAGCACGATGGCGCCGAAGATCGGGCCCCATGCCTTCGCGGGGTCGCCGGAGGCCTGCCCGGCGAACTGGATGAGGATGCGGCCGATGCCGCCCTGCAGGCCTGTGGACACCTCGGCCACGACCGCGCCGATCACGGCGTTCGCCGCTCCGAGCCGCAGGGCCGGCAGCAGGTAGGGCACGGATGCCGGGAAGCGCAGCTTCACGAGCGTCGACCAGTAGCCGGCGGCATACGTCTGCATCAGCTCCTCGTGGATGCGGTCGGGTGACTGCAGTCCCTTGAGGGCGCCGATGGCGATGGGGAAGAACGCGAGGTAGCTCGCGATCAGGGCGACCGACATCCAGTCCTGCCACTCGAACGAGCCGATCTCGACGCGCGACCCCCAGCTCTTCACGACCGGCGCGAACGCGATGAGCGGCACGGTCTGGCTGATGACGATCCAGGGCAGCAGGCCCCACTCGGCGATGCGCCAGCGCTGCATCACGAGCGCGAGGCCGATGCCCACGACCACGCCGACGAGCCAGCCGACGGCCGCGATGCCGAGCGTCGTGAGCGCGGCGAGCGCGATCACCGCCCAGAGCGGCTGGGCCGACGGCGAGCGCGTGACCGGCTCTGCGAGGCGTCCGAGCATGTCCCACACGTGCGGCATGGCCAGGTCGGTGGTGCGCGGCAGCACGCGGGCCGCCGCCGATCACCACGCCGTCGGCCGGGCCGAGCAGCTTGTAGACCTCCCAGATGAGCGCGATCGCGAGGATGCCGGCGACGCCCCAGCCGACGGCGGCCAGTCGCCGCCTGCCCGTCGAGGAGCCCGCAGGGCGTCTCGAGACCTCGCCGGCGGGCCTCGAGACCCGGGCTTCCCCCGTTCCTCGACCCGCGGTCTGGGTGCTCGTCATGCCTTCGCCGTGATGTGCTCGGAGAGCGCCGGGATCACCGTCTCGCCATAGACCCGCAGCGTCTCCTCCTTGTTGTCGTGCTGGAGGTAGCCCGGCGAACTGGTCGACGCCGAGCTCGGCGAGCTGCTTCAGCTTCGTCGATGTGCTCGTCGGCCGTGCCGAGGAGGCAGAACCGGTCGACGATCTCGTCGGGCACGAACTGCGTGTGGACGTTGCCCGCACGCCCGTGCTCGTTGTAGTCGTAGCCCTCGCGGCCCTTGATGTAGTCGGTGAGCGCCTGCGGACGCGCCGCCGGAGCCGTCGGCGCAGTGCCGTACTTCGCGACGATGTCGGCGACGTGGTTGCCGACCATGCCGCCGAACCAGCGGCACTGGTCGCGCATGTGCGCCCAATCGTCACCGATGTACATCGGCGCGGCGACGCAGAACTTGATCGCCATCGGGTCGCGGCCGCCGGCCTCCGCAGCATCCCGCACGTGCTTGATCATCCACGCGGCGATGTCGAGGTCGGCGAGCTGCAGGATGAACCCGTCGCCGACCTCGCCCGCGAGCTTCAGCGCCATCGGTCCGTAGGCGGCGACCCACACCTCGAGCTCCGAGCCGCGCGACCACGGGAACTGCAGTTGCGATCCCTTGTACTCGACCGGCCGGGAGTTCGCGAGCTCGCGGATGACGTGGATCGACTCGCGCAGCTCCGCGATGACCGTGGGCTTGCCGTTCGTCACGCGCACCGCCGAGTCGCCCCGGCCGATGCCGCAGACCGTGCGGTTGCCGTACATCTCGTTGAGCGTGGCGAAGATCGACGCGGTGACGGTCCAGTCACGGGTGGCCGGGTTCGTGACGAACGGCCCCACCTTGATGCGGTGCGTCTCGGCGAGGATCTGGCTGTAGATGACGTACGGCTCCTGCCACAGCAGGTGCGAGTCGAAGGTCCACGCGGTGCTGAAGCCGTACTGCCTCGGCGAGCTTGGCGAGGTGCACGGTGCGCGAGGCCGGGGGGTTGGTCTGCAGGACGACTCCGAATTCCATGGTGTGCTCCGCTCAGGGGTGGGCGTTGGGGCTCAGATCAGGCTTGTCAGATCGAGTACGTGCTGAGGCCGCGCTTGAGGAAGCGGCCGTCGCCCTTGGCGCCGAGGTACTGGTCGTCGTCCACCACGACCTTGCCGCGCGAGAGGACGGTGTCGACGTGCCCGTCGATCTCGAAGCCCTCCCACGCGGAGTAGTCCATGTTCATGTGGTGGGCCCGGCCCGTCGGGTTCCCGGAGGAATCCAGGTCGAGCCCGATCGACGTGTGGCCGTTCGGGTCGTAGACGACGATGTCGGCGTCGGCGCCCGGCTGGATGACGCCCTTCCGGCCGGCGAGGCCGAACATGCGGGCGGGCGTCGTGCTCGTGAGCTCCACCCAGCGCTCGAGGGTGATCTCGCCGGTCACGACGCCCTGGTACATGAGGTCCATGCGGTGCTCGATCGAGCCGATGCCGTTCGGGATCTTCCGGAAGTCGCCGAGGCCGAGTTCCTTCTGGTCCTTCATGCAGAACGGGCAGTGGTCGGTGGAGACCATCTGCAGGTCGTTCGTGCGCAAGGCCCGCCACATCGAGTCCTGGTGACCCTCCTCGCGGGAGCGGAGCGGCGTCGAGCACACCCACTTCGCCCCTTCGAAGGCACCCCACTCGTCGCTCTTCGCGCCGAGCTGCTCCTCGAGGCTGAGGTAGAGGTACTGCGGACAGGTCTCGCCGTAGACGTTCTGCCCCTTGTCGCGCGCCCACGCGAGCTGCTCCACGGCCTGCTTCGCCGACACGTGCACCACGTAGAGCGGCGCGCCCGTGAGCTTGGCGAGCATGATCGCGCGGTGCGTGGCCTCCTCCTCCATCTCCCAGGCGCGGGCGATGCCGTGGTAGAACGGGTCGGTCTTGCGCTGGTCGACCAGCTGCTGGGCGAGCACGTCGATCGCGGGCCCGTTCTCGGCGTGCATCATCGTGAGCATGCCGGTGTCACGCGAGACCTGCATCGCCTTCAGGACCTGCGCGTCATCCGAGTAGAAGACTCCCGGATAGGCCATGAACAGCTTGAAGCTCGAGACGCCCTCGTCGGGCAGTCGCCGCATCGCGTCGAGCGACGCCTCGTTGACGTCGCCGACGATCTGGTGGAACCCGTAGTCGATCGCGCAGTTGCCGGCGGCCTTCTCGTGCCACGCGGCCAGGCCGTCTTCGACGCGCTGGCCGTAGGTCTGCACCGCGAAGTCGATGATCGACGTCGTGCCGCCCCAGGCGGCCGCGCGCGTGCCGGTCTCGAACGTGTCGGATGCCTCGGTGCCGCCGAACGGCAGCTGCATGTGCGTGTGCGCGTCGATCCCGCCGGGGATGACGTACTTGCCGGTCGCGTCGATGACACGGTCGACGGATGCCGCGACATCCGTGCCCAGCAGGGTGCTGCCGGGCTCGAGCACGGCCCGGATCGTCTCGCCGTCGACGAGGACGTCGGCGGCGGCGCGACCGGTCGCGCTCACGACGGTGCCGCCGGTGATGAGGGTGGTCGCCATGTGGTACTCCTTCGTATCTGCTGGTCGAGGAGCGCGGAGCGCGTCTCGAGACCTACGGCTTCGGGATGGAGGTGTAGGACTCGGGCCGGCGGTCGCGGTAGAACTGCCAGGCGTTGCGCACGTCGCGGATCATGTCCATGTCGAGGTCGCGCACGACGACCTCCTCGTGGTCCTCCGAGCCGTAGCCGCCGACGACGTTGCCCTGCGGGTCGCAGAACTGGCTCTTGCCGTAGAAGTTCACGGCGAGGTCGCCGTACTCGTTGTCCTCGAGGCCGACGCGGTTCGCGGCGGCGACGAAGTAGCCGTTCGCGGCGGCCGCGGCCGGCTGCTCGATCTCCCACAGCCGGTTCGACAGGCCGGGCTTCGTGGCGTTCGGGTTGAACACGATCTGCGCGCCGTTCAGCCCCAGCTCGCGCCAGCCCTCGGGGAAGTGCCGGTCGTAGCAGATGTACACGCCGATCGGCCCGACGGCGGTCTGGAACACGGGGTAGCCGAGGTTGCCGGGGCGGAAGTAGAACTTCTCCCAGAACTTGTCGAGGTTCGGGATGTGGTGCTTGCGGTACGAGCCGAGGATCGTGCCGTCGGCGTCGACGACGACCGCGGTGTTGTAGTAGACGCCCGGGCTGCTCCTCCTCGTAGATCGGCAGCACCATCACCATGCCGAGCTCCTTGGCGAGCGCGGCGAACCGCTGCACGATCGGGCCGTCGGCGGGCTCGGCGAAGTCGTAGTACTTCACGTCCTCGGTGATGCCGAAGTACGGGCCGTAGAAGAGCTCCTGGAAGCAGATCACCTGGGCGCCCTGCTCCTTGGCGTCGCGGGCGAACTGCTCGTGCTTGTCGAGCATGGACTCCTTGTCGCCGGTCCAGGTCGTCTGGGTGATGGCCGCTCGGACGATCGTCATGTTGCCTCCTGAGTCGGTCGGCGCCGTTGCCGTCGGCTCGGTGCTCCTGGCTCGGACTGCTCAGGTGCTACCGGGCGATGCTGTGACGCCGAGAGGTGCTGGTGGGGACTGCCGAACGGGGCTCGCGACCCGTTCTGTTATTGTTCGGCGTGAACATTTCTCTTTTGTTTCACACTGTGACGTTGTGGTTACTTATCCTGTCCCTTGCTTCGTGAGGAGGCAATGGTCGTGTCAGGTATTCATGTGCCAAATGCTCATGTGACAGGGCTTCGTGCGGATGTCTCCGCGCTGACCGCGCTCGCCGAGTTCTCCGACACGACCCCGCGGGGCATCGCCGGCGTGATCGCGCGGCTCGTGAACGGCGGCGAACTCGCCGCCGGCAGCCGGCTCCCGACCGTGCGCGACCTCGCCGCGGCCCTCTCGGTGAGTCCCGCCACCGTCAGCCAGGCCTGGCAGGCGCTCGCCAGGGCCGGGCTGATCGAGTCGCGCGGCCGGGCGGGGAGCTTCGTGCGCGGGGCATCCGTGAACCGGCTCGCGCCGCGGATGCGCGGCATGGCGGCCCCCGACGACCCGGTGCGGCTCGACCTCTCCCGCGGCACCCCCGACCCGCTGCTGCTGCCCGCACTGGGACCCGCCCTCTCACGTGTGTCGGCCCGAGCCGAGACCGGCAGCTACCAGGCCGAACCCGTGATCCCGGGGCTCGCCGCCGTGCTCGCGGCATCGTGGCCGTCGGCGGCCGAGTCGATCATGGTGGTCGACGGCGCGCTCGACGCGATCTCGCGCACGCTCGACCAGGTCGTGCGCTACGGCGACCGCGTGATCGTCGAGAGCCCGGGCTTCCCCCCGTTCCTCGACCTGCTCGACCTGCTCGGCGCCGAGGCCGTTCCGGTCGCCGTCGACGACGCAGGGATGCGTCCCGACGCGCTCGCGAACGCGCTGCTCCGCCGCCCCGCCGCGGTGCTGCTGCAGCCCAGGGCCCAGAACCCGACCGGCGCCTCGATGACGGCCGCACGCGCCGAGGCGCTGGCGCGGGTCATCCGCGCGGCCGACGGGGGCGACGCCGTGGTGGTGATCGAGGACGACCACTCCGGCATGATCTCCACCGAGGGCGACGTGACGCTCGGCACCTGGCTGCCGGCGCAGGTCGTGCACGTGCGGAGCTTCTCGAAGTCGCACGGCCCAGACCTGCGGATCGCCGCGGTCGGCGGCCCGCGCGACCTCATCGATCGCATCGCCGCGCGGCGCATGCTCGGGCCGGGCTGGACCTCGCGGATGCTGCAGACGATCCTGCTCGACCTGCTCACGGACGGCACGTCGCTCGACGCGGTCGCCGACGCGCGTCGTCGCTACTACACGAGGCAGCGCGCCCTCGGCGACGCGCTGCGGATGCGCGGGGTTCCGGTCGCGCCCGCCGACGGGGTCAACCTCTGGATGCCGGTCGTGAGCGAGCGGTCGGCGCTGGTGCAGCTCGCCGCCGCGGGCATCCGGGTGGCCGCGGGCACGCCGTTCCTCGCCGCTGCGGCCAACGGGGCGGATGCCGCGGGCGGCCTGCGTTCCCGCCCGCCCGGCGAGTTCGTGCGGGTCACCGTCGGCATGGTGCGCGAGGGCACCGACGAGGTCGCCGACGCGCTCGCGACCGCGGCGCAGCACCTGGTGGCCGGCGGGTACTGACCCGGCCGACTGCTGACGCAGCCGGCTCAGGCAGCCGCCATCACGCCTTGACGCCGTTCGGCATCCTGGCGTACCGGTCGGGTGCGATGGTCAGCTCCGCCTGGCCGCCGGTGATCGAACGCAGGTCGAGCACGTACTGGCGCGAGCTCCGCCTCGGGCACGTTCGCCACCACCCGCGCACGGCCGTCGTCGGTCGACTCCGTGGCGTGCACGCGCCCGCGGCGGCCGGACAGGTCGGTCAGCACGGTGCCCTGCAGCTCCGCCGGGACCGTGACCGTCACGATCGACACCGGCTCGAGCATCACGGTGCCCGCCTCGGCCAGCGCGGCCTTGACCCCGATGGATGCGGCCGTGCGGAAGGCCATCTCGGAGGAGTCCACCGAGTGCGACTTGCCGTCGTAGAGCTCCACGCGCACGTCGACCACCGGATGGCCCTGCGGACCGCCCTGCGGCGAGCGCGTCGCGCGCGCCCTTCTCGACGGCCGGGATGTACGTGCGCGGAACGGCTCCGCCCACCACGGAGTCGACGAACTCGAAGCCGCCGCCCGGCGGCAGCGGCGAGACCCGCAGCTGCACGACGGCGAACTGGCCGTGGCCGCCCGACTGCTTCTTGAGCTTGCCCTCCACCTGCGCGTTCCCGGCGATGGTCTCCCGGTAGGCGACGGGCGCGGGCGACGTCGTCACGTGCACGCCGAACACGCGGGCGAGGCGCTCGACGGCGACCGCGACGTGCGTGTCGCCGAGTCCGCGCAGGACGGTGTGGCCGCCGGTCCGGTCGATCACGAGGGTCGGGTCCTCGGCGAGGAGCCGGGCGAGCGAGGACATCAGCTTCTCGTCGTCGGACTGCGAGACGGGGGCGAGGCTCACGGCGAACACCGGCTCCCGCCTCGGCAGCGCCACGGGGCGGGCGCTGCCGTTCGTGCGGGACCAGAGCAGCGACCCCGACGGCGATCCCGTGAGCTTCGCGACCGCGCCGACCTCCCCGGCCCGCAGCGCGTCGACCGGCAGGTGCTCGGCGCCGCGGAGCCGGAACAGCCCGTGGATGCGCTCGTCGGTGCCGGTCGTGGCGTTGCGCAGCCGGTCGCTCGGGCGGACGACGCCGGAGAGGACCTTGAGCATCGACACCTGCCCGACGAACGGGTCGGCCACGGTGCGGAACACGTGCACGAGCGTCTCACCGTCGGGACTCGGCGCGACCCTGTGCTCGGTGCCGCCCCCGCCGTCCGCGGAGCCGCCGATGATGATCCGGCTGTCGTGGTCGAGGGACGACGGCGCCAGGCTGCACAGCAGGTCGGCGACCCGGTCCACGCCGGTGCCGGTCACGGCGGAGCAGACGACCACGGGCACGGCCTCACCCGTCGCCACCTCGCGCGCGAGCGTGCGTTCGAGCTCCGGCGCCGACGGCTCGTTCCCATCCAGGTACGCCTCGAGCTGGTCGTCGTCGTGCGACACGATCTCCTCGGTCACGTCGACGTGCATCCGGTGCTCCTCGGCCTCCGCCTCGGCCGGCATCGGGCCATCGTGGTGGCGGCCGGCGTCGTCGTAGACGAGCGCCTGCTCGCTGAGCACGTCCGCGATCCCGTGGAACGCCTGCTCCTCGCCGAGCGGCAGCTCCAGCGCCCACAGCCCCTCGCCGAACGCCGCCTGCAGCTCGCCCAGCACCCGGCGGAAGTCCGCGCGGGCCTTGTCCTCCTGCGTGACGACGACGATCCGCGGCACGCCGGCCGCCTCGGCGGCCGCCCACGCGAACCTCGTGCCCGCCGTGACGCCGTCGACCGCGCTCACGGCGACGAGCGCGACATCCGCCACCGACAGCGCCGTGTCGACGCCGCCGACGAAATCGGGATGTCCGGGGGTATCGGCGAGGGTGAGGGCCTGCTCGACGCCGTCGGGGTCCGACCAGCGCAGCAGGGCGAGCGAGAGCCCGAGGGTCATGCCTCGCGCGATCTCCTCGGGCTCGTGGTCGCAGACGGTGCTGCCCTGTTCGACGCTGCCGGCCCTGGAGAGCTCGCCCGCTCGAAGCAGCAGGGCCTCCGCCAACGTCGTCTTGCCCGAACCCGCCCCGCCGATCAGGGCGACCGTCCGGTGGGTCGGAGTCGCTGCCGAGTTCATGAAACCTCCCCGCGCCGCTGCGGACCTGTCCGTCCATCGTGTACCCGTCGGGCCGGGAATGCCAGAGGTTCGACGATCGGCCTTGCGCCCGATCTCGTCGTGCGCGTTGGCCGCGGCCCGGCCCGGCCCGATGTCGGGACTTGCATTCGACTCGTCCTCCACAGGCACCGTTCCCGGCGCCGTTTGCACAGGCAAAGTACCCGATCAGGGCGATTTCGAGAGCCGGTCGGATGTCGGTGGGTGGGTGCAGAATCGAACCATGGACGATCCACTGCACCCCCTCCGACGACACCTCGAGGAGCTGCACGCGGCGTGGGCCGGTGCCATGCCGGCGTTGTCGCCTCCCGGTGGCGACGCCCAGGCGGAGGTCGAGCAGATGAGCGACGACGGACTCGTGCGCGTCGGCGACCTGCTCGCTCGGGTGCGGCGCGACGCCGAAGCGGTGCTCGCGCGCGTCGCCACCGAGGTGTCACGGCGATCCGGACCGGAGTTCGGCGACGCCGGCCTCGCGAAGGCGCACGGGTTCCACAACGCAGCACGACTCATCGCGGCTTCCACCGGCGCCTCTCGACACGACGCGGCGCGACTCATCGCGGTTGGTCACGCGACGGCGCATCGCCAGTCGTTCGGTGGCGAGCGACTTCCCTCCCGGCATCCGCACGTCGCCGCAGCCCTGGGGGAGGGCGTCATCGGACTCGATGCTGCATCCGCGATCACGGCGATGCTCGACCGCGTGGCCGTCAGGGCCGAGCCGGCTCGAGCCGACCACGTCGAATCGGCGCTCGTGGAACTCGCGGCGCAGGTGCCGCTCGACCTCCTCATGCGCGGCGTCCGCGAAGCCGAGGCACGACTCGACGAGGACGGCGTCGAACCGCGCGAGCAGGAGCTGCGGCAGGAGCGCTCGCTCACGATGCGCGAAGACGTCCACGGGATGCTGCACCTGCACGCGCGCCTCGACCCCGAGAATGCGGCGGCCGTGAAGACCGCGATCGAGGCGCTCGTGAGCGACGTCCTACGGCGCCGCGAGCCGACCTCCTCCGATGAGGGCCCCATCGTCGACGACCTGCGCACCGTTCCCCAGATCCAGGCGGACGCGCTTGCACTGCTCGCGCGGCACTCGCTGGGCTGCGCGCAGACGATCACCCCGCTCGCCAAGACCACGGTCGTGGTGCGCATCGATCTCGAGACGCTCCGCAGCGGGGTCGGTCATGCGCGCATCGACGGCATCGACCAACCGATCTCCGCGGCCACCGCTCGACGCATGTCCGCCGACGCGGAACTGATCCCCGCCGTCCTCGGCGGTCCGAGCCTCCCGCTCGATCTCGGACGAGCGGTCCGCCTCTTCAGTCGTGCTCAGCGCCTCGCCCTCGGCGAGCGCGATGGCGGCTGCGCCTCGTGCGGCCAGAACGTCGCGTATGTCGAGGCCCACCACATCGACTGGTGGGAGCGCGACGCCGGTCCGACCGACCTCGCGAACGGCGTGCTCCTCTGCAGCTTCTGCCACCACACGGTGCACCGCGAAGGATGGGGCATCCGCGCCACGGCGAGCGCCGTGTGGTTCATCCCGCCTCCGCACGTCGATGCGCGGCAGGTACCGCGACTCGGCGGGCGAGCGCGGTTCGAGTTGGCGGAGGCGATGAGCGCGTGACGTGCCGGCGCTGGTCTCGGGCGGCGGCGGGCGGGGAGAAGCGGGGACACGCGCTCCTTCGCGTTGGTCTGGCTCGGCGACGCAGCCTCGGCGAGCGCCTAGTCTGGCAGGCGTGCAGATCACGGTGCTCGCGGGCGGGGTCGGAGGCGCGCGCTTCGTGCGCGGCCTGCGCGAGGAGTGCGCGCGGCGCTGGCCCGACGGGAACGGCGGCACCGAGGCATCCGTGACCGTCGTGGTGAACACCGGCGACGACCTGTGGCTCGCCGGCGTGCGCCTGATGCCCGACTTCGACTCGCTGCTGTACTCGCTCGCCGGCGTCAACGACACCGAGCGCGGCTGGGGTCGCGCGGGCGAGACCGAACGGGTCGCGGCCGAGCTCCGCGAGTGGGGCGTCGGCTGGCCGTGGTTCACCCTCGGCGACCTCGACCTCGGCACGCACCTCGCGCGCACCGCGTGGCTGCGCGAGGGAGCGACGCCGTCGGAGGTCGCGACCCGCCTGCAGGCGCGCTGGCCGCTCGGCGTGCGGCTCATCCCCGCGACCGACACCGAGGTCGACACGCTACGTGCTCGTGGCCGACGCCGACGTGCTCGACGGCGAGCGCGAGCTGCACTTCCAGGAGTGGTGGACCCGCTACCGCGCGGCACTGCCCGCCATCGCATTCCGCCAGCGGAATATCGATCGTGCGGTGCCGGCGCCCGGGGTCGTCGAGGCGATCGTCGGCGCCGACCTCGTGCTCGTGGCGCCGTCGAATCCGGTCGTCTCGATCGGCACGATCGTGTCGGTGCCCGGCATCCGCGACGCGATCCTCGAGACGCACGCGCCGGTCGTCGGCGTCTCGCCGATCATCGGCGGCAAGGTCGTGCGCGGCATGGCCGACGCCTGCCTGCCGGCGATCGGGGTCGACACCACCGCCGAGGCCGTCGGCCGGCACTACGGCGCGAGGTCGGCCGGCGGCCTCCTCGACGGCTGGCTCGTCGACGAGACGGATGCCGCCGCGGTCGCGTCCCTCGAGGAGGCCGGCCTCGTCGCGGCATCCGTGCCCCTGTGGATGCGCGACCTCGACACCTCCGCCGCGCTCGCCGGCGCGGCCATCGACCTCGCGGCGGCCCGGTCGACACGGGGAGACGCGTAGCCGTCGCAGCCGCGCGGTGGCGGATGTCACCGGGCAGCGCCAGACTGGCGCGGTGCTGCTGATCGTCGTGCTCGCGCTCGGGGCCGCGCTGCTCTACGGCGTCGCGGACTTCATGGCCGGCGTCGCCGCGCGCCGGATCCCGGTGCTCGTCGCGACGACGATCAACTACGCCGTCGCGTCGGTCGTGCTCACCGTCGTCGTGGCGGCGGTCGGCGGCGTGTGGTCGACGCCCGCGATCGTCGGCGGCGTACTCGCAGGCGTCGCGGCCGCCGTGGGCTTCCTCACGTTCACCGCCGCGCTCGCAGCCGGTCCGATCTCGCTCATGACACCGCTCATCGCGCTCCTCAGCTCCGGCGTGCCCGTCGTCGTGGCGCTCGTGGTCGGCGACCGACTCGAGCCGATCGCCTGGATCGCGATCGGTGTCGCGATCATCGGCTCGGTGCTCATCGGCGTGGAACGGCGGGTCAGCGCTCGAGCAGTGAAGCCGCGCACGCTCGTGTTCGCGGTGATCTCGGGCGTGGGCTTCGGCTTCGCGACCGTGGCGCTCGACGCCACGCCCCCCGACGCCGGAATGGTGCCGGTGTTCCTCGACACCATCGTCGGCTTCGTGCTGCTCCTCGGCCTCGTGGGCGCGGCGCGTACGCTGCCCATGATGCAGCGCGCGGTCGCCGTCCTCGACGCCCACCCGACCGAGCTCGCGCCCCACCTCGTCGCCACGCCGGCACTCGGCGCCGCGCCGCTCGGCCCCGACGGGGTCCGGTCGGCCGATCCCCGACGACGCGCCCGCATGCTCGCCGGCGCCGCCGGCCTCCTCATCGGCGGCGCCAACGTGCTGCTCATGCTCGCGCTGCACGCGGGCAGCGTCGCGGTCGTGGCGGTGCTCGTGAACCTGTACCCGGTCGCCACCGTGCTGCTCGCCTGGATCGTGCTCCGCGAGCGGATCAACGCCGTGCAGGCCACCGGCGTCGTGCTCGCCGTCGCGGCCTCGGTGATGCTCGGGCTCGCCTAGCGTCGGCGCCGCAGTCGCTGCTCGTCGGGGCCATCGTCGCTGCCCGTCGACGCCTGCATCCGTCGCGGGTCTACGATGGAATCGACCGCCGGTCTGGATCTGACCGGTGCGCGTGTGGCCCGGGATTGGGCCGCGAGTCCCCGACCTCGTCGGAATGTCACTTGCACACCGTCCCGGAGGCCTCATGCCCGTTTCTCCCCGCATCGATCCGTCCCGCGTGCGCCGACGTCCGCTGCTCGCCGCGGTGCTCGCGGTCCCGGCCGCCGCACTCCTGCTCGCAGGCTGCGCGGGCACGTCCCCGGCGTCGTCGGGCGCCGACGCCGAGTCGGTGATCGACGAGAGCGCTGCGTTCCCCCTCACGATCGACAACTGCGGCACCGAGGTGACCTTCGAGGCGGCGCCCGAGCGCGTGGTGACCATCAAGTCGTCGACGCTCGAGCTGCTGCTCGCACTCGGCCTCGAGGACCGCATCGTCGGCACCGCATTCAGCGACGGGCCGGTGCCCGACGAGTTCGCGGCGGCGGCATCCGACCTCGAGCTGCTCTCCGACAAGGTGCCCTCGCAGGAGGTCACCCTCGCGGCCGAGCCCGACCTCGTGTTCGCCGGCTGGGAGTCGAACCTCTCGGCCGAGGGCGCCGGCGACCGCGCCACCCTCGAGCAGCTCGGCGTCGCCACCTACGTCGCCCCGGCCGCGTGCAAGGGCGAGGGCTACATGCCCGACCCGCTCACGTTCGACGAGGTCTTCCGCGAGTTCGAGGAGGCCGGCGCCGTCTTCGGCGTCCCGGATGCCGCGGCCGACCTGGTGGCCGACCAGCGTGCCGCGCTCGAGGCCGTCGAGCCGAACGACGACGGGCTCACCGCGCTCTGGTACTCGTCGGGCGACGACACCCCGTTCGTCGGAGCGGGCATCGGTGCGCCGCAGATGATCATGGATGCCGCGGGGCTCGAGAACGTCGCCGCCGACGTGCACGACACGTGGACGTCCATGGGCTGGGAGGCCGATCGTCGCCGCGGATCCCGACGTGATCGTGCTCGTCGACGCGCCGTGGAACACCGCCGAGTCGAAGATCGCGAAGCTCGAGGCGAACGCCGCCACCGCGGCCCTGCCCGCCGTGCAGGCGCAGCGCTACCTGGTCGTGGACTTCCCGTCGACCGAGGCCGGCGTGCGGAACGTCGGCGCGGTCGCGTCGCTGGTCGACCAGCTCGGAGAGCTGGGCTACTGATGTCCCGAACCGCCGAGGGTCGAGCCGCGGACGACATCCGCGTCTCGGAGTCCGAACCCCCCACGGAACCCGGGAGAGCCGCATCGCGGCCCCCTCGGCCCTCGGCCTCCACCGCGACCGGGCTTCGCACGGGAGCGTGGGCGGCCGGCCTCGCCGTGCTGCTCGCGGCATCCGTCGTCGTCGCCGTCACCATCGGGCCGGCGGGACTCAGCCCGGCCGACGTGTGGGCGAGCGTGCTCGCGCACCTCGGCATCGGCGAGCCGACGCTGTCGCCGCTGCGCGACGGCATCGTGTGGCAGCTGCGGATGCCGCGCGTGCTCACCGCCGCGGCGGTCGGCGCCGGTCTCGCCCTCTGCGGCGCGGTCATGCAGGCGCTGACGCGCAATCCGCTCGCCGACCCGTACCTGCTCGGGCTCTCGTCGGGCGCCTCGGTGGGTGCGGTGATCGTGATCGTGCTCGGGGTCGGCCTGGTGCTGCCGCTCGCGGCGTTCGCGGGCGCCCTGGCCGCCCTCGTCGCCACGCTCGCACTCGCGAACGCCGGCGGCGCGCTCACGCCGACGCGCACGGTGCTGGCGGGCCTCGCGGTGTCGTCGGTGTTCGGGGCGGTCACGAGCCTCGTCATCTTCTGGAGCGCGACGGGTGACAGCTACCGCGAGATCCTCAACTGGCTGCTCGGCTCCCTCGCCGGCACCGACTGGACCTCGGTCGCGATCGCCGGTGGCGCCATGATTCTCGTCGGCGTGCCCCTGTTCGCGAGCGCGCGCACGCTCGACGCGTTCGCCTTCGGCGACACCGCGGCGGCCGCGCTCGGCGTGCACGTCGGCCGCAGCCGCGCGCTGCTGCTCGGCGGCACCGCCCTGCTCACCGGTGCGCTCGTCGCGGTGAGCGGCGCGATCGGGTTCGTCGGGCTGATCCTGCCGCACGCGGTGAGGTTCCTCGTCGGCTCGAGGCACCGCGCGCTGCTGCCGCTCTCGGCGCTCGCCGGCGCGATCTTCCTGGTCTGGGCCGACACCGTGGCCCGCACGCTCTTCGACCCGCGCGAGCTCCCGGTCGGCATCATCACCGCCCTCGTCGGCGGCCCGGTGTTCGCCGTGCTCATGCTGCGCAACCGGAGGCTCTCATGAGCGACGCGCGCAAGGCTCGCACCGAACTCCGGGCCGACCGCGTCCGCTTCACGCGCGGGCGTCGCCTCATCATCGACGACGTCGACTGCACCGTGCCGGGTGGCGCGGTCGGCGCCCTGCTCGGGCCGAACGGCGCCGGCAAGAGCACCCTGCTGCACCTCATCGCCGGCGTCGAGCAAGCGGATGCCGGCACGGCGCGCCTCGGCGACCGCGATCTCGCCGCGCTGCGCCGCCGCGATCGCGCGCGCGTGCTGGCGCTCGCCGAACAGGAGGTGCACGACGCTCCCGGCCTCCGCGTCGCCGAGGTCGTCGCCCTCGGCCGCACCCCGTACCTCGGAGCGTTCGCCGGCCCGGGCGACGTCGACCGTGCCGTCGTGCGCCGGAGCCTCGAGGACCTCGGCCTCGTCGAGCTCGCCGACCGCGAGTACGCCACGCTGTCGGGCGGCGAGCGGCAGCGCGTGAACCTCGCGCGGGCGCTCGCGCAGGAGCCCGACCTGCTCCTGCTCGACGAGCCGACCAACCACCTCGACGTGCACGCGCAGCTCACGATGCTCGGCCTGCTCCGCGAACTCGCGCGCGGCGGGCTCACGGTGCTCGCGGCGCTGCACGACCTGTCGCTCGCGGCGAGCTATGCCGACCACGTGATCGTCCTCGCGAACGGGCGGGTGCAGGCTGCGGGCACCCCGGCCGACGTGCTCACGCCCGCCCTGATCCGCGAGGTCTGGGGCGTCGAGGCCGAGGTGCTGGAGCATCCCGCGACCGGACGCCCGCTCATCGCCTACTCGGAGGTCGCGGATGCGTCGACCGCCGCTCGCGACCGCCCCGCGGCATCCGCACCGGCGTAGCCTTGAGCGCATGAACGCCGACCCAGGAACGCCGACACCAGGAACGAGGTCACCGACCGTCAGGTGCTGCTCGAGTGGATCGCCGACGAGTTCCTGCACAACTCGTGGGCCGGGCGGCGGCTCGTCGCGGTCGAGGGCGCGAGCGAGGGGCCCGCGGCGCGCTTCGCCGACGACTTCGCTGCGGTGCTGACCGGACGCGGGCAGGCCGTGGTGCGCGTGTCGTTGGGCGAGGTCGACGAGCCGACGCTGCGTCGCGAGACGATCGAGCCGTTCCGCGCCGGCACGCTGCCCGGCGCCGGCGACGCCGAAACCGTGCTCGTCGTCGACGGCCGTCGACTCCTCAACGACACCGTGCGCGGGATCTGGCACTTCTCGGTCTGGACGCTCGTGGGCGACGAGCTGCCGCACTCGGGTGCGAACGTCATCGTCGACGACACCGACGAGTCGGCGCCGATGCGGTACTTCTACGACTACTGCGTGCTCCCGCCGAGCTTCGGCGAGCGACGCGCGTCAGCGTCGAGCACGCCCGCCGCGCCGTGAGCGGTCGCGGTCATCCGCCCGGAGCCGGCTACGACAGCACGTCCTTCGTGAGGAACCGCCCGATCGCGAGCGCACCGAACACGAGCAGGTAGCCCGCCTGCAGCAGGGCGTTGTCGACGAAGGTGTCCCACACCATCGGCTCGCGCAGCAGGTCGGCGAATCCCAGCCAGTAGTGGGTGAACAGCCACGGATGCAGCCATTCGAGCTGCGGCAGCGCCCCGAGGATCTGCGACACGACCGCGAGGATCGCCGTGGCCGCCATCGCCCCGACGGGCACGGTCGTGAGCGTCGAGAGGAAGAGCCCGATCGCCGACAACCCGAGCAGCGAGACCGTGACGTAGGCGGCGATCGCGAGGAAGCGCACGAGGGCCTCGGCGACGCTCACGGTGGCCCCCGAGAGCAGCGTCACGGGGCCGATGGGGAACAGCAGCCAGCCCACCAGCGTGCCGACGACCACGACCGTGAGCGTCGCGACCGCGCAGAACGCCGCCGCGGCGGCGTACTTCACGAGCAGCAGGCGGATGCGCCCCGCGGGCGCGATGAGCAGGTAGCGCAACGTGCCGTGGCTCGCCTCCCCGGCGATCGTGTCGCCCGCGACGACGCCGATCGTGAGCGGCAGGAACAGCGGGATCGCGACGACGAGCGCCGTGACGCCCACGAACAGGCCGTTGTTCGTGATCTCGCTGAGGAACGCCGGCCCGCGGCCGCTCGGGGCGGGCCCGGCGACGATGATCGCGACGCCGATGAGGATCGGGATGAGCCCCAGCGCGCCGAGCATCGCCCATGTGCGACGACGCCGGAAGAGGGTGAGCAGCTCCGAGCCGAGCAGCCAGGTGGTGCCGCCGCCTGCGAGCCGCCGTGGCCGCGGGAGCAACGGCAGCGGGTGCAGCGGATGCCTCGGCCGAGGGCTCAGCTGGTGCCTCGCGGCCGGCCGTCTCGGCCGCCTCACTGGACAACGTCGAACCCCTCCCCGGTCAGCTCCACGAATCGCTGCTCGAGGTCGGCGTGCACGGTCTCGAATCCGCGCACGCGCACGCCCGCCTCGACGAGCGCGGCCACGACGACCTCTGGAGGTGTCGTGCCGATCCGAGCGGTCACGGATGCCTCGCCGTCGGCACCTCCCCGATCCCCGAGCACTCGCGACAGCACCTCGCGGGTCGAGCCCGACGTCGGGCGTGCGAACGAGGACCCGCGCCTCCCCCTCGTCGCGGAACTCGTCGAGCGTGCCCTGGGCGACCAGCTTCCCGGCGCTCATGACGCCGACGTGCGAGCAGACCTGCTCCACCTCGGCGAGCAGGTGGCTCGACACGAAGACCGTCGTGCCGTCGTCGGCGAACGAGCGGATGAGCGCGCGCACCTCGCGGGTGCCCTGCGGGTCGAGGCCGTTGGTGGGCTCGTCGAGCACGAGCAGCTCGCGTCGCACGAGCAGCGCGTTCGCGATGCCGAGCCGCTGCTTCATGCCGAGCGAGTAGGCGTGCACCTTCTTGCGGGCGGCGTGCGACAGTCCCACGCGCTCGAGCGCCTCCGCCACCCGCGCGTTCCGCGTGCGGCGCGGCGCATGCCGGTCGGCGGCGTCGAAGCGCCGCAGGTTCGCCTCGCCGGAGAGGTACGGGGAGAACGCCGGACCCTCCACGAGCGCGCCGACGCGCGGCAGCACGGAGTCGACGTGCCGCGGCATCTCGGCAGCCGAGCACGCGGGCATCGCCGGCGTTCGCGGCGACGAGCCCGAGCAGCATCCGGATCGTGGTGGTCTTGCCCGAGCCGTTGGGCCCGAGGAATCCGAACACGGCGCCGCGCGGCACCGCGAGGTCGACGCCGTCGACGGCGAGCTGCGAACGGAAGCGCTTGGTGAGGCCGTGCGTCTCGATCGCGAGATCGGCGGGCGCGGTCACCGGCGCCCCGTCAGCGACCGCTCGAGGCGACGGAGAGCAGGTGCTCGGGCGTCACGGCGCCGGCGAACACGCGCCCGTCGTCGGTGAACAGCACCGTGACGAGCGACGTCGAGATGAGGCGCCCTCCCTCGACCGGCTGCGCCAGCGAGTCGAGCATCGCGGAGGCGTCGCCCCCGAGACCCTCGGCGCCTTCAGCGGCATCCCCGCCGTCGCCCGTGTCCAGCTCGGCCAGGCCTCGGCCCGCGGGCAGCTCGACGACCGTCGACCAGCCCGACCCGTGCACGATCGGCCGCGGCGTCCCCTCGGTGACGGCGGCACCGGCCTCCGCCTCGGCCTTCCACTGCTCGAGCTCGGCCACCGTCGGGATCGGCACCTCGTGCTCGGTCACCTCGGCGCCCTCGGGCGCGGTGAACGCGAAGACCGAGGCATCCGGCGCCTCGAACGACACGTCGGTGAACGCGACGCTGAACGCCGGCTCATCGGCGCCGGCTGCGGTCACGGATGCCGCGAGCGGCACGCCCGTGTCGCCGTCGATCGCGACCGACACCTCGCCGACGAGCGTGGCGGCGTCCTGCGGCTCGAGCACGAGCTCGTAGACCTCTCGACCCGCCACCCGCGCGTCGGTGCCGACGGAGATATCGGTGGTCTCGTCGAGCTTCGCCAGCGCCTCGTCGAGCACCTCGTCGGGCGTGGGGAGCGGTGCGCCGAGCTCGGCCTCGAGCTGCGCCCGGGCCTCGTCGGCGCGCGCCTCGGCCTCCGCCTCGAGCGCCTCGAGCGCGGCCCGGTCCACCGTGACGTGCGTGGCCGCCTGCTCGCGCGAGTCCCAGATCCAGGCCTCGCCCTCCGTGACGTAGACGTCGCGTTCGCCGAGGCGGTCGAGCACCTGCAGGCGCGCGTTCGAGCCGTCGACGTACACCTTCGCGGTGTGGTTCCCGGTCACGAGCGACAGCAGGTCGTCGAGGTCGGCACCGGACGCGCCGTCACCACCGTCATCGCCGCCACCCTCGGCGGCGTCCGATCCGGGACCGCCGCCCCCGGTGCCGCCCGTACCGCCGGTCAGCCCCGCAAGGTCGGGAAGTCCGAGCTCCGACGTCTGCTCGATCGTGCCCGACAGGGCGTCGACGTCGCTCGACGCCGCGAGCTCGAGGAGTTCCTCGGGCGACAGGTCGGGCAGGTCGACCGCCGCGTTCGCCTGCAGCGGCACGAGCACGACGGCGGCGCCGATGGCGATCGGCACGGCGAGGGCTGGGATCCAGCGGGCGAGCCTGCGGGACGCCCCGGTGTTGCGGGCGCGCATGTGCTCAGGCTACGCCCGCCTCGCGGCATCCGTCGCCTGATCCGGGGCGAACCCTCAGGATGCCGCGGCGACCGCGTGCGCATCGCCCGACCGGACGCCAGCCGTTGCCTCGGCCACCGACCCGGGTCTACGGTGAGGGCAACCGGCAGTTTGTGACCCGTCTGGGGGATCTCATGGTCTACGTCGATCGTCGCCGCTCCACGCTCCGCACCGCGGGCGTCGCACTCGTGGCATCCGTGGCCCTGGTGGCCGGGGCCGCTGCGGCACCCGCATCCGCGACCTCCACCGCCGCGCTTCCGGCGTGCGGGAAGCCTCGCGATGGGACGCCCGACTGCCACCGGCTCCGTCGACCTCGGTCGGGTCCGGCGGTGCGGTGTCGTCCGTCGACGCGTCGGCGAGCGCCGTCGGCCTCGAGGTGCTCCGCGATGGCGGCAACGCGGTCGACGCCGCAGTCGCCACGGCCGCCGCGCTCGGCGTGACGGAGCCCTACAGCGCCGGCATCGGCGGCGGCGGGTACTTCGTGTACTTCGACGCCGCGACCGGCGAGGTGACCACGATCGACGGCCGCGAGACGGCGCCGGCCGACATGCCGAGCGACGCGTTCATCAACCCGGCCACCGGCACGCCGTACCCGTTCGCGGACGCCGTGTCGTCCGGATTGTCGGTCGGCGTCCCGGGCACGCTCGCGACCTGGGAGGCCGCGCTCGAGCAGTTCGGCACCGAGTCGCTGCGCGACATGCTCGAACCGTCGATCCTGTTGGCCACCAAGGGGTTCACGGTCGATCAGACCTTCCGCGACCAGACGCTCGCCAACCAGGCGCGCTTCGCGGCGTTCCCCGACACGGCCGACCTGTTCCTGCCGAACGGCGACGCTCCGCAGGTCGGGTCGATCTTCAAGAACCTCGACCTCGCGATGACGCTTCGCCAGATCGCGCTGAAGGGCACCGACGTGTTCTACGAGGGTCCGATCGCCGATGAGATCGCCGACGTCGTCCAGGACCCGCAGACGGATCCCGCAGCGACGCTGCCCGCGTTCCCCGGCTTCCTCACGGCCGACGACCTCGCCGGCTACGAGGTGCTCGAGCAGGACCCGACGCTCATCGAGTACCGCGGGCTCGACATCTACGGCATGGCGCCGTCGTCGTCGGGCGGCACGACCGTCGGCGAGTCGCTGAACATCCTCGAGAACTACGACCTGGCGGCCGCAGACGTCGCGCAGAGCCTGCACCTCTACTTCGAGGCCACCGCACACGCCTTCGCCGACCGCAACGCCTACGTCGGCGACCCGGCGTTCGTGGACGTGCCGACCGAGACGCTGCTCAGCCAGGACTTCGCCGACGCCCGCGCCTGCGTGATCGACCCCGACGTCGCGTCGGTCAAGCCGGTGGCTCCCGCGCCGCTCGACGCGGCGGGCTGCGCTGCGGCGGCGTTCGACGACCGAGCGGACACCGAGAACGTCTCGACGACGCACCTCTCGGTCGTCGACCAGTGGGGCAACGCGGTCGCGTACACGCTCACGATCGAGCAGACCGGTGGCTCCGGAATGACGGTGCCGGGTCGCGGGTTCCTGCTGAACAACGAGCTCACCGACTTCAGCTTCGTGCCCAACCCGGCCGACCCGAACATCGTCGAGCCCGGCAAGCGCCCGCGGTCGTCGATGTCGCCGACGATCGTGCTCGACGGCGGCGAGTTGCGGTACGTGGTCGGCTCGCCCGGCGGATCGATGATCATCACGACCGTGACGCAGGTGCTGATGAACCGCATCGACCTCGGCATGACGCTGCCCGAGGCGGTCGCGGCACCGCGGGCGTCCCAGCGCAACACGGCGGCCGTCGCGGCCGAGCCGGCGTTCCGCACCGCCTTCGAGGCCATGCTCACGCCATACGGGCACCAGTTCACCACCACGCCCGAGATCGGCGCCGTGGCGGCCATCGAGGTCGACGCCGACGGCCTCATGACCGCCGTGGCCGAACCGGTGCGCCGCGGCGGCGGCACGGGCCTGGTGGTCGATCCGGCCGACTGAGCTCCGGTGGGGCCGGGTCGGGCCGGCAGGACGACCCGCCCCACCGGTCAGGCCTTACGCGGTCGGCTGGAGCGCCCGGAGCCGCGGCGCCAGGTCGCGCTCGAACAGCTCGAGGAACCGGCGCTGGTCGTGTCCGGGCGCGTGGAACACGAGGTGGTTGAAGCCCCAGTCCACGTACTGCCCGATCCGCGCGACGACGTCGTCGGGGTCGGTGCCGACGATCCAGCGCTTCGCGATCTGATCGATCGGCAGGGCGTCGGCGGCGCGCTCCATCTCGATCGGGTCGTGGATCGAGTGCTTCTGCTCGGCCGAGAGCGAGAGCGGCGACCAGAACCGGGTGTTCTCGAGGGCGGCCTCCTCGGTCTCCTCGTACGACACCTTGATCTCGATCATGCGGTCGAGGCCGTCGTACGACCGCTTGCCCGCCTCGGCGCCCTCCTTGACGGCGGGGATCAGCTGGTCGACGTAGAGCTCGGCGCCCTTGCCCGACGTGCAGATGAACCCGTCGCCCGCGCGGCCCGCGTACTTCGCGACGGTCGGCCCGCCGGCGGCGATGTACACGGGCACGCCGCCCTCCGGCACGTCGTAGATCGACGCGTCGTGCGTCGAGTAGTACTCGCCCTCGAAGCTCACGCGGTCGCCACGCCAGAGCTCGCGCATCAGCCGCACGGCCTCGCGGAGTCGGGCGAACCGCTCGCGGAACTCCGGCCAGTCCTGCTCGCCCGCGCCGCGGAACCCGGTCGCGATCTCGTTGAGGGCCTCGCCCGTGCCGAATCCGGCGATGACACGGTCGGGGTAGAGGCATCCGAGGCTCGCGAACGCCTGCGCGAGCACCGCGGGGTTGTAGCGGA
The DNA here is from genome assembly GCA_963799015.1 of uncultured Actinomycetota bacterium. Classification (GTDB taxonomy): domain Bacteria; phylum Actinomycetota; class Actinomycetes; order Actinomycetales; family Microbacteriaceae; genus Agromyces. The sequence continues at coordinate 307,293 of CAWCWD010000028.1, read as the reverse complement.
ACGTCGGCGTCATCACGCTCGTGCCGATCTTCACGGTCGACGTGCGCTCGCCGACCGCGGCCATCCACGCGAGCGAGAACGGCGCGTGCCCGCCGGCGTGTCGCCACGGCTGGAAGTGGTCGCTCGTCCAGACCGACTCCATGCCGTGCCCCTCGGCCGCGACGGCGATCTCGACGAGCTCGCGCGGAGCGAACTGCTCGGCGGAGGCCTTGTATCCGAGTGTGAGCGTCATGGTGTTCCCTTTCGGTCGGCGAGCCGGGCCACGGCTTCGGCGGTGTGGTCGCCGACTCCATGGTGCAGCACGGTTTCGAGGCCGTCGACGGTGTCGACGTCGCGTGTGAGTCCGGGCAGGGCGGATGCCGCGAGCTCGGCGAACCCCGCCGCGGCGTGCCGGTCGGCGGAGTCGGCGCCGAACCGCGGTTCGAACGCCACCCCGGGCGTCGCGGTCGCGAGCGTGGTGCCCGTGCCGTCGGCGTCGCGCACGAAGGCGAGCGGATGCCGCGCGGCCTCGGCGAGCGCCTGATCGAGCTCCTCGGGGCGCAGCGCCGGCAGGTCGCCGAGCAGCACCGCGACCGCGACCGGCGACTCGGCGCGGGCCTGCGCGATGCCATGGCGGATCGCCGGCAGCAGGCCGCGCTCGGCACCCTCCCCCGTCGGCTCGGGAACGAACTCCGCGTCACCCGCGAGCGAGGCGTCGTCGCCCACCACGAGCACGCGGGCGACCGAGCCGGCCCCGAGTGCCGCCGCGATCGTGTCCAGCGCGAACGCCCGGGCGAGCACCGCGCGCGCGTCGTCGGGCACCGCGGGCGCGAGCCGGCTCTTCGCGGCGGGCGCGCCCTTCACGGGGATCACGACCGTCCACTCGACCGGCGCCGCGGGTTTCGAGACGCCGCTGCGCGCCTCCTCAACCCGCAGGGGGCGACCCCTCATGCGCGCAGTCCGGGCAGCACGTCGCGGCCGAACACCTCGAGGAACTCGGCCTGGTTGCGCCCGACGTTGTGCAGGTAGATGCGGTCGAACCCGAGGTCGAGCAGCCGCTGGATGTCGGCGCGGTGCACGTCGGGGTCGGACGAGACGACCATGCGGCCGGCGAAGTCCTCTGGGCGCACCGTGCGCGCGAGCTGGTCGAACTCGTAGGGCGAGCGGATGTCGCTGCGGGGGAACCGCATCCCGCCGTTGGGCCACTCGACGAGCGCGTTGCGCATCGCCTGCTCGTCGGTCGTCGCCCACGAGAGGTGCAGCTGCAGCACCTTCGGCATGCTCGCGGCGTTGCGACCCGTCTCGCGGGCTCCCTCGGCGAACCGCTGCAGCAACGGGGCCAGGCGGTCGGTCGGGCCGCCCGTCGTGATGAACCCGTCGACGTTGCGGCCGGCGCGGCGGGCGGTCACCGGCCCGGATGCCGCGACGAGGATCTCGGGCGCGACCTCGGGCATCGTCCAGAGCCGGGTCGACTCGAGCCGGAAGTGGGGCCCGCTGTGGCGCACGTCGCGTCCGGCGATCGAGCCGGCGAAGAGCCGCCGGATCACGTCGACCGCCTCGAACATGCGGTTGATGCGCTCGGGCGCCTCGGGCCAGTACTGCCCGACGATGTGCTCGTTCAGCGCCTCGCCCGAGCCGATGCCGAGCCAGTGCCGGCCGGGGTAGAGGGCGGCGAGCGTCGCGCTCGCCTGTGCGACGACGGCCGGATGCATCCGGAACGTCGGCGTCGTCACCCCCGGGCCGAGGTCGCCCGTGGTGCGTTCGCCGATCGCGGCGAGCACGCTCCACACGAACGACGACTCGCCCTGTGCCGGGACCCACGGCTGGAAGTGGTCGGTCGCCATGACCCCGCGGAAGCCGTGCGACTCGGCGAGCGCGGCGAGCGCCACCGCCTCGGCGGGCGGGAACCGCTCGAGCATCGCGGCGTAGCCGATGTGCGCAGACACCCCACCATCTTTGCGCGATTCAGCGGGTTGAGGGGGCGCGGAGTGCCGTCTCGAAACCCAGTCGTGCGGCGCGGCGGGTTTCGAGACGCTCGCCGGAGCGGGCTCCTCAACCCGCAGAGTCCATCGGACCCTCGGCCTGCGACTCGTCGAAGCCGTCGCGATAGCCCTCGTTGTAGGCCTCGTCGGCCCCGATGCGGAACAGGTCGCGCTCAGCGGGCCGCTGGATGCTGCGCGCGCCGGGCAGGTCGAGATCGCCGACATAGTGTCCGAGGCCTCGCACCACGGCGACCGGCACGCCCCATGCCTTGCCCTTCACGAGCTCGGCCGCGCCGGCGAGCTCGTCGGCCACGCACGGCATCGTGACCGCGAGCGGCTTGCCCGCGGCATCCGTCGACCCGCGCAGGTCGTCGAACAGGTGCACGCCCGCCGCGCCGATGGCGATGTCGGTCTGGCCCTCGCGCCACGGCCGGCCGAGTGTGTCGGACAGGATCACGCCGACGACCGCCCCGGTGAGCGCACGGATGCCGGTCGCGAGCGCCCGCGCGGAGGCATCGGGATCGACCGGCAGCAGCAGCACCGTGCCGTGCGGCGCGTTGGACGCGTCGACGCCGGCGGCCGCGCCGATGATGCCCTGGCGGTTCTCGACGATGCGCGTCACCCCGCCCTCGTACTCGCGGGTCGCGACGACGCGTACGGTCTCGGCGGTGATCGCGGCCTCGCGGTCGTGGGCCTGCACGATGCGACCCTCCGACTTGGACACGATCTTCGAGGTCACGACCAGGATGTCGCCGTCGGCGAGCTCCGTCGCGCCCGCGATCAGGGCGGCGAGGTCGTCGCCCGGCTCGATCTCGGGCAGGCCCTCGACGCCTTCGATGCTGAACTTCACGGCCACCCCGCATCCCTCGGTCCTGTGTCGATCCTTGCAGCATCGGGTGCGGCGCTGCCAGAATTCGGCCATGGCGGGTCCTGCGGGGCCGCAGATCGGGGGATCGGATGTCCGAGGCATCAGGCACGCCCGACCCGACGCAGCCGTCCCAGCCGCTCGCCGGCCCCTACGGACCCGCGGCGCCGGTCGCAGCTCACGACGGGCCGTACGGCGCCGTCGAGCCGTCATACGCGGCGGCCGACGCTGCGCCGACGAAGCGGCCCGTGATCATGTGGGACCTGATCCTGACGATCGTGCTGCTCGTGGTGATGATCGGCGTGACGTTGCTGGCCTCGTTCCTGTCGTTCTTCCTCGCGTTCGCCGGCGACTCCTGCGGATCCGGCATCACGTGCGACTACGACCGCATGAGCACGGGCATGCTCATCGCCATGATCGGGCCGCTCGCAGTGGGCATGCTCGCCCTGATCGCGTCCGTGATCGTGCTCGTGCTGAAGCGCATCGCGTTCTGGATCCCGATCGTCGGCATCGTGCTCGTCGTCGCGGTGTTCGTCGGCGGGGCCGCCCTCACGGCCTCGGGCGTGCCCGCCTCGACGATCTAGCCCCTGCCTCATTCACCACGATCAGCGCAAGGGCTTGGACACTTCGGCCTCCGCGTGCCTACGATCGAGCATGAACGCCCGCCATGCCGGACCGACCGGCCCCGGCGCCGATCAGCCCGGCCTCGACGCAGACGCCGACCCCTCCGACGGCGACCGCTCCGCCGCCGCCGTCGTCTCGCCCCGCCGCGATGCGGAGTTCTTCGATGGCCGGCATGAGACACCCGCCGAGCGCAGCGACCGCAACTGGAACGACATCCTCCAGGAGTTGCGGGTCGCGCTCACCGGCACCCAGCTCATCGGCGGCTTCCTGCTCGCACTCGCCTTCCAGCCGAGGTTCGGCGAGCTCGACCAGTACCAGCTCGTGCTGTACCTCGTGCTCGTCGCGCTCGCGGGGCTCTCGACCGTGATCGGGCTCGCGCCGGTCATCCTGCACCGCGCCCTGTTCCGCCAGCAGCGGAAGGAGCGCGTGGTGCGCACCGGGAACCGGCTGCTCATCGCGCAGGTCGCGGTCGTCGCGCTCCTCGTGCTCGGTGTGACGACGCTTCGTGTTCGACTTCGCCGTCTCGCGCCTCGCGGGCCTCATCGCCTTCGCCGTGGGCGCGGTCGTGGTCGTGCTCCTCTGGGTGGTGCTGCCGCGCGTACAGGCCGAGAAGGAGGGCGGGGGCGAGGACCGTGCGGCGGCTTCCGCAGCCGATCCCGACGAGCAGGAGAGTGTCGCAACCCAGCCCTAGGCTTGCAGCATGCGCATCGCCACCTGGAACGTCAACTCGATCCGCACCCGCGTCGACCGCGTCGTCGACTGGATGGTGCGCGAAGACGTCGACGTGCTCGCGATGCAGGAGATCAAGTGCACGCCTGAGCAGTTCCCAGCGGCGCAGTTCGAGGATGCGGGCTACGAGCTCGCCATCCACGGGCTCAACCAGTGGAACGGCGTGGCGATCGCCAGCCGGTCGCCCATCGAGTCGGTCGAGACGAGCTTCCCCGGCATGCCGGGCTTCCTGAAGGGCCTCGAGGGTCCCGACCAGCCGCAGGAGGCGCGCGCGATGGGGGCGACCGTCAACGGCGTGCGACTGTGGAGCCTCTACGTGCCCAACGGGCGCGCGCTCGGCGACCCGCACTACACCTACAAGCTCGACTGGCTCGCGGCGCTCACCGACTACACGCGCGCCGAGACCACCGACCACCCCGAGGTGCCGTTCGCGCTCATGGGCGACTTCAACATCGCCCCGTTCGACTACGACAACGGCGACCCCACGGTCGTGGTCGGCCAGACCACGCACGTCTCCCCCGAAGAGCGCGAGGCATTCTTCACCCTCGAGAACTCGGGCGTCAGCGACGTGGTGCGAGCGCGGGTTCCCGAGGGTCTGTTCACCTACTGGGACTACAAGCAGCTGCGGTTCCCGCGCAATGAGGGCATGCGGATCGACTTCATCCTGGGGTCGGCGCCGTTCGCCGCGGCGGTCACGGATGCCTCGATCCACCGCAACGAGCGCAAGGGCACCGCGCCCTCCGACCACGTGCCGGTGCTCGTCGACCTCGCCCTCGCGCAGGCCGACGACGACCTGCCGATGATCTTCGGCTGAGGCATCCGGCCCTACCAGACGCCGGTCGCGCGAGCCAACCCCGTGACCGGAAGGGGCGGCACTCAGGCGAGGCGACTACCCTCGTTCAGGTGACGACGACTTCGAACAGCGTGATGGGCGATTCCTTCGCCGGCGCCACGCTCGGCGAACGCTACCGCCTCGACGCCCTCATCGGGCGGGGCGGCATGGCGAGCGTCTACCGGGGCGTCGACCTCGCGCTCGGCGGGCGCCCGGTCGCCGTGAAGGTGTTCGCCGAGGCGGCGGAGGGCATCGACGACGCCGAGCGCCGCAAGTCCGAGACCGCGCTGCTCGCGGGCCTCTCGCACCGGGCCCTCGTGCGGCTCTACGACGCCTCGCGCGATCCCGCGACCGGACGCGAGTTCCTCGTGATGGAGCTCGTGGAGGGGCACGACCTGCGCGAGACGCTGCGACAGGGCCCGCTCGGGCCCGCGGATGCCGCCGGCATGCTCGCCGACCTCGCGGAGGCGCTGCACGTGATCCACCAGCGCGGCATCGTGCACCGCGATGTGAAGCCCGCGAACGTGCTCCTCGAGCCCGCGCACCTGCCCACCCGCACCTGGAACGCCAAGCTCGCCGACTTCGGCATCGCTCGCCTGATCGACGACGCACGGCTCACCCGCACCGGCCTGCTGGTCGGCACGCCCGGATACCTGAGCCCCGAGCAGGTCAGCGGACGCCCGCCGACGCCGGCCGCCGACGTCTACTCCCTCGGACTCCTCGTGCTCGAGGCGCGCACGGGCAAGACCCCCTTCCCCGGGCCGGCCGTCGAGGCGGCGAGTGCGCGGCTGACGCGAGACCCCGATCTCCCCGAATCGCTCGGTGCCGACTGGGTGGCGCTGCTGCGTTCGATGACGTCGCGCGAGCCCGCCGACCGGCCGTCCGCCCTCGACATCGCGGTCACCGCGACGCAGCTCGACACGTCGTCGCCCTCGGCGGGCATGACCGCACCGACGGTCGCGTTGGCCGGCGCCGGCGCAGCCCGGCCCGACGACGGCGAGACGGCGGCCACGAGGGTGCTGACCGCACCCGATCGCTCGTTCTTCGAGGCACCGGCGGCCGCGACGGCGACACCCGAGCGACGTACCCGCACCCGCGAGCGGGAACGATCGTCGGACGGACAGCGCCGTTGGGTGCGCCCGGCCATCGCGATCGGCCTGCTGCTGGCGATCGGCGCCGTGGTGTTCGCAGTCCTGTCGTCGGCACTGTCGGCGCCGACGACGACGTCCACGCCCGAGCCGCTCCCGAGCGTGCCGGGCGAGCTCGGGGTGCATCTCGAGCAGCTCGACGAGGCGGTGAGCGGATGATGCGGCTCCTGCGCGCTCGGCGCGCGATGATCCCCGCCGCGGCCATCGCGGTCGCCCTCACGTTCGGCCTGTCCGCGTGCGGTGCGTCGGGCGACAGCACCGCCGCCGCGATGCACGATTCCGTCGTGCAGATCGCCGAGCGTGCTGCCGCCGGCGATTACGCGGGCGCGCTGGCGGAGCTGGCCCTGCTCGATCGCGACGTCACGACCGCGGCGGAGAACGGCGCCATCGACGCCACGCGCGAGGAGGAGATCCGCTCGGCGATGGAGTTGGTGCGCGCGGACCTCGAGGCGGCCGACACCCCGACTCCCACCCCCGAGCCGAGCACCGTGCCCACCGACGACGATGACGGCGATGACGACGCGCCCGGCGGCGACGACAACAAGGGCAAGGGCAACAACAACGGCAACGACGACAAGGGCCGGAACGGCGGCGACGACTAGCGTCGACCTCGGCGTGCCGGATGCCGCGTGCCCCGACCGCAGGCGAGCACGAGCCACGCCGCCCGCGGGCCCAGGCCGCCGCATCCCTGCGTAGGCTCGGACCATGCCTCACCTCGCGGTGCCCGGAGCGGAGCTGTACTACGAGTCCGATGGGCGCGCCTCGGCGCCCGCGCTGCTCCTCATCCCCGCCGGCATCGCCACGCTTCGCATGTGGGACGCCCAGGTCGAGGCCCTCGCCGCCGCCCACCTCGTCGTGCGGTACGACCCTCGTGGCTTCGGAGCCACACGCCACGATCCCGCGGTGCCGATCTCGAACCGCGCAGATGCCCTCGCCGTCCTCGACCACCTGGGCGTCGATCGCGCGACCCTGGTCGGCGCGAGCCGTGGCGGCACGATCGCGCTCGATGTCGCGCTCGATGCGCCCGACCGGGTCGCGGGCGTCGTCGCGATCGGCGCCGGGCCGAGCGGATTCCCCGAGCTCCCCCTCACCGACGAGGAGCATCGCCGAATCGACGAGCTCGACGGGCTCGACCCGGCGGTCGATGCCCGACGGCTCGTGCGGTTGGAGACCACGCTGTGGGCGGCCGGACCCCTGCGGCTCGAGCGCGACCTCGACCCGGGCTTCGTGCGGAGGGCGCACGAGCTGAACGAGCCGAACATCGCGCACGCGGCCGACGACGGCACGATGGTGCCGCTGGATCCACCGGCGTTCGGGCGTCTCGGCGACCTCCGTTCACCAGTGCTCGTGATGGTCGGCGAGTACGACCTCAGCGCGACGCGGTCGCACTACGACCACCTGCTCGAGGCGCTGCCCGATGCGACCGGATTCTGCTTCCAGGACGCGGCCCACCTGCCCAGCGTCGAGCGCCCCGACGAGTTCACCCACGTGCTGCTCGACTGGCTCGGCGAGCGCGGCCTCTGACCCGGATTCGCGGCGGGCGTCCAGCTTGCGAGGCTATGGTCGCCGGATGACCACCGAACTCCTCGTCGCGATCGCTGCAGCGGGCCTCGCCGTGCCGATGCTCCTGATCGTGGCCCAGCGCGTGCGCCCGCGCGCCGTGCGCGCCCGCGTTCAGTCGCGCCCCGTGAACCGCTCCATCGAGCGGTAGACGCCGAAGCGCTCGCCGACGACACGGTCGAACAGCCGCGTGGGCAGCAGGCCGCGCAGTGCGCGCGAGAGGCCGACGCTCCAGGGGAGTTCGACGAGTGGTGCGCCGGCGAGCATCGCCTTCCAGACGCGGTCCACCACGTACTCGGGCTCGAGGATCGGGGCGAGCGTCGGACCCTTCGCCCCGGCGAACATGCCCGTCGAGATGTAGCTGGGCGTCACGGTCGTGACGCGCACGTTGGTGTGATCGGCCTGTTCGAGCTCGAGCCGCAGCGAGTCGCTCCAGCCGATCAGCGCGGCCTTCGATGCCGCGTAGACGGCCATCCGGGGGTTCGCGATCGTTCCCGCGGCCGACGCGATGTTCACGATGCGCGACGCGCGGTAGGCGTTCGCGATCATGCCGGGGATGAACTCCCGCGTGATGTACATCGGCGCGAGCGCGTTGACCTGCATGGTCGGGCGGGTGTCCTCGCCGTTGTCGGTCTCCCAGAAGTACCGGTTGCCGCGCACGATGCCCGCGTTGTTGATGAGCACGTCGGGGTTGCCGACGTCCCGTCGCACGCGCTGGGCCGTCTTCGCGATGGCGCCGAGGTCGCCGACGTCGACCACGTACGAGCGGATGCCGGTGCGCCCGCGCGAGATCGCACCGAGCTCGTCGGCGGTGCGCGCGAGCGACGCGGCGTCGCGGTCCCACAGGGTGACGGATTCGGCGTGCTCGGCGACCGCCCGCTCCGCGTACATGCGGCCCATGCCGCCGGCCGCGCCCGTGATGAGCACCTTCGCGCCCTGCACCGTTCTCGTCATCGTTCCATCCTCGCGCATGGGCGGAACACCGCGGGTCGAGGGGTCCGCGCGCGGGCCTCTCGAACCGGGAGGCAACCGATCTCAGGCGTCGGATGCCGCGGCTGGGCGTAGACGCACGATCTCGGCCGACATCCGCGTGATGAGGTCGTACGGCACCGGCTTCGCGTAGGGGAAGTTCACCGAGTCGATCTTCACTCGGAACGGCGCGACCTCGGCCTCGAGCGGTCCGTCGAATCGGGGCACGGGGTAGAGCCCCACATGATGCTTCCAACCCGCGAAGTGAATCGCATATCGGCCGCCGAGCATGACCGCGGCGATCCCGTAGCGCACCTTCTCGTCGCCGTCGGGGACGCCGGCGTGGATCGCAGCGCGCACGTGCTCCAGCACATCGCGCACATCCGGAGGGAACGACGCGATGTACTCGTCGACGTTCTCGGGTGCGTTCGCGGCCATGCTCACAGTCTACGACACTGAACCATTTAGTTCAATGATGCGTCGGCGCTTCGTGCCACGATGGGCGGATGGCGACGCCCGACATCCGACTCGTACCGAAATCCGACGACGAGACCGCCCGCTGGCTGCCGACGGCCATGGCGGCTTACGAGCAGGCCAGGCTGAAGGCCGGCGACGACCCCGAGCAGGCGGCCGCAGCCCGGCGGAGCTCGGAGGAGCAGTTCTTCCCCGACGGCCGGCTCGTCGACGGACACTTCCTCTTCACGGTCGTCGCCGACGGCGAGGAGGCGGGCTGGCTCTGGATCGGCCCGATGCAGGACGCGTCGAACTGGTACGTCTGGGACGTCGCGGTGCACGAGGCGTTCCGCGGCCGGGGACTCGGACGGGCGACGATGCAGCTCGCCGAGGAGTTCGCGCGCTCGCAGGGCGCCACGTCGATGCGGCTCAACGTGTTCGCGTACAACGAACCCGCGATCCGCCTCTACGAGAGCCTCGGCTACGCCACCGCGGCGATGCACCTGCACAAGTCGCTCTGAGCCTTTGCCCGCGCCAGCGTCCGCGTCCGCGTCCGCGCTCACTCCGCCAGGCGCACCACCTCGATCCGGTCGCCGGGACCGGCGAGCACGAGCACGCGCTTGGCGGACACGCCCTCGAGCGCGCCGGCGAGGGCCGCGGCATCCGGACCCGCAGCGACCTCATCCCCCGAGCGTCGCCAGACGCTGACCGGCGCACCGGTGGCCCTCCCGATCGCCTGCTCCAGGGCCGCGGGGTCGCCGGCGGTCACGAGGATGACGCGGCCGATGCGTCGCGCCGGCGCCAGGCCCTCCGCGACGATCACCGAGCGGTCGTGGCGCCAGACGGCGAAGTGGTACCCGAACACGAGCACCGTGGCGACGAGGAGGCCGAGCGGCGCGCGCACGCGGTCGATCAGGCTCGCGGTCGTCGCGGGATCGAGTCCGAACTCGAACACCCGGTACCCGACCACGAGCAGGGCGATGAGCGCCACGATGGCGCTGGCTCCGAACACGGCGACGAGGTACACCCGCCGCCCGGGGTCGGCGATCTCCGTCGAGTCGACCTGCCGGGTGGGTCTCCAGCTGAGCCACCAGACGGGTCCGCCGACGACCAGCGCGCTGATGCCGCCGAGGAGGAGCGCGCGGTCGTCGGATGCCGCGAGCGGGCTGACCAGCGTTGCGAGCGTCGCGTTCAGGATGACGCCGACTCCCGATGCGGCCGCGACGAGGCCGAGCCCGGACATGACCAGCGCGCTCGCCCTGCGCGTGCCGTCGGATCGCTCGGCCGCGATGCGGCGGTGGTACTGCCACACGAGCGCGCCGATGGATGCCGCCGCGAGGGCCGTTCCCAGCGGACGGAGGATCTCGCCGGCCGGCTCGCCGGGGTCGAATGCCAGCCGCAGCAGCACGTGGAGCACGGTGCCGAGCCCGCCGAGCATCAGGATGCCCGACCCCATCACCCCCACGACGACGAGCGCGACGGCGGCGAGGCCGGTGCGAAGTCCCCTCGTGCCGTCACGGAACCAGTGCCACCACCAGATCACCCCGCCGCCGAGCGCCCAGATGAGCGCCTCGAGCGGGACCGACCACCAGGGGCTGCCGGTCAGCGCCCGTTCAGCCGTTCCACCGATCGCCACGTCGAGCAGGGAGCCGAGTGCGTTCACGGCACCGCCGACGCCGATGATGAGGCCGAAGACGGAGCCGGCGACGGCGGGCACGGTGCCCAGCCGCACCGGGCGCTTCCGCGGATGCCGCCACATCCAGCGATGCCACACCCAGACGGCCGCCCACACCACGCCGACCGAGAACTCAGCGGGCAGCCACCGCCCGCTCACGAGCGAGACCGCGGTGCCCAGCAGCGCCGTCGTCGACACGATGAGGGACACCGTGTACATGACCGCCAGGTACAGCCCCCACGCGAGGGACGACCGCTCCGACTCGTCCGCGAGGCGGCGCCACACGACCCACCACAGCACCGCGGCGAGCGGCCCGCCGATGAGGGCGAAGGCGAGCGAGAGCGCCAGGTCGGTGGTGCCGCCCACTGCGAGCCTCGTGCCGAGGTCGAGCAGTCGCTCGAGGAGGCCGGCCAGGCCGATGGCGGTGATCGTGACCAGCGCGACGAGGAGCGTGTACACGATGAGGCGCCGCACGGTGCGCTGCGCCCCGCCGGTGGCCGGGACGGCGGGGATCTCCGAGGCGCTCATCACTGCACCATCTCCGGGGTGCAGACCGCGAGCTGCCACGGGGTCGACTCGATCAGCCAGCCGCCGTCCGCCCTGACGAGGTCGAAGTCGCCCTCCTCCTCGTAGTCCGACGATCCGAGCAGTCCTCCTCCCTCGTACGTGACGGTGATGAGCACCCGCACGTCGGCCGAGTCGTCGCGTTCCGTGGTGGAGACGAGGGTGATCCGCATGTCGTCGACGGGGCCGGTCCCGACGCGTACGCAGGGGTCGCCGAGCTCGGGCACGAGGTGCTCGATCGCCGCAGCCTCGTCGCCCTCGATCACCGCGGCCGAGTATCGCTGCACGATGCCCTCGGGCGTGGACTCGTCGAGCAGTTCCGGCTCGCCGCGGGTGAACACGACGATCAGCGCCACGATCGCCAGCGCGGCGATCACGGCGAGGATCACGATGAGGGTGCGGTCGGGCCTCGGCCTCGCTGGTTCCATCTGCACATCATGGCGCAGCGAGCGCCCGCGATCCGGACGAAGTTCACGGCACGCCGCCGTCGTCGCCGCGCGCGGCGCGGGCACGACGCATGAGCAGCGCGCGCTCGCGCTCGTTCGAGGTCATCGCGGCGGCACGCTCGAACTGGACGGCCGCCTCGTCGCCGCGGCCCTGTCGCTCGTAGAGGTCGCCGCGCACGCTCGGCACGAGGTGGTAGCCGCGCAACGCCGGCACGTCCTCGAGCTGGTCGAGGAGGGCGAGCCCCGCGGCGGGCCCCCGCGCGCGGCTGAGGGCGACCGCGCGGTTGAGCTCGGAGACGGGCGAGCCGGTGCGGCGGCCGAGCTGCTCGTAGAGGGCGGCGATGCGGTTCCAGTCGGTGTCGTCGACGGATGCCGCCCGCGCATGCTCCGCGGCGATGGCCGCCTGCAGCGCGTACGGCCCGGGACCGGCGTCCGGCCCGGCAGCGGCCGCGAGCCCGTCGGCGCGCGCGAGGGCGTCGAGTCCGCGGCGGATGCGCGCGGCATCCCACCGCCCTCGGTCCTGCGCGTCGAGGAGGATCGGCTCGCCGTCGGCATCGGCACGGGCGGCGAGCCGCGACGACTGCAGTTCCATCAGCGCGGAGAGTCCGTGCACCTCGGGATCGTCGGGCACCAGCGCCGTCAGGATGCGGCCGAGGCGCACGGCCTCGTCGCACAGGGCGGGACGCATCCAGTCGTCGCCCTCGGTCGCCGAATAGCCCTCGTTGAAGAGCAGGTACACCACGCCGAGCACGGTCGAGAGTCGCTCGGCGCGCTCGGGGCCGCTCGGCTCCTCGATCGCGGCGCGCGCCTCGGCGAGGGTGCGCTTCGCGCGGGAGATCCGCTGCGCGACGGTCGCCTCGGGGGCGAGGTGGGCGCGCGCGATCTCCCGCGTCGAGAGGCCGGCGACGAGCTTCAGCGTGAGGGTGGTCTGCGCCTCGGGCGTGAGCGCCGGATGGCAGCAGATGAACATGAGCCGCAGCACGTCGTCCTCGACGTGGTCGATGCCGGCGCCCGGGTCGTGCTCGACCGCCTCCGAGAGCTCGTGGGCGAGCGCCGCGAACGCCTCGTCGTGGCGGGCGCGACGGCGGAACGTGTCGATGGCGCGGCGCTTCGCCGTGGTCATCAGCCACGCACCCGGATTGTCGGGGATTCCCGACGTCGGCCACTGCGCGAGCGCGGCGACGATCGCGTCCTGCGCGAGGTCCTCGGCGAGCGCGACGTCGCGCACGATGCGCACGAGCGCGGCGATCAGCCGCGTCGACTCCAGCCGCCAGACGGCCTCGATCGCGGCGCGCGTCGCCTCGTCGCCCGTCCCGTCGCCCACGCGAGCATGAGACCACGCGCGCCGCGGGCGCGCAAGGCGGCGTCGGGTCTCGATACGCGGGCTGCGCCCGCTACTCGACCGGCAGACCCTGGAACTCCGCGATCTGGCGGATCTCGACGCTGCCCTCCCAGCCGGGCCAGTGGTCGAGGTGGATCTGCATCGAGCCGGCGCCCGAGCTCCACGGCCTCCTCGCGCGAGTGCACGTCGATCACGGCGTAGCCGCCGACGAGCTCCTTCGCCTCGGCGAACGGTCCGTCGACCGCCTTGATGCGCCCGTCGACGAGCGAGATGATCGCACCGGCCGCGCTCGGCAGCAGCCCCTGGCTGTCATGAGGGTGCCGTTCGATCCGCCCCTCGCTGGTCGTACGCGGCCATCGCCTCGTACAGCGACGCGCGGCGGCGTCTCGCCGCGGTCTCGTCCATCTTGACCATGCACATGAATCGCATCGCGCCCTCCTTCGGTTGCGGCACGCCCCGTTGGCGTGCCCTCACGATAGCGTCGGCGGCTCGCCCGGCGTTCTCGACACGTCCTCGAGATTTCTTCCCGAGTCGATGTCGAGAACGGATGCCGCACGGCGACGCCATGGTGAACGACCCGATCGACAGGATCGGATCGACCATCGGAAGGACGATCGCCATGGACACCGACACTCAGGATCCGCCGGGCACCTCGGCGCGCACAGCGCCACGGACGCCGCAGGGACGGCCGCCCGTCGGCCGGCGCACGCCGACGACCGCCGCGACCCGCGCACTCGTCACCGCAGGCGCGGTCGCGGGCCCGCTCTTCGTCGTCGTCGGCCTCGTGCAGGTGCTCACCCGCGAGGGCTTCGACCTGACGCGGCATCCGCTCAGCCTGCTCGTCGCTCGGCGACCTGGGATGGGTGCAGATCGCGAACTTCATCGTCGCGGGCGTGCTCATGCTCGCGTTCGCGGTCGGCGCGCGTCGCAGTCTCGGCGGCGGACCCGGCCGGGTCTGGGCGCCCGTGCTGTTCGGGCTCTACGGCGTGGGCCTCGTGCTGGGCGGCGCGTTCACCGCCGACCCGGCCCTGGGCTTCCCGGTCGGCACGCCCGACGGCTACCCCACCGAGTGGACGTTCCACGGCACCGTGCACGCGTTCGCCGCACCGCTCGCGTTCCTCGCGCTCGTGGCCGTGACCTTCGTCGTGGCGCGTCGCCTCGCGTGGGAGGGACATCGGGCCGCGGCCGTCTGGTCGCGCGTGATCGGCATCGCGTGCCTGCTGCTCTGCATCCCGTTCGGGCCGGCGATGAGCGTGCGCCTGTTCGTGGGGGTGGCGCTCGGCTTCGCCTGGATCACGGCCTACGCGATCTCGCTGCTGCGCGAACGCTCCGTCACGGCGTGACGGCGCGAGCCATCGGCGGGCGGATGCCGCAGCGGCATCCGTCTCGCCGAGCCCGGCTGCTCACCAGGGCTCGTCGACCTGGGGCAGGAGCGCGCGTACCTTCGCGACCGCATCGGGGAAGCAGGCGTCGAGCACCTCGGTGGCCGACACCTCGTTGCCGTAGTCGCCCGTGAGGCGCAGCCCGACGATCGTGTTGATGAGCATGCCGGTGGCGATGAACTCGCGAGCCTCCTCGGGCGAGAAGCCGGCGTCGTCACGGATGAACCGCCAGATGTCGCTGAACCCGGCGCGGGCCACGCGCCCGATCACGGGCTCGCCGCCGAGCGCCGTGGAGTTCGCGATGACGGGGAGCATGCCGCGCTCCGCGAGCAGGCCCGTGTAGGCGGCGCCCATGCGCTTGGCCCGGCCGTCGGAGTCGCCGGGGAGCGCACGGCGGAACTCGTCGATGAGGCGCGAGTAGGCGCGCTCGATGACCGCGACGAAGAGCTTCTCCTTCGTGCCGAAGAGCCGCACGACGTAGGGCTGGCTGACTCCGGCGGCGCGGGCGACCTCGTCGGTCGTGGTGCCCACGTACGTCTTGGCGCCGAAGACCGCGGTGGCCGCCGTGAGGATCAGCTCGCGGCGATCCGCCGCCTTCATGCGCGGGGCCGGGGCGAGGTCTTCGATCGTCATGCTTGACATGTTATCAGTCGATTACTACTCTCCAAGTAATCATCCGATAACAACCAAGGAGCGCCGCCGTGTCAACCGCCCTCGAAGCCGCACCCGCGCCGCGCACGTCGCGCGGCACCGGCCGCCGCCCGAGCCCTCTCTGGCTCGTGCTCGTCGCCACCGCACTGCCGATGTTCATGGCCACCCTCGACAACCTCGTGATGACGAACGCCCTTCCCGTGCTGCACGAGGAGTTCGGGGCCTCCGTCGAGGAACTGCAGTGGTTCATGAACTCGTACACGCTCGCCTTCGCGAGCACGATCCTCATGGCGGTCGCCCTCGGCGACCGCTTCGGTCGCCGCACGGTGTTCCTCATCGGCATCGTCGTCTTCACGCTGAGCTCGGCGTTCGCCGCGCTCGCCTCCGACCCCGGCCAGCTCATCGCTGCGCGCGCGCTCCAGGGCTTCGGCGCGGCGGCGATCATGCCGCTCTCGCTCACCCTGCTCGCGGGCTCCGTGCCGCTCGCCCGGCGACCGCTCGCGATCGGCATCTGGGGCGGCGTCGCCGGCCTCGGAGTCGCGACCGGCCCGCTCATCGGCGGCGCGGTGATCGAGGGCTGGGCCTGGCAGGCGATCTTCTGGATCAACGTGCCCGTGGGCGTCGTGTCGGTCGCCCTCGCCCTGCTGGCCCTCCCCAACAGCTTCGGCGCCCGGCTCCGCGCCGACCTCGTCGGGCTCGTGCTCTCGGGCCTCGGGCTCCTCGCGCTCGTCTACGGCATCGTGCGCGGCAACGAGGCCGGGTGGGACAGCCTCGAGGTGCTCGGCAGCCTCATCGTCGGGCGGCGTGCTGCTCGCCGCGTTCATCGCCTGGGAGGCGCGCGCGACGGCACCCCTGCTGCCGCTGCGGCTCTTCCGCGATCGCAGCTTCTCGGTCGCGAACGTCGCGGGGTTCGGATTCACCTTCGGCGCGTTCGGCTCGATCTTCATCCTGATCCAGTTCATGCAGGTGGTGCAGGGCGCGACGCCGCTGGAGGCTGCGGTGCAGACCTCGCCGTGGACGCTCGCCCCGATGGTGGTGGCACCGCTCGCGGGTCTCATCGCCCCCCGCGTGGGCACGCGCGCGCTCATCGTGTCGGGCCTCGCGCTGCTCGCCGGCGCGCTGTTCTGGGTCGCGCAGCTCCTCGACGCCTCGGTCGAGTACCCCGCCTACGTCGCGCCCTTCATCATCGCCGGCATCGGCATGGGGCTCGTGTTCGCGCCGTCGGCGACCGCGGTGCTCGCCACCATGGCGCCCGACGACCACGCCAAGGCGAGCGGCACGAACTCGATGCTGCGCGAAGTGGGCGATCGCCCTCGGCATCGCCGTGTCGACCGCGGTCTTCACGGGTGCGGGCGGCGAGCTCACGCCGGTCGACTACGCCGTGGGCGCCCAGCCGGCGGTGTACGTGGGTGCCGCAGTCCTCGTGGCGTCGGCGCTCATCGCAACGCTGCTGCCGTCGGGCCGCGCCGCGCGCACGACGACCGGCGACGTCGCCGCGCGCGACCGCGAGGCGGTCGCTCGCGCACTGAGGGGCCGCGCGACACGACGGAGCCCCGTCCCGGCTCGTTCGAGCTGGACGGGGCTCCGCGTGGTGAGGCTAGTTGACGGTGACGTTCGGGTTCATGGCGAACGCCGTGATGACGACGATCCACACGATGATGCCGATGATGATCGACACGAAGCCCAGGACGATCGCCCAGATGGCGAGCCCTCGGCCGCGCTCCCCGGTCTTCTTGATCTGGTTCAGGCCGATGAAGCCCAGGATGATCGAGATGACGCTGAATCCGAAGAAGACGATCACGAATCCGATGATGGACAGGACGTTCCACTTCTCGGCGGGAGCCGGCGTCCCGGCCGGCTGGGGAGCGGGGGCGGGAGGAGGTGCGGAGTCAGACATGTGAGCGTTTCCTCGCGATCTTGGTGGACGAATGGCCGTTTCGCATACTGGCAGGGCGTGCGGACCGGTGTCAACGACCCGGCCCGGGGTGTCGAGTCACGCGTCGACGCGCCGCCGCGCGCATGTGGCGGCGGGTCACCGCTTCGCGCGGTAGGCGGCGCGCTCGTCGGGCGTCGAGGTGCTCGGTCGCGTACGAGAGCATCGTCCGCGGCATCCGCGCGGCGTACTCGTCGAGGAAGTGCGTGAGCACGCCGCGATCCACGCGCTTGCCGACCTCCCGCAGCATCCAGCCGACGGCCTTGTGCATGAGGTCCTCGCGGTCGTCGAGCAGGCGCGGCGCGAGCCGGAGGATCGGCCCGGCGTCGCCGGCCTTGATGAACGCGAACGTGGCGAGCACGGCGACCCGGCGCTCCCAGAGCGAAGCGGATGCCGCGAGCCCGTCGAGCAGCGGATCGTCGCCGCGTCCCGCCTCGCGCAGGAACTCCCCCACCAGGAACTCGGCCGAGCTGTCGACGAGATCCCAGTTGTTCACGCGGCCGGCGCGCACCGCATCGAGGTACGCCGCATGCAGCTCGACGCGGACCTCGTCGTCGCGGGTGCGCGCCGCGGCTCGCCACCTGGAACTGCCGCACCATCACGAGCAGCGCGGCGAGCCGGTGCTCGTGCACGGGCTCGCGAGGAGCGCGAGCGACCTCGGCGGCGGCATCCGCTCGAACCGCTGCACGATCGCCCGCGTCGCGGGCACCCGTCACGCCGACGAACACGTCGCCCTCGCCGTACTCGCCCGGGCCGGTCTTGAAGAAGCGCGCAGGAACCGCGGCGTCGCTGCGGGTCGCCGGCCGCATCGATGGCGGCGGCCAGCACCGCGGCGGCGGTGCGGATCGGTGGGTCGCTCCTGCCATCGGTGGCACTCTAGCTGGCCCTGCCCGCTTGCCCTCAGGGCACGTCGACGGGCGCGGGGGGTCGTGATCGACCTCGCCCGCGCCCGTCAGTGGTCGCAGGGGATGCGCGCCGGGGCTCAGCGCGAGCCTCCCAGCGGCGACTGGTAGTCGTCGACCGTGTCGGCCGTGCGGCTCCGGCGTGGACGCACCATTGCCGAGCGGCGACAGGTACGTCGTTCGACCTCGGCCGGAGCGCCGGCCTTCAGCTCACGGATGGCCGCGTCGCTCCGTGCCTCGCCGTACGCGCTGAGGCGCTGGCCCTGCATCTCTGCAGCGGTCACGCCGGCGGCGGCTTGTGCCTCGGCGTATGCGCTGAGGCGTGTCGCCCTGCATGTCTGCAGCGGTCACGCCGACGGGCGCGCTGGCCTTCAGCTCGCGGATGGCCTCCGCGCTGAATGACTGCTGCGGCGCGCCGACCGGCGCGGCCGCGCTTCAGCTCGCGGATCGCTCGGCGCTGCACGGCTGCTCGGCGGTGACCGGGCTGGCCCGCGTGGAGCTCGCGGCGCGCATCGGCGCTCCACGCGGTCGTCACGTCGACGGCCTGCTGAGGCGAGGTCGCGTGGAATTCACGACGTGCATCGGCGCTGAACTGTCGCGCCAGGCCTGCTCGGCGTCGACGGCCTGCGCGAACGCGCTCGCGCCTCGAGCGCGCTCCGCGCACGTGCGGTGTCGGCGAGATATCGTCGCGCACGATCACGTGACCGCGCGCGAGTCCCACGGCCGCGGCGTTCGCCGCCGGGCGGAGGTCGTCGCTGACCTGGCCGCCCTGGGCGGCTGCTCCTGCGCAGCCGCTCATCAGTACTACCAGCGACGCGGTGATGAGCACCGGTGCCGCTGTTCGTGTCTTCATTGTTCCATTCCTTTCGGGTGGGGATACCGCCTGGTTGGGGGTATGGCCGAAGTTACGAGCGGCGGCACGGCGCCGGATCCGTGCAGCCACCCCGCCCGGCCTCGCGAATATTCCTGAGAATTTCTCAGTGCAATTCGCCCGCGGCTGCTCCGAACGGAGCCCGGCGGCCCTGAGACCCGGCTCATGGCACGGGCGTGCGCGGCATGGCGAACTCCGCCGCGGAATCTTGCGTCGACGCAAGAAAGCCGCACCGGGCCGCAACACATCGCGGGAAGCCTGCATCTAGCCTTGAAGCAGCGGCCGATCGGCCGCATCGATGCCGCGCTCGCGGCCGCACCCGGGGAACGGAGGTTCACATGTCGAACACCACGATCGACGCCATCGTCGGCGAACCC
The DNA here is from genome assembly GCA_963799015.1 of uncultured Actinomycetota bacterium. Taxonomy (GTDB): domain Bacteria; phylum Actinomycetota; class Actinomycetes; order Actinomycetales; family Microbacteriaceae; genus Agromyces. Next base: position 288,009 of record CAWCWD010000028.1, on the reverse strand, counting down.
GAGGTCCTCGAGGACGAGGTCACCGCGGCCGACATCGCGCTCGCCGCCGACGTCGAGACCGACCCCGCGTGGCTCCGACTGAAGGAGTCGGCGACGCGGCTCCAGGCGCTCCAGGTGAAGGACGGCTCGGTGCCCGAGGAGGGCGACCGACCCGAGGCATCCGACCTCGTCGACGCCATCGTCGCGTCGATCGAGGCGCTCGCGCCGCGGTTCCCGCATGAGACCGCGTACCTCGCGGCATCCGTCGCCGACTTCAGGCGGTGGCAGGCCGAGGGCTTCGGGGTGCCCGACTTCCTCGACTCGCTCGTCGAGTTCCAGCCGCAGCGGCACCGCATCGACGGCATCCGCCATCTCGTGGTGTTCCCGATGGTCACGCAGAACGGCTCGCCCGACCGGCACGTCGAGGCGCTCGTCGTCGAGACGATCTGGCCCGAGTTCATCGCCGCCCTCGAGGCCGGCGACTACTCGAACAAGCTGTTCGTGAGCCTGCGCCTCGTCGACTTCACGCCGGGCTACGACACCAACTCGGCGGTGCTGTTCCCCGAGACGGTGGCGATGCGCGAGATCCCGCCGTTCACGTGGGGCGCGATCTTCCAGGACCGCGAGGCCGCCCGGTACCGCCGGGTGGTGCGCGCGGCATCCGAGATCACGAAGCTCGACCTGCCCGACGACGCGGCTGCGCTGCTCGACGACCAGGAGCTCGCCGAGCGCACGTTCGTGATGTGGGACATCATCCACGACCGCACCCACATGCGCGGCGACCTGCCGTTCGACCCGTTCATGATCAAGCAGCGCATGCCGTTCTTCCTGTACTCGCTCGAGGAGCTGCGGTGCGACCTCACCGCGTTCCGCGAGTCGGTGAAGATCGAGCGCAGCCTGCGCAAGCGCGCGACTGAGCATGCCGAGGCGGCCGGCGAGGCGCTCACCGCGGTCGAGTCGCAGCTGCTCGAGCACGCGAAGCTCGTGCAGTACGCCGTGATCTTCGACCGCATCTTCCGCTTCGCGATCACCGGGTCGCGCGTGCGCAACTACGACGGGCTCGGCGGCCAGCTGCTGTTCGCGTGGCTGCACCAGAAGCACGTGCTCGAGTGGACCGACGTCTCGCTCAGCTTCGACTGGGACGCCGTGCCCGACGCGGTCGTCGAGCTCGGCGATGCGATCGACGAGCTGTACTGGAAGTCGATCGACCGGCCCAAGACCGCGCACTGGCTCGCCGCCTACGAGCTGGTCACGAGCGTGGTGACGCCGAACCCGGCGTCGGTGTGGGCCGCGGGCCTGCCGCGCGAGGTGCTCGCCGGTCCTCCGAAGGGCTACACCGACCTCGTGATGGACGACGAGTTCCCGCTCTCGATGTTCTACGAGGCGCTCGACAAGAAGATGAAGCCGGTCATCGAGTCGACCGTCGGCATCACCGCCGCCGACGCCTGACGCCTGATCGAGGCGACGAACCCCGATCGAGTCACGCCGAGTGGCCGCGGATGCCGCATCCGAACGGCTGTTCGGCGTGACTCGCCGTGTGAGAGGCTGGCAACGTGACCGAATCGAGCGACGTGCAGGGTCGGACGGTCCTCATCGCGGGAGCGACCAGCGACTCCGGCCGAGCGGTGGCCAGCGCCCTGCTCGACGCCGGGGCGCGGGTCGTCGCGGTGGGCAGCGACCAGGGACGGCTCGAGGCGCTCGCAGCCGAGATCCCCGGAGTGATCGTCGAGCACGCCGACCTCGCCGACGAGGATCACGTGCTCGAGCTCGCGATGCGCGTCCACGGGCGTGTCGGCGACATCGACGGCGTGATCCACCTCGTCGGCGGCTGGCGAGGCGGCGGCGGCATCCCGGGCAGACCGAGGAGGACTACCGCGTGCTCGAGCGCTCGTTCACCGCGCTCCGCCACGTGAGCCGGGCCTTCTGGGGGGACCTCGTCACCTCGACCGCCGGCCGCATCGCGATCGTGTCGTCGGTCGTCGTCGAGTCGCCGACGGCCGGCAGCGCGAACTACGCCGCCGTCAAGGCGGCAAGCGAGTCGTGGATGCGCTCGCTCGCACACGGCTTCGCCCCGCGACCGGTCGACGAAGCCGGGGCACTGCAGGAGCGCGAACCAGGGGGCGGGGCGGCCGTCGTGTTCCGCGTGAAGTCGCTTGCGGGCCTCGAGGGCCAGCTCGCGGCATCCGTCGTCGACCTCTGGCGAGCGGATGCCGCGGCGCTGAACGGTTCGGTCACGGAACTCACCGTCGACTGAGCGACGGGTGCGGCACCCGCAGGTCAGTTCGCGCCGTCGGTGACGTGCACGGCGTAGCCCCAGCAGCCGGCGTCCTCCCAGCGGTACTCCTCGCCGACCATGGTCGTCGCCGTTGAGGGCGAGCTCCCAGGCTGCGACCTCCTCGGACGTGAGGTCGGCGGGCATCGCCGGGAAGCGGTTGGACGTGTCGGGACCGGGCTTCCACCACTCCCAGTAGCGGTACTCATGGCCGGCGTCGGCCATGCACTCGCGCACGACCTGCTGGAACGCGCGCCACGCCTCGGCGCTCGGCAGCGCTCGGCGGCGGCGCGTCGGGATCGGGCGTGCTGCGGCGGTCCGCCCGGCGCCCGCTTGCCCGAGCCGGGGCCGCCGCGGTCGGGCGTCGGCGTCGGGGTCGGCGTCGGAGCGGGCGTGGCCGGCGTGCCGCGTCGGCGGCGCGGAGGCCGGGGGCGTCGGCTGCGAGCGTCGGCGGTGCGTCCGGCTGCGGCGCACCGTCGGCGTCGCCCCGCCGAGTCGGTCGGCTGCGTGGAGCGCGGTGCGGCCGCGCCGGCACTCGTAGCCTCCCGGATCGCCCGATGCGGCGCTGGGGATAGCGAGCGTCGTAGAACACCGGTGCGCCCGTGGTCGCGGCGGCGGCACCCACGAAGACGGCGGCCGACGAGGGCGGCAGCGACGCCGAGACTGATCAGCATCGTCCGTGCGCATCGCGCACCCCCTCCCGGTCGTCGGCGCGCCGTCGGCGCCTGTGCGTGTCCGGACATGCTATATGCCGATCCGTGTCCCCCGGAAGGGGCACACGTGCCGCGTCGAGACGGGGCTGCGGCGACGCGCTACGCCGGGGGCGTCGCGCGTATCCGACGCCGATGGCACCGTCGCCGGCCGCGGCATCCGCGAGCCCGGCGCGGCGTGACCTCGCCGGGCGGTGTCGGCGGGCGGTCCGCCTGCGCCCGGCTGAGCAGCACGAACGGGCGTCGCGATCGCCGTGATGACGCCGCTCCAGAGCAGGAGGCGCCGTAGCCGCCCAGGTCGGCCGAGCGGCCCAGGATGGGCTGGAACACCACGCCGCCCGCACTGCCGAGCAGCGAGTCGAACGAGAGCACGGTGGCCCGCTGCTTCGACGGGATCATGTCGTTGAGGTACGCGCGATGCACCGGGTCGTCGATCGACGAGGCGATGCCCCAGACGGCGAGCAGCACGATGGCGACCCAGAAGTTCGTCGTGAACGCGAGCGCGACGAGGACCACGGAGCTCGACACCGTGGCCAGCAGGATCGCGGAGGTGCGCTTGCGGAAGAGCCGCCGCACGTACGGCGCGAGGACGCCGCCGACGATGCCGGCACCCGAGAGGATGGCGGCCGCAAGACCGGCGATCGAGTATGCACCCTCGTCGCCCCAGAGTTCGAGCAGGTACGGCTGCAGGGCGTAGAAGACGTAGATGCCGACGCCGGCGGTGAACGGCGTGGCGAGCATGAGCCATCGCACGGGCGGGTTGCCGAGCCCGTAGTGGATCGACGCCCGCAGCACGTTGCCCGTCGCCTTGATGCGGCCTTCGCCGCGCACGGGAGTGAAGCCGAGGTCGCGCATGAGCAGGGCGGCCACGACGAACATGAGCACGAGCACGCCGGCGCGGATGAGGAACGGCACGCCGAGGTTGGTGAGCTGCGCCACGACGCCGCCGAGCACCGACCCGCCGAGCATCGCGACGCTTCCCACGATCAGGGCGCGACCGAACACGGTCTCGAGGCTCCCGCGGTACTCGGTCGCGTGCAGCGCGTCGACGAGCCACGCGTCCACCGCGCCGGAGAAGAACGTGAACCCGAGCCCGAGCAGCACCGACACGATCGCCCACGCCCAGAACGGCGACTCCCACACCCAGAGCAGCCAGTACATCACCGTGGTCACCGCAAGCGTGACGGTGCCGAGCAGGTACGAGGCACGCCGCCCGAGCGTATCGGCGACCACGCCCGTCGGGATCTCGAAGATGAACATGCCGGCGCTGAAGAACGCGTTCGCGGCGAACGCCTCGAGGTTCGTGAGGCCCGCGTCGAGCAGGAACAGCGTGTTGATGCCCCAGATGAACGAGGCGGCCAGCGTGTTGCCGAGCATGAGCGTGTAGTAGACGGCCTGCACACTCCTGGCCGTCGGGATCCGTCGCCGCTCGGCGTTCACGGGCATCTCCGACGTTGCGTCACCCGATCATCCTGCTCCCGCGCGGGCCGCATGCCAAGGGGTTCTGGGCTGGACATCCCCACCGGCTCCTCGCGTGGCGCGGCGCGTTGACCGTGCGCGGCGCCGCAGATAGCCTCCGCACATGGTGCGCTTCCTCATCCGCCTCGCGGTCTTCCTCGGCACCGCCGCCCTCGGCCTGCTCCTCGCGGCGCTGCTCATCCCCGGATTCCACGTGCATGCCGCGGGCTTCGTCGTGGCGATCGTGGTGTTCGCGCTCGTGCAGGCGCTGATCGAGTGGCTGATCGCGAAGATCTTCCACCGCTCGGCGCCGACCGTCGCGGGCGTCGCGGGCCTGCTCTCCACGTTCCTCGCACTGTGGGTCGCGACGCTGATCACCGACGGCCTCAGCTTCGACGGCGTCGCTGCGTGGATCCTCGCGACCGTCGTCGTCTGGCTCACGACCGCGCTGCTCGGCTGGCTGGCGGCGAAGTTCCTGCTCAGGGAGCGCAGGGCCGAGCAGGGTCGCTGACCTGCCACCGGCGTTCAGCCGCCCGTCGCTCGACTCAGTGCATGTTGTCCTGCCCGGTGACGTGGGTGGCGTAGCCGGAGCATCCGACGTCCTCCCACCGGTAGGCAGCGCCAGCACCCGGATGACGTCGAGTGGCGGCATCCGCTTGCCGCGACCCACCACCGCGACAAGACTGGACGGGCTCGGATGCCCCGGGCCACCGCAAGGAACGAGGCGACGTTGCCCACCATCACCAGCTCCGACGGCGTGCGGCTCAACTACCTCGAGATGGGCGACCCGACCGGGCGTCCCGTGGTGCTCGTCGCGGGGTTCAAGGCCCCGGCCACCAGCTGGCGCTACCAGCTGAAGCCCCTCGCCCGGGCGGGATGCCGCGTCATCGCGTTCGACCGGAGAGGCCGCGGCGCCTCGGAGGTCGGCCCGGGCGATCACACGATGGACCGCCACGGCGCCGACATCCACGACCTCCTCGCGGAGCTCGCGCTCGAGGACGTCACCCTCGTCGGCCAGTCCATGGGCGGCAACGCGGTCTGGTCGCTGGTGCAGCAGTTCGGCACGGGCGGCATCCGCGACATCGTGATCGTCGACCAGACCCCGAAGATGCTGAACGCGGCCGACTGGGCCTACGGCTTCTACGACGTCGACGAGACGAACGTCGACACGACCTTCGCCGCCGGCATCCCCGACCCCGGCCGCCACCCCGTGAAGTCGAAGGGCCTGGTGCGCATGTCGCGCGTGCTGAAGGCGATGGAGATCCCGAAGGGCGGCCGGCCCACGTTCACCGAGGCCGAGCTCGCGCTGCTCAAGGACCACGCGAAGCGGGACTGGCGCCCCGTGATCGCCGACGTCGACCGCCCCGTGTTCTTCATCGCCGGCGCCGAGAGCGAGTTCTGGCCGGCCGAGCACGCCGCGGCATCCGCTGCCCTGAACCCGCTCGCCTCGTCGACGGTGATCGAGCGCGACGGGCACGCCGCCAACATCGAGCAGCCGCAGCGGTTCAACGAGGCGCTGCTCGGGTTCCTGCAGCGCTGACGCTCACTGCCGGCCGCGCACCCATTCCCAGGCGTCACGGTGCGCATGGTGCACCGACTCGCCGATCCACTCCGAGCTCTGGTACAGGCGATCGGGTCCGAGCCGTTCGAGCAGGCCGCCCGCCGCGAGCTGGTCGCTGATCCGATCGCCGGCGACCACGAGCCAGAGCGTGGAGTCGTGCTGTTCGAGGTCGTCGAGGTATCGGTCGAGCACCGCGACGGAGGACAGGCCGAGGTCGTCGATCCCGCGCAGGCGCACGATGACGACCGAGCCGCGGGTGCGGTCGTCGATCTTCGGCAGCAGCCCCTCGAACACGGGGGCGGTCGCATACGACAGGTTGCCGTAGGGCTGCAGCACGACGACGTCGTGCGGCGGCACGGTGTCCACCGGATCGACCTCGCGCAGCCGGCCATCGGCGTGGAACTCGAGTTGGCGAACCCGGACCCGGTTCGACTGCTGGGCGACGAACAGGATGATGGCGAGACCCACTCCCACGAGCACCGCGAACTGCAGCGGGATGAGCAGGGTGAGGACGAACGTGACGCCCATCACCGTCGTCTGCAGCGGTCCCGTCTTCGCGACCGACCGGATCCGCGCGGGCTTGATCGCCTGCACGCCGACGACGGTGAGGAGCCCCGCGAGCGCCGGCATCGCGACGAGGGAGACCACGCCGGATGCGACGAGGATGAGCAACGCCATGACGGCCGCCGCGATGAACAGCGCGAGGCGGGTGCGTGCGCCGGCGGCGACGATCAACGCCGACCCCGACATCGAGCCGCCCACCGGCATGCCCCGGAAGAGGCCGGCGACGATGCTGCCCACGCCCTGGCCGATGAAGTTGCGGTTGTCGTCGGCCGGTCTGCCGTCGGCGTTCGGAACGCCGGACGCGACCGCGGCGCCCTGCACGAGGCCCACGAACGCGAGCGAGAGTGCGGGCAGCGCGAGGTAGCCGAGGTCGCCGATGCTCGGGAGGACGGGAGCCGGAAGCCCGCTCGGCACGTCGGCGACGTCGCCGACGGTCAGCACCTCCCAGCCGAACACGAAGGTGAAGAGTGCGGCGAGCGCCGAACCCACGGCGATCGCGACCACGAGGCCGAGCGAGCGCAGCGGCGTTCTGCGTGAGCACCACGATGAGCGCGATGGTGACCAGGCCGACGACCACGGTCGGCAGGTCGAACGACAGGACGTTGGCGAAGGTGTTGACCGCCCTGAACAACCGGTTCGCCCCGACGCCGACGTATCCGGTCAGGTTCGCGAGCTGGCCGAGCACGATGTTGACGCCGACCGCCGTCACGAAGCCCACCATCACGGCGGTCGGAACGAAGCGCAGCATCCGGCCGGCTCCGAGTGCTCCCGCGACGATCATGATGACGCCGGTGAGCATGGCGAGCGTGTACAACGCCCGATCGGGATCGGGTCGCGTCGAGAGGTCGGTGTCGGAGACGATGAGGGCCATCGCGCTCGTCGCCTGGACCGCCATGAACGAGCTGCTCGTGGCCAGCGCCGCGCCCGCCATGCCGAACATGAAGGCGTAGATGCCCGCCACCGGGTTGACCCCGGCGAGCAGTCCGATCGCGAGCCCGTCGGGCACGGCCTCGACGCCGAGCATGGCGCCCGCCACGGCGTCCTTGCCGAGGGTCTCCCGTCGGAACACCCCGCGGATCCGGCGCCACCGCGACGCGAGCCAGGGTTCGCGAGGCGGCGAGACGTCCATGCGCACGACCCTAGACCCGCCGGAGCATCCGGCGACAGGGCCGCGATGGACGACCGCTACACCGGGAACGCCTTGCCCGGGTTCAGCGTGCCGAGCGGGTCGAGCGCGCCCTTGACCGCCGCATGCAGCTCGATGACCCGGGACCCCAGCTCGGCGCGCGCACCCGGCAGCTTCAGCAGCCCGACGCCGTGCTCACCCGTCACGGTGCCACCGAGCTCACGGCAGTCGTCGACGATGCGGTCGAACGCGAGCTTCGCCCTGGCCTTCGCCGCGTCGTCGCCCTCGGGCGCGATGATCAGCGGGTGCAGGTTGCCGTCGCCCGCGTGCGCGATGTTCGCGATCACGATGTCGTGCTCGGCCGCGGTCGCCTGGATGCGCGAGAGCATCTCGGGCACCGCGCCGCGCGGCACGCAGATGTCCTCGGTGAGCACCGGCCCGAGCCGCTCGAGCGCCGGGTACGCGAGCCGGCGCGCGAGGAACAGCCGGTCGACCTCGTCGGCGGCGGCGGCCTGCTCGACCGAGATCGCGCCGGCGTCCGCCATGATGCGGGCCACGGATGCCGCTCGCTCGGCGCCGACCGCGCCGACCTCGTCGACCTTCGCGAGCAGCATCGTGTCGACGCCGTGCGGCAGCCCGAGCGACTGCCATTCGTCGACCGCGTCGATGCAGGTGCGGTCGATGAGCTCGAGCGCGGCCGGCACGATGCCCGCCGCGGTGATCTCGGCGACCGCGACCCCGGCCGCGCGCAGCGAACCGAACGAGCCGACGACGGCGCGCTCCTCGCGGCCGCCGAGCGGCAGCAGCTGCAGGGTGACCTCGGTGATGATGCCGAGCGTGCCTTCCGACCCGACCATGAGCGCCGTGAGGTCGTAGCCCGTCACGCCCTTGGCGGTGCGGCGCCCGAGCGCCACCGCGTCGCCGTCGGCGAGCACCACGCGCAGGCCGAGCACGTAGTCGCGGGTCACCCCGTACTTCACGCAGCAGATGCCGCCCGCGTTCGTCGCGACGTTGCCGCCGATCGTCGAGATGCGGTAGCTCGCCGGGTCGGGCGGATACCAGAGGCCGTGCCCGGCGACGACCTCGCGGAGCGTGTCGTTGATGACGCCCGCTTCGGCGACCACGTACCGCTCGGCCGCGTTCACCTCGACGATGCGCGTCATGCGCTCGAGCGAGAGCACGATGCTGCGCGCCATCGCGTTCGCGCCGCCCGAGAGTCCGGTGCCGGCACCGCGGGGCACGATCCGCAGGCCGGATGCCGCCGCGAGGCGCACCACGGCCGACACGTCCTGCTCGCGCTCGGCGAGCACCACGGCGAGCGGCGGCTCGTACGGCGCCCACTCGGCGTCGTCGTGCGCGTAGGCGTCGAGCGACGCGGCATCCGTGAGCACCTGGTCGGCGCGCAGCATCCGCTGCAGCTCGGCGACGACCGCCTCGCGGTCGTCTCCGGGGTCGACGGCGGTGTCAACGGTCACGGGATGCTCCTCGACTCGACGGCCGGCGATCGGCCTCGCCTATCGTGCGCTCCGCGGGTGGAGCTTCGACCTCCAGTCGGGCGGCACCTGTCCCCGCGGAGCGGGCGAGCCCTGTTCGACGGGCCGGCTGTCGGGCGCCGCAAGGGGCGGGCCGTCCACCGATCGGCGGGACCCGTAGTCCCAGAACCAGTCCTCGCCGGGCTCGAACGACTGGGCGATCGGATGCCCCTCCTCGCGTGCATGGCGCGAGGCGTGCTGCTCGGGCGAGCTGTCGCAGCATCCGACGTGCCCGCACTGCGCGCAGCGCCGGAGGTGGAGCCACCACCCGCCCGCGGCCAGGCACTCGACGCAGCCCTCGCCCGACGGGGGGATATCGGGGTTGATCGCCGGGGTCTCGTCGGTCATGGGAGCGAGCCTAGCCCGGTCGCCCCGCGCGCCGGATCCCCCCGGCGCCGCCAGCGGAGTAGCTTGTGGCGCACCGGGGAAGTCGTCCGTCGGGACACCCTGGCTCGGTCCGTCGCGGACCGGGCATCGCACGTCGACAACGGAGGTCTGTGCAGTGGACAGTTTCTGGGATCTGTTCTGGTGGTTCTTCTGGGCGTTCGTCTGGGTCGCGCTACCTCGTCGTGCTGTTCTCGATCCTGGTGGACGTCTTCCGTGACCACACCCTGAACGGCTGGCTGAAGGCGGTCTGGCTCATCTTCCTCGTCCTCGTCCCGTTCATCACCGGGATCGTCTACGTCATCACCCGAGGGAAGGGCATGGCGGAGCGGATGGGCGGAGACAGCGGCGGGCAATCGCTGCACACCGCCCAGGACGACTTCTACGGCAACAGGTAGGGGAGACGCGGGTTCTGCCTCAGAACGGCCGAGCGAACGGCAGGGGCCTGCGCATGCGGATCAGCAGCAGGATCGGGATGAGCACGTAGGGCAGGTTGAACGCGAGGAACTTGGCGGGGTTCGGGGTGACCCACTCGGGCTCGCCGAAGAACTCGACGCCGAACACGATGATGCCCGTGATCGAGGCGATCATCGTGGCGTAGATGACGCTCGGCAGCTGGATCCGGTTCCAGCCCTTCACGAGCGAGATCACGAGCAGCACGTAGAACACCGGGTACACGAACGCCGACAGTCCTGTGACGAACCGCATCCAGACGGGCGGGTCCATGAACAGCGGATCGGTGTCGTGCGCGTACCACCAGTTGGCGTTCACGAGGAAGTTCGGCGACGGCTGCGAGAAGTCCACGCCGAGCGTCGGCAGCATGTCGCTGATCATGCTCGTCACGGTGAAGAGCGAGAAGACCACGATGAAGAACCAGTCGAACGGCCGGTCGCGCAGGCGAAGGTTCGGCGGGCGGCACGGATCGGCGGAGGTCGCTGCCGGCGCCTCGGCGTCGGGCCTCGTCTGGGCGGTCATGGGCCACGAGCGTAGCGGTCGGATGCCGCGGGCGGAAGGAGCCGAATTCCGTCGCACGACGGATCCGCCCACCCGCCCGGCCTCGCTAGCGTGGAGGCATGTCCGAGACCACCGCGCCGCCCGTCGTCGAGGGCGTGGAGTGGGTGCGCCCGCGGCCGCCGCGGGCCGCCTCCCGCAACGACGTCGTGCTGGCGCTCGTGCTCGCCGCCGGCACGGCCGCGAGCGTCGTGCTCTACCGCATCACGGGGTGGGGCGAGGGCGCGCCGTGGTGGGGGTCGGTCATCTGGGTCGCCGCGATGAACCTGCCGCTCGCCGCACGGCGGCGATGGCCCGAGATCGTGGCGCTCGTGGCATCCGTCGCCTTCGTCGTCGGCGCGATGGCCGAGGTCGGCGAGGCGCTGTTCTCGAACATCGCCCTGTTCATCGCGATCTACACGGTGGGCGCGTGGGGCCGCAGCCGCCTGCGGGCGAACGTCGTGCGCGGCGTCATCGTCGTCGGCATGTTCGTCTGGCTGTTCTGGGGGCTGATCGTCGGCTCCCTGAGCCCCGACCAGCTGCCCGACATGTCGCGCGAGGGCGTCATCTCGCCGTACCTCGCATTCGGCCTCATCAACGTGGTGACGAACCTCCTCTACTTCGGCGGCGCGTGGTACTTCGGCGACGCCGCGTATCGCTCAGCCCGCTCGCGCGCGGAGCTCGAGCAACGCACGACCGAGCTCGCCGCCGAGCGGGAGCGCACGCGGGTACAGGCCGTCGCGATCGAGCGCCTGCGCATCGCCCGCGAACTGCACGACGTCGTCGCACACCACGTGTCGGTGATCGGCGTGCAGGCGGGCGCCGCACGCCGGGTCATCGCGAGGGACCCGGATGCCGCGGCCGCCTCGCTCTCGGCGATCGAGTCGAGCGCGCGCGAGGCCGTCGACGAGCTGCACGGGCTGCTCGGCACGCTGCGAGGAGACACGGGGCCCACCGCGGTGGTCGCCGACGATGCGGAACCCGCGACGACGAGCACGAGCACGCGTGGCATCGACCGCATCGACGAGCTCGTCGCCGAGTCGGTCGCGGCAGGACTGCCGACCGAGCTGGCGATCGTCGGGCGACGAACGCCCGGTTTCGCCCCTCATCGGCCTGAGCGCCTACCGCATCGCCCAGGAGGCGCTCACCAACGTCCGCAAGCATGCGGGTGCGGCGGCCACCGCCGAAGTGCGGGTGCGCTGGTCGGATGCCGCGGTCGAGGTCGAGGTGACGAACACCGGTGCCGCGCGGGGCGACCGCGGCACGGTCGCAGCGCCGGACGCCGAATGGTCCGACGCCGGCGGGCTCGGCCAGCTCGGCATGCGCGAGCGCGTCGCCGCGGCCGGCGGCACCATCGAGCTCGGGCCACGCGCGCGCGGCGGCTACCTCGTGCGGGCCACGTTCCCGCTGCGTCGCGGCGAGGAGGCCCGCGCGTGATCCGCGTGCTCGTGGTCGACGACCAGGCGCTCGTGCGCGGCGGGTTCCGCACGATCCTCGACTCGGAGGACGGCATCGAGGTGGTCGGCGAGGCGGCCGACGGCGCTGCGGCGGTCGCCGCGGTGGCCGAGCTCGCCCCCGACGTCGTCTGCATGGACGTGCAGATGCCCGGCATGGACGGACTCGAGGCCACCCGCCGCATCACGGCGGATGCGGCATCCGCTGCGGCCGTGCTCGTGCTCACCACGTTCAACCGCGAGGACTACCTGTTCGCCGCGCTCGAGGCGGGCGCGAGCGGCTTCCTGCTGAAGAACTCGAGCCCCGAGCAGCTCATCGAGGCGGTGCAGGTCGTCGCCCGCGGTGATGCGCTGCTGTCGCCGGATGTCACGCGGCGCGTGATCGAGGCCGTGGCGGCATCTGCGGGTCGAGGAGCGGCGCAGCCGCGTCTCGAGACCCCACCCGACCCATCTGCGGGTCGAGGAGCGGCGCAGCCGCGTCTCGAGACCCCGCCCGGCGCGCAGCGCCCAGCCGCCCAACCCGCCGAGCTCTCGACCCTCACCGACCGCGAACGAGAGGTGCTCGAGCTCCTCGCCGAGGGCATCTCGAACGCCGAGATCGCGCAGCGCATGTGGGTCGGCGAGGCGACGGTGAAGACGCACGTGTCGAAGGTGCTCATGAAGCTCGGGCTGCGTGACCGCGTGCACGCCGTGGTCTACGCCTATGAGCACGGCGTGGTGCGGCCGGCATCCTGAGGCCGCTACAGCGCGCCGACGAGCATCGCGTCGGCGGGCACGGTGTCGATCGGCAGCGCCTCGAGGCGCTCGCGCATCCGGATGAGGTCGCGAGCGTGCTGGTCGAGGCGATGGTCCTCGGCCGAGCGGAGTTCGAGTTGGTCGACGGGCTGCGCGCGACCGTCGGGCCCCGGATCGACGAAGATGCTCATGCAGTGCGTGGTCAGCTCGAGGGCGCCCGGAGTCCGGGGCGACCCCGACCGCACGCGCACGGCGATGTGCATGCGCCCGGCCCAGGCGTGGATGAGCCTCGCATCGACCTCCACGATGTGCCCGATGCGGATGGGCCGGAAGAAGTGGATGCCGCCCGAGTACACGGCCCTGGCGGCGGTGGAGGACCAGCCGCGGCACAGGCGTACGCCGCGTCGTCGATCCAGCCCATGACCGTTCCTCCGTGCGCGTTGCCGCCCCAGTTGGCGGCGCTCGGCGCAGCGAGGAAGCGGAGGACGGTCTGCGGGGTCGTCCCCTCATGGGTGTACTGCTGCTCCATCATGGCGTCGCGGATCTCCCGTCGGGCGGCGAGGCGCTGCTCGGCTCGCTCGTTCAGGATGCGGCCGACGTCGGACGACGGCGTCCACCGGGGGACCTCGCGCGGCATCCCCTCGTCGTCGACCGCGACGAACACCAGGATGCAATGCGTCGCGGGCACGTACGCCCGGCTCTGCACGTCGGCCGCCTCGATCACGACCAGCACCTGCATGCTCGTTCGCCCCGTGTGGATGATGCGCGCGTGCGCCTCCACCAATTCGCCCGCGGTGATCGGCGCCGTGAAGTGGACGTTGCCGACGTACGCGGTGACGCAGTACGACCCGCTCCAACCGACCGCACACGCATAGCCGGCCTTGTCGATCCACTCGAGCACGCGGCCGGCGGCGACCGTCGTGCCGCCCGCGGCCGAGTCCTGGGGCGAGGGGAGGAAGCGGAGTGTGATTCGGTCGTTCATCTTGACAGGATCGCAGCGCGCCGACGGTCTTGACGGGAACGTCACGTGAAAGAACTGAGGTTCTTTCACGTGGAGAAAGGATGTCGCGCGCTGCTGCCCCGGCGCCGACTCGTCGCTCGGCTTCGCTGGCATACTCCCTCCATGCCCGAGTTACCGCCGCCACCGCTCATCGACGACCGCCGGCGGAAGCCGGCTGGTATCCGGGGAGTCTGGGCTTCCTCGGAACCTCGATGGACGCATTCTGGCTGGCCGCGGCGATCTTCGTCGAAGCGGACGTCATCGCGGTCGCCGTTCGCGCCTGGTGGCCGCGGACGGCGACTCGACATCGAGGCGTGATGCGCTGCACCTGGCGACGCGTCGTCTCGCCTTCGCCAGTTGCTCTGTGAGTTTCGCCTCATCGATGAGGCGGAACTGACATTCGCCCGGCCGGCATCGCCGATCGCACGCTTCGGTCCGGCGTGAGCCTCAGTCGAGGTCGCGGAGCTCCGTGGTGCGCTCGCTCGGGGTGTCGCCCGTGTTGACGGTTCCCTGCGGCTCGATGAGGATCGCCGAGACCTCGCCGTCGGCCCTCGGGCAGTGCTCGACGCCGCGGGGCACGACGTAGACGTCGCCCGGGCCGAGCTCCACGTCGCCGTCGCGCAGCTGGATGACGAGCTGACCCGACAGCACCATGAAGAGCTCGTCGGTCTCGGGGTGGCTGTGCCACGTGAACTCGCCGAGGAGCTTCACGACCTTGACGTCGTAGTCGTTGACGCTCGCGAGCCGGCGGGGCTGCCAGTGCTCCGAGAACGAGTCGAGGGCGTCCTGCATGTTGCGAACCTGTGCGCTCATCCTCCGATTCTCGTCGACTCGTCCGCCTGGGGCGCAATGGGGGTTGACGCGGCATCCGCTCGTGCCGTATGGTTAAGCACAACATTAAATAAGGAGTTGCTTACATGGCAGGTGCGGCGGACGAGCTCAGCCTCGTGTTCCAGGCGCTCGCCGATCCGACGCGGCGCGCGATCATCTCGCGCCTCCGCGGTGGGCCGACGACCGTCGGGGAACTGGCCGAGCCGTTCGCGATGAGCCGACCGGCGATCTCGCAGCACCTCAAGGTGCTCGAGCGTGCGGGCCTCATCGAACGCACCGCCGACGCGCAGTGGCGCCGCTGCACCCTCCGCACCGAGCCGCTCGACGAGGCATCCGCCTGGGTCGACCGACACCGCGACGAGTGGAACGAGCGCTTCGACCTGCTCGACGAGCGACTCCGCGAGCTGAAAGGACAGACGGATGCCTGAGCAGACCGCCACCGGCACCAAGCAGTTCACCATCACCCGCGTCTTCGACGCACCCCGCGACCTCGTCTGGCAGGCGTGGACGACCGAGGCGGACGCCGCCGCATGGTGGCACCCGCGCGGCATCGAGATCAAGCCGGGCAGCGTCGCCGTCGACGCCCGCGTCGGGGGCCGCTACGCCTACACGATGGTGAACCCGGCCGACGGACAGGAATACCCGACGGTCGGCGTCTACCGCGAGGTCGCACCGCCCGAGCGGCTCGTGTTCACCTGGGCGTCGCCCGGCGACCCCGACGAAGACGCCCCCGTCATCACGGTGGAGCTTCGCGAGCTGCCCGAGGACCGCACGGAGATGCGGTTCCATCTCGTCGGAACGGAAGGCGAGCCCGGCGACGACAACGTGTACGACGGATGGGACTCCGCCTTCGACATGCTGGCGGAGCAGCTCGCCGAAGGGAACGCCTGATGGGCCGCCTCATCGTCGAGCAGATCGTGAGCGTCGACGGGTACGCCGCCGACGCCGACGGGGGCATCGGCTTCTTCGAGGCGGTCGACGAGGTCGACTCGAATGATGCCGACCAGCTCGCGTTCCTCGAGCACGTCGACGCCATCCTGCTCGGCGCGAACACGTACCGCATGTTCGCGGGCTACTGGCCGAACGCCGATCCAGAGGTCGAGCGCGTCGCCGAGCCGATCAACCGGCTGCCGAAGTTCGTGGTGTCGAACTCCATCGACTCGGCGCCCTGGGGTGACGGCGAGATCGAGGTGCTCCGCGGCGACGGCGTCGGGTCGGCCGCGGCGCTGAAGGAGCGCTTCGACGGCATCGTGGTGTGGGGCAGCCTCACCCTCGCCGACGCGCTCCTCGAGGCCGGGCTCGTCGACGAGCTGCGGCTGCGGGTCGTCCCCGTGCTGATCGGCGCCGGCCGGTCGTTCACGCCGGCCGACCTCGGCGAGCGTCGTCTCGCGCTCGATCACGTGGTCTCGCACCCGAGCGGGCACGTCGGCGTCACCTATCGCGTGCGCTGAGCGGCGTCGGGCTCGGTGGCGTCGGATGCGGCGGCATCGGGCTCGGCGGCGCCCGACTCGGCGGCCCGAATCCACGGCGCCGGACTCGTGGTCTCGGGCTCGGACGGTGCGCCCTGGTACTCCGCCGACAGCAGCCGGTACGACCGGGTCGTGAAGGCGAGCAGCGCGAGCACCACCATGATGAGCCCCGAGAACAGGAACACGAGCGCGATGCCGCGGGCGTCGCCGTCGCCGAGCAACCAGCCCCACGTCGCCTGGCCGCCCTCGGACTCCATGTACGGGATGATCCAGAACTGCGCGATCGGCGCGATGAGGAACGCCGTGACGGGGGCCGCCGCCGATTCGATCGCCGCGGCGAATCCGAAGACTCGACCCTGGCGGCGGAACGGCACGACCTTCTGGATCACGGTCTGCTCTGACGCCTCCACCACCGGGATGAGCGACATGTATGCCCAGATGCCGAGGGCGTACAGCACCCACCACTCGCGGATCGTGAAGAGCGCGCCGAGCACGCCCATGCCGATCACCACCAGGAGCATCGTACGGATCGGGTTCCTCCCGAGCCCGAACTTCGCGATCACGAGACCGCCGATGATGAAGCCGGTGGCGGTGACGCCGAGCACGATCCCCCAGACCTCGACCGAGAAGATCGTGAGGCCGTACGGATCCATGAGCGCGATGTAGACGCCGCCGATGAGGTTGTTCAGCGTCGAGAAGAGGATCAGTGCGAACAGTCCCGGCGCCCGCCGGACTGCCGCGACGCTCCCCCGGAAGTCGATCGTCGACATGCGCTCGCCCTCGGCCGGCACCGGCCGCTCCTCGGGCACCCGCAGGAAGAGCAGGTGCACGAGCGCCACGAGCGTGAGGGCGATCGCGATCACGAGCGTCCACCCCATGCCGAGGAGTCCGATCGCGAGGCCGCTGAACACGCTCGTCACGATGAACGCCACACCCTGGACCGTGCCGACCATGCCGTTCGCGTTGGCGTGCCGCTCCTCGGGCACGAGGAGCGTGACCGTCGTGGACAGCGCGATGTTCCGCATGTGCTCGACCACGGATCCGAACAGGATGATGCCCGAGAACGCCCAGAACCACGGCCCGCCGAGGTCGAGGAGTGCCGACTCGGGCTGCAGCAGGTACAGCACGCCCGCGATCACGAACGACCCGAGCGTGACGAGGCTCGAGAAGATCATCACCTGGAGCTTGCGATGGCGGTCGACGATGGTGCCGAACAGCATCGCGAAGAACGCGATGAGCAGCATGTACGCGCCGCCGATGATGCCCGTGGCGAGCACCGATCTCGTCTCGAGATACACCCAGAAGGTCAGTGCGAACCAGAGGAAGCTCGTCGTGATGTTCGCGATTCGCGGTGTTGACGAGCACCTGCACGAAGGTGCGCATGCCGCCAGGCGGCGGCGTCACGCCCTGCGCCGACAGCCCGCGGCCGCTGACGCGTCGCGGCTGGCGACGGATGCGCGAGCGTCGGCTGCCTGCTCCCCTCGGTCCCTCCAGCCCCTCGGTCACCCTGCGAGCGTAACCAACGCCCCCGACATCCGGAACCCCCTCCCGCCGAGATCCTCCTCCGCACGGCGGAGCACGAGAACCCGTCGCACGACGGATGCCGCGCGCCCCGCGGCATCCGTAGCGTGGGGCCATGCTCGAACTCCACGACGTCACCAAGCGCTACGGTGACCGGCTCGCCCTCGACGGCGTGAGCTTCACGGTCGGCGACGGCCGCCTCACCGGCTTCGTCGGCGGCAACGGCGCCGGCAAGACCACCACCATGCGGATCATCCTCGGCGTGCTCGCCGCCGACTCCGGCTCGGTGACGCTCGAGGGGCGAGCCGCTCACCGACGCCGACCGCCGCCGCTTCGGCTACATGCCCGAGGAGCGCGGCCTGTACCCGAAGATGCGCCTGCTCGAGCAGACGGTGTACCTCGCCCGCCTGCACGGCTGGACTCCGGCTGCGGCCAGGCGCAACGCCCTCGAGCTGCTCGAGCGCCTCGGCCTCGGCGAGCGCACGGACGACACCATCGAGAGCCTCTCGCTCGGCAACCAGCAGCGCGCGCAGATCGCCGCCGCCCTCGTGCACCGCCCAGAGGTGCTCGTGCTCGACGAGCCGTTCTCGGGGCTCGATCCGATGGCCGTCGAGACGGTGCAGGGCGTACTGGCGGATGTCGCGGCATCCGGGGCCCCCGTGCTCTTCTCCTCCCACCAGCTCGACATCGTCGAGCGGCTCTGCGACGACCTCGTGATCATCGCCGACGGCCGCATCCGCGCGGCCGGCAGCGGCGATGACCTCCGCGCGCAGCACGCGACCGAGCGATGGGAGCTGCTCCTGACGGGCGACGCCGGCTGGCTGCGGCAGGCGCCGGGCATCCGCGTCGACGAGTTCGACGGGGGCTGGGCCGTGTTCGAGGCCGAGTCGGATGCCGCGCGGCAGGCGGTGCTCGCCGAGGCCGTCGCACGCGGCGAGGTCGTCACGTTCACCCGCGAGCACACCACGCTCGCCCAGATCTTCCGGGAGGTCGTGCGATGAGCACCCAGGCTGACCGTGGTCTCGAGACGCGCCCTGCGGGCGCTCCTCGACCCGCAGGAGATGCGGAACGGACCCCGCCGAGCTTCGTCGACAGCGTCGCCCTCATCGCGGGCCGCGAGATCACCATGCGGTTCCGCAGCAAGGCCTTCCTGTGGTCGACCGGCGTGCTCATGCTCGCCGTGCTCGCGTCGGTGGTGCTCGGCAGCATCTTCGGTGCGCAGGCGTCGACCACGAAGGTGGCGGTCGTCGCCGGCGCCTCCGCCGTCGTCGACGGGAACGAGGCGCTCGAGCCGGTCGCGGCATCCGACCAGGACGAGGCCGAGGAGCTGCTGCGCGCCGGCGAGGTCGAGGCGATCGTGGCGCCCGCGGCATCCGAACCGCTCGGCATCACCGTGATCGGGCTCGACTCGCCGCCCGAGTCGGTGGTGGCTGCGCTCGCCGTGGAGCCCACGGTCGAGCTGCTCGAGCCGGCCGCGACCGACCCGACGCTCGCCTACCTCGTGGCGTTCGGGTTCGGCCTCGTGTTCTTCATGTCGGCGATCACGTTCGGCAGCACGATCGCGCAGTCGGTCGTCGAGGAGAAGCAGACGCGGGTCGTCGAGATCCTGCTCTCGACCGTGTCGGCGCGGGCGCTGCTCACGGGCAAGGTGATCGGCAACAGCGTGATGGCGTTCGCGCAGATCGTGGCGATCGCGGTGCTCGCGATCCTCGGGCTGATCGTCACGGGGCAGCGGGTGCTGCTCGGCGGGCTCGGCACCTCGGTGATCTGGTTCGTCGTGTTCTTCGCGGTCGGCTTCGTGATGCTCGCGGCCCTGTTCGCCGCGACCGCCGCGATGGTGTCGCGCGCAGAGGACATCGGCTCGGTCACGACCCCGGTGACGATGCTCGTGATGATCCCGTACTTCCTCGTCATCTTCTTCAACGACGACCCGACCGTGCTCGCGATCATGAGCTACGTGCCGTTCTCGGCGCCGGTCGGCATGCCCATGCGGGTGTTCCTCGGCGAAGCGCAGTGGTGGGAGCCGTTCGTGTCCCTCGCGATCCTCCTCGCGACCGCGGCGCTCGCGGTGTGGATCGGCGAGCGGATCTACCGCAACTCGCTGCTGAAGACCGGGCCGCGCGTGCGACTGGGCGAGGCGCTGCAGGGCTGAGGACGGATACCCCGGGATCGGATGGGAGGATGGTTCGGTGACCGATCAGCTCCACGACACCGCCGTCCGCGGCTTCGCCTCCGACAACTACTCCGGCGTGCACCCCGAGGTGCTCGCCGCCATCGCCGCCGCGAACGGCGGCCACCAGGTCGCCTACGGCGAGGACATCTACACCGAGCGCCTGCAGCAGGTGTTCGCGCAGCACTTCGGCGAGGGCGTCGAGGTCTTCCCGGTGTTCAACGGCACGGGCGCGAACGTCACCGGCCTGCAGTCCATGCTCCCCCGCTGGGGCGCGGTGATCAGCGCTTCGACGGCGCACATCAACTCCGACGAGGGCGGCGCACCCGAACGCGTCGGCGGCATCAAGCTGCTCACGGTTCGCACGCCCGACGGCAAGCTCACCCCCGAGCTCATCGACCAGGAGGCCTGGGGCTGGGGCGACGAGCACCGCGCACAGCCGCTCGTCGTGTCGATCACGCAGACCACCGAGCTCGGCACCGCGTACACCGTGGACGAGATCCGCGCGATCGCCGACCACGCGCACGAGCGCGGCATGAAGCTGCACCTGGACGGCGCGCGCCTCTCCAACGCCGCCGCGTCGCTCGGACTCCCGCTCCGCGCGTTCACGCGCGACGTCGGCGTCGACGTGCTGAGCTTCGGCGGCACCAAGAACGGCGCGCTCGGCGCCGAGGCGATCGTGGTGCTGAACCCCGAGGCATCCGAGGGCCTGAAGTACCTGCGCAAGCTCAACATGCAGCTCGCCTCCAAGATGCGCTTCGTGTCGGCCCAGCTCATCACGCTGCTCGATGGCGACCTGTGGCTGCGCAGCGCCTCGCACGCCAACGCCATGGCGCGACGCCTGCGCGATGCGCTCGACGCCGGCATCGCGGCGGGCGACCTGCCCGGCCTCGGATTCACCCAGGAGACGCAGTCGAACGGCGTTTTCGCGGTGCTTCCGGCCGGTGTCGCCGACCGGCTGCGCGAGCGGTTCCGGTTCTACGACTGGGATGCCGCGAAGGGCGAGGTGCGCTGGATGTGCTCCTTCGACACGAGCGAGGACGACATCGACGCGTTCGTCGCCGGCATCCGCGAGGAGCTGCACGCGGCCGCCTGACGCTCGCCTCACGGGTGCCGCGGCGCACCGCAGAACCGGGCGGCAGCGCAGGACCGGGCGTGCACAACTCCGGATGGCACGGCCGACGCGCCGTGCGTCGGGCACCCCTACGGCGTGGCAGAGCCGCGACCGGAGTTGTGCGCGGCGCCACGGCGGTCCACCCGAGCACGGTGCCGGGCGCGACGATTCCGTAACCGAGCGACATCCCGGAATATCCTCAGCTTCCATGCGTTGGAATGGAGCGGGTCGACGGTGCCCCGGCATCCGTCCCTCCGCACGAAAGCAGTCTGCAGCATGACCCTCGTCACCGACCTCACGTCCCGCCGCGCCGACACCACCGCACCGCTCATCCACCCGCTCGTCGAGCGCTGGAGCCCGCGCGCGTACGACCCGACCGCCGAGGTCTCGACCGAGGTGCTGCGCACGATCCTCGAGGCCGCGCGCTGGGCGCCCTCGGCGAACAACGTGCAGCCCTGGCGCTTCATCGTCGCCCGCCGCGGCACCGCCGCGTTCGCGACCGTGCACGACGCCCTCATGGGGTTCAACCAGGCGTGGGCCGACTCGGCCGCCGTGCTCATCGTGAACGTCGCCGAGACCGTCGACGCCGAGGGCAAGGCGCGCCCGTGGGCCCGCTACGACCTCGGCCAGGCCGTGGCGCACCTCACGGTGCAGGCGCAGCACGAGGGCCTGCACACCCACCAGATGGGCGGCTTCGACGCGCGCGAAGATCCACGACGCGTTCGACCTCGACGCGAGCCTCGAGGTCGTCTCGATCACCGCGATCGGCGTGCTCGGCGACGTCGACACCCTGCCCGACCCGCTGCGCGAGCGCGAGGTCGCGCCGCGCCTGCGCAAGCCGCTCGAGGAGCTCGTGCTCGTCGGCGAGTAGCCCCCGCCCTTCCGCAGACGTCGAGCGGATGCCGCGGCAGCACGCCCGCGGCATCCGCTCGTCGCGTCTCAGCCGGCGTGCTGCTCGCGCAGGTACGCGCGCAGCTGCGCGACGACGAGGTCGTGGTCGTCCTGCTGCGGGCAGCCCCGAGACGCCGACCGCGCCGACGACCCCGACGTCGCGGATGCGGATCGGCACGACGCCGCCGTGCGCGGCGTACTCGCGCGGATCGAGCCGCGCGTGCGTGTCGAAGTCCTCGCCCTTCGCGCGGAACTCCTCGCCGACGAGCATCGAGGCCCGCCCGAATCGCTCGACGACGCGGTGCTTGCGATCCAGCCAGCCGTCGTTGTCGGCCGACGAGCCCGGGCAGCGCGGTGTGGAACACCCGCTGCGGGCCGAGCCAGATCGCGATCGCGACCGGATGCCCCGCCGAGGCGGCCGCAGCGCGCAGCCGACCGCCGAGCACCCACGCGTCCTCGAGGGTGAACCGCGAGAACTGCAGCTCGGCCTCCTCGGCGACGAGTCGCTCCAGCAGCTCGCTCATGGCCGCAGCAGCACCTTGATCGGCGCGTCGCTCGTCCATCGCGGCGTACGCCTCGGCGGCCTCGCGGCAGCGGCAGCTCGAGGTCGAACACGCGGCCGGGCTCGATCGCGCCCGAGAGCACGTCGGGCAGCAGTTCCTCGATGTAGCCGCGCACCGGCGCGACGCCGCCGTTGACGCCGACGTTGCGGTTGAACAGCGGCCTGCACCGGCAGCTCGGGCCCGCCGTTCGGCACGCCGACGTAGCCGACCATGCCGCCGGGCCGGGTGGAGCGGATCGCCTGGTCCATCGACTCCTTCGTGCCGACGCACTCGAGCACGCGGTCGGCGCCGATGCCGCCGGTGAGCTCCTGCACCGCGGTGACGCCGACATCCCCGCGCTCCGCGACGATGTGCGTCGCGCCGAAGTCGCGCGCCAGCGCCTGGCGCTGCGGATGCCGCGACATCGCGATGATCGTCGTCGCACCGAGCCGCTTCGCGGCGATGATCGCGCAGAGCCCGACGGCGCCGTCGCCGACGACCGCGACCGAGTCGCCCGGGCTGACGCCGGCCGAGACGGCGGCGTGGTGGCCGGTGCCCATCACGTCGGAGAGCGTGAGGAGCCCCGGCACCTGGTCGTCGGCGACCGGGCCCGGGCACGACGACGAGGGTGCCGTCGGCGAGCGGAACGCGCACGCGCTCGCCCTGGCCGCCGTCGGCGAAGCGCGCCGAGCCGGTCGTCGCCGCCCCACCAGCCGCCGTGCAGGCACGAGGTGCTGACGCCGTTGCGGCAGTTCATGCACGTGTTGTCGCAGACGTAGAACGGCGCGATCACGAAGTCGCCGACCTTGATGCGCTGCACGTCGTCGCCGACCGCCTCGACGACGCCGACGAACTCGTGGCCGATGCGGTGCGGCTCGTGGGTCGGCGTGACGCCGCGGTACGGCCAGAGGTCGGAGCCGCACACGCAGGCGGCGACGACCCTCACGATGGCGTCGCCGCCGGTGGACAGCACGGGGTCGGGCACGGTCTCGACGCGGATGTCGCGGGGAGCGTGGATGACGGTCGCAAGCATGCCCCGAGCCTACGCGCGTGGCACCACGCGCGAACTGGGGGTGACCGTGACGCATCCCGCGGGAGTAACGTGCGGATCGCGAGATATTCTCACTTTTTCAAGGGGCCGCGAAACGGGAGAGAGCATCATGAAGCGCTCAACACTCATCGGCGGCGTGGCGGTCGGATTCATGCTGAGCATGACCATCGCCGCCCCGGCTTCGCAGGCCCGGTGCAGATCATCCCATGGGAGGACTCGTTCACCGTCGTGCACGAGGTCGGCGACGAGGATTGGTGCCCGCCCGACATCGTCGACTTCGACGTCACCGAGAGCTTCGAGGGGAGCGGCATCGACCGCATCACCACGCAGAAGGACGGCATCATCCGCTTCGCAGGCACGTTCACGGCTGTCAACACGTACAGCGCGAACGGCAAGAACTTCGTGGTCGAGTCCCATGGGAACACCCGCGACACCGAGATCGTCGACAACGGCGACGGCACGCTCACGATCTCGTTCAAGGACGCGACGGCGACGAAGGTCTGGCTCGACGGGACGTTCCTGTTCCACGACACCGGACTCGTCGAGGGCGCGTTCCTCGTCGACCACAACGGCACGCCGACGATTCCCGAGGACGACGAGTTCCTCGGGCCCGCCGGGGAGATCGGGCTCCACGGCCGGTTCGACACCGAGGATCGCGACTTCTGCGAGGACATCGCCGTCTTCCTCGGCCCCTGACCGGTCGACCGGCGGCGAGCTGAACGGCCGGTTCGACACCGAGGGCCGCGAGTTCTGCGACGACGTCATGGAGTTCATCGGCTGAGCCCGGCGCCGGCCGCACCGACCCAGGTGCGCGGCATCCGCTTCGGTGAGATGGGCGGATGCCGCGCAGCTGCGCCGAACGGCGCGCCTCACACGTGCGGCACGAACTCCTCCCAAGCGAGCCGCTTCGAGCGCCGAGGGTCGGACTCGACGCGGTCGGCGCGATCGAAGACGAGGGTGCGGCGCACGGCCTCGTCGTACGTCGGCCACGTGGGTTCCGGCGCGCCGGTGGAAGCGAACGACACCCAGTGCCGCTGCATCCGCCGGCCGATGTCGCGGTACATGCGCCGCCCGCCGAGCAGCGTGAGCCCCGCGCCGGTCGGCGTGTCGAACTTCTCGAAGAGCGCGAACAGCTCGAGGCCGTGCGTCGCGTCGAGGCCGAGCAGCCGCGGCATCCACGGGGCCGCGTCGAATCGGTAGAAGTACACCGGAGCGTGCCGGGAGTGCCGCTCGCCGACCTTCACCGACGGGAACCAGAAGGTGAAGTCGCCGGCGAAGTCGGCGGCCGGCCGCCGCTCGGGCAACCCGGGATACTGGCGCTTGATGGCCTTCCGCGCCTTCTTCCTCGTGTTCGCGAAGATCGCCCTGATGCGCGGCTTCGTCGTCGGCAGGATGCTGATGCGCCCGACGAAGAGCGACCCCTCGCGGTCGTTCGTGCCGATGAGGAGCGGGATCCGGTGCGCGGTCCCGTCGCGGAACGCGTCGAGCGGACGGTGCGGCAGGAACTCCCCGTCGATGACCGGCGCGAGGCTGATGGTTCCCGGGTTCTCGTCGGGCGTCCGCAGCGAGAGCAGCGTGGTCGCCTCGGCCAGCAGCGTCGGGTCGGCCGTGTGGAGCATGGCGGCGGCATCCTCGACGGACTC
Source organism: uncultured Actinomycetota bacterium (assembly GCA_963799015.1). GTDB lineage: Bacteria > Actinomycetota > Actinomycetes > Actinomycetales > Microbacteriaceae > Agromyces. The sequence goes on along the minus strand of CAWCWD010000028.1, from coordinate 263,012 downwards.
GCTCTCGAGGTCGTCGTCGTCGACCAGGCGGCTGAGGGTGCTCACGAACTCGGCTGCCCACTTCGCGGCGATCTCGGGTCGGTAGACCGCGAGGGCGGGCGAGCTCTGCGCGATCGCCCGCCCGAAGAGGCCCTCCGCGGCGGGCACGGTCATGAGGGTCGTCACCGAGTTCGCGCCCGACGACTCGCCGAACAGGGTGACGTTCCCCGGGTCGCCGCCGAACGCGCGGATGTTCCGGCGCACCCACTCGAGCGCGGCGACCTGGTCTCGCAGGCCGAGGTTGCACTCGAACGGATGCCGCGGCGACGCGTAGGCGCGGAAGTCCAGCCAGCCGAGCGCGCCGAGCCGGTAGTTCAGGCTGACGTACACGATGCCGTGCCGGCGCACGAGCTGCTCGCCCTGCCGCGGGTACTCCCCCGCCGAGCCGACGCTGTACGCGCCGCCGTGGATGAACACCATCACCGGCCGATCCGCTGCATGCTCGTCGGGCGCGGTCACGTTGACGCTGAGGCAGTCCTCGCTGCGGGGAAGCCTGCGGGTGCGCGCCGATGAACTGGCCCCTCCGGTTCTGCGGGGCGACCGGTCCGAACGTCGACGCGTCGCGCACGCCGTCCCAGGGCGGCGCGGGCTCGGGTGCGCCGAAGCGCTGCGCACCGCCGGTCGAGGCCGCGTACGGGATGCCCCGCCACATCCGCACGCCACGGCGACGGATGCCGCGCACCGACCCGCGATCGGTCTCGACCAGGAGGTCGCGTGACGTCCCCTCGCGCAGCAGCATGACCGCAGCGTAGATCGTGAACGTGAATCCCGGGTGTGCGATGTCGGCGGAGTCCGACAGAATGCTGAGGTGATCGGCATCGGGACGTTCTGGGGCGCACTCCCCACCGAGGGCCGATGGCTGCTGTCCACGGTCGCGATCCAGACGCTCGGTCGCGGGCTGACCCTGCCGTTCACGATCATCTACCTGCACGAGGTGCGCGGCTTCGATCTCGGGCTCTCGGGCGCGTTGATGAGCCTGATCGCGGTCACCGGGCTGATCGTGACCGGTCCGGGCGGCACCCTCATCGACCGGTACGGCGCGCGCGCCGTCCTGCTCGCGGGGCTGACGCGCGATGATCGCCGGCTGCACCCTGCTCGCGTTCGCGACCCACCCCGCGGTCGCGGCCGTCGCGCTGGTGCTGATCGGCGTGAACTTCGGCGTCTCCTGGCCGGGGTTCAACGCGCTCATCGCCTCGGTCGTCCAGGGCGACCTCCGGCAGCAGTACTTCGGCGTCAACTTCGCGCTCGTCAACCTCGGGATCGGCATCGGCGGCATCATCGGCGGGTTCTACGTCGACGTCGACTCGCCCGAGACGTTCACCGTGATCTTCCTCGTCGACGCCGCTACGAGCCTCATCCCGATGGCGTTGCTGCTCGGTCCGCTCCGGCACGTCCGCACCCAGGCCGAGCCGTCCGCCGACGCGCCGTCGACCGGCGGCTATCGCGAGATCCTCCGGCGGCCGGCGGTCCTGTGGGTGACCCTGCTCACCTTCCTCGCGATGTTCATCGGCTACGGCCAGATGGAGGCGGGATTCCCGGCCTACGCGCGGCAGGTGGCCGAGGTCTCGACCCGCGTGATCGGGCTCTCGTTCGCGGTCAACACCGCCGTGATCGTGCTGCTGCAGTTCACCGTGCTGAAGCGCATCAGCGGCCGGCGCCGCACCCGCGTGATGATGGTGATGGCCCTGGTGTGGGCCCTGTCATGGCTGCTCCTGGGCGCCGCCGGACTCCTGCCCGACTCGCTGGCCGCGGCGATCGGCGTCCTGGCGTTCATGGGCGTGTTCGCCTTCGGTGAGACCCTGCTGCAGCCGACGGTGCCCGCGGTGTACAACGACCTCGCCTCCGACCACAACCGCGGCCGCTACAACGCCATCAACTCGGCGGCGTTCCAGGGCGGTGCGATCACCGGGCCGATCGCCGCCGGGCTGCTGCTCGACCAGGGCCTCGGCGAGTGGTACATCGCCATCATGGTCGTCGGCTGCGTCGGCATCGGCGTGCTGGCCGTCGTGCTCGAACGCCGCATCCCGGCGAGCGCGAACGGCGTGCCCGAGCCCGTCGACGTGCGTCAGGCTCCGCCGGGTTGAGATCGCGACGCTCCGTCACTCGATGATCTCGGCGTCGATGACCTCGTCGTCGTCACCGTCGGGCGCGCCGCCGCTCACCGGAACGTCCGCCCGCGACGACCGTGAGCGACTCGCCGTCGGGCGCGAGGCCCACCACGACGGTGTCGCCGTCGCGGATCTCGCCGGAGAGCAGCGCGCGCGCGAGCCGGTCGTCGATCTCGTGCTGCATGAGCCGGCGCAGCGGCCGCGCGCCGTAGAGCGGGTCGTAGCCGCGCTCGGCCAGCCAGGCCCGGGCATCCGGCGTGACGCCGAGCTCGAGGCGGCGCTCGCTGCAGGCGCGCCGAGAGCCGGTCGATGTAGAGGTTCGACGATCTCGGCGAGCTCCTCCTCGGAGAGGGCGGAGAACACGACGATGTCGTCGAGGCGGTTCACGAACTCGGGCTTGAACGCCTGCCGCACGGTCTGCAGCACGGCCTGCTCCTTCTCGTCCCAGGTCAGCGAGGGGTCGATGAGGATACTGGCGAGCCGAGGTTCGACGTGAGGATGAGGATGACGTTGCGGAAGTCGACCGTGCGGCCCTGGCCGTCGGTGAGCCGCCCGTCGTCGAGCACCTGCAGCAGCACGTCGAACACCTCGGGGTGCGCCTTCTCGACCTCGTCGAGCAGGATCACCGAGTACGGGCGACGGCGCACGGCCTCGGTGAGCTGCCCGCCCTGCTCGTAGCCGATGTAGCCGGGAGGGGCGCCGACGAGCCGCGAGACCGAGAACTTCTCGCCGTACTCCGACATGTCGATGCGCACCATGGCGTGCTCGTCGTCGAAGAGGAACTCGGCGAGCGCCTTCGCGAGCTCGGTCTTGCCGACGCCGGTCGGGCCGAGGAACAGGAACGAGCCGGTCGGCCGGTCCGGGTCGCTGATGTCCGGCGCGCGAGCGGCGCACCGCATCGGCGACGGCCGCGACGGCGCTCCTTCTGGCCGATGAGCCGCCTGCCGAGCTCGGTCTCGAGGTGCAGCAGCTTCTCGGTCTCGCCCTGCAGGAGCTTGCCGACGGGGATGCCGGTCCACGCCGCGATGACCGCGGCGATGTCCTCCTCGGTGACCTGCTCGTTGACCATGCGGGGCTCGTCGGTGGCGTCCTCGGCCTGCTCGGCCTCGGCGAGGTCGCGCTCGAGCGCTGGGATCGTCTCGTACTCGCAGCTTGCGACGCCCGCTCGTAGTTGCCCTCGCGCATGCGCGCGGTCGCGCCTCGGTGCTGGCCTCGTCGAGCTGCTTCTTCAGGTCGCCGACGCGGTTCAGCGACGCGCGCTCGCGCTGCCCAGCGGGCCTCGAGCCCGCCGAGCTTCGCGCTCCTTCTCGACGAGCGTCTCGCGCAGCTTCGCGAGGCGCTCCTTCGACGCGTCGTCCTTCTCCTTCTTGAGCGCGAGCTCCTCGAGCTTCAGGCGGTCGACCTGGCGCTTGCAGCTGGTCGATCTCGACCGGCGCTCGAGTCGATCTCCATCTTCAGCCGCGACATGGCCTCGTCGATGAGGTCGATGGCCTTGTCGGGCAGCTGCCGGGCGGGATGTAGCGGTGCGAGAGGGATGCCGCGGCGACGAGCGCGGCATCCGCGATCGTGACCCTGTGGTGCGCCTCGTAGCGCCCTTGAGCCCGCGGAGGATCGCGACGGTGTCCTCGACGCGTCGGCTCGCCGACGTACACCTGCTGGAAGCGGCGCTCGAGCGCGGCATCCTTCTCGATGTACTCGCGGTACTCGTTGAGCGTCGTGGCGCCGATCAGGCGCAGCTCGCCGCGGGCGAGCATGGGCTTGAGCATGTTGGATGCCGCGACCGACCCCTCGCCGCCGCCCGCGCCCATGAGCAGGTGCAGCTCGTCGACGAACGTGATGATGCCGCCCGTCGGAGTCGTTGATCTCCTTGAGCACGGCCTTCAGGCGCTCCTCGAACTGGCCGCGGTACATGGCGCCGGCGACGAGCGCGGAGATGTCGAGCGTGACGAGCTGCTTGTCCTTGAGCGAGTCGGCGACGTCGCCCGCGACGATGCGCTGCGCGAGCCCCTCGACGACGGCGGTCTTGCCGACGCCGGGCTCGCCGATGAGCACGGGGTTGTTCTTGGTGCGCCGGGTGAGCACCTGGCTGACGCGGCGGATCTCGGCGTCGCGCCCGATCACGGGGTCGAGCTTGCCCTGCCGGGCGAGGTCGGTGAGGTTGATGCCGAACTGCTCGAGCGCCGACTTCTGCTCCTCCTGCGAGTTCGGCGCGCCCTGCATGTTGGCCACGGAAATCCCTTCTTCAAACTTGAGTCTACTCGACTCAACTTTGCCGAGGAAGCGGGCATTCCGGCATCCGTCGCCGGGCATCCACCGCTCCCACGCTAGACCGGATGCCCGGCCGCCCGCCACCGTGCCCACAGCCGGCTCATGGGAGACCGCGGCAGGCTTGTGCGCACCCCCGCAGACGTCGCCCCGCCGACCGACCCTCCCCGACCGACAGGACCCCCATGAAGAAGCGCACCGTCGTCACCGTCTCGATCATCGCCGGAGCGCTGCTCCTCGGCGGCACCGCCGCCATCGCCGGGCCGATCATCTACCGCGACGTCATCGTCGGCGAGGCCGAGGCCGTGCCGACCGTGACGGCGGCGCCGAGCGCATCCGCTTCCGCGACGGCGATCGACCCGGCCGCGCTGTCCGGGTCATGGGCCGTGACCGACGGGTCGTTCGCGGGCTACCGCGTCGACGAGGTGCTCAACGGCACGGATGTCACGGTGGTCGGCCGCACCGAGGAGGTGACCGGCTCGCTCACCGTCGATGACCTCACGCTCACCGCCGCCGAGATCACCGTCGACGTCGCCTCGATCACCACGGACTCGACCGCGCGCGACGACTACTTCCGCGACAACTCGCTGCGGGTCTCGGAGTACCCGACCGCCACCTTCGTGCTCACCGGGCCCGTGACCGCGGCATCCGACCCCGCAGTCGGCGAGGTGCAGACGCTCACCGCCACCGGCGACCTCACGATCGCCGGGGTCACCCGCACGGTGACGGTGGAACTCGAGGCCGTGCTGAACGACGGCAGCGGACAGGTCGCGGGCAGCATCCCGGTCACGTTCGCCGACTTCGGCGTCGAGGCGCCGAACCTCGGGTTCGTCTCGGTGGAGCCCGACGGGTTCGTGGAGTTCTCGCTCGTGATCGCTGCGGCCTGAGCGGCGGAACACGGGCGGCCCGCCCGCGGCATCCGCAGGTCACACGACCGAGCGAACGCAGACCCTGTTGCAGGGGGATCGCTACCGCGAGCCGTCACGTACGAGTGCGAGCGCGTCGCGCCTCTGGAGCGTTGATCCGGTTGCGCGTCCCTCGGCGACGACGGCGGGATCGGCACGTTCTGCCAGTCGGTCAGCCACATCCGCCTCGCCCCGCCGCGTGACCGGCCACGGGAGCAGGACTTCACGTGTTCGCAGTCCTTCGACAGCTCCGAGCGCGATCGCGGCCTCTCGCGTGTCCCCCTCCGCCAGCGCGAGGTGCGCGAACGCGACGAGCGCGAAGGTCGCGGTGAGCGTGCTCACGTTGGTGCCCTCGATGGACTCGACGGCCTCGAGGAGGAGGGCTCGGGCCGGGTCGAGCCGGCCGGCCCCCACCGCGAGGGACGCGAGCTGCGTTCCAGCGGTCGACGTGAGCCAGACGTTGCCGAAGCGATCACCGAGCTCCTTGACCTCGAGGAAGTATCGGCGCGCCGCGTCGTCTCGTCGCAGCGACATCTCCAGCATCCCGACCGTCAGCACAGCGAGCGCCACGAACGGCTCGTTCCGCTCGCGGAAGCCCTGCAGCGCACTCGAGGCCGCAGCGAGGGCGCCTTCGAGATCATCGCGAATCGGCAGCGTCCACGCGATCGCCAGCTGCAGTGCGCTCGCGAGCGACGGGTCGTCCACGGTGTCCTCGAGCCGTCCGATGCCGTCTATGGCGGCGAGCGCGCCCTCGTCGTCGCCGACTGCGCACGCGGTGACCGCCCAGGTGAACAACACCTCTGCTCGAGCACGATCGTCCAGCGGGTCGGTTCGGAGCCGAAGCTCATCGATGAATGCCCGACCCTCCGGCATCCGATCGCTCATCTGCCAGTAGAGCCAGAGTGCCCGGAACAGGTGGGGCAGCGGCGTGATGTCGTGCGTGAAGAACCATCGGATCGCGACGCGAAGATTCTGTTCCTCGATGCGCAATCGGTCGACCCACTCGCCCTGTCGTTCGGCCTGCCCGTCGCCACCGTTCACGAGGGCCGCGAAGTAGGCGGCGTGACGCTCTTCGGCGCGGGTCTGGTTCGCGGCGTCGGCCAGGCGTTCCGCGGCGAGTTCCCGCACTGCGGTGAGCATGCGGAACCTCGGGACGGCCTCCGCTGCGTCGACGCTCACGAGGCTGTGGCCCGCGAGGGCGTCGAGCAGGTCGAGCGTGCGGTCCTCGGTCAGCTCGGAGACGCTCGCGGCGGCGCCGACGGTCCAGCCGTCCGCGAAGACCGACAGCGTGGACAGCAGCTGCCGTTCGTCGTCGAGGAGGTCCACGTCCATTCGACCGTCGCGCGCATGTGCGTTGACGCTCGGGAAGATCGACGGAGCGGCGCCGAGCGTCGAGCACGTTCGAGCCGGGCCGAGCAGGCGACCTGCTCGAGCAACCGTTGTACGCCAGCGAGTTCGATGGCAGCGAGCGGCCATCGAGTCCCTCGGTCAGGATCGAAGTCGCCTGCGGCCGGACGGAGCGGCTCATCGACGAGGCCGCGCGACGGTTGTCGACGGCGGCTCCGCGCAGCGGCACCCCCGCTAGCCGCTGCGAGCACGCGCGGCTCGAGCAGGCGGCCAGCTCGACCGGAGCTCGAGTCGAGGTTGCGGAAGCGAGCGGCACGAACAGCGGGCGCAGCGTGGAGCGGGTCTCGAACACGTCACCCACGGCGATCGCCAGTCGCGTCTTGCCGATCCCGCCCGGTCCCGTCAGCGTCACGAGACGTGCGTCGGGCGACTCGAGCAGGTCCGACACCGCAACGACGTCGTCGGCGCGCCCGATCAGCGAGGTCGACATCACAGGGATGGTTCGCCGCGGCGTCGCGGCCGCGTTCGCCTCGGGCGAAACCGAAGGTCGAAGGCTCCGCGCCGACATCGTGAACCGCTCGCTCAGGAGGACGGCCAGGTCATCCCGGACCAATCGCCCGAGCTCACGCGGGCTCGCGAATGTCCGGTACGCGTCGGCCCCGTGAGCCTGGATGTCGGCGATCATGGCCGCCAGCCGGGGTTCCTGGTCCGCTGCCGGCCTCTTCAGGTACAGGAGTCGGGGAAGCGATCCCGAGAGACGGAACTCATCCTCCAGACCGGAGATCGTCATGCCCGGCCCGATCCACCCGTAGCGCTGCCAGTAGAGGCCGATGAAGATGTCGGACTGCGCCAAGTAGGCCCGGTACAGCTCTTGCGGCGGATGTGGCCGAGCACCCAGCTCGAACATCACCGGCGTGAGCCGCAGCGCCGAGATCGCGCGGGCGACGGCGGCCCGCTCGTCCGCCAACTCGGTGAGCGTGGAACTCACGAACACGCGCAGCCGCTCGTCGGGCGTGTGGATCACCGTGCCGTCGTGTTCTGTCACGCGCCCATCCCCGTTGAGAGCATGGTACCGCGCACGTGCTCGGAACCCTTGGGGCGCGGACCTCCGCTCAGGGGGCTCTGACGACAGTTCTCGGCTGCGGGGTTAGCCTGAGAGGACCACGCGAGGAGGAGTCCGGATGCCGCTCGAGGGAGAGTACGCGCCGAGCACCTCGGGCTGGGCGCGCAAGCAGGCCGAGGCGTACGAGGCGTCGGACGGGGCGACGTCGAACACGCTTCGCGGTCGCCCGATCATCGTGCTGACCTCGGTGGGCGCCAAGTCGGGCAAGCTCCGCAAGACGCCCCTGATGCGAGTCGAGCACGACGGCCGGTACGCGGTGGTCGCCTCGCTCGGCGGCTCCGCGAAGCACCCCGTCTGGTACTGGAACCTGAAGAAGCATCCGCACGTCGAACTGCAGGACGGCGCCGAGAAGCACGACTACGAGGCGCGCGAGGCGACCGGCGACGAGAAGGCGGAATGGTGGCAGCGCGCCATCGAGGTCTGGCCCGACTACGCGCGGTACCAGGAACGCACCGACCGCGAGATCCCCGTCTTCGTGCTCACCCGCGCATCGTCGTGTAGCGCCGCCGCGGCAGTCACAGCCAGCGCATCGTGAACGCGCGCGCGAGCAGCGCACGGAACGGCGGGAATCCGAGCACGCGCACCACGCCGTTGCGAGCGCGAAGTCGCAGGCCGGCGGCCGGCGCTCCCATCGACATGTTGAACGCCGCCTGGCGGATGGCGCGCGCCGCCGCCGCATGCCGCACTCGTTCGTAGGCGTCGAACGCCTCGTAGGGCGCCCCGACGGCGAGCGCCGCGGCGAGGTCGTGGTCGAGCCGCATCACGTCGAGCCAGCCGAGGTTCATGCCCTGGCCGCCGATGGGGCTGATCTCGTGCGCGGCGTCGCCGGCGAGGGCGACTCGACCCTGCGACATCCGTGCGGCCAGGTGCTGGCGGGCCTCGAACGCGCTCGGCTCCGAGGCGGCGTCCGCGTCGAAGGCGCCGTCGGTGCGCGTGCGCACGATCGTCGCGAGCTGCGCGGCGGTGGGCGCCTCGGGCTGGCGTCGCACCCATGCGACCCAGCGACGCAGGCCACCGGGCATCGGGAAGGACTCGACCACGCCCGCGGGCTCGAAGTGCAGGAGCGCGGTCGCGGGCTCGCCGGTGTCGTCGCGCGTGTCGCCCATGACGTAGAACGCGTGGCCGCGATGCGCCTGCCAGGCGATGCCGAGCTGTTCCCGGATGCCGCTGCGCACGCCGTCCGCCGCGATCGCGTACCGCGCGCCCACCGTCACCGGCGTCCCGCCGTTCGCGAGCGTCGACGCCGTCGACCTCGACGTGCGTGCCCCGGTCGCGCACGCCGCGCACCTCCACGCCGCGGCGGAGGGCTCCGGGGCGCAGCTCCTCGAGGCGGCGCTCGAGCACGTCCTCGGTCTCGAGCTGCGGCAGCGAGAGCACCGTGCCGGCGCGGGCGAACGACATCGCGCCGAGCACGCGGCCCTCGCAGGTGACGCGTCCCTCGACGATCTCGACCGCACGGGCCCGCACCTCGGCCTCGACGCCGGCGAGCGCGAGGGCACGCAGGCCCGGCGGGTGGATGCCGATCGCCCGCGAGCGGCCCGATCGCGACGTGCGGCGTTCGAGCACGACCGCGTCGATGCCGCCGGCGGGCGAGCAGGCAGGCGAGCAGGAGCCCCACGGCGCCGCCGCCGACGATCACCACGTCGTGTCGCGGTTCCGGTGCCACGGCGTCGCGCTCAGGCATCCGCGGCCCCCCACACGACCTCGAGCCGCGCGGGGAAGCCGTGGCGAGCGCGCCAGCCCGCCGGCAGCATCGCGGCGAGCTCCGCCACCGTGTGGCTCCGGCGGATGGAGGTGAGGCCGTCCGCGCGGATGTACGAGCCCGCCAGCAGGTTGCGTTCGAACGGCAGGGTTCCGACGGCGAACGCCGCGTACCCGTACCGCGACCGCTCGAGGTCGACGTGCACGGCGATGCCGCCCTCGACCGCCAGGCGCTCGGAGTCCGCGAGGAGCGCGCCGAACGCACGGCCGTCGAGGTGGTGGAGCACGTGGTTCGACGTGACGACCTCGAATTGCTCCCCGGCCGCGGCGAGCTCCGCGCTCGTCCGACGGCGCAGCACCAGGCCCGGTTCGGCGGGCTGGCGCAGGGCCCAGTCGAGCGCCCGGGGGTCGGGGTCGATGGCCGTGACCTCGAGGCGGAGCCCGTCGCGACGCGCCCAGCGCAGCAGCGCCCGCGGCACGTCGGCGCCGCCCGTGCCGATGTCGAGCACCCGGCGGGTCTCGGTGGGCGAGAGGCCCGGGCGGATCCAGCGCCGGTACACGGCCCGCTGGTTCGACACGAACCGGTTCACGAGGCGGAACCGTGCGTAGGTGCGCTCGAGCGTCGCGACGTCTGCGTGGGGATCGTCCATGAGCTCGGCGATCTCGTCGTCGCGCTGCAGCAGGAACCCGCGATCGAAGAATCCGGGCGGCGACATCACGTCAGGCGCGCACCGTCATCAGCGCCGACTCGACGGTGAGGCCGGGACCGAACGCCATCGCCACCACGCGGTCGCCGTCGGCAGCGGCCTCCGACTCGAGGATGTTCCGCAGCACGAACATCACCGTGGCGCTGGACATGTTGCCGTAGTCGCGCAGCGTCTCGCGCGCCGGCACGAGCTGCGCCTCGGTGAGCCGCAGCCGGGACTCGACCTTGTCGAGGATGCTGCGGCCGCCCGGATGGATGGCCCAGTGCTCGATCGCGTCGCTCGCGGCATCCGTCGCCAGCGCCTCGGCGAGCGCCGGGTCGTGGTCGAGCAGCGGCTCGATCGCGCCGGTGATGTGGTCGTCGATGATCGTCGGGATCGCGTTCGAGAGCACCATCTCGAAGCCGTGGTCGCCGATCTTCCACGCCATGTCGCCCTCGCCGTTGGGCGTGATGCGCGTCTCGAACCGGTCGAGGTCGAAGGCGCGCTCGCCCTCCGCGAGCGGGCGCGCCGTCACGATGCCCGCCGCCGCGCCGTCGGCGAACAGCGACGACGCCACGATCGTGTCGGGATCGTTCGACGTGCGCAGGTGCAGCGTGCAGAGCTCCGCCGAGACGACGAGCACGACCGCGGCGGCATCCGCTTCGCAGAACTGCTTCGCGGTGCGCAGCGCCGGCATCGCGGCGTAGCAGCCCATGAAGCCGAGGTGGTAGCGCTGCACGGCGGCGCCGAGCCCGAGTTCGCGCACGAGCATGTAGTCGGGGCCGGGCGCGTAGAAGCCCGTGCACGACACGGTCACGACATGCGTGATGTCGGATGCCTCGACGCCGGGGCACGCGTCGATGGCGGCCCGCGCGGCCTCGACGTAGAGCTTCGTCGCCTCTTCGGCGTAGATCTCGTTGCGCGCCTTCGTGCCCGGGAAGAGCAGTTCGCCGCTGCCGATGTCGAAGAAGACCGGCTCGTCGGGATGCGCGTCGCGGCTCAGCTCCTCGAGCACCGTGTAGCGGGTCTCGATCCCCGACACGTTGAAGGAGGTCGCGACGATCCGCTGCGCCAGCCGGTTCAACCCGGGCTGGGTGGCGAACACGTCGCGCACCTCCTCCTGCACGAGCACCGTCGGCGGCACCGCCGTCGAGACCGCGCGCAGTGAGACCGTCACCCGAGCAGCTTCGCCTTCGCGGCGGCGAACTCGGCGTCGCTGAGGATGCCCTGCTCCTTCAGCGCTGCCGAGCTTCTGCAGCTCCGCCACGAGGTCGACGCCGCCCGCCGCAGGCGCCGCGGCGGCGCCGCGGCGTGCAGCCGCCTGCTGCTGCGCCACGGCCTGCTGGGCGGCGGCGTCCATCTGCGCCTGCTGCTGCTGGGCCTCGTACTGCTGCGCCTCGTACTGCTGGTCGGCCTTCGCCTGCTGGTGACGCTGCACGCCGCCCGAAACGGCGGTGGCGGTGCCGGCGACGACGGCCGTGCGGGCCGCCATCCCGATGAGTCCCGGTCGTCCCCTTCTTCCCAGTGGCATCTTCTATTCCTCCTCGGCTTCGGCCAGCACGGCGTTCACGACCGGCGCGGGGATGCGCTCGGTCTGCAGCACGATGCCGCCGGACTGCGGCGAACTTCGATGCGAGGTTCTTGGCCCACAGGCAGCTCGATCGCGAGCAGCGCCCCCGAGGTGCCCGGCGGGATGCCCTGCTGCGAGCTCCTGCGCATCCTCCTCGGCCACGAGGCCGATGGCCGCGAGCTCGATATCGGCGAACCCGTACTCGTCGCTGACCTCGTCGTAACTCGGTGATCAGCACCGAGCCGTCTTCCTCGCGTGAGATGACGAGCAAGTCGATCAGGCGGATCTCGCCGCCCTCGACCAACTCGCGGATCGCCTCGAGCGTCCCGTCATCGGGACGATCCCCCTCGAATCCGACGAGATACAGCTCGACCGGGCCGTACTCGAACTCCGCCATAGGTTCCCCCTTCGTCGTGTGTTTGCAGACTAGACCCGCGCCAGAACGGGCGCCAGAGTCGCACCGTGAATCCCCGGCGAACGTCGAGGATCGGGGACTCACGGAAGGACGGATGCGCGGATCGGGCCGTCCGTCAACCCGCCCGCGGGTCGCCCGAGAGGCGGCGCAGGGCGGTCGTGCCTTCGTCGGGCTCGAGCAGCAGCGCCCGCACGAGCAGTGTCAGCGGGATGCACAGGATCGCCCCGACCGGGCCGATCACGAGCGTCCAGAACACCACGGAGAAGAACGTGAGCGTGAGGCTCAGCCCCACCGCGTCGCTCACGAACTTCGGCTGCACGAGCACCTGCAGCACGACGTTGATGAGGCTGTAGGCGAGCACCACGGTGAGCGCGAGGGGCCAACCGCCCACCACGAGCGCGAGCACGGCCGGCGGGATCATCCCGATCACGAAGCCGATGTTCGGGATGAAGTTCGTGACGAACGCGAGGATGGCCCAGGTGACGGGAACCGGCACGCCCAGCGCCCACAGCAGCAGGCCGTCGAGCACGGCGACGATCGCGCCGAAGGTGGCGTTCACCACGTAGTAGCGGCGCACGCCCGAGAAGTATCGCGAGCCGATGGCGTCGCCGGCGCCTGCGCCGAAGACGGTGGAACCACGGGAGAAGCGCGAGGCATCCGCCGACATGAAGATCACGTACGCGAGCACGAAGAAGAACGCGGTGGCGGCGCCGAGCACTGCGTCGGCGACGCCCGCCGCGAACGACAGCAGCTGCTCGGGGTCGATCGCCGAAGCCGCCGACGTCGCGGCATCGCTCGAGAAGCCGAGCGACTCCAGCCAGTCGAGCACACCCTGCGCCGTCGCCTGCAGCTCGTCCGCGTAGTCGGGAAGCATGCCGATGAACTGAGCGGATGCCACGACGAGCAGCACCCCGAGCACCGCGAGGATCGCGTACGCCACCGCGACGACCATCGTCGTCGCGAGCCAGGTCGGCCAACCCCGGCGCTCGAGCGGCCGGCGCACCGGGTGCGCGATGATCACGACGATCGCCGCGACGGCCACCGGCGCCAGGATGTCCCGCGCGAACCAGATGCCGGCGAAGACGACCGCCGCCGCGGCGACGGTGATCAGCACGCGGGTGCCCCGCGCGAGCCCGGCCGGACGTGCCGGGTCGACCGTGCGCGTCACGTCAGCCGCGTGCTTCGACTCGTCGGTCATGGTCAGAAGCTCCCGATGCCCTTGCCGATCACCACGACGCCGATCACGAGCAGCAGCAGTGCCATGACCGTGGCGTTGTTCTGCACGAGCCAGCCGCGCAGCGCCTCCAGCGGCGCCGCCATCCGCTTGGAGGCGACGAGGTACGCGACCACGGGCACGGCCACCGTCGATGCGGCGATGAGCACGAACACGAGGATCACGACCGCCCCCTCGCCGACGGTGAGCCCGCCGGTGCCGATGATGACGCCCGCGGCGATCGCCATGAGCAGGTTCTTCGGGTTCACCGCCGAGAGCAGGAAGCCGAGCACGAAGCCGCGTCCGGCCGTCATCTGGTCGATGGCGGCCATCCACTTCGGCAGCTTCGGTTCCTCACCGGGCTTCGGGCGGCTCCGCCACTCGCGGGCGGCGAGGAGGAGCAGGCCGACCCCCAGGACGATCTTGATCACTCCGGAGATCGGCTTCGCGGCATCCGGGTCCTGCTCGGGGATCACGGAGGCGAGCAGGGTGAACACCACGACCGCGACGACGATGCCGAGCACCCACCCGATGAGGAACCCGACGCTCGTGCCCTTCGCCTTCGGTGACAGGAGCATGAGGATCGCGGCGATGATCGGGATCGGACTGATCGCGATGCCGAGTGCGAGCGGGAGGACGTCCCCGATGACGGGCGCCATGGTCAGATCCTCTCGATCGCGGGGATGCGGTAGGTGCCGTCGAAGACCGACGAGCCGGGGGTGTACATGCGCAGCACGGGCCGGAAGTCGCCCTCGGGAGCGGGCAGCCAGTTGGCGCGGGCCAGGGGATCGGCGGGCTCCTCCGCACCGATCGTGATGGTGATGCCGCCGTCCGCGTCGCGGATCGTGCCGGGGGTGCGATCACCGTTGGAGTAGCGGCCCATCGGGTTGTCGACGAGGAAGAACTGCGGGACGTCGTACATGGTCAGCGACCAGAACGCGCCGACGGGCGGCGTCGGCGACAGGGTCAGCCGATACGTGCTGCCGCCGTTCAGCTGCTGGCCGCGATCGTCGACGTAGGTCATGACGTAGGCCGCCTCGTAGCCGTGATTGCCCCACAGGCCCGCGGCCGCGGCGGCCGCCCGTTCCGCGAGTCTGACCTTCGGGTCTGCGATCTTCCACTCGTCGGCGTCGATGTGCCCACTTCGAAGTAGTCGAGGTTGTAGTCGAACACGTGCAGCGTCATCTTCCACCCGTCGACCTCGGGGCTGCTGCCGCTGTGGAGGATCCGGTCGAGCACCGCACGGCCCGCCGCGTAGCCCGCCTCGAGGGCGGCGACCGTGTCAGCGTCCGCCTCGGCAACCGGCATCGCCCCGGTCAGCCCGAGCGGCGCGAACGAGTCGAGCAGTGCCCGGTCGCGCGGCGCGGGCGGGAAGGCCTGCGACCACACCCGCGCCTGCTCGAAGAACGCCAACGCCTCCGATCCGGATGCCGCGGCCTCGGGCAGGCCCGCTGGCGGCGCGAGCGTCTGCTCCACCTGCGTCAGGGTCGTCGCATCCTGCAGGGCGTGCACGGCCGGCAAGTCGTCGGGTCCGGCGCATGCCCAGCGCCCCACGATCGAGGCGACGCGGCTGGGGAAGCGGATGACCGTCGCGTCGCCGGCATCGCCCGCCCAACCGGGCGGCACGAGCAGGAACTCACCGGCGCCCGTGCCGGTCGCGCGCTGGCCGACGTACGCGAAGTTGTCGGTCCACGCGTCGACGAACTGCAGCACGTAGTACCGTCCGTCGGTATCCGGCACCGAGAGCCGCAGCGGGCCCACGCCGAGGTCGAGCTGCGCCATCGAGTACACCGTGTCGTTGTTGATCGTGACGAACGTGTCGGCCGGCGTCGCGAGGTGGCGCGCATGGCTGAAGGTGTTGAACGGCGCCGCGGGATTCGACCCGACGCCCGTCGTCGCGTACCGCTGCACCTGCTCGAGGTTCGTCACGAGTGGGAACGCGAACAGGTACGCCTCCGTCGCGAGCTCGACCGGGGTGGGTGACTCCACGCTGCCTCCTCAGGCTTCGAGCGCGGCGATCGCCGCGCGGTTGGTGTCGTAGACGGGGTGGTCACCGAGCAGGCCGAGTTCGACGAGGCGGGCGCGGGCATCGGGCCGCACGCGGCTGAAGCCGACCGTGATGCCCCGCGCATCGAGCCAGCTCACGAGCGACTCGAACGCCTCGGCGCCGGTGACGTCCACATCGGTGACCGCCTCCATGTCGATCACGACGTGCTGCACGGATGCCTCGGGCGCGGCGTGCACCGCTCGCTTGACGGCATCGCCGAACACCGACCCGTTCGCGAAGAACAGCGGAGCTGCCAGGCGCACCACGATGACCCCGGGCGCGGTCACTCTTCCGGCGGGCGCCTCGTCGAGGAGCGACTCGGTGGGCTCCCCGCTGCTCGCGAGCACGTCGATCGCGGGGTTGGCGGCGCGCTTGGCGAGGTTGACGAGGGCGAGCACGAAGGCGACCAGGATGCCGGGGATGGATCCGATGAAGAGGGTGACGAGGAAGCAGATCGCACCGATTGCGAACTCGAAGCGATCGGCCCTCCACAGGCCGATGAAGTCCCGGATGCCGAGCAGCGGGATGATCGCCACGGCCACGATCGCCCCGATCGCCGGCGACGGGATGTCCGCAAGGAGCGCGGTGCCGAACAGCAGCAACAGCGAGGGTGCCGACTGCCAGCACGAGCGACGGCAGCTGCGTACGCGAGCCGGCCTGATCCATGGCCGCCGTGCGCGACGTCGAGCTGCCGACGGCGAAGCTGCCGCTCGCGCCGGCCGCGACGTTGGCCACGCCGAACGCGAGCAGGTCGCGATTCGGGTTCGTGGGGTAGTCGTGCTTCTCGCCGTACGAGCGGGAGACGAGCAGTCCTTCCGCCGTCGTGACGAGCGTGAGCGCGATCGCCGACGGCACGAGGGCGAGCCACATCGTCCAGTCGATGATCGGCCACGTGAGCGTCGGCGGCCCGGACGGCACCTCGCCGAGCACGGCGACCCCCGCGTCGTCGAGGTCGGCGGCGACCACCAGGATCGTCGCGACCACGAGCACCACGAGTGCCCACGGCACCATGCGCGCGAATCGCTTGCCGACGAGGAGCACCGCCACGCTTGCGACCGAGATGAGCAGCGACACTGCAGTTGATCTCGTCGAGCCCGGCGACGAGACCGGTCACCTTGTCGACGAACTCGCCGCCCGAGTCGATCGTGATGCCGAGCATCTTCGCGACCTGGCTCACGAGGATGTCCAGCGCGAGGCCGCCGACGAAGCCCACGAGGATCGGCTTCGACAGGAAGTTCGCGAGGAACCCGAGCTTGAAGACCGCGAGCAGCGCGAACAGCAGGCCGGAGAGGATCGCCTGCGCCAGCGCGAGGGTGGCATAGTCGGCGCTGCCGGCGACCGCGAGGCCGCCGATCGACGACGCCACGAGGGCCGCCGCCGCGGCATCCGGCGAGGCCACCAACTGGCGCGACGACACGACGAGCGCGTACAACACCGTCGGCACGATGAGCGCGTACAGGCCGGCGGTCGGCGGGAGGCCGGCGATCTGCGCATAGCCGATGTTCAGCGGGATGGCGATCGCGAGGAGCGTGATGCCCGCGGTGAGCTCGCGGATGAGGTTGGTGCGCGTCAATCCCACCAGCGGCTTCTGCACCGGCTCCCCCTTCCAGACCTGGCCAGATCGACCCTAGCGAGCAGGCGCCTCGCCGGACACTGCGGGAGCCGGCTCGGGCGGCACGATCCGGAACTCAGGCGCCCGCGACACGAGCAACCACGCCGGGAGGACGATCACGCACAGCATCGGCAGCAGCGTGATGTCGTTCGGGATCGCGACACCGAGGAAGATCGCGAGCCATCCGTCGCGGCCGACGACGAGGACGACCCCGAGCACACCGCAGGCCACCGCCAACCCCAGCGGGATGCCGGGGATGAGCACGTGGCCCAGCATTCCCAGTGCCACGCCGATGAAGGTGGCCGGGAAGATCCGGCCGCCACGGAAGAGGGCGCTCGCGGCGACCACGAGCGCCAGGATCTTGATCCCGGCGATCACGGCGAGTTGGGCGCCGTCGTACTGGTCGGGGTCCTGCAGGAGCTCGCCGATCTGCTCGAGGCCCTTGAACATCGTGATGGGGCCGCCGATGAGGCCGAGGATGCCGAGCACGAACCCGCCGGCGAGCGGGATGAGGATCGGATGCCGCAGCGCGTGCAGCGCGCGCCAGAGGATCGGGAACGCCGCGAGCGCGGCGAGGCCGATGGCGACCGCGCCGCACGCGACCAGCGCGCCCGTGAGCAGGTCGATCGCCTGCGGGCTCCCGTACGCGGGCACGTCGAACGAGAGGGGCGGCGCGCCGAGCAGGTGCATCGTGATCGCACCCGCGCCCGCCGCGGCCACCGGCAGGAAGAGGCGGTCCCACAGGGACCCCCCGCTCTTCGCGGCGGCGACGATCCCGGTGAAGAGCAGGGCCGCGGCCACCGGGGTGCCGAACAGCGCGCCGACGGTCGCCGCGCCCGCGATGAGGATCGAGATCTGGGCGGGAACCTGCGGGAGCAGCCGCGCGAACAGGGCCACCGCGATCCCGCAGTTGATCGCGATGACCGGGTTCTCGGGGCCGAGGCTCACTCCGCCGGCGAGGCTGAGGATGGTCACCACCGCGAGGCCCGGGAGCACTCGCAGGCGCAGCGGCGGCCCGATCAGCTCGGTCGTCGCCGAGTCCGGTCCCCCGTGCCCGGGCAGGAACCGGAGACCGAGGCCCACCGCGAGGCCCGTGAGCGTGAGGATCAGGACGATCCACCAGCCGTTGGGGTCCACGCCCAGCGCGTCGGGCAGCGTGTCCCAGAGCACGCCGCTCAGCAGGTCCGCCAGCTGCTCGAGGCTCCACAACAGGAGCGCCGCGAACACGCCGACCACGATCGCGGGGATCGCGAGGAGCAGCAGTTGCCGCGGGGACGCTCCACCGTCGGTCGGCGTCGGCGCAAGGCTCATCGTGTGCTCCTCCCCATCGGATGCGGCACGCGGACGGCCCATGGGCACCCCGCCGCGCACGACCTCCCCGCGTCGAGCGTAGCGCTCAGCCCCAGTGGACGTCCCGACGCGCCACGCGATAGGTTCGCCTCAGCAGCGCTCGCTGGGGGGCGCTCTGACTCGATCGGAAGGCTGCACATGAATTTCTGGGAAAGTTTCTGGGACGTGATCTGGTGGTTCCTTTGGGCCTTCGTGTTCATCGCGTACCTCATGGCACTGTTCGCGATCATCGGAGACCTGTTCCGTGATCGGAAGCTGAACGGCTGGTGGAAGGCGGTGTGGATCATCTTCCTGATCTTCGTGCCGTTCCTCACCGCGCTCATCTACCTGATCGCCCGCGGCAACGGCATGGCCGAGCGCTCGCAGAAGGAGGCGAAGCAGTACCAGGCCGACACCGATGCGTACATCCGTCAGACCGCCGCCTCGGCCGTGAGCCCGTCCGACGAGATCGCGAAGGCGAAGTCACTGCTCGACGCCGGCACCATCAGCCAGCAGGAGTACGACCAGCTCAAGGCCAAGGCGCTGGCGCACCCCGCGCAGACCGCCTAGCTCGAAACCGGAACGGGGTCGGATGCCACGGCGTCCGGCCCCGTCGCCATGTCCGCCGTCGGGGCACGCTCCGCGCTCGCCGGGCGCAGCGTGCTCGCGTTGCGGAGGAACACGATGATCCAGCTGAAGATCAGCACGGCGGCCACGAGCTCCACCGCGGTGAGGTTGTAGTAGCCGACCGCGAAGAAGACGCCGAGCACCACGATCACGCCGATGTACACGTAGCCGAGCAGCACGAAGACCCGCGGCATCGCGGGGATCAGCCACCGGAGGCCGATCACGATCGCCGCGAACACGACGGCCATGCCCGTCGCCACCGTGTTGTGCACGAGGAAGAACCGGTCGACCGGGAACACGCCCACCAGGGCGAGGAAGATACCGATCAACACCAGCCCGGCGCGCAGGAGGTTCCGCCGCCGGATCTCCTCGCGCGTGCCCGCCGCCAGCGAGGCGGTGGCGTACCGGGCGATGATCGTGACGATCGCGCCCGCGATGATCAGCGTGAGGTTGAAGGCGAGCGACGAGACGTCGTCGGTCATGCCGAGGGCGCTGAGGTTCTCCTGCCACCAGTGCGGGTCGCTCGCGCTGAGCATGCTCGCGAGCGCGCCCACCACGAGAAACGCGGCGAGCACGAGCGAGAGCAGCATGGGCGTGAGGTGCACCGACGAGAGGAAGACGACGTACGCGGTGAGCGCGAGTGCGACGCCCGCGAGCACCGCTGCGGGGATGGTGAAGACGACCGCGTCGATGAAGCTGCGCTCCAGCAGGTCGGCGACGCCGACCCAGCCGAGCAGCGCGATCACCGCGTGCGCGAGCGCGAGGGCGGTGAAGTCGAACCAGTGCAGCCGGGCGCCCGGCATCTCGAGCCCGGGCCGGGTGTCGTCGAGGATGGCCGGATGCCGGTGGCGGGCCACCAGCACGCGGCCGAGGACGAAGGCGACCAGGGCGGCGATCGCGCCACCGAACGCGACGTACTCGCCGAGGGAGCCCGGACCGGCGATCGCGAGGTCTCGACCCCAGAAGACGATGAGCGACACCGCCGCGCCCACCGCGAAGAACGCCCCTCCGAGGAGCAGCGCGATGGATTCGACGGACTCGGCGGTGGCAGCCGGATGCCGCGGCATCCGCTGCCCTAGGAGTCGGTGGGGTCGAGCACCTCGAGCATCGAGCCCTGCACGAAGCCCGCCCACTCGTAGGCGGCCCGCAGGTAGTCGTCGCGGGTCTCGTCGGCGTCGTCGTCGCCCTCCTCGACGATGCCGACCCGCTCGGCGAGGATGAGCCGCAGGTCGGTGAGGAACGTCAGCCAGCCCCATGCCTCCGACTGGTCGAGTTCGATCTGCACGACGCGCTCGTCGCCGTCGTCGACGGCGGTCGCGTCGCGCACGCGCTGGGCCGCCTGGCGCTTGCCGTCGACGAGGCTGTCGCGGGTGTAGCGGGCGAACTCCCTCGACGACGCGGCATCCTCGGGGTAGGCGTTGGGCAGCAGCCGCCCGAGCGCCGGGTCGTCGGCCTCGCCGAGCAGCAGCACCGAGTCGACCTGGTCGGCCAGCTCCGAGAGGAGCATCGCCTCCTCGGCCTCGAGCACGAGGCGCACGCCCTCGCCGCCGCTGCGACCGGCGACGATCACGACTCGGCCCTCGCCACGGTGGCCTGCAGCCCGTAGCCGTGCATGGCCTGCGCGTGCCGCTCCATCGCCTCGCGGTTGCCGGTGGCCACGATGGCCCGGCCCTCGGTGTGCACCTGCAGCATGAGGCGTTCCGCCTTCTCGCGGGAGTAGCCGAAGTAGCTGCGGAACACGTAGCTCACGTAGGTCATGAGGTTCACCGGATCGTCCCACACGATCGTGCGCCACGGCTCCTCCGCCACGACGCCGGTCGCGGTGTCCGTGTCGCGCTGCTCGAGTGTCGCCGTCACGCCTCAAGCCTGACACGACCGTCGGCGCGACGGAACCCGGATGACGCGTCGCCCGAGTCCCGCTCGCTCGCCGGCGGCCTCGGCGGGTACACCCAGGTCACGAGCACGACCGAGATGATCATGAGCAGGAACCACGAGACGAGCTTCGACGGCGACACGAGCTGCCAGCCGTCGGCCTGGTCGGGGTAGAACCACGCACCCGCCCACGTCGCGATGTTCTCGGCGAGCCAGATGAAGAGGGCGACGAGGCCGAACGCGGCGAGCAGCGGCATCCGGAACGTGCGCCGCCACACCCGGAAGTGCATGGCCGTCGGCCACCAGACGACGGCCACGGCGGCGAGCAGCACCCAGCGCAGGTCGAACACGTAGTGGTGGGTGAAGAAGTTCGCGTAGATCGCGAGCGCGACCACCGCCGTCAGCCATCGGCGCGGGTAGCGCGTGAAGCCGAGGTCGAAGAGCCGGTGGACCCGCACCATGTACGAGCCCACCGCGGCGTACATGAACCCGGAGAACAGGGGCACCCCCGCGATGCGCAGCACGCCGTCGCCGTCGTACGACCAGGAGCCGACGTCGGTCTTGAAGAGCTCCATGACGGTGCCCGTCACGTGGAACAGCACGACGACCCAGAGCTCGCGGCCCGTCTCGAGCCGGGTGGCGACCATGATCGCCTGGATCGCGATCGCCGCGATGGTGAGCGCGTCGTTGCGCGCGAGCGCGGCATCGTCGGGGTACCAGAGCCGGGCCGCCACGATCACGGCGAGCAGGGCGGCGCCGAAGATGCAGGCCCACGCCTGCTTCGCGCCGAACACGAGGAACTCGATGAGCCCGGCGCGGACGCCGCGATCCGACGCGTCGGCGAGCAGGCGATGCGCCGCGCGGTCGATCGCGCGCTCGACGGCGGTGAGCCCCTGCTCGTGCGTGCTCTCGCGCGCCGTGCGGCTCATCCGGGCCGCCGCGAGGCGGTCACGGTGAACTTCGCGTTGCGGGCGACCTGCCGAGTCTGGCCCACCAGGCGTTCGAGGATCGGGCGGTAGCGCAGGTGCGAGTTCCACACGCACCAGAGTTCGCCGCCGGGAGCGAGCACGCGTGCCGCGTGTTCGAAGAGGCGCGTGGCGATGCCCGTGTGCAGCGCGGCATCCGAGTGGAACGGCGGGTTCAGCACGATCAGCGGCTCGCTCCGGGCGGCGAGCAGCTCGAGTCCGTCGGCCTGCGTCACCCGGATGCGGTCGGCGAGGCCGTTCACCTCCGCGGTTTCGCGTGCGGATGCCGCGGCCGCCGCCGAGCGGTCGGTCGCCGTGACCCGCAGCGCCGGGCGCGAGCGCGCCAGCCACGCGGCCACGATCCCGGAGCCGCACGCCAGGTCGACGGCGGTCGCGGCATCCGGAACCGCGTCGCCGAGCTGCTCGAGCAGGAACCGCGTGCCGATGTCGACCCCCGTGCCGGCGAAGACGCCGCCATGCCCCACGATCGTGATGCCGAGGTCGTCGTGCCGCTCGCCCCGCGGCCAGCCGAGCGCGTGCGGATGCCGCTCGGGCCTCGGGCCGCTCGCCGTGAGCACCCGCGACTTCTGGCGCGCGTGCGAGACGTCGACGCGGTCGAACCAGGCGCCGAGCACCTCGTTCATGGCGAGCGACATGTGCTTGACGCGCCCGCCGGCGAGGACAGCGACGTCGGATGCGGCGTGGCGGGCGATGAGCCCCGCCACCTCGTCGAGCCGGTCGAGCGAGCGCGGCAGGCGCAGCAGCACGAGCCGCGCCCCGACGAGCAGCTCCGCACCGAGCGGCAGGGAGCGCGGCTCGCCCGCGAGGCCGGCGCGGTGGGCGTTCTCCGCCAGCGCGCGCTCGCCCGTGACGAGGTCCTGGTGCACGCGGACACCCCGCGAACCCGCCGCGACGGAACCCAGCGTGAGGGCGCCGTACGCGTCGTCGATCACGACGAGTTCGCCCGGTCGGAGCGCGGCGGCGGGAGCGGCGGCCTCGTCGAGGATCAACCGGTCAGCGGCATCCGATGCCTCGAGCCCGTGCCCCTCGACGTCGGGGTGACGGCGCAGCTCACCGAGGTCGAAGGGCATGCGCCAAGGCTACGTGGCGCGTCGAGGCTGGGTGCGGCTCCCCGGCACGTTTGGTAGCCTCGGCGCGCATGCGGGACGCAGAACGGCAGGTTCACGGGGGACGGCGCGCGGCACGACATGGGGTCGCGAGCCGCGTCAGCCCTGCCCGCCCGGCAGCCCGAGCGACCCCCGCACGAGTCGCTCGCCGAGCCGCGCCGCTCGCCGCATCCGTCGCCGTGCTCGCGCTCGGGCTCACCCTCGCGCTCGCCCCGCAGCCCGCCGCGGTGACCGCGCCGACCGCCGATGGGGCGCTCGCCGGCGATGCGCAGACGCTCAGCGTCGCCGCCGACGTCGCCGCGCCGGCGACGTCGCACGAGTCGTACGCTTCGACGACGGGCCCCGAGACGCTGGTGGAGTCGGGCACCAACGTCGACTGGGCGAAGCTCGTACTCATCGACGGCGACTGGCCGGTCACGGAGGCGAACGTCACGTTCATGATGCGATGGATGCGGCAGGAGAACGGCGCCGACAATTGGTGGAACCGCAACAACCCCCTGAACAACGGGCAGGGATCGGGCGGCGGTTCCGGGCTCGGCAGCTACGCGACCCTGCTCGACGCCGCCTATTACGCCGCGGAGAACCTGCAGTCCGGCCGCTACCCCGCCGTCGATGCCGCGCTCGCCCGAGGCGACTCCGCGGACGCGACCGCGCAAGCCATCTGGGCGTCGCCGTGGGCCTCGAGCCACTACGGCTACGGCACCCATTGGAGCTCTCGTCCCTACGAGGTGATCGAGGCGCCGGCCTCCGCCTGGGGGCGCTGAGCCAGGTGCCCTACTCGCGGGCCCCTCGCCGCCTGCGGGTTGAGGAGCCCGCGCAGCGGGCGTCTCGAACTTCTGCGGGTTGAGGAGCCCGCGCAGCGGGCGTCTCGAAACCCAGCGTTCGCGCGGCCCGGGTTTCGAGACGCGCCTCCGGCGCTCCTCAACCTGCAGAGGCTACTCGCGGTCGAGCGGCCGCCACACGACCACGGCGTTCTCGCGGCGCACGCGAGTCCCGGTGCGGACCGACACGATGTCGCCCGCGGAGCCGGCCGCGAAGACCCGGCGCCCGGGTCGGTTGAGCATCTCGTCGGCGAGCATCGTCTCGAGCTCGCGCACCCGCCCGCGCAGCGTCGCGACCTCGTCCTCCAGGCCGAGCACGCGCCGGATGCCCTCGAGGCTCACGCCCTCGCTCGAGAGGTGGGCGATCTCGCGCAGCTGGATGACGTCGCGCATCGAGTAGCGGCGCGACTTGCCCGGCGGTGCGCCTCGGCGACACGAGGCCGATCCGGTCGTACTGCCGGAGCGTCTGCGGGTGCATCCCGGCGAGCTCGGCGGCCACCGAGATGACGAACAGCGGGCTCGTCTCGTCCATGGCTAGCGCTGCGCCCTGGCCTTCGCGAGCAGCTCGGCTCGCGGGTCCTCGTCGGGAAGCAGCGCCTCGAACTCCTTCAACTTCTCGTCGGCCTCCTTCGACAGGTGGGACGGCACGGCCACCTGCAGCACGGCGAGCAGGTCGCCGGTGCCCTTGGAGGTCTGCACGCCGCGCCCCTTGACGCGCAGCACGCGCCCGCTCGGCGTGCCGGGCGGCGACCTTGAGCTTCACGGGGTCGCCCCCGAGCGTCGGCACCTGGATCGTGGCTCCGAGGGTCGCCTCGGCGAACGTGACCGGCACGGTGACGCGGAGGTTCAGTCCGTCGCGCTCGAACACCGGATGCTTGCGCACGGTCACGGTGAGCACGATGTCGCCGGGCTCGCCGCCGTCGGGTGACGGGTGGCCCTTGCCGCGCAGGCGGATCTTCTGCCCGTCGGCGACGCCCGCCGGGATGCGCACGGTGATCGGCTTGCCGTCGGAGGTCTGCAGCGTGATCTGCTCGCCCTTGGTGGCGGTGATGAAGTCGAGCGTCGTCGACGCGGTGACGTCCCGGCCCTTGGTCGGGACCGCCGAAGCCGCGGTAGCCGCCGCTCGGCTGGCCGAACCGACCCCCGCCGAACAGCCCGCCGAGCAGGTCGTCGTAGTCGCCGCCCTGCTGGAACGTGTACGACTGGCCGCGGCCGCCCTGGCCGCCGAACATCGTGCCGAACACGTCCTCGAAGCCGCCCGCGCCGCCGGCGGCGCCGGGTGCGGTGAACCGCGCGCCCGAGCCCATGGCGCGGATCGCGTCGTACTCCTTGCGCTGCTCGGGGTCGGAGAGCACCGAGTGCGCCTCGCTGATCTCCTTGAACTTCGCCTCGGAGGCAGCATCGCCGGGGTTGGAGTCGGGGTGGTACTTGCGCGCGAGCTTGCGGTACGTCTTCTTGAGCTCCGCGTCGCTCACGTCCTTGGAGACGCCGAGCACCTGGTAGAAGTCCTTGTCGAACCAATCCTGGCTGGCCATCGGCGCCTCCTTTCTCGAAATCTACTGTGCTGCGGGCCGAGGAGCGCCCGGCGGCGGCGGACGCGTCTCGAGACCGGCTGACCGGTCTCGAGACGCGCTTCGCGCTCCTCGACCCGCAGTGCGTGCTACTGCGGCGTCTTCACGACGACCTTCGCCGCACGAAGCAGCGTGCCGCCGAGCAGGTACCCGGTCTCGACGACCTCGCCGACCGTGTCGGTGTCGACGTCGTCGGAGGGCTGCTGGAAGATCGCCTCGTGGCGCTGCGGGTCGAACGGCTCGCCGACCTCGCCGAACGGCGTGAGTCCGAGCTTCTCGACCGCCGAGCGGAGCTTCGCCGCGATCGTCGCGAACGGGGCGTCGCCCTCGAGGTCGCCGTGCTTCTCGGCCCGGTCGAGGTCGTCGAGCACCGGCAGCAGCACGGCCACGGCCGCGCCGACGGCGCGCTCGCGCTCGACCTCGCGGTTGGCCTCGGTGCGCTTGCGGTAGTTCGCGTACTCGGCCGTGACGCGCTTGAGGTCGGCGAGGTGCTCATCGCTCGGCTCCAGCACTTCGGCCTTCGCCGCGTTCAGGATGTCTTCGACGGTGAGCACGTCCTCGTCCTCGTCTCGTCGATGCCGAGCTCGGATGCCGCGGCATCCGTCGCCTCGACGTCGGCCTCGGGGGCGCCCTCCGCGGGCGCCCCTCCGGCATCGGGACTCGGCAGGCGAACCTCACCCGTCTCGGGGTCGATCCGCCCCGGCTCGTCGTGGTTCTGGTTCTCGTCGGACGCCATGGCTACTTAGCCTGCTCTGAGCTCGTCGAAGGGTCCTCGTCGTCGATGACCTCGGCGTCGACCACGTCCTCGTCGGACGCGGAGCCGCCGTCTGCACCGGACGCCGAGGCATCCTCGCCGGGGTTGCCGGGGTTCGCGCCCGCGGGCGCCTGCTGCGACTGGGCGTAGATCGCCTCGCCGAGCTTGCCCTGCGACTGCGACAGCTTCTCGAACGCGGACTTCACCGCTTCGTCGTCGTCGCCCGCGAGGGCCGACTTCAGCGCGTCGACGTCGCCCTGCACCTCGGTCTTGACGTCCTCGGGGAGCTTGTCGTCGTTGTCCTTGATCAGCTTCTCGATCGAGTAGGCGAGCTGCTCGGCGGAGTTGCGGGTCTCGGCGGACTCGCGGCGCTTCTTGTCCTCGGCCGCGTGCTCCTCGGCCTCGCGCACCATGCGCTCGACGTCCTCCTTGGGGAGGGCCGAGCCGCCCGAGATCGTCATCGACTGCTCCTTGCCGGTGCCCTTGTCCCTCGCGGACACGTGCACGATGCCGTTCGCGTCGATGTCGAAGGTGACCTCGATCTGCGGGATGCCGCGGGGGGCCGGCGCGATGCCGGTGAGCTCGAACGTGCCGAGCGGCTTGTTGTCGCGGGTGAACTCGCGCTCGCCCTGGAAGACCTGGATGGCGACCGACGGCTGGTTGTCGTCGGCGGTCGTGAAGGTCTCGCTGCGCTTGGTGGGGATGGCCGTGTTGCGCTCGATGAGCTTCGTCATGATGCCGCCCTTGGTCTCGATGCCGAGGCTGAGGGGGGTCACGTCGATGAGCAGCACGTCCTTGCGCTCGCCCTTGAGGACGCCCGCCTGCAGGGCGGCGCCCACGGCGACGACCTCATCGGGGTTCACGCCCTTGTTGGGCTCCTTGCCGGTCTCCTGCTTCACGAGCTCGGAGACGGCCGGCATGCGGGTCGAGCCGCCGACGAGCACGACGTGCGCGATGTCGGAGAGCTTGATGCCCGCTTCGCGGATCACGTCTTCGAACGGCTTCTTGGTGCGGTCGAGCAGGTCGCTCGTCATGTTCTCGAACTGGGCGCGGGTGAGCGTCTCGTCGAGGTTGGCCGGGCCGTTCTCGGTGAGCGAGAGGTAGGGGAGCTGGATGCTCGTGGACATCGAGCTCGAGAGCTCCTTCTTCGCCTGCTCGGCGGCCTCCTTGAGGCGCTGCAGCGCGATCTTGTCCTTCGAGACGTCGACGCCGGTCGAGTCCTTGAAGCGCTTGATCAGCCACTCGACGATGCGCTGGTCCCAGTCGTCGCCGCCGAGGCGGTTGTCGCCGGCCGTCGCGCGGACCTGGATGGTCGAGAAGTCGTCGTCCTTGCCCACTTCGAGGAGCGAGACGTCGAACGTGCCGCCACCGAGGTCGAAGACGAGGATGAGCTCGTCCTCCTTGCCCTTGTCGAGGCCGTACGCGAGGGCCGCGGCGGTGGGCTCGTTGATGATGCGCAGCACGTTGAGGCCCGCGATCTCGCCGGCCTCCTTCGTGGCCTGGCGCTCGGCGTCGTTGAAGTACGCCGGGACCGTGACGACCGCGTCGGTCACGGTGTCGCCGAGGTACTGCTCGGCGTCGCGCTTCAGCTTCTGCAGGATGCGCGCCGAGATCTCCTGCGCCGTGTACGTCTTGGCGTCGATCTCCTTCTTCCAGTCGGTGCCCATGTGGCGCTTGACCGACGAGATGGTGCGGTCGACGTTCGTGACGGCCTGGCGCTTGGCGGTCTCGCCGACGAGCACCTCGCCGTCCTTCGTGAACGCGACGACCGACGGGGTCGTGCGGAAGCCCTCCGCGTTGGCGATGACCGTGGGCTCACCGCCCTCGAGCACGCTCACGACGGAGTTCGTGGTGCCGAGGTCGATTCCTACTGCTCGTGACATTGTGTGTTTCTCCTTCTGCCCGGAGTGCTCGCGAGCGGATGCCGCGCGCACTCCATCCGGCGGTCGGTCCGGGCCTTCTGGCCCGCGACCGAAGTCGATGTCGGCAAGACTTGAGCCTTGCCGACTCAAGCTTCTCAGCGTCGCCTCGAACGTGTCAAGTCGAACCCAGCGAAACTTGAGTGTACCTGACTCAACTCACGGCGGGTTCCCAGTATTCCAGCGGATGCCACGGGGTCAGGTCTGTCCATGATGGACACGCCGGGATGCGCGCCATAGGCTCCGACGATGACCTTCCGAGCCTCATGCCGCCGCGTCCTTCCCGCCCTCGTCGTCATCGGCCTCGCGCTCACCGGCTGCACCGCGCAGCCCGACCCGACGCCGGCGCCGAGCCCGTCGGCTGCGCCGACCGCCGCCCCGACGCCAGCCGACGATGCCGGGATCGACTGCGATGAGATCCTCTCGGTCGACGGCTCCGCGAAGCTCGCCGCCGACGGCCTCGAGCCGATCGAGCCCCAGCTCTTCGATCCGCTCGCCGAGCAGCTCGAGGAGGCCGGCGGCACTGCGTGTTCCTGGGGCAAGCCCCGGACCGACCTGGTGCTGACCGTGGTGCAGCTCAACGTGCCCGACTCGGATTGGGAGGGCTGGGAGGCGGCACTCGCCGAGGCGGACTACGTCGACGCGACGGCGACCGGCACGTACACCGGTCCGGTGGAGCCCGGCGCCGGCCTCAGCCCCGTCGCCGTGGTCACCGGCGACCGGATCACCTTCCTGAGCGCTCCCGTGTTCGCCGACCTGCTCGCGCCTCACGCCATCTGAGCGTCGCGGGACTGCCAGACTTGGAGGCGACCACCGCCTGAGGCAGGAGGACCACATGCCGGAACCCATCGAGGTCGGACTCGTCTCGTACACGATCTCCGCTGACACCTACGCTCGGATCGGCGCGGACTTCGACACGGAGGCGGTCGACGACGCGATCCTCGCCCGGTTGAACGAACTCGTTCCCTCCGGCGTGGTCGTGCATCGCAACGGCAAGGCGTTCGCCGAGCCCGAGGTCGCCGCCACCGCACGTGACATCGACTGGCAGCACCTGCTCGCGCAGATCGACGTCGACCAGATCCTGGCCGACCACAGCCGCTGAGCACCGACCCCGCAGACACCGCCTTCCAGGGGGATCGCCCTGCCACGGCTCACAGGCAGCCTCAAGGTCGCGCCGGAGGATGGGTTGGTGAACGAAGGAGCGACCGTGACCATCACCGACACGTCCCAGGTCAGCCTCGACACCGCGGCCGAGCTCGCCGCGCAATTGCGAGTCGACTCGATCCGCTCGAGCACCAGCGCCGGCTCGGGGCATCCGACCTCGAGCATGTCCGCGGCCGACCTGCTCGCCGTGCTCGTCGCCCGGCACCTGCGCTACGACTGGGATGACCCGGAGGCATCCGCCAACGATCACCTGATCTTCTCCAAGGGGCATGCCTCGCCACTGCTGTACTCGGTGTTCAAGGCCGTCGGCGTGGTCTCCGAGGACGAGCTCATGAACGGGTATCGGCGCTTCGGGCAGCGCCTGCAGGGCCACCCCACCCCGGTGCTGCCCTGGGTGGATGTCGCCACCGGATCGCTGGGTCAAGGGCTGCCCGACGGCGTCGGGATCGCGTTGGCCGGCAAGTACCTCGACCGGGAGCCCGCTCGAGTCTGGGTGCTGTGCGGCGACAGCGAGATGGCCGAGGGATCCGTCTGGGAGGCACTGGACAAGGCGGCCTACTACGAGTTGTCCAACCTCGTCGCCATCGTCGACGTCAACCGCCTCGGCCAGCGCGGTCCGACCGAGCTGGGCTGGAATCTGGACGCCTACGCCCGCCGAGCCGAGGCGTTCGGCGCCCGAGTGCTCGTCATCGACGGCCACGACCTGATCGACATCGACGGCGCCCTGGCGACGGCGACCGAGCCCACCGACGGGAAGCCCACCGTGATCCTGGCCAAGACGGTGAAGGGCCGTGGCTTCTCCGAGGTGGAAGACCATCTCGACTGGCACGGCAAGCCGTTTCCCGCCGACATGGCCGACCGCGCGATCGCAGAGCTCGGCGGCATCCGCGACCTCGTGCTTCGCGGCCCGCTTCCCCTCTCTGCCTCGACCACGGATGCGACCACCGAACCCGCCAGTGCCGCTGCGACGCTGCCTGAGTACGCCATCGGCGACCAGGTGGCCACGCGCAAGGCGTACGGAGACGCGCTCGTCGCTCTGGGTGCCGCAGACCAGCGGCTCGTCGTGCTGGACGCAGAGGTGAGCAACTCGACCCACGCCGACGAGTTCGCGCACGCCTACCCCGACCGGTACTTCGAGATGTTCATCGCCGAGCAGCAGATGGTGGCCGCCGCGACCGGGCTCAGCGCCCGCGGCTACCGCGCGTTCGCGTCGACGTTCGCCGCGTTCCTGACCCGGGCGTACGACTTCATCCGGATGGGCGCCATCTCCGGCGTCGACCTCCGGCTGGCCGGCTCCCACGCGGGCGTGGAGATCGGGGCCGACGGTCCCTCGCAGATGGCCCTCGAAGACCTCGCCATGATGCGGGCGGTGCACGGGTCGACCGTGCTCTACCCGAGCGACGCCACCAGCACCGCCGCACTCGTCGAGGCGATGGCATCCACGCCGGGTATCAGCTACCTGCGCACCACGCGCGGCGCCGCTCCCGTCCTGTATCCGGCCGGAGAGGCGTTCCCCGTCGGCGGCTCCAAGGTGCTGCGTTACAGCGACGACGACGAGGTGACCCTGGTCGGCGCCGGCGTGACCCTGCACGCCTGCTTGCGCGCCGCCGAGATCCTGGCCGAGGAGGGCATCGGGGCCAGGGTCATCGACTGCTACTCGGTCAAGCCGGTCGACGCCGCCACGCTGACCGCGGCGATGAGCGCCACATCGGGGCGGATGGTGATCGCCGAGGACCATCACCCCGAAGGCGGGCTCGCCTCGGCCGTCACCGACGCGCTCCTCGCCACGGGGCCGGCGAAGCTCGCCGTCGCGCACCTCGCCGTCCGCGACCTGCCCGGCTCCGGATCCGGCGCCGAGCTGCTCGCATGGGCCGGCCTCGACGCCGATCACATCGCGGCCGCCGCCCGCAGGCTGCTGGAGACCTAGCCTGCCGAACGGGTGGGGCCCGTCGACGAGGACCCACGGGAGCCGACCGCACCGACGAGAAGCGACGACAGGGTACTCGCGCCAGTCGACCGAGGCTGGGCATCAGTCCCGTCGTCGTGGTCATCGGCGACAGAATGACGTTCGTGAGCGCCACGACGTTTCGCGGGCTGGATCGCAGCGACGTCAGAGCGACCAGGTCGGTGGCCGCTGGACAGGCGAGCCTGCGCGGCTGGTTCCCGGGTTCGGTCTCAGCCCTGCAGTAGCGCTCAGCCGAGCGCCGCCCCCTCGCTCGCCGACGGTTTCGGATCGGGGAGTCGCCGCATCCGAAGTGCGTTCAGGACGCCGAGGAGGCCCGCGAGGATCGGAACGAAGAGGGCCACCTGCAGGGCGATGATCCGCGACTCCGTGTTGATTGCTGATGATCTCGGCCTGCACGTCGGCCGGCTCGTCCGCGAGGAGCTCCTCGATCCCGGTGTTGGACATGATCTCGGCGTCCTCCTCGAGCACCGCCGACACCTGTTGCTGCTCCTCGGGCGAGAGCACGGTGCTCGCGTCGGCGCGCGCGGTGAACGTGAAGGCGAGGGTCGCGAGCATGATCGCCCCGGCGAACGCGAGGCCGAACGAGAGGCCGAACGAGCCCGCGGCCGAGTTCACGCCGGCCGCCTCGCTGACCCGGTCGTCGGAGATCGGGGAGAGCGTGTAGTTGTTCAGCTGCGAGACGAGCAGGCCGAGGCCGCAGCCCGAGATGATGAGCGGGATGGTGAGGTACCAGCCCGAGTCGGCGATGGGCACGATCGGCACGAGCACCGCGAGGCCGGCCACGACGAGCACGAAGCCCCACAGGATGATGCTCGCGGGACGCCGTTTGAGGCCGCGGCCGGCGAGCAGCGCGATGGCGAACATGCTCAGCGAGAGCGGCGCGATCGAGAGGCCGGCCTGCAGCGCGTTGTACTCGAACACCATCTGCAGGTAGATCGGGAGCACGATCATCGTGCCACCGAGGGCGATCTGCTGCAGCAGCTGCCCGCTCGCTCCGGTTCGGAACATCTTCGACTCGAACAGCGTGGGGTCGAGCAGCGTGGGCTTGCCGCGGCGCTTGCGGCTGCGCAGCCAGAACACGAGCAGGCCGAGGGCGAGCACGCCGATGCCGATGATCAGGCCGACGTAGCCGCCGCCCTCCTGCCACACCAGGATGCCGGTCACGACGCCGCCCATGCCGGCGATCGACAGCACCGCACCCACGAGGTCGATCGACCGGTCGCCGTGGTAGGGCACGTCCTTCACGAGGCCGATGCCGGCCAGCACGACGGCGATGATCACGGCCTCGAGCGCGAAGCCGACCCGCCAGGAGAGGAGGGTGGTGATGAAGCCGCCGATGAGCGGCCCGACCGCGGCGGCGATGGCGGCGGAGGCCCCGACGAGGGCGTACACCCGCTTCTGTTGGGCGCCCTCGAAGTTGCCGTGGATGAGCGACTGCATGGCGGGCAGGAGCAGCGAGGCGCCGATGCCGCCGATGATGGCCCAGAACACGATGATCGCGGCGAGGTCCTGCGCGAACACCATCGCGATCGCGCCGACCGCGTAGCCGAGCAGACCGAGGATGTAGGCGAGCTTGCGCCCGATGAGGTCGCCGGTCTTGCCGCCGATGAGGATGAACGCCGCAGAGACGAGCGCCTCGAGGGCGATCGCCCCCTGCACGCCGCTCACCGTGGTGTCGAGGTCGTGCACGACCGCCGAGATCGACACGTTCATGAGCGACGTGTCGACCACCAGCACGAACATCGCCATCGCGAGGAGCAACGCGAGACGGAAGTTGAACGGCGCCTCAGGCGCGCCCTGGCCCTCAGTCATACTGAACCCAACCACAGGGCGGCGCGCGCCGGAAGACCCGAAGGCGAGGGTCGGTGCCCGGGGGTGGTGAGGCTCAGGACGCGGCGACCGCGTCCAGGACCCCGACGAGCGGCGCCGGCATCCGGTCGAGCGGCAGCACCTCGACGACGTCGGCGGCGAATCGGGTCTTGCGCCCGCTCGCGGTTCCGGCGAACCGGCGGAGCTGGGCCGCGGTCGGACGATCCCGCTGGGCCGGCTGGCGCTGGAAGCTGCGGAATCGGTCGAGCTCGCGGTGCTCGGCGAGCACCTCCTCGATCGCGGCGGGCCCGGCCGCCCGGACCAGCTCGTCCTCGAGGTCGAGCGAGCAGGCGAAGAACCCGAGCGCCTCGAGCTCGGCGAGGGTGGACGCCCGCGGTCGCCCCGATCCGGCGAGCATCCGGCTCACCGTGGCCGCCTCGCCGACGTCGAAGAGGCCGAGCACCCGCGGCGGGACCGGCATCGCGGAGAGCTCCGAGAGGTGACGGCGCAGGTTGGTGACGCCGCCCATCGCGACGAGCTCGGCGTCCTCCGCGTCGAGGTCGCGACCGAGTCGGCGCGCGAGCGTCGCGAGCGCCCGACGGTCGCTCTCGCCCTCGACGAGCACGATCGTGCGCGTGCCGCGATCCCTCGGTTCCGGCATGAAACGACCCTAGTCCCGACCGTGGACAGGATGACGGGCAGGGCGTATGCTCTCGTCTTGGCCGCGCCACGCGGCATCCGGAGCACCGAGTGAAGGGAGAGAACGATGAACGCCGTCTTTGTCGTGCGCATCGCAGACACCCTTCCCTGTGAGGCCGCCCGCCCGTAGCCGTCAAGGCCGGCGCACCCGGTGGCCTCCGCAACCTCGGAGAACCACCGTGACCTTCCTCTCGTCGCTCGACGATTCATCCACCGCGCCGTTCGGCGCGCCGTCCGCCCTCGTGTTCCAGGCTGCAGAGCCCGAAGAGGGCCAGCGCTGGTCGACCTGGCCGGCGACCATCCCCACCGAGCGCGGCCCCGAGCCGCGCCCCGATTGGCTCGTGACCTCCGCCGCGGCGATCGACACCGAACTCGGCGTCGTGAAGACCGGCAAGGAGGCCGACCTGCACCTCATCGAGCGGGCGATCCCGGATGCCCCGGCCGACGTGCCGGGCAACCGCGTGCTGCTCGCCGCCAAGCGCTACCGCACCAGCGAGCACACGGACTTCCACCGCTCCGCGATCTACACCGAGGGACGCGGCACCCGCCGCTCCCGCGACGTCCGCGCCGTCGCCAAGGGCACGTCGTTCGGCCGCTCGGTGGCGCGCGTGCAATGGGCCTACGCCGAGTTCGACGCCCTGAGCCGGCTCACCGAGCTCGGGGCATCCGTGCCCTACCCGGTGCAGGTGCACGAGACCGAGGTGCTGATGGAGTTCATCGGCGACGGCCGCGTCGCCGCACCCCGCCTCGCGCAGCAGCGAGCGGATGCCGCGACGCTGCGCGAGCTGTTCCACCAGGTGGTGGACTTCATGCGCATCCTCGCGCGGAGCGGGCTCGCCCACGGCGACCTCTCGCCGTACAACCTGCTCGTGCACCACGGACGCGTGGTGGCGATCGACCTGCCGCAGGTCGTCGACCTCGTCTCGAACCCCCAGGGCTTCGACCTGCTGCACCGCGACTGCGTGAACGTGTGCGAGTGGTTCACGCGGCAGCGGCTCGAGTGCGACGCCGAGGAGCTCTTCGGCGAGCTCGTGGGGGAGTTCGGGATGTGAGGGCCCGCCCCGCTGCGAACGGACGCCAGGTGCGCGCTCGGACGGCCGGCGACCGCGTCAGGCGTCCGTTCGCGGTCTGCGCGGGCGCCGGGGCCGGCGGTGGTTACAGCGGGCGCCCGAGCGGCACGACGCGCTGCGTGGTGCCATGTGCGAGGGGCGTGAGCATCGCGGCGACGGAGCTCCGCTGGCGTCCGTACTTCGCGCGCAGCGCCTCGTCGACGGCGGCCTCGAGCGGGTCGGCCTCGTCGATCGCCTCGAGCTCCACGGCACGGGTGCCGGAGGGCGTCTGGAACCCGACGCCCGGGTTCGTCGTCGCCCGGCGGAACCACTTCCCGTCGTGCCCGTACTCCGAGCGGATGAAGCTCACGCCGTCGACGTCGACCGCCCAGATCGGGGTGGCGATCGTACGGCCGTCGCGGGTCGTGGTGACGATGCGCACCACGTCGGTGACGCGCAGGAACTCGGTGAGGTCGTCGTCGGTGGCCATGCTCGAGTCAAGCAGTCGTCGAGCGGATGCCGCGAGCCCCGTTCGGCTGCGCGGGCCGCTACCGCCGCGGCATCCGCTGGCGTTACAGTGTGCCGAGATCAGCGCCGATCCACCGGGATGCCGGGCCGCTCGCGGCACGTCATCTTCCGTTCACCCGAGCGAACGAGGCTTCCGCCATGACCCTTCCCCCTCGGCCGCCCGGCCGACGCGCCGCGCAACTTCCCGCCGTCGCACCTCACGCCCGCCGACGGTGCGGCAGCCACTATCGGGTGATGGGCCTGCAACGCAGGTCGAGGCCGTCTCCCGGCGGCGCGCGCAGGGCCGGTCTCGCGTGGGGCCTCTGGGACTGGGCGCTCGCAGCCTTCAACGCGGTCGTCCCGACGTTCGTGTTCACGGCGCTGTACCTGACGAGCGACACGTTCCTCGATCCCGCGGTCGCCGCGCTCGGCGAGGGCGACCCCGCCTACGAGCGCGCGCTGGCCGAGCTGGCGAGCGCGCTGGGCTGGGCGCTCACGATCGCGGGCTCCTCATCGCGGTGCTCGCCCCGATCACGGGCCAGCGCTCCGACATCGCGGGCGGCGCAAGCTCTGGCTCGGCGGTGAACAGCACACCGTCGTGGCCGTGCACGCTCGCGATGTTCTTCGTGCAGCCCGCGCCCGGACTACTTGCTGCTCGGCCTTTCCTCGTCGCCGCGGGCAACGTGTTCTTCGAGTTCGCCGGCGTGAACTACAACGCGATGCTCGTGCAGGTGTCGACGCCGCGCTCGATCGGCAAGGTGTCGGGCTTCGGCTGGGGCATGGGCTACGTCGGCGGCATCGTGCTGCAGCTCGTGCTCGGCTTCGTCCGACCCGACGTCGGCCTGTTCGGCGTGACCGGCGACGAGGGCCTCGACGTACGCGTCACGATGCTCGGCTCGGCGATCTGGTCGCTGCCTGTTCGCGCTGCCGGTGCTCTGGCGTGCCCGAGTCCGCAGCCGGCGCCGCGACGCGAGCGCGTGTCGGTTCTTCGCGTCGTACGCGCGGCTCGGCCGCGACATCGCCCGGCTCTGGCGCGAACTGCGCCGACACGGTCTGGTTCCTGCTCGCGAGCGCCGTGTTCCGCGACGGCCTCGCGGGCGTCTTCACCTTCGGCGCGGTGCTCGCGGCATCGGTGTTCGGATTCTCGGCCGGCGAGGTCATCATCTTCGCGATCGCCGCGAACGTCGTCGCCGGCATCTCGACGATCGTCGCGTCGGCGCGCTTCGACGACCGGCTGGGCGCGAACCGTGATCATCACCGCGCTCGTCGGACTGGTGGCCGCCGGCCTCCTGGTCTTCTTCCTGCACGACGCGGGCAAGCTCGTGTTCTGGACCTCGGGCCTCGCGCTCTCGCTCTTCGTCGGGCCCGCCCAGTCGGCCGTCGCAGTCGTTCCTCGCCCGAGTCATGCCCGCCGGTCGCGAGGGCGAGGTGTTCGGCCTCTACGCGACGACCGGTCGCGCGGCGAGCTTCCTCTCGCCGACTGCTCTGGGCGCTGTTCGTCACCATCTTCGGTGCGCACGTACTTCGGCATCCTCGGCATCGTGATCGTGCTCGCGGCCGGCCTCGTGCTCATGCTCCTCGTGAAGGTGCCGGCCGGTCGTCGCTGACCGCGCCGCGCGGATGCCGCGATCCTGCGCATCCGCTCGGGTTCAGGCCGTGGAACGCAGCCGCGCGACGAGCTCGTCCATCGTCGTGCTGAGGATGCGCGGCATGTCGATGGCATCGGGCTCGAGGAGCCACTGCACCTGCAGCCCGTCCATGATCGCGATGAGGGCGGATGCCGCGTCGGCGAGCTCCTGTTCGTCGGTGTTGCCCGACACCTCGCCGAGCACGCCGGCGATCTTCGCCCGCAGGTTGTGGAAGCGGTCCTGGAAGTAGTCGTGCGCGGGATGCCCGTCGGTGACGGACTCGCCTGAGAGCACCGAGTACGCCTGCACGACGCCGCGTCGGTGCGTGTTCTCCTCGACGGTGTCGACGAGGTGCTGCAGGAACGCGGGGCCCTCGGTCTGGGCCCGCGCGGGC
This sequence comes from uncultured Actinomycetota bacterium, assembly GCA_963799015.1. GTDB lineage: Bacteria > Actinomycetota > Actinomycetes > Actinomycetales > Microbacteriaceae > Agromyces. The sequence goes on along the minus strand of CAWCWD010000028.1, from coordinate 225,780 downwards.
ACGCCGGCGACCTCCTCGCCGTCGCGGTACTTCAGCATCGCGACGAGCAGGCCCTCCTTGCTGCCGAAGTGATGCAGCACGCCGGCGTGGGTCATGCCGGCCTGCTCGGCCACCTCGACCAGCGCGCCCTTGTTGTACCCGCGGGCGCCGAACACGTTCATCGCCGCCTTCAGCACGGCCTCGCGGCGCTCGGTCGTCCTCGCCTGGGGGCGCTGCACGCGTTCGGCAGCGGGCCGGCCGCGCGCGTCGTCTCGCGCTGTGTCCACCACGGGTTTCCCTTCTGCGCTGTGACGTTCCCAACTTACTTACAAGTCAGTAGGTGGGCCATGGACGCGCTGCAGCCGCAGCTCAGCCGCGCCCCCAGGCTTCCGCGAACCGCGTGAGGAGCCGGGCGAACTCCTCGCGCTCGGCGGGCGTGAAGTCGGCGAGTGCGCGCTCGATCGCGCCCCGGCGACGGTCGAGCACGGCCGAGAGGGTCGCGCGACCGGCCTCGGTGATGACGAGGATGCTGCGCCGCGCGTCCTTCGGGTCGACCTCGCGGCGCACCTGGCCGGCGTCCACCGCGGCCTGCACGAGCCGGCTCGCCCGCGGCTGATCGACGCCGATCGCCGCGGCGAGGTCGCTCACGGAGCTCGGGCCCTGTCGCTGGAGCACGATGAGGAGGCGCATGGCCGCGTGGCCGCCCCGACCGCCGGGGCCGCCGCGATGCGCGTGTCCGCCGTGCCCGCCGCTCGTGGTGGCCGTGCGGGCCGAACGGCCCGCCGCGCCGGTCGTGCTCTGCCGACGGCCCGCCCCATCCGCCGGGTCCGCGGCCGAATCCGCCGGGGCCGAAGGGCCCCGGTCCGAACCCGAACGGCCCGAACGGCCCGCCGGGGCCTCGACTCCGGAACGCGCCGAGCGCGGCCTCGACCGCCGCGATCGGATCGGCCGGCGGCTCCCCGGAGCCGCCGGAACCTGAGGATTCGCCGAATCCGTCTTGACGAGGCGCGGTCATACATGTCATCCTACATATACATGTCATGTGACATGCAACATCGCAGGACGCGCATCGCGCGCCGGGCGCCCGCACCGGGCGCACCGAGGAAGGAACACCATGACCACCGAACAGAACAACCCCGATCAGCCCGACCGCTCCGACCGCCCCGAGGGCGCCGAGCGTCCCGACGACGCCGAGCGCGCCGAGGCATCCGCGGGCACCGACCGACCCTTCGGCTTCTGGCTGAAGGTCGTCGACCGCCGCATCTCAGCGGAGCTGGAGGCGCTCTTCGCCGCCGACGGCATCACCCGCCGCGACTGGCGGATGCTGAACCTGCTCGCCGGGTCCGCCCGCGACGAGCGGCTCGCCGACCGGCTCCGCGCCAAGCCCCATGTGCTCCACCGCCTGGCGGAGCGAGGCTGGGTCGACGGCTTCCCGCCCGAGCTCACCGACGCCGGCCGTGAGGCCCGCGACCGCCTCGAGGGGCAGGTGGGCGCGCTGCGCGAGCGAGTCGCCGGCGCCGTCACGCCCGAGGACTTCGCGACGACGCTCCGGAGCCTGGAGGCGATCGCCCGCGAGCTCGGCTGGGATGAGTCGCAGCCGCTCCCCCGCGGCGGCCGCGGCGGCCGCCGACACGGCCACGCGACGTGGCACGGCTTCGGCATGCGCCACGGATTCGGGCCTCACGCCGGCGTCAGCGACGCCGACGCGCCATGGCCGTTCGCCCCCCGCGGCGACTTCGGCCCGCGCGGCGGCTTCGGCCGGCGCCCCGGCTTCGGCCCGCGCCCGGGCTTCGGCCCCAGCAGGCGCCGCAGGACGTCCATGTCCACGTGCACCTGCACGAGGGCCACGCGGACCAGCCCGGCGAGCCGGGCACGGGCCATGGCCGTCGCCACCACGGCCGGCCGCACGCCGAGGACTGACCAGGCCTCGAACCCGGAGCCGGGAGCGCTCGACCGAGTCGCTCCCGGCTCCGCCGTCTGCGGGCGACCGCCCCGGGGCGACGACCCCGTCGCCGGCCGCTCACGGACGACGGACGGCGAATCCCATGTAGGACAGGCCCAGCGACGTCACGCGACCGAAGTCGAGCCGGCGGCTCAGCTCGCCGTAGCTGATCCGACCGTGCCGGGCGTCGCGCAGGGCGGCGAGGATCGTGAGCACGCCCGCGCGCGGCGCCAGACCCGCCACCTCCACGACGTCCATTCCGTGCCGGTCGAGGATCGCCCCGAGTTCCTCGGGCGGGATGAACATCGACCACTCGTGGATCGCCGTGTCCATGATGCGCGTGAGCCGCCACTCCTGCATCGCCTTGATGGCGAGCACCTTGCTCCGCCACGTGCGGTTGATCGTGTCGAAGAGGTAGAGCCCGCCGGGTCGGAGCACCCGCGCCGTCTCGGCGATGACCCGGTCGACGTCGCGCACGTGCTCCAGCACGTCGCAGCAGAGGGCGAGGTCGAACGCGGCATCCGCGAACGGGAGCTCCTCGCCGGCACCGACGACGTACTCGATGTCGAGACCGTGCTGCCCCGCGTGGGCGCGGGCCGCCTCGATGGCGACCGGCGACGGATCGATGCCCGTCACGGCGAATCCCGCGGCCGCGAGCTCCTCGGCGATGAAGCCGGCACCGCACCCGATGTCCAGCGCTCGGCCGCCGACGACGCCCCGGCGATCGAGGATCTCGCGGAAGAACGCCATGCGCCCCGGCGTGCAGCTGCCGTGGAGCATGTTGAGCGGATTGTCCTCGTCCCACCAGCCCGCTCCGAGCCGGTCGTAGACCTCGTTGTCGATCGGCATGCGGACTCCGCCGGCTCGGCCTATCCCTCGCTCGCGCCCCGCGCGTTGTAGACGACCGCGTCGGACGCGCCGAACGCGCGGAACACCTCGATCGCGTCGTCGTGCCCCACCCCCACCGAGACGCGGATGCCGCGGCGCTCGAACTCGCCGATCCAGTCCTCGGGCATCGGGCCCTCGTCGAATCCCGTGAGCTCCTCGACCTCGGCACCCTCACCGGCGATCGTGAGCGCGCGCACGCCCGACCACATGGTCGCGCCGTAGCACATGACGCACGGGCGCCAGTTGACGACGAGCTCGAGCTCGGCGCCCTCCGCGCCGAGGTCCCACCGGCCGAGCGCCCGCTGCGCGAGGCTCAGCGCCATCACCTCGGCGTGCACCGAGCTCAGGCCGGTCGCGAGCACCACGTTCACCCCCACCGACACGAGCGCCCCGGATGCCGCGTCGACCACGATCGCGGCGAACGGACCCCCGTTCCCCGCCCGCCAGTTGCGGTCGGCGAGGCGGTTCACGAGTGCGATGCGCTCCTCGGCGGTCGTCGTCGGCGGCGCCTCGGCGAGCGCCGGCAGCTCCTCGATGAGCCACGGCGGCAACGAAGCGGTGAACGTGGAGGCGAGCGTTGCGTCCATGCGACCCATTCTGCCGCGCCTCGACCTCCCCTGCGTTCGGTAATGTGACGGGGAAACCAAACAGCGTGCACGCACGCGTCATGAGCGAGAGGCCGGCGCTGAATCCGTGACGATGACCCTCAAGGCCAAGCAACGTTACCGGAGACGCCGGCGAATGGTGGCCTATATCGCGATCGCGGCCGGCTGGGCGGCATCCATCTGGCTCAGCACGCTCATCGCCGCGCCGCCGTGGCTGCACGCGATCGCCCTGTTCGTGCACCTGGCCTCGCTGATCGTCGGCTTCGGCGCGGTGCTCGTGGTCGAGTGGTACGGCTTCCTCTGGATGACCGAGTGGCGCTCGGTGCGCGACCTGCGCCAGGTCGACCTCACGCTGAAGCTGCCGATCTGGGCCGGGCTGATCGGCCTGCTCGCGAGCGGCGCCCTCCTGCAGCCCGACCTCACCTCCCCGGCCACGCTCGTCAAGCTGGGGGCCGTGCTCGTGCTCTCGCTGAACGGCGTCGCCACTCACCCGCTGGACGATGTACTTCGCCGGATTCCCGCGGAAGATGCGCTTCGCCGCGCTGCCGAAGCGCGCGCGCGCGCGGTTCATCATGAGCGCGATCGTCTCGCAGATCGCCTGGTGGACCGCCGTGATCATCGGCATGATCAACTCCACGTCCTGACCGGCGAGCGCGTGGAGCATGCGATTCCGAGCGTCGGCCCGGCGGGTTCACGGCGTTCATGGAGGTGAACCCTTGGGTCTGTTCAGGTCCCCGATATAAGCTCGCCCTCGTCCATACCCCCCATCTGAGGACAGAACGTTGGCCGACGCACACGTGACCGGCGCGCCGAGCACGGTATCGCCGCATGCGGTTCTCGGCGACCCTGGAAGCCATCGGATGCGCACCGGAGCGGGCGCGTGAGCGCCGGGGGTCCCGCGCCTCGGCGCGAACAGCGCCGTCTGCGCGAGCAACGACGCCGGCGTTCGCGCACCCGCTGGGTCGTCATCGCCGGCGCGGTCGTGCTGCTGCTCGTGGCCGGCGGAACCGCGACGGCCGTGATGCTGAGCGGCCAGAACGCGTCGAGCGATGCCGACGCGACCGAGACCCCGGCCGCGGCGGAGCCGGTCGTGTTCGTCGACGACGAACCGGCCGCGGCGGTCGGCGCGCAGCCGTGCACGACGGTGACGGTGCTCTCGTCGCTCGAGAACTCCGAGATGGTGTCCCGGCTCGTCGACGGCTACAACGCCCAGCCGCGCGACGTCGAGGGCAACTGCGTGACCGTCGTCGCGACGAAGGACAAGTCGGGGCTCGCCGCCGAGGACGCCGCCGCGAACTTCGAGTCCCTCCCCGAGGAGCAGCGTCCCATCGTGTGGGTGCCCGACGCGAGCTCGTGGATCGGCGTCGCACGCAACACCGGCGGCGGCGCGAGCGTGCCCGCCGAGAGCGCGAGCGTCGGGTCATCCGACATCGTGCTCGCCATGCCGCAGTCCCTCGCGACGGCGATCGGCTGGGACGAGGAGCGACCCAGCTGGAACGACGTGTTCGCCGCCGCCGCCGACGAGAACGCCTGGACCGACCTCGGCCACCCCGAGTGGGGCACGTTCAAGCTCGGCAAGACGAGCCCGCTCATCGCCAGCTCCGGCGAGGCCGCCCTGCTCGCCTCGTACGGCTCGGCGGCGGGTTCCGTGGAGGAGTTGACGGCCGACCAGATCGAGGACGCCGGCGTGACCGAGGACGTCCGCCAGCGCGAACTCGCGACGAGCCACTACATGGCGACCCCCGAGCACTTCCTCTGGCACGCCCGCCAGTCGGAGGACGTGGGCTCGGTGGCCGACTTCCTCTCGGCGGTGATCGTCGACGAGAAGTCCGTGTGGGACTACAACCGCGGCATCACGAGCCGCGACGGCGTCACCCGCGTGCAGAGCGACCCGCCCGCGGAGCAGCTCGTCCCGATCTACCCGAGCGACGGCTACTACGAGGCCGACAATCCGGCGGTCGTGCTCAACGGCCCGTGGGTCGACGAGCTCGAGACCGCCGCCGGTCAGGACTTCCTGCGATACGCGACGACCAAGCAGGGCCAGCAGATCGTGCGCGAATCCGGGTACCGCGACCTCAACGGCGAGCTCGACCCGCTGGTGGCCGAGGTCGGGCAACTCACCGACCGATCAGACGGACGCACTGCCCTTCCCCACCGCGCGGGTCATCCGCGCCTCGCACGAGGCGTTCCCCGAGGTGCGCAAGCGCGCCGAGGTGCTCTTCGTCGTCGACGTCTCGGGGTCGATGGAGGAGCCGATCGCCGGCGGCAAGACGAAGCTCGCCGCCGCGAAGGACGCGATCACGCAGGCACTCGGACACTTCACGCCGGGCGACAACGTCGGCCTCGCCGCCTTCTCGGCGGTGGACGACGGACCGATCACCCCCGGACTCGTGAGCCCGGTGGCCGACATCGGACCCGGCCGTGCCGGCTTCCTCAAGGCGCTCGGCGCCCTCAAGCCCATCGAGTTCACGCCGCTCTACGCAGCCGTCGACACCTTCGTCCAGGAGCGCTCGGACGCCTGGCAGGCCGACCGCATCAACGCGGTCGTCGTGCTGAGCGACGGCAAGAACGAGACGATGGCGCCGACGATCACCGCCGACCAGATGCTCGCGAACCTCAAGGGGCACCACGACCACAACCCGGTGCTCGTCTTCACCCTCGCGTACGGCGCCGACGCGGATGTCGCCACGCTGCAGTCGATCTCGAGCGCGACCGGCGCCCATTACTACGACGCGACCGACCCGACCAAGGTCGAAGACGTGCTGGGCGACCTCGTCACGAGCTTCTGAGCTCGGAGCCGTTCCGGCTAGGGCGCCACGCGGATCGTGACCGACTCGGTGGTCGTGTTGCCGCTCGGGTCGGTCGCCTCGTACACGAGCGTGTACACGGTGCCGACCCTGGCGAGCACCTCGACCTCGGTGTCGGAGATCACGCGGATCGCCGCCTTGTGCCCGTCGGCCCGCGCGTCGACGAGCTCGACCGACACCGGTCCGCCCGAGTCATCCGTCGCCTCGAGATCGACGGTCACCGCGCGCCACTTGCCGTTCGGCGGGAAGATCACCGAGGGCGACGCCGTCGCCGTGAGCTCGGGCGCCGTCGTGTCGGGCGGCGTGAGGTCGAGCCCGACGACCACCGGGTCGTGGTCGCTCGAGCGGTAGGGGTCGGGCGCCCAGAGCGCGAACTGCGATGCCGACTTGAACTCACGTGTTGTAGTCGTACAGGGCAGACTCGTCGGAGTTGATCGTCCACGCCGCGGCCCCGGTCACGTCCTCGGCCAGGGCGGTGCCGGCGAGGGCGTAGTCGAGGTACCCGAGCTCGCCGTCGAAGTTGTACGAGTAGGCGAACTCGCCGTGCTCGCGGAGCTCGAGGTCGGTGTAGCCGGCAGCCCGGAGCGCGGCGATCGGATCCTCGTGGTCGTACGAGTTGAGGTCGCCGATGATCAGCTCACGACCGAGTGTTCCCTGGCCGGTCGGGTCGCCCTCGAGCCATTCGGCCAGGGCCTCGGCCGCCGCCACGCGAGTCAGGTTGCAGTTGCCCTGGCCGTCGCCGGTGTCGGGGTCTCCGAGCGCGTTGCAGTCCGAGCCCTTCGACTTCAGGTGGTTGACCACGACGGTCACCTCGCCACCGACCTCGAGGTCGGTGAAGGTCTGCGCGAGCGCCGGTCGGTTGTTCGCCCGGAAGTCGGGGTCGACGGTCGAGTCGAGCACCGCGAAGTCCCCGACGGGCGCCACCTCGGCCGGCTTGTAGATGAGCGCCGTCGTGATCGCGTCGGTGCCGAGCCTCCCCGTGTGGATCGCCGCGTACGTCCCCGGGCCGGCGACCTCGTTGAGGGCGGCGACGAGCGTGTCGAGCGGGACGCCGTCGTCGCTGTTCTCGATCTCGATGAGCCCGAAGACATCGGCGTCGATCGCGGCGAGCGCGGCGACGATCTTCGCCTCCTGGCGCTCGAACTCCTCGGGGTCGTTCGCGCCGCGCTGGTCGCCCGGGACGTTCGGCGCGTCGAGCGTCGTGAAGTAGTTCAGCACGTTGAAGCTCGCCACCTTCGTCGTCCCGCCGACCTCGGGCACCTCGGGTCGCGGGTTCGCCGAGACCTCGGCGCCCTGGGTGGGCTGGATGCGCCAGACGCCGAACCGCCAGTCGAGGATGCCCGTGGCGTTCGACACGAGGTCGCCGCTCCGCAGGCTGTGGTCACGGCTGAACGACTCGCCGTTCGGGTGCCGCAGCGGATCGGGGTTCTGGTTGCCCCGCCCGTCGTCGAGCCAGATGCGCTCCGCGAGCTGCTCCGCGATGAGGGCCGTGCGCTCGGTCGATCCGGGCGCGACGACCGCCGTGGGCTGGAACTGGCGGTCGACGCCGAGCGAGAGCTCGCCGAACCGCGGGTAGGTGAACAGGTCGAGGACCGCGAGCGGCTGCGGGAGCGTCACGCGCATGCCCTCGAGCGACTCGCGCTGCGCATCGGAGGCGGGCAGCTCGAGCGCGATCGGCTGCGGCAGCTCCGCGCCGTTGCCGCAGACCTCGGCCGTGCCGACGGTGATCTCGGTCAGGCCGTTGAACTCGCTCACCGCGCCGCGCACGTGCACCAGGTCGCCGGTCGCGACGTCCAGGCCGTTCGGGGCGAAGACGAAGATGCCGTCGGACGTGGCGGCGTCGCCGTCGCCGTCGTCCTGCAGGTAGTAGCCGCTGAGGCCGCCCACCTGGAAGTCGCCGGTGACGACGCCCTCGACGTCGACGGTCGATCCGACCGCGGACGATGCCGAGCCGGCTCCCTGCACCGAGCCGATCGTCACGGCCGGCGCCTCGCACAGCTGCTCCTGGACCTCGACCAGCGCGTTCACCGCGCCCGGCGTGTTCAGGGCCTCGCCGAGCTGCGGCGTTCCCGTGACGTCTGGGATGCCGGCGAGGTCGAAGTCGTTGCGCACCCAGTCGGCGGGCGCGTCGGTGTCGGTGCCGTCGGGGATCCGGGAGGCGCCGCCGGGAGCGACGTCGCCGAAGCTGCCGTCGCCGGCGTCGAGCGTGGTGCCGCCGTACGTCACGTCGCCCGGTGCGCCGTCCCACACGGCCACGGCGTCGACGATCTCGAACGACAGCCCCGCGTCGAGCACGCCGTCGTCCTCCACGTCGAGGTCGTCGCCGAGCGCCCCGGCGAAGCCGGTCACGAGCAGCAGCGAGACGCTGCCGTTCTCCAGGGTGTTCGCGGCGAGGCTCACGAGGTACCGCCCGTCGCCGTCGGCGGTGCCGAGCGCGATGACCTCGTCGACCATGCCGATCGGCGAGCCGGCGTCGCCCTCGACCTCGAGCACGACCGCGCGCCGAGAGGTCGGCCTGCGCCTCGCCGAGCACCTCGAGGTACTCGACGTCGGTGCCGACCGTGTTCGTCGAGAACTCGTTGATGATCGGGTCGACCGGATCCGGATCGGTGCCGCCGCAGTCCGCCGAGTGCGCGCCGAGCCCGTCGAACGTGTCGGTCGCGAAGCCCTCCCACTGCAGCGCCGGGTCGAACACGTCGTTCGGAACGGCGTCCCCCGCGCACACGCCGGCGTTGCGCCGGAGCGTGTTGTCGGCCGTCGACACCAGTCCGGTGCCCCATTCCGTGCCCGGGTCGTTGCCGACCTGGCCGAACGAGTCGACGACGACGTCCGCCCGTCGCAGCACGATGGCGTCGTCGCCGTTGTACCAGCCCGCCCCGCTCGTGAGGTCGGCGACGGCCAGGATCGCCGCGGCCGCCGACGACTGCGCGACGACGTAGACGTCGCCGGGGGCGATCTCGCCCGAGAGCTGGATGGTGAGCCCCGGCGTGACCGCGCCGTTGAAGAACATCGCGAGGGACATCCCGGCCAGCGGAATCGCCGCGTCGGTCGGGTTGGCGAGCTCCACCGCCTTGTTGTTCGACGAGCCCTCGATCACCTCGCTGATGATGAGATCGGTCGCCGTCGACGCGGCGGCGACGGCCGGCAGTGCCGGTACGGCGAGGCCGACCGCGGCGAGCGCCGCGGAGACGACGGTGACGGTGAGGCGACGGACGACACGGTGCATGGCGGCTCCCTGCTCGACGCCCGGGGCGGCGACACCCGGATCGCGGTCAGACTATGGGAGCGGCCGGATCCGGCGGAAGGTCCGTCGTGCGAAGTTCCGGTGAACGTGCTCGGATGTGCAGGGTCGCCTGCCCCGCGCGCACATCTGCGCACGCGGCATCCGTCATCGATCCCCCCGACCGGGGCACGCGCGGCATCACGCTACCGCCGCACGCCAGCCGCGAGCAGCCCCGCTCGCGCGGGAGCCGGTCGGTCCGCTTGTCAGGCGAGGTCGTCCTGCTCCGGAGAGCTGCCGGATCGCCTCGGCGTCGGCGCCCGCGGCGAGGAGCCGCGAGACCAGGGCGCGCCGAGCACGCACGTAGGGCTCGTTCGACCCGGCCAGGAGCGAGCGCGTGTTGGCGCCGTCGAGGAGCGCCGTGATCTCGAACGAGAGCTGGGCCGCGTCGGTGTCGGCCGCGAGCTCGCCGGCCTCGATCGCGTACCCGAGCGAGACGCGCACGTAGTCGCCCCAGCTGTCGAACGCCAGCGCGACGGCGTCGTGCACCGGGCCGGGCTTGGCGTCGAGGTCTGCGGCGGCCGCGGCGAAGAAGCAGCCGCCAGGGAACACGCGGTCGCGGGAGTACGCGATCCAGAGGTCGAGCAGCAGCGCGATGCGACGGATGCCGCGCGGCTCGACCCGCGCCGGGTACATGACGGTGTCGCGGAACCGCTGCGCCGCGGCCTCGACGGTGGCGAGCTGGAGTCGCTCCTTGGTGCCGAACAGCGTCGCGACGCCGCTCTTGCTCACGTTGGCGGCCGCCGCGAGACGGCCGATCGAGAGCCCGTCGAGTCCGTCGACCGATGCGAGGTCGGCGGCGCTCGTGAGCACGATCCGGCGCGAGGCGTCGCCGCGGACGCGTCGGCCATCGATCTCGTTCATGCCTTTATTTTACGCACGATCGTTCGTATAGTGTACGTACGACCGTTCGTATTCATATCGACGGATGTCACGAGTCATCGCCAACGGAGGCCACCATGCACCCCGCCACCACCGTCACCCTCGCCACGCTGCGCGCCGCCGACCGCGTCGCACCGGGGCTCGCGGGCCGCCTGGCCCTGCCGCTGTTCCGGCAGGTGCGCCCGGCGCTGCCCGTGCGACCGGCCGATCGCGCCGTGCACGAGCACGCCGATCGCGGCACCATCACCGTGCGCGGGCGCGAGATCGCGACCTACGCCTGGGGGCACGGACCCGAGACCGTGCTCGTCGTGCACGGCTGGCGCGGCCGCGCCTCGCAGTTCGGCCCGATCGTCCGCGAGCTCCGCGCCGAGGGCCTGCGCGTCGTCGGGTTCGACGCGCCCGCGAACGGCGACTCCGCGGGCCGGCGCACCGACATCCGCGACTACCTGGCGGCCATCGACGAGCTCCAGCGCCGCCACGGCATGTTCCGGGTCATCGTCGGGCACTCGTTCGGCGCGCTGGCGGCGCTCACCGCCGTGCGCGAGGGGACCGCGGCCGGCGGCGTGGTCGCGATCGCGGGCATGGCCGACGCCCGCTACCTCGTCGACTCGTTCGCCGCGCGCGTCGGCGTCGGCCCGGCGACAGCCGACGTGCTCGCACGCGAGTTCGCCCGGCGGGTGCTGCCCGACGTGCCGGAGCCGTACGCGCGCTTCGACGCCGTCGCCGCTCCGCTGCCGGACGGCGTTCCACTGCTGGTGGTGCACGACCGGGCCGACCGCGAGGTCGCCGCGACGGAGTCCGTCCGGCTCCACGAGGCCCACGGCGAGCGTTCGCGCCTCGTGCTCACCGACGGAGCGGGACACGCCCGCGTGCTCGGCGCCGACGCGACGCTCGACGCGGTCACCGCGTTCGCGACGGGCGGGCTGCCCGCGCTCGATCGTGCCGGGCTCAGCGCGGAGGGCGTGCCCGCGGCATCCGCCTGAGGCATCGGGTGACTCGACACGTGCATGGCGCGGGGGTCAGACCTGCGCGAGCACCTCGTCGACGGCCCGCATGACCCGCAGCGTCGCGGCGTGACTGCTGAGCTCGTGCTCGAGGCGACCCTCCCGCAGGGCCTCGGCGGCCGCCTCGAGCATCGGCACGTAGCCGTTGCCGACCTTGGGAATGAGGATCTCCTCCCGGTCGAGCCCATGGCCGCCCGTGGGCCGCTCGACCACGAACCCCTCGGCCGACCAGAACGCCGGCAGGATGTGGATGCGCCCGGCCGTGCCGCTGATGGTCGCGTCGCACGCGAGGAGCGAACGCAGGGAGGTCGCGAGCGTCGCCTGCCGTCCGTCGGCGTAGCCGAGGAGCATCGCGAGCTCGCCGTCGACCACACCCGGCTCGCCGTCGGGCCCGAGGCGCGACCCCGTGGCGGCGAGCGTGTCGTACGCCGCCGAAGAACAGGTCGGCGAGCGCGAGCGGGTACACGCCCTGGTCGAGCGCCGATCCGCCGCCGTGCGCGGCATCCCACAGCCGGTGACCGGGATCGCCGATCGGGAACCCGAACGAGGCCGAGAGGTGCCTCGGCTCGCCGATCGCGCCGTCGGCGAGCAGGTCGGCGATGCGGCGGATCGCCGGGTTGAACCGCATCCACATCGCCTCCATGAGGAAGACGCCGCGATCGCGGGCGAGGCCGACGAGCTCCTCGGCCTCCGCGGCGTTCATCGTGAACGCCTTCTCGAGCAGCACCGGCGTGCCGTGCTCGAGTGCCCGGCGGGCCAGGTCCGCGTGGCTGTCGTGGGTCGTGGCGATGTACACGAGGTCGAGGTCGTCCCGTGCGAGCAACCCGTCGGCCGTCTCGGCGTGCGGGATGTCCCGCTCCTCGGCGAAGGCGCGGGTGCGCGCCGCGTCGCGCCCGGCCACCGCCACGAGCTCGAAGGCGTCGAGGTGGCGGAAGTCGGGCACGATCATGTCGGCCATCCAGCCGGTCCCGATGATGCCGACGCGGAGTCGGTGGTCGCTCGTCATGGCGCCACGTTAGCCGAGCTCCGTCCGGCAGGTGCGAGCATGGAGGAATGACGCAGCCTCCCCCGGCGCTCGTGGGCATCTCGCACGGCACCTCCTCCGACGAGGGCCGACGCGCGGTGCGCGCCCTGCACGACGCCGTGGCGGCGGCGATCGCCCTGCGGCATCCGGATGCCCCGCCGTCGGTGCGCCTCGGGCACGTCGACGTCGAGCAGCCCGACGTGCCCGCGACGCTCGCCTCGCTCGAACCGGACGAGCCGGCGGTCGTCGTGCCGCTGCTCCTCTCGGCGGGCTACCACGTGTACGTCGACCTCACCGAGGCCGTGGCCGCGGCGACCGACCGGCGCGTCGTGCTCGCGGGCGCCCTCGGGCCCGACGACCGGCTCGCGGCGGTGCTGCTGCGGCGCCTCGACGAGGTCGGCCTGCGCGACGGCGACCGCATCGTGCTCGCCGTCGCCGGGTCGAGCGACCGGCGAGCGGTCGAGGACTGCCGCGAGATGGCCGCCCGGCTCGCCGCGGCATCCGCTCGCGACGTGTCGCTGGGGTTCCTCTCCGCGGCCGAGCCGCGCCTGCCCGATGCGGTCGCCGCCGCCCGATCGGATGCCGCCGCCGCCGGCGGCCGGGTCGTGGTGGCCGACTACCTGCTCGCCCCCGGCTTCTTCGACGACCTCACGAGGGCGGCGGGCGCCGACGTCACGGCGCGCCCGCTGCTCGTGCCGGATGCGCCGGCGCCCGGCGAGCTCGTCGACCTCGTGCTCGAGCGATACGACGCCGCGGCCGCAGCGCTCGGCTGAGGGGCATCCCGATCGGGCGGCCGTGCCTCACCCGCCGTCGCGCGTGATCTCCCGCAGCGCATCGAGGTGCCGCGAGAACGCCTCCCGGCCGTCGGGGGTCAACCGCAGCCAGGTGCGCGGACGCTTGCCGGCGTATCCCTTCAGCACCGCCACGTAGCCGGCGCTCTCGAGCAGGGCGACCTGCTTGCTCAGCACGGAGTCGCTCACCTCGACGGTGTCGCGGACGAACCCGAACTCGGCCATCTCGCTCGCCGCGAGCGTCGCGACGATCGAGAATCGCACGGCATGCAGGAGCGGCTGCTCGAGCCGGTGACGCGGGTGGCCGCCGCGGTCACCGGGCGCGCGCGTGCCCGGCATGGTCGTCATGCGCGCGACTCGAGGACGGCCCCGATCGTGAGGGGCACGGCGCTCGCGATCGCGACGGGGATCCAGAACCAGAGCTGCCCGGAGAAGAGCGGGAGGCCGACGCCGAGCGCCGCACCGAAGACGAGCATCCAGATGAGCACCGTTCGTCGCCAGCGACGCATCTGCGCCCGGGAGGCGACGAGCTCCCTCGACAGGAACGCGGCGGTCACGGCGACGATCGCCACGCCGAGCACGCCCGAGAGGACGGTGACGCCGACCCAGTCGTCGCCCGCCACGCCGACGCCGGTCAGGTAGAACGTGCTGGCCACGGCGATCGCGGCGAGCCAGGCGACGAGGCTCTGGGACGCTCGAGAACGCACGCGCCTGGCGATGCGCTCGGCGTCGGCAAGAGAGGTGGCGGCGTCGGATGCGGTCGGCTCGTTCATGGCGGCTCCCTTCCTTCGGTTTCCATTTTGGCAAGTACTTTCCACTGAGTCAAGCGATTCGGCATCCGCGACGCCGAACCGGAGGCGATCGTCCCCTTACCGCTCCGGCCGCGAGCGCAACCCCCCGTGTCGAACAACGACGTCATGTGACGCAATGCGACACGGCGTGACCGGGCATGACACACGGCCTGTCGGCCGCGCGGATCCTCGCCTAGCTTCGACCGAACACGACCAACGCGCACCGTGCGCCCGCTGAGGAAGGAGCAGCCCGTGACGACCCCGACGACGACGGATGCCGCGCCAGCACGCCCGGCGCGCACCGAGCGGCCCGAACGCGGCGACCGACCCGCCCCGGCACGCGGCGATCGACCCGCCCGCCCGGCCTCGCGACCGCACGGCCAGTGGAAGGTCGACGGCACCGAGCCGCTCAACGCCAATGAGCAGTGGAAGCAGGAGGACGGCGGCCTCGCCGTCCGCGAGCGCATCGAGCGCATCTACGCCGAGGGCGGCTTCGCGAGCATCGACCCCACCGACCTGCACGGCCGCTTCCGGTGGTGGGGCCTCTACACGCAGCGCAAGCCGGGCATCGACGGCGGCAAGACCGCGACGCTCGAGCCGCACGAGCTCGAGGACGAGTTCTTCATGCTGCGGGTGCGCATCGACGGCGGCCAGCTCTCGACCGACCAGCTGCGCGTGATCGGCGGCATCTCCACCGAGTTCGCACGCGACACGGCCGACCTCACCGACCGCCAGAACGTGCAGCTGCACTGGGTGCGCGTCGAGGACGTGCCCGAGATCTGGCGCCGCCTCGAAGCGGTCGGGCTCGGCACCACCGAGGCGTGCGGCGACGTGCCCCGCGTCATCCTCGGCTCACCGGTGGCGGGCATCGCCGCCGACGAGCTCATCGACCCCACCCCCCAGATCGACGAGATCACGTCCCGCTTCATCGGCGACGAGTCGCTCGCGAACCTGCCGCGCAAGTTCAAGACGGCGATCACCGGCCACCCCAGCCAGGACGTCGTGCACGAGATCAACGACGTCGCGTTCGTGGCGGTCGAGCACCCCGAGCTCGGCGTCGGCTACGACCTGTGGGTCGGCGGCGGCCTCTCCACGGCACCGCGGCTCGCCGAGCGCCTCGGCGTGTTCGTCGCGCCCGACCGGGTGGCCGAGGCCTGGCACGGCGTCGCGCAGATCTTCCGCGACTACGGCTACCGGCGGCTGCGCAACAAGGCGCGCCTGAAGTTCCTGCTGGCCGACTGGGGCACCGCGAAGTTCCGCGAGGTGCTCGAGGCCGAGTACCTCGGCGAGCCGCTGCCCGACGGCCCCGCAGCGCCGACCCCTGCGACGCCCGGCGACCACGTCGGCGTGCACCGCCAGCGCGACGGCCGCCACTACGTCGGCGTCACCCCGCTCGTCGGGCGAGTCTCGGGCACCACGCTCACCCGCCTCGCCGACACGCTCGAGGCGCACGGGTCGCGCCGGCTGCGCACCACGCCGCACCAGAAGCTCGTGCTGCTCGACATCGACGACGCCGAGCTCGAGCCGCTCATCGCCGACCTCGACGAGCTCGGGCTGTCGGCGCGGCCGTCGCTCTTCCGCCGCGGCACCATCGCCTGCACCGGCATCGAGTTCTGCAAGCTCGCGATCGTCGAGACGAAGCAGACGGCCTCCGACGCGGTGCGCGAGCTCGAGCAGCGGCTCGCGGGTCTCGAAGAGCAGCTCCCGGCGCCGATCAGCCTGCACGTCAACGGATGCCCCAACTCCTGCGCGCGCATCCAGACCGCCGACATCGGGCTGAAGGGCCAGCTCCTCCCCGACGGCGACGGCGGCCAGACGCCCGGCTTCCAGGTGCACCTCGGCGGCGGCCTCGCCTCGCAGGACCGCGACGAGGCCGGCCTCGGCCGCACCGTGCGCGGCCTCAAGGTCACCGCCGACGGGCTCGCCGACTACGTCGAGCTGCTTGTGCGCCGGTTCCTCGAGCAGCGCGACACCGCGGCCGACGAGACGTTCGCCGAGTGGGCGCACCGCGTCGACGAGGAGGTCCTGCGATGACCGCCAGGAATGTGGGTCGAGAAGCGGCGCAGCCGCGTCTCGCGACCCCTGCGACGCTCTCGGGTCTCGAGACGCGCGCTGACGCGCGCTCCTCGACCCGCAGTGCGCGCCGCAGCGCCGACGAGCTGCGCGCCCTCGCCGAGGCGGGCAACGCCGAGCTCGGGAACGCCACCGTCGCACGAGGCATCCGCCGAGCAGGTCGTGGCGTGGGTCGCGGCGAACTTCGGCACGGATGCCGCTGCGGTCGCCTGCTCGATGGCCGATGCCGTGCTGCCGCACGTGGTCGCCGCGCAGCTGCCGGGGGTCGACGTGCTGTTCCTCGACACGGGCTACCACTTCACCGAGACCTACGTGACGCGCGACGAGGTCGCCCGCGCCCTCGACGTGCGCGTGGTCGACGTGCTGCCCGAGCAGACCGTGGCCGAGCAGGACGCCGAGTTCGGCGCCGAGCTCTTCGCCCGCGACCCTGGTCTCTGCTGCGCCCGCCGCAAGGTGGCGCCGCTTCAGAATGCGCTCGGCGGCTACGAGGTGTGGTTCACGGGCGTGCGTCGCGAGGAGGCGCCGACCCGCGCGAACACGCCGCTCGTCGCGTGGGACGAGCGCAACGGGCTCGTCAAGGTCAACCCGCTCGCGGCGTGGACCTTCGACGAGCTGCTCGACTACGCCGGCGCCCACCAGGTGCCGGTGAACCTCCTGATGTCGCACGGCTACCCCTCGATCGGCTGCGAGCCGTGCACCAAGCCCGTCGCGGCGGGCGAGGACCCGAGGTCGGGCCGCTGGGCCGGCCTCGCCAAGACGGAATGCGGGTTGCACCTATGAGCGAGATCACTCCGCTGGTCGAGGAGACCCTGCGGGTTGAGGAGACTCTGCGGGTTGAGGAGGCGCGCCAGCGCCGTCTCGAAACCCAGACGTCCGAGCAACCGGGTTTCGAGACGCGCCCTGCGGGCGCTCCTCAACCAGCAAACGTCGAGACGCCCGCTTCGCGGGCACCTCAACCCGCAAACGGCCTCGACACGCTCGACACGCTCGAGTCCGAGTCGATCCACATCATCCGCGAGGTCGTCGCCGAGTTCGAGCGGCCCGTGCTGCTGTTCTCGGGCGGCAAGGACTCCGTGGTCGTGCTGCACCTCGCGGCGAAGGCGTTCTGGCCGTCGCGGGTGCCGTTCCCCGTGCTGCACGTCGACACCGGCCACAACTTCCCCGAGGTCATCGCGTTCCGCGACGAGACCGTCGCGCGCCTCGGCATCCGGCTGGAGGTGGCATCCGTGCAGGACTACCTCGACGACGGCCGCCTCCAGGAACGCGCCGACGGCACGCGCAACCCGCTGCAGACGCAGCCGCTGCTCGACGCGATCGCCGCCGGACGCCACGACGCCGTCTTCGGCGGCGCCCGCCGCGACGAGGACAAGGCGCGCGCCAAGGAGCGCATCCTGAGCCTGCGCGACGAGTTCGGCCAGTGGGACCCGCGCAACCAGCGCCCCGAGCTCTGGGACCTCTACAACGGCCGCCACACGGTCGGCCAGCACGTGCGCGCCTTCCCGATCTCGAACTGGACCGAGCTCGACGTGTGGCGCTACATCGAGCGCGAGGGCATCGAGCTGCCGCCGCTGTACTACGCGCACGAGCGCGAGGTGTACCGCCGCGACGGCATGTGGCGCGCCGTCTCCGAGGTCTCGCCCGCGCGTGCCGACGAGGCCGTGGAGCGGCGCATCGTGCGGTACCGCACCGTCGGCGACATGAGCTGCACCGGAGCGGTGGAGTCGGATGCGGCATCCGTCGGCGACGTCGTGCGCGAGGTCGCCACGTCGACGCTCACCGAGCGCGGCGCCACGCGTGCCGACGACCGCATCTCGGAGGCCGCCATGGAGGACCGCAAGAAGGACGGGTACTTCTGATGAGTGAGCAACTGCGGGTTGAGGAGGGCGCACAGCGCCCGTCTCGAAACCCCGCAGCGCGGACGTCGAGCGGGTTGAGGAGGCGCGCCAGCGCCGTCTCGAAACCCAGGCTTCCGGGCAGCGCGGTTTCGAGACGCGCCCTGCGGGCGCTCCTCAACCCGCAGAACCGGGCGCTCCTCAACCCGCAGACGTGACGCTGTTCCGCTTCGCGACGGCCGGATCGGTCGACGACGGCAAGTCCACCCTCGTCGGCCGCCTGCTGCACGACTCGAAGGCGATCCTCGCCGACCAGCTCGAGTCGGTCGCCCGCACGTCCGCCGAGCGCGGCTTCGGCGGCGAGCCCGGCGCGATCGACTTCGCGCTGCTCACCGACGGCCTGCGCGCCGAGCGCGAGCAGGGCATCACCATCGACGTCGCCTACCGCTACTTCTCGACCGGGCGCCGGTCGTTCATCCTCGCCGACTGCCCCGGACACGTGCAGTACACGCGCAACATGGTCACCGGCGCGACCACCGCCGACGCCGTCGTCGTGCTCGTCGACGCGCGCAACGGCGTGCTCGAGCAGACCCGACGTCACCTCGCGGTGGTGCACCTGCTGCGCGTTCCGCACGTCATCGTGGCCGTGAACAAGATCGACCTGCTCGACTACTCGCAGCCGGCGTTCTCGACGGTCTCCGACGAGGTCACCACCCTCGCCCGTGAGCTCGGTCTGCCCGACGTGCACGTGATCCCGGTGTCCGCCCTCGCGGGCGACAACGTGGTGGAGCGCTCGGCGAACACCCCCTGGTACGACGGCCCGAGCCTGCTCGAGCTGCTCGAGGCCCTGCCGTCGCTCGACGAGCTCGAGACCGAGCTCGAAGCGCTGCGGATGCCGGTGCAGCTCGTCATCCGGCCGCAGGGCTCCCTCGCCCACGACGTCGACGACGCGGAGCGGTTCCGCGACTACCGCGCCTTCGCCGGGCGGATCGCCTCGGGCACCGTGCGCGTCGGCGACCGCGTGCAGGTGTTCCCCGGCGGCGCCACCACGACCGTCACGGGGATCGACGCCGGCCCGCGCGAGCTCGACGCGGCATCCGCCCCGCAGTCGGTGTCGCTGCGGCTCGCCGACGCGCTCGACGCCGCACGCGGCGCCGTCGTCGTCGCGGCCGGCGCGCTGCCGGAGCCCCGACGCGAGCTGGATGCCGCGCTGTTCTGGCTCGGCAACCAGCCGCTCCGTCCCGGCGCCCGCGTGCTCGTGAAGTCCGGTACCAGCACGGTGCAGGCCCTCGTGCCCGAGATCGTGGGCCGCCGCGACCTCGATTCGCTCGCCCTCGAGCCCGCCGCCGGCCTCGAGATCAACGACATCGGCCAGGTGCGCGTGCGCCTCGCGGCCGAACTGCCCGTCGAGGACTACGCCGCGCACCGTCGCGCCGGCGCGTTCCTCGTCATCGACCCGCAGTCGGGCGCCACGCTCGCTGCCGGGATCGTCACCACCCCGGTGACGAACACCCCCCGACCGACCGAGGCCGGGATCGAAGTCCGCACGACCACCGACACCGAAGGAGCAGCAGCATGAACGCAACGTCCCGCGTCCGCACCCGACTCGGCCTGGTCGGCGGCATGATGCTCGCGGCCGCCATCGTCGCGGCCGCCGTGCTCGCACTGAGCGGCTGCGCCCCGCAGGCCGCGGCCGGACAGGACGCCGCGGCATCCGCGTCGACCGAGCCGGCCGAGGAGCTGCGCCTCGGGTACTTCGCGAACGTCACCCACGCGCCCGCGCTGGTCGGCCTCGAGGAGGGCCTCCTCGCCGACGCCCTCGGCGACACGAAGCTCACCACGCAGGTCTTCAACGCCGGACCTGCGGCGATCGAGGCGCTCTCGGCGGGCGCCATCGACGCGACCTACATCGGGCCGAACCCGTCGATCAACACGTTCATCCAGTCGGGCGGGCAGTCGGCGCACATCGTCGCCGGCGCGGCGACGGGCGGCGCGGCGCTCGTCGTGCGCGACGGCATCGACTCGGCGGCCGACCTCGAGGGCACGACGCTCGCGACCCCGCAGCTCGGCAACACGCAGGATGTCGCGCTGCGCTCCTGGCTCGCCGACGAGGGCTACGAGACCGACACCACGGGCGGCGGCGACGTGCACATCACGCCCACCGAGAACGCGCAGACCCTCACGCTCTTCCAGCAGGGCGGGCTCGACGGCGCCTGGCTGCCCGAGCCGTGGGTCTCGCGCCTCATCGTCGACGCCGGCGCGCACGTGCTCGTGGACGAGGCCGACCTCTGGGAGGACGGCGCGTTCCCGACGACCGTGCTGCTCGTACGGGCCGAGTTCCTCGCCGAGCACCCCGAGACGGTGCAGGCGCTGCTCGAGGGCCACGTGGCATCCGTCGCCTGGCTCGACGAGCACGCCGACGAGGCGCCGACCGTGATCAACGCGGCCCTCGAGGCCGAGACGGGCAAGCCGCTCGCCGACGAGGTCATCACCCGTGCGCTCGAGCACGTGACCTTCTCGGTCGACCCGCACGCCGAGACGTTCGAGACGCTCGTCGAGAACGGCCTCGAGGCGGGCACGCAGAAGGACGGCTCGATCGACGGCCTGTTCGACCTTCGGCTGCTGAACGAGCTGCTCGAAGCCGATGGCGCCGAGCCGGTCTCGGCCGGCGGCCTCGGCGAGGAGTAGGAGCGCACCATGAGCGGGCAGACGGCCATCCGCATCGAGCAGCTCGGCAAGCGCTTCGGCGCCGGTCCGCTGGTGCTCGACGACGTGAACCTGTCGATCGAGACGGGTGAGTTCGTCTGCCTGCTCGGCGCCTCCGGATGCGGCAAGTCGACCCTCCTCAACCTGATCGCCGGTCTCGACCGGCCGACCACCGGGTCGATCGACGTGCCCGCCGAGGGCGCGGCCGTGATGTTCCAGGAGTCGGCGCTCATGCCGTGGCTCACCGCGCGGCAGAACGTCGAGCTGGCGCTGCGCCTGCGCGGCGTGGCACGGTCGGCGCGGCGCGGCGAGGCGCTCGAGCTCCTCGACGTCGTCAACCTCGCGGATGCCGCGGAGAAGCGCCCGCACGAGCTCTCGGGCGGCATGCGCCAGCGGGTCGCCCTCGCCCGTGCCCTCGCGCAGGACCGGTCGGTCCTGCTCATGGACGAGCCGTTCGCCGCGCTCGACGCCATCACCCGCGACCTGCTGCACGAGGAGCTCGAGCGCGTGTGGCGCCGCACCGGTCGCACGATCGTGTTCGTGACCCACAACGTGCGCGAGGCGGCTCGACTCGGCCAGCGCGTGGTACTGCTCTCGAGCCGACCCGGCCGGGTCGCGGGCGAATGGCGCATCGACACCACCGAGGGTCGCCGCATCGAGTCGCCCGAGGTCGCGGCGCTCTCGATCGAGATCACCGAGCAGCTGCGGAAGGAGATCCGCCGAAATGCCGCATGACACCGCTGACGCAATCTGCGGGTCGAGGAGCGGCGGAGCCGCGTCTCGAGACCCCTGAAGCCGAGACCTCGACACCGGGTCTCGAGACGCCGCCGCGCGACTCCTCAACCCCCGACACCCACGACGACCTGCGCAGCCTCGAGGCCGGCCTCGACCGCCTGCAGACGACCCCCGAGCGCGCCCCGAGCGCGTGGCGCCGGTTCACCGACGAGCGTGGTGCCGCCGATCGTGTTCGTGCTCGCCCTCGTCGCCGCGTGGCAGCTCTACGTCGTGATCGCCCAGCCGCGCCCCGACATCGTGCCCGGCCCGCTCGACGTGGTCGCCGCGATCTCGCAGGCGTGGGAGTCGGGCCGCCTGCAGCTCGCCGTCGCTCACGAGCCTCGAACGCGGCGTGGTCGGGTTCCTCATCGCCGTGATCGTCGGCACGCCCCTCGGGCTGCTGCTCGCCGAGGTGAAGCCGCTGCGCCGCGCCGTCGGCCCGATCATCTCGGGCCTGCAGGTGCTGCCGTCGGTCGCGTGGGTGCCCGCCGCGATCATCTGGTTCGGCCTCACGGATGCCACGGTGTACTTCGTCGTGCTCATGGGCGCCGTGCCGTCCATCGTGAACGGCCTCATCGCGGGCGTCGACCAGGTGCCGCCGCAGCTCCGCCGCGTGGGCACCGTGCTCGGCGCCGGACGCACGCGGCTCGCCACGCTCGTGGTGCTGCCCGCCGCGCTGCCCGGCTACGTCGCGGGCCTCAAGCAGGGCTGGGCGTTCTCCTGGCGCTCGCTGATGGCCGCCGAGATCATCGCAGTCGGCGGGTCGATCGGCTTCGGCCTCGGCTCGATGCTCGACCAGAGCCGCGAGCTCGCCGACATCGCGGGGGTGCTCGCGACGATCCTCGTGATCCTCGCCATCGGCATCCTCATCGAGCTCGTGTTCTTCGCCCCGCTCGAGCGACGGATGCTGCGCCGCCGCGGCCTGCTCCAGGGAGGCACCCGATGACCGCCCGCCGCACGACCAGGCGTCCGACGCGCATTCCGAGGCTGCCGTCATTGCCAGCACTGCCACCGAGTGGGCGACGTTGGCGGTCTCGAGCCCAACCCCATCGCCAACGTCGCCCACTCGAGAGTCCACCGCAGGACACGTCACGCTCGTGGGCGCCGGCCCCGGCGACCCCGGCCTGCTCACGCTCCGCGGACTTCGCGCGCTGGAGGCGGCCGACGTGATCGTCGCCGACCGGCTCGGCGCGCGCACCGTGCTCGAGGGACTCGCCGCCGAGGGCGTCGAGCTCCGCGCCGAGGTCGTCGACGTCGGCAAGCTCCCCGGCCACCACGCCGTGCCGCAGGACGCCATCAACGAGCTGCTCGTCACCCTCGCCCGCGACGGCAAGCGCGTCGTCCGGCTCAAGGGCGGCGACCCGTTCATCTTCGGGCGCGGCGGCGAGGAGGTCGCCTTCTGCCGCGACGCCGGCGTCGACGTCGAGGTCGTGTCGGGCGTCACGAGCGCCATCTCGGTCCCCGCGATCGCCGGAATCCCGCTCACCCACCGCGGCCTCGCCACGACCTTCACCGTCGTCACCGGCCACGACCAGATCCGGTCCCTCGGAGGCGGCCGCGACCACACGGTCGTGCTCCTCATGGGCATCGGCACGCTCGCGAACTCGGCGATCACGCTCGCCCGCGGCGAGCGCGGCGGCGGACTGCCCCGTCGCGATCATCGAGGACGGCTTCGGACCCGGCCAGCGCGTCACCGTGGGCACGCTCGACACGATCGCGCTGCAGGCGGCGCGACGCGGCATCCGCTCGCCCGCGGTCGTCGTCGTCGGCGACGTCGTGACCCTCAGCCCGTACGCCGAACCGCTGGTCGAGCTCGTCGAAACCAGCATTGCCGACCCCCTGGTTTCGACGAGCTCAACCAGCAGAGAACGCTCAACCAGCAGACCCGAGACGACGCTCAACCAGCAGAGACGCTCAACCAGCAGAACCCGAAAGGCCCCGCAGCAATGACCCGTCCCCTCCGCGTCGCGATCGTCGGCGCCGGCCCCGCCGGCATCTACGCCGGCAACATCCTCGACCGCCAGGTCGCCGAGGCCGGCGGCGAGGTCGCGATCGACCTGTTCGAGTCGCTCCCCGCGCCCTACGGCCTGATCCGCTACGGCGTCGCACCCGACCACCCGCGCATCAAGGGCATCGTGAACTCCCTGCACGAGATGCTCGACGCGGGCACGATCCGCCTCATCGGCAACGTCGAGATCGGTCGCGACGTGACGGTCGACGAGCTGCGCGAGCGCTACGACGCGGTCGTCTTCGCCACCGGCGCCCTGAAGGACGCCCCGCTCGACATCCCGGGCATCGACCTGCCCGGCTCCTACGGCGCAGCCGACCTCGTGGCCTGGTACGACGGCCACCCCGACGTGCCGCGCGAGTGGCCGCTCGAGGCCGAGCAGATCGCGGTGATCGGCAACGGCAACGTGGCGCTCGACATCGCGCGGGTGCTCGCGAAGCATCCGAAGGACCTGCTCTCGACGGATGTCCCCGCGAACGTCGTGGCCGGCCTCGAGGCGTCGCCCGTGACCGACGTGCACGTGTTCGGCCGCCGCGGCCCCACCCACGTGAAGTTCACCCCCATCGAGCTGCGCGAGCTCGGCGAGGTGCCCGACGTCGACGTGATCGTGTACGACGACGACTTCGAGCGCGCGGCGGGCGACCCGCACGCCGACCAGCTGCTCGCGTCGAACAACCAGGTCAAGGTCATGACCCGCACGCTGAACGGCTGGCGCAAGCCCGCCGACTGGCAGCCGACGGCGTCGCGGCGCCTGCACCTGCACTTCCTGCACACGCCGGTCGAGGTGCTCGGCGACGAGCGCGTCGAGGGCGTGCGGTTCGAGCGCACGCGCCCCGTGGGCGACGGCTCGGTCGAGGGCACCGGCGAGTTCGTCGACGTGCCCGTGCAGGCGGTCTACCGCGCGGTCGGCTACGCGAGCTCGCCCCTGCCGGGCGTGCCGTTCGACGAGCGCGCGGCCGTGATCCCCAACGACGGCGGCCGGGTGACGGATGCCGCGGGCGCGGCGATCCCCGGCGTGTACGCCACCGGCTGGATCAAGCGCGGCCCCGTCGGCCTCATCGGACACACCAAGGGCGACGCGCTCGAGACGATCACGAACCTGCTGGCGGATGCCGCGGCGGGCGCGCTGCCCGCACCGGTCGTCGACGGCGGCGCCCGACGGCGACGAGGTGTTCGAGCTGCTCGAGGCCCGCGGCATCCGCTTCACGACCTGGGCCGGATGGCTGGAGCTCGACGCGCACGAGCGCGGACTCGGCGAGGCGTTCGAGGCGCGATGGCGACGTCGCCCGCGAGCGCGTGAAGGTCGTGCCCCGCGACGAGCAGGTGGAGATCTCCCGCGCCGGCGCGCTGGTCGGCTCGTGACGTACGTCATCGCGCTGCCGTGCGTCGACGTCAAGGACCGCGCCTGCATCGACGAGTGCCCGGTCGACTGCATCTACGAGGGTGAGCGCTCGCTCTACATCCACCCCGACGAGTGCGTCGACTGCGGAGCGTGCGAACCGGTCTGCCCGGTCGAGGCGATCTACTACGAGGACGACCTCCCCGACGTCTGGGCGGACTACTACAAGGCCAACGTCGAGTTCTTCGAGGTTTCGACCGGCTCGACCCAAGCTGTCGGCTCGCCCGGCGGCGCCGCGAAGGTCGGGGCGCTCAGCTTCGACCACCCGCTCGTGGCGGCGCTGCCGCCGCAGGGCGAGCAGGGCTGAGGGCGGCGGCTCAGGCCCTGATGATCACGCCCCTCGCCTCGGCCACGAAGCGCATCACCGACTCGTAGAACGCCTCGTGCGCACGGGTGACGGCCGTGTCGTCGAGCAGCCCGGGCGTCGCGGCGGCCCGCTGCGCCGAGGCGTGCCCGCAGGGCGGGGTCGGCGTCCAGCCGCCTGAGGGCCGCACGCCAGGGCGACCGCGTCGCGTGGCGGCACGAGCAGCCCGTTCACGCCGTCCGTGATCCACTCCGCCGGACCGCCCTCGTCGACCGCGACCACCGCGCGGCCGGCGGCGAGGTACTGCAGCACGTTCTGGCCGAGCGGCTCGGGACGGGTCGATGCCTGGACCGCGACGTCCCAGCCGGCCAGCAGCGCATCGACGTCCTCCACGTGCCCGAGGAATTCGACCTGGCCGGCGACGCCGAGCTCCCGCGCGCGACGGTGGAGCTCGTCGAGGTGGTCCTCGTGGCCGAACAGGGCCTCACCGGCGAACTGCAGGCGCACGTCGCGCCCGAGGAACGTCGTCGCGAAGGCCTCGAGCAGGAGGTGCTGGCCCTTCCAGGGGTCGATGCGCGCGAGCATGCCGACCGTGCGCACCGGCCCGTCACCCGATTCGACGGCGACACCGCGGCGCAGCCCTGACGCGCTCGGGATGACCTCCGCCGGGACCCCGTCGCGCAGGTGCTCCCGCGCGGACTCCAGCGTGGCGTGCGAGTTGGCGATGACGCCGTCGGCCCGTGGCAGCACGACGCGCACCATGAGCGAGTGCCCGGAGCGGCCGAGCGCGTCGGGGTCGACGAGGTCGCGCAGGTGCACGACGAAGGGCTTGCGCGACCAGCGCACGGCGATCGCGCCGTAGGCGGCGGCGCGGGCCGTGTTGGCATCGACGAGATCGGAGCGCACGAACGCCCGCGAGCAGTCGCACCGACATCGCCTGCGCCAGCACGCGCGCCCCCGACGCCGAGCAGCCGCGCGCAGGCGACCCGTGCTCGCACCGGCGGGCTGGCGCACGCCCGAGATCCGCCGCGGGACGTTCGGGGGCACCCCGTCGTAGATGCCGAGCCCACGACCCGACGCCGGCGCCACCAGCAGGTAGGGAGACCACCTCGGGCCGGCGCGCAGCATGCGGAGCAGCGCGAACTCGGCGCCGCCGACGACGCTCGTGTGGTCGAGGTGCACGATCCGGAGCGGCCGTCGCTTCGACGCCGCCCGGGGATCCGAGACCCGGGCCGGCTGGGTCATGCCTCCCGCCGTCCTCGTGGTCGCGCGGAGGTCGGGACACCGCCGGTGCCGTCGCCGTCGAAGTCGTAGGCTGCGGCCTCGACCGCGGCCTCGTACGCGGCGACCTCGCCGCGTGGCATGCCGAAGAGCAGGGTGGCGATCCGCGCCAGCGCGGGGACCTCCTGGCGGGCCATCAGCGCGAAGGCGTCCTCGTCCATGGCCTGCGGATCGATGATGTCGTCGGTGGTCGTTCCCGTGGCCGGCGGCTCGCGGTGCTCGGCCAGAGCGGCGACGCGCGACCGCAGCTCCTCGACCGAATCGGGAGCGGACGCTCCATCGAGCGCCTCGGCGATCCGGCCGGCCTCCCGGATCGTGAACGTCGAGCGCAGCGCCGCCGGCACGAGGCCGAGCACCCCCTCGACCTGATCGCGGGAGGCCGTCAGCACCAGGTCGGCCGAGCGGATCGCCTCCTCGGAGATCTGGGCTGCACGGTGGTCGGAGCCGTCGGCCCCCAGCGCCTCGGCGATCACGCGCGTGCGCGTGCGCATCGGGCGGCCCACGGGCGCGCCGAGACCCGCACTCGTCACCCGCACCTGTCCGGCGATCGCCGGCGGGAGGTACCACCCCACCCAGGTGCGCAGGAGGGCGGCTCCGAGGGCCGAGCGGTTGAGGTTGCCGGTGCAGACGACGAGCACGGTGAATGCATCGGAACTCACGCCCCCCACCTCCATGTTTCGCCGACGACTCGGGCCGTCGTCGCGGATAGGGTTTCCGATAGGAGTCTAGAGGTGGTGCCGTGCGGGTTCTCAGAGTCTCCCACAGTGCCGTCGTCGACGAGTGGCGGGGTCGCGAACGCGCCCTCGACCGACCTCGGCGTCGACGTCGCGCTGCTGAGCGCGCGCCGCTGGCACGCCGGGGGCGTTCCCGTCGACCCTCGACGCTCGCCCCGGTGAGCGCGTGATCGGGGTACGCACGCTGGGTCGGCACCCCGCCCTCTTCGTCTACGACCCGCGCCCGATCTGGCGGGCGCTCGGCGAGGAGTGGGACGTGATGGACCTGCATGAGGAGCCCTTCGCCCTCGCGACCGCCGAGGTCCTGCTGCTGCGCGCCCTGCGGCGCCGTTCCCGCCGCACGCCGATCGTGCTCTACACCGCGCAGAACCTGCGCAAGCGCTACCCCGTCCCGTTCCGGTGGCTCGAGCGCGCGGGCGCTTCGCGCGGCATCCGGGATCTCGGCGTGCAACGCCGACGCGGCGCGCATCGTCGAGGAGAAGGGCTTCGCCGGGCGAGCACGCGTCATCCCGCTCGGCGTCGACCCGGAACGGCTTCGGCCGGCCGATGCATCGACACGCGAGTCGGGGTACCTGGCGGGGCGACGACCGCGGTCACGTCCCGACGGTGCCGGCACCCGGCTCGACGCGCCGATCGTCGTCGGCTTCCTCGGCCGCCTCGTGCCCGAGAAGGGCCTGCTCGTGCTGCTCGACGCCGTCGTGCGTCATCCACGGCTTCACCTCCGAATCGGGGGTGCCGGACCGCTCGGCGCCGAACTCGCGGCGCGCGCCGTGCGCTGCGGCATCGCCGACCGGGTCGAGCTCGTCGGCAGTGTCGACCCCGATGACGTCGTCGACTTCTACCGCACGCTCGACGTGCTCGCCGTGCCGTCGCTCCCGACCCCGTCGTGGACCGAGCAGTTCGGTCGCGTCGCGGTGGAGGCGATGGCGTGCGGCGTCCCGGTCGTCTCGAGCGACGCGGGTGCGCTGCCCGACGTGGTCGGCGGCGCGGGAATCGTGGTGCCGGCCGGCGACCGTCGGCGCCCTCGGCGACTGCGCTCGTCGAGGCCGGGGGCACCGCGCTCGGCGCGAGCTCCGCGCAAGCGGTCTCGCACGCGCCGCGGAGTGCAGCTGGGAGGCGGTGGCCCGCGACTACCTCGAGCTGTACCGTTCGGTCGTGCACGAGGCATCCGACCCGCTCGCCCGAGCGTCGAGGTCGTCGTCGTCGCCTACGGCGCGCCCGGCCTGCTGCGCGGCGCCCTCGAGCCGGTGGCCGCGCCTCCCCGTCACCGTCGTCGACAACTCGTCGCTGCCCGAGATCGCGGCGCTGTGCGCCGAGCTGGGCGTGCGGTACCTCGACCCGGGCCGCAACGGCGGGTTCGCGGCGGGCGTCAACGTCGCGCTCGCCGACCGGCTGGTGCCCGGCGCCGACGTGCTGCTGCTGAACCCCGACGCGGTCATCTCGGCCGACGACGTCGCGGTGCTGCACCGGGCCCTGCCGCGCCCGGCCCGACCTCGCGAGCGTCGGCCCGCCCAGGTCGACGACGACGGCCGGGCCGCCCGCGTCGAATGGTGGCTGCCGTCGCCGGCCGGCACCTGGCTCGAGGCGCTCGGCCTCGCGCGGCTGCGACGCGGCCCGACGTACGTCATCGGCTCGGTGCTGCTGCTGCGCGCCGAGGCCCTCGACCAGGTGGGCGGGTTCGACGAGCGCTTCTTCCTCTATGCCGAGGAGGCCGACTGGGCGTACCGCGCACACCGCCTCGGTTGGCGCCACGCGGCCGTGCCGGAGGCGCGGGCGCGTGCACGTCGGCGCAGCCACGGGCGGCGACGCGCGCGGCGCGAGGCGCACTTCCACGCGTCGCAGGAGCGCTACCTGCGCAAGCACTACGGCGCGCTCGGGCTGGCAGTGGGCGCGCGCTCGGGCAGTGGCTCGGGGCGACGGGGCGCGCCATCGTGCTGCCCGGCGAGCGGGGCCGGCGGCGCGCAAGCGCGCGGCGCTCTACCGGCTCGGGCCCGGTACGCGTCGAGGCGCGGTACCTCGAACGAAAGCCCGCCCGATCGCGTCGCGAGCGGACGCGCCGCGTGACCCGCATCGTGCAGATCGTGCCGCGCGTCGGCCCCGGCAGCGGCGTCGCCGGCGTCGCGTGCAACCTCGAAAGGAACTCCGTGCGCTCGGCGCGACGGTCGAGCGATTCACGTTCAACGACGCCCGGCGCGGGCGGCCCGGGCATCCGCTGGCCGACGACTCGGTGGCTAGCGCGGCTCCAGGCGGCTGGCGCAGGTCTGGTTCAGTACGGTCGGCACGAAGCGCGCCCGCGAGTTCCTTGCCGCACGCCCCGACGCGGTCACGATCTGGCACAACAGCGTCATGGCCGGCGACATCTACGTCAACCACGGGCTCCTGCTCGCCCCGATGCGGGCGCGGGGCCGCTCGGCCTGGGAGATCTACCGCAATCCCGTCCACGACTTCATCTACCTCCGCGACCGCATCAGGTACCGCGGGCGCAGGCACCGCGCGGTCGTGTGTCTCTCCGAGGCGGACGCCGCGAGCCTCGTTCGACGTACGGCCGTGTGCGCCCGAGGATCGCGGTCATCCCGAACGGCGTGGACCTCGAGCGGTTCCACCCGCCGACTCCCGACGAGCGGCGCGCCGCGCGCACCGGCTGCACCTCGGAACCGAGGAGCGGGTGGCCATGTTCCTGGGCCACGAGTTCACGAACAAGGGCCTCTCGTTCGCCATCGAGGGCCTGCGGTCACGCGCCGAGTCCGTGCTCCTGCTCGTCATCGGCGGCACCGACGAGATCATCGCCGCAGCGAACGCCGAAGCGAAGGCACTCGGCGTCGGCGATCGCGTCCTGTTCCTCGGCCCGCGCCATAATCCCGTGCCGTTCCTCAGGGCGGCCGACCTCTTCGTGCTGCCGAGCGCGTAGGAGGAGAACGCGCTCGTCGTGCTCGAGGCGCTCGCCTCCGGGCTGCCCGTCATCGCGACGCCCGTCGGTTTCGCGCCCGAGGTCGTCGTCGACGGCGTGAACGGATTCCTCGTCGAGCGCGACGGGCGCGCGGTCGGCGAACGCATGGAGCAGCTCGCGACGCTCGAGGACGCCGAGTTCGCCGAATGGGGTCGGCGTGCGCGCGAGTCCGTCGAGCCCTACGGATGGCGTGGGATCGCCCAGCGCTACCTCGACCTCGTCGAGGAACTGCTCGCCGAGCGTGACGCGACGGCAGGGTCATCGGTCATCCGGTCGCGAGGAGCAACGGATGACGCACATCGTGCAGATCGCACCGGCCATCGGCCCCGGCAGCGGCGTCGCCGGTGTGGCCCACGCGCTCGAGCGCGAGTTCATCGCCGCGGGAGCGACCGTCGAGCGGTTCACCGCCGCCGAGGCCGGCCGGCCGCCCGGAAGCCTACGCGGCCGCACGTCGCCCTCGCCACTCACCTCACCCGGGCGCGCAACGTCGTGTGGTTCAGCACGGTCGGCACACGGCGAGCGCGCCGATTCCTCGCCGCACGCCCCGACGCCGTCTCGATCACGCACAACGACGTCATGACCGGCGACATCTACGTCAACCATGGCCTCCTGCAGGCCGCCATGCGCGCCCGCGGCGACTACGCGTGGCGAATGGTGCGCAACCCGGTGCACCTCTTCACTGCGCTGCGCGACCGCATCCGGTATCGCGGACGCACCCACCGGGCCGTCGTCGCGCTCACGACCGACGAGGCGTCGCTGCTGCGTTCGGTGTACGGCAGGGTGCGCGCGCCGATCCACGTGATTCCGAACGGCGTCGACACCGAGCGGTTCCGGCCACCGGATGCCCCTGAGCGCGAGCAGGCGCGGGCGAAGCTCGGCGTCGACGACGACCGAACGATCGCGGTGTTCATCGGCCACGAGTTCGAACGCAAGGGCCTGCCCATCGCGATGGAAGCGCTGCGCTCGGCACCCGACGTGCTGCTGCTCGTGGTCGGCGGTTCATCCGACATGATCCGCCGGGCGCAGGCACAGGCCCGAAGCGCCGGTGTCGCCGAGCGCGTGCACTTCACGGGCACGCACAGAGACCCGCATCCCCTTCCTCTGGGCCTCCGACGTGCTCGTGCTGCCCAGCGCCTACGAGGCGAACGCGCTGGTCGTGCTCGAGGCGCTCGCGTGCGGCCTGCCGGTGGTGTCGACGCGCGTCGGCTTCGCGCCTGACATCATCGTCGACGGCGAGAACGGGTTCGTCGTCGAGCGCTCCGCGGAGGCCGTCGGCGCTCGCCTCGACGAACTGTCGAGCCAGCCCCTCGACGGCTGGCGGGCTCGGGCACGACAGACCGCCGAGCAGTACGCCTGGCCACAGATCGCCCGCCGCTACCTCGAGCTCATCGACGTGCTGCTCCGCGACGGCGGCGACCGCGAGCAGGAACGCGGCGACACCGACCGCAAACGACGAGGCCGGCGGGTGACGCGGCCGCTGAACATCCTCCACGCCATCCGGTCCGACGGATTCTCGGGTGTCGAGCAGTTCGTGCTGCGACTCGCCCGGGCACAGGCAGGCGACGGCCACACGGTCATCGTCATCGGAGGCGACCCCGAGCGTATGCGGGCGGGTCTCGACGAGGCCGGCGTGGCGCACACGCCCGCGGCGGGCACGACCGACGTGCTGCGGGCGGTGCGGCGGCTCGGCCCCGGCAGTCGACGTCGTCAACACCCACATGACCGCCGCCGACGTCGGCACGGTCGCCGCACTCGCGTTCCGGCCGCGGTCGCGCCGACCGGCGATCGTAGCGACGCGGCACTTCGCGAAGCCGCGGGGCAGGGTCGGGCCCCTCCCGATCGGCGACGACTCGTGGGGCGCTCCATCGACGCGCAGATCTCGATCTCGACGGCGGTCGCCGGCGCGGTCGACGGCCGCCAGCACAGTGGTGCACTCGGGAATCGAGCCCCGGCCGCTGCGCGACAGCGCGTTGCGCGAACGCGTCGTGCTCATGGCGCAGCGACTCCAGCCCGAGAAGCGCACCGACATCGGGATTCGCGCCTTCGCGGCATCCGGGCTCGCCGACGAAGGCTGGAGTCTCGAAATCGCGGGCATCGGGCCCGAACGCGAGTCGCTCGGTGCGCTCGCCGCCTCCCTCGGGCTCGAAGACGCCGTGCGATTCCTCGGGTACCGCACCGACATCCCGGCGGTCATGGACCGCGCCGGGCTCCTGATCGCCCCCTGCCCGGTCGAGGGGCTCGGGCTGACGCTGCTCGAGGCGATGGCGGGCGGCCTGCCGGTCGTGGCCGCGGGGGCGGCCGGCCACCTCGACCCGCTCGCGGGGCTCGACCCGCGCGCCGCCTTCGCGCCCGACGACGCCGATGAGGCCGCCGCGCACCTGCGATCGCTCGCCGCAGACGACGACCGGCCGCACCGCGCTCGCGCTCGCGGCCCGTGCGAGGCAGCAGCGCGACTTCTCGCTGCGTGCGCAGGTCGACGGCACGGACGCGGTGTATCGGAGCGTGCTGTGACCGATCTCGTGGTGCTGTCGCTCGAGGCGTGGGACGACGTCTGGCGCCGCAACCAGCACCTGGTCGCGGGTCTGCTGCGGGCGGATGCCGCGTTGCGCGTGCTGTTCGTCGAGCCGCCCGCCGACCCGACCCACGACCTGCGTTCGGGTCGGCGCCCGTCGCTCGGTCACGGCGTCACCGAGGTTCCGGAGGTCGCACCCGGCCGCCTGTGGACGGTGCGACCCGTGAAGTGGCTGCCCCGCCGGTTCGACCGACGTGCCGACGAACGG
The DNA here is from genome assembly GCA_963799015.1 of uncultured Actinomycetota bacterium. Classification (GTDB taxonomy): domain Bacteria; phylum Actinomycetota; class Actinomycetes; order Actinomycetales; family Microbacteriaceae; genus Agromyces. The sequence continues at coordinate 192,949 of CAWCWD010000028.1, read as the reverse complement.
CTCGCGCGCGCGGTGATGCGCAGCGCCGAATCGCTCGGAATGCGGCATCCGCTGCTCTGGATCAACGACCCCGGCGCCGCGCCGCTCGCCGAGCGATCGGGCTGGCCGACCCTTTACGACATCACCGACGACTGGCTCTCGGCCGACCGGTCGGCGGCCGAGCTCGAGAGGGTCGCGGCGAACGAGGCGCGACTGTTCGAGCTCGCCCGCGAGGTCGTCGTGTGCTCACCCGAACTGGAACGGCGCAAGAGCGCGCTGAGGCCGGTCACGCTCATCCCGAACGCGGTCGATGTCGCCGCCTATCGCCGGCCGATGCCGCGGCCGGCGGACCTGCCCGACGGGCCGACCGCGCTCTACCTCGGCACCGTGCACCCCGACCGCATCGATGTCGACCTGTGCGAGGCGACCGCGCGCGCACTGGGCTCGGCCGGAACGCTGGTGCTCGTCGGCCCGAACCTGCTGGCGCCCGACGAGGTGATGCGATTGCAGTCGGCGGGCGCGCGACTGCTCGGCCCGCGCCCGCGCGACGCCGTGATCGGCTACCTTCAGCACGCCGACGTGCTCGTCGTGCCGCACGTCGTGACGGAGTTCACCGACAGTCTCGACCCGATCAAGCTCTACGAGTACCAGGCCGTCGGGCGCCCGGTGGTGTCGACCCCGGTCGCCGGATTCCGTGACGCGGATGACCCGCGCATCACGATCGCCTCGGGTGAGGCGTTCGCGGCGGCGGTCGCCGCGGCGGTGCCGGCGGCATCGCGCTTCCCCGATGGCGCCGACGGGGCGGTCGCCGACTGGAGCGATCGCGTCGCTGCGATGGCCGCAGTGCTGCGGCGGCTCGAACCCTTGCGAGGGTAGCCCCGGCGTCAGAGCTCCTCGAGCACCCGGCGCAGATTCGACCAGGCCCACGACCAGTCGTGTGCGATCGCGTGCGCCCGGGCGCGTTGCGACATCAGCCGCCTCGCCTCCGCGTCGCCGGCGAGCATGGCGATCGCCGCTGCGAGCGCCGACGGGTCGTCGGGTTCGACCAGCACACCGGCCGAGCCGACGACATCCGGTAGCCCGCCCACGCGACTGGCGATCACGGGGAGCCCGGTGGCGAGCCCCTCGGCGGCGGTGAGCCCGCTCGGCTCGGCCCAGCGAGACGGCACCACGAGCAGGTCGGCGCTGCGAAGCAGGGCGGGCAGCGAGGACCGATCGACGAACGGTTCGAATCGGATGCGGGCGCCCGATGCAGCCGTCGCCTCCTCGGCGAAGCGGCGCAGCTCGCGCTCATACGGCGACAATGGCGCGTCGCGGGCGAATCCCTGGCTTCCGACCAGCAGGTACTCGAGGTCGGGACGCCCGAGGTGCCCGGCAGCCCGGATCAGGACGTCGGGTCCCTTCTCAGCGATCATCCGGCCCACGAACACGACGCGCAACCGCGCATCGCGGGTGGTGGATGCCGTGCCCTCATCATGCGTCGCGGGTGTGAACCGCTCGCAGTCGATGCCGTTGGGCACGACCCGAACCCGTTCGGCAAGTCGCCCGGGGAGCGCGGCACGCGTGCGCTCGGCCAACGAGTCGCTGACGCAGACGATCGCCGCGGCGGTGTCGAGCATCGCGACCGGACTCGAGCCGCGAGTAGGTGCGCAGGAGGTCGTTGTGCGCGTACAGCAGGACCCGATGCTCCGTGTCGCGCAGCAGCCAGGGCAGCACGGGAGCGTTGTGCGCGAGCACGAACGCCGGCTCGCGCGTGCGGATCGCCTGGGCGACGGGCCCGATAGTATCGTGCCAGCGGCACTGCGCGAGAGTCCGACTCGACCGCGGGCGAGGTCGATCAGGCGCTCGCGTCTCGTGGGGCCCCGCGCGCCGCTGTACTCGATGACCGCCGCGCTGTCGTATCGCGGCCGCATGGTCGTGCGGTCGAGGACCACGGCGTGCCGCGAACGGCGCTGCGCGTCACGGCCCGCCGCAGCAGCGAGACCGTCGACGACGGTCGGGATCGCCGAGCCGGTTCGGGGCGAGAAGTGGTCGCCGGGGGTGATGGCGTGGAGGACGTCGGTCACGAGCTGCCCAGCCATCTTCGCATGGGGCCAATGCTAGCCAGTGGTGCGTTCCGACTGGCCGCCGAGGGGAATGCAGAGGCCCGGCAGACCGAAGTGGCCTGCCGGGCCGCGTGCACCTGAAATGGATCAGGCGGCCAGAGCTTTGCCGATGCAGGCTGCATCGGCCCCCGAGAACACGTTCGTCCCGGCAGGTGTTGCCTTGAATCGGCGGGCAGGCCATTCGCCGTCGCGGTCGCCTGATCCGGGACTCCCTCCACGGTGTAGCTGACGACCAGCGTGCCGTTCTCGCTGCTGGCGGCGTTCTGGGTGATGAACGCCACGTTCGCGAAGGTGCGTGTTCGCCGGGATCAACGAACGTATTCGTGCCCAGGACCGCACAATGGGGGGAGACTGATGACGGCGACATCTCCGAGATCGTCCCCGTCGAGGGTCATGTCGGTGATCGTCACGGTGACTTGGGCGTTCGTCGTGTTGGAGATGAGTGGCCCTGAACGCGTAGCCCTTGTAGTAGGTCGCCCGAGTTTCCCGGCAGCTTGCAGCCGTGCGCCCGTGAGCTGTGATGACGCCAGGCGACGCCGCATACGCGGGCGCGGGAACGGCGAGGGCAACCGCGGGCACCGACCACGCCATCGCCTTGGCGACCGTGCGGCGGCTGACACCGGGCTTCTGTTCTTCGAGGTCACTCATGTCGGGCTTTCCTTTGCGGGGTCGTTTGGCCTTAGTATCGGGTTACTCATGCAACTCAAAGGCGATCGCTGTGGCCGCGGATCGGTTTACTCAGCCAACTCTAAGGGTACGACGCCCATTTCGTCGAGTTCCAATGCCTTCAGTCACCCTTGTTCGGGGGGCGGAATCCACCCTGTATCGCCCGAGACGCCGCCCGCGCGAAGTCTGGGCTCAGCTGCGGACGAGGAGCCTCGCCTCCACCATGCCTTGGACGGCCTCGGAAATGACCGCGGCGACGTCGACGCCGTCGGGCGGTTCAGGAAGCTGTCGCAACGCGATCTCCAGCAACTCCTCCTCAGTGAGACCATCGGCAGCCAGCCACAGGATCGGGCCGACGCCGGCGAGGACGACCACACTGCCCGACACCAACACCATCAGCGAGTCATCGACCATGAGCGCATCGGCATAGATCGCACGCCAATACGCGCCGGGTCGGTCGACGACGGAAGGATCCGACGGCTCGTCGAGAATGCCGGAGAAGCAATCGCAGTCGCGTTGGGACATCTTCGCGACATCCGTGAGCATCGTCGACATCGTCGTCGACCTCCTGAAGCACGTCATCGATGAGGGGAGGCAGCGAGGACGCCTCGGAGTAGACGACTCGACGCATCCCGCCGGTCGAGACCACCGCCTCGAGGAGGGTGCGCAGCGGGCGCTCGAGCGCCGAGAGGTGGCTCGTCTGCGGAACGAGTGCGACCAACTGCCTCGATGATCGGCACCGACTCCACGAACGGCTGCTCAACGTCTGGCCGTCGGTCGAGCAGCACGATCGCCGCGAGGCGCAGGCCGTCGGTCGGCGCCCCGCGGAGGCCGAGCGTCGAAGCGGGCTCCGTGACCTTCACGTCGGGCCACGACCCGATCGAGAGCGGCTTGGGGTAGGCGACGACCGAACCGTCGACGCGCACCGCCAGCGTTTCGTCGGTCACGTAGCCGTAGAGCGGCCGAGTGCCTGGGCGGCAGTGGTCTTCCCGCGGCCCGAAGGCCCGACGAATCCGATCACCCGCCCGTCATCGAGCGCCACCGCGCTCGCATGGAGCATGAGCGCCTCGCCGCGAAGCCCGCCGATGGCACCGATCGTGACCTCGGACGTGATCCGCTGGGCGAGCGCCTTCGGCGAGTTCGCACGGATGATGTACGCACCGTCGGACGAATCCGAGTCGTCACGCACGCCGGCGCGGATCACCTGATCGGGCTCGCCGGCTCCGTCGTGGGCGAGATCGACCCAGTGCGCCTTGATCGACTCCTGGTCGGCGGTGCTCAACGAATCGTCGAGCTCGATGCGCACCTTGCTCGCCAGCGCATGCACGTCGAAGGCTGTTGGCATACCACGGAGCCTACCCGCCCCGTACGCATCTTCATCCTCGATCGGAAGCCCGGAGGTCGGGACGGCGCACGCCGAACCCGGGACTCCTCCTCTCCGGTGCGAGTTCGACCCTCTACTCTGGGAATCCGACGGCTGCTGGAGCCCAGCCTGTTCGGCCGTCGGACCAGGTCGGAGGTGAGCACCATCGGGCTCGGTTCGGCGCACCCACGATTGACCATCGCGACGATGGCGACGGAGAGCCCGATGGGTGCGCAGATGTACCAGGAGCAGGTTGCACGACGTGCTGCAGGCGCGTTGCAGTCGGTCGACGATCGCGGCTGGACGGTTCGCCGACTCGTCGTGCGGTCGCTGCGATCCAAGCTTCCCGGTGATCGGCGGATTCCGGTCGGACGGGTCTCGTCGGCGTCCGCCGCGATGCGGCGTCGCGTCGGGCGCCTGCTGTACGGCCGCGACCAGGTCATGCACCGCATGAACCTCGAGCTCCCTCCGGCGCCCGGCGCCGACGTGATCACCGTCCACGACGTGGTCGCCTGGCGCTTCCCCGACGAATCCCCGCCGGTGCCCGCAGCGATCGAGGAGGCGCGGCGGGCGGCCGCGGTGATCTGCGTCTCGGAGTTCAGCGCTCGCGAGGCCGTCGAACTGCTCGGGATCTCGGACCCGCACGTCGTGCACAACGGCGTCGACGACCGGTTCTTCGACGCACCGGCACTCGACCCGCGACATCTCGTCGATCGCTCGGGCTCCCCGACGAGTACGTGCTGCACGCCGGGGGCGCATCGCGCCGGAAGAACCTCGAGGCACTTGCCGCCGCCTGGCCGCTCGTGCGACGAGAACGTCCGGGTCTCGAGCTCGTGCTGGCCGGGCCGCCGCATCGACGTCGCACCGAGCTCTTCGAGGGCATGCCGGGCGTTCGGCTCGTGGGCCGCCTGCCCGACGAGGTCATGCCCGGCGTCGTCGCCTCTGCCGCCGCCGTCGTCGTCCCCTCGCTCTACGAGGGGTTCGGCCTGCCCGCCCTCGAGGCGATGGCGGCGAACGTCCCCGTCGTCGCCGCGGCGACGAGCTCGCTGCCCGAGGTCGTCGGCGACGCCGGCATGCTCGTCGACCCGACCGGGCCGGGCATCGCGGGCGGCCTGCTCGACGCGACCCGCGGCGATGCCAGCCGGCGCGCTCATCCGCGCGGCGCGCGAACGGGCCGGCCGATTCACGTGGGAGCGCTGCGCCGAGGAGCACGCGCGCATCTGGTCGTCCCTGGCCTGATCGCCGCCGTCAGCGGCGATCCGCCGAGCACCCGCGGCAGGTCTCGCGGGAACCGCCCGGGCGCGCGGAGCGCCTCGGGCAGCCGTGCCGCCGAGGCTTCGAGCGCGTCGCAGGCCGCCTCGACCGTCGCACGCGGCGCGGCGCTGGCCGACGCGAGGAGGTCGGCGAGCGACATCCCGGGATCGAATCGCACGAACCGGGTCGCACCGGGCGTGACCACCGACTCGTAGTCGTGGAACTTGAACGCGCCGCCGCCGAGCGGCGGCTCGAGCGTGGTCCACGCCGCCGGGATCCCGTACGCGTCGGCGGTCACCAGCCCGTGCAGGGAGGTGGTGATGACGGCCCCGCTCGCCGCGATCTCGCGCACGACGCGTTCCGCGGTCTGGTGCACGTCCACGACCCGCACCCGGTACCCCGCAGCCTCGGCGAGCGCGAGGAACGGCACGTGCGACCGATGGTGACCGTGCGGCACGAGCGCGACATCCCACCGCTGTTCGGGCCGCGGACGCAGGCGCCCGACGAGGATCCCGGGGTCGCCGAGCGCGACATCGTCGGGCGCTCCGATCAGCTCGCGGGTCAGGTGCCCGCGCACCGCGAGCACCCGCGCGCGCGGCAGCGGGTGCGGCTCGCCGTGCATGAGCCCGCTGCCCCAGACCACGCCGTCCCAGTCGGTGGGCAGGAACTCGAGGATGCTGCCGACGCCGGCGAGCCGCGCGCGCGAGGCGACGCGGTGGATCGGCAGCACGCCGTAGTTCGGGAGGAGCCACGGCGTGAGGTCGTCGCCGAAGTTCGGGTGCCCGTCCCACCAGTGCGCCGGCACCACGACACCGCCGCGCCACATCGGGCGGCGAGTGGAGGCGATCGCGATGCGGCGGAGCTGGCGGAGTCGTCGGACGAGTGGGCCGGAGTAGTTCATCCCGCGCCCGCATTCCGGCCGGATGCCGCGGCGTACAGCTCCTCGTACGCGTGCGCGACGCGCGCCCACGTGAACTCGCCGACTCGCGCCCGCCCGGCGGCGCCGAGCCGCGCTCGCAGCTCCTCGTCCGAGCTCACCCGCACGAGCGCGTCGGCGAGCGCGTCGGAGTCCTCGGGGTCGACCAGGATCCCGTCGATCCCATCGCGCACGAAGCCCGGCCCGCCGCCGCGGTTCGTCATGACGAGCGGCGCGCCGCTCCGCCACGCCTCGAGCGCCACGATGCCGAAGGCCTCCATGCGGCTCGGCACGACCACGGCGAGCGCGCCCGACATCGCGCTGGGCGACGGCCGCGCCATCCAGCCGACCCGTGAACTCGACGCGATCGCCCAGCGCAAGCCGATCGACCTGCGCTTGCAGCCGATCCTGCTCCGGTCCGTCGCCCGCGATGACCAGACGGATGTCGCGTTCGAGCTCCGCACGTGCGAATGCGTCGATCAGCAGGTCGAACCCCTTCATGCGGCCCAGGCGCCCGACGCCGAGCAGGTACCGCCCTGCCGGGTTGGCGCATCCGGCGCGTCCGGAACATCCGGTGAGATCGAGGACGACGCCGTTCGGCACGACCGTGCCGCCGGTGAGCCCGTGGTTGCGCCGCAGATCGTCGATGACGAACTGGGAGGGTGCGGTGACATCCGCTGCGGCGGCCAGGGCGCGCCGCGAGGGCGGCGCGGAGCAGCGCCGAACGCGCGAACACCGCGTGGTCGTCGGCGACGGTCTCGCCGTGCGAGGTGACGATGAGCGGGATGCCGGAAGCGCCGGTGCATCGCGAGCGCGTATGCGCCGTTCGGGCCGAAGCACTGCACGTGCAGGAGATCGGGGGCGAACCTGCGGCGCGCATCCGTCCAGTGCCGCCACGCCGAGGGCACCGCACGGAGGAACCGGAACGCAGCGCCGGGCGAAGCGGCCGGGAGCGGCGTCGGCAGGTACCGGACGGTCACTCCCTCCACCTCGCGGACGCCGAGCGACTCGCCGCGATCGACGGTCCAGACCTCGACATCGACGCCGCCGCTCGCGCAGTTCACGTGCGACCTGGCGCACGTGCTCCTCGACCCCGCCGACGTACGGGGCATACGAGGAACTCACGAGCGCGACGCGCGGTCGCTCAGCAGGTGTTCCGTGATCCACGCGTCAGCTGCGACGCCCGCCGCGGCGCGGCGCCCCGGCCGGGGCATCGTCCACGAGGTCGCCCGCGTCGGAGTCGGCGCCGGTCGACGCGGGCGCGGGCGCCGGGACCTCGACCGGAGCGACCTCCGCGGCCGACACGGCGGACGCGGCGGCGGAGGAGGAGTAGTCACGGCGATACTCGTAGGAGTAGGCGGCCGCGTCCGCACCGCGCAACGGCGCCCGGTTCAGTACGATGCCGAGCGGGCGGCCCCTCGCCTTGCGCAACGTGTCGAGCGCTTTGTCGAGCAGGTCGAACGTGGTCTTGCGGAGGGTGACGACGACGAGCGCGCCGTCGGCCTGGTGCGTGAGCACTGCGCCGTCGGTCACGGGCAGCAGCGGCGGAGCGTCGATGATCACGGTCGCGTGCTTGGCCAGGTCGGCGATCAGCGTGTGCATCCGCTCCGAGCCGAGCACCTCGCTCGGGTTCGGCGGCACGCTGCCGGCCGCGAGGACGAGGAGGTTGTTCGACTTGGGCGTCCGCTGGAGCACCTCGGCGAGCGATGCGCGGCCCGCGAGCACATCGCTCAGGCCCGCCCCACCGGGCAGCCCCATGGTCGTCGCGACCATCGACCGGCGCAGGTCGCCGTCGACGAGCACCACGGTCGTGCCCGCCGCTGCGAGCGTGAGCGCGAGGTTGCACGCGACCGTCGACTTTCCGTCGCCCGGGAGCGGGCTCGTGACCACGATCGTCTTCGGCGGGTGGTCGACATCCATGAACTGCAGGTTGGTCCTCAGCGCGCGCAACGCCTCGGAGACGGCGAAGGTGCCGTTCTTGCCGGTGGATCCGGACGTCGAGGGATCGATCAGCCTGGTCTCGTCGTCGAGACCGGGCACGATCGGGATGGTCCCCACGACGGCCACCCCGGTCTGCTCCTCGACGTCCTCCGCCGCGCGGATGCGCCGGTCGGACACCGTGCGGATCATCGCGAACGCGATGCCGAATCCGAGGCCGAGGATGCCGCCGACGATCACGGCCGTCTGCACGTCGGGGAAGCTCGGTGAGGAGGGCAGTGAAGCCTCATCGCCCGGGAGGATCGTGACGGGAGCCGAGCCGGGGCTGCCGGTCCCCTCGATGTCGTCGATCTGAACCTTCATCGCGTCGATCCACGCCTCGGCGAGGGCGCGGGCGTCCTGCGGAGTCGGGCCCTCCGCGCTGACCTTGATGAACGTCGTGTCCGGCGGGTTCGACACCTCGATCCGCATCACGAGCTGCTCAGGCGTCGTGTCGAGGCCGAGCTCCTCGATCGCGTGTTCGGCGACCGAGCGCCATGCGGCGATCTCGAGGTAGGTGGGCACCTTCTGCCTGGCCAGCGAGTCGCCGAGCGTCGACGTTCCGAGGTCCTCCGCGCCGGTCGACGAGACGCACGCCGCTCGCACCCGCGACGTAGACCGGGGTCTGCAGAAGCGTCCAGCCGTATCCGGCGCCGGCGCCCACGAGCGTCATCAGGAGAATGGCGATCCAGTGCCTGCGCAGTCCGCGCAGGTAGTCGCGGAGCTCCATGCAACCTCCGTGCGTTCGAGGCGTCGCCGCAATGCGGCAGACCGTGAATAGGCTCCATGGTATGCCAACGGCCTTCGACGTGCGTACGCTCGTGCGTGCCCGTCCGACTGACTGACTTATCGACGCCGGCCGACGGCCGCACCGGATGGCGCGAGCCGGCCGAGCGGTGCGCGCTGGAGCGCCTCGTCGGGAGCGTCCCTCGACCTGCGTTCATGCTCCATCGCCCCCAGGCAGATGCCGGCGACCACGAACGGGACGGAGACCTGGACGGCCACCCAGAACAGGTCGAACTGCGACTGCACGAGACGGCAGAGCAGCACGGCGACCGCGAGCGTGCCGAACCGCGGGTCGACGTGCCAGAGCACGACGAGCACGCCGATCCACATCACGAGGAACCCGATCAGCCCGACGACGCCCGCGGAGGCGAGCACCTCCAGCTCGGCCTGCGGCGGCTGGTACGGCAGTTCGCCGGGGTTGTACCAGTAGCGGAGGCCGTGCCCGAAGATGGGCGACTCGCGCCAGAAGTGGTACACCTCGCGGAACCACTCGACCCGCTGGAACACGGAGTTGTGCCGGTTCTGCGACTCGATCTGCTCGATCACCATGCTGATGACGAGCCAGGCCGCCGGGATGAGCAGGAAGAGCACCCAGCGGGAGCGGCCGGTGGTGCTGCGGCGAAGTACGGCGATGATGATCGCCGCGATCGAGACCGATGAGCGCCTGCCGCGACTGCGCCACGACGATTCCCGCCGCCATCACGACGAAGGCGAACCTCGCCCACCCCTTGGTCCAGCCGACCCAGTCGGGGTTGAGGTACGCGATGATCGCACCGAACGCGAGCACGGTTCCGATGAAGTTCTTGTGCATCGGGAACGGCCAGGTCGGCGTCGCCGGACCGAAATCGCCGGCCGCGTACTGGAGCGCCGCCTGCACGAGGGTGAGTCACCGCGATCACGCTCGCGGTGACCACGATGAGCGAGAGCGCGAGCCGCGCGTAGCCTGCCGCGCCGAGCGCCCAGCCCGACGATGAGCGCGCCCGAGACGAGCATCCAGGCGTGGAACCACTCGACGGTGTTGAGCACGTACGGGTTCACGATGACGGTGAACAGCGTCGCGAACTGGTACACGAGGTTGATCAGCAGCAGCTGGCGCAGGGGCTTGCTGTATGGCCGCTGGCCGAGCAGCAGCGCCGTGCCGAACGCCGCGGCGAGCGCGGCATCCGAGACCGAGAGGTCGCCCCCGCCGAGTCCGATGCGCTGCGCGATCAGCAGACCGGGCATCGCGAACAGGGCGATGGCGAGCGGGGTCGCAGTGGTGAGCGCGGCCGCGATGACGAATGCGCCGATGACGATCGCGAGCGTCGCGCCGCCGACGATGCCTCGCTCGAGGATGAAGTACGTGGCTGCGACCGCACCGAAGGCCGCGAGCACCCAGCGCCACGCGTTCGCCCACCAGTCGGCGATCCGCTCGCGCCAGATCTCTCCGCGCGTGCTCGTCGAACGTCATGGCCCGGTCCTTCGGTGTGATTCGGTCCAGTATCGCATCACTCCCGTCCGACTAGTCTTGCCGGATGGCGCACACGATCGGGGACGTGGTTGCACGCGGGATGTGCGTGGGCTGCGGGGGATGCTCCATCCGCACGTCCGGCGCGATCCCCGTGCGACTCGACCGCTACGGCGTGTACCAGGCCGATCTCACCTCCGCCACCGCAGCCCAGATCGAGGCGGCGAATGCGATATGCCCGTTCGCCGATGCCTCGAAGGACGAGGACCGCCTGGCGGAGGAGCGGTACGGAAGCCTGCCGTCGGATGGCCGGATCGGACGATACCGATCGGTCTTCGCCGGTCGCCTCGCCGACGATGGTCGGTCGATCGGCAGCAGCTCCGGCGGGCTCACCTCATGGTTCCTGGGTGAGCTGCTCGATCGGGGGGTCGTCGACGGGGTCGTCCACGTCGGGCGGACCGAGGGTCGGGAGCTGTTCGGGTACACGATCTCGCGCAGCTCCGAGGCACTCTCCGCATCGCGCAAGTCGATGTACTACTCGACCACCCTCGACGAGGTCGTCCGCGAGGTCCGAGGTGACGGGCGGCGATACGCGATCGTCGGCGTGCCGTGCTTCATCACGGCGATGCGGCACCTCGAAGAGGTCGATACCGACCTGCGCGACCAGTTCATCTGGCACATCGGACTCGTGTGCGGACACCTCAAGAGCCAGTTCTTCGCGGAGTCCCTCGCATGGCAGGCGGGCGTTCCGCCCGAGGACCTCGAGGCCATCGACTTCCGGGTGAAGAATCCCGCGCGACGCTCCTACTCGTACGACTACGAGGTACGCGGCCGCGCGCGCGGGCCGCGTCTGCGACGCACTCGGGCGGCCATCGACGGAAACTGGGGTTACGGCGCCTTCCAGCCCGGTGCCTGCAACTTCTGCGACGACGTGTTCGCTGAGACCGCCGATGTCGTGTTCGGTGACGCCTGGCTGCCCCAGTACACCGACGATTGGCTCGGCACGAACGTCGTGGTCACCCGACACGCCGACGCCGACCGTATCCTCGCCGACGGCGTCCGCGACGGCGCCATCCGCCTCGAGGAGCTGACCGTCGAGGATGCGGCGCGCTCGCAGGCGGGGAACTTCCGGCATCGACGGGACGGCCTGCGAGTACGCCTCGCCGACGACCTCGCCGCCGGGCTGAGCGTTCCCCGCAAGCGCGTCGATGCGGGCTACGAGGGCCTCTCGACGCAACGGATCGCGCTCATCCGGCAGCGCCGTGCCATGTCCGAACTCTCGTTCACCGCCTTCGCGGAAGCGAAGGCGAGCGGTCGGCTCTCCGCGTACACCCGGCCGATGCGCGCGGCGATCGCCCGGTACCGCAGCGTGGAGTCCGCCGGGAAGAGCCTGTCCACCCGGGCGCGGGAGACGCTCCGATCCTTCCTCAGGCGCGGATAGGCGACATGGCGGATCGCAGGGTCGGCATCGTCACCATCAACGACGACACGAACTACGGCAATCGGCTGCAGAACTTCGCGCTCCAGGAGGTCATCCGGTCGCTCGGATGCGAACCGGAGACGCTCGTGAACCGGCCACCGGCGTGGGACCGTGCGCTGCTGGCCCCCCGGATCGCGCACGACCTCCGACACGACTTCGCCGGACTCGCTCGGAGAGCCATGGCCCGAATCCGGGCCCGCGTGGGACGGGAGCGCCCTCAAGCGCCCACCTTCCTGGCGCAGCGGAGAGCGGCAATCGGCGGGTTCGCCCGCGCCCACATCGACTCGTCACCGCATCGCTTCTCGGAGATGCCCGCGGAGTACTGGGCCGATCGTTACGACTGCGCTGTCGCCGGATCGGATCAGGTGTGGAATCCGACGTATCGACGAGCGCAGGGCATCGACTTCCTCGACTTCCTCAGCGAACCACGCCGGATCGCCTATGCCCCGAGCTTCGGCGTCGAGCAGGTGCCGGCGTTCCTTCGTTCCCGGTATCGCGCGTGGCTGCGAGACATCCCCCACCTGTCCGTGCGCGAGTCCACCGGGCGCCGGATCGTCGCCGACCTGACCGGCCGCGACGTCCCGGTCGTGCTCGATCCGACCTTGCTCGTGGAACGGTCCGTGTGGGATCGGCTCACCGAGCAACGAGAACCGATCACCGATGGGCCCTACGCGGTTCGCTTCTTCCTGGGCCGGCCGACGCCGACGCAGGACGCATGGGTGAGACGTCATGCCGATGACGCCGCTCTCCCGGTCGTCGACCTGTACGACCTCGACCATGAGGCGTTCGCCGGCGTCGACCCGGCCGGCTTCGTCGCCGCGATCGCGCGTGCGGAAGTCGTCTACACCGACTCATTCCACGCGGGCATCTTCGCACTGTTGCACCGGCGCCCCGTCGTCCTCCGCACTCGCTTCCACCGGGACGCCCGCTGGCAGGAGCTCCTCACGCAGAACGAGTTGTCGACCCGGCAGACGGGCGTCGACGGCCTGCAGGCGATCACGGACGTCGACTGGGCGGCGGTCGAGGCGCGCCGCGAGAGCCTCCGCATCGGATCCCTGGCCTTCCTGCGCGACGCGCTCGACTCGTCAGCGGGCGGACCGGGATAGAGCGGCGGAGCGAGCCTCGCGCTCGCGGGTCTTCGCGCCCTGTGCCATCCAGAAGCGGGGCGGATGGCGCAGCAGCGCGTGCGCCACGCCATCGGCGGCCCGTTTGATGCCGGGCACGACCTTGCCACGGGCGACGAGCGCGCGGCCCTCGGCGAACTTGCGCCGCGCGGTGCGGGACTGATGCGCCCGCCAGATGCCGCGGATACGCTGCCGTGTGCCGTCGGAGCCGAGGTCGGCATGGTACAGGGCCGCCCACACCTGACGCGCGCCCCAAACGTTCCGGCTGCGGTTCCCGGAGGCGTTGGAGGTGTGCCGCCGATACCCGACGAGCACGCGATCGACCGGCACGAACGGGCCCTGCTTGGCCAGGCGCGCGACGAACTCCCAATCCTCGGCGAGGAACCGGCCGTCGAACCCGCCCGCAGCCTCGTAGGCGGCGCGTCGCAGCAGAAGGCAGCTCGGCGGATACACGAGGTTGGACAGGAACAGGTGCTCGAACTCCACGTCGGCGGCGCTGTCTCGCGGAACGAGGCGTCCGTCGCGGAGGTCCTCACGCCCGCGCATGTGCCGGGGGAAGTCACCGGGATACAGCACGTTCCCGTCGCCGTCGATGTACTCCGCAAGCACGAACGACCCGGCTGCATCGGGTCGACGCTCCAGCGCGTCGACGAGCGTCGCGAGCGCCTCCGGGTCCCAGAGGTCATCGGCGTCGAGGAACATCAGATACCGGGATGCGTCGGTCGCCCGCGCCGCGCCCGCATTCCGGGCCTCCGCGACGCCGAGGTGCGAGTTACGCACCAGCTGCACGCGCGAGTCCAGGGCGAAGGTACGCACGATATCCGGTCCGTCGTCGGCCGACCCGTCGTCGACCACGATCACCTCGAACCGCAGGAAGGTCTGGGCGAGCACCGAACGGAGCGTCTCCCCGATGAACCCGGCGCCGTTGTAAAGGGGGATCACAATGGTGACGACCGGAGCCTCCGTGACGGGCTCCCCCACCCGTGTCCCTTCGGCGTTCGAATGTCACCCCAGAAGGATGCCACGGTAGGGGAAGCCGCGCTCCCTTTCGGCCGATACGCTGATCCGGTGCACGCTCCCCTCTCGACCGTGGTCGTCATCGCGACGTATCGGCGCCCCGACTACATGGAGGAGTGCCTCTCCCATCTCAAGCGACAGACGGTCGCGCCCGCGCGCATCGTCGTCGTCGACGCCTCTCCCGACGACCTGACGCGCGACGTCGTGGCGCGGCATCCGGGCGTGGAGTACCGACGCAACCCACGCGGGGTCGGCCACACCGCGACGTCGCGGGCGATCGGACTCGATGGCGCAGGCGAGGAGATCGTCGCCTTCATCGACGACGACGCCTACGCCGAACCCGACTGGCTCGAGCAGCTCCTCGAGCCGTACGCCGATCCGGATGTCGCGGCAGTCGGTGGCCGCGCCCGCAACGGCCAGCCGGACGAGGAGCACCTCGGGGTCGGCCAGATCGGGCTCCTGCTGCCCGACGGACGGCTCACGGGCTACTTTGCTGCAGCGCCCGACCGGTTGGTCGAGGTCGATCACATGCTGGGCGCGAACATGTCGGTGCGGTCGAGCGTCGTGCACGAGCTCGGGGGCATCCGCGATTTCTACCCGGGAACCTGCCTGCGAGAGGAGACGGATATCGCGCTTCGCATGCGGCGTCGTGGAATGCGTGTCGTCTACACTCCGTTCGCCGTCGTGGATCACGTCGGCGGTCGCTACGCGCGGGGTCGCCGATTCGACTCCAGGTACCGCTACTTCGGAGCCCGCAACCACGTTGTGCTGCTCGCAACGACGCTCGGCTGGCGCGATCCGCACGTGCGGACGTACGGCCGAACGGTGCTTCGGCGATCCCGTCATGAGGTGCTCGACGGCCTCCGCGCGTTCCGGCGTCGGAAGGGAGCCCGATCGAAGCTCACGGGTCTTGCCGGCGGCGTGCAGCGCTCGTCCGTCGACCTGACGGGTTCCGTCGCGGGCGCATTCGCTGCGTTTCGCGCCACGTCCGCGCTTCGCAGACGTGGGTTCGAGCGGTGAGGCTCAACGCGTACGTGCTGGCGGGCGATCCTGCGTGGATCGCCCAGAGCATCGGCTCCTACTATCATCTCGTCGATCGCATCGTGGTGTCGCATGACCGTTCGGGTCGGTCGTGGGCTGGGCATCCGTTGTCGGTGCAGGAGTCCCTCGATCGATTGGTCGCGGCGGATCCGCAGGGCAAGATCCTGATGCTGCCCGGGGCCCATTCAGACCCCGACCGCTTCGTCCTCGACGTCGAGACCGAGCACCGCCAATCCGCGCTCGACGCAGCATCGGAGGGAGCGGACTGGGTCATCCAGTTGGACACGGATGAGCTCCTGCCCTCACCCTCGGCGTTCACCGCTCAGCTGACGCTCGCCGAACAGCGAGGTGCCGACGCGCTCGAGTTCCCCGCGCGGATCATCTACGCACGAACGCCGTCCGGGCGATTCCTCGAGCAGTGCGGACGTCTGTGGACCGCTCAGTCGGCGTACCCCGGGCCCGTGGCCGTTCGAGCGGGAACACGACTCACGCACGCACGACAGGCGGCGGGCTCACCGATGCATCGCGCCGACGTGGCTCCATGGAACACCGACCCCGCCCATCCGTGGAATGCGACCGTCCATGCCGTCATTAGCCCGGCCCACGCGATCCTGCATATGAGCTGGGTACGGACGGAGGCTCAGATGGCCGAGAAGCGGCGGGTGTCGGGCTACGCAGGCGCCGTCAAGTGGGATGCCGAACTGCGGCGTTGGCGGTGGCGGGCTCATCACCCGTGGCTGACCGCGCTCGGGGCTCCGGTGGCGCGGGACCCGCTCAGACGCTTCCGGGTCGCCTCGCTCCCGGCACTCGCTCGAGTCCAGCCGTAGACCGAGCCGCGGAATCAGCGTCGACCGCCGCGTAGGGTTGTCCCCGTGAAGTCGGCCAGGATCATGGGCGCCCGTGCGAAGCGGGCGACCGCACGGCACGTTCGGGGTGCCGCCGATGCCACCCTCGATCTGATGCGACGCGGGGAGGTGACGGTCATCATGACCCCGCGAGTCGGGCTTCGCCTCGGCAACCTCCTCTATGTGTGGCTGCGCGCACACCGCGCCGGCCTGAGTGGAACACCGACGCTGGCACTTGCGACGCCCGCGATGGAATCGTGGCTCACCGAGTTCCCCGCGCTCGGCGAGCTCACGATCCGACGGGACTCCCTGCGCTTTCGCGATCGGAGGGAGTGGGATGACGTCTGGCTCTACCAGCGATTCGGCGTGGACTTCACGGCCGACGACGTGAACGCATTCGTTCGCGCAACGGTTGCGCCGCACATCGTCCCCGACGACTCGGGGACACTCGTGGTCAACGTGCGGCGCGGCGATTACTACACGGAGTTCACCGACAAGTACGCGTTCGACCAGGTGGGGTACGTAGGCGCGGCGCTCGACCGAGTCGGCTCCGCGGAGCGCGTACTCGTCGTGTCCGACGATCCGGAGTGGTGCCGCGCGCACCTGAGCTCGATCATCCGGACGAAGACATCCCACGTGGAGTATGCTCAGCCCGACCCTCTGGCGAACTTCCATGCGGTCGCCCAGGCCAGTCGCATCATCGGGACCAACTCGACGTTCAGCTACTGGGCGGCCTATGTCGCGGGAGTGATCCACCCGGCGGCGGAGGTCGTCATGCCACGCTTCCACGCGCGCATGGCCCACGGCACCGACGCCCACCAGCTCGATCCCCGTTGGATCGCGATCAGCGGCTTCGACTGATGCGGTGCGGCCGGGTCAGTTGAGCTCACCGAGTTCGACGAGGCGGGCGAAGTCCTGACTGGTCGCACGGACGTGCGCGAACGTGCCGATCTCGTCGATCCGACCGTCCTTGAGGAACACCAGCGTGTCGGCGTTTCGCACGGTCGACAAGCGGTGCGCGACGATCAGGATAGTGACGCTGCCCTGGAGCGACCGCAGCGTCGTCGCGATCTCGTGTTCCGTCGCGTTGTCGAGCGCCGAGGTCGCCTCATCGAGCACCAGGACACGGGGACGCCGATAGAGCGCCCGAGCCAGCCCGATCCGCTGCCGCTGGCCACCTGACAATCGCACCCCACGTTCGCCGACCACGGTGTCCAAGCCGGCCGGCAGGTCGGCGACAACGTCATCGAGCTGGGCGGTCGTGATGACCTCGGCGACCCGGTCCTGGTCGACATCGGTCGCCGGCACCCCGAAGGCGATGTTGGCCGCGAGGGTGTCGTTGAGCAGGAACACGTCCTGCGGCACGACGCCGAGGCCCGCGTACCAGGTTGGGAGGTCGTCCTGGATCGACCGACCACCGCACTCGATCCGGCCCGAGGTCGGCTGGAGAAGGCCGAGGACGAGATCGAGCAGCGTGCTCTTCCCGGCACCGCTCGAGCCGACGAAGGCCGTCGTCCGGTTCTCGGCGATGTCGAGCGACACCCCGTCGAGCACGGGCCGCTCGGCGTCGGGATAGCTGAACTCGACGGCGCGCAGCGAGATGTCGCCCGCGTATCGTGTGTCGGCCCGGGGCGTCTCGTCGTGCGTGCCGCCTTCGCGCAGCTCGTCGGCGATGCTCGTCACGATGTCCAGGCCGACCCGACCAGTGCGGATCGTCGAGAGGCTCGCCGCTACACGGTTCATGGTGGGCAGGGCGCGGATCGACGCCGCCCCGAATACGCCGAGAATAGTGAGCGTCATGGCCGGCGAGGTCGTGGCCGACAGAACCGCGGAGATGCCGATGATCGCAAGGACAAAGCCGATCTCGAGCAGGTACCGCGGGGCATCCGAGACGATCGCCAGCTGACGCCCGGCGTGAGCCGTGCGCAGCTTCGCCGCCTGGTACCCGTCGGCGAACGCGTTCGCGCTGGACGTGAGCCGCGCCTCGCGGAACCCGTCGAGCGCCGGAAGAAGGTACTGCCACGACTGAAGCGCGGAAGCGGAGACCTCCTCGCCGATGTGCGACTGCCGGTTCCGCAGGGCCCGCTGTGCGCCGAAGACAAGGACACCGAAGATCACGGCTGTGACGACCATCACCGTCGGCGACACGACGGCGATGACCGCAGCCAGCGCGACGAGCACCAGACCGTCGGTGAACAGGGCTGTCACGGCGAGGAGGACGCTGGTCGACTGGGCTGTACTGTCACTTACGCTGCGGTAGATCTCGCTCGTTCGCCGCGCCCGATGATCGGCGTACGGCGCGAGGATGTACAGCCGCATCAGTTTCGAGGACGCTAGCGCGGAGATGCGCGTGGTGCGTCCGAGGATCCACCAGCGGAACACGAGTGCGCACACGCTCTTCAGGATGAACAGGCCGGCCACGATGCCCGCAACGATCGGGATGAGCGTCTGCGGTGACGAGGTGCCGAAGAAGTCGGAGACGGTGCCCAGGACGCCGGAATCAGCCGACCCCGTGGTGATGAGCTGCATCAGCGGCGCCATCGCGGCAACACCGAGCGTGTCGAGCAGCGCGAGCCCGATCGACCCGACGACCACACCGGGAATCCAGCTCTTCGGATTCGTCCCCGCGAGAGCCAGTAGCTTTCCGAGCTGGTGGCGCAACTTCCGCTCGCCCGCTTCGCGTGCCATCATCCTCCATAAGTGCCGAGTGCTCAGTATCGCAGCAGGCGTTCGTGATCAGAGCCCGCGGAGTGCGCCGACGCGGCGGTTGGCATAGCGTGCGGCGCGGCCGGCGAACCGGCCGGCGGATCGACCGGCCCGACGAGCCCGCGCCCGTACCCGGAGCCGCAGCGGAATTCCGACGCGTTCGTCATACAGCTCGGCGGCGTTCCGAGCGTTCGGCAGATCCTGTGTCAGGGCCTCGACGATGAACTCCGCGCGCCAGTTCGGGTTCCGTGGCGTTCTGAAGACCGCGCGGTAGTGGTCGAACACGCCGAGCAGTTCCAGAGTGAGCATTGTGCGCTGGCATTTCGGGCATTCGGCGCAGTTGGTTCCGTCGGTGGACCTGACGCAGACATCAAGGTGGGCATAGGTATGGGGAATCTCGGCGATCAGGGCGACCTTGGTCGCTCGCGCCATGTCGGAGCCCGACGAACGAAGCGTCAGGGAGCTGGTGGAAAGGAGCGGCAGCAGGATCGGGTCGGCGAAGCTGACGTCGAATCTCGGAGCCACGGCGACCCGGTCGTACGGCATCGACGAGGCGTAGAGGTAGTGCCGGATGCCTGCCGAGAGCAGGTGTGCGACGGCGGCGTTCCGCATCGTGTGCGACGGCTGGAACGCGATGCGGACGGCGAGGTGGAACTCGTCGATGTTCGAACCCACGTCGATCAGGGGCAACCCGGTCGACACGGCACTCGGTCGAACCAGCTCCAGTCGTTTCCGGTAGAGGGCCAGGCCGTCGTCGCCGTGCCCATGCGACCCGACGTTGTTGTAAAGCAGGTGCGTCACACGCAGCGAGTCGGGCACGTCTGTGGCGAAGTGGTGGCGCGCAAGGGTCGCATACGAGTCGACGCCCGCAGAGTACCCAGTCGCGACGCCGGTCGCGCCCTCCTCGGGGGGTACCGGATGACGCACCTCGATGTTCACTCGCGAGAGCTCGGGCCGAACGCGTCGCACGACCTCCTGCGCCTCACCTTTAAGGCTCCAGGCGAGCTCGTCGGTGACCGGACCCTCGACGAAGATGTCTCGTCCAGCGGCCATCGCCGGCATGAGGAGCGCGACGAGCGCGGCATCCGTTCGCGCATTGACGAGCGAGGAAGCCTCGACCGGAACCGAGAACCACAGTTCCCTTTCCTCCGGGAACCCGTCGAGTGCCACCCGGTAGGTGACGCGCCCATCACTGGTTTCGATGGTGGGTGGTCCGAGAACGATGGACATGCGGCCCCGATTGCTGAGTGGGCGGAGGAGGATGTGCGGGGCGAGCCTAGCCGAAGATCGCTACTTGATTCGCCGTGGCGCTCGCGTACGCCGTGCTCCTTCCGATGCTCCTCGTGGTGATCATGCGAGTGCACGGCCGCGAGCCGTCCTGGCGGCCGATGCCGGAAGTTGCGGAGTGAGCCTAGTCGATCGCCTACTCCAGCAACCCACGCGCCACCAGGTCGGCCACGAACGCGTCGACGTCGGCGCGGATCGTGTCGGGCGCGACATCCGTCGCCTCGGCGACACGCTCGGTGATCGTCGCCCGTTCACCCGAGCACGCCTCGTTCCAGATCAGCGCGGCGATGCCGTCGAGGACGACGATCGGTCCCGCCGGGAGGAGCGCGGCGTAGACGATTCCTTCCTCCTCCAACACGCCCACGTCGCGCGGGCGCAGCAGCCCGCTCATCGGGGGGCTCCGACGCCCGGCCGTCCGGACCACGCTTCGCGCAGCGCCCTCGCGGGTCGCCGGAAGAACTCGGCGACGATCTCGCCTCGTGTCGGCGCCCGGCCGAGGCGGTGCGCGAGGTGGTCGACGTTCACCAGCGGCGCGCGGGCGGCGATGCGCAGCGCGGAGCGAAGGTCAGGAGCGGCGCGCACGCGCGCCCGCCATTCGGCCGACCGCGAGCCACCCTCGGAGACGATCTTCCACAGTCGGTAGTCCCGTTCATGGCGATACCGTTCGAGCCCGCCAGTGGCGGCGGCGAATGCGACCCGCGCGTCGAGGTCGAGGACGAGCGCGTCGACCTCGGCGCGTCGTTCCGCGCCGGCGTCGCGCCAGGCGGTCCCCACATCGGGCTTCCCCGGAGTCCGCGAGCGTGCGGCGTTGAGCACCAGCAACACCGCCTGGGCGGGCACGCTCGGCACCTGGCACCCGATGCCGGCGATCTCGAGCTCGTGCCGGTCGGACCAGAACAGGTCGAACGCGCGCTCGGGCCGCACCCGAATGCCGGGGAAGAAGCGGTGAACGTCGATGTAGCCCCACGCGTCGTGCAGGTAGGTCTGCGCGTGTCCGAAGGGCGAGCCGTACTCGAAGGTGCTGTAGAGGCGCCATCCGTGCTGCCGCATCGCGCGATCGAGCTCTGGCACGTGCGCCGGGCGCACGAGCACGTCGACGTCGCTGCCGGGGTAGCCGGCAGGGCGGAGTGACGGGTCGACCGCAGCCCCCTTGATGTGGAGCAGGTCGACCCCGATCTCCTCGGCGAGGCGCTGCACGGCGGCGTGCCCGAACCGCAGGCGCACCGGAAGCGGCACGGTCACCTCTGATTCATTCACCCCTGCGTCTCCACCTCTTGCAACACTGTAGCGAGGCGGACGACGTGGGTGGCGCGGCGGAATCCGTGTCGCCATTCCCGGCATGCGGCCGGGTCGAGCTCGCGGACCTGCGCGATCGCGCGGCTGAGGTCGTTGGGTGTTGCGGATGCCGCGTACGCGCCGCTCACCCCGGGTCGCACGGTCGCAAGGTAGCCGCCCGTGGGCACTGTCGCGGCCGGGGTCCCCTCGAGCGCCGCTTCGACCACGGTCAGGCCGAAGTCCTCGCGGCCGGCGCCCACGACGACCGCCGCATTGCGATACACCCAGCACAGTTCGGCATCCGTCAGGCGGCCGAGTCCGTGGATGCCGACCTCGGGATCTTCGTGAATGAATGGAGTTGCAGTAACGGAGAAGAACCTCAACATCATCCATGCTGACTATGTTGGTCGCTGTGACCAACACGGTGAGCACGAGTCAGCGGATCCATTCCGTCGACGGTCTGCGCGCCGTGGCATTCCTCGCCGTGTTCGCGTTCCACACGTGGGAGTTCGCAGGGCGACCAGAGATCCCAGTACTCTCCTCGGTCGTCAGCCAGAACATCCGCCCCGACTTCTTCGTGGTCCTCACCGGTTTCGTGCTGTTCCTGCCGTTCGCCCGACGCCCGGAACGGATGGACGAGTTCCAGACGCGCGCGTACCTCTGGCGACGGATGCGTCGCATCATCATCCCCTATTACGTCGCCCTGGCGTATGCCGTGCTCCTCCCGCAGCTCCTCGTGGTGGTCATGCGCGTGTTCGGTCGTCAGGCATCGTGGCAGCCGATGCCGAGCCTCGGTGATTGGCTGAGTCACCTCACGTTCTCGCACATGTTCTTCGCCGATCACTGGAGCTCGATGAACGGCAGCCTGTGGACCATGTCGCTCGAGATGCAGCTGTACCTGCTGTTCCCCCTGCTGCTGATCGCGGCCAATCGCTGGGGAGTGCGGGCGCTGGTCGTCGCGATCATCGTCTCCGTGATCTTCCGCATCATCGTCACCGTCTTCGTGCCCGGCGAGACCTTTCCCGATCAGTTCCTCTGGAGTGCCTCTGGCCTCGGCCGGCTGATGGAATTCGCTGCGGGCATGCTGGCCGCGATCGTGGCCTTCAGGGTCGCCGACCGGATCCGAAGGCCGCATGCGTTCCTGCTGCTGGGCTTGATGGTCGTGTCCTACCTCGTCGCGACGGCACCGCTGTTCAAG
Organism: uncultured Actinomycetota bacterium; assembly: GCA_963799015.1. Classification (GTDB taxonomy): domain Bacteria; phylum Actinomycetota; class Actinomycetes; order Actinomycetales; family Microbacteriaceae; genus Agromyces. The sequence continues at coordinate 170,483 of CAWCWD010000028.1, read as the reverse complement.
GGAACGGTCCTGCCGGTGCGTGAACTCGGCCTGAGCACGCTGTTCGGAAGCCTCCTCGTGCTCGTCCTGTCGATCCCTGCCGCCGGTCGCGTGCTCGCATGGAAGCCCTTGGCCTACCTCGGCTATCGGTCCTACAGCATGTTCCTGATCCACCAGCCGACCGCGTGGTACGTCTCGGAGTTCCTGCAGAAGTTCCTGGACGTGCCCGAAGGTCCATTGCTGCTGCTCCTGATGTGGACCGTTGGGTTCGGCGTGGTGTTCGCCGTGGGGCAGCTCCTGTTCGTGACGGTCGAACGGCCGTGCATCGATTGGGCGAAGCGCAGCGGGCGTGAGCCGGCTCCGTCTCGAGCCTGAACCACGGACTGCCCCGTTCACGCCCGCTGCACCACCTCTTCGATCACTCTAGCGAGGCGTGCGACGTGTGCGTCGCGACTGAAGCCGCGCGCCCAGTCGCGGCATCCGCCGGCGTCGAGTTCGCGGGCTCGGCGCATCGCTGCGGCCAGGTCCTCGGCGGTGGCGGATGCCGCGAGGAAGCCGTTCACGCCGGGACGCACGGTCTCGAGGTAGCCGCCCGCGGCGACGGTCGCGGCGGGCGTGCCCTCGAGCGCCGCCTCGATCACGGTGAGGCCGAAGTCCTCCCGGCCGGCCCCGACGATGACGGCGGCGTTACGGTACACCCAGCACAGCTCGGCGTCCGTCACGCGCCCGAGGCCGTGCATGCCGTGCCCGGGATCGTCGAGGGCCGCCGAGCCGGCGCCCACGATGACGATCGGCATCCCCGCCTCCCGCGCGGCCGCGATGGCGAGCGTCACGTTCTTGTAGCCGCGGTCTCGTGCGACGACGACCGCGTACCCGTCGGGCAGTTCGCGCGCCGGCGGCTCGGCATGGGGCGCGACGGGCTCCACGGGCGGGTGCACGACGACCGCCTCGAGCCCGTAGGCCGAGCGGATGCGTGCTCGCGTCACGGCCGAGTTGGCCACGATCGCGCGGGCGCGCCACATGGCGTGGAGGTCGCCGCGGCGCAGCAGCGGCGTGCTCAGGCTGAGCCCGGCGCGCCGAACGAGGCTGAGCCGCATCCGGTAGTCGTCGACCGCGTACAGCCACCGTGCGGGGCTGTGCACGTAGACGACGTGCGGGATCTCGAAGTGGAATCGGTGCGCCCAGCCACTGCTCGAGACGAGGGCGACGTCGCCGCCCGAGACCGTGGTGCGAGCCGCGATGGAGGGCAGGGCGGGCAGCAACCGCTCCACGTGCGTCGCGAGCCTCGGGGGGATGGCCGCGTGCACGTCGAGCTCGCGGAACTCCTCGAACGTGGACTCGGGCAGGTAGGCGAGGGTCACCACCGAGCGAGCGCCGAATCCGGTCGCCCATTCGGCGACCACGCGCTCGGCGCCGCCGACTTGCACCAGATAGTCGTGCGCGAGGACGACGTCGGGCATGCGCCCCCTCTCCAGCACTGCCGTCGGCCGAATCCTACGACGCGTCAGATCCTACGACGCGTTCAGCCCAATCCCGGCTTCTCGAGCGCCGTGAGCGCACGCGCGAGGGCGTAGCGGGTCCGCCCGGCCGGCGAGCGCGGGTCGTAGCCGAGCTGCGACGCGAGCCCGTCGAGCCGGGCCTGCACGCTCGAATGGTGCATCCCCAGCACGGATGCCGCGGCACGCACGCTCCCCGCGTCGGCGAACGCCTCGAGCACGAGGCGCGATCGCTCGTCGAGCGCGTCGATGGCGGCAGCATCGGGATGCAGCTCGCCGTGCCGGTCGGCCGCCTCGGCCACGAGCAGGAGCGCGCCGAGGCCGTCAGCGTCGATGACCGGTTCCCGGTCGGTGGCCAGCCGCAGCGCGATGAGGGCGGACGCCCACGACTCGGGCAGCCGCTCGGCCGTCCCGTATATGCCGATACCGGCACGTACACCGGGTGGAACGTGGAAGGCTCCCGTCACGAGCACCGCGCGCGCGAGGCCGCGGGGCGTCGCAACGACCGCGGTGGGCCCCGGCGTGAGCGCGGCGGCATCCGGGTGGAAGGCGACCGCCCGAACGTCGCGGCTCGAATCCAGCCGCAGCCTCGCCGCGGCCATCGCGCGCTCCGACGGCGACGCGCTCGCGGTGATCACCACCTCGATCGCCGCATCCGCCGTGTTCGCCCGCCTCGCAGACGTGATCGCCACCGCGAGCGCGAGCCGCTCGAGCACCATGGCGTCGTTCGCGTGCGCGGCGCCGTCGCGTTCGATCCACACGCGAGAGCCGTCGCTCGTCTCGCGCGACGGCCAAGCGGATGCCGCGGCATCCGTGCCCGCCTCGAGCCGCGCGCCCTCGGGGCCGATGCGCGTCGGGGCGCGCCCTGCGACCGCGTGGCCCGCGACCGTGCCCGAGAGCACCGCCGCCCCGCGCAGCAGGGTCTCGACGCCCACGCCGCCCGCGACGAGCGTGTCGAAGTACGAGACGACCTTGAGGGTCTCGCTCGCCTCTGGGTCCAGCGCGGTCAGTCGACCGACGAGTTCCTGCATGCCGGGGCTCCATCGCACCTGTTGCGCCCCACCCTAATCGAGCGGGGGCACGATGTCTCCGCGGCCGCGGACGGGTGGGCAGGCGTTGCGGGGGCCCGCCAGCGGCCGCGGAAGCTCAGGCGCCGAGGATGCGGGCGACCCAGTTGTCGCGCGCGGCCAGTGCGGCCTGCGACATCGCGGCGTGCGGGGCCATCATGTCGAAGGCATGGAATCCGCCGGGCCACACATGCAGCTCGGCCTGCCCGCCGTCGGCCCAGATCTGAGAGGCGTACGCGACGTCCTCGTCGCGGAAGACCTCGGCACTGCCGCAGTCGATGAACGCCGGCGGCAGGCCGGAGAGATCGGAGGCCCGCGCTGGCGCGGCGTAGATCGACACGGCGTCGGTGCCGCGGCGGTCGCCCAGCAGAGCGCTCCAGCCGGTCACGTTGCTCGTGCGGTCCCACACGCCGACCCCGTCGATCTGGCGCGTGGAGACGGAGGCGTCGCGATCGTCGAGCATGGGGCAGATGAGCACCTGCCCGGCGAGCGCGGGGCCGCCCCGGTCACGGGCCATCAGGGAGACCCCCGCGGCCAGGCCGCCGCCGGCGCTCCCACCCGCGATGATCAGGCGGGCCGGATCGATCCCGAGCTCCTCGGCGTGCTCGGCGGTCCAGACGAGGCCGGCGTAGCAGTCCTCGACCGGGAACGGGTCGGGGAACTCCGGGGCGAGCCGGTATTCCACGGTCACGCACACGGCGTCGAACCGCTCGATCCAGTCGACGACGGCGGCGATGCCCACGAAGCGGTCGCCCACGATCATGCCGCCGCCGTGGGTGTGGTAGATGCCCGGCCCGGTGCCGGTGCGGCCCGCAGGCGTGAGCACCGAGACGACGATCTCGGCGCCCTCATAACCGGCGATCGTGACGTCGCGGCGCGAGATCCCGCGTTCGATCAGCAAGTCGTCGACGGGCGCGACCACGGGGGCGTCTCGCATGAACGGGATCATCTCGGGCGTGATCGACGGCGGAAGCGTCTCGCCGAGGATGCCGAGCACCGCCTCCAGCTCGGGATCGAACGGCGGCCGGGACATCGTTGTCGTCATGGGGGAACTCCTCGATCGTGCGTCACCTCGTCGTGACGTCTGCTCCGATCCTCGGGCGGGCGGCCCGACCGCCGGAACCGCCGACCGCGGCGGGATCCCGTCCATTCTCCCGCCGTTCGGCGGGCGCGCGGCATCCGCTCGACACGGCCTCCGCGCTCGAATCAAGCGGCGGATGCGGCATCCGCTCGCTCAGCGACCGGCCGACCCGGCCTCGGTGACGCCGACATCCGTGCGGTGGAAGTTCTGGAACGAGCGCGACGCGGTGGGCCCGCGCTGCCCCTGGTAGCGGGAGCTGTACTCCGCCGAGCCGTAGGGGCGCTCGCTCGGCGACGAGAGGCGGAAGAAGCACATCTGCCCGATCTTCATGCCGGGCCAGAGCTTGATCGGCAGGGTCGCGACGTTCGACAGCTCGAGGGTGACGTGCCCGGTGAACCCGGGGTCGATGAAGCCGGCGGTGGAGTGGGTGAGCAGGCCGAGCCGGCCGAGCGAGCTCTTGCCCTCGAGCCGGGCGGCGATGTCGTCGGGCAGCGTGACCGCCTCGTAGCTCGACGCCAGCACGAACTCGCCCGGGTGCAGGATGAACGGCTCGTCGGGCCGCACCTCGATGAGGCGGGTGAGCTCGGGCTGGTCTTCGGCGGGGTCGATGAACGGATACTTGTGGTTGTCGAAGAGCCGGAAGTACCGGTCGAGGCGCACGTCGATCGACGAGGGCTGGATCATCGCCGGTTCGTAGGGCTCGAGCCGGATGCGCTCGCGGTCGAGTTCGGCCCTGATGTCGCGATCCGAGAGAAGCACGCAGCCAGCGTAGCAACGCTTGCTAGGATGGCTTCGTTGCAGCGTCACCCGCTCAGGCGGGCTGGCGGATGCCGCGCGCGGATGTAGTTCAATGGCAGAACTTCAGCTTCCCAAGCTGATAGCGCGGGTTCGATTCCCGTCATCCGCTCTCGATCAGGGGTTTTAGACCTCCGCACGGGCTGATTTCGGGGCAATCCGATGGCTTTGTCTCCACTTATTCGCCAGTTCGTTCTCAAGCTCATAGGCCGAAACAGCTCGTTCCATTGAACTGAGCCCGTGAGCATGCGCGTGCAATGTGTGGCGAGAAGTCGCTGACGACTACGGGCGCTTGGGAGTAGCCGAGATCCTCGGTGACGTACTCGACGGCGGCCTTGTTCGTGCTCAGGTCGACGATGGTGTATTCGATGCCCTTGCTGTCCATGACTCGATAGGTGAGGCTGCGTTGTGCGCAGTTCGGCGTGCTGTAGACGACCGATCGCAGCTATCTCGTTCATGGTTGCTCTCCCATTCACTTCTTCGGGGCATCCCGGTAATTGCGATCTCTCGTGCCCGCAGGTGGAGTGACCATTAGCGCGGTACTGGTGGAGGTCGAACAGTCTTCGAGGAAATAAGCGCAGCGCCGAGAGGAGTTTCGGCCGGAGCCGGCACGAAGTGCGCGCGTTGGTCCCGAGCTGGAGGGCACGTATGATCCCGCTGTGGGATGGCCTGGAGGATGTCAGAATTCGAGCCTTGCGCCATCCTCGGGCATCGCCGGTCCTCCGCTCCGGTCGCGAACGATCGCGCCTACTTCCGAGGGGTAGCTAGCCGGGTCGTCGACCCAGTCAGACCTCGTTCCAGTGGCGCAGCTTCTCCGGACGAAGCGGATCCACACCATGCTGATGAGCCCTCGGGTGAAGTCGACCGTCATCGCAGCGATCGTTTCGCCGCCTCGGCTGAGCATGAGCCCGGCTTGAGCGTTGACCAGCGCTCGTCGATGACGAGTCCTGGCTTTACCGCCATGCCGTGCATGAGCAATGCGATCGCCTCGTAGGTGCCGCGCACCACTCTGACCATGGGCTGGTCCCGATCACCCGCATCGACGACCACGGCGACGCCGGGATCCAACAGCGCGGCCAGTCGTTCGGTGTCACCGCTTTCAGCTGCGCGGCGGAATGCATGCACCGCCCTGTGGTGCAGAGGGCGGTGCAACCAGTCGATCATGCTCATGGTCTTCCCTTCGAGCCTCGGCCCAATATCGAGGGACCTGTACATACGACAGAACGGGCGACGATTCTGTGACATCGGACCCGGATCATGCAGCCTGTCAATGGACGACCGCTACCTTGTCGAGTGAGATATCACCGTTCGGCACTACGCCCAGGCCATGAATCGGAGTCAGACGTCTCGTCGCCTCGCCGCACTGAGAGAGGAGTGGTTCCACACCGCTCCACTCTCCTAGCGCGAATGGGGCATCGCGCTCGCACTCGCGCTCGCGCTCTTCCTCGCCATCGACGCCGAGAACTGCTCGCGAGCCGCGTCGAACGCGGACTGGCTCACCGCGTATCGGCCGACAGTGGCCGGTTCGTCTCGGGACTGCGGAACCGAGAGCTCACCGAGCGCGACTGATCCGTCGACCGTCGGGGCGTCTGCTCGTGGACATCCACTGTCGATGGTCTCCTCGCCGGCTTCCGCGTGCAGTAGTACCGCTACGAGAGCGGGCACGGTGGCCTTGGAACTGCCGCGCGAACGCGCGCCATCGCCGCTCCCGAGGCCCGCGAGAGAAGTCATCGCCCTCGGGGCTTGCCTCGTCGGATGTCCGCGACGAGCAGCGACTCGAGTTCAGCGAACTCGCCCATCTGCGCTGCCGCGACGAACCCGCGAACCAGCCGACGCCGGGCGGCTGCGCTCACCGGCTGGCAGTGAGGAGAAGAGAGTCGCAGGTGTGCCCGCCTGACCAGCTGGCGAGCGTTCGTTGCAGTGCATGGAAGCAAGTCAGCGATTCGGCCATAGGGGTAATCGAACGCCTTTCGGAGTAGATACGCGGCGCGTTCGGACGGGCTCAGCCTTTGCAGTAGAACGACAAGCGCCTGTTCGGCTGCCTCAATTCGTTCGACGTTGGTGGCCGGATCGGTAGCACCGTGGTCTGCGTAGGCCATGTCGTCCAACCACGGCGTCACGCTCCACTCGCGACGGTGTGGAGCAGATTGGAGGACGTTGATTGCTACGCGAGTGGTTGCCGTGGCAAGGAAGGCCGGAGGGTTGTAGATCTCGTTGCGATTGGTGCGTTGCCAGCGCATCCACACCTCCTGGACGACGTCCTCAGCTCGTGCGGGGTCGCCGAGTATCCGCGTCGCAATCTTGCACAGCCGCTGGCGCTGCTTCGCGAATTCGGTGACCCCGTCATCAGGCGTTATTCCCGCCGCCTCCGTCCAGGGGCGAGTGGCTCCGGGACGGGGGCTCTCCTGCACTTGGGTACTCATCTCGGACTCCTTGTGCCGGTCATGGACACTCGATTGCCATGTCCACCACCCACAGTGCGACGCCGACCGGATTCCCGCGCCCTTGAGTACCGTGGCCAGGTCCGTAGTGCAGTCACCGACGTCGTGGGACCACGGACCACGCAGTGCCCGCATGGCAGCACGACGTCCGGCGAAGAGTTCCGCGTAGCACCGCTCGTAGATCACGTAGCGGCAGCGAGCGAGGTGTGCGCGTCGACTGCCGGTCGCTTTCCCACGGCAAGGACGTCAATGCCGGCCTCGGCAAGCTCGATTGCGGCTCGCAGGCCGGCGCCGTCAGTGCCGATGACGAGGACGACGGTGGAGAACCGGTCTTCGAGCGCGGGCATGCGTGTTCCGTACGTCGGCGGGCCGCGGTTCGGCCCTCTCCTGCTGAGACCGACCAAGCCGAAGCCCTGTGACACAACGACTCTGGGGCCACCAGTGGGTTGTGACGCGACTCAGGAAGGTCGCCCGCGCTGATGCGGGACGGCTGCCGAGCCTTCCGAAGCGGACACGCGCGGAGTAGCCTCCCTGTTGGAGGCGCCCATGGCACGCAGCGGTTCAAGTGCCGGTCTACTCGGGCGGCGAATTGAGTGCGAGGTCCTCGACGACCTCTTGGTGGCCATCAGGGCAGGGCGCAGTGCGGCCTTGGTCGTGCGCGGGGAAGCTGGGATCGGCAAGACAGAGCTGCTGAGGTACCTGCTCGAGCATTCCACCGGATGCCGCGTGTTGAACGCCGCCGGCGTCCAGTCCGAGATGGAGCTGTCCTTCGCCGGCCTGCACCAGCTCTGCGCCCCTCTCCTCGCCGACCTTGCGCGTCTGCCCGAGCCCCAACGCGACGCGCTCTCCACGGCATTCGGTCTGCGCACCGGCGACGTTCCCGACCGCTTTCTTGTCGGCTTGGCGACACTGACACTTTTGGCACGCGCTGGCGGGACACGGCCGCTGGTCTGCCTCATCGACGACGCGCAGTGGCTCGATAGTGCTTCGGCCCTCACCTTGGGTTTCGTCGCGCGTCGGCTGCTCGCAGAATCGGTGTTGCTTGTCTTCGCAGTCCGCGAATCCTCACCCGGCGAAACCTTCTCCGGCCTCCCCGACCTGCACGTCACGGGGCTGCCCGAACAGGCCTCCCGAACACTCCTCGACTCGGCCGTCCACGGTCAGCTCGACCGGCAGGTGCGGGAACGAATCCTGGCCGAGGCACGTGGCAACCCGCTGGCTCTGCTCGAGCTGCCCCGCTGGATGACCGAGTCTGAGCTGTCAGTTGGTCTGGCAGGTCCCGACGAGCGACCCCTGTCGAGCCAGATCGAGCAGGGATTCTTCCTCCGCGTCCAGTCCCTCCCCGCCGATACTCGTCGCCTGCTTTTCACCGCGGCCGCCGACCCGGTAGGCGACGTCATGTTGTTGCGGCGTGCGGCGGGACGGCTGGGTATCGACGTCGACGCCGCCGTCTCTCACCCCGACGCCACGGAACTGATCCAGCTCGACGGACGGGTGCGATTCAGACACCCGCTCGTGCGCTCAGCGACCTACCGGGCGACACCCCTGTCTGACCGACAAGAGGCGCATCGTGCGCTGGCGGAATCGATCGACGCCGACGTCGATCCGGATCGGCGTGCATGGCATCGCGCCCAAGCCACTCCCGGGCCAGACGAGGACGTCGCCTTGGAGCTGGAGCGTTCGGCCAAGCGGGCGCAGGCTCGCGGCGGCGTCGCCGCGATGGCTGCGTTCCTTGAGCGCGCGACTGCTCTGACGGCGGACCCCTCCCGCCGGTCGCATCGCGCCCTGGAAGCTGCGCACGCGAAGCTTCAGGCTGGCTCGTTCGAGTCGGCGGCTGCCCTCCTGGCCATCGCGGAGGACCGGCCGGGCGATGCGCTGATGCGGGCCCGCACGGACCGGCTGAATGCCGAGATCGCGTTCGCACAAGGCCGCGGCTTGGAGGCTCCCCCGCTGCTGCTCGCCGCCGCACACCGGCTCGAGCAGCTCGATGTGGCGCTAGCTCGCGAGACCTACCTGGAAGCCGTCTCCGCAGTGATCTTCGCTGGCGATCTGGCGCGCAGTCCCGGAGGGCGCGAGGTGGGCGCGGCGGCGCGCGCCGCGCCGCCGCGGTCGGTACCGGGCGCTCCCGACATGCTCTTGGATGCCCTTGCCGTACGTCTTACGGACGGCTTCGGGGCTTCGGCGGCGATGATCGAGCGAGCCCTCAAGGCGTTTTGTGATGAGGATGTACCGGTCAAGGAGTCGCTGCGTTGGCTCTTGCTGGCCGGGATCATCGCAGCTGATCTGTGGGACCTTGAACGTTGGCAGACGGTTGCGGCCCGTCACGTCATAATCACGCGCGAAGCCGGCGCGCTCAGCGGGCTCCCCCTGGCGCTCGACTCGTCCGCCGTCGTGCACGTCTTCGCCGGCGAGTTCGAGGCGGCGGCTTCGGAGATCGAGGAGGTCAAGACAGTGAGTGCGGCGATCGGTAGCCCCCAGCCACCCTTCGGGGCGCTCGCGTTGGCGGCCGCTCGTGGGCGCGAGCAAGAAGCACGGGCGCTGATCGACGCCACCCTCAGCGCCGCCGCATCGAATGGTCAAGGCCTGAGCATGACCGTGGCTCACTATCATCACGCGGTCCTCTGCAACGGTCTCGCCCAGTACGAGGAGGCGATGACCGCGGCTCAAGCGGCTGCCAGGCACCCACAGGACTTTGGCGTGCCTCGCTGGGCGCTGGCTGAGCTGGTCGAGGCGTGCGCACATAGCGGCGCCTCCGGATGGCGTCCGACGCGCTCGAGCAGCTCTCGGAGACCACCCAGGCCAGCGGCACCGACTGGGCGCTCGGTATCGAGGCACGCTCGCGCGCGCTCCTGAGCGAGGGCATCACTGCCGAGACCCTCCACCGAGAGGCGATCGACCGGCTTTCCCGGACACCGGTGCGCCTGCACCTGGCGCGCGCGCACCTCTCGTACGGCGAGTGGCTCCGGCGAGAGAACCGCCGCATCGACGCTCGCGCGCAACTGCGGACGGCTCACGAGATGCTGAACGAATTCGGAGCGGAGGCGTTCGCCGAGCGTGCCCGCCGCGAGCTGCAAGCCGCAGGTGCGACGGTTCGAAAACGGACCGTTGCGACACCCACGGCCCTCACCCCTCAAGAGGAGCAGATCGCTCGTCTCGCGGGCGACGGCCTCACCAATCCCGAGATCGGCGCCCGGTTGTTCATTAGTCACCACACCGTCGAGTGGCACCTCCGCAAGGTGTTCTCGAAGCTTGGCATCGGCTCCCGCAGGGAGCTCGCCGCGGCGCTGCCCCGAGTCGTACCGACGTCCCTCTAGCGTCGCGCGTCAGGGTGCCGCACGGGAGGTGCCGCGCGCTGCGATCGATTCGTCCATCGGTCTTACGATCGATGGTCTGGCCCACGGATCTAGTACGACTGACGACCTCAGTCAATGTCAGGCGCCAGACCGCCGGGTGGTCATCAGTGTCACATCCGGGGTCGCCATCTGGTCATACCTTTTGAACCGAAGGAGAGACTATGGGACACAGAATTGCGGTGGCAGGTGGGACGGGCGTCCTCGGGGGCCACGTCGTCGAGGTGGCCGGGCTGCGCGGCCACGACGTCGTCACACTATCGCGCGGTACTGGTGTCGATCTGGTTGCCGGCACCGGCCTCGACGGAGCGCTCGACGGAGTCGAAGCGGTGGTCGACGTGACGTCGATCCAGACGCAGTCGCACGCGCGTCACGGGAGTTCTATGCGGCGGTCACGGGCCACCTCCTCGAGGCCGAGAAGGCGGCGGGAGTTGGACACCACGTGGCCTTGTCGATCGTTGGCGTCGACAAAGCGCCGTACGGCTACTACGCAGGCAAGGCGCTCCAGGAACTGCTCGTCACCGAAGGTGGCGTGCCGTGGACGATCCTGCGGGCCACTCAATTCCACGAATTCGCGAGCCAGGTCATGAAGCGCCTGAAGCTCGGGCCGGTGGTGATCGCCCCCCGGATGCGGTCCCAGCCCGTGGCCGCCCGCGAGATCGCCGAACGACTGATCGACATCGTCGAGGACGGTCCGTCAGGCAGGGTGCCCGATCTCGGTGGTCCACGCGACGAGCAAGTGGTCGACATGGTGCGCGCGCTCAAAGCCGCGACAGGCGCCAAGAGCTGGATCCTGCCACTGCCCTTCCCGGGCGCTTTGGGACGGGCACTCCGCGATGGCAGCCTGATTCCGGGCCCTGCCGCCGACCACGGCACCCAAACGTACGCCGAATGGCTGCGGTCCAGCCGATGAATCGAGGGCAGCCACGCGATAGCAGCGCGGGCGCCTGCTCCTGGGTGCGACTCGGAGCAAGAGCAGGCGTTGGTCGCGTCATTCGCCGAGGCCTGGGCGGCCGTCACATTTCTTGAGGCTGCAGGGTCATTACTTATGAGCCGTGCTGGCCGCAACATCCTCTGTGGTACCGCACGACCGCGGACACGCTACGAGCGCGACCGAACGCTGCGGGCGTTCGGCGCACGACACACGGTCTTGCGCTAATTGGCCTCATGAGTTCCACCTTGAACGGGGCTTGTCACCGCGTGTGGATCATGCTCAACCCCTCCAAGCTCGCTGCGTGGTTGGCTAACCCGGAGCAAAACGAAAGGACGACCATCATGACAGCCCAAGGCACCCTGAACCATCCTCGAAGGAAGGATGCAACCGTAAGCCGCCTGCATACGGCGCGCTCGTCGCGACCGTCATCATCGTCGGCGTCGTCGGCGCGTGGTCCTACTTCTGGCCGCTGGCGTTCTTCGACCACTTTCCGGTCATCCTCGGTGAGTGGGTCTCCCAGGACGGGCCCTACAACGAACACCTGGTCCGCGACCACGGCGCATGTACTCGCAGTTGGCGCGGCCACCGCGTTCGGGATGGTCCGGCCGACTCGAATGGCACTCCAACTACTCGGCATCGCCTGGACAGTCTTCGGCGTCCTGCATTTCGCGTACCACGTCACCCATCTGGGGCTTCTGTCGACCAGCGAAGCCATCGGCCAGGTCGTGGTGCTGGCCGTGGCTGTGATCCTTGCGCTCGCAATGCTGGTCCCGGCGCCCGGGCGCAAGACCACTCGATGAAACGAAGGCCGCATAATTGTCACAAATTCCGGCCGGCGCTCGCTTCGCCGGTACTGGTTGGCGGTCATCATCCCTCCGCCGCGGTCGTCGATACGGGCGAGGGCCACCTCCACGTGGGCCCCGCCCGCATCTCCGACGGAGCGGGTCAGACTTCGAGCAATGCAGGACACGAGTAGGGCATGAAGGATGAGAGCCTCACCGATGACGATGACGATGACGATGACGATGACGATGACGAGCATCTCGATGATCGACTTCGCGCGCTTGGTCACCTTCGGATCGAGAACGCTCACCTAATAAGTCATAAACTCCGGGCCCAGCCCCCACCTTGGCGTCGGTCGCAGCGGAACCGCCTGTGGTCCGCTGACCGATCCGCCAGCGGACGTCTGCAGGCGGATAGCCCTGGCACGGTGCGGGAACGGCAAATCGCATTCGGGACGTGCCGACCGTGTCGTAGCCGAGACCGCGCCGAACCCCGCAACCGTGGTGGTTGCGGGGTTCGACGCGTCGGCGCGTCGAGGTCAGCCCGAGAGCCGAGCCAGCAGCGCCTCCGCGAGCGCGATCGCCGTGGCCTGGTCGTTCGCGGTCACGTTGTACCAGTCCCGCCCGACCGTGAGGTCGACGGCGCAGGTCGTGCCGAACCGGTCGTCGCAGCGAACGGATGCCGCGTCGCCCGAGGCGAGCCCGGCGAGCTCATCGGCGTCGACGTTCCGGCGTTGAGCATCCGCAGGTACGCCCAGCGCCCCTGGTGAAGCCAGTCCACCCTCGCCACCCGGCTGAGGTCGTCGACGCCCCAGCCGCAGCCCACGGCATCCGCGTGGAGCATGGCCTCGGCCCACTCGCTCCAGCCCCCGGCACCGACCATCGCCTGCGCATCGGGCGTCGCCGTGATCGACCGCACCTCGTCGATCGGGATCACCGCGTCGCAGTCCTCGGACCCCGGCATGGTCATCCGCTCCGGCATGGTCGGCGCGGCAGCCGGCCCGGCCGCGCTCACCGCGCCGACCGCCGCGTCGACGAGCGACTGCCAGCCCGGCGGGTCCGCGACGAGTACCCGCCGCCGAACGCCGAGACAGTGACCCACGCGTCGCCGACCGCTGAGCTCGCCCAGCACCACGTCTCGTCGCACTGGCTCTCCTCGGCCGGCATCCCGTGCATGGGTGGCGTACTCGCTCCAGCCGGCGGTGGCGCGTGGGACGACCGAGATCGTGACGCCCACGTAGTCGGGTCCCACGCCGTACTGATCGTTCATTGGCACGCCGTTCGACCATTCGCACACGCTGCCGCCGACGGCGAGGATCGCGGTTCGTCTCGGATCGCGATCCCGACGCCGGACTCCGAGATGATCGGATCGATCGCAGCGACCTCGGTCGCGAAGAGGCCGGACGCCAGGGTGGGATCGACCAGGTGTGCCGCAGTCCAGGCCGTAGCGCGACGCGGGCTGGCCCGCCGTCACCGACGTACTCGACTCGCGCCGCAGCGGGTCGGCGGCGCGCTCGAGGCATCCGTCGTCGAGGGTCGCCGAGTCCTCCTGCGGGGCGGAGATCACGCCGAGCGCGAAGGCGGCTCCGGCCCCGACGCCGAACAACGCGGTCACGCCGAGCCCGAGCCCGAGCATGCGGCGCACAGACATCCGCTTCGCGGGCGCTGGTTCCTGCGCGACCTGCTCGAGTACATTGCGCTTCATCGAGACGAGGAGGCGCGTCAGTTGCTCTCCGGTGGGAGGTTCAGACTTCATCGAGGGTCACCGCCTTCTTCAATCGGGCCCGGCTTCGGGACACGCGTTGCTTGACTGCGCCGACACTGAGGTCGAGCCGCTCGGCCGCCTCGGCGTACGGCAGGCCTTCGACCAGGCAGAGCTCGCACACCTGCCGGTCGATCGGCTCGAGTCGTTCGATCTCGTCGAGGACCCAGCGCAGGTCGTCCCGCGCAGCCTCGGCATCGTGATGTTCGCGGACGACGTCGGCTCCGCGCTGCGGGGCGTCGTCGTCGAACTGCTCGGCCCGACTGCGGGCCGCCTTCCTCACGGCGTTCATTCCGAAGTTGCGGCACGTGACGAGGAGCCACGGAAGCAGCGACGCCTCCGCGATCATGATCTCCGCCGCCTTGCGCCAGACCGTGAGGAACGTGTCCTGCACGATCTCTTCGACATCCATCCGGCTCGGCGCGATCGCCCACGCGTACCGCGTCACCGCCGGGGCCTGCGATCGAACACGACCGCCATCGCCCGTTGGTCGCCGCTCGCCAAGCGCTCCAGGAGCTCGGCGTCCGTGCCCTCGCTCTCGTCCACGTGCACACCCCCCTTCACTCTAGGAATGTCGCGACATGAGGAAAGGTCACAAAGTGGAGGCTGTCGCATGAATCGCGCGCCTTCCGGGTGTGGGGGGCTGGTCGCGGGAGGATGTATCATGGCCGTGAACGTGCGCTCTGGCGACCTCGATCAGTTGTATTTGATGCCTCCGTCGGTGCGGGATTAGCTGCCTGAGGATCACCTCGCGTTCTTCGTCCTCGATGTCGTGTCCGAGCTCGATCTCGCTGCGTTCTATCGCTCGTATCGCGCTCACGCGCGTCGCGGCGCGGTGTATGACCCGGCGCTGATGCTGGCGGTGCCGCTGTACGCGTATTGCACCGGCGAGCGGTCGTCACGGCGGATCGAGCGGCGCTTGGTCGAGGACGTGGCCTACCGGGTGCTGGCGGCGAACCAGACGCCGGATCAAGCGACGCTGGCGCGGTTCCGTCGCCGCCACCAGGATGCGATCGCCGCACTGTTCGGGCAGGTCCTCGGGTTGCGCGCGAAGCAGGTCTCGTCGACGCGGGAGTGGTCTCTATCGACGGCACGAAGATGTCCGCGGACGCGTCGTTTTTCGCCAACCGCACCCGAGAAGATCTCGCAGCCGAGATCCTCCGCGAGGCGGAGGAAACCGATGCGGCCGAAGACGATCTGCTCGGCGACGCACTTGGCGACGAGCTGCCCGAGCCGTGGGCCGGGAGCCGTGACCGGCGGGAGCGGATCCGCGCCGCGCTGGACGAGCTGGAGCGGGAGAAGGCACGCGATTACGAGTCCCGGGTCGCCGAACGGGCCGGGAAGGAGCGGGAGTCGGGAAAGCAGCTGACCGGCCCGAAACCGAAGCCGGACACGGCGTGGCGCGCCAAGCCGCGGCGGGCGAACACGACCGATCCGCACTCGAGGGTCATCCCGAACACCGCGCACGGGGTGATGCAGGGATACAACGCTCAGACCGCCGCGACGACTAAGCAGATCGTGGTCGCCGCCGAGGTCACCGTAACCACCAACGACCAGCCCCACTTCGTCCCGATGGCCGCCGCAGTGAGCGAGAACCTCGCCGAGGCAGGCCACGCCGGCGGGGTCGGGGTGTTCGTCGCGGACGCCGGGTACTGGACCGCTGCGAACGGCACCACCGATGTCGGCGCGGACGTGCTGATCGCCACGAAGAAGCCTGCCTGGCACCAGCCCGACAGACCCGACGATCACAAGCTCACGATCCTGGCGAAAGTGAACCGAGGCGAGCTCTCGCAACGTCAAGCAGGCGAGGTCCTCGGGGTGTCATACACGTGGGTGGGCGACATGACGAAGCGGTACTTCGGCAAGGAAGGACCCCGCGCCGCGCGCACGGCCGAGCCCGACCCCTCCGAATGGATCCCCTGTGATCGAGAGGCTCGCTCGCGGCGAGATCACCAAACGCGTTGCCCGCGGCGAGCTCATGGTTTCCGTCCACACCCGGATCAACTCGATGCTCGCCCACATCCGAGGTCAGTCCGTGGAACCCTCGATCGCGCGCAGGCAGATGGACGACAAACTCGCCGATCCCCGAGGCGCTGACCTCTACCGCAAACTACAGCACAGTATTGAACCCGTCTTCGGGAACATCAAGAACAACCTCGGCTACCGCAGATTCACCCGCCGCGGCATCGACGCAGTTCAAAGCGAATGGCGCCTGATCTGCGCAGCCCACAACCTCCTCGAAACTGCGAACCGCCAGCCTGGCCTGACGGCTGGGGCTCACGCGCACCCCGAGCCGTCCGCCCGGCGCGCATGCCCCCGACCCGTACCGCGACAAGTTCATGCGACAGCCTCAGTGGCATCAAGTTGGCTGGCCGGCGCGGGACCGTACCCTGCTCGTGAACGGGCGCGACGGGTTCACCTACATGGTGCGCCACGCCGTGGCTGCTGGGCACGCTGGTGTTCGAGTCGCTGCAGATCCTGCTGATCATGGGGCCGTTCGAGGTGCTCATGCCGTTCGTGATGGGTCGCGCCGCTGGTGATCGAGGTCGTCGCGATCGCCGCGGAGGTCGTTGAAGCGTCCTTGCTCGTCGCGACCTCGGACGCGTAGATCGCCGATCAAGGCGAGCGGATGGATGCCGCGCGCGGCTTCGGCGCAGCCCAGTTGCGACGGTTGTGGGAACCTCAGAACGGCCAGATCAGCGGCACCCAGAGCACTGCGATGAGGAGGTAGGCCAGCGCGAGCGGGGCGCCGAGGCGGCTCCATCACCATGAGGTTCACCGGTGTGGCGATGGGCGTGAAGAGCGCGGCTGCGCCGACGACGGTCAGCGCCATCATGAACGGCACCGAGGGCCCAGCGCTGCCGCGACCGACGCCGCGATGGGCAGCACCACGAGCACCGTCGCGGTGGTGCTGATCACCTGTCCGAGCACGAGCGTGAGCAGGCACAGCGCGAGCAACGCGAGGTGCGGACTCACCGTTGCGACCACGTCAAGCAGCCGGACACCCCGACCCCGAGTCGACCCCGACCCCGAGCTTCCGCCAGCGCGTGCAATCGCGACCAGATGCACGATGCTGGACGCGCACCATCGTCGCAAGCGCTCGCGATCCCGGTCCAGGCGCGTGCGGCCCTGCCGCACCGGCTACGCGGGCGATGCGGCCCGTGCGGCCCACCAGCCGCGCAGGCGCTCCGCCGCGGCCTCCACGCCAGACCTACCCGCGGATCTCGATCTGCACCGGGAACTCGTTCTCGACGCTGCCGTCCTTCGCGCTCAGGCTGTATGCCACCACGTCGTAGAGGCCGGGTGGATTGTCATCGGGCAGCGTCAGCCTCGAGCTAAGTTCGACTCCACGCAGCACTCTTCCGCCGTCACCTGAAGCGTCGCGACGGTCGTGCCCGACGCGTCGCGCACATCGACCGTGAGCGCGGCTTCGAATAGGTTCGCCGTGCCGGTCACCAGGATGAGGCTTCCGACCTCATACACCTGGCCGCACGCGGGGCTCGTGAGGATGATCGGCGGTCGCTCAGGCGAAACCGTGATGGGGAACTCGACCAGGCCGACGACCGTTCCGTCCTTCGCGCTGTGCGCGTACGCCCGCAGCATGACCGGCAGGGCGTCTTCCTCAGGTCCGAAGGCGAGGGTGGCCTCCCACGTGCCGGGGGTTCCGCTGCCCGATGTCGCGGTGAGCTGGCGCACGCAGGCCACCATGCCCGACTCGTCGACGGCGTCGACGGTCAGCGCGGCCTCGAACGTGTTCGCCTCACCGCTCACGGTGAACGGGACCGAGACGGTCGCGTCAGCGACCGGGCTCCCGATGGTGATCTGCGGAGCCTCCGACGGGGACGGGGCCGGGGATGTCGCCGGGTTCGAGACAGGCGACGGACTCCGGCCCGGGCCGGACGCCGGGCCGGACGCGCAGGCAGTCACCGCCAGCACTACGGCGACCACAGCGAGCGTGTGCATAGAACGGACCACCATGATGGATCACATCTCCCCTGTGCTCTTCGTACTCGCGGACACGCGACGTCGATGCCGCCGCTTTGTCCACGGGCACCTCTCACTAAGGAATGTCGCCGAACCCTCAGAAGGTCACACACGTTCCCACGGGGCTCCGAACTCTAGCGAAAGTGAAGCGCTGTGAACCTCCACTTGACACCTTCACCTGGTATCGGGATTACTCACGAGTAATGGTTCGCGTGAAGCTGAAACTGCGGGTCATCCTCGCCACCGCCATCGCCCTCGAAGTCATCGCAACCCTCGCCTTGCGCGCCGCCATCGTGCAGCCCTGCTGGGCGATCGTCACCGCACTCGGGTACGCGAGCGCGTTCGTGTCGCTCTCCATGCTCCTACGTCTCGCACCAGCTGATGATGCCAAGCTCACGTTCGTGCTCAGAGCACCTTCTCCAGGAATGCCTGGGTCCGGCGCTCCTTCGGGTTGGAAAGCACCTCGCGCGCGTCACCGCGTTCGACGATGAACCCTTCGTCCATGAATAGCAAGGTGTCCGCCACTTGTCGGGCAAAGCCCATCTCGTGAGTCACGACGACCATGGTCATCCCCTTCTTTGCCAAGTTCTGCATGACGGCGAGGACTTCGCCGACCTTCTCGGGGTCCAGGGCGCTTGTGGGTTCATCGAACAGCATGATGCGCGGGTCCATGGCCAGTGAGCGGGCCACGGCCACGCGCTGCTGCTGCCCGCCGGACCGAACCGTCCTCCACAGCCCGCGCGGGGCCGGGACCACCCTGCACATGGAACTCCCGCTCACCCCACGAACGGCGACGACATCCCCCGGCTAGCCCGACCTCGGACTCAGCCGCGGCGGCCAGGCCAGATCACTCCCCTGCCGGCCAGCGTTCACCGCCGGTGAACCCCATCGCAGTAGGCGTCACTCCGACCGCGCCGCCGGCAGATCCCGACGTCGCCAAGACGACACCTCCTCGGTGTCGGCCCCGAGTGGCGGTCGGTGACCGGAATGGCGCGGCTCAGCGGTCGACACGCGGGACTTCAGGGCAGGACAGCAGTTGGCTCTGGAGCACCTCTGTGAGCCATTGCTGGTAGTCGTCGTCGGACCATCCGCGACCGGTGGTGGCGCGGAAGTAGAGCTCGACGCTGCTCAGCAGCAGCGCGCGGTCGACGGCCTGCTGCACGGTGAGGCCCGGCGCGAGGAGGTCGGCGTCGGCCAGCGCGGCGACGATGGGCTCCAGCCAGGCCTGCGCGTTGCGGTCGCCTTGTGCGCGTAAGTCCACGACGGCGGGGTCGCTACCGACGTTGACGGCGGCCCCCAGTACGTCCCGGCCGGTGGCGAACAGGTTGCGGTGCCAGGCGGCGTACCACTCCAGCTTCCGCCGGGGGTCGGGTTCGGCGTCGATGCGGGCGCGCCACGCCTCGCCGTCGGCCTCGGTTTCGAGGCGGCCCACCAGTTCCCGGACGATCTCGGCCTTGTTGCAGAACACGGCGTAGACGGTTGGGGTGGCGACCCCGGCGTGCTTGGCGATGACCGCGACGGTGGTGCCGGCGAAGCCGCGTTCCCCGAACAGTTCGCGGGCGGCGTCAATGATGCGAGTGCGCGTGTCCGTCGCGCGCTCGTCGCGCAGGGTCGAGCGGTACTGGCGTCGCTGGGCCGTGCCAGAGCGGCTCGCCTGTTCGTCCTGTTGTTCCTCGGTCCCGCGCATGGTTGACACTCTAGCAGATATAGCGCACTATATTGAAAGTAGTCGCGTATACGGACCACTGTGATGCGCCCACGCGAGTACGGCGTGCCGGACGCCCGTCCGGCCCGAGGATCCAAACCCGAAGGAATCTGGAACATGAAACTGCCCGCTGCCCTGTCCGCCGGTCTGATCGCCGTGGCGGTGATCGCCGGGTCGAGTGCCTATGCCGCCGAGTCGTCCACCGTTCCCGCGGGGGAGCCGCCCGCGTCGGCCGCCACTACCTCGGCTCAGTGGCCCACGACCCTGCCGATGCCGAAGGGGGAGAGGCCCGAAGGCATCGCGATCAAGGGCTCCATCGCCTACGTCACGTCCTTCAGGGACGGCACCATCTACCGCTTCGACCTGCGCACCGGGGAGCGGCAGGTGCTCACCCCGGCCACCGGTGCCGGATCGATCGGCATCCTGCTCGACAGCCATGGACGCCTCTTCGTCGCCGATGGCTACGCCGGAACCGTCCGGGTGATCGACTCCGACAGCGGCAAGGTGCTGGCCACCTACCAGCTCGCCAAAGACACCCACACCGCCGTCAACGACTTCACGCTCCTCGACGGGGCCGTGTACGTCACCGACTCCTTCGCCCCGGTCCTCTACAAACTGCCCCTCGGCAAGGGCGGCGAACTGCCCGAGCAGAGCCAGGTCGAGACCATCGCCCTGCACGGCTTCACCTACAGCGACGTCAACTGGGGCTGGAACGCGAACGGCATCACCGCCACCCCCGACGGCACGGCGCTGCTGATCGCCCAGACCAACACCGGCGTGCTGTACCGGGTGGACAAGGCCACCGGCCAGGCCACACCGGTCGACGTCGGCGGCGCGGATGTGACCTGGGGCGACGGCATGCGCCTGGAAGGCAGCACACTCTACATGGTGCGCAACACGACCAACACACTCTCCGTCCTGCACCTCAACAAGGCCGGCACGGAAGGCCAGCTCACCCACGAGGTGACCGATCCGCGGTTCGACACCCCCACCACCCTCGCCCGCCACGGCAACACGCTCTACCTGACCAACGCCCACTTCTACGCCGCCGACCCCGCGAACACCGACTACGCCATCACAGCGATCCCGGACCCCGCCTGACACACCCGCGGCGGCCGGGGCACACCACCCGGCCGCCGCAAGCCCCGGCTGCCTCCCCGAACCGAGCGACGGTGACAGCGCTTTGCTCTGGGCTCGACTTGGTACGAAGACGCTCGCCCTCGTGCACGAGCACATCTCGAATGTGCAGGTGCGCAACCCGCTCTTCGACGTCGTTATCGCCGAGGAGCTCACAGTCAAGCGGCCTGTACCGGGAGGCGTTGTGAGGGAGCTCGCTAAGTGGATTCCGTGTCCGATTACCGAACGGCCGATGGAGCGGACCGCGCTACCGCGTACCTTGACACTGCGGTTACGTCGCCCTCTACGCGATCGTCGCAATGTTCGGCGTCGACCTCACCGTCTTGACGGAAATGCGGTGCGCCCGGTAACCCGGATAAGCCAACCGCCCATTGGCCGACGACGACTGAGAGCCGCACGTTATGGTGCGGCTCTCAGTCGCGGCCCTAGACGAACGCCATTAGAGCGAATGCATGCTGCCGCCGTGTGCCCTCCAATCGCCGGTGAGCGGTTAAGCCACAGCGGCGTTCCCGAGGAGCCCGAGGTAGTAGAGGACGATCAGAGCTGCGATCAGCAGCACCGCTACGACGATTACGACCACCCACGCCCATCTCGTCATGTTGTCCTCACACTCATCACGGATACAGGTACTTCATCCCGGCAAGGTCGCCGTTACCAAGCAGCCGCTGGCCGGTCTCGCAGGTGTATGAAGCGGGCTTCATCACCTGCACTGTCTCCATGCCGACGTGCCCCAGACCGAAGAGGTGCCCGGATTCGTGCGTCATCACGCCTTGCAGGTCGTACACGTTGCCGCTGCATCCGGTCGTCGACGACCCCAGGTACCACGTGAAGGACGTGTTGATTCGCATGTCGGCGTGGACTATCTCAGATGCGGTCTTGTACACGCAAGCCTGCGCGAGTGTGTTCGCACTTGCGAGCACACTTGCACTGTCAACAACGTTCTTGTAGTCACCTGCCAGGCAGGTTCCGCCGCTCATGTTCGCAGAAGTCGTGGTCGTGCCCAGGTAGGAGTGCGCTGCGCTGTTGGACAGGTTCGCCCCGCAACCGCCATATCCGTTGGCCATCGCGGTCATCCCATTCCACACGCTCGCAGTTCCCCCAAAAGCAGGGGTCTTGTAGTACCACGAGACAGGAGCAACCCACCGCTGCCCGGTGGTCGAGCACGCGTAACTGTCACACTTCGGATTCGTGGCTAGCGCCCCGAGCTCCACAGGCGCGTCAAACTCTTCGATGACGGCGGGTGAGCCGTGAACGACTTCCGAGTGGGACGACTCTGACCGTGTTGCTACTTCGCCGGTGGCCGACCGGTAGACGGTGAAGTCGGGTACCTCCGCGGACCCGGCTGTCGTTACTGCCGAGAACTCCACGGCGAAGCCAGGTGCCGGAAGGGCAACGCTTCCCGCACCCTCGGTGTCACTGATGACGACGGATCCTTCCAGGCAGTTGGTCAGCTTTGAGGCCTCCGCTGCCTTGACCTGCCCGACCGAGGACGGTCCACACGGCGGCGACGCGGCCATCGCAACTCCTGCCCGGAGTTGTGGCCATGAGCAGCGCTGCCACGGCGACGAATGTGAGTCTGTTGCGCATTCGGTTCCCCCCAAATTTGTGCGACGGGCTCAATCTAGGGACGCGCTTGCTCCTCGGGCAAGGAAACTTAGGGTGGCCATTGCTCCTCGGGCAAGGAAACTCTGAATGCCGTCCGCGAGCTGGCCAGACGCCGACACGGCCCCGCAGGTCCTTGCGCCCGAAGAGTCACTCCAAGCATTCGGCCGCTCTCCAGCCAGTCGCTCATCACCCACCCCGACCCCGCCGTGCCTGCATCAGATGCAAATCGCGACCCTTAGTCTCGGTAGTCGATGTTGCGTCCGATGGTCGACCCCGAGGGGCGCGCGACGCTTCGTCGTCACCTTCGGTGTCCGCGCCGATTTCGGCGGCACTCACGATTTAACTCACGGTTTTGCCGAGTTCACCGTGCCTCACTACGTTTCACATTTCCCGGGATACCGCGGCAGATGAGCCCGAGTGAAGGACTGTGAAACGGCACTTAGGAACTTCAGCTTCCCAAGCTGATAGCGCGGGTTCGATTCCCGTCATCCGCTCTTGCGTCTAGTCCCCTGATCAGCGGCACATTTCATGCTGCCCCAGCCCCGCGCGACTCCGATTCCGTTCGACTTGGTTGCGGTTCACTCACGGTAAATGATTCGACTTGTTTCGTCGACGAGCCGGGTTCCCGGTCGACCCGACCGTGGGGCTTGCATCCGGGCTGGCCCGAGGTGCGTGCCCACGCCGAGGCGGACGTCGACGTCTCAGCTGACGCGATCCTCGCGGCCGCGCGCCGTACCGGAGCGCCTTGACTATCCGGCCATGACGTCGCGGACGGCGTCCATGACGACCCCCGGTTGGTCGTCCTGGATGTTGTGGCCTGTGTCTTCGACCTCGATGAGTGTGCCGCGCGTCGACTCGGCGGCGAACTCCCTGTGGCCGTCGCTGATGGCCGCCAGCGTCGCCTCGTGGTAGCTGCGAGGCAGACCCGGCAGGTACGGCAGGGGTGGCGCCCGGAGCACGACGACCGGGAGGTCCCCGAAGATCGGCCCGGGCTCGTCGAGCAGCCTCGCCACCTCCTCGTCGCTCGCCGCCAGGAGGAGGTGCTCTGGGTTCTGGGCCGGGTCGAAGAGGAACCCGGTCAGGAAGCGGCGTTCCTCGGCCACCTCCGGTGACTCGTCGGGCGTCTCCGGAGGCAATGCGGCCCGTTGGACAACGCTTACGCGCGGCGACCACGGGTCGACCAGCACCACTCCGGCGACCCGCTCTGGAGCACGATCCACGAGCCCGACGGCAGGAAGCGACCCGAGAGAGTGGGCGGCCAGGACGACCGGCTCCTGCAGGTCGGCGGCATCGAGCAGCATCACCAGGTCCGTCACCTGGTCCTCCATGGTGCGGCTGGCCTCCGGCGCCGGGTCGCTCCCCCGACTCCGGCCCGGTCGTAGGCGCACAAGTGGTGGCCGTCGGCGGCGAACTCGCTGGCCATGAGCTCCCAGGACGACGTCGTGGGACCTTGACCCGAGATGAGGAGGACAGTGGGCTCGCCGGCAACCCGCTCGCCCCAGCACTCCAGGTGGAGCGACCGACCCCCAATGTCGATCTGCTCCGAGGACCTCGCGATCTCGTCCGCGGCGTCCGACGTGCCGGAAGTGTCCCGGGTGCTGGCGGGACTCGGCTGATTTCCGCCCCCGGCGCACCCACTCCCGAGGAGGACGGTCGCGACGGCGACGCAGACGACGCACCGGAAACGTGCCTCCATGCGCATCATGGTCCTCCGCCTGGGTCGCGCACACAACCGGGCAGGCACGTCATCGTCGTCAAGCGGTCATGGATGGACTCTGCGCCATGGTCGTAACCTGTGGCGGCGAGCTCGTCACGCACCTGCAGGATCTACTGACGGACCGCGTCCGGGGTTGCCGTCGGGGTGCCGTGCGTGCCGACGTGAGCGGGTACCAATCCAGTCTCGCCGTCGAGCCGAGACCGAGCCAAGAGCATATGGACCCATTGCCGGCCGACGCCGTCCTGCTCACGAGAACGTCCAATGCGCGCAGGACCAGGCCCTTAGCGCGGGGCAGGCGGAGACGATCTCGATCAGCCGGACCGGCTTCCCGCCGCGGCGCAACCACTCCTTCAACGCGTTTTGACCCAGCTCGTACCCGGTCTCACCGCGGAGCGGAACGCGCCGGCGATCGACCGTTCCGGGGAGGTGATGCCGATCATCATGTCCGTGCCCGGGACGGGGATCTCATCCCGCCCGAGCCGGATTGTCGCACGGCCGAACGAGTGCCACGCGATCGACGCACTGCTGGCGGGGATCCTGGACCCGCATGGGGATCGCGACCCGGGATGCCCCGGCGTCACCGTGCTCCTCGCGATTACCCTGTTGGGCGTCACCTTCGGGGGCGAACCGCAGCGCGGAGGCCAAGCGGGGACACATAGGGTCTCCGCCCAACGTTGCTCGAATGTGCGTTAACGTGAGATCAGGTCGGCACAATGTCACTCAAACCCCTATCGAGTGCAATTGTGGACTTGGCAATGTTCCAAAACGATCGCCCCGGCGCACTGGTCCCGGTCAGCGGAACCGATCCGCTACTCGGCGATTGGACCCACCATGCGTTCGTGCCAGACACGCTGCCCGACGAGATGCCGCCGCTCGAGCCGGCGACCTACCTGGCCATAGCCAACGCCCGTGCGGCATTGGCGGCCCTGGACAGTACGGCGAGACAACTACCGAATCCGACGCTGCTTCGGCTACCGACACTGCGCCGTGAGGCGCAGAGCACGTCGGCGTTGGAAGGAACGTATGCGCCGCTGGCCGACGTGCTCACCGCGGATGAGGACGACCCGGCCACTGCTGAGCTCGTTGAGGTACTCAACTACGTACGGATGGCGAACCTCGGCTTCTCACGAATCGCGAGCGGCCAGTCTCTGTCCCTGCCGCTCTTGAGCGAACTTCAGGGCATCCTGATGCGAGGGACGCCGCTCCACGAGGTTTCCGGACGAGTACGGGACGGGCAAGTCGTGATCGGCCGCAGGCCCGATGCAGACCCATTCGGCTTCCCAGTACACGCTGCACGCTTTGTGCCTGCGCCACCCGGTTACCTTTTGGAGATCGGTGTGCGCGACCTCATTGATTGGATGCGTGCGGACCGCACGGGCGTGATCGATCCGGTGGTCGCCGCAGCAATGTCGCACTACCACTTCGAGACGCTGCATCCCTTCCGCGACGGGAACGGAAGACTCGGTCGGTTCCTCATCGTGCTCCATCTTCAATCGACGGGCGTGCTGAGCGAGCCGACCCTGACCGTTTCACCCTGGTTCGAAGCGCGCCGATCCGACTACTACGATCGACTCCTCGCTGTGAGCACTCACACCGACTGGGATGGGTTCATTCGATTCTTCTCGCAAGGGCTCCAGAGCGCAGCGGATCAGACCCGCCATCAGATGACGGCACTCGTTGCGGTCCAAGGCGAGCTCAAGGATCGCGTTCGCTCATCCAACCTCCGCGCTGACAGCGCGCACGCCCTCGTCGACCTCGCCGTTGCGAACCCCTCCTTCACGGTCCGCAAAGTCGAATCCGACCTGAACCTGTCGTACGGGCGAGCCAACAGGCTGGTTGGCCAGCTCGTCGATCTGGGCATCCTGCGCGCCGTCGATCCGAACGCCTACAACCGGCGCTTCTATGCGCCACGGGTGCTCTCGGTCCTTACCGAGGACACGAGATAGCGGGCGGCGCCGCGACACCCGGGAATCTCGGTGGCCTCCCATGCGCTCGAACCGAGCTTGGTTCCATCGAAGGAGAGGGCCGCTCACCGTTTACTCACGGTTTGCCGAGTTCATCACGACTCAGCACGCCTCACGATCCCCGTGAATCTGCCTCGCATGAGCCTGAATGAAGCATCTTCGGAGAAGGTAGCTTCTTGACGAGCATTGATGATCGGGGGGCCAGTCGGCCGGCTCGCTGGCTGCGAGCGGATGACCGCGGGCGCGCGGTCAGTGCATGTTGTCGTTGCCGGTGACGTGGTAGCGTAGCCCGAGCAGCCCGCGTCCTCCCAGCGGTAGGCGGCACCGGTGCCCGCGTCGCCGTACATGGCGTCCCACCAGGCGTCCGTGCCATCGTCGAACGCGCCGAAGCCCTTCTCGGTCATGCACGACTGGATCGCCTCGTCGAACGACCTCCGCTCCTCGGCCTCGGTGGGCGCATTCTGGTCGGGCTTGGGCACGGGCGCGGAGAGCGGGGTCCCGGCCGCTCGGGCGACCGCCACGGCATGCTCCCCCACGCCGAGGCACCCTCGCCGCTTCCACTCGGAAGCCGGAACCGACCAGTCCTCGCGAGCCTCGCCGTAGAACGCGTTGAGCCACATGATGGACTGCTCGAAGCTCAGTCCTCGCGGCTGCGCGTCCTGATTGAGCCAGGGTGCGGCGGGCAGGTACTCCACGCCCTTCCCGGCCATGCACTCGGCGATGACCTGTTCGCGGCCCATGTACTCCGAGCGGTCCTCGATCGTCAGCGGCTCGGAGTCGAACGACTCGGTGGTCAGGGCGTCGACGGTCGACGCGCCCGCCTCCTCGGCGTCGAGGTCGACGGTCTCGCCGGCCGCCGCGATTTCGGCGCGCGGCGGCTCGAACAGGGCGTCCCGAACGCGCCGGCGGCGGTGAGCGCGACTGCGGCGGCGCAGACCGCGATGCCGCCCATCGCGAGGGGAGCAGCCAGGCGTCTGACGTTCATCACGACGCCTCGTCCGTCTCGGTGGCGGCCTTCGGCGAAGTCCACCACGCGGCCATCGAGAGGAAGAAGAGCACCGCCGCGCCGGTCGCGACCCGGTTCAGGAGCACCATCTGCGCGGTCGAGGTCGAGAAGAACGCTGTGAAGCTCACGCTCGTCTCCATGAGCGCATAGGTGCCGAAGCGGATGAGCAGGTACGCCGCGACCGCGAGCACGAGCCCGGCGAACGCCCGTCGGCGCGCGACCATGAGCAGCCACGACCCGACGAGGGCCAGGAGGAGGCCGGCGACCGAGAGCTCGGCGACGTCCGCTGCGCCGTGCCAGTCGCCGATGAGCACGCTGCGCGCGATGCGCCAGACGATGAACCCGCCCCAGGCGACGAGCGCGATCGCGGCGAGGTGCGCGAGCGCCGGCATCGCGAGCGGGAACGTGCCCCTCGGTGCGCCGACAGCGGCGCGGCGCAGCCGCGCCCACGCCAGGCGAGGTCGGCCGGGATGCCGCGGACCGCCCGCCAGAGGATCGATCCCGTTGCACGGGCGACCGAGTGCTCACGTTCCTCGAAGAGGTCGGAGGCGAGTTCGGCCCGGCGTTCGGCCGCGACATCGTCGGGCAGGTCGGCGGTGTACCACTGGCACCAGGCGAGTACCGCTGTGTCCACGCGCCCCGCCGCCCGGTGTCGAATGCGAGCGGATGCCTCGGCTCGACCCCGCCGTCGGGCCCGAGCGTGACGGCGCTCACGCGAACGCCGATCTCGGGCTCGGTGCGAGCACGGTGCGCTGCTCGGTCTCCGCCCGATAGGCGACCACGCCCGCGCCGGTCACCCGGTAGAGCCGCCGCCGAGGGCGGCCCTCTTCTGCGGCGATGCTCGGGTCCTCCCATTCGGATTCGACGAGGCCGCGTTCGGCGAGGCGGCTGAGCGCCTTGTAGAGGGTGCCGTGCGCGGTGAGCGCGGTGGCTCCGGCGCGGTCCGCGATGCGCTTCGCGAGTGCGAAGCCGTAGAAGTCGTCTTCCTCGGCCTGGAGCTCGATACCTGCGCCGAGAATGTCGACCTCGAGGT
Source organism: uncultured Actinomycetota bacterium (assembly GCA_963799015.1). Lineage (GTDB taxonomy): Bacteria > Actinomycetota > Actinomycetes > Actinomycetales > Microbacteriaceae > Agromyces. Next base: position 142,645 of record CAWCWD010000028.1, on the reverse strand, counting down.
CGACCAGCCGCCCTTCCCGTCTGCGTGGCATGCACACAGCATAGGAAGATATCGCCCCGAAGTATAGGAAGATATCGCCGCAGGACCTATAGGAAGATACCTGCCCATATGCTAGCGTCCACCCCGAGTCGCCTCATCGGGTGGCGCAGAAGGGAAGTATATGTACACCAAGAGGGTGGTGTTTCGGGCGATCGCCGGGGTGGCGTTGACGGCGACGCTCAGCGGGGGATCGGCGATGGTGGCGGGCGCGGCCGACGCGGGTGGGCTGGACCCCATCGCCGTGCCGTCCGCATCCGCGGCGACCAGCGAGGTCTTGGCTGCCGAGGCGAGCACGACATCCACCGCCACGACGGCGGCGGACCCGCGGGGAAAGAGGCCCCGGCGACCTCCCAGGCCGACAAGGACGATCACGCCTGGCAGGCGGGCCCGGACCACTGCGAGGACTGGCAGCTCACCATGGATTACCGCGACCGCCCCGACCGGTCGACCCCGGAGGCCCTCGGGTTCGACCTGGTCTTCACGAACGCCGGGTCGCAACCGTGCTCGTTCGACGGGTGGCCCGGCCTGGTCGCGGAGGGCGCCGATGGCGGAACCCTCACCTGGGCGCTCGCGTCCGGATCGACGAGCAGGCTGGTGGTCCTGCCCCCGAACGGCGGCCAGGCCGTCGCAGAAGGCACGACGGTCCTCCCGTCCGTGTCGGGTTGTCCGAGGCGACGTCCGACCGACCTGCGGGCCTACATCTCCTCGGACGGAGCCGGTGGCGGGATCGTCGACGACGCCCAGATCTCCGTCTGCACGGACGGAACGTGGACGCTCTGGCTCGGACCCCTGGTGGCCCTCCACGGCGCACCGGGCGAGGTCACCCCTCCTGAGGAACCGGAGCCGCTCCCCGCCAAGTGCCAGGACGAGCAGCTGACTCTCGAGTTCATCTCTCGGCCGGACCTGTCGGTCGTCGGGGCCTCTGGATTCGAGCTGGTGTTCGCGAATGCGTCGGACACCCCGTGCTCGATGTGGGGATGGCCCGGCCTCATCGTGGAGTCGGCCGACGGTACCCGGATCGGCTCGTCGTGGACGGTCGGCGACATGGGCGAGCCGTTCGTGCTCGCGAACGGCGACGCCGCCATCGTGCTCGGCTCGGCGCCTGACCCCGCAGCGTGGGGCTGCGAGGCGATGACGGCGGACCACCTGCGGGCCTACGTCACGTCGGACGGCGCGGGCCCCGGCGTCGTCGGCACCGCGCAGATCCCGGTCTGCGCCGACGGGTCGACGGTGCTCGAGATCGGGCCGCTCACCGCCGCCTGAGATTCAGTCACCCAAGGTGAAGACGGCGCCGTTGAGTTCGCTCGCGGCGCCGTTCCACATACCGACCACGGATGCCCCGACCTCGTGCTCGAGTCCCGCGAGCGAGCACACGCGGTAGATGACGGCGGACCCGCCGCCGGGTTCCATTGGTTGCGCGCCGCGATGGCTCAGCGACATCCGGCCGAGGACTTGAATCGCGGCTGCGGCAGGCGCACAGTGGAAGGAGCGAGGGAGGTCCCATGCGCGACGCGATGGCTCACCCGGATGTCATGCCGATTCTCTCCCCGGGCCGGCACCGCTCGCCACGGCGCGGGGCCTGCTTCATGGAATTCGCGTCGTACCTCGCGGGCGAGCGCTGGAGCGACCATCCAGCGTGTACGCATGGCACCCTCGCGCATCTCGCACGGATGGTGAACGACCAGACGAGCGAAGCCGGCCGCGCCCGGCTTACGCCGCTCATCCCGACGGTCATCGGCCTGACGAGCGACGACCCGCTGCTCGACGTCCTGCTCGCCGTGCGAGCCGCCAACGCCGCCCTGCCCATCGCCGCCGAGGAGCGCCAGCGTTCGCAGGCCGTGGGGCTGCGCGCCGCCCTCAGCGGTCCTCGCGGAACGCGACGACGAGCTCGCCGCGGAGTCGCGCGAACTCGCGGAGGCCGCCCTCCGCGCCGCCCCCGCCGCCGACGCCTGGGCCATCCGGTTCATCGAGGAAGTCGGTCCGGGCCGCCCGGGCATGACCGTGCGGCAGTGCCGGGACATCGTGACCGGCGCCGTCGATGGGATCGCGCGGGCGTGCGTCGGGATCCCGACGATCGACTCGTCGCCCTGCTCACCGCCGCCGTGTCGGACACGGCGCGCTTCGTGGGCGCGTCGCGTGAGGCGGCGGATGTCCGCGCCGAGGCGTATGCGCCCGTCACCCGCTAGGCGCAGGCATGGGCTGCGCGATCTGGCGCGGACCTCACACGATCGTCGCGATCACGCTCCCCGAAGGCGGCATCGAGGGCGATCCATTCAGGTGGTCGAGTCGGTGGTGGTGTCGGGAAGGGTCCGGGTGAGGGCGTCGAGGATCAGGTCGAGCCCGAACTCGAACTCGTTGCCGAAGTCGTAGCCGGGTTGGAGGATGTACTCGGTCGCCATCTCGACGAGGTGGGGGTACTCGTCGGCCGGGAACTGCTGCATGATCGGCTCGGCGACCTCGGCGACGCTGTCGGGGCCCTCGAACGGCAGCGCCGCCTCCTGGAGCGCGAAGCCGTACATGTAGCTGTCGAGCAGGGCGTAGGCGTGGGCGGTCATCTCCACCGAGAAGCCGGCCCCGCGCAGGGTGCCGATGACCGCGTCGTGGTGGCGCAGCGTCGCCGGGCCGGGGTGGTCCGCGACTCCAGCAGCCCGATCGCCCAGGGGTGGCGCCGCAGCACCTGCCGGGCCGAGTGTCGCCCGCCGACGCATCTCCGCGCGCCAGTCGCCGCCGGGCGACGGGCAGCTCGATCTCGCTGAAGACGAGATCGACGATGCCGTCGAGGATCTCGTCCTTGTTGGCGACGTAGTGGTAGACCGACATCGGCTTGACGCCGAGCTCGCTGGGCGAGCGAGCGGATGGTCAGCGACCCGAGCCCGCCGGCGTCGGCGATCGCGACGGCGCCGCGCAGCACCCGCTCCCGGCTGAGTCGGGGCGCGTTTCGCGGACTCACGCTGGTCTGGTTCAGCATCAGTTCCTCCCGGACGTAGCGATTTCGTACTTAGTACGATACGTCTCGTACTAAGTACGGTAAACGCGGTACGCGTCAAGGAGAAGCGTCATGAGAACCCATTCAGAACACGCAGCGACGATGAGCGATGCGTCGCAGCCGATGGTCACCACGATGCGGGCGATCGTGCAGGACAGCTACGGCGAGTCCCCGACGTGCTGCGCCTCGAGGAGATCGACCGCCCCGAGGTCGGCGACGACGAGGTGCTCGTGCGCGTCCACGCGGCCGGCGTCCACATCGGGGACTGGCACCTGATGACGGGCCAGCCGTACCTGCTGCGGGTCGTGGGCTTCGGATTCCGCGCGCCCAAGGCTGCGTGTCCGCGGCATGGATGTCGCCGGGCACGGTCGAGGCGGTCGGCTCGGACGTGACCCGGTTCCGGTCGGCGACGAGGTGTTCGGCACCTGCGACGGCTCCTTCGCCGAGTACGCCGCCGCCCACGAGGACAAGCTCGCCCGCAAGCCGGCGAACCTGACCTTCGAGCAGGCCGCGGCCGTCCCCACGTCCGCCATCGCCGCACTGCAGGCGCTCCGCGATGCCGGCGGCATCCAGCCCGGCCAGCAGGTCCTGATCATCGGCGCGTCCGGCGGGGTGGGCATGTTCGCGGTGCAGATCGCCAAGGCGTTCGGTGCCGAGGTGACCGGCGTGTGCAGCACCGCCAAGGTCGACCTGGTCCGCTCGCTCGGCGCCGACCACGTCATCGACTACACCCGGGAAGACTTCACCGAGAGCGACCAGCGCTACGACCTGATCCTGGACATGGGCGGCAATCGCTCCCTGTCGCAGCTACGGACGGCTCTTCAGCCCTGGCGGCACCCTCGTGTCGTCGGCAGCGAACAGGGCAATCGGTGGGTCGGGGGCAGGGGATGGATCCAAGCCATGCTGCTGTCGCGGTTCGACCGCAGACTGCGACCGCTCGCCTCGGAGCCGAACCACGCCGACCTGCAGTTCCTGACCGAGCTCATCGAGGCCGACAAGGTCATGCCGGTGATCGACAAGACCTATCCACTGAGCGAGGTGCCCGAGCGATCCTCCGTCTGAAGGCCGGCCATACTCGCGGAAAGATCGTCATCGCCGTCTGAGGCGATGTACACCACGAGACGAGGGACCATCATGGGCCGCGTATCAGCCACAGCACCGACCTGGACAACCGATCGAGTTCCGCGCCTCGATGGAAAGACGTTCGTCGTCACCGGGGCGAACAGCGGAATCGGCCTCGAGGCGGCCCGGGTCTTCGCAGACCACGGTGCGCACGTGGTGTTCGCGGTCCGCGACCTCGAACGCGGCATCGCCGCGGCGGCGACCATCGTCGGGTCGACCGAGGTGCGACACCTCGACCTCGCCGACCTCGCGTCCGTTCACGGCTTCGCGGACGCCTGGACCGGAGACATCCACGTGCTGGTGAACAACGCCGGGGTGCTCGTGCCACCATTCGGGCACACGACGGACGGATTCGAACTGCAGTTCGGCACGAATCACCTCGGCCACTTCGCGCTGACCAACCTGTTGCTCCCGCACATCAGCGGGCGCGTCGTCACGATCGCGAGTGGTGCCCACAAGGCCGGCACCATCGACTTCGACGACCTCAACTGGCACACCCGCGAGTACCGCGGAGGCTCACGTGCGTACAGCCAGTCGAAGCTCGCCAATCTCCTCTTCACGCTCGAGCTGCAGCGGCGACTGCATGCGTCGGGCTCCCCGGTGCTCGCCATGGCCGCGCACCCCGGGATGGCCGCGACGAGCCTGAACTCGAGTTCGACGAACGCGGCGCTCAACCTCCTCGCGAGAGTCGCGGTCCGCCTCTTCGCCCAGTCCGCCGCCGACGGTGCCCTTCCGACGGTGTTCGCGGCGACCGAGGCGATCGATGGAGCCAGCTACGTGGGACCCGGGAACAAGCGGGAGATGGCCGGACCGCCCGTGCTCGTGACCCGCGCTGCCGCGGCATCCGACGAGGCGGTCGCCGCCCGTCTCTGGACGGTCTCCGAGGAGCTGACCGGCGTGCATTACCCGCTCGAACTGCCCGAATCGCGCCGCTCGCGGTGATCGAACCCGACTCTGGGCCCGGTCGGCGCACACCCATTCAGTCGAGGGGAGAGCCATGCTCCTATCGCCCATGCGACGAGGAGGATGACGATCGCGGTCCACAAATCTCAAGGCTGCGCAGATACTGAGCCCTACTCAGATTCACCCGGCGACGCCCTCAGTGGTATGTCGACTCGTGCCGGTCCACGCCGACCCGCGTCGTGGCGGCCGACCGCCAATACGCCGCGGCCGCGTCGGACCATCGGCGGCGGCTCTCAGGGGCCAGGTCGTACTGCGCCCAGAAGGCCGCAACATGGCGATGTTCGGCGTTGGCCGCGTGGAAGAGGTGCATCTGCACGTCGGGGACGGCGGGCGGGGGGCGGATGGATCCGTGCGTGTCACTCATGATCGGACGTTACGCCGGCGACATGTGCAGGCTCACAGCTTGCGTTCATGCCGCCGCTCACCCGGCAGCGTGAACATGGCGTCGGTACCCTGCCATCCGGCGCGTGGCCGGATTGTGGGACCCGACGTAGGAGCGCGAGGTGATGCGCGAGCTGTGGATCCCGCGCCTGCGCGCGGGGGGCGGGAGCGGACGCGGGTCGCGGCCGGGGGCTGATCGACGGAGGACGCGGTCCGCGCGGAGATGGCGAGATCTCCCCATGCTTCGAGCCTGTCCGGGTGGCAACGTGTGCCACACAGGTACCCGAAGCGAGGAGTGATCACCATGTCAACTACGAACAAGGACGTCGTGCGCCGGTTCTTCGAGGCGTGGGGCAGGCAGGATCTCGAGACGGCGGCCGGTCAGGTGACCGAGGACTTCGTCAACAACTCATCGACCAGCCAGGGTCGCGAGGGCGTGATCGAGGAGGGTCGATTCTGGTTCTCCGCCTTCCCGGACGCTCAGGTCTCGATCGAGGAACTCCTCGCCGACGGCGACAAGGTCGTCGCGCGGGTCACGACCACCGCGACCCATCAGGGCGAGTTCCTCGGGACGCCTCCGACCGGACGGGCCGTGACTGCCGGGGAGATCGACGTCTTCCGGATCGAGAACGGGCTCATCGCCGAGGCATGGGCGTCGCCGGACATCTTCGCGGTGCTGATGCAGATCGGGGCGCTGGGAGAGCCGAGCGCCGCGTGAGCAGGTCCGGTGGTTCGGATCAGCCCGATCCCAGGCGGTGTGCGTAGGCGGCCGCCTGGGTCCGGCTCCGCAGCCCGAGCTTGCCGAGCACGTTGCTCACGTGGTGCCCGGCAGTCGCGACGCTGATGAACAGCCGGTCGGCGATCTGGGCGTTGCTCAGCCCCTCGGCGATGAGGCCGAGCACCTCCGTCTCCCGCTTCGTGAGCACGCCCACCCGCTTCGGTCCCACCCGTCCCCGCCCGCCGAGCGATCGTGCGAGCGCATCGGCCCGATCCGCCTCGGCGACCAGGCCTGCGGCGTCGAGTACGGCCGACGCGGCGCGCGCCTCCGCTGCGGCCGACTCCGATGTCCGAGGCAGCCAAGGCCTCGGCGAGCAGGACACGCGCTCGAGCGGCCTCGATCGGAGCGTCGACGCGGTCGAACCGCTCCGTCGCCCGCCGGAGCGTGTCGGCCGCCCGATCGGCCTCGCGAAGTGCCAGCGCGAGGCGTCCAGCGGCGATCTCGGCGTATGCGGACTGCAGTTCACCGCCGACTTCGGCGGCCAGGGTACCGATGCGCTCGACCGAGGTCGCGGCGCCGTCCAGGTCACCGCGATCGACCTGGATCGGGACGAGCATCGTGAGGATCGGAATCGCCGCGGTCGAGTCGGCGCCGACCTTGGCGAGTCGCCGGTGAAGCGCGGACGACGCAGCGCCGAGTTCCCCGCGCACAACGTGGACGGCGACGACCGCGCGGAGGGACTCCGGCCTCGCTTCGATGCCGGTCAGGAGGCGCTCCGCCTCTTCGATACGACCCTGCGACACCCTGAGTTCGGCGAGCCGCGCCTTGGGATCGACGCACCTCGAGGCGTGGCCGCCGCGGGCGAGCCGGTCGATCGTCCAGGTCAGCCAGCGCTCCGCCGCGGCGAGGTCGCCGCGCGCGGCGAGGATGCCCGCGCAGCACGACCCGCAGAATCCGAGCAGCGACGGGTGAGGTCGCAGGTCCATGAACTGCTCGGCCGCCCGACCCCATTGCTCGAGACGCCGCCCGTCGAGGGTCGCCTCGCAGGCGGCGACCATGTCGCAGCACGCCTCGGCGAACACCTCGGGCTGATCCGCTTCGCCGGCGGATGCGGCGGCCATCGCCTCGTCGAGCCGCGCGATGCCGTCCGCCGTCCGTCCAGCGAGCGTCAGTCCGAGCCCCGATCGCGCGAGTGCGCGGATCTCGAGCGCCGGATCGCCGTTCGCCCTGGCGGACGCGAGCGCCTCGTCGGCGAAGTCCACGATCCTGAGCGGGTCGGTCTCGCGCACGCTCCGTGCGAGGGCGAGCCATCCCGCGCCGACGGACCCGGTCTCCTCGACCAACCGCTCGGCGCGCATCATCCAGCCGCGCGCCAACGCCTCCCGTCCGGGCGCAGCGGCGTGCTCGAGTGCGAGCCAGACGGCCACGCGCGTAGCCTCGTCGCTCCGTCCGGCGCGCCGGTACGCGCCGTACGCCCGAGTGCGGGTCGCGACGGCCTCATCGGTCTCGCCGAGCCACCAGAGGCAGCGGCCGAGGCCGTCCATCGCGTCGGGAGCGGGGCCGTCGGCGAGCGCCGCAGTGAACGCGGCACGCGCGTCCCCCCACCGGGCCTCGGCCACCGCCGTGTCCGCTTCGATCATGTGCCGGTCGCTGCCATCCACGACCCAGATCCTCCCGAGCCTGGCCGGGGCGGCCATCTGAGCCGATCGTAGCGAGGTTCCGGGGGTCGCCGCCCGAAGGCAGGGCACGCCCGCGGAAGATCGTCATCACCATCTGCGGCGCAGGGGTCTATTGAACCGATCGAACCGCCGGAGTCGCGGGTACAGTGGGTTATTGGAGAGAGATCATGCCTGACAAGTCGCCGCACGAGCATCACGTGAAGAAGCCGGCCACCAGGACGCTCAAGGAGAAGCGCGCCGAGAAGCACGCGAAGGAGCACGAACACGACATGAGCGCCGCGTCCGATGCGGTGCAAGAGGCGCATAAGGCAGACCAGGCGCACAAGCGGGACGCCTGGCACCAGGGGGATACCGCGCACAAGAAGCATTAGGCCGCGCCCCTCACCCGAACTCGACTCGCCAAGCCACCGGCGTCGCCCCCGCCTCGGCGGCGGTCCTGGCGGTCATCTTCCTCGGGCGCGGTCGTCGAGAGGCGCGTGCGGGCCCTCTCAACGCTCGCCGGCTGCGTGTCGCCGGGATCGTGCAGATCAAACGCATTCTCCGGCAACAGGGGCTCCATGACCGCGGTCCGGAGTATTCTTGGCACCACGGCGGGTTCCTCCGCGCCGGACCTCCTGATCGGCCGTCCACGCCGGCCGACGATGCGGGGGCAAAGGGGATCTGTTTCCTCGGGGAACGAACGAGCGAGCAGTGCACCGTTCCCCTATCCGGCGGGCCTCGGTCGCGTGGAGCCCGGGCGCCGACGCCGTTTGGAGAACTCCAGATGACCGCTCGCAAGCACCTCAAGCACCTCGTCCGCGAACGCATGCGCAAGACCGGCGAGCGCTACACCGTCGCCCGTCGCCACCTCGTCGATGGCGACACCGCGAGGGAGTTCCGCGGCGAGCTCCACGGCGACACCGCGTGGGAATTCCGCGGCGGGCTCGACGGCGACACCGCCGCGTTCGCCAACGTCCTGGCCAACCTCGGTGTGGTCGCGCCGCACACGGGCGAGCCGCTGACCGAGGCGATGGTGCTCGGGGTCGGCGGCGGACTCGGCGCGGGCTACATCCTGTGGGAGTTCGACTCGCTCCCGTTCCGCGCGCGTGTGCTCACGCTCGGCTTCCGGCGCCAGTGGCAGTACCCGGACCGGTGGGCGCGCGGGACCGCCGAGCGGCTCGGGCTGCACGCCGAGTTGCACGAGACCGGCGGCGCGAAGGGCGCCGCGGCGGCGCTCGACGCCCAGCTCGACACCGGCCTGCCGGCGATCGCCTGGATCGACACCTACACGCTCGGGCACCGCAACGAGCCGGAGTGGCGCGACGGCTACGGCGGCCCGCCAGTGATCGTCTACGAGCGCAACGGCGACTCCTATGCGGTCGACGACCGCTCGACGGCGCCGATCGTCGTGCCTGCCGAGCGGCTGGCCGCGGCGCGGGCGCGCGTCGGCTCCTACAAGCACCGGCTGGTCACGATCGATCCGGAGCGGATCGACCTTGACCTGCGTCCGGCCGTCGAGGAAGGACTCCGGCTTCAGGTCGAGCATCTGAGCGAGAAGTCGGACTCGTTCTCGCTGCCCGCGTGGCGCAAGTGGGCGCGGATGACCGCCGATACCCGCAACAAGAAGGGCTGGCCGAACGTGTTCGCCGACGGGCTCGGCATCGGCAGCCTGCGCGCGTCGATCTACACCGACGCCGCCCACGGCGCGCACCTCCGCGGGCTCTACGCGGACTTTCTCGATGAGGCGGCGGAGCTGCTGGGACGCGATCTCGGGGCGGACGCGTGGAGGGCCGCCGCCGACGCCTGGGATCCGATCGTCGATACCGCGCTCCCGCCCGGAGACGAGCTGCGCGCGCTGATCGACGGCGGTCCCGAGACCGCCGCGGCGCGCTGGGAGCTCCAGCGCGCCCGCGACGAAGCCGCCGACGTGCCGCCGCCGGTCGGCGAGCTCGTGATGGCGATGTACGAGGCCGAGACCGCCGCGCTGGAGCGGCTCAGGGCTGCAATGTGAGCTCGGTCAGGCGATCGCGGTGCGCAACTCAGCAGCCGCGGCACCGACGTCGCGAGCGCTGTAGATCGCGCTGCCCGCGACCGCGATCTTGGCCCCGGATGCGTGTACTGCGACGATCGACGAGGTGTTCACACCGCCGGCCACCGAGAATGGCACACCCGACGCCTCGCCGTCATCGAGGAGGGACTTGATCGAGTAGCCGTCCTTCGCCTGCTCGTCCAGACCCGCGTGCATCTCGACGAAGACGGCTCCCAACCCGATGACCTCCTTCGCCCGCTGCGGCTTGTCCTCTACGCCGATCAGATCCACGACGACGCCCTTGTCGTGAGCCTGCGCCGCCTTGACCGCGCCGGCGATGGTACTGTCGTCGGCCACGCCGAGAACCGTCACGAGGTCCGCACCGGCACGGAACGCGATGTCTGCCTCGAGCTCGCCGGCATCCATCGTCTTGAGGTCGGCGAGGATCACCTTGTCGGGGTGGGCCGACTTGATCGCCGTGATCGCCGACAGCCCGGCGCTCTTGATGAGCGGAGTCCCGAGTTCGAGGATGTCCACGTGCGGCGCGGCCGCAGCGGCCAGTTCCAGGGCGGCATCGGTGGTCAGGGTGTCCATGGCGAACTGAAGCTTCATACGTGTCTCTTTTCTTTGTGTGGTGGTGGGCGCGTAAGCGCGGGGGTGAACCGATGGAGCGGTCATTCGAGGTTCGCGTGCCGCTCCCACAGCTCGTCGGCGGAGACGCCGGACCGCTGCCAGAGGGTGTGGAAGAGTGCGTCGCCGATGACGACGACGCTCTGCTCGAACAGGCTCCCGGCGTACTGGCGGGAGGCCGCGTCCGAAGTGTCGCGCTTCTCCGCGGCGAGGACGTGGACGCTGACGGCCGCCAGTGCGGCAAGGGGAGAGTGCGGGTCAGTCGTGATCACTCCAACCGAAGCGCCGGCAGCGGAGGCCAGCTGCGCGGCCCGCAGCACGCTCGCGGTCGTCCCCGAGCCGCTGGCCGCCAGCAGCAGGTCCCCGTTCGAGATGGCCGGTGCAGTCACCTCCCCGACGACGTGGACGTCCAAGCCGAGGTGCATCAGTCGCATCGCCGTCATCTTGAGGGCGAGACCCGAGCGGCCCGCACCGAACACGAACGTCCGCTCGGCTTGCAGCGCGAGGTCGGCCAGGTTGCTCAGTTCGTCAGCCTGCCGGACAGCGGTTCGCTCCGATGCCAGCAGCAGCTCCTGCGCGATGAGCGACATCGCTCCCGTCGGCGACGTGATCGTGAGAGTCATGAGCCCATCGTGGACGGCGATTCCGACCGGGAGGCCTATCCTCTCGCATGGTTTTCCCTACCTGTTCCGACGGTAGTTGCGGGTGGAAGTCGAGGATCGGGTAGGGCAAGGTTGGCTGTATGGATGGTCCCGACGTCCCGTCACACCCTCGCAGAGCACGCGCGTATCGTCGCCGACCAGGCCGACCATCACGCGCTCACGCTCGAGTCGATCCTGGCCACGCTGCGATCGGCGAAACTGAGCGACCGTGCTGCCCGCACCATGGCGATCGATGTCGCCGCTGGAGCACTGGTCAGCCTGCGCGAGCAGACCGACCAGCTGCGAAGCAGCATGATCGAACCGGTGACCGGCGCGTTCGCACGCTTGCGCAATGACTTGAGGCCGCTGGTGCGGCACAGCGACCTGGACGTGCAGTTCGTCGAACCGCCCGCCACTGGCCGCGCACTTCCCGGGGAGGTCGCCCACGCAGCCCGCGCGATCGTCAGGAGCGCGGTGCTCGCCCTGGTCGACGAAGGCGCGACGAGGCGCGTCCGCATTCAGTGGGATTGCGACGGACTGAACCTTCTCATCGCGGTTCGCGACGACGGCCGGGGCGAGCTGACCGCCCACGACGACTCGCTGCGGCCCATCGCCGAGCGGGTGACCGCGCTGGGAGGGGAGCTCGGCGTCTCCTCGACTGCCGGATGGGGATCCGATCTTCGGATCAGGATTCCACTCGATCCCCCGACCGCGCCGGAACCGCGGATCCTGCGAGTTCCCCTCAGCGAACGCGAGCAGGAGGTGCTGCGGCTGGTCGGCGTCGGTCGCAGGAATCGCGACATCGCGACCGAGCTCGGCGTGAGCGAGAACACCGTCAAGTTCCACGTCTCGAACCTTCTGCGCAAGGCGGATGCGAGTTCTCGGAGCGAGCTGATCGCGCTCTCGAGATCCTGACGGTCCGCGAGCGTCGCACTCTCGCCGACCCGCGTGCTCTCGGACGCGGGCGATCCGGCCTCCGGCAGGGGACTACCGAGGCCGCGCTGCGGGCTGCACCGAACCCGGCGTGCCATCGCTTCGATGCCATCGCACGACGAGCCCATCCTTCTCGCCGAAACTCGCGAGATGGCGACCGACGACATCCTCCAGGAGAGCCACGCGCTCGACAGGGCCCTCCACGCGGAGGATCACACCACGCTCGGCCGCCTCGACCTCCGCTCGACTCCCGTCGATGTCCACCCAGCCATGGGCAGCGTCCGCCTCCCATTCGCCGCCGGTGCGGCGGCTGAGGTGAGAGACGAGCTGCTTCGCGTAGCGCGTCCCCCGATCGGTTTCGACGAGCGCTGTGCTTCGGATCTCTGCTTCTCTCACGTCTCCTCCTGAGCGACGTCCGCGGCCAGTGTGATGCATCCATCGTACCTCAGAGTATTTCAATACCATTTGGTACCTAGAGGATGCTTCGGAGCGCCGCTTCCGTCAGCTTCTAGGGGGAAACCCGCTCCTGTGCGCCGCGGCGATGCGAAGGGCCTCGAGCACCTGACGGATCATTCCCCCTGTGGTGTTGACCTCCAGGAAGCTGGAGATGCCTCCGTAGGTGAGATCGAGCACGATCCCCCCCAAGTCGATCGGGCTGACCGGCGGATCCGCGTCGGGGAAGAGCTTGGCGATGAGGAGCCGCCCGATGGACTCCCACTGCGAAACGAACAGACTCCGTTCTCGGTCGGTGAGGGTCCCATCCGCCTTCGCCCGGCGGAGGAACTCGATCGCGATGATCCCCCACTTCTGCTCGGCCGCCCGCGCATCGCTCCATCGCACGATCGCGTCGATCACCAGATCGGGATCCGTCAGGTCCTGAAGCAGCTCCGTCAGGTCGCGGACATCGTTGCCGGCGTTGCCTTCGAGAAGGTGGAGCAGGATGTCCTCCTTCGACGCGAAGTTCGAGTAGAACGCTCCCTTGGAGAATCCGGCCTCGTCGGCGATCCGCTCCACCGACGCACCGTCGTACCCCTCCCTCGCGACGACATCGCCCGCGGAGGTGAGCAGCTTCTCACGTGTGAGCGCCCTGCTCTGTTCGCGTGTCAGTCGTGCCACGTTCCACCTTCCTCGCGCGCACCCGTTGGTCGCGGGCGCAATCTACGTTAGTGCGCGACCGGGCAGGACGACCGGCGTCCTGCCCGAGCGCGCCTCCGCCCTACTCGACGATGCCGTCGTCCACGACGTCGACGATCTCGCCGTCGGGGATCCAGCTCGTTCCGTCGAACGTGTGCAGGCGGTACTGGTACACCAGCCGCCCGCCCGGGCCGCCGTTCAGGCTCGCACCCTCGATGAGCATCGGGTTCTCGACGCCGGACAGGGCGTCCCACGCCTCCAGGAAGCCCTCGCTCGTGATCTCGTTCGCCTCGCCGAGCGCGGAGACGATCGCCGAAGCAAGTCCGTACCCCGTGAGGGTGAAGGTCTGCGTCGGGTCGCCGTCGGGCGAGTACTCGGCCATGTCCTCCGTGAACTGGACGATGGCCTCGTCGCTTTCCACGGCGGGGTTCTGCGGGTCCTTGAACCACTGATACGACAGCGCGCCCGTCACGTTGTCCGCACCGGCGGGGATCACCGTGCTCGCGAAGTCCGCATAGGGGCTGCCGATGAACAGGGTGGGGTGGTAGCCGATCTCACCCATGTACGACAGGAGCGCGCCGATGGTCGGCGGCCCCTGCGTGACCACGAGCACGTCCACTCCCGCCGCCTGCAGCTCCGTCACCTGCGAGGCGACGTCGGCCTGGCCCGGGGGAAGCTTGATGACGGTGCCCGGCGTGATGCCGCCGGCTTCCAGGCCGTTGAGCTGGCTGTCGGCGAAGGCGTTGTTGAACCCGACGAATCCGACGTTGGCGTCGGGGAACGTCTCGGTGATGTAGCGTCCCTGCAGCTCGCCCTCCCAGGCGATGTCGGGCACGAACGCGCGGGAGAAGGGGAACGCCTCGGTGTCGCTCAGCTCCGTCTCGCCGCCCTGGACGATCTGGGCCACGCCGGCGTTGTTGAGTGGCGGCCGTGCCGCGACCGAGATGCCGCCGAAGTTGATGACGATGATCGCGTCGTCCTGCTCGACGAACTGCTGGTTGTTCGACACCTGGCGCGCCGGATCGAACGCGTCGTCGACGGCCTCGAAGTCGATCTGGCGCCCGTCGATGCCTCCCGCCGCGTTGACCGCGTCGAAGTAGGCCGACACTCCCGTCGCCGAGAGTCCCGCCGACGCGAGCGGCCCGCTGAGCGGGTAGCTGGCCCGAATGACGATGTCGCCGGTCTCGTCCGACGCCCCTTGGGCCGGCTCGCCTCGCCCCGTGCATCCCGCGAGGAGGATCGCCATGGTCGCCGCCAATGCGACCGCAGCTACTGCATGCTTCTTCATTGAAGTGCCTTTCGTGTGATTTCGGATGATGGCTTCCGCGAGAGGAAGCTCAGGGTGCGGAGGATGTCGCTCTCATATCCGTCGATCGTTCGACGACCGCACGTTTCATGGGGACGTACGCGACGGCACGTCCCAGCAGACTCGTCACTGCGCCGGCGATGCCGGAGGGAGCGACGATGAGGCACAGCGCGAGGCCGGCCGCGTAGACGAACTGCGACCAGTTGCCCGCTGCCTGCCCCCCGACGAACGCCTCGGCGAGGGTCGGGAGGTAGACGATGATCGCGGCTCCGATGATGGCGCCCGCCCAGCTCCGGCTGCCCCCGATCACGCTCGCGGCGAGGAGGGTGATCGAGAAGGTGAAGACGTAGCTGTCGGGCACCGCGATCGAGACCACCAGGGCGTACAGCGCGCCGGCGATGCCGGCCACGGTCGAGCTCACCGCGAACGCGATCAGCTTCACGCGGTTCACGGCGATGCCGTTGGCTGCTGCGAGGAGCGAACTGGTGCGCACCGCAGCCAGCGCCCGGCCGAGCCGACCGTGGACGAGGTTGCGCAGGGCGACGAGCACCACGGCGAGCACCACCAGGCACACCCAGAACTCGAGCTGACGGGACGTGAACCCCGAATCGGGCAGCGAGATCGCAGGGCTGGGCAGGAACATCCCGAACGTCCCACCGGTGAGCGGCTGGAAGCGGATGAGCAGCAGCGGGAAGACGACGGCGACCGCGATCGTGAGCAGGCCGAGGTTGGCGCCACCCATCTTCAGCGCCGGGATCCCGAGCAGGATGCCGAACGCGAGGCTCAGCACCGCGGCGAGGAGGACGCCGGCCCACCACGGCCAGCCGAAGCTGACGACGGGGATCATCGCGGCGTACCCGCCGAGCCCGAAGATCGCACCGTGGCCGACGCTGATCTGCCCCGAGTGTCCCACCAGGAGGTTGAGCCCGGCGACCGCCATCGCCAGCGTCAGGACCCGGCTGAGATCCAGCAGGTCGAAGTCCGAGACGAGGAGGGGAAGGATGGCGCCGATGCCCAAGGCGATGATCCACCCCAGGCGAGGCGATCAGTCTGCTGACCTGTCTCATACTCGCACCGTCCTTGCCTTGCCGAAGATGCCGGCGGGTTTGAGCACCACGACGATCGCGGTGATCACGAACGGGACGACGATGGCGAGGTCGCCGTCCAGTCCCGGGATGTAGCGGCCGGCGAGGCTGTTCGACACACCGACGATCAGGCCTCCCACGACCGCACCGACCCTGCTGGTGAGACCTCCCAGCGTCGCCGCAGCGAGCGCCAGCAGCAGGGGGAAGGTCATCATCCCCGGGGAGAGCGTCAGCACGGGCGCCGCCACCAGCGCGGCGAACGCGCCGACGGCCGCCGCGATCGCCCAGCCGATCATCAGCCACTTCCCCCGGTGCTGACCCAGCAGCGTCGCGGAGTCCGGGTTCTGCGCCACGGCGCGAAGGCGAAGTCCGATCGACGTCTTGTTGAACACCAGGACCGTCACGGTCAGCACCGCGAGCAGAGTGATCAGCGAACCGAGCTGCTGATAGGTCATCCGCAGGCCGAGGAATGTCACCACTCCCTGCCCGAACGGGCTGGGGAACGGTCTCGAGTTGGTGCCCCAGATGATCGCCATCAGCGCGTTGATCCCGAGCAGCAGCGCCACACCCAGGGTGAGCAGAGGCAGCTCACCCGACCGCTCCAGCGGTCGCACGACCGTGCGCTCGATGAGGGCCCCACCGAGTGCGGAGAGGACGATCACGATCGGAAGCACCGCCCAGAACGGCATCCCGAGCTGAAGGAAGACCAGCGTGACGAACGCGGACAGCGTCGCCATCTCGCCCTGCGCGAAGTTGAGCATCCCCGTGCCCTGGAAGACGACACTGAGCGCGAGTGCCAGGATCCCGTAGATCAGCCCTGCGCTGAGGCCGTCGAGCGTCTGCTGCAGCAACTCGGTCATCGACCGGCCCCCTTTCCGCCTTCTTCGTCGTTGCCGACGCCGAGATACGCACGGCGCACCGCGTCGCCGTCGCCCAGCTCCTTCGCCGAGCCGCTGACGGCGACCCGGCCCTTCGCGAGCACGACCGCACGATCGGCGATCTCCAGCGACAGGTGCGCGTTCTGCTCCGCGATCAGCAGCGATACCGACCACCGCGTGCGGATCTGCGCGAGGACGTCGAACAGCTGGCGGGTGACGAGCGGCGCGAGTCCGAGCGAAGGCTCGTCGATGAGCAGGAGCCTCGGCCGAGCCATCAGGGCCCGGCCGACGGCGAGCATCTGCTGCTGTCCGCCCGAGAGCAGTCCCGCCGTCCGCCGACGCATGTCCTGGAGGACGGGGAATGTCTCGTACACCATGTCGAGGTCCGCGCCGGCGGTGGACTTCAGCTCGCGCGGACGTGCCAGTGCACCCAGCCGGAGGTTCTCGTCCACGGTCAGGTCGACGAACGTGCCTCGACCCTCCGGCACGTGGCCGACGCCCGACGCCGCGGTCCGAGCACCGCTCCATGACGAGATGTCCCTGCCGTCGAAGGCCATCCGGCCTCGACTGGACACGACCCGCGAGAGCGCGCGCAGCAGCGTGGTCTTGCCCGCGCCGTTCGGTCCGAGCAGCGCGACGATCTCGTCGGAGCCGATCTCGAGGTCCACGCCGTGGAGCACCTGCACGGTGCCGTACCGCGCGGTGAGCCCCTCGATGCGAAGAAGTGTTCCTGTCATTGCCGGTCCTCCGACCAGTCGTCCCCCAGGTATGCGGCGATCACGCGGGGATCGGCGGCCACTTCACGGGGGTCGCCCGCGACGAGGAGCCGGCCGGCGTCCAGCACCACGACGTGACGAGACACGCGCATGACGAGCCCCACGTCGTGTTCGACGAGGATGCAGGTCATGCCCGTCGCCAGGGCGTGCTGCTGAATGTCCAGGAGGAGCCGGTCGGTCTCGTCGGCACCCAGCCCCGCCGCGGGCTCGTCCAGCAGCAGGAGCGTGGGATCCGAGATGAGCGCGCGTGCGATCTCGACCCGCCGCCGATCGCCGTGCGGCAGGCTCCCCGCGCGGCGGGTGTCGTGCGGGTCCAGTCCGAGACCCTTCCATGAGCTCGGCAGCGCGTGCCCGCGCGGCGCGCTCATCGGCGCGCACGGCCGGGCGGCGCACGATCAGTCCCACGACGCCGCCGCGGATGCCGGCGTGCGCACCCAGGAGCACGTTCTCCATCGGCGAGAGCTCGCGATGAGCAGCGGAGTCTGGAAGGTGCGCGCGATGCCGAGCGTCGCCCGGCGGTCGGCTCGCAGCCGGCTCAGGTCACGACCGTCGAGCTCGACGGTGCCCTGGTGCTTGGCCACCCCGCTGATGCAGTTGAACAGCGTGGTCTTGCCCGCTCCGTTGGGGCCGATCACCGAGGAGATGCCGCCCCTGGGAATCGAGAACGAGACGTCCTGCAGGGCCTTGACCCCCCGGAACTCCACGGCGAGTTCGTCCACCCGGAGCACCGCCGGAGCTTCCGTCTCCGGTGGCGCCATCTCGTCGAGGCTCACGTCTCCTCCCCCGCCAGGCGCGTACGCCGCGCGTCACTGCACGACTCGGATCGATACGCCGCCGGCCACACTCCGTGGCGACCCGGCGAGAGGATGCCGTTGGGGTCCAGAGCGTCCTTGACCCGTTCCAGCAGCCGGCCGCGGGCTCCGTCGTTGAACGAGTAGAAGTCCGCTGCGGTGTCCATGAACTCCAGGTGCGGACGCGAGTCGACATAGCCCATCGCGCCCAGCTCGCGGACGATCGATCGCGCCAGCTGCATCGCGTCGACGACGGCATCGGCATCCGAGCTGTCGTACCGGATGCCGGCGATGACAACCGCGCTGCGCGCGCTGGGGATCATGATCCCGACGCCGAAGTCACGTCCGTCGGCGGCGAACAGCTCGCGGATGGCGGTGACCGCGCGGCGGATCGAGGCCCCTCGCAGCGGGACCGCTCGGCGAGACATCCACGTGCCCGATGTTCGGCGGAGCGCTCTGCAGCGCCTGCAGCGTCGGAATGCCGGCGAGGATCTTCTCAGCCGACAGTTCGATCTGCCCCAGCTCGTCGGCCGCGTAGACCCGAGGCGAGAGACAGACGCCGCTGGGTACGCGCGACCACGCATCGCTGATCCGGCGCAGCTTCAGCTTCACGACGTCGGGGTCTCCCCAGATCGCGGCGCGGGCGGCCCAGGCGCCCACACCCAGGCGGCTCCCGATCTCGTCGAGCTCTTCCCTGGTGAACGGTCGCGACCCCGGCGGCACCGGCGCATCCAGCAGCATGTGCGCGGCGCGAAGCGTCGAGTAGAGAGCGGGAACGCCCTCCAGGTCGCCGCCGAGCAGCAGCTCCCGGATGACGTCGATGCCCTGTTCGAGGTCGGCGTCGTCGCCGATCACGAGGGTCAGCGGAGCGAACGCCGCGGGCTTGCGCTTCAACCAGACGCCCATGCGCGTGACGATGCCGAAGTTCGACTGCACGAACAGCGACTCCAGGGCCGGCCCGAGTGCGCGCTTGGTGAGGTGCCACGACGAGCTCTCCGGCACCCCGCCGAACCCGGTGCGGACCAGGTCCCCGTCGGGCAGGACGACCTCGAACCCCGTGGGCATGAGGTAGTCGGCGCCGTAGTGCTGGTAGGTGTGGCCCCCGTCCATCGAATTGCCGATGATCGATCCCCAGCCGAGGTCGGGACACGGCGTGAGCAGGTCATAGCCCGCCTCGGCGACCGCGTTGTAGAGGTCGAACCACGTCACACCGGGCTCGACGACGGCGTACGCGAGCTCCTCGTTGATCTCGAGGATGCGGTTCATCCGCTGGAACCCGATCTGGATGGAGCCTCGCACGCGCGGTGACGGCCCACCGTGGCCGAGGTTGCGTCCCTGGCTGAGCGGCCAGACCGGGAATCCCGTGGCGGTTCGCGATCCCCACGATCTCCCGCACCTGCTCGGTGGTCGTCGGCTGGACGATCGCGGATGCCGCGTACGTCGTGTCTCCGGGAATCCAGTAGGCGTCCGTGAACTCGCGCAGCACGGTCGGCTCGACGGACACCGCGCCGTCGCCGACGACGGCCTCGAGTGCGGCGACCACCTCGGCGGGGATCATCGGGGGATCGGTCGTGACGTCGGTCATGATCGCCGGCTCCCCGCATCGATCTCCACGAGGTAGCTCGTGAACCCGCCTTCGCCGCTGGCGACCCCGGAGATGGCGTCGTTGATCTGCTCGAACGGCCAGCTCCTGGGTTCCAGGATCGACATGTCGATCGCTCCGGAGCCGATCATCCGCGACAGCTCGATGCCCTCGGCCGAGGTGAACCACACGGATCCGATGAGCTCCATCTGCTCGTCCATCCACCACTTCACATCGACGCCGAGCTCACCCGCCGTGCCGCCGATGTTGACGATGCGTCCGCCCCGGCGAACGCCGTACATGGCGTCCCGCATGGACTCGAGCGAGGCGACGGCGCCGAGCGTGTCGATCATGGCGTCGGCGCCGCGCGCGTCGGTCAGCGAGTGGACCCACGCCGCCGTGCCGCCGTCCACGTTCG
The DNA here is from genome assembly GCA_963799015.1 of uncultured Actinomycetota bacterium. Taxonomy (GTDB): domain Bacteria; phylum Actinomycetota; class Actinomycetes; order Actinomycetales; family Microbacteriaceae; genus Agromyces. Next base: position 122,575 of record CAWCWD010000028.1, on the reverse strand, counting down.
AGAAGGCGTGGATCCGCTCGGGGGCGAGGGCGCGGAGTCGCTCGAGGAGTCGAGCCGCCGCGCGCGACGGCGAAGATCCGCGCGGCGCCCATCGCGAGCGCGAGCATCGTCACGCCGACGCCGAGTGTTCCGGTCGCGCCGTTGACGATGATCGTCTTGCCCGCGAGTGGACCGAGCTTCTTCACCGCAGCGTACGCCGTGCCGAGGTAGCCCATCCGGGTCGCCTGACGGAACTCGAGGTTCTCGGGCAGCGGGACGATCGCGGTCTGGGGCGCCAGCATGTACTCGCAGAAGCCCCCGTACGGGTAGCGCAGCTGCATGGCGACGCTGCGCTCGTTGTAGCCGAAGTACCCGCCGAGCGTCCAATAGTCGCACTGCTGCGCGACCCCGGAGGCGCACTCGTGGCACGCGCCGCAGGACCGGCCGGGATTGACGTAGACGCGGTCTCCGACGCGGACGTTCACGACCTGCTCGCCGACCTCGCGCACCACGCCGACCGGGTCGAGCCCGAAGATCGCCGGGCGGGGAGGCAGCGGCATGTGCGGATACCAGGTCTCCCAGTTCGCGAGGACGTTCGCGAGGTTCGGCACCATCCCGCACCCCTTCACCTCGACGATGACATCGGTGCCGGATGCCGTGGGCCGCGGGACCTCCTCGATCACCATCGGCTCACCGACGGCGTGGAGTCGCGCGGCGCGCATCATCTGTGTCATGGCTCCCTTTCGAGGCGGTCTAGTCTTCGGGCGCGATGGTCACGAGGAGACCGTCGAGCTCCGGTCGGCAGGTGAGCTGGCACGACAGTCTCGAGTTGTCCTCGAGATAGTCGGATGCCTCGAGCAGATCCCGCTCGTCACGGGACTTCTCGGGCAGCTCCGCGCCGGCGGGTACGCGCTCGACGTACACGTGGCAGGTCGCGCACGAGAGCGAGCCGCCGCAGATCGCCTGCAGCTCCTCGATCCCGGAGTTGCGGATGTTCTGCATCACGGACAGACCGTCGCGCGCCTCGACGTCGCGGGCCTCTCCCTCTCGCGTGGTGACTGTGAACTTCATCTGTTCTTCCGTTCGTTCTTCGCGCGGTCAGTAGGCCGCGGCGATGTCTTTCAGTGCCGTACCGGTGTCGGCGAGCACATTCGGTTCGACTCGTGCACGTCGCTCGACCAGTCGGCGCCCCTGGACGTAGTCCTTCGTCGCGTTGATGCAGTCGAGCGCGATGACCTCGCCCTCCTTGAGGTAGATGAGCGAGAAGCTCCGCTCCTCGGGGGTTCCGCGAAGCACCGTCTGGTCGTAGCCGACGTTGAGTCCGATGGTCTGCAGCCGGAGGTCGTACTGGTGCGACCAGAACCACGGGACGAGCACGAGCGGGTCGGTGATCCCGGTGATCGCCTTGGCGGCCGTCGTGGCGAGCTCGTGTGCGTTCTGCCGGGACTCGATACGCATCCCCGGCCCGTTCCGCAGGACCGCGCAGTCGCCCACGCAGTACACGTCCGCGAGCGAGGTGCGGCACAGTTCGTCGATGAGGACGCCCGTCGCGTTGGGGGTCACCTCGGCACCGGCGTCGATGAGCGGCTCGATGGCGGGCACGATGCCGATCCCGACGATGACCCGATCGGCGGGGAGAACCTGTCCGTCACTGAGACGCACTCCCGTGACGCTCGCGTCGTCGCCCTCGATCGAATCGACCCCGACGCCCAACAGCAGCTCGACGCCGTGCGCCCGATGCTCGCTCTCGAAGAAGCGCGAGACCGGCTCGGCCGTGACCCGGGCGAGCACTCGGTCCAGCGCCTCCACCACCGTCACCGTCGCGCCGCGCGCTCGCAGGACGGCGGCCGATTCGAGCCCGATGAACCCGCCTCCGATGACGACGACATTCCGGATCGACGGCAGGGCCTCGATCAGCCGGTCGCAGTCGGCCTTGCTGCGGATCGCGAGGACTCCCTCGAGGTCGCCACCGGGCACGGGGATCCGTCGCGGCATGCCGCCGGTCGCCCACACGAGGGATCCGTACCCGACGATCGCGCCGCTTTCGAAGGCTGACGGTCTTCGCGGACGGATCGACGCCGACGGCTCGCTCGCCGAAGACGAGCTCCACGTTGTTCTCCGTCCAGAACTCGTCGGGACGGATGAGCAGCTGGTCGAAGGATTTGACTCCCGCGAGGTACTCCTTCGACAGCGCCGGGCGCTCGTAGGGGGCAACGGGCTCATCGCCGATCAACCCGATGCTGCCTGCGAATCCGGTCTGGCGCAGCGAGATCGCCGCCTGTGCACCTGCGTGTCCGGCTCCGATGATCAGTGCGTCGTACCGCGTGGCTGCGTTCGTGGTGCTCATCAGGCTCCACCTCCGATCAGGACGAATGCCATGGTCGCGACGAGGTCGCCCCTGTTGCGCCACGCGTGGCGAGCCCCTCCTTGGACGACGACGTCCCCGGCACGCAGGTGGACGGTCTCGCCGCCGTCGAGCTCCAGCCAGATCTCACCGGCGAGCACGAGGTCGTAGTCGATCGAGTCGGTCTGGTGCATGCCGGGCGCGTCGACCTCGAACCTCTCCGCGAGGCCCGGGATGAACACCCGCTGCTCGGCGTCCGCGGCGGCCGGGTCGAACGTGGGCGCCTCGAAGATCGAGTCCGGCGGGAATGTCACGATCATCAGGCACGTCTCTCCCTGCGCCGGCGGCACGTGGACGTGCATCGGTGCCGTCTCGCCCCCAGTTGATCGGGAGGGTCGGCGAGGCGGCGGTCGTGTAGATGACCGAGGTCATCATCCCCGGCAGCGACGCGTAGTGGTGCGCGTTGACCACCGGGCCGTCGCTGACGATGACCGATCGGCCGTCCCTGGTCCCGGTGATCACTCGGCGCGGGACCGCGGGGTCACTGAACATCGCCATACGTGAGCCCCTTCCTCTCCAGACGCGGACGCATCGCATTGACGTCGAGGCTGAGCTCGCCCGCTGCGTAGCGCTGACGCTTCGTCTCCTCGTCGGCGGCTCGCCGCCGCGCCCGTTCGAGCGTCTCGGCCGCCGTCGCGAGAGGGACCACGCACACACCGTCGTCGTCGGCGACGATCGTGTCGCCGGGGTTGATCAACACGCCGGCGCACACGAGCGGCTTCTGAACCGTGCCGAGCGTCTCCTTCACCGTTCCCTGCGCGCTGATGTGGGTGCTCCAGACGGGGAAGGGGAGTGCCCGCAGCTCGGCGATGTCCCGCACGCCGGCGTCGATCACGAGTCCCCGGATGCCGCGGGCCACCGCCGAGGTCGCCAGCAGGTCGCCGAAGTACCCGTCGCTGCACGGCGAGGTCGGGCTCACGACGAGGATGTCGCCTTCCTGCGCCTGCTCGAGGGCGACGTGGAGCATCCAGTTGTCTCCGGGCGCGACCTCGCAGGTCAGCGCGGTGCCCGAGATGGACGTGCCGATCTGCCGAGCCTGCACGCGAGGATCGAGCAGTCCCGTGCGGCCCTGCGCCTCGTGGGCGGTCGCGACGCCGAGCTCGGCGAACCCGTCGCGGACCGCCGCCGGCGTGCGTTCGATCCGGGTGACGACGTGGACCATGTCAGCGCTCCCCGTCGGTGTCGTCGCCGAACCGGGTCTCGAGGACCCGGTCGGCCTGCCCGCGTGCGGCATTCGACAGCAGCCCGGAGGCCGCCATCGCGTCGAGGCTCGCTTCGAACGCCGCTCGGGGGATTCGCGCTCCCCGCGGCCACATCCCCATGTCGCGCGTGTAGCGGAAGCCGCGCTCGGCGAGCTCGGGCTCGTCGGGGGTGGTGATCCGCTGATAGATCGGAGCGCTCACGCCGTCGTTGCGGGGATCGTTCACGTACGCGTGCGCCTCGGCGAGGGCGGCCACGAGTGCACCCGCCGATGACGGCGTTGCGATCCAGCCAGCGCGATTCGGCGACGGCGGCGGCGAAGATGATCTCAGGGATGACGTCGTTGACTTCGCCGATGAGGTGGAAGCCCTCGCGTTCGGCGAGGAAGCTCCACGGCGCGGGCTGTGGCGCGCAGTCGATCTCGCCGGAGCGCAGCGCGTTCCATCGGGCGGTGTGGACTCCCGCGAGCACGAACTCGTAGTCCCGCGGGTACTCGAGCCCGTCGCGCTCGAGCATCCAACGCGTGTAGATCGCGGTCCCCTCTGTCAGCGACGACGTGCCGATGCGGGCCCCGCGCAACTGCGCGATCTCGGTGATGTTCGGCGTCGCCACGAGCGACATCGGGAGACGCACCGAGTTCGCGCCGATGAGCCGGAGGCCACCGCCCTCGACCGCGTTCTGGATCGCTCCCTCCGGCGGCGTGAGCGCGACATCCGCTTCGCCCTCGCGCACTGCGGCGGTGGCCTTGTCCACCGACCCCATGCGCAGGTACTCGATACGCAGACCGTGACGGGCGAAGATGCCCTGTTCGTCGGCGACGAAGACGGGCAGCCAGTTGAATCCCTGGGCGGCCCCGGCCAGTCGCACCGTGGCGAGAACATCGGTCATCGTGTGGTCTCCATGAGTAGGGGCCGTCGGGCGGCGAGATCGTTCAGTCGTCGGTCGAGGCGGGGGTAGACGCGGCGCGCGTTGCCCTCGAACACCGCGTGGCGCGACGCATCGTCCAGCCCGAGTGCGTCGACGTATCGCTTCGTGTCGTCGTACTCGTGCCCCGACTCCGGGTCGATCCCCCGCACCGCTCCGAGCAGCTCGGAGCCGAACAGGATGTTCTCCACCGGCACGGCGGCGAACAGTGCGTCGATCCCGGACTGGTGGTAGACGCAGGTGTCGAAGAACGTGTTCTCCAGCAGGTGCTCGGCCAGCGTCCCCTTGCCGAGCATGGTCGCGAGTCCGCGATACCGGCCCCAGTGATACGGAGCCGCTCCTCCGCCGTGCGGGATGATCACCCGAAGGTCGGGTTGGCGCTGGAACAGGTCCCCCTGCACCAGCTGCATGAAGACGACGACGTCCGCGGCGATGTAGTGCGCGCCGGTCGTGTGCACCACGGGGTTCGTCGAGGCCGACACGTGCAGCATCGCCGGGACATCCAGGCGCGCGAGCGCGCTCCACAGCGGATCCCACCACGGGTCGGTGATGCTCGGCCCCGACCACCCGCCGCCGGACGGGTCGGGGTTGACGTTGCAGCCCACGAAGCCGGCCTCGACGCAGCGCTCCAGCTCCGTGATCACCGGGTCGAGGCTGCCGTCGACCACCTGCGGCAGCTGGCACACGCCGGCGAAGTTCCGGGGGAAGGCATCCGCGATACGGCGAATGCTGTCGTTGGAGATCTGCGCCCACTCCGTTGCGATGCCCTGATCCGGAGCGTGATGTCCCATGCCCGACGCTCGCGGCGACAGCAGCGTCACGTCGGAACCGCGCTCCTGCTGGATCCTCAGCTGGTTGGCTTCGATGATCGCGCGCAGCGACTCGTCCGAGATCGCATCCAGATGCGGACGCGTCTCGGACTCACCACGGGCATACGCGAGCTGCGCAGCCCGGAAGCGGTGGAGCTCCTCCGGCTCGGTCGTGAAGTGACCGTGGCAGTCGATGGTCAGGTGCGGCATCCGTCTACGCGTCCCAACGAGCCGGCAGGTCCGCAACCCCGCGGAATCGCCAGCCCTTCGCCGTGATCGGCCGGCTGTCGTCCAGGCGCAGCCCGTCGAGCTGACGGAACGTCTCCTCCAGCGCGATCTCGCCCATCGCGCGCGCCAGGGCGTGGCCGGAGCAGAAGTGCGGGCGGAAGCCGAAGGCCAGGTGCGGCTTCTTCTTGCGGTTCATGTCGAAGGAGTCCGGGTCGTCGTAGCGATCCGGGTCGCGGTTGGCCGACGCCATGACGATCGCGACCGACGAACCGGCGGGAATCGTGACCCCTGCGACCTCGAAGTCCTCGGCGGCGACCCGGGGGGTGACGCCGATGGGCGCGATCCAGCGCAGGCCCTCGTCGAAGGCCCGGAGTGCGTACTCCTCGGGCTCCGCCACGACGGCGGCCGCCTGCTCCGGGTTGAGGAGGAGGCCGGTCGCCGCGTTCGCGGCCGCGTGGCCGGGCTCCTGCAGGCCGCCCAGGATGATGACCTTCATCGTCGGGAGGATCGACTCGAGGGTTCGCGCCTGTCCGGCCGGCAGCCCGCCGTGGACGACGTGGCTCATGAGCGTGCGGTCGGGCGATTCCACGACCCGCTCGTAGAGCGCGCCGAGCTGAGCGTCGATGTCGGCGACGGCACGATCCAGCCGTGCGTATACCTCCGGGTCGCCGCTGACGTTCTGAAGTCCCGCGCTCATCGCGTGGAACCACTCCACGAGCGTCTCGTTGGGCGTCTCGTCGAGGCCGATGAAGTCACCGATGCAGCGCACCGAGATCGGCTCGAAGAGGTCGGCGGTCAGGTTGGCCTCGCCGCGCGGCTTGAGCTCGGCGATGTACCGCTCCACCACGGGCCGGGTCAGCGCTCCGACGTAGCCGCGGACGGCCTCGGCGGTGAGATTCTCGTCGATTCCCTGCCGGAGAAGCTCGTGCTCCTCGCCGCTCATGCTGAGGACGTTCGGCATCCCCATCACGCGGGCTTCGGGGCGGTTCGGGCTGTCCGACGGGATGAAGACCCGATCGGTCGACCCCACGATCCGGCAGTCCTCGAAGCGGGTGATGAAGTACTCGCTCGTTCCCTCGAAGAAGGCCACGGGCTCCTCTTCGCGCAGTCGCGCGTAGACCGGATACGGGTCCCGGAAAAGGTTGTCGCCCGTCAGTTCTGTATCCGACATATCTCCGCCCTCGCAGACACATCCCTCGGGCCGGCTCTGGCTCACGAGGTCCGATCGATACCGATCAGTATTTCAATACCAGAGAGTATGTTCATACTGATGCGCGTTGTCAACCCCTCCGAGTCGAGTTCGCAGCACCTCACGGGGAACGAGGCCACCGATCGATCACCCGCCCAGTGTGGGCGGGTGATCCTCGCCCGGGATGAGCCTGACGTTCACCCGGACTCGGCGCGGGCGTCTCCCGCCGTTCATATCCGGGGCTTTACCTCGAAGGCGGGCGCGAGCGGCGCCCAAGCCTGCCGCAGGAGGCGGCCATCGAGGGAGAATCATGATGTTCAAGCGCACCATCGCCGTTACCGTAGCCCTCGCGGGCTCCTTGCTCGCCCTTGTGAACCCTGCCACTGGCGCCGAGGGGGAGGGATCGCAAGGGCTCACCGCAGAGGCCGAGGCCTTCTCCCGGGCGACTCGCGGCACGGTCTGGGAGGAGGTCCGCAAGATCCCACTCAGCTTCGCGAGTCACCACCCGCAGGGCATGTCCCTCGTGGGCGACAAGATCTTCCTCTCCAGCGTCGAGATCCTCGAACCGACGGTGAAGTACCCAGCCCCCGTCGATGGCTATGACCGCACGCCCGGCAAGGGACGCGGGCACGTCTTCGTACTGACCCGCGAAGGCGAATTGCTCGAGGACATCGTGCTCGGCGAGGGCGACGTCTACCACCCGGGCGGCATCGACTTCGACGGCGAGCACGTCTGGGTGCCGGTGGCGGAGTACCGGCCCGACAGCCGTTCGATCGTCTATACGATCGACCCGGAGACGTTCGAGGTCGTCGAGCAGTTCCGCGAGGCCGACCATGTCGGCGGCGTGGTCGCAGATCGCTCGACGCAGCGCGTCAGCGGCGTCAGCTGGGGCTCACGGAAGCTGTTCACCTGGAACTCGAAGGGGCGCCTGCTCGGCACCGAGTACAACTCGAGCCACTTCGTGGACTACCAGGACTGCGAATATGCCGGCGCCGGGCTCCAGCTCTGCTCCGGAATCGCCACCCTCAAGACGGCGGCGGGGACGCCGTTCGAACTCGGCGGCCTGGCGCTGACCGAGCTCTCCAGCGGCGAGATCGTCCACGAGATCCCGTTCCAGTCCTTCTCCGCGGCGGGGCACTCGATCACCCGGAATCCGGTGGTACTCGAAGCGGAAGGCGCCGTGCTTCGCATGTTCGCGGCGCCGGACGACGGCGAGGAAGTCGCCGGAACCGAGCTGTACATCTTCGAGGCGACGCCCTAGCCACCAGCACGCCCGTTCGGAACGATCAAGGGGGTGGTGCACCCGGATCACGGAGTGAGGCGAACTGCCTTGACCGGGCGGAGCCTTCCCGATTCTCGCCACCGCTGGGCTCGAGCGCGGTGCTCGCCGTCGTCGTCGCGACGCCGAGCACCGCGCCGGGCGGGCGACCGTCGTCGACGGGGCGGCGGATCCAGTCGGAAGCGTGGTCGAACCGGGGAATGCAGTGCACCTTCTCGCGGCGCGGAGAGCGGGCCGAGGCAGGGCGCGGTCAAGCTGCGCAGCACCACGTTACGCGGCTCCTCGGCGCCCGTCAGCGCGGCTGGGTGGTGGGCTGCCTCGAGGTTGACGGCTCCCAGTCGGGTTCGCCCGCGGGGCCGTCGTCGGAGTCCGGCTGCGCGACGGGTTCGAGTGCGGGCTGGGGCACGCTGCCGAGCCGGTCGACCTGCTCGGTGAGTGCCTCGAGGACCGAGCGCAACTGGATCTGTGCGACCTGGGCGTAGGTGCGTACGTACTCGATTTCGGGGACGGCTGGACCGTGGTGCGTGGCGAGCGTCGCGGACGCCTGACCGGCGCTGCTCTCGGCACGTTCCAGGATCTCCCGGTATTGGTTGCGAGCGGTGAGCACCAGGTCGCGAGCATACAGCTCGGCGTCTGCGACCGCCTTGTCGGCGATCAGTTGTGCCTGCGTGAGCAGCCCGACCGCTCCGGCCGTGATCTCCTCCTCGGTGTCTGCGCCGGTCCCGCGGAGCTTGGCGTTCTCGGCTCGCAGCGCCGCGAGCTCCTCTTGGGCGCCGGTCATGGCTGCCCGGACCTCGGCGATCGCCTGCGAGAGGTGAGCCATGAACGTGTCGACTTCGAGTCGGTCGTACGCGCCGCCCCTCATCTTCATGGTGAAGGCCACGGGGTGGGCGTCCGGCAGGTGGCTCACCGCGGCGGCCAAGGCATGCTCGAGTTCGGTGCCGGACATGGCAGCAAGGCTATCGGGGTCGGTCCCGTTCTGCGTCATGCGTGGTCCCCCTATGCGCTCTGCGGCAGCCGAGACGGCTGCGGGTCATGGGTGTGGTGGTGCGGGGCGTGACTGTCTTCGTCGAGGGTCGTGAACTTCTCGAAGCGGACGTCCGTGTGCGCGATCCCTCCGGCCCGGAGACGGGAAACCGTGTGCCGCACCATTTTGGGCGATCCGCACACCAGCGCGAGAAGTCCACGCAACGCGCCACCGTCGGCGGCGACGTCGCCGACCATGCCCTTCCGGCCGGGGTAGCTGGGGTCGTCCGAGACTACCGGTGTGTAGGTGAACCAAGGCCGGCCGGCCAGGTTCTGGAACAACCGGTTCTCGTAGAGGTTCCACGGCAGCCGCGCCCCGTGGAACAGGTGGACCCGAGGAGCCTCCCCGGTCGACTGCCAGTTCAGGTCGATCCGCTCCAAGTGGGCTCGCAGCGGAGCCAGGCCGGTGCCGCCGGCGACCATGATCAGGTCGCGCTCGCGCTCGCCCTCGTCCAAGGTCAGCTCCTGACCCACGGGGGCGCCGAGGCGGACGGTTTCGCCGACCTCGAGGGAGCGGACGATGGTGCTGCTGACCTGACCACCGGGGACTATCTGGACGTGGAACTCGAGGGTGCCGTCGGAACGTGGTGCGTTGGCCGGGCTGAGATAGCGCCATAGCCGCGGCCGGGACGGTACCTCCACCGCCACCGACTGGCCCGGCACGAACGGCAGGTCGGGCTCGGGGCGGACCTGGATGACCGCGATGTCCAGGCCCCGCCGCTCCACCGCGGTCACATGACCTGCCCACGATGCCGGGCTGGTCCGTTCGGACGCTTCGGCTGCCTGGACCATGACCGTGGCGATCAGGCCGTAGGCCTCGGCCCAGTCCGCCGCGACCTCATCCGTCCACCGCTCACCCAGAAAATGCTTGAGCGTGGCGAGCAGGGATGCGCCGACCGCGTTGTAGTTCTCTGCGACGACCTCGAAGCGCCGGTGGTCGCGGCCCAGCTGCTGGATGAACCCGGCCACCTCGTCGAGTTGATCCACGCCCGACACGATTCGGCCGAGCGCACCGACGAGCCGATCCCGCTGTGTGGCCATCGAGACCGGAAACATGCTCCGCAGCTCGGGGTGGGACAGGAACAGGTGCGAGTAGAAGAACAGAGGCACCTCGTCCCCGAGGCCCTCGGCCAGCGCCCACGTCTCCTTCAGTGCGGCGGTGTCCACCCCGTCACCCGACCGCCGGGTGGGCCTCGACGATGTCGGATTCCGTGCCGGCGAGCGCGGCCACCACCCGGTCGATGATGGCCCGCTCGACCCCCGCTTCCGTCAGCGCTGTCACCAGGTGGTCGACCACTGCGGCGAAGTCCTCCTGCGAGATGCCCATCCCCTTATGCGCCGCGCGCAGGTCGCGTCCTGCGTAGCCGACAGGCCCGCCCATGACCTGCGACACCAGCGCAACCTGGTGACGCTTGAGCCGGACCATCTCGACCCCGTTGAAGAACCCGCGGAGCCGGTCGTCGCCGAGCACCAGCTCGTAGAACCGGTCCACCACTGCGGCGATCGCCGGTCCGCCGCCCACCGCCGCGTAGTCACTGCGCTCTTCAAGGTCGGTTTGATTCGTCACGTTCATCCAATCGCTGGCACGGCACGGGTTTACCTTCTTAGCAGAATCGGACCTCTCAGCAGAATCGAATTCCACAGGCAGGTGCCCGCCGACGGCCAGGCACGGCGAGGGCCGCGTCCCTCGACCGTCGTCGACGAGAGGGCGGACCGGTGACAACACCCCAATCCCGACGGGCTCCGACGACGCCCGACCTGCGGCATGTTCCGTGGTCAACGCATGCATCCCCATCGGCGCGTGGGCGGATGATGGAGTACAGCGCCCCCGGATCGTCAAGACGGCCGACCTATGGGCCGAGGTGGCGCAGCCATTACGTCCTGGTCCAGTCGCAAGCAGACCTCGATGACGAACCGAAGAAGTGGTTGCAGGAAGCGCACGACGTTGTTGGATTGCAGAGGGGCCTGCCAGCGACCTGAGGCGCGAGCGCCCCGAAAGGCGAGGCCGTGCCATCCCGCACGAGACGACCGCTGCGAAGTCGTCAATGACTTCCGTCACCCAGGAACACGCTGACCTGGTCGCGGATGTCGTCGCCGACCTGGGCGTCGGTCAGTCCTGAATTGACCGTGGCGGTCATGCTGATGAACATGATCGCGGAGATGATGCGGGCGAGCTTCGCCGGGTCACGTGCGGTGAGCTGCTCATCCCGTTGCAGAACCGCGGCGACCGCGGCCTCCGTTCGCGCGGTGAGCGCGAGCGCCTCGGCGTGGTGGGGTTCGGCTGGGTCACCGAAGACGATCTCTTTGAGATAGGTGCGGCCGTTCTCGATCTGGATCCGGTTGCACTCGATGATCGGACGGATGATCGCCATCACCCCGTCGAGCACACCGGGCGCCTGTTCTGCGGCGGCGATGCCGCGATCAAGTGCTTCGCCGTACTTGACGTTGTGCACCAGGAGGAGGAGTTCCGCCTTGGTCTTGGCGTACAGGAACAATGTTCCCGTGCCCACGTCGGCTTTGTCGGCGACCTGCTGGGTGGTGACTTCGTCGACCCCGTATTCGGTGAAGAGTTCGCGGGCGGCAGCGGTGATGCGGTCGAGCTTCTGCTGCTTGTTCCGTTCACGTCGCCCAGGGGCCTGAGGTCCAGCCTGCATTGTCACGGTCTTTCCTGCAATAGATGTCGAGTATGCTCAATTATGAGCTAGAGTCAAGATTACACCGGATCAAAGATGAGTGCCATTCTCGCATGACACTCACCACTCGGTCCGGTGGACGACGCACCCTCCTCCTCGGCCCCGCCATCCGGCGACCAGCCTCCCCCAACAGCAGAAGGAAGCCTGAGCATGCCCTCACTCAAGGAAGCTGTCGTACTCGTTACCGGAGCCAACGGCGGAATTGGAACCGAGTTCGTCCACGAAGCGCTCGCGCGCGGCGCTCGCAAGGTCTACGCCACCGCCCGCGTTCCCCGCAGCTGGGACGAGGAGCGCATCGTGCCACTCACCCTCGATGTCAACGACCCCGCATCAGTTGAAGCCGCGGTCGCCGCCGCCAAAGACGTCACCGTGCTGATCAACAACGCCGGCGCGAACCCGCCGAGCGCGAGCCTCCTGGACGTCACGGAAGCGGACATCAGGGCGAACATGGAGACGAACTTCTTCGGCCCCGTGCTGCTCGCAAGGGCGTTTGCCCCGGTGTTGACCGCGAAGCCGGAGTCCGTGCTCATCGATGTGCATTCCGTGGCGAGCTGGTACGCCTTCGGCGGGATCTACAGCGCCTCCAAGGCCGCCCTGTGGTCGGCCACGAACTCGTTCCGCCTCGAACTCGGGCCCAAGGGCGTCCACGTCGTCGGTGTGCACATGGGCTACGTCGACACCGCCATGGCCGCCCACGCCTCCGGACCGAAGCTTGCGCCCATCGATCTCGTGCGAACCGTCTACACGGCGGTCGAGGTCGGAGCCTACGAAGTCATCGCCGACGAAACGACCGCATCGGTCAAGGCAGCGCTCAGCGCGCCCGTGGAGGCACTGTACCCGGAGCTGCGCAGTACGAACGCCTGAGCCACCGCGGCGCACGTTTGAACTGCTGTAGCACGCGTGAGGGCCGCAGCCATGCTGCGGCCCTCAGCTCTTGGTGGCTGGTGTCAGCGTCGCTGGTTGGCCATGCCGATGTACTCCCCGAGGCGGTACTCCAGGTCGATGCCGGCCTGCTCCGCGAGCGCCTGGGTGCCTGCTGCGCGAGTGAGGAACCCGGGGAGGGTGAGGGAGTGCGCGAACTCACCGTAGGCGGCGACGAGGTCCGCGTCCGGCGGCAGTGTGGCACGGTTGATCATCGCCTTGGCCGACGCCAGGGAGGTGCGGTCGAAGGACGCCAGCCGAGCGACGATGGAGTCGACGAACGCGTCCAGCTCGGCGTCGGGCAGGGCGCGGGTGACCCAGCCCCAGCGTTCGGCGATGTAGGCGTCGTAGTCGTCGCTGGTGAGGATGACCTCAAGTGCCCGGTCACGACCGATGGCGCGCGGAAGCCGCTCGGTGCCGCCGCCACCGGGCAGCAGGCCGCTGCCGACCTCGGGCTGCCCGAAGATCGCCTTCTCCCGGCTGGCGTAGCGCAGATCGAACGCGAGCGCGAGCTCGTTCCCGCCGCCACGGGTGCGACCCCGAATAGTGGCGATGGTGATGTAGGTGGCCTTGGAGAGCTTCAGGACCAGGTCGGTCCACACCGGTACCGCTCCCTCGCCTTCAGGGGTGGGGAAGTCGGCGGCCGCGGCGAGGTCGAAGTGGTTGTAGAAGAAGTCCGGCACACTGCTGTCGAACATGACGACCTGGATGTCGGGATCGGTCGCCAACTCGTCGACGATCTCGATGAGACGGAGGACGGTCTCGCCGACGATGAGGTTCACGGGCGGGTTCGCGAACGTGATCTTCGCAACCTGGGGTGACGTGCGTTCGTAGTGGATGGTGCTCTGCTCGGTCATGGTCTGTTCCTCCAACGGGAATCGATATTCGGGGTGGGTGGGGTCACGCCTGCGGCGGTCACGAAGGGCTCTGTGCCTGCTACGCCTGGTAGCGCGGGAGGATGACGCCGTCCTTGACGTAGGTCAGTGCCGCGGACAGGTCATAGGCGTGGACGGCTGACGCGAACATGGACAACTCGTCCGATAACGTCGCGATCTCATCGCTCTCGAAGAACGCCGCTCGCGCGGATGCGTCTGCGAAGCCGAGGATCAGCGAGGCGTGGAAACGCTGGTCGGTGGGGTTGTCGTGGGCGACGTTGGGCGTGTCCCAGAGCTTCTGGTTCCAGGGCATGAACACCTGGGTCCGAAGCTCGGTCATCACGCCCGTGTTCGCGAGCGCAGGCACGAGCTCGTCGGTGATGTGTTTCCGGAACGGCCCGGTGCCGACGCCGGCTCGTCTCCTGAGGTAGATCAGGGCACGAGCCCCCGTTCTCTCGCCGGGCCGGGCGACGTCGTACCAGCGAGCCGAGCTCGGCGGCCCCGCGTAGAGCAGGGTGCGCCGGAACACGTTCACTTCGTCCTTGTACGCGAGCCTGGTCTGCTTCCGGCCCCGCAGCGGCGAGAGCGCAGAGGCGAACGTGACCTCGGCGACCCCGTCGATCCTGCGATCTGCGGGAATGGCCGTCTCGACGCCGTGGGTGGCGGGCCAAAGCCCGGGATTGGTCTCGGCGAGGTGAATCTGCCGGTACTCGTCGAACCCCGGGGTTGCCGAGATGATCTTCGAGTGGGGACCCCTCCAGTAGTCCATTCCCCGCTGACGCGGCTGATCCGTGCGGATCCACAGCTGGATCGATGACGCGAACGGCTTCTTCGTGTACGGAATCGTGTTCGTCATGTGCTCGTCCTTCGAGTGAATTCGGATGCCGGTCATCGGCCGAGGAACTCGACGGCGACGGGCGCGAACCTGTCGTGGAACTGGAAGATGCCGCCGTGGCCGGAGTCGGGGTAGATGATCAGCTCGGACCCGGTGATCCGGCGATGCAGGTCTTCGGAGAGAACCGAGGGCACCATGCGGTCGTTGTCACCGTTGGCGATCAGGGTGGGCTGGGTGAGCTTCGACAGGTCTGCGGGCGCCGAGCGTCCCCACCTCTTGATCGCCTTCAGCTGCGTCTGGAACGCCTTCACCGAGATCGGCGCGTCACGGTCGACGGTGCGCTCCGTGAGTCGCCCGACGAACGCCTTCGCGGCGCGCTTGCCGGCGGTGTCGCGGTTGAAGAACAGGAACTCCTTCGGATCCGACCGGGTCAGGGTCGCCCGCAGCATGTCGTAGTAGGTGGTGCCGGCGACCTTGTCGATGTCCGTGCCGCCGGCGGGGCCGGTACCGGTGAGGACGAGCCTGCGGACCAGCTCCGGGTGCTTGACGACGAGCGCCTGAGCCACGAAACCGCCCAGGGAGAACGAGAAGATGTCGACCTGGTCGTACCCGAGCGCCCTGATGAAGGTCACGGCGTCGTCGGCCATGGCCTCGATACTGTCGGGGACCTCGCCGGTGGAGGCGCCGACTCCGCGGTTGTCGAAGGTGATGACGTGGTGGTCCTTGGCGATGGGGTCGACGATGCGGGGGTCCCAGTTGTCCAGGGTCGCGGCGAGGTGGACGAAGAAGACGACGGGGATGCCGCCCTTGGGTCCCAGCTCGCGGTAGGCGTAGGTCACATCGCCCGCGTTGATGGTGCGGGCCGGTGCCTTCGCGTACGACGTGACGACCGGGTCGTTGGTGATGGTGCTCATGATGATTCTCCTTGTGTGTGGTTGATGACGAAGTCAGTGCGTCGTGGGGGCGGGGGGTCGGGTGTTGCTGATGACGGCCTTGCCGCGGATGCCGCCCTTCTCCAGTCCCTGGAGGGCCTGGATGGTCTGGTCGAACGGGAAAGACCCGTCCGACGATGGGGCGCAGCGCGCCGTTGTCGACGAGGGCTGCGATCTGGCGGAGCTGGTCGCCGCTGGCGCGCATGAACAGGAACTCGTAGCTCACGCCGAGCCTGCGGGCCTGGCGGCGGATCCTGCTGCTGAGGCCGGTGATCGCGAGGCGCAGCACCGGGTTCAGGCCGGCCTCGCGGGCGAACGTCGGGTCCGGGGGGCCGGCGATCCCGATGGCCGTGCCGCCGGGCCTGAGCACGCGCATGGACTTCTCGAGGTTCTCCCCGCCGAGGCTGTCCAACACCAGGTCGTAACCGGTGAGGAGCTGCTCGAAGTCCTGGGTGCGGTAGTCGATGACCGTGTCGGCGCCGAGCTCGCGGACGAAGTCCGCGTTGGAGGCCCTGGCCGTGGTGGCGACGGTCGCGCCGAGGTGCTTTGCGAGCTGGATCGCGATCGACCCGACCCCGCCTGCACCGCCGTGGATGAGGACCTTCTGCCCCGGCTGCACGTTCCCGCGCTCCACGAGCGCCTGCCACGCCGTCAGCGCGACCAGCGGCAGCGAGCCCGCCTCCTCCATGGTGATCGACGCGGGCTTGAGCGCCAGATCGGCCTCGGCCACGGCGATGCGCTCGGCGAACGTACCGATGCGGTCCTTGTCGGGCCGGGCGTAGACCTCGTCGCCGGGCTTGAACCCGCGCACCTTCGCGCCGACGCGGATGACGGTGCCGGCGACATCGTTGCCGAGTATCAGCGGCAGCGTGTACGGCAGGATCTGCTTGAACTCGCCGAGGCGGATCTTCTCATCGAGCTCGTTCAGCCCGGCCGCTTCCACCCGCACAAGCACGTCATGCTCTCCGACCATGGGCTCCGGGACGTCGGCCTCCTGCAGCGGCTCCTTGTACTTGGTGACGACGAACGCCCTCATGGGATGGTGCTCCTTCGTGATGATCCCTCGGTCAATCCGAGCTTACTCAATTATGAGTTGCCTCAGTAATATTGTCAAGGGAGGCAGCATGAGAGCCGATTGGGCGCCGAGAGTGCGCAAAGCAGGACCATCGCGAACGCATCATGGCCGCCCAGCGCGACCAGTTCGCAGAACGTGGCATGAAGGTTGTTCGCAGAACTCGGCGTCGGTGGAGTCACGACGCAGCAGATCGCCGACCGTGCCGATGTCGCGATCGGCACGCCGAGATTTCGCAGCGATTCGCTTCAGTGAGCGAGTGTGAGATGGGTCTTCGCAACTTCAGTTTTCCAAGCTGACAGCACGGGAACGATGCGTGGTGCAGCGAGATCGATGAGCTGTGCCGCCTCGCGACCGTCCATCGTGTAGCGCAGTGGGCCGGTGATACCGAAGCGCACGCCGCCGACGTTGATGATCGCCACGTCGATGTCGAGCTCGGCGGCCACGCGCGGCAGAGCGACATCCGCTGCGACATCCGCTCGGCCCCGCTGGCCGTGGTGACGACGGCGCCGGCCGAGAGCAGCAGCTCCCGGCCGGCGTCGTCGAGGTTGTCGGCGTGGTGATCGAGTCAGACCGAGGGCACCGCGTCAGGCTTGGCGGGCGCAGCCGCGAGTGCGTGCGCGAGCGCCCAGTCGAGGGCGTGGTCGGCGACCTCTTCCCAGCCGGGCTCGGCGCAGATCCAGTGCGAGCGGCCCGGGAACTCGTGGTACTCGGTGATCGCCGGCGACTTGGCGTAGTGCTTCGCGTTCGACCTGTTCACCGACGGCGGCATGATGTGGTCCTCGCTGCCGCCGATGAAGAGCAGCGGCGCGCGGTCGGCCGAGTAGTCGACCCAGGTCTCCTGCTTGCCGGGCTTGAAGTTCGCGATGAGCCCGTACGCCCAAACCCAGTTGCCGGGCGCCGGGATGGCGAACTCCTCCCATACCGCGTCGGAGTCCTCGCGCGAGAGCGTGTTCGCGAACGCGTAGTGGAACTCCTCGGGGGTGAACCCGACGGCCTTGTGGCGATTCGCGGGATTCTTCAGCGCCGGGAAGAGCGACTTCACCTGCGACAGCGGGTTGACGCGCACCCCCTCGGTCGGCGCCGAGTCCACCACGACGGCGGATGCTCCGAGCCCACGCGCGAGCAGCAGCTGCGTGAGCGTGCCGCCGAACGAGTGACCCATGATGATCGGCGGCTTCGGCAGCGCCTCGATCTGCGCGGCGATGTGGTCGACGGTCTCGGGCACGGTGAGGTTCGCGATGAGGTCGGGGTTCTCGCGGAGCGCCTCGACCTCGATCTCGAAGCCCGGGTAGCCGGGCGTGAGCACCGTGAAGCCCTTCGCCTCGAAGCGCTCCTTCCAGTTGCCCCAGCTGCGCGGAGTCATCCAGAGGCCGTGCACGAGCACGACGGTGTCGGGGGCGGTGGTGTCGGTCTGGTCGGTCATGATGGGTTCCTTCCGGGGGTGGGGACGAGCGGATGCCGCGGCATCCGCTCAGGAGTCGATGAACGCGAGCAGGTCGGCGTGCAACCGGTCGCGCTCGGTGTCGGGGAGCCCGTGTGCGCCGTTCTCGTACACGGTGAGGGTCGCGCCGGCGATCGCCGCCGCCGAGCGCCTGCCGCCGACCTCGAACGGGACGATCTGGTCGTCGTCGCCGTGGATCACGAGGGTCGGCACGTCGACCTTCGCGAGGTCGTCGCGGAAGTCGGTCGCCGAGAACGCCGCGATGCACTCGTACGCGGCCGCGGTGGCCGCAGGCCATGCCCTGCAGCCAGAACGCGTCGCGCACGCCCTGCGAGACGTCGTTGTTGCGGTTGTTGCCGAAGAACGGCCCGTCGGCGAGGTCGCGGTACAGCTGCGAGCGGTCGGATGCCTCGCCCGCGCGGATCCCGTCGAACACGCTCGACCGGCAGGCCCGTCGGGGTTGTCGTCGGACGTGCAGCATCAGCGGCGGCACCGCCGAGACGAGCACGAGCTTCGCCACCCGGCCGGAGCCGTGCCGGCCGAGGTAGTGCACGATCTCGCCGCCGCCGGTGGAGTGCCCCACGAGCGTCAGGCTCGGTCGAGGTCGAGGTGGTCGATGAGGCAGCGCCAGGTCGTCGGCGTACGTGTCCATCTCGTTGCCGTCCCAGGTCTGGCTCGACCGGCCGTGACCGCGCCGATCGTGGGCGATCACGCGGTGGCCGTGCTCGGCGAGGAACCGGGCGGCGGCGTCCCAGGCATCCGCGTTCAGGGGCCAGCCGTGGCTGAGGATCACCGGCGTGCCGCCCGTCCCCCAGTCCTTGTAGAAGATCTGCGCGCCGTCGTCGGTCGTGACGTACGGCATGTGCGCCTCCCTGCGGTCGGCATTGCGATTCGCGGATGCCTCGATGCTCGCGCTGTCGCGCTGCCCGCTCGAACCACGTGGCGCTCGTAGTCGTGACGCGGGCGTGCACAACCGGGGACGCGGTCAGCGCTCGGGGAACCGCTCGGCGAGCTGCCGGCGCGAGGTGACCTCGAGCTTCCGGAACACCTTGCGCAGGTGGTAGTCGACGGTGTTCACGCTGATGAAGAGCGCCGCGCCGATCTCGGCGTTCGTCTGCCCGGCTGCGGCGAGGCGGGCGATCGTCGCCTCCTGCGGCGTGAGCGCGTCGGCGGCGTCGCCCGGACCATGCAGCGTGACGTGCTCGCCCGTCGCGTCGAGCTCGCGACGCGCGCGACCGGCGAAGGCCGGCGCGTCGACGCGCTCGAAGATCGCGAGCGCGAGCCGCAGCTGCTCACGCGCTTCGCGGCGGCGCTTCGCGCGGCGCAGCCACTCGCCGTACACGAGGTGCGCGCGGCCGAGCTCGCCCGGCGCGGTCGCCTGTTCGAGGTGCTCGATGGCCCGCAGGTAGTGCTCCTCGGCCACGTCGTCGGGCGCGAGCAACGCAGTGGCCCGCTCCGACACCCCTCGGATCCACGGGGTTCCGCTCGCGGCGGCGAACACCGCCAGCCGGTCGGCCGCCGCTCGGACGGCGTCGGGCCTGCCGCTGCGCGCGCCCGCCTCGACGAAGTCGGGCAGCTGCTGGTACGTCACCTGCAGGAACGAACGCTCGACCATCGGCTGGAGCCGCTCGAACGCATCCCGGTAGTGGCCCTCGGCGAGGGACCTGATGCTGAGGCCCGTCATCGCGATCGTCCACGCGCCGACGAACCCGGAGGCGAGCACCGCCTGCGCGATCGCTTCGACGTGCTCGCGGGGGACGTCCGACCACGCGAGGTACGACGCGTTCACGACCTGTTCGGCGTCATAGCCGATCGCCCGGCGGAGCTCGCGCACCTGCTCGACATAGCGACCGGATGCCGCGGGGTCGCCGCGGACGACCTCGATGAGGCTGAGCAGCCAGAGCGTCGTGTCGAGCACCCGCAGCGCCCCGGCATCCCGGGCGGCTCGAGCGGTGCGCTCGAGGAGCTCGATGCATGCGCGTTCGTCCCACAGTGCGATGCTCAACGCGATCGCGTAGGGGCCGACCTCCAGCAGGAACGCGTCATCCGACTCGCGAAGCATGGTGATGCGCCGCGCGCATCTTCGGCACGGCCTGCTCGTACGGAAGCAGGATGTGCGCCGCGAGCGCGTCGAGCGCGACCGACAGCGGCCCGTCGACCGCGGCCGCGCCGGTCGCGAGCCGTTCCCCGAGTTCCGGCAGCGTTGCGCCCTCCATCGCCCATTCCACGTTGAGGGCCAGGTCGAACGCCCGGAGCAGGCTTCGCTGCTCGAGCTCCGGCGCGAGCCCGTGGAACAGCTCGGCCGCGCGCAGCATCATCGCCGTGCCGCCGGCGATGCCGTGCCGATCGGCGACGAACGTCGCGAGCGTCGCACGGAGCGAGAGCACCCGGCCCCGGCCGACCGGGTCGAGACGGTCGGCATCGAGGCGGTCGAGCAGTTCGAGGGCGAGTTGCGCGGCACCTGCGCCTGCCGCCGCCTCCGCAGCCGCGAGCAATCGACCCTCGCGCGTCGGCCCCGCGGGAGTGAGATCCGCGGCGCGAACGAGCAGTCGCGCGCGCGACGCGGTACCGCCGCGACCGCCGGCGGCGTCGGCCGCGCGTTCGAGGTCGTGCGCGACGGCATCGTCGGTGCCGACGGTCGCTGCTGCGGCGTGCCACACCGCGACCTCCGCTCGCCCGTGTGCCGCAGCGGCCGCGCGCAACGCCTCGTGAACGCGCCGGCGGTCGGCGTCGGGCATGCCGTTGTACACGGCGGCGCGAACGAGCGGATGCCGGAACGCCACGGTGTCGCGAACCGAAACCAGGCCGGCGCGCTCGGCCTCGGCCGCGGCATCCGGCGGCAGACCCAGCCGGCCGGCCGCCTCGCCGATGAGCACCGGATCACCGGTGGACTCGGCGGCTGCGACGAGCAGCCAGAGCTGCGCATCACGCGGAATCTCCCTGCACCTGCGCGAGGTAGTGCGCCTCGAGCCGCGGCCCGACCGGCCCCGGCACCGGCGCGATCGAGGAGGCCGTGAGCTGGCGGGCCGTGAACTCGCGCCCGAGGTCGATCAGCGCGAGCGGATTGCCGCCGGTCTCCTCAGCGATCTGCGTGGCGAGGTACGGGTCGACGGTCGAAGCCGCCGACCGGCTTCAGGAGCTCCACCGCCGCGCGCCGTTCGAGTCCCGCGAGGTCGAGCACCGGCACACCAGACGCCACCAGGTCGACGCGTGCGTCGGGGCGCGATCCGAGCAGCAGCGCGATCGACTCGGCTTCGAGGCGGCGGGCGACGAACGCGAGCACCTCGAGCGACTCGGCATCGACGAGGTGCGCGTCGTCCACGACGCACACGACCGGCTCGACCTCGCCCGCTGCGGCGAGGAGCGACAGCATCCCGAGGCCCACGAGGTATCGGTCGGGCGGCGGGCCCGTCGTCGAGCCCGCGGCGATGCGCAGCGCTGCGGCTTGCCGCGTCGGCAGCGCCGGCAAGTGCTCGGCGAACGGCCGACCGATGCGCTCCAGTGTCGCGTACGGCATCGCCGACTCGGCCTCGTGCCCGTCGCCGCGCACCACCCGTACGCCCGACAGCCCAGCCGATGCCCTCGTCGAGCAGCGCCGTCTTGCCGATGCCGGGGTCGCCGCGCACGAGCAGCGCGCCGCCGCGTCCGTTGCGCGCACCTGCCACCAGCGTCACCGAGGCGATCGAGTTCGCCGGTGCGTCCGAGAATCGTGGGGGATGGGGATGCGGCGCCGATGGATCCACGCTAGCCGGTGGACAGCACCTCGAGGCACCGCAGGAACGCCTCGCGCTGCGCCGCGCCGAGCGGTGCGAGGAGCGCCGCCTGCGCCTCGTCGAGCGCGGCATCCAGTTCACGGAGTGTGCGTTGTCCGGCCGACGTGAGCGCGATCACCATCCGCCGTCGATCGTCGCTGCTCGGCCTTCTGGTGAGATCACCGGATGCCTCGAGGTCACGTACCGCCTGCGTCACATCGCTCGGGTCGAGTCCGGCGTGGCGGCCGATCGCGGCCTGGTGCAGCTCGCCGAACTCCTCGAGTGCGGCGAGCACCCGATAGTCGTAGCCGCGCCGACCCCGCTCGGCCAATGCCGCCGCGAGCAACTGGTGCGAACGTTGCGCGACGGCCGACAGCCGCCAACTGGGCCGCTGGGCGAAGCGCGACGCGAGTTCCTCCTGCATGACGCCGAATCTAGCAGATCGTTGACACGGCCAACGGTTTCTTCGTATCGTTGGCTCCACCAACGATCTTACCCAGGAGGACCTCATGCCGACCATCGACGTACTCGACTCGACCATGCACTACGAGGAGACGGGCGAGGGCCCGACGTTCGTGTTCCTGCACGGCAACCCGGGCTCGTCGCACCAGTGGCGAAACGTGATCCAGAGCTTCGGCGAGGGGCACGTGCTCGCGCCCGACCTCATCGGCATGGGCCGGTCGGGCAAGCCCGACATCGACTACCGATTCGCCGACCACGCGCGTTACCTCGACGCGTGGTTCGACGCGGTCGGCGTCGAACGCGCCGTGCTCGTGGGCCACGACTGGGGCGGCGCGCTCGCCTTCGACTGGGCGGCTCGGCATCCCGACCGGGTGCTCGGCGTCGCGTTCTTCGAGAGCATCGTGAAGCCCATGGAGTGGAGCGACCTCTCGCCGCAGGCCAAGGCACGATCGGAGTCGGTGCGCACGCCCGGCGTCGGCGAGGAGCGCGTGCTCCCCTCCGACGCCTTCATCCGCCAGGCGTTCACCGGCGGCGTGCTGACGCCGGTCGGGGCATCCGACCTCGAGGCCTACCTGGCACCGTTCCCGACACCCGAGAGCCGGATTCCGGTGCTCGCGTGGGCACGGCAGATGCCACTCGGGGGCGAGCCCGCCGAGGTCGTGGGGCGCATCGAGGCGTACGATCGGTGGCTCGCGACGAGCGGCCCGGTGCCCAAGCTCCTGCTGACCTTCCAGGGCTCACCGACCCTGCTCGTCACCCCGGAGGTCGCCGAGTGGTGCGCGCGCACGATCGCGTCGCTCGAGATCGTGGACGGCGGCCTCGCCGGCCACCATGCGCAGGAGGACCGGCCCGACGAGATCGCGGCCGCGATCGCCGGCTGGGCCGATCGGCACCGCTTGCGATGACCGGCGAGCGAGCCGCGCCGCCGACGACTACGCGGAACGCGTGGTTCGGGCCGGTGACGTGCGCGCCAGCATGAGGGAGACGACTCGCCCGAGTCCGGGGCACCCGTCATTCACCGAATGTGAGGAGCACACCATGCACACGACACCCGCTCGAGGGCGCAATCGCCCCCTGCGAATCGCGCTGGCTCTCGCCGGCATCGCCGCAGTGACCGCCGCATCGGTCGCGCTGCCCGCCGCAGCCGACGACGACACTGGTACCGCGCCCGACCCGAAACCGACCGTCGTGCTCGTGCATGGCGCCTTCGCCGACTCTTCGGGGTGGAACGAAGTGACCGAGCGCCTCCAGAAGCGCGGATACACCGTGCTTGCGGCGTCGAACCCGCTCCGCGGCCTCGCGGCCGATTCGGAGTACGTGAAGTCGATCGTCGAGACCATCGAAGGACCCGTCGTGCTCGTCGGTCACTCCTACGGCGGCGCCGTCATCACGAACGCGGCGACCGGCAACCCGAACGTGCAGTCGCTGGTCTACGTCGCGGCATACGCGCTGGACGCCGGCGAGCGACTCATCGACGCGAACGAACTCGGCGGCGGTCACTCCGAGCTCGCCGAGCACCTCGTGATCCGCCCGTACCCGGGCGCACCGGAGGGCGATGCCGACGGCTACATCGATCCCGCGTTCTTCCGCGACCTGTTCGCAGCCGACCTGCCCAAGAAGCTGACGTCCGTGATGGCAGCGTCGCAGCGCCCGGCAGCCCTGCAGGCGCTGTTCACGCCCTCAGGCGAGCCCGCTTGGAAGACCGTCCCGAGCTGGTACGTGGTGGCCTCCCAGGACAACACCATCCCGCCGGAGGCGGAACGGGTGATGGCCGAGCGAGCAGGGTCGACGACCGTCGAGATCGACAGCTCGCACGTCGTGATGATGAGCCACCCGGATGAGGTCACCGACGTCATCCTCGACGCCGCCGAGTAGCGCGTCGCCGCCGCGGCATCCGTTCCCGTCGGGCGAGCGGATGCCGCGGCATCGGGACGCCGCTCGCAGCCGGCCACCAGAACGGGACCGACGTGAGTCTCGACTCGAGCGTCGGCCTCGGATCGTCGTACTGTCGCTGTATGCACCACGAGATGGGAACGACCGTGGCCAGCACGCTCAGAGCCGGTGAGAGAACGGGCTGAGCGATGTTCGAAGTCGACGTGCTGATTCCCGGCGACGAGGTCGAGTTCGCCGCCACGATGGCGTCGCCATCCGACCCGGCCGCCTTCGTCGTCTTCGCGCACGGCAGCGACAGCAGCCGGCACAGCCCGCGGAACCGGTTCGTCGCGGCGACACTGCAACGAGCCGGCCTCGGCACGCTTCTCGTCGACCTCCTGGTCGGCCACGAGGAGGCGGATCGGGCGAACGTGTTCGACATCGAGCTGCTCGGCGGGCGCCTCATCGCGGCGGTGGGGTGGCTGAACGCTCGACCGGAGGCAGCGGGGCATCCGATCGGATTCTTCGGGGCGAGCACCGGCGCGGGCGCTGCGCTCTGGGCTGCGGCCGACCCCTCGATCTCCGTCGGCGCCGTCGTGTCGCGCGGCGGCCGACCCGACCTCGCCGGAGACCGCCTCGCCGACGTGCGCGCGCCGACGCTGCTCATCGTCGGCGGCGCCGACACGAGGGTGATCGAGCTCAATCGGCTCGCGCTCGCAGGGCTGACCTGCCCCGCCGAGCTGACGATCGTGCCGGGCGCCACGCATCTCTTCGAGGAACCGGGGACCCTCGAGGAGGTCGCGACCCTCGCCCGTGACTGGTTCCTGGCACACCTCGCGCCCAACCCCTTCTCGAGCGCCGCGACCGCCCGATGACGGCCGTCGGAGCGAACGAGTCGCGTCAGTTGCCGAGCGTCGTGAACAGTTCGTACACCATGAACGCCGGCCAGACGATCCCTTGGAAGATCGCCCCGACGTACTCCCAGAACCCGTCGGCCTGCTGCCAGAAGTAGACCCATGCACCGAAGACGCCGAGGCTGTAGATCGCACCGCCGGCGACGCCGCCCGAGTAGTAGTTCCGCTCACTCATCGCGCACCCCCGTCGCCAAGGGTACGCTCCGGCGGCGCTCGGCCACCGGAACTCGGCCGGATCGCCGGTGGATACGGAAATGGACCCCCGCCGAATGGCGGGGGTCCTTTCCCGGGGAGCTCTCGTGGGGGGACGATCACTCCTTCCGTGCGGAGCGGACGTGGGGGGACGTCACTCCGCGGGCGGGAGGCGGCGGAGTCTCAGTTGCGCTCCTTCGCCCGTTCAGCCCCATCGCTGCCGCCCTGCTCTGGCACCTCGGCCTTCGCCTTCTCGCCGGCGATCTCGGGTCCGGCTCGGCCCGTATCCTCGGCAGTCTCGAGTCGGGCCTGGCCCGCGCCGTCGGCATGCTGGGCGCCGGTCCGGCTCGCCTCCGCCGCCTTGTCGAGTCGGGCCTCGCGCTTCTCCTCTGCCTTGTCGAGTCCGGCCTGGCGCTTCTCCTCGGCATTCTCGAGTGCCGCCTGGCGCTGCTCCTCGCCTTCTGACGCGCCTCTTCGGCGGCCTTCTGGCCGAACTCGCTCTTCTCGATACCGGTTTCGCTCACGTGCTCGCCACCGGGGTGTCCGGTGACCTGGTCGAAGACCTCCTGCGCCGGGGCGGGCAGCCCGCCGCCGGCTCCCGCCGCTCCCGCGCCGGCGACGCCCACGGCGGCCGCGGCCACCGCGGCGGCGGCGCCGATCGCGATCTTCGCTGCGAGTCCGAGACTCGCGACTGCACCAGGTGCCACTCGTCGTCGTCCTCTTCTCGGCGTCGACGCACCCGCGGGATGCGCGACCGCTGCGGTCGATGCGTGCTGTCGGTCGGTCGAGAGCCTCGCCGCGCGTTCGAGGTCGAGGCGAAGCGCCAGCTCGGCCGACGGCCGCGGGGGCGCTTCGAACGAAGCGCTCCGCAACGCCACGACGACCTCCGCCACCGCCACGAGGTCGTGACGGCCGTCGGGGGCCCGCCCTCGCAGCACGGCTTCTGCCGCGTCGTCCGAAATCCGTTCGTTCATCTCACTCCCTGCTATCGCCTGAGGCCCGCGCAGGGGTACGCCCTGCCGAGAATCTCTTTCGAAGGGAGCCGAGGGCGCGCCGTTGCAGCGCCTTCACCGCGCCGGGACGCTTGCCGACGATCTCGGCGACCTGCTCGACGGTGAGGTCGCCGATGATGCGCAGCACCATGACGTCGCGCTGGTCGGGAGGGAGGCCTTCGAGCACGGCCCGCGCCGAGGCATCCGCGAGTCTGCCGATGGCCTCGTGCTCCGCGCTCGCGGTGCGCCGCGGGTCGGCATCGTCGTCCCATTCGACGTGGATGCCGCGGGTCGATCGTCGACGCAGTTCGTCGACGAGTCGCCGGTAGGCGATCGTGAAGACGAACGTGCGGAACTCCGCCTCGTTCCCGCTGAAGCGGTCGAGCCCATCGAAGACGGCGAGGAACACCTCGCTCGTGAGGTCCTCGGGCTCGCGGGAGCCGCGGGCCCTGAGGAAGGCCATGACGGCGGGCGCGTGGTCGATCCAGAGGTTGGTGCACGCCCACGACGCACCCGACTGAGCCGCGAGCAGCACCCCGGGAAAGGCGTCGCCGCCCGTCGCACGGCCATCGCCGCCGCGAGACGATGAGCGTGCGCGGGACGTCGCAGGGGAGAGCGTGCCTTCGAAATCGGGCATGACCGGAACAGTGTAGGGAATCGCGCCGCCGCGTGCACGCGATCATTCACAGGCGCCGTTCACACCCTCCAGGCACGCAGTGCCTCGACCAGGCCGCGCGTCGTCTCCAACGCGGGGAGCTCCTGCGGCGCGACCCAGCGCACGCCCGCGGCGTCACTCCCCGCCACCGCCGCACCGGTGATGTGGTTTGCGGTGAAGCAGTGGATCTCGTACGTTCCGCCACCGGGCGCCGGCCGCGTGACGACTCCCACCTCGCGGCGAGGCCGCACGGTCAGGCCGGTCTCCTCGAGGACCTCGCGGACGACGGCGTCGGCGAGAGTTTCCCCGGGCTCGACCCGGCCGCCAGGCAGCGCCCATCGCCCCGCCTCGGGGGCGTGGGATCGACGGACGAGCAGGTAGCGGCCCGCGGCATCCGTCACGACGGCGCTCACCGCGGCGACGACGGGGGCCATGCCTCGTGGGGAGCCGGTACCCCGGGCAGACGACGCGCTCGCGCGTGAGCTACTCGTCACGGTCGTCCTCCCACTTCGTGCCGTCGAGGTCGCTGCGCAACGTCCCGGTGACCTCGTCGACGGCGGCGCCCACGGTCGGCGCGAACCGGTCGGGCGTGAATCGCTGCAGCAGCCCGTAGTCGCGCAGCACGTCGACGACGGGGTCCTTCATCTCGGCGAGCACGAGGCGAATGCCGCGCGAAGCGAGCCAGTCGTCGAGCTCGACGAGCTCGTCCATGGCGGTCGTGTCGATGTCGGTGATCGGCTCGGCCGCCAGGATGACCGTGTTGATGCCAGGTCCCGGCGCCCCGAACGCGTGCCCGGACGAAGTCCTCGAAGATGCCGCCATTGGCGAAGAAGAGCGGGGCGTCGAAGCGCACGATCACGACGCCGGGGATGCGCTCGCCCTCGGGGTAGCGCGAGAGGTCGTGGTAGCCGCGCAACCCCTTCACCCGCCCCAGTTCGGCGCGATACGGCCGCCAGGCCTGGTTCACGAATGCGAGGAGCGAGAGCCCGATCGCCACCGCGATGCCCGTGAGCACGCCGAACACGAGCACGCCGACGAAGGCCGCGAGCGAGAGGAACGCGTCGACCCGGTCCAACCGCACGAGGCGCACGAAGCCGCGCACGTCGATGAGGCGGGCGGCCGCCGTGATGACGACCGCGGCGAGGGTCGCCGACGGCAGGAATGCCGTGAGTCCCGGCACGAGGAGCATGAACGCCGCGATCAGCAACGCGCCGACGACGCCGGTGAGCTGCGTGCGGGCACCCGCCTGCTCGGCGACCGGAGTGCGAGACGACGACGCCGAGATCGGGAACCCGCCGAGGAGCCCTGCCGCGCGATGTTCGCGGCGCCGATCGCCGCCATCTCGCCGCTGCCGCTCACCGTCTCGCCCCGGCGTGCGGCGAACGTGCGGGAGAGCACGGCCGTGTCGGTGAAGGCGACGAGCGCGATGCCCGCCGCGGGCAGCGCCAGCGCCGTGACATCCGCCCACTCGAGCCCGCCGAGGGCGGGAGCCGGGAGGCCCTGCGGGAGTGCGCCGACCACGGGCAGCCGGTCGGCGAGCCCGAGCAGGGCGGTGAGCGCGGTCGCACCCACGACCGCGACGAGCACGCCCGGCACCGGCGACTTCGCCCAAGTGAGCCCGATGATGACCGCGAGGGATGCCGCACCGAACGCCACGGCGAGCGGTTGGATCCCGCCCTCGGCGATGCCCTCGGCGATGGCGACCACGTCGCCGAGCAGCGAGCCGGAGTCGATCGAGAATCCGAGCAGCTTGGGCACCTGGGAGATGAGCACGAGCAGTGCGACGGCGTTGAGGTAGCCCACGCGGATCGGCTTCGAGAGCAGGTCGGTCACGAATCCCAGACGCAGGATGCCGCCGAGCAGCAGGATCGCGCCCACCATGATCGCGAGGAGTCCGGCCAGCGCGACCGCCCGCGTGTCGTCTCCGAGGGCGAGCGGCAGGATCGCCGCCGCGATGATCGGAGCGAGCGCCGAGTCGGGCCCGAGTACCAGGATGCGCGATGGGCCGAACAGCGCGTACGCCAGGAGCGGCACGATCGTCGCGTAGAGGCCCGTCTCGGGGGGCAACCCGGCGACCTCCGCATACCCCATTCCTGCGGGGATGAGCAGGGCCGTGACGACGAGGCCTGCTCGCAGATCGGGCAGGAGCCAGGCCCGTCGATAGTGCATCGCCGTCTCGACGCCCGGCGGCAGCCACCGCCTCATCCGCTTCGCCGCCATCTCGGCCCCCTCGGGGTCCATCTTCGCGCAGCCGTACGCCCTGTTGGGGCCGTGCTCGCTCGAATCCGGGTGGACCTCAGCCGGAGGTCATCCGGCCGGCCGAGTGGACGTCAGTTGCCGAGCGCGTTGAACAGCTCGAAGACCATGAACGCCGGCCAGACGAAGCCCTGGAAGATCGCCCCGACATACTCCCAGAACCCATCGGCCTGCTGCCAGAAGTACACCCAGGCACCGAAGATCCCGAGTGTGTAGATCACGCCGCCGCCCGCAAGGCAACCCGTGTTCTCGTTCCTGTCCGTCATCACGCACCCCTGCGGCCTAGGCTACGCCCACCCGTCCCGCGGGCGTCGCGTCCTCCGTGTGGGCCGCCGACGTCGAGGCGACCACGCAGGACTGAGCCCCGAACGGCTTCCACACGCCGATCCGGGGCTCAGTCGGGCCGTCGCCCGGGCCCGCTACTCGCGGAAGAACTCGTTCGCGCGCGCCGAGTAGAGCAGCACCAGGCCGATCACGGCGAGCAGGCCGTTGATGATCGCCGGCCAGAGCTGGCCGGGAACGGCGAACATCGTCCAGACCGCGTTCGCGAGGTTCAGCACGAAGACGACCGTCGCCACGATGCGGGCGAAGTTGCTCGCCCTCAGCAGCCCGACGCCGACGAGGATGGTCACGATGCCGATGACGATCGTCACCCATGCGGCGGTGGTCACCGCCGGCGCGTCGGCCGCGCTGCCTCCGGTGAGGAGCAAGATGCCCGTGATGACTCCGAGGACGCCGTTGATCCATGCGATGACGGCGACGAGGGTGACCCCGCCCGGACGAGGACCTGCCATGATGATCTCCTTCGATCAGCCGAGGAACGGTGGGCACAACGTACTGCCGCACCGACCGGGCTGTCCATCACCCGGTTCGGCACGGCGCGGATTGCGATGGCGCGGCTATCGGCCCTTCCGCGCGGCGGCCGCCGCCTCGACGACGACCATCGCCGCGAGGACCGCCACCGCGATCGCGAGCGCCCACATCGGTGCGACCACGGCGAGCAGGGGCGCGGATGCCGCGAGCAGGGCGGCCGCGACGATGCGCGTCACCGGCCACGGCACGTCGACGAGCCGCCCGAACACTGCGGTCGCCGCCGTGTACACCGCCAGGCCCGCGGCGAGCGCCGACGCCCCGAACCACCCGAAGGGCTCGGGGTCGCCGATGTGCGCCATCGCCTCCTCGACGCCGAGCGCGCCGAGGATCACGCCCGCGACGATCGTGAAGTGCACGTACGTGTAGGCGTCGCGCGCGAGCACGACGCGCGCGGCATCCGCTCGTCGTTCGAGGGCGTGCTCACCGGCGGCGGAGAGGCGGGCGAAGTACGCCCACCAGAGCAGGATCGACAGGGTCACGGCCAGCGCGGCGCCGAGCGTGACGGCCGCGTCGATCGGCTCCCGCGCGACACCCACGCCGATGGCGACGATCGACTCGCCGAGCGCGAGGATGACCACGAGCCCGTGTCGCTCGGCCCAGTGCGCCACCGAGTGGATGCGCCATCCGCCGCCGCCCCGCGAGCTCGCGTACGTGAGGGCGGCGTCGTAGAGGAACGCGCCGAGCCAGATCCACGTCTGCGCCGGGCCGCCCACGACCGCGCCGACGATGAGCGCGGCGGACGCAGGCGCCATCGCGACGGCCTGCGTCAACAGCACCTGGCGGCGCAAGGCGGCATCGTCGCCCGCGGCGATGAGGTACAGGGTCATGTGGATGAGCCGCACGAGGGTCCAGGCGACCGCGAACACGAGCGGGCCGTGCCATCCGCCCGGCAGGTCCAGGTAGGCCTCTGGGATCGTGAGCGCGGCGACGAACACCACGATCATTGCGACCCCCATGCCGACCTGCATGATGCCCCAGTCGGCGGGCGCCTGATTGGCCAGCCAGCCGTACGCGACCCACGTCCACCACATCAGTGCGAGCACGATGAGCGCCTGCAGGATGCCGAACGCGCTGTGGGTGTCGGCCATGAGCCGGCTCACCTGCGTGAACGCGAACACGTAGACGAGGTCGAAGAAGAGCTCGAAGGTCGTGACACGGTTCGACGCCTCAGCGGGGCGCACCCGCCCGACGAGCCCGCTCCCGGCACCGGATCCAGTCTGCATGCGAACAGCATGCCGAACCCGGCGGCGGCGATCGAGGGGTCCACCGAGGTCCGTCACGGTGTTCGCTCAGGGCGTGGGCGCGCGCGGTCGCTCGCGTGAGGGGATGACGGCAGGCTCCTTCCCCGCATCGGCGGCCGATCCGGCCCTGCCTCCCGGCCGCCAGCTCGCCGTCACGCGCTGACCGGTCACCGGGCGGGCGGCGCCGTCCATTCGGCTCACGGAGGTCACCTCGAGCGCGTCGAGCGCGTCGTGCACGGCGGGCTTCGTCTTGCCGCACGCGTCGCGCGGGTAGTGCACCGCGATGAGGCCGCCGTCGACCGACTCCAGCCACAGCGGCGGCACGAGTTCCAGGTCGGCCGTGCACGCCAGGTCCGACGGCACGGGGTCGTCGGGCTCGGCGAGTGCGGCGAGGAGCGGCGCGAGGTCGCCCTCGAAGCGCTGGACCTCCGCGACGGCACGGCCGGACTCGTCGATGGCGCCGAACTCGAGCCAGTCGCAGCGGAGGGCCGCGGATGCCTCGAAGCCGTCGGGCACGCGGCCGGGCACCGGGATCGACGGGTCCGGCGTCGGCGGGGCATCCGGCAGCATCCAGCTCCCCTCGGTGCGGCAGTCGACGGCCGTCTGCGGCGCGGCGGCCGGAGGCTCGCGCCTCGCCGAGGGCGCGGGTTCGACGCACAGCCGGTGGCGGCGAGCGCCAGCAGTGCGACGATGGCGCCGGCGGCCGACGCCGACGCGCGGATGCGACGGATCGCCGCGCATCGAGCGAGGACGTGGTGGGCATGGGTCGACTCCTTCCCTCACCTATACAGACGACGGGCGCGGCCGGAACGTTGGGTGCGGTCGTCGGCGCGCCCGGTCGGCGGCGACGGGCAGCGTGACCCATGCTGAGGCCCGGCCCGAGCCGACGCGAGCCTGCCGCTACACCGACGCCGCCGCCTCGAGCCGGCCCGACGCAACCGCATCCGCGAACGCCGCGTAGTCGCGCTCGTTCTGGTCGGCGTACGCGACCGCGAACTCCGCGATGGCACGGTCGAAACGATCGGTGTGCCCCAGGTATGCCGCGATCGCCACGCGATCGCCCGACCTGGAGTGCGCCCGTGCGAGCGTCTCGCCGCAGAAGCGTGCATAGATCTTCGCGCCCGACGGCACCATCGTCTCGACGTCCGCGGAGCCCTTCCAGTCGTGCAACTGTCGGATGTAGAAGTCGCGCTCGACGCCGTCGACCCCGACCACCCGCTGCCAGCCCAGGAAGATGTCGCTCGCTGCCTGCATCAGCCGCTGCCCCCTGACCACGCGTTCGCCGTGGTGGTCGAACTCGCTCGGCGACAGGTAGCGCTCGAGCACGGACGGCTCGGCCTGCTTCGCCTGGAGAAGGAGCGGGTCCCCGTCGTCGCGTCCGCGCAACAGTATGATCCACGCGCGGGTTCCGACGCTGCCGACGCCCACGACCTTGCGGGCCATGTGCACGTACGAGAACTCCTGCATCGGGTGATTCCCCCGCTCGAGGGTCGACCGGTACGACGTCAGCAGCTGCCGTGCCCACGCCTCCTGCTGCTCCGGTGTTTGACCCCTCGTGTCCACCTGCTCGACCGGCACGATGAGCGGCGGATCGGCCGCGATGCGCATCTTGCCGTCGACGACCTCGACGAGCTTGGCCAGCGCGCGCGTGCTGTCCCTCGTGCGGGCCTTGGCGAGCCCGGCCTCGGTGCGCTTCACCTGCTTCTCCGTGAGGCGCTGCGCCCGGCGTTCCGCCTCGACCTGCTCCATGAATCGATCCGTGTCGAGCTGGTCGTACCAGGCGTCGAGCACGCGCGACTCGGCGGCCTGCAGCATCCGCTCGCGATAGCCGCGCACGACGGTGAGGGTGATCTCGCGGCCGTCCTCGGCGCTGAAGCCGCGATATCGTGACGCCACCTCGAAGCTCGCGGCCAGCCGCTTCACGTCCCACTCCCATGGGCCCGGCAGCGTCTCGTCGAAGTCGTTGATGTTGAAGATCATCCTGCGCTCGGGCGTGCCGAAGACGCCGAAGTTGGACAGGTGCGCGTCGCCGCAGATCTGGGTGGTGATGCCCGAGACGGGCGTGCCGGCGAGGTCCGACGCCATGAGCAGCGCCGCACCGCGGTAGAACGTGAACGGCGAGACCAGCATGCGCGCATGGCGGATGGGAACGAGTTCGGGCACCCGCGTGGTCGCCTGTTCCTCGAGCAGTGCGACCGGGTCGGGTCGATCGAGGCGACGGAGCCCACCCCGCGTGGGACGAACGCGGCGTGCGCCGGCGCGCCTCCCTGCCGTACTCCGCTCGACCCGCGAAATCGGTCGCCGCCGGCGGTGCGAGCTCCTCGACCCCGGTCAGGACTTCGGGCGTGCCCCCTGTGCTGCTCATGATGAGACCTCCTCCGCTTTCTCCTCCCCTCCGGGGAGTTCCTCGCGCGGGCGCCCTGCGACCTCCGTGGGGATGCCGCGCGAGAAGAACAGTGACAGCAGTGCGATCACGATGAGGGCGACGAGCGAGACGCGCAACGACTCGATCTGCGAGTTCGCGTAGACGCGCTCGAGCTCCGCGGCCTCGGCATCGTCGAGGCCGGCCTCGCGGGCGAGGTCGGGCACGGATGCCGCGGGCACGATGTCGACCCCGCCCTGCGTCGCCTCCGCCACCACGACCTGGGTGTCCTGCGGCAGGTCGCTCGCGGCCACCCCCGAGGCGAACGACGTGGCGAGCGTGCCGATCAGCACCGAGCCGATGAGCGCGGTGCCGAGGGACGAGCCGAGGTTCTGGAAGACCCCCTGCAGGCCGCCGACCTCGCTCGACTGGTCCTCGCCGACGCTCGACATGTTCACGTTGCCGATCTGCGAGGCCAGCAGTCCGAGTGCCGCGCCCGCGACGAACATCCCCACGCCGAACGCCGGGCTCTGCAGCTCGATGTCCACGGCGCCGAGCAGCAGGAACGACGCGAGCACGAGGAGCACCTGCCCGACTCGGATGATGCGACGCGGCGACCACATGAGCGAGAGCCGGGTGCCGAGGATGGAGAACAGGATCAGCGAGATCGACAGCGGGAAGATCCGGATGCCGGTCTGCAGCGCGTCGAGGCCGAGCGTCATCTGCAGGTAGACCGGCATCATGAAGAACAGGCCCGCGGTCATCGCGTACTGCGCCAGGAGCACGGTGAGCCCGCTGCGCAGGCGCAGGATCCGGAACAGGGTGACGTCCACGAGGGGAGGACGGTTCGTCGCCACGAGGTGGCGCTGGCGGACCACGAACGCCCAGATGAGCGCGGCGCCGCCGAGGACGAACCAGGTCGTCATCGACACGCCCAACGGCGCGATCGGGACGCCCCCGATGACCGGCGGGTGCAGCGGGATGACCCAGCCCCACGTCTTGCTCTGCAGCATCCCGTACACGACGAGCACGAGGCCGGCCGCAGACAGCAGCACGCTCAGCAGGTCGATGCGCACCGGCCTGGCCCCAGCACGATCGGTCACGCGCCGCGCGAAGAGCACCACGCCGGCCATGATCACGACCTCGGCCACGAACACGTACCGCCAGCTGAAGTAGGTCGTGACGAAGCCCCCGATGAGCGGACCGGCGGCGACCGCCGCGCCCGAAGCCGCGCCGATGATCGCGTAGGCGGCGACGCGGGCGTGACCCTCGTAATTGTCGGCGATGAGCGCCGCGATGGCCGGGATCACGAGCACCGCGCCCATGCCCTCGACGATCGACCAGCCGAGGAAGAGCACGACGACGTTCGGGCTCAGCGCCGTCGTGAGCGAGCCGATCGCGTAGACGATCGAGCCGATGACGAAGGCGCGCCGGCGTCCCCACACGTCGCCGAGCTTGGCGCCCAGCAGCATCAGGGCCGCCATCGTCAGCGTGTAGAACGTGATACAGGCCTGCATGGCGTCGACGCTCGTGTCGAGGTCCTCGACGACGGTGGAGATCGACACGTTCATGACGGTGCCGTCGAGCACCATCACGAACTGCGCGCTGCCGAGGATCGCAACGACCGGCCAGTTCTTCATCTCGACTCCGTTCCGCCCGACCCCAGGCGATCAGCGGATGCGAGGCGGTCAGCGACCGCCTCAGGGTGATGCTCCCACCGATCCGCGCCGACGGGAAGGAGCCTCACCGGTCGGGGATCACCCCGTACCGCATGTACACGACTCCGTTGCCGAACCGCCGCTCGTCGAGCAGCACCAGGTCGAGCCGCACGCCGTCGGGCAGGAGGGACGTGCCGCCGCCCAGGACGATCGGATGCACGAGCATCCAGATCTCGTCGACGAGACCCGCGCGCAGTGCGTGCGCCGCGAAACCCGGACCCGAGATCGAGAGGTCGCTGGTGGACTCGGCCTTCATGCGCCGCACGGTGTCGGGGTCGAAGACGCGCTCGAGCCGCGTGCGACGGGTCGGTGCCTCCGCGAGCGTCGGGGAGTAGACGATCTTGTCGGCGGCCTGCCAGATCTCGGCGTACTCGCGCTCGGCCTGCGACAGGTCGGGCACGGTGTCAGCCGTCTCCCAGAAGCGCATCACCTCGTACATGCGGCGGCCGTACAGGTAGGTGCCGATCGAACGCTCGAGTCGATTGACGAACCTGTGCTCGGCCGCATCCGGCGCAGCCCAGCTGAAGTCGCCGCGCTCGTCGGCGATGTATCCGTCGAGCGAGGTCATGCCGCTGCAGATGAGCGCGCCCATGACTCTCCTTCGATCAGGCCTTCGGGCAGATGCCGAGCTCCTGCATCTTGGCGGTGGCCTGGTCGGCCGACCAGGGCAGCTCGACCAGCGGGCGCTCGCGACCGTCGGCCGGATTCGCCTTCGACGCGATCGAGGCGAGCGCGAACGCGGTCTCGCGCACGAAGTCGGCGCCCGGCGTCGAGTTGTTGAGGGCGACCACGACGGTGAGGCCGCTCTCGGGGTCGGTGAAGGCGGCGGTGAGCGCCCCGGCGGACTCGCCGGCGGAGCCGCGCATCGGGCCGTACTGGAGCGCCCCGATGCCGACCGTCTGCCAGGCGGGCGCGGATCCGCCGAGGGGGATGGCCGCCCACTGCGTGCGCTCCGTGCCCTCGCTGAGCAGCACGCCCGTGGCGAACGCCTCGCTCAGCAGGCGCGTGTCATCGAGCGTCGACACCGCCCCCGCCGCGGCGCCGCCCATCGAGCTCGACTGGTCGGAGTCGTCGACGAGCACGGCGCAGTCGACCGCGCCGGTCGCCGCGATGCTGGCCGAGTACGCGCCGAGGACGCCGGCGTGATCGGTGACGGACGGCTGCGGCATCCGCGTCTCGTCGAGGCCGAGCGGGGCGAACACGTACTGCTCCGCCAGATCAGCCCATGACTTGCCGGTGCGGCGCTCGAGGGCGAGCGCGAGCAGCAGGATCCCCGTGCGCGACTCGCGCACCTGCGCGCCCGGCGGACCGATGCGGCTCAGGGCGAGGCCGTTCGAGAGCAGTTCGTTCGGCGGCCAGAGGCGCTCGGGGTTGGCGACGAAGTGGCTGCGCAGGATCGGATAGTAGTCGGGGAGGCCCGAGGTGTGACGGCAGAGCTGCTCGAGGGTGATGCCGTCGAGGGTCGGAATCCAGTCGACGTAGTCGGCGACCTCGTCGTTGAGCTTCACGGTGCCCGCGTCGACGAGGCGCAGCAGCACGGTGCACGTGATCTCCGTCGTGACCGTGGCCAGGTGGAAGCCGGTGTCGACGGTGACCGGCGACGGGCTCTCGCCGAAGTCGACGGTGCCGGAGGCCGCCGTCCACTCCCCCGCCCAGGGCGCCCAGACGCCTGCCACGCCGCCGCTCGATCCACTGAGCACGACGGCCTGGTCGAGCACGGCCGTGAGGTTCGCCGAGAGTTCGTCGCCGAGGGGCGCGTCGACCGGGTCGAACTGCGCTGCGGGGTCGACGGCCCCGCCGAAGCATCCGCTCAACCCCAGCCCGAGCGCGACGGTCAGCGCGACGGACGACCCCACCCGTCGTCGGGCTCCACCCGGTCGTTCAGCCACCAAGCCCCCCTAGCCGTGTGTCCGCTGCGATTGTAACCCGCAGAGGCGGCGCAACCATGGTCCGGTGACGCACGACCTGCGACGGGCCCGTCGCGGCTCGGTCATCCCCCCGACCAATCCGCCTCGGATGCCGCGCCGAACCACCGTCATACCCGGTGATCGCCGGGCTCTCTGAAGGAGGCATCTCATGCGCAACTCCCCGAATCGCATCGTCGCAACCGTCTTCGGCGCGGTCTACGTGCTCGTCGGGCTGCTCGGCTTCGCCGTCACGGGCGGCGTCGGATTCATCGCCACCGAGGGAGGACTGCTGCTCGGCATCTTCCAGGTGAACCCGCTGCACAACATCGCGCACATCCTCATCGGCGCGGCCCTGCTCATCGCCGGGTTCTCCACCGTGGCGGCATCCAAGGCGGTCAACACCGTCGTCGGCGGCGCCTACCTGCTGCTCGGCATCGTCGGCTTCTTCCTGGCCGGCACCGCGGCGAACATCCTCGCCCTCAACACCGCCGACCACTT
Organism: uncultured Actinomycetota bacterium; assembly: GCA_963799015.1. Taxonomy (GTDB): domain Bacteria; phylum Actinomycetota; class Actinomycetes; order Actinomycetales; family Microbacteriaceae; genus Agromyces. Next base: position 85,071 of record CAWCWD010000028.1, on the reverse strand, counting down.
CCTGCACCTCGCGAGCGCGATCGTGCTGCTTGGCGTGGGGCTCGGAGTCGAACGGACAGCACGCGTGGCGACGGCCTAGGGAGCCCGCCATGAACGCACTGACGACGCTGGCGCGAACGTGGCCGATGCTCTCCGCCCTCGGCGCCGGCCTCGTGCTCCTCGCCCTCGCCGCCGGTGCAGGGGGTGCGGCAGGGGGCGTCCTCGCCGGGGCCGGCATCGCCGGTCTCGGCTGGGGCGTCCTCTCGCTCCGCGGGGGGCGCGCCATCGTCCCAGCGGTGGCACTCGGCGTGAGCGCCGCACTCCTCGCGGGCGCGGGAGCGCTCATCGGCAGCGGCCTGGCTGCGACGACGGATGTCGCGGTGGGGCCGCTCGCCGCGGCATCCGTGTTCATCGCGGTCGTCGCCGGGCACACCGCGTTCGTCGTGCGCCGCCGCTCCCGGGCGACCCGCCCCACGGCCGACCCGGCCCGCGCCGCATCGCCGCGGCCCGCAGCCGACGGACGCCTGTCGCTCATCGGACTCGTGGCCGGCGCACTCCTCGTCGCCGGGCTCGCCACCCCAGCGCTCGCGGCGACCGAGGCGGGCGAGACGGCCGTGCCGCACGGGGGGCACGGCGGCACCTCGGTGACCGACGACGATCACGGCGGGGACGGCCACGACGGCCCCGCCCACGTCGACGACGGTCACCATCACTGACGGCGGCCGGGGGCGCGTGGCGACGACGCTCCCGGTCGCGCCCCCCGCTACCCGGCCGCGCCGGGCGCCGCGGCATCCGCGCCGAGCTCGCGCAGCGCACCGGCCATGAACCGCTCGACGTCGCGATCGACGATGATGTCGCTCGGGCGCAGCGGGCGACTCAGGTAGAGCCCGTCGAGCGCGGTGAGCCGGCTGAGCGCGACGTAGGTCTGGCCGGGGCTGAACGCCCGCGGGCCGAGGTCGACGATCGCCGTCTCGTAGCTCGCACCCTGCGACTTGTGGATCGTGACCGCCCACGCGAGCCGCAGCGGGAACTGCGTGAACTCGGCGACGATCTCGCGGTGCAGCTTCTTCGCCACGGGATCCCACGTGTAGCGGAACTTCTCCCACGTCACCGGCTCGACCTCGTGCTCCTCGCCGTCGATCTCGACCCGCACCTCGCGTTGCAGCGACGTGATGGTGCCGATGGTGCCGTTCACCCAGCGCGGCCCGTCTCCGCGCAGCGCGCTGTCGTTGCGCAGGAACATCACCTGCGCGCCGAGCTTCAGCTCGAGCCGCTCATCGGCCGGGAACGCGCGCCCGCCGAAGTCGCCGGTCACCTCGGCCTCGTTGGCGACGGACTGTCCCGGCAGCCGGTGCAGCTGCGTGCGGTTGATGCGGTTCACCGTGTCGTTGGTGGTGGCGAGGGTGATCGCGCCGAACTCGGGCAGCGGGCGTCGTGCCCCGACGTCGTTGAGCACGCCCGCGATCTCGGCCGTGACCGCGCCGTGCCGCACGGCGTTGAGCATGAGCTTGAACTCGTCGTCGTGCTGCCGGTGCACCTCTCCGAGCTCGTAGATGCGCAGGTCGGCCTCGTGCCAGACCTTCGCATCGAAGAACCACATCGACGGGTAGGTGTCGGCGAAGTAGCGACGCTCATCACCGCTTCCTGGCACGGGTGCGAGCTGGTAGGGGTCGCCGAAGAGCACGACCTGCGCCCCGCCGAACGGCTCGTGCGGCCGCTGCCGGGCCTGGCGCAGCGAACGGTCCATCCCGTCCATCAGGTCGGCGTTCACCATCGACACCTCGTCGATCACGAGCGTGTCCATGGCGTTGAGGATCTTGCGCACGGCGTCGTTCTGGTCGAGGTCGTGATCGGCGATGACCCCGATCGGCAGGCGGAACAGCGAGTGGATGGTCTGTCCGCCGACGTTCAGCGCGGCGACGCCGGTGGGTGCGCAGATCACGATCTGCTTCTGCGTGTGCCAGTTCAGGTGGTCCAGCAGCGTCGACTTGCCCGTGCCGGCGCGGCCCGTGACGAACACGTGCTCGCGCGTGCCCTCGATGGCCTGGAACACGGCGGCCTGTTCACGGGTGAGGGTGACGTTCTGCACTGGTTGCCTTCGGGCGAGCGGATGCCGCGGGCGGCTCCCGCGGCGACGCCACTGTGGGGGCGCGCTCCCACTGTAAACCGCGTCGGGGCCGCCCTCGGCTGGGCGGCGCCGAACGGCGGGCGCGGCATCCGGGACGCCGTTGGGGAGAACGAGTGCGCTACGCGGCCCCGCATAGACTGTGCGAGTGAGGAGCTCAGGCGTGCGACAGGGTCGGGTGTCGCCTGCCGCGGTCGCCGGCTGGGTGGGGCTCGCCATGCTCGTGGTCGGCGCCTTCCTCGCCGCCCTCGGCGCCCTGAACCAGACCATCTACGGCGCGTCGAGCTTCGTGGAGCGCTACCTCGAGGCGATCGCGGACGACGACCTCGCGACCGCGTCGACGACACCCGGGGTCGCGCTCGACACCGGAGAGCTCGCCGCGCTCGGCCTGCCAGAGAACGTGTCGACCGCGATGTTCCGTTCCGGCGTCGTCAAGTCCGGTCCCGAGGACGTGCGCATCGTCAGCGACGTGGCGAACGCCGACGGGTCGCACTCCGTCACGACCAGCTACCGCCTCGACGTGTCGATCATCGAGACGACCTTCGACGTGCGCCCGATCGAACCGCTCTACGGGGTGCTCAACCGCTGGGAGTTCTCCGCGAGCCCGCTCGCCGTGGTCGACGTCACGGCCGCGCACAACCCGCTGTTCACCGTCGGCACGCTCACGCTCGACACGCGCGCGACGAAGTCCGGCGACGAGCTCACCGCATTCGTCCAGGTCGCTCCGTACCTCGCGATCGCCCCGGCGGTCTACGAGTTCGGCTACGCCGATCCGCTGCTCGAGGCGCTCCCGACCACCGCGCCGATCGCGCCGGCGTCGCGCACCCCGATCACGGTCGACTCCCAGGCGACCGCCGTCTTCGTGGAGCGCGTGCAGGTGAAGGTCGACGACTACCTGCAGCAGTGCGTTGCCCAGCCGGTGCTGCAGCCCGCGGGATGCCCCTTCGGCATCGAGATCGACGACCGGGTCGTGAGCGATCCCGTCTGGACCATGGTGACCGACCCCGTCGTGACCCTCGCCCCGGGCGAGACGGCGTTCGAGATGCCGCCGACCGAGGGGGTCGCGCACATCTCCGTGGAGCTGCAGTCGCTCTTCGACGGCGAGTTCTACACGCTCGAGGAGGACCGTCCGTTCATGATCGCGCTCACCGCGTCGATCCGTCCCGACGGCAGCATCGCGATCCAGCTGAAGTAGGTCGCACCTGCAGGTCGGGGAGGCCGCATCTGCTGGTTGAGGAGGCCGCTCCGCGGCCGTCTCGAAACCCGCGCCGCAGCGACATCCGCTCGCCGACCTCAGCCGCGGCGCGCGTCCTGCTCGGCGATGGCCGCCAGCCGCTCGTTGTAGGCCTCGAGCTCGGCGTCCCCGGTGCGGTCGGCGTGCCGGTCGCGGCGCCTCGACTCCTTCTCGTCGCTGCGCGCCCATTGCACCGCCACGGTGATCGCCAGGGCCACCGTCGGGATCTCGCCGACCGACCAGGCGATGCCGCCGCCGAGCTGCTGGTCGGCGAGCGCGTCGGTGCCCCAGCCCATCGCGCCGTACCAGTCGGCGAGCAGCAGGCCGGTGCCCGACATGATCGCGAGCCCGAAGAACGCATGGAACGCCATCGTGCCGAGCAGGAGCACGAGCCGGAACGGGTACGGCAGCCGGTACGGCACGGGGTCGATGCCGATGAGCGACTGCACGAAGAGATACCCCGTGATCACGAAGTGCCCGATCATCCACTCGTGGCCGATGTGGTCGAGCATCGACCAGCGGAACAGCGGCGAGTAGTAGAACACCCAGAGCGAACCGGCGAACAGCACCGCGGCCACGATCGGATTCGAGATGATTCCCGCGAACTTCGAGTGCACGGCGAGCAGGATCCACTCGCGACCGCCGCGCGAGCCGTCCTTGCGGGGGTGGATCGCGCGGGCCGCGAGCGTCACCGGCGCGCCCGGCACGAGCAGCACCGGCACCGCCATCGTGAGCACCATGTGCGCGCCCATGTGCGCCGAGAACAGGTACTGCTCGTAGACGTTCACACCGCCGCTCGTGACATAGGCGAGCAGCAGCAGGCCGGCCACCCAGAGCACCGTGCGGTAGACGGGCCAGTGGTCGCCGCGCTTGCGCAGCCGACGCACGCCCGCGAGGTAGAAGAAGATGCCGAACCCGCAGGCGAGCAGCCAGAGCAGGTCGGGGTTCCACTCGGTGAGGTAGCGGGTCCACTCGGGCCACGGAGGCAGCGGCTGGCCGGTGAGGATCTCGGCGGGCGTGCGGGCGAGCGATCCCGCTGCGTCCTCCGACACGGGCGTCGCCGTGCGCGCGAGCGCCGTGGCGAGGCCCGAGGCGAGGCCCATGAATGCGAGCTCGACGACGACGAGCACCCAGAAGTCGCCGACGATGGATGCCCCGGCGGGTGCGCCGTGCGCGGACGTGGGTCGCTGCATCCGCCAGATCAGGAAGCGACGCTGCGCCGCACCGAAGAGTCCCAGGGCGATGAGGGCCGACACCTTGGCAAGCACCAGGACGCCGTAGGACGTGCCGAGCTCGTCCCACGTGCCGATGCGGAGCGCGGCATTCGCGTACCCCGAGAGCGCGACGACGATGAAGCAGATGAGCGCGACCGTCGAGTAGCGCGCGAGCACGACCGGCAGGCGGTCGGCGCCGAGCTCGCGCCGGAGCAGCACGATCGTGAGGAGTCCACCGAGCCAGATCGCCGCGAACACGAGGTGCAGCCCGAGCGAGGCGATCGCGGCGTTGTGCCCTGCAGCCCCGGCGGCATGGCCCTGCTGCGCCATGGGCACGAGGGAGGCGACGGCGAGCACCGTGACGAAGACGAGCGCGGTGTGGTTGCGCACTGCGAAGCACAGCACGGTGACCGCAGCGGCGACGAGCGTGGTCGTGAGCCACGCCTGCCCGAGGGCGATGGTCGTGACGAACTGTCCGAGCTTCTCGCCGAACGCACTGCCGAAGTCGAGCGGCTCCCCCGTGACGACGAGGAACGTGAACAGGGCGGTCGCGGCGCTCGCGACGGTGAGCACCGCAGCGGATGCCGCGGCGACGTCGAGTGCGACGTCGAACTCGCGTCGCTTCGGGGTGAGCGCCCACACTGCGAGCGCGAGCGCGCCGATCATGCCGGCCGCGCTCAGGTTCACCACGAGCTTGGCGACGGGCAGGCCGAATCGCGCGACGGGACCGGGATCCTGGATGGGGAGCGGCGCGGCGCCGCCGCCGTACGCGAGGCCAGCGAACGTCGCGAGGAGCGCGACGGCGAGGAGCACGGCGGGGCCGAGCACGCGGACGGAGCGGGGCACCGAACCAGCCTAGACGCCGCCGGCTGGAACTCCCCGGAGTCGCCGCCCGCGAGCGGGCCCCGGAGACCACGAAGGGGCGCTCGGCCGATGCCGCACGCCCCCTCGGGAGTCTCGGATGCTACTTGGCGGCAGCCTTGAGCTTCGAGCCCGCCGACACCTTGACCGAGTAGCCGGCCGGGATGTCGATGGTCGCACCCGTCTGCGGGTTGCGGCCGGTGCGCGCCGCACGGTGCGTGCGCTCGACGGCGAGCCAGCCCGGAATGGAGACCTTGGTGCCGCCGCCGACGGACTCGGCGAGCGCCTCGAAGAGACCGCCGAGCACGGCATCGACGGTGGCCTGGCTCTGGCCGGTCGACGCAGCGATCTTCGCGACGAGCTCGGTCTTGTTCAGCGACTTGTCAGCCATTGAATGTCCTCCTCGGACTTCCGCTGTTCGGTACAGCTATCTGTTCGTGTTCGGGAACGATCGTTCAACCGCCCCCGTGGCCGATCGGGCCGCCTCGAATGTAGCAGAGAACCGCGGAAATCCGCGGATTTCCGGGACTTCAGGGCGATCCCACGGCCGGCGTGTCGCCGAACGGATGCCGCGGCATCCGTCAACGGGGACGACGAGAGGGGCGCCCCTCTCGGGACGCCCCTCTCGGTGAAGCGTGAAAGCTCGGTGCTTACCAGCTCGACTTGGTGATGCCGGGCAGCTCGCCACGGTGGGCCATGTCACGGAAGCGGACGCGCGAGACGCCGAACTTCGTGAGCATGCCACGGGGGCGGCCGTCGATGGCGTCACGCGAACGCACGCGCACCGGCGACGCGTTGCGCGGCAGCTTCTGCAGGCCGACGCGGGCCGCCTCGCGGCTCTCGTCGGTGCCGTTCGGGTCGACGAGCGCCTTCTTCAGTTCGAGGCGCTTGGCCGCGTAGCGCTCCACGATCACCTTGCGCTGATCGTTGCGCGCGATCTTGCTCTTCTTCGCCATGTCTAGCGCTCCTCTCGGAAGTCGACGTGCTTGCGCACTACGGGGTCGTACTTCTTGAGCACGAGACGGTCGGGGTTGTTGCGACGGTTCTTGCGGGTCACGTAGGTGTACCCGGTGCCGGCCGTCGAACGGAGCTTGATGATGGGGCGGATGTCCTGCGCCTTGGCCATTAGAGCTTCACCCCACGAGCCTGTGATGTCCTTGATGACCGCCTCGATGCCGCGAGCGTCGATCACCTTGATGCCCTTGGCGGACACGTTCAGGGTGACGTTACGACGGAGCGACGGCACGTAGTAGGTCTTCTTCTGCACGTTCGGGTCGAAGCGGCGCTTCGTCCGGCGGTGCGAGTGCGAGATGTTGTGTCCGAAGCCGGGAACGGCTCCAGTCACCTGGCACACTGCTGCCATTGGTCTTTCCTCCAATACCGAGGGGCGGATGCCCCTCCCAAGGTCTCTTGTCTGCAGGCAGATCCCCGCCGCTTGCGCGGGTAGATGCGGGATTTGTCCACGGTCTGAGCGGTGGAAGCGCCCAGCCAAAGGGAAAGCCTACCAGATCGGCGCTGATCAGCCGAAACCGTCGGATGCCGCACCGAGCCGAGCCGGTCCGGTCGATGCGCGCAGCCGGAGCTCGGGCTCGACCAGCACCTCGTCGTTGGGCACCTCACGGTTGCCGATGAGCGCGACGATGCCTCGGGCCGTGTACTCGGCGAGCCGGTCGACGGGCTGGCGAACCGTCGTGAGCGGTGGGTTCGTGAAGTCGAGGAGGGGCGAGTCGTCGTACCCGATCACCGAGAGGTCGCCGGGCACCGACAGTCCGCGGCGCTGCACCGCACGGATCACGCCGAGGGCCATCTCGTCGCTGGACGCGACGATCGCGGTCACGCCGAGCGGCACCAGTTCCTCGGCCGCGTGCCGTCCGCCCTCGACGTTGTAGTGCTGTCGCACGATGAAGTCCTCGGGGTCGGGCATGCCCAACCGGTCCATCGTCTGCACGAACCCTTCGACGCGGCGGTCGGCGGGGGTGTTGCCCACGGGACCCGCGCACATGCCGATGCGGCGATGGCCGAGATCGACGAGGTGGGTGACCGCGAGCTCCGCGGCGCGCCAGTCGTCGGAGGAGAACACCGGCGCCGCGGCATCCGCGAATCCTCCGTTCACGCTGACGTAGGGGATGCCGCGTGATTCGAGCATCTCGCGGGCGCCGGGGTCGGTGTTGCGCAGCGTGTTCATGGCGGAGAGGAACACGACGCCGGCGATGCCGGTGTCGGCGAGGGATGCGACGTAGTCGCGCTCCTGCACGGTGCCGGGATGCACGGGACAGAGCACGGTGCGCAGGCCGTGCGGCGAGAGCTCGGACTCGATGGCGTTGCACAGCTGCGCGAAGATCGGGTTCACGAGGTCGGGCACGAGGAGCAGCACGAGCTCGCCGCGCACCTGGCGCGCGTACCCGAGTGCCCGCATCGAGCGCTCGACCGCCTCTCGGGTCGCTGCCGAGACTCCGTACTTGCGGTTGATCACGCGGCTGACGGTCGCCTCGCTCACCCCGGCGTGGGCGGCGACCTCGGCGAGGCCCACGCCGCCCGCGAACGTGCGCTGGCGCGGCTTCACCCTGCCGGCGGCATCGGGCTGCGACATCCGGACCTCCCCGGCCAACTGTACCGGCGCTGCCCGGGCGGGGACCCTCCCCGCCCGGGCCGCAGATCAACTCCCCGGCAGTCGCACGATTCTCGCGTCGGCCCAGTCGGCGTGGTCGCTGTTGTTCGTGTCGCCGCCGTCGGTGACCTTCAGCACCAGCCGCTCCACGCCGAGCACGTCGAGCTCGACCGACTGCGGCGGCGAGTACGGCTGCGCGCGCATGAGCCCGCTGTCGAACACGACCACGCCGTCGGCGATCACCTGGAACACCACGGAGGAGTTCGGCGAAGTGCGCTGCGCGTCGTCGATGCCGACGACCGCCAGGAACCTCGCGTCGGCGGGCTCCAGGTCGTAGACGATCTCGGAGTTCGCGTGCGTGCCGAGGCCCTTCTCGTAGGTGGTGCCGTCGATGCGGATCGGATTGCCCGAGACCGCGCGGTCCTCGAGCACCGAGCGCCATCCGGAGGTCGCCGACACCCACTCCCGGTCGCTGAGCTGCGTCACGGGGCCATCGGCGGGTGCCGGCTGCTCCTCGGCGAATGCGGCCGGACCTTCGCCGAGCTCGTTCGTCGACGTGAGCCGGTACCGGTACACGCCGTCTCCCGCGGTGCGGTCGAGGTACGACGTCCCGGTGAGGTCGGTGGCGAGGACTGTGAAGTCCTCGGTGCCGGCCGGTGCCCGGGAGAGCGTGGACGTGACCGCCTGGTCGGACGCCGTCCAGGTGACGCCGACGGCGGCACCCGATCGGAAGGCGTTCAGGGCGCTCGGGGCGTCGGGCACCGCCGCGGGCATCGTGCGGAAGTCCCACTCGCCGGCGGGCACCGTGAGGCGCTGGCCGGTCGCGGGGTTGATCGCGACGACCTCCCAGAAGTAGGAGGTGCCGGGCTCCAGGCCGTCCACGACCGCGGACGGCTCCTTCACCGTCGTCTCGGCGACGACGTCGGTCATCGCATCGTCACGCGCGACCTGCAGGCGGTACTCCTTCGCGTTCGTCGAGGGCTCCCATGCGAACGCGACGCCGTCGGTGGCGACGCCGCGAGCACCGTCGGCGGGCGCGGTGAGCGCGAAGTCGCCGGGGTGCGTGAGGATCGTGTCGCCGTGCTTGTCGGGGTTCACGTCGCCGCTCGTGGTCACCGTGACCGCCTCGCCGACCGGCACCGTCACGGTGACCTGCGAGACGGCGCGGCCGTTCACATGCACGTACTCGGGCTTCGTCGGCGTGCCGTCGACCTTCAGCTTGGGCCAGCCCCCGGCGAACTGCAGCGTGACCTCGAGCGGCTGAGAGCCCTCGTTGTGGCGCACCACGGTCGTGCGTCCGCCTTCGTGCCGCACCCCGAGGTCGTGGTCGCCGACCGTGATGTGGTCGAGCTCCAGCCATCCGACCTCCGCCGGCAGGTGCGAACGCACCGACACCGCGTGATCGGGTGCGTTCGGCTTGACCCCCGCGAGACCCTCCACGGTCTGCGACAGGAGCGTGTAGCTCGTCTCGGGGTAGTCGCCGTTGGTGCCCTGGGTGCGCACCTCGTGCGGCAGGTGGAGCTTGGAGATGATGTCCTTCATCCACACCCACGCCTGCTCGTCGTGCCCGTAGTTGAACAGCGCGTCGGGCACGTAGGTGGTCGCCTCGATGTTCGGCGGTCGGTCTTCGACGTACATGCGGTCGAGGTAGTCGAGGTAGTCCCAGGTGCGCTTGTCGTCGGGGTCGAGGAACTCCTTCACGGCGTAGAACACCGAGTTCTCGCGGCCGAAGCCGGCGTAGGGCTCGGAGGCCGGACCGCGTCCGCGCACGTACTCCCACGCGTCGCGGATGACGCCCCAGTCCTCCTGGAAGAGCTGCTGCAGTTCCGCCGCCTTGACCGTGAACGCCTCGGCCGTGGCGGTGTCGCCCTTCGCCGCGGCGAGCGCGGCGTACGACAGGTAGCCGCGGTACTGCGACGCGACGCCGTCGCCGGCCTCGATCACCGCGTGGTCACCGCGCTCGTTGTAGCTCGCGGCGCCCTGGAAGATGCCGCGGCCGGTGCCTTCGGCGATGCCGTTCGGCAGCTGGGTGTCGTGCAGCGCCACGAAGTCGGTGACCGCCTTCGTGTAGTACTGCCAGAGCACGGGGTCGTTCAGGTAGTCGGCGTCGCCGGTCCAGCGGTACTGCTCCTCGGCCTCCTGCACGAGCTCGAACACCGCCGGGACCTCGCGCACGAAGTTCGTGTCGCTCTTGTAGTCGATCGTGTACGGGCTGCCGTCGAAGTTGAGCGCCCAGAGCGGATACCACTTCCGCGACTCGTTCGCGGTGCCCGCGAACATCTTCAGCATCGACTTGTTCTCCTCCTCGAGGCCGAGCAGGTGACCGCCGGCCGCCTGGTGCACGAAGTCGCGGGAATAGAAGGCGGTACGGTGCGCGTACCCGGCCCAGTACGACGGCTGGTAGTCGACGATCGTCGGGCCGGGAGTTCCGCCGTTCACGTTGATCGGTCCGCTCCTGCCGGTCTGCACGTGCTCGCGCGCGCGCCACTTGGCCCAGTTGACGGCGTCGACGAGCTCCTGCGACGAGCTCGCGATCGTCACGGTCTTCGCCTCCTGCGTCGCGCTGACGGTCCATTCCGTCTCGCTTCCGGATGCCTCGGTGACGGTGTAGACCACGGGCTCCGAGTAGTCGTGCGGCGTCGCCGGGTCGGGCTCGATCGTGGCGCCGTGGGGGATGCTCACGGTGGCGGTGAGGGCCGAGACATCCGTCTCGTACGGCACCTGGAACTCGACGGTCTTCGCGGACTGGTCGAGGCTCGACGGGCCCTGCTGGCCGACGATGGTGAAGTCGAAGAGGGTGCGCGAGTCGAGCCGCAGGGCGACGTCGTCGATGTTGGTCCAGCCGGTGCCCCCGCTGAAGAACACCTCGATCTCGGTGCCGGCGTCGACGCCGACCGGCGGGAGCGTGTAGGCGCGATAGGCGGACTGCTGGGGCAGCGGCAGCGAGGCGAGCACGGTCCCGCCGGTCGCGCGCACGCCGAACACTCCCCCGGGGCGCTGCGACGCGACCCATGCGTCGGCGGTGTACGAGCCGGTCGCGTCGACGGTGACCCGCTGCGAGAGCTGGTTGGTGTCGCCGGCGTTCAGGTAGGCGAGCTGGGTGCCGGTCTTCGGGTTGTTCGTCGCGATGCCGGCGCCGCCGGTGAACTGCCAGTCGTCGACGCCGGCTTCGAATCCGCCGTTGACGAGGAGCGAGTCGGCGGGCGCCGCGCTGGCGGCGGTCGCGTCGACGGTCGTCACGGCGAACGCCGTGAGCATCGCGATCGCGACGCCGGCCAGCGCGCGGCGCCGCCGGGATCCTGGATGGGGGGTCGTGCGCATGAGGCTCTCCTCCTCGAGAACTCGACGGGCGCGCGTCGCATCACTCGCGGGTTGCGCGCCAGCAGACAGGGAATACTGTCTTGCAATAGAGTATTGCAAATTTACAACGCGAGGTCGAGACCCGATTCCGCGATCGGCTCGCACCCGCACGACTCACGGATCGTGAGCTCGGTCGGGAAGGTGGTGAGGCCGGGCGTCAGCTCTCGAGTCACGAGCTGTCGGATCGCCTCGTCGGCCATGGCCGCGATCGGCTGGGCCACCGTGGTGAGTGGCGGCCAGGTGTAGGCGGACTCCATCGTGCCGTCGAACGAGACGACGGCGATGTCCTCGGGAACCCGGAGCCCGACACGGTGCAGCGCTGCCAGCAGGCCGACGGCGATCTGGTCGGAGGCGGCGAACACCGCCCTCGGGCGCCGCGCGGCCGAGGAGAGCGTCGTGCCCGCGTCGTACTCCGCCCGCATACGAGAACGGCGCGTGGAGTCGCGGCCCGAGCGGCAGCCCCGCCTCGCTCAGGGCATCCGCCCAGCCCCGCTCGCGCTGGTCGATCATGAGCGCGCTGCCGACGAAGGCGATGTCGCGGTAGCCATGGCCGATGAGATGCTCGACCGCCTGCTGGGCGCCTGCGCGGAAATCGACGCCGATGGCCGGCATGTCGTCGGCCCCGGTGTACTGGTTGATCAACACCACCGGGATGTCGAGCGACGCGACCACGGCCTCTTCGACCGCGGACAGCACGTCGGCGATGATCAGTCCGCCGATCTGACGTGCCGCGAGGTCTTGGATCTGCTCCGCAGCCGGGGCGTGCTCCCGGTCGGAGTTCACGATCAGCAGCGAGCGATTGCGTCGTACGCTGGCGCGGTCGAGCGCATGGCACAGCTGCGCGAAGAACGGGTTGCGACTGTCGACGACGATCATGCCGATCATGTCGGCCGACCCCGTGGAGAGCGCACGAGCTGCTGCATTCGGTCGATAGCCGAGCACCCGCACCGCCTCGAGCACGCGCTCGCGGGTGAGCGGCGCGACCGCCTTGGGTCCGTCGTTCAGCACGTAGCTGACGACCGCCGTGCTGACGCCGCTGTACCGGGCCACGTCGGCGCGGGTCACCTTCTTCGGCCTGGGCGGCATGCTCATCTCAGCTTCCCTCGTTCGGCGGCGGCTCGAGTGGCGGCTTCCGGCGTTCGACGCGACTGCAAGGCTAGCGACTGACCGCCTCGCTGTGCGGGTGAGGGGCGGATGCCGCGGCGTCGCCCAGGTCGGGGACCACGAGCCGTTCGCCGCCGCGCCGCGCCGACTCGTGGGCGATCACGCCGGGGAGGGTGAAGCGTGCCGCCGTCCACGCATTCACGGGTGGCAGCGTGCCGTCGTCCACCGCACGCACGAAGTCGTCGACGAGGAAGTGGTGGCTGCCCTCGTGCCCGTTGTGCAGGCCCCGGAGTTCCTCGGGGAGGCGCCCGCGGTCGTGGATCGCGGCGCATCCCGAGACGAACGCGTCGCGGAGCGCGGGTGCGACGTGCGCGCAGCGACGGGTCGTCGGCGTCGAGCGTCGGGCTTCGTGTCGATGAGGTCGGAGACCTCGTCGACGCCCTCGCGGGTCTGCCAGTACGACGCGGTCGCGAGCTGCTCGAACGAGCCGTCGGTGCCGAACCAGCGGAATCGCGACTCGCGTCGATGGCGACGGGATAGCCGACGCGGCGGAACTCGTTGATGCGCATCGAGCCGCCGCAGCGAGCTCGAAGAGGGCTGTGGCGTTGGAGAAGTCGTTGTCGAACTGGCTCACCGACCGATCGAAGACGCCGTCGCGGCGATCGTCCACGCACGCCGATGCAGCCGACACGCTGTCGCGTGGGTCGGCCAGGCTCCGAGCACCCCGCCGATGGAGTGCGTCGGATAAAGCAGTGGGGGGTAGCTCGCAGTCGACTTCCAGTTCTCGCCGCCGCTGAATACCGGTAGGCGTCGTAGAACCCGAGGTCCATGTCGTGCACGTAGTCGCCCTCGGCGTAGAAGAGCCGGCCGAACTCGCCGGAGGCGAGCTTCTGGCGTGCGTACACGGTGGCGGGGTTGTAGTAGCTCGTCTCCCCCATCATGTACGTCAGGCCGGTCTCCCGGACCGCGTCGACGATGGCCGCGATCTCATCGACCGTGATCGCCATCGGCACGGCCGAGTAGACGTGCTTGCCGGCCCGCAGGGCCCGGACGACGAGCGGCCCATGGGTCCAGCGCTGGGTGAAGATGGCGATCGCGTCGACCGGCGACCGGAGCATCTCGTCGAAGTCCGCCATGGTGCCGGCGAGCCCGGCCGTCGACACGAGCTGCCTCGCCCGCTCGGGGATCGAGTCGGTCACCCACACCTCTGAGACGCCGGGGTGGTGGTGGAAGAGCGTCGCGAACTGGCCAGAGAACTGGCCGGCTCCGACTATGCCCAATGAGAACGCCATCGTGTTTCCTTCGCTCGCACGCGTGGCGGAGATGCTCGCGTGTGCTGGAAGTCTCGCATCGTGATCTACCCGTGTCAACTTTCGAACTTCCCGGTATTTCATTGGATTCCGAAGAGGAAATTGGGCACTTGCGGGTAGCAATCTACGCGGGTAACCTCTGTGCTACCTTGCCCCGGGAACCCTGGTGTCCGGAGCGCACGTCCTCAAGTGTTAGGAAAAGACGATGAAGTCCACACTCCCCGGGGTCGCTGCCGCCGCAGTGCTCGCCGTCGCCCTGACGGGCTGTTCGGGTGCCGGCGCCGACGACGGCGCCACGCTCGAAGTGCAGACCAACTTCGGCGCCACCGACCCGATCCTCGAGGTGCTCACCGAGATCACCGACGCGTACACCGCCGACCACCCCGACGTGAAGATCGACCTCGTGCCGGCCACCGACACGTATGAGGCCGACATGAAGGTCCGCCTCGCCTCGGGCGACGTGCCCGACATCTGGGCCACTCACGGCTGGTCCCTGCTGCGGTACAGCGAGTTCCTCGAGCCGCTGGACGACCAGCCCTGGGCGGAGAACTTCAACCCGGCGCTCGCCCCGGCGATGCAGAACGACGAGGGCGAGTTCTTCGCGTTGCCGCTCGACACGGATGTCGCGGGCATCGTCTACAACCGCGAGGTGCTCGAGTCCGCGGGCATCGATCCGGCGTCGCTCACCGACTGGGAGGCGTTCGACGCGGCCCTGAAGACGCTGAAGGACGCCGGCGTGACGCCGATCTCGTCCTCGGGCAAGGACAGCTGGTTCGCCGGCAACATCCCCGACTTCATGGGCTCGGGCGGCTTCAGCGAGGAGGAGTTCCAGGGCTTCCTCGATGGCGGGTTCCAGGAGGAGGGCTATGCCCGCCTCCTCGACGAGGTCGCGGAATGGCAGGCCGCCGGCTACTTCAATCCCGACTACGCTTCGGCCACCACCGACGACCTCGGCCGGTCCCTCGCCGAGGGGACCACCGCCTTCGTCATGGTGCAGAACTACATCGTCGGCACCGCGCTCGGGTTCGACCCCGACGCCGACCTCGGGTACTTCCCGATCCCCTCGTTCGACGGCGAACCGTTCCTGGTCGGCGGCGAGGGACGTGCGTACGGCGTCTCGAAGACATCGGAGCACAAGGCGGAGGCGCTCGACTACCTCGCGTTCCTCGCCGAGCCCGAGAACCTCTCCGCGCTCGCGAGCGCCATCGGCGGCATCCCCGGTCTCACCGACGCGACGAGCGAGCTCGGCGTGCTCCAGTCGAGCTACGACGAGTTCGTCGCGCCGGGCGATGTGCCCCTGCTGCCCTACTTCGACCGGGTCTACCTGCCGAACGGCATGTGGGACACCATGGTCTCGACCACCGACGGCATCATCACCGGCCAGTCGGATGTCCCCACCGCCGTCGAGCAGATGACAGCGAGCTTCGACGGCCTGTACGGCCAGGAGTGAACCGCCGGGTCGGGGGCGGCCCGTGCCGTCCCCGACCCGTCCACCATCGGAACAGGCGAAAGGCTCGCGCGTTGACACCGACGTCACCCCCCATCAGTATCAGACTCCATGGACGCGCCCGCCGATCAGCGGCGATCCCGCGGTTCGCGAGCCGAGGCCTCAACCTCCTCTACGCTCCCGCGCTCGTCGTCGTCGGGGTGTTCACGATCTGGCCGCTGCTCAACGGCGTGGTGCTCTCGTTCACCGACTGGAACGGCTACAGCCCCGGCCGCAGCTTCATCGGCCTCGAGAACTACGGCCGGCTCGTCGCCGACCCGAACTTCCACACCGCGCTCGTCAACACGTTCATCTACGGCTTCGGGTCGACCCTCATCCAGCAGGTCTTCGGCCTCGCCCTCGCACTCGCGCTCGACCGCGCCATCCGCGGCCGCAACATCGCCCGAGCCGTCATCTACCTCCCGGTGCTCGTCTCGCCCGTCGTCATGGGCACGATGTACTACCTCTTCCTCTCCTACAACGCGGGCGGCCTCAACGACCTCGTCGTCGCGCTCGGCGGCGAACGCGTGGCGTGGCTGAGCGACTCGACGACGGCGATCGCCATCATCGTGCTCGTGAACTCACTGCAGTTCATGGGCATCTCGATGGTGATCTACCTCGCCGGCCTCCAGTCGATCCCGGTGATGTACTACGAGGCGGCACGGCTCGACGGCGCCACCGCCTGGCAGCAGTTCACCCACGTGACGGTCCCGCTGCTGCAGCCGGCGTTCGCCACGAGCATCGTGCTGAACCTCATCGGCGGCCTCAAGCTGTTCGACGTCATCCAGGTGATGACCGGCGGTGGACCCGGCTACTCCACCGAGTCGGTCTCCACGCTCATCAGCACCGCCTACTTCGACAACCAGGCCGCGGGGTACGCCTCGGCGATGGGCGTCGTGCTCTTCGCCGTCATCGCCCTCTTCACCCTCATCGCGAACACGATGCTCAACCGCAAGCGCCTGGAGCTCCAGTGACCACGACCCTCGACGCCCCTCTCGAGACCGCCGACGCGCGAAGCATCCGCTCGCCTGAGCCGATGCCCGCCCGGCACCGCGGCGGTCGGCTCGCCGGTCGACTGGCGATCGGCCTCGGACTGCTCACCGCCGTGGGGCTGCAGTTGCTGCCCTTCTACATCACGGTGACCACCGCGCTGAAGCCGAGGACGGACCTCTCGTCGCAATGGGTGTTCCCCGAGGATTCGTGGTACTGGCAGAACTTCACGACCGCGATCGACCGCGGGAACATCCTCGGCGCCATCGGCAACAGCGCCCTGGTGACGGTCGTGAGCACCGTGCTCGTCTGCGTGCTCGGCGCCCTCGCCGCCTACCCGCTCGCCCGGCGCGCGACCGCGGCCAACCGACTCGTGCTGGTCGGTGTCCTCGGCCTCATCATGGTGCCGCCGCTCTCGATCCTGGTGCCGCTGTACACGATGATGAACCAACTGCACGCCGTGAACACCTATTGGGGCACCATCCTCGTGATGGTGGCCACGCAACTGCCGCTCGCGATCTTCCTCTATGCGTCGTTCATGCGCGGTCTCCCGCTCTCGATCGAGGAGGCGGCCGCCGTGGACGGCGCCAACCCCGTGCAGATCCTGTTCCGGGTCGTCGTGCCGATGCTCCGGCCGGTGACCGCGACGGTCGTCATCCTCACGAGCGTCGCGGTCTGGAACGAGTACGCATTGAGCGTCTACCTGATGCGAAGCCCCGACCTGCGCACGATCGCCCCCGCCATCGGCACCTTCTTCGCCAGCTCGGGCAGTGACCTCGGCGCTGCCGCCGCGGCATCCCTCATGTCCGTGATCCCGGTGCTGGCCGTCTACGTCGTGCTGCAGCGGTACTTCATCAAGGGCATGGTGGCCGGCGCGGAGAAGTGAGCTGCCGGATGCCGCGGGCTGCGGCGCGGCATCCGTCGGCGTACCCTTCACGCATGGCGACGTGGGACGACGTCCGCGAATTGGCGATCGCGCTGCCCGAGACGACCGAGCACGTCTCGCACGGGGGCGTCCAGTGGAAGGTGCGGGCCAAGGGCTTCGTGTGGGAGCGCCCCTTGCGGCGCGCCGACCTCGAGGCGCTGGGGATCGATGCGCAGGAGGGACCGGTGCTCGGCGCGGCGACGGAGGACGAGGCCGTGAAGCTCGCGTTGATCTCGGAGGATCCGTCGGTGTTCTTCACGACCCCGCACTTCGACGGCTACGCCGCCGTGCTCGTGCACCTCGACCGCATCTCGAAGCGCCGCCTCGCGGAGCTCGTCGCCGAGGCCTGGGCGGCCAAGGCCCCCGCGCGACTCGTGCGCGAGCACCTCGACCGCGAGGTCGACTAGGCCGAGGTGTGGCCCCGACGCGTCGTCGTGGCATCCGTCGCTCACTCCTGCGGGATGGTCCGACGCGACAGCAGCGCCGCGACGAAGAAGCAGACCGCACCGAGGGCCGTGCCGAGGTTCGCCCAGAACTCGCTCACGAAGTCGCCGGTCACCGGGATCACGTACGCGCCGACCGCTGAGACGCCGAATGCGACGGAGCCGGCGAGGTTCAGCCACGTCCCGTGCCAGGTTCGCGCATCGGAATCCCAGAGCTGACCCCGGTCCTTGGTCGCGATCACGGCGAGGGTGCTCGCCACGAGGAATGCGAGTGACCCCCACGCGTCGGGTCTCCAGCCGATCCCGACGGCGTCGGGCCGGGCGATCGCCGCGACGAGCGCCGCCCCGGTCGAGAGGTTGAAGAGGAGCGTGCCGACGAACTGGATGGCGGCCGCCCACCAGTCCGCGCGATCGGCGTTGTTCATCTTCGCGTGCGGCGTGCTCCGCCCGCTCAGGCTGAGCTGGATGAATCGCCGCCAGCGTGAAGAAGATCGACCCGATGAAGAAGGTCAGGTTCGCGCCGACGGCGCCGAGCCAGTCCGCGTACCACGGCAGCGCCCCCACGAAGAAGCACGCGGATCCGACGGCGAAGCCCCACGCCTCCCGGCGCAGTCGCCGCGGTCGCCCGGTGCGCCCCGCGGGAGCGCTCATCGCCGCGGCATCCGTGCTCATCGCGCGCTCAGTGGTGGAACCCGGACTTCTGCCCATGGGCGGGCATCGGCGAATCGAGCGCATCGAGCCACGCCGTCTCCTCCCGGATGTCGTCGAGCAGGTCGTCGGCGAGGTCGCGGCTCAGCCCGTTGCGCACGACGATGCGCTGCACGGTGAGGTCGCTCAGGTTGTCGGGCATCGGGTACGCCGGCACCAGCCAGCCCTTCATGCGCAGCCGATCCGAGAGGTGGTAGAGGTTCCACTTGTCGGTGTAGCCGGGCTTCAGCTGCCACGCGAACACCGGGATGTCGGAGCCGTCGTTCCACAGCTCGAAGGCGCCGATCTCGGAGATGCCCTTCGCGAGGTACTTCGCGACGTCCTGGCACTCCTGCTGGATGGCGGTGTAGCCCTCTCGCCCGAGCCGCAGGAACTGGTAGTACTGCAGCAGCACCTGGGCGCCGGGGCGCGAGAAGTTCAGGGCGAGGGTCGGCATGTCGCCGCCGAGGTAGCTCACGCGGAAGATGAGCTCCTCGGGCAGCGCATCGAGCGTGCGCCAGACGACCCAGCCGACGCCGGGGTAGACCAGCCCGTACTTGTGGCCCGAGGTGCTGATCGAGTGCACCCGTTCGAGGCGGAAGTCCCATTCGATCTCGGGCTGCAGGAACGGCGCGATCATGGCCCCGGATGCCCCGTCCACGTGGATCGGCACGTCGAACCCCGTCTTCGCCTGCAGGGCGTCGAGCGCGGCCGCGATCTCCTTCACCGGCTCGTACATGCCGGTGTAGGTGACGCCCATGATGGCGACGACGCCGATGGTGTTCTCGTCGACGTACTGCTCGAGCTGGCTGCCGTCGAGCGTGGGGTGCTCGTGCGGTGATCGGCACGTAGCGCGGCTCCACCTCGAAGTAGTTGCAGAACTTCTCCCAGCACACCTGCACGGCCGAGCTCATGATCAGGTTGGGCTTGTCGGTCGACTTGCCGGCGGCGCGGCGGGCGAGCTGCCAGCGCCGCTTGAACGCGAGGCCGCCGAGCATGCACGCCTCGGAGGAGCCGATCGTCGAGGTGCCGATCGAGTTCTTGACGTCCGGGGACGCTCCACAGCGAGGCGAGGATGCGCCAGCAGTGCTCCTCGATCGCGGCCGTGCGCGGGTACTCGTCCTTGTCGACCATGTTCTTGTGGTAGGTCTCGGCGTAGAGGCGGTCGGCCTCGTCGCCCATCCACGTCGCGACGAAGGTCGCGAAGTTCAGGCGCGCGTTGCCGTCGAGCATGGCCTCGTCGTGCACCATCTGGTACGCCGACGTCGGGTCCATCTCGGCGTCGGGGAGGGTGAAGCGCGGCGCGGCGGTACGCACCCCTGCTCGGGTGTAGGTGGGCTTGAGGACGTTGGGATCGTGCGGCATGGTCGAGGTCCTTCCGGTCGGCGCGGCTCCCCTGCCCGCGCACTGCACGAGCGGCCGGAAGGCCGTCGACCCCAGGAGGTGCCGGAGCCCCCCGGACCGGTCACCGTCTACGAGCGAGACACTACGCCCAGCGAGCGGGCAGGGATACCCCTCGTGCGGGTCGGCGTCGCGCGGAACCGCAGTCACCCGGTCGGTGCTGCCGGACGCCGGCCGCCGTTCAGCCGGCGTTCGCCGCGAGGAGCTTCGTGCAGTTCGCGCAGAGCCCGAACACGTCGACGACGTGCGCCGCGCCGGTGAACCCGTGCTCGGCGGCCACCCGCTTCGCCCACGTCTCGACCTCGTCGGCGGCGATCTCGACCGTGAGCCCGCAGTTGCGGCAGATCAGGTGGTGGTGGTGACCGGTCGTGCTGCACGCGCGATAGAGCGCCTCGCCTTCTGGCGACTGCAGCGAGTCCGCCTCGCCGTTCGCCGCGAGGTCGCCGAGCGCGCGATACACGGTGGCGAGCCCGATCGGCGAGCCGCTCGCGTGCAGCGACGAGTGCAGCGCCTGCGCGCTGATGAAGCCCTCGGTGTCGTCGAGAGCCTCGCGAACGGCTTCGCGTTGCCAGGTGTTGCGCTTCATGCGGTGCGTGCGTCCTCTGCGGTCTCCACGGGGATGGCGACTCGATTCCACGGTAGTCCGCGCAGCTTGGAGATGCCCAGCGCGAGCACGAAGAAGGCGGTCGCGGCGAGCACGATGCTCGGTCCGGCGGCGACGGCGAGCGCCCGTGAAGCGACCACGCCGATGACGCCCGGATGCCGCGCCGATCACGGGCGCGGTGAGCAGGATGCCGCGGTACGTCGGCACGACGAGCCGCGCGGCGGCGGCCGGGCGCGGCGATGAGCGCGATGGCGAGGATCGCCCCGACGGCCGGCAGGGCGCTCACGACCGTGGCGGCCGTGAGGCCGAGCACGAGCAGCTCGATCGGCCATTCGCGATACCCCGCCGCGCGGAATCCCCGGGGATCGAAGGTCGAGAACGCGATCTCCTTGCCGAAGACGCCGACGAGCACCACGGCCGCGACGGCGACGGATGCCGCGAGCAGGATGTCGGCGTCGGTCACCGTGAGGATCGACCCCACGAGCAGCGACTCGGCCTGCACCGGGAGGCCGGGGATCACCGCCTGCAGGATCGCTCCCGCCGCGAACCCGCCGGTGAGCACGATGCCCGCGGCGACCTGCGCGCCCTGCCGCCGCACGCGGGCGATGGCCGACATCACGGCGACGAGCACGACGGATGCCGCGGCCGCCCCCAGCGGCACGCTCACGCCGAGCGCGGCCGCCGCGACCGCACCCGGGTACGTGCCGTGCGTCAGCGCCTGCGCGAAGAACGTGCGGCGACGGAGCACGACGAGCGCGCCGACGAACCCGGCGCCGGCGCCGATCACGATCGAGGCGAGGAGCGCCCGCTCGAAGTAGCCCATCAGCGCCCCTCCCCCGCTGCCGAGGCCGAGGCGACGCGGCCGGGCAGCGGCGGCACCGGCGGACTGGCGTCACGGCCACGGACGTTCCGCAGCCGGCGTCGTCCGGCCGGCCACACGATCGGCGATCCAGCGACCCAGCAGCACGAGGGCGTAGCCGGCCACGAAGACCGCGACGATCGTGCTGCCCGCGGGCAGGTCGATGCCGGCGCCCACGGATCCGGCGAACCCGATGGCGAGGCCGAGCCACGCGGCGACGGCGGCGAACACCGCGGCCGCGGGGAAGAGGAGCCACAGGCGCTGCGTCGTCAGCCGCGCGACGGCGCCCGGCACGATGAGCAGGGCGAGCACCAGCAGGGTGCCGACCGTGCTGGCCGCCGCGACGACGACGAGCGCGACCGCCCCGTTCAGCACGAGGTCGAGTGCGAAGGCGGAGTCGCCCGCGGCCCGGCTCCCCCGCGCGTCGAAGGCGCGGAAGAGCTGCTGCTTCATGGTCGCGACCACGGCGACGAGCGCCACGGCGCAGACCCCGACGAGCGGAAGCACCTCCGCCGGCGGGATCGTGAGCACGCGACCGAACAGCAACGCCTCGAGCTCGCCCGCGTAGTCGTCGCTGCGCGACACCACGATGACGCCGACGCTGAAGGCGGCCGTCAGCACGATCGCGATGGCGGCATCCGAGGTGACGCCCGCTCGGTCGAGCCACGTCAGCACGACGGCCGCGGCGAGTGCGGCGACGGCGGCGCCGGGCAGCAGCCCGGCGGTGCCGCCCACGGCGAGTCCGATCGCGAGGCCGGGGAACACCGCGTGCGTGAGCCCGTCGCTGATGAACTCCAGGCCGCGCAGGTTCACGAGCACGCCCACGACGCCTGCGACCACGGCGAGCACGAGCATCACGACGAGCGCCCTGGCCATGAAGGGCACCGTGAAGGCGCCGAACAGCGCATCGGCGATGCTCATCGTGCGCCACTCCCCCACCGGATGCCGCGGGTGCACCGGGCAGCACATGCCGTGTGCGGCATCAATGCCCCTCGTGGCCCGGCACGACCAGCGTGTGCTCGTCGAGTTCGACCTCCACGCCCTCGAAGCACTCCTGCACGTTGTCGAGGGTGAGCACGTCGGCGACCGGGCCGAACGCGAGCTGCGTGCCGTTCACGAGCACGACGCGGTCGCACACGAGCTTGGCGAGTTCGAGGTCGTGGGTCGAGACGAGCACCGCCACGCCCTGGGCCTTGAGGGTTCGCAGGGTGTCGATGAGCGCGTCGCGATTCTGCTGGTCGAGCCCGTTGAACGGCTCGTCGAGCAGGAGGAGGCGCGGCTCGGAGGCGAGTGCGCGGGCCAGGAGCCCGCGCTGCCGCTGTCCGCCCGAGAGCTCGCCGAACCGACGCTTGGCGAGCGTGGAGAGCCCCACCGTCGCGAGCGCACGGGCCACGGCCTCACGGTCGGCACGGCCGGGCCAGCGCAGGAAGCCGAGTCGGCGGTAGCGTCCCTGCATCACGACCTGCTCGAGGCTGATCGGGAAGTCGGGATCGAGCTCGGCCGTCTGCGGGAGGAATCCGATCATGCCGTTGCGGGCATGAGCATGGTCGCCGTGCGGTGGTCGCCGGGTCGGTCGCTCGGGCTCGTGGACGCCTTCGAGGCGGCCGACGCCGCGGCATCCGCAACGCCGGACCCGATGGCCATGCGGCCCGCCGTGAGCGGCACGAGCCCGAGCACGCCCGTGAGCAGGGTCGACTTGCCCGCACCGTTCGGGCCGATCAGCGCGACCGCTTCACCCGGTGCGATCTCGAGGTCGAGCCCCGAGACGCCGGTGCCACCCGGGTGCGTGAACGCGGCGCCGTCGAGGCGCAGCACGGGCGAATCGGTCATCCGGTCATCCTTGCAGCAGCGGCGGGAGCGGGGAAGGCGTGACCCCCCAGGACTCGAGGATCAGCGTCGCGTTGTGGACCTGGCTGCCCAGGTACGTCTGCCCCGGCGGCCCGCCGCTGCCGAGCGAATCGCCGTAGAGTGCGTCGTCGCCCGAGTACACGGTGACGCCCGCCTCCCGCGCGATGGTCTCGGCGGCCTTCGGCGAGATCGACGCCTCGGAGAAGACGGCCTTCACGCCCGTCGCGCGGATCTTCGCGACGAGCTCGTCGATCTCCGCGGCGCTCGGCTCGGCGTTGTCGTCGAAGCTCGGGATGACGCTGCCGACGAACGTGAGGTCGTAGGCGTCGATGAAGTAGGTGAACGCGTCGTGGTTGGTCACGAGCAGCCGCTCGCTCGACGGGCACGGTGTCGACGTTCTCCTCGATCCACGCGTCGAGCGCGTCGAGCTTCGCGATGTACGCCTCCTCGTTCGCGTCGACCGCCGTCGTCGTCGATGCCGGGCACCGTCGCGAGCCCGTCGGCGATGTTCTCGACCATCTGCGTCGGCGAGCTCGGGGTCGGTCCAGATGTGCGGGTTGCCGTCGCCATGGTCGTGGTCGTCGTGCGCTTGGTCGCCCTCGGCCTCGTCGTGCACGTCGTCCTGCGTCGGCTCCGTCGGCATCGGCTCGTCTGCGGCATCCGCCTCGGTCGCGGCGTCGGCCTCGTCGTCGCCGTGGTCGTGGTCGCCGGTGCCGTACAGCTCGATGCCCGTGCTCGCGTCGATCAGCACGCCGTCGAAGCCCGAGGCGCTCACGGCGTCGTCCAGCCAGCTCTCGAGTCCGGCGCCGTTGACGACGAGGGCGTCGGCCTCGGCGAGCGCGAGGAGTTGCGCGGCCGACGGGTCGAACCCGTGCGCGCTCTGGGCAGGCGCGAGGAGCTGGGTGACCTCGGCGGTGCCGCCGACGAGTTCACGCGTGAAGTCCCCCACCTGCGTGGTCGTCGCCACGATCGACGGCCCGCTGGGCTCTTCCGCACCGGATGCCCCGGGGCTCGCGCACGAGGCGAGGCCGAGCGCGCCCACCGTCAGCACGGCGCCCGTCGCGATCGCGGTGCGGACACGGCGGTGCGGCGGCGTGGGGCGCGTGGTCATGAGTCGAAGCTACCTGTTATTGATAATGATTGTCAAAACCATGTGGAGGGGGAGACGAGATGAGGAACCGGTGAACCGACCATGACATTCCCTGTGAGGCCTGTGGAGAGCGTTGGCGAGTGTCGCACCGACGTGCGAGCATGAAGCACGTGGATACGACGACGACCTCTCTCACGTTGCATCCGTTCACCGTCGCCGATGCCGAGCGCATGCTCTCCGGCGAGGTCGACCCGCACGACGGGTGGGAGGGCGGCTACGCCTTCACCGACGAGCCCGAGCTCCTCAGCGAGTACGTGCGGGCGGTGCACGAGAACGGCGACCCCGCGCCGTTCGGCCCCTACCTCGTGCGGCGCGTGCACGACGGCGCGACCATCGGGGGAGTGAACCTGTTCGGCCCGCCCGACGCCGACGGCGCGGTCGAGTTCGCGTTCGGGCTCGTGCCGGCGGTTCGCGGCCAGGGGCTCGCGTTGCACACCGTGCTCGAGGTGCTCGACCTCGCTCGCGCCGCCGGCGCGATGACCGCGCGGGCGCAGTGCGAGATCGCCAACCTGCCGGCCCGCCGCGTCCTCGAGAACGCGGGGCTCGCCGAGGTCGGCCGCGAGCTCGACTCGCTCACCTACGAGATCCGCCTCTGACGGCGGCATCCGCTACTCGAGCAGCAGCGCGGGCTCCTCGATGATCGAGGCGACATCGGCCAGGAACCGGCTCGCGACGTCGCCGTCGACGACCCGGTGATCGAACGACGCGCCGATCGTCGTGACGAATCGCGGTCGCACCTCGCCGTCGACGACCCACGGCTTCTGCTTGATCGTGCCGAGTGCGACGATCGCGACCTCGCCGGGGTTCAGGATCGGGGTGCCCGTGTCCATGCCGAACACGCCGATGTTCGTGATCGTGATGGTGCCGCCCTGCATCTCGGCGGGCTGCGTCTTGCCCTCGCGGGCGGTGAGCGTGAGCTGCTCGAGCGCCGTCGCGAGCTCGACCATCGTCATGGCCTGCGCTTCCTTGACGTTCGGCACGAGGAGTCCGCGAGGCGTCGCCGCGGCGACGCCGAGGTTCACGTAGTGCTTGACGATGATCTCCTCGTCGGTCCACTGGGCGTTGACCGACGGATTGCGGCGCACGGCCCACACCATGGCCTTCGCCATGATGAGCAGCGGAGAGACCCTCACGCCGGCGTAGTCGGGGGAGGCCTTGAGCCGCTTGACGTATTCCATCGTGCGGGTGGCATCGACGTCGACGAAGACGCTCACATGCGGCGCGGAGAATGCGCTCTGCACCATCGCGCTCGCGATCGCCTTGCGCACGCCCTTCACGGGGATGCGGTCCTCGCGATCGGTGGGCCACTCGGGCGTCTGGATGTTGCGGAACACGCTCACCTGGCCCGCGTCGCGGATCACGTCGTCACGGGTGATGTCGCCGATCGGCCCGGTGGGCGTGACGCGAGACAGGTCGACCCCGAGGTCCTTCGCGAGCTTTCGGATCGGCGGCTTCGCGATCACGGGCACGCCGGAGTCGGGCCGCGGTGACGCGGCTGCTGCGGTCGCACCCGACGCGGAAGCCGCAGCGGCGGTCGGGGGAGCAGCCGGAGTGTTCGGCGGCGCGGTGGCGGCGGGCGCCGGGACGGTCGCGAGGCGCACGTGGGCGACGCCGGGCGACGGATGCCGCTTCCGTCGCGTCGCGGAGGGACCGGAGGACCCGTGTCCGACGAGCACGGCGCCGCCGCCCTCGGACGCGGCGGGGGCGTGCGACGCCACCGTGCCCGCCGGGGGAGCGGGCGCCGTGGCACCCGCGGGCGCCGCGGCGGCGGCGGGAGCCGGAGTCGCGGCATCCGCTTCGGCGGCATCCGTCTGGATCACGAGGATCGGCGTGCCCACGTCGACGGTCTTGCCCTCGTCGACGAGCAGTTCGGACACGACGCCCTCGAACGCGCTCGGCAGCTCGACGAGCGACTTGGCCGTCTCGATCTCGACGAACACCTGGTCGAGCGCGATGCGATCGCCGGGCGCGACCCGCCATTGCACGATCTCGGCCTCGGTGAGTCCCTCGCCGACATCGGGCAACGGGAACCGGATCTCGCTCATCTCACGCCTCTCTCGGGTCGCGGCCTCAGCCGCGGGTCAGTACGCCAGGGCGCGGTCGACGGCCTCGAGCACCCGGTCGGGGCTCGGCAGGTACTCGGTCTCGAGCGCGGCGGGCGGGAACGGCGTGTCGAAGCCCGAGACCCGCAGCACCGGCGCCTCGAGCGAGTAGAACGCCCGCTCGGCGACGGTGGCCGCGATCTCCGAGCCGATGCTCACGAACCCGTACGCCTCCTGCGCCACCACGAGCCGCCCGGTGCGCTGCACCGAGTCGAGCAGCGGGCCGTAGTCGATCGGGGAGAGCGAGCGCAGGTCGACGACCTCGAGGCTCGTGCCCTCGCCCGCCGCGATGTCGGCGGCCTGCAGCAGGGTCGAGATCATCGCACCGTGGCCGACCACCGTGACATCCGTGCCCTGCCGGATGACGCGGCTCGCGTGCAGCGGCATGCCGGAGTGGTCCTGGTCGACGGGCCCCTTCGGCCAGTAGCGGCTCTTCGGCTCGAAGAACAGCACGGGGTCGTTCGACGCGATCGCCTCCTGGATCATCCAGTACGCGTCGTGCGGGCTCGACGGGCTCACCACGCGAAGGCCGGGAGTGTGCGCGAAGTACGCCTCGGGGCTCTCCTGGTGGTGCTCGATGGAGCCGATGTGGCCGCCGTACGGCACGCGGATCACGACGGGCATGGAGACCGTGCCGTCGTGCCGCACCGTCTGGCGGGCGAGCTGCGTCGTGATCTGGTCGAACGCCGGGAAGATGAAGCCGTCGAACTGGATCTCGACGACCGGCCGATAGCCGCGCATCGCGAGGCCGATGGCCGTGCCGACGATGCCCGATTCGGCGAGCGGCGTGTCGAGCACCCGGCGGTCGCCGAACTCGGCCTGCAGGCCCTCGGTCACGCGGAACACGCCGCCGAGCGGGCCGATGTCCTCGCCCATGAGCAGCACCTTGTCGTCGGCGCGCAGCGCCTCGCGGAGGCCGGCGGTGATCGCCTTCGCCATCGAGAGCGTCTGCACGCCGCGCATGCCCGAATCGGCATGCGCGGTGCCGGATGCCGCGTCGGTGCGCCGCTGAGGCATCGGGCGTGGCGGCCGGCTCGGTCGCGGCGGCCTCGACGGAGTCGCTCACGAGACGCTCCTCCTCGGTGCGTGAGCTCATGCCGCTCCTCCTTCGAAGCCGGACTCGTAGGCGGCGAGCCACGCGGACTCCTCGGCCATGAGCGGATGCGGCTCGCTGTACACGTGGGCGAAGATCTTCTCGCGCGACGGCGCGGGAACGTCGAGCGCCCGGCGTCGCAGGTCGGCCGCGACATCCGCGGCCTCGGTGTCGACCTCGGCGAAGAACGCTGCCGACGCACCGCGGCTCTCGAGCCAGGTGCGGTAGCGGGTGATCGGGTCGCGCTGGGCCCAGTACTCGACCTCGGCGTCGGTGCGGTACTTCGTCGGGTCGTCGGCGGTGGTGTGCGCGCCCATGCGGTAGGTGAGCGCCTCGATGAGGCTGGGGCCGTCGCCGGCGCGCGCCTCCTCGAGCGACTGCCGGGTGACGGCGTAGCTGATGAGCACGTCGTTGCCGTCGATGCGCACGCCGGGCATGCCGAACCCGCCGCCGCGGAGCGAGAGCGGGCTCCGCGACTGGCGCGAGACGGGGACGGAGATCGCCCACTGGTTGTTCTGCACGAAGAACACCTGCGGCGTCTGGTAGCTCGACGCGAAGACGAGGGCCTCGTTGGCGTCGCCCTGCGACGTGGCGCCGTCGCCGTAGTACACGAGCACCGCGGCATCCGCGTCGGGATCGCCGGTGCCGACGAGCCGTCGAACTGGATGCCCATGGCGTACCCGGTGGCGTGCAGGGTCTGCGAGGCGAGCACCAGGGTGTAGAGGTGGAAGTTGCCGTTCTCCGCGGGGTTCCAGCCGCCGAGCGTCGCGCCGCGGAGGAGCGCGAGGATCGCGACCGGGTCGAGGCCGCGGATCATGCCGACGATGTGCTCGCGGTACGACGGGAAGATGTGGTCCTGGGCACGCGCGGCGCGGGCCGAGCCGACCTGCGCCGCCTCCTGCCCGAGGCTCGGCACCCACAGCGCGAGCTGCCCCTGCCGCTGCAGGTTCGCGCCGGCGATGTCGATGCGCCGCGAGATCGCCATGTCGCGGTAGAACTGCTCGAGCATCGAGTCGGGAAGCGCCTCGACGAGGGGCAGGTAGGCCTCCGCCTCGGGCGTCGGACGCAACTCTCCAGAGGGGGTCAGGAGCTGGACCGTCGGCGCGGTGAAGTCTCTCTCGCGGGCTGCCACCGTTCCACGCTACCCGCTACGCCGGGTGCCGTTCTTGTGAGGCCGGTACAAGCTCACCCAGAATCCTGAGGAGGGTTTCGACAGACTCGGGCTCGCCGATCGAGATCCGGATGCCCTCGGGCGGGAACGCGCGCGTGACCAGGCCGGCGTCGAAGAGCCGCTCGGCGACCGCCGTCGTGGCGTCGCCCGTGGGGAGCCAGATGAAGTTGCCGTGGGCCTCGGGCACCGGCCAGCCCTGCGCGACGAGCGCCGAGCGCACGACCTCGCGACGCCGGGCGATCGTCTCGACGCGCTCGAGCAGCTCGGCCTCGGCGGCGGGCTCGAGGGAGGCGAGCGCCGCGGCCGTCGAGGCGGCGGTGACGCCGAGGGGGATGGCGGTCGCGCGCGCGGCGTCGAGGATCGGGACGGGACCGATCGCGTAGCCGACGCGGAGCCCCGCGAGGCCGTAGGCCTTCGAGAACGTGCGGAGGATCACGAGGTTCGGGTAGCGGCCGATGAGCGTCCGACCGTCGACCGACGACTCGTGGCGGACGAACTCGATGTACGCCTCGTCGAGCAGCACCAGCAGGTCGGCGGGAACCTTCGCCATGAACGTCTCGAACTCGGCGGCCGTGACGACGACGCCGGTCGGGTTGTTGGGGGAGCAGACGATGACGACCCGCGTGCGATCGGTGATGGCGTCGGCCATGGCATCGAGGTCGTGGCCGTGGTCGGCGCGGTTCGGCACCCGCACGCTCGTCGCGCCGGCGACGGTGACGAGCCCGGGATACGCCTCGAAGGACCGCCACGAGTAGACCACCTCGTCGCCGGGCCCGGCCGCGGCGGCGATGAACTGGGCGAGCAGCGACACCGACCCTGCACCGACGATCACCTCGTCGGCCGTCACGCCGAATCGCTCGGCCAGCCGCTCGCGCAGCGTCAGCGCCGTCGCGTCGGGGTAGCGGTTGATCTCCTGTGCCGTCGCGGCGACGGCCTCGGCGACGCCCGGCAGCGGGGCGTACGGGTTCTCGTTGCTCGACAGCTTGAAGCCGTCGGCGGGGGCCGGCCGACCCTGTCGGTACGGCGGAAGGGCGGCGATCTCGGGGCGAAGGCGCACGCTCGCCCCCGTTGGCTCCGGTGCGGTCACGGATTCCACCGTACCCCTTCGACCGGGACCCCCTCTCTGCCAGAGTGGGTCCATGCGGTTCATCGTCAAGGTCATCGTCGTCTCGTTCGCACTCTGGCTCACGACGTTCCTCGTCTCGGGCGTCCGGGTCGTGCCGTATGAGGAGACGACGCTCGCCACGGTGCTCACGTACCTCCTGATCGCGCTGATCTTCGGCCTGGTCAACGCGTTCGTCGGCACGTTCGTGCGCATCGTCGCCTTCCCCTTGTACGTGCTCACGCTCGGGCTGATCTCGTTCATCGTGAACGGACTGCTCCTGCTGCTCGTGGCGTGGATCAGCGATCTCATGGGCTTCGGCCTCGTGATCGACGGGTTCTGGTGGGGCGTGCTCGCCGCGCTGGTGCTTGGCCTCATCAGCTGGTTGATCGGGCTCATCGTGCGTCCGTCGTCGAAGAGCTGACCTCGCGGGTCGCGGCCCAGTCGCTGCGGAGGCCGGCGCCGCCGCCGGTGACCTCGCCCACGAGTGAGCGGAACGACGCCAGCCGCGCCTCCTCGGAGTCGTCGACCATCGCCGCGGTCTGCCGGTAGCGGGTGAGCTCATGTGCCGGCAGCACGGCCTCGTACTCCCGCTCGGGGTCGAGCACGCTGCGCGTCACCGTGACCCGGTCGGGCGAGGGCTGCCCCGCACCGCCCGTCGCCGGAACGAGGTCCTCCTCGTGCTCGATGGAGAGCAACCCCACGCCGTCGCGGGTCGGCGCGGAGGCCACCGGACCGCCGAGGTTGACGGCGCCGACCACGTTGAGCTCGGGATCGCCGGCGAGCTTCGCTGCGATGACCCCGCCGCCCGAGTAGCCGACCGCGAGCATGGGGTCGCCCGCGTGCACGCCGGCCTCGCGCATGGCCTCGCGCACGGCACGCTCGCCCGCTCCCGTCTCGGCTCCTCGGAGGCGCAGTGCGTCGAGTCCGCTGTCATCGGCGATGCCGTGCAGGTTGCTCGTCATGTCGGCGGGCTCGTCGCCCGCGACGAGGCCGAAGTCGACCGTGCCGCCGACGTAGACGATCCAGCGCGCGTCATCCGCCGTGCCGTACCGCTCGATGCGGATCTGCGCGTCGCCGTCGCCGTCGCCCGTCGGCACCCGATCGGCCAGGTCGCCGACTCCGCTCGGCGGCTCGACGACGCCTCCGGGTCGAGCGGATGCCCCGGCCGGATGCCCCGGCGGCGGCGAACCCGAAGCGACCGACGCGCCGCTGACGTGTCCGGCCGACGCGGAGGCGGGGCCGACCTGCGTCACCCGCACGGGCCCGTCGACGAGCAGGCGGCTGCCGACCGCGCCGAACAGTCCGGCGACGCCGAGCAGGACCGAGGCGCTCTCGGGTGCCCGCACCGTCGCGCCGAGCACGCTCGCCATGGGCAGGTGCGCCGCCCCGGCGGCCACCTCGTCGGCGTGGTCGGCGGCGACCCGCACCAGCCTGACGAAGCCGGGATCGGAGAGCAGCCCGCGATGCTCGTCGAGCCAGCGTCGTCAGCGGGGTCGGTCCCCATCCCCATGCCCGCCCCAGCGCCGTGCCGACCCATTGCCCTCCGGCGGCGATCAGCCCGCCTGCGACGAGGGCTGGTGCACCGAGTCCGAGCCACGGCGCTCCGACGAACGCCGCGAACTGCCAGAGGCCGTCGACGAGCCGCTCCGTGGCGCCATACCGCTCCGCCGCGTCGAGCAGCGAGGACCGCAGCCGCTCCGCGTGATCGAGCGCGTCGTCGAGGCGCCCGCCCGCGACGGCGAGATCCAGCATCGGCGAACCGCCTGCGGCCACCATTCCGGGTACGTCGAGGTCGAGTGTCGCGAGTCCGCGCCGGATGACCGCGGCCCGGTCGATCCACTCGGCCACGACCGCGGCGACGCGCACCGAGCCGCGCCGCATCGACGAACAGGTGATCGATCGCCACGGCTGTGGACCCGCCGCCGGACACGATGAGCCCACCCGCATCCGCCGGCGACCCTCGGCGACCCGGCGACCCCGCCGACCCCGCCGTCCCCGACGCACCGCCCGCGCCGTTCACGGCACCTCCCGAGCGGCGCCGAGCTGCACGTCGAGCCGCCGCTCCAGGCGCCGCAGGCAGTGCTCCAGCGCCGCCTCCGCATCGCCGAGCGCCGACGTCGCACCGCCCAGGTGCATGCGCAGGTCGTCGAGCCGGTCGGCGTACCCGTCGGCGGCCGCCGACCGCCACGCGCCGGGCGGCGGCGGGACGAGGGCGGGAACCGCGCCCCGCACGTCGTCGAGGAGCGAACGCAGCATCACCAGGTGCCGTCGCACGTGGTCGACGTGCTCGGGCGTGATGGCCGTGCCCGTGATCGCGGCGA
Source organism: uncultured Actinomycetota bacterium (assembly GCA_963799015.1). Lineage (GTDB taxonomy): Bacteria > Actinomycetota > Actinomycetes > Actinomycetales > Microbacteriaceae > Agromyces. The sequence goes on along the minus strand of CAWCWD010000028.1, from coordinate 53,091 downwards.
TGAGTGGATCTGCGTCGTCCATGACGCGAGCCTCGTCGGGCGGGGGCCCGTACCGCCGCGCCGCCGCGGCATCCGTGCACACCCTCCGCTGCAACGCGCGTGTGGAGGACGGGCGCCCTCAGTCGCGCTGCACCTGCTCCAGCACGTACGCCGCCACGCTGCCGAAGCTCCCCGTCGTGCCGGCCAGCTCGACCACCGCCGTGGCGATCACGAGCGCCCAGCCGCGCGCACGATCCCACGTGGCCTCGTCCACGCCGCGTCGCGCCTCGAGTTCGGCGCGGAAGGTGCGACGCGAGCGCGCGTCGAACGTGAGCCACGCCGTCGCCAGGTCGGTCGCGGGGTCTCCAGCCGTGATGTCGCCGAAGTCGATGACCGCCGTCAGGGAACCCGACGGCGCGAGCAGCAGGTTCGCCGGGTGCAGGTCGCCGTGCAGCCAGACGCTCGGTCCGGTCCACTCGGATGCCGCGAGCGCACGCTCCCACACCCGCAGGAGGCCGGGCGCGTCGGGGATGCGCCCGCTCGCGAGCCGGGCGCGTACGGTCTCGTCGCGGTGGGCGAGCGGCACACCGCGGAACGCGTTCGCCGGGGCATCCGCCGGTGCGGGGGTGGCGCTCAGCTCGGCGACGAACGCCGCGAGGGCGTTCACCGCCACCCCGCGCGTCTCGGGGTCGAACGCGAGCCCGTTCGACGCCGTCGAACCACGGCACGATGCTCCACGGCACGTCGTAGCCGAGTTCGGGCGCGGGCCGTCCGGCGCGCACCGGCGCCGGCACCGGAACCGGCAGCCGCGGCGCGAGCTCGGGCAGCCAGCGCTGCTCGTTGCGGATCAGCCCGACCGCGGCCTCGCGGCGCGGCATCCGCACGGCGTACCGGTCGCCGAGCCGGAACAGCGCGTTGTCCCACCCGTTCGCGACGAGGTGCAGCGGACCCGCGAGATCGGGGTGCTGCGCCGCCACCAGCCGCGCGGCGAGCGCCGCGTCGACGTGGAAGTCGGGCGGTGGGGCATCCGACATCCCGACCCCTTCCTCGACACGGATCGACCAGCGTAGCGCAGGCGGAATTCCCTGCTGTGCCGGGCCCGGATCTCGTCCACAATGGGAGCATGACGCGAGCGGAACCCGCTGGGGACGCCGCGCAGCCCTTCCGAGTGTCCTTCGTCTGCACCGGCAACATCTGCCGCTCGCCGATGGCCGAGGTCGTGCTGCGCTCCCTCGCCGAACGCGCGGGGCTCGGCGAGCGCATCGCCATCGAATCGGCCGCCACGGGGGACTGGCATGTCGGCGAGCGCGCCGACCATGCGCACCATCGACGCCCTCGACCGGGCGGGGTACGACGGGTCGCAGCACCGAGCCCGGCAGTTCGACGCCGGCGACTTCTCGGCACTCGACCTGATCGTGGTGTTCGACCGCGGACAGGCTCGGATCCTGCGCAACCAGGCGCCGTCGCGGATCGACCAGGACAAGGTTCGACTGCTGCTCGAGTTCGATCCCGATCTCGCACCGCTGCAGGACGTTCCCGACCCCTACTACTCCGACGCGGCGACCTTCGATCGAGTTCTTGGGATGATAGAGCGGTCGACGTCGGCGCTGTTCCGGCAACTCGCCCCCGCACTCAGACAAGGAATCCGATGACCTCGCTGCCTCCCCAGCCGCTCAGCCCGCTCGACGGGCGGTACCGTGCCGCCGTCGGCGAACTCGGCGAGCACCTCTCGGAGGCGGGCCTCAATCGCGCGCGGGTGCAGGTCGAGGTCGAGTGGCTCATCGCGCAGACCGATCGCGGGTTCTTCGGCTCCTCGCCGCTGTCGGCCGAGCAGCAGGCCCAGCTGCGCTCCGTCGTGACCGAGTTCGGCCAGGCCGACATCGATGAGCTCGCCGCACTCGAGGCCACGACCCGCCACGACGTGAAGGCCGTCGAGTACTACGTACGCCGTCGGCTCGAGCTGCTCGGCCTCGACTCGATCGCCGAGCTCACGCACTTCGCGTGCACGAGCGAGGACATCAACAACCTCTCCTATGCCATCACCGTGCGCGACGCCGTGCGCCAGGTCTGGCTGCCGAAGTACCGCGGCGTCATCGACTCGCTCTCCGCCCTCGCCGTCGAGCACCGCGACGCGGCGATGCTCTCGCGCACGCACGGGCAGCCGGCGACCCCGTCCACCATGGGCAAGGAGCTCGCGGTCTTCGCCCACCGGCTGGAGCGCATCGCCCGGCAGGTCGAGGCCACCGAGTACCTCGGCAAGTTCTCGGGGGCCACGGGCACGTTCTCGGCGCACGTGGTTGCGGCTCCGGATGTCTCCTGGCCCGAGGTCTCGCGCGAGTTCGTCGAGTCGCTCGGCCTGACCTGGAACCCGCTCACCACGCAGATCGAGTCGCACGACTGGCAGGCGGAGCTGTACGCGCGCGTCTCGCATGCGAACCGCGTGCTGCACAACCTCGCGACCGACATCTGGACGTACATCTCGCTCGGGTACTTCCGCCAGATCCCGCAGGCCGGCGCCACCGGGTCGTCGACCATGCCGCACAAGGTGAACCCGATCCGATTCGAGAACGCCGAGGCGAACCTGGAGCTCTCGAGCGCCGTGCTCGACTCCCTCGCCGCGACGCTCGTGACGAGCCGAATGCAGCGCGACCTGACCGACTCCAGCGCCCAGCGCAACATCGGCGTCGGCTTCGGCCACTCGCTGCTCGCGCTCGACAACATCCAGCGCGGGCTCGGTGAGATCGACCTCGACCGCACGCTCCTCCTCGACGACCTCGACGGCAACTGGGAGGTGCTCGGCGAGGCGATCCAGACCGTCATCCGAGCCGAGGTCGTCGCCGGGCGGTCGACCATCGCCGACCCCTACGCGCTCCTCAAGGAGCTCACCCGCGGCAAGCGCGTCGGCGCGGCGGAGCTCGCCGCGTTCGTCGAGGGCCTCGAGATCGGGGATGCCGCGAAGCAGCGCCTGCTCGAGCTCACCCCCGCGACCTACACGGGCCTCGCGTCGGAGCTCGTCGACCTGCTGTGGTCGATCCCCTGCCGAACGATGCAGCGACGCATGCGGATGACCGGACCTCCCCGAGGCCGGCACCGGGCGCGGTCGCTGCTGGCGTGGTCGGCGCTGGCTCTGGCGACGGCGTGCGCGGTCGGATTCGAGGGGCAGCTGGTCGCGGCCCGTCGGGACGAGCGCCGGTTCCCGCCGCCCGGGCGGATGGTCGACGTCGGCGGCTTCCGGATGCACCTGGACGTGCGCGGCGAGGACCGAGGGGCTCCGACGGTCGTGCTGGAGGCCGGCCTCGGGTCGTTCTCACCGAACTGGCACTGGGTGCAGCGGGAGCTGGCGGACCGCCTTCGCGTGGTCGCCTACGATCGCGCCGGGCTGGGCTGGAGCGACCCGAGCCCGGCATCGCGGGACGCCGGCACCATGGCAGACGAACTGCACGCGGCGCTGCACGCCGCGGGCATCGACGGGCCGTACGTGCTGGCGGGTCATTCGTTCGGCGGACTGGTGGTTCGTGCGTTCGCCGATCGCCACCGGCCCGAGACGGCCGGGCTCGTCCTCGTCGACGCCTCACATCCTGACCAATGGGCTCGCTGGCCGGTGCCGCGAGCGGATCGGATCCAGCTGATCTCCCTGCGCGTGATGGCCGCTCTGGCCCGGGTGGGCCTGCTCCGGATCGTCGACCTGTTCGGCGCGGTGTCGGCCGGGCTGCCCGGCCGACAGGTCGCGGAGATGACGCCGTCGCTCGCCGATGACCTCGGTCACCGAGGCCGCGCAGATGCGAGCGTGGGAGGAGATCACCCGGCCGCTCCTCGATCGAGCAGCTCCGCTCGGCGAACTGCCCCTCGCGGTCATCGGGGTCGGCGTGCAGCCGCTCGGCGCCCAGACGCTCACCGCGTTGCAGGTGGAGCTGTCCGGCCTGTCGACGAACAGCGCCCGCCGGGTGATCGCCGCCGCCACCCATGAATCGCTGATCTCCGATCGTGTGCACGCGATCCAGGTCGCGAACGCGATCCGCGCGGTGGTCGACGCGGTCGGCGGCGAGCGGGTGGAGACGACCTGGACCGCACGCGAGGCACGCTCGGGCGTCCGCTGACGCCGAGACGCTCGGCGCGCGGGTCCGGGTTCCCGTCAGTGCGCGGGCGGTGCCGCGTCGGGACCGGCGTCGCGGCGCGTCGGGACCCGCGCCCGGCGCACCGGGGTCGCCGCCGGGCGCGTCGTCGCCGGGCGCCTCGTCACCGGGCGCGTCGTCGCCGGGCGCGTCGTCGCGGGGCGCGTCGTGTTCGCGCAGCTCGGCCGACTCCGAGGCATCCGGCTTGATCGCCATGGCGAGGAGCGCGAGCACCACGAGCACGACGATGAACACGCCGCCGGTGGCGATGAGGGCGAGCGTGACGTCGCGGGTCACCACGAGCGTGACGACGCCCGTGAAGATCGCGGCGATCGCGGCGCCGCCGACGTACTCGACCGGGCGGAGCATGTCGCGCCGGCTCGGCTTGTACTCGCCGGGGGACTGGGTCACGAGTGCTGCTCCGATCCGGATGCGGCGGCGCCGGGCGCCGCAGCCCACTTCAACGAGAGCCCGCCGATGACGAGGTAGACGCCGAGGATCACGAAGTACCCGCCGAGCAGGCCGACGGCCGTGACGGAGTCGGGCGGCAGCAGCAGGAACACGATCGCCAGCACGGCCGTGAACCCGCCGGCGGCGATCCAGTCGCGCGCCGCCGCGGTGCGCCTGCGCGCGCGCAGCCCGGCGAAGAGCTCGACGAATCCGGTGACGGCCGCCCACACGCTCACGAGGTAGAGCAGGAACGGCAGGCCACCGGGCACGGTGACCGCGAGCAGCCCGGCGGCCACGGTGACGACCGCGTTGATGAGGAAGAGCGAGCGGATGCCGCGGTCGGCCACGAGTCGCAGCGACGACGCGCCCACGACGAGGCCCGACACGATCGCCCAGGCGCCGAACACCACGAGGCCGAGCTCGGGCGCGTGGTTCTGCGAGAACGTGATGACCGCCGCCGGCACGAGTGCGAGGAGTCCGCGCACGACCGGGACGACCCAGTAGTGGGTGCGCTCCGGGGCTGAATCGCGGGCGGTGGCCACGGCGACCTCTTTCACATCGGAGGGGGGTACCGATCCATCCTACGTGGGCTGCACGGGGCCCGGCGTCCGCGGCGCCGGGGCGCACCTGGCCGTTCCGGGCGACGAGCGCCCGCCCGAGTCGCGAGAGCTCGTCGCGCAGCGAGGCGGGCTCGAGCACCTCGACGTACTCCGCCCACCCCGCGAGGCCTCGCGCGATGAGCTGCTCGGTGGGCGCCGTCACCCGCACCCGCGACCGCATGGCGTCGACCGGCGCCTCCTCGACGGCGCGCTGGCCGAACTGGGTGCGCAGCAGCGGCACGATGCCCGCGTCGGCGACCACGATCGCCTCGGCTCCGGCACGCTGTCGCTCGACCTCGACGGCGACCCGCTCCCACAGCTCGGCGAGGTCGAGGCCGTCGGGCCGCTCGGCCGGCTCCTCGGTGGCGACGGCGTCGAGCATCCGGTCGACGCGGTAGGTGCGCTCGGCGCCGTCGACGCCACCGAGCAGGTACCAGTGCTCCTGCTTGTGCACGAGCCCCCACGGGTCGACGATGCGGTCGACGGGGTCGCGGTTCCACGCGGCGTACCGCACGCGCACACGCCGTCGCCCCACGATGGCGCTCTCGAGCACCGGGAGCAGTTCGGGGCGTTCGGGCGCCGGGCCGCCCCCACTCGCCGGCGTCGATGACGACCGCCTGTGCCGCCGCCGCGGCATCCGATCGGAAGCTCTCGGGCAGGGCGCGCACGAGCTTGCGCAGCGCCGCCTTCGCATCGGGGTCGACGGATGCCGCCGGCCCCACGAGCAGGAAGAGCGCCCGCGCCTCGGGACCGGTGAGCCCGCTGAGGTCGGTGCGCGCGCCGCCGAGCAGTTGCCACCCGCCACCACGCCCGGCCTGCGGATAGACGGGGATGCCCGCCGCCGACAGCGCCTCGAGGTCGCGGCGGGCGGTGGCGACCGACACCTCGAGCTCCTCCGCGAGCTGCGCCGCGGTCACCCGACCCCGCGCCTGCAGCGTGAGGAGGGTGGCGACGAGGCGGTCTGCGCGCATGTCTCCGATTCTCCTCGGAAAAGTAGTCAGAGGGTGAGCACTTCTGTGTTCGAGAATGGATCCATCACCGAAACGACCACCGCACCGGTCAACCGATCGCACCGGTCACACGAGAGGAACCGCCCATGCTCAGGGGATTCGCCACCGTCAGCTACTACGCCGCCGACCTCGAGGCGGCCGCCGCCTGGTACTCGGAGGTGCTCGGCATCGAGCCGTACTTCCGCCGCCCGGGCTACATCGAGTTCCGCGTCGGCGACTACGAGCACGAGCTCGGCATCATCGACGCGCAGTACCGCCCCGCCGGCCCGACCGAGCCGGGCGGCGAGATCATCCAGTGGCACGTCGACGACCTGCCCGGCACGTACCAGCGCCTGCTCGACCTCGGCGCGACGTCATATCAGCCGCCGATCGAGCGAGGCCCCGGCTTCGTGACGGCCGTGGTCGTCGACCCCTTCGGCAACCTGCTCGGCATCATGTACAACCAGCACTACCTCGACACGCTCGCGCGCGACCGCGGCACCGTCGCCGTCGACTGACCTCGACCCCCGACGAGACGCGGCAGCGGGGTTGCGGTTCGCCGTCGTGGCGCGCCGCAACCCCGCTCGCCGGTTACAGCGCCTTGACCGCCCCGAGCACCTTCGCGAGCGAGTCCTTCGCGTCGCCGAAGAGCAGCGTCGTCTGCGGCTCGAAGAGCAGCTCGTTCTCGATGCCGGCGAAGCCCGGGCGCATCGAGCGCTTGAGGAAGACGACCTGCCGGGCGTCCTCCACCTCGAGGATCGGCATCCCGTAGATGGGCGAGCCCGGCGTCGTCTTCGCCGCGGGGTTCACGACGTCGTTGGCGCCGACGACGAGCGCGACATCCGCCGTCTTGAACTCGGGGTTGACCTCGCTCATCTCCTTCAGCGACTCGTACGGCACGTTGGCCTCGGCCAGCAGCACGTTCATGTGGCCGGGCATGCGACCCGCCACCGGGTGGATCGCGAAGACCACCTCGATGCCGCGCGCCTCGAGCGCCGACTGCAGTTCGGCCACGGTGTGCTGGCCCTGTGCCACCGCGAGACCGTAGCCGGGCACGATCACGACCTTCTGCGCGTAGCCGAGCAGCACCGCCGACGTCTTCAGGGCTCGACGAGCGCACCGGCCGGTCGGACGCCGTGGTCGAGCCGGCCGTCGATCCGCCGCGGAACGCGCCGAACAGGATGCCCGACACGCTGCGACCCATCGCCGAGGCCATGGCGCGGGTCAGGATGGTTCCGGATGCGCCGACGAGCGTGCCCGCGACGACGAGCAGCACGTTGCCGAGCACGAGGCCCGACGCCGCGACCGCGAGGCCGGTGAAGGCGTTGAGCAGCGAGATCACGATCGGCACGTCGGCGCCGCCGACCGGCAGCACGAGCAGCACGCCGGCGACGAGGCCGAGCGCGAGCAGCACCACCGCGAGCCATCCGGCACCGGTGAAGACCACGGAGACGGCCGCGCCGATCGCGGCGAGCAGCACCAGGCCCATGATCGCCGGAAGTCCGGGGAACACCACCGGGCGGGTCGTCATGAGCTCCTGCAGCTTCGCGAAGGTCACGAGCGAGCCCGAGAACGAGATCGCACCGACGAGCAGCGTGAACACGATCGCGACGCGCACCCACGGGTCATCCGTGTGGGCGAGCTCGAGCAGGGCGACGAGCGCCGCCGCGCCGCCGCCGACGCCGTTGAAGAGCGCGACGAGCTGCGGCATCTGGGTCATCTGCACGCGGCGGGCCACCGGCGCCGCGATCGCCGAGCCGACGGCGATGGCCGCGAGGATCCACGGGATGTTCTCGAGCCTCGACGAGAGGAACACGGTGACCACGGCGATGAGGGCGCCCGCGGCGCCGATGAGGTTGCCGCGGCGAGCCGTCTTCGGGGAGCTCAGGCCCTTCAGCGCGAGGATGAAGCAGACGGCGGCAACCAGGTAGAGGATCGCCGTCCAGGTCGGGGAGAGGAGCGTCATCGACCGGCCTCCTTCGCGCCGGCGGCGCCGCTCGCGCCGGTGGCACCGGCGGCAGCGCCGGCAGCGGATGCCGCGGGCTTCGCCCTGCGGCCGCGGAACATCTCGAGCATGCGGTCGGTCACGACGAACCCGCCGACGAGGTTCGCCGTCGCGAGCACCACGGCGAGCAGGGCGATGGCGAGGGTCCAGCCGTCGGCCGCCTGGCCGGCGACGATGATCGCGCCCACGAGGATGATGCCGTGGATCGCGTTCGCGCCCGACATCAGGGGGGTGTGCAGGGTGCTCGACACCTTCGAGACCACCTCGAAGCCCACGAACACCGAGAGCACGGTGATCGTGAGCAGGGCGACGCCGTCCATCAGCGGGTTCCTTCCTGTTCGTCGGCTCCTGCTGGTTGAGGAGCGCCCGGCGCAGCCGGACGCGTCTCGAAACCAGCGTCATCGGCCGCGTCGAGCGCCTCGGCGGTCGCCGGATGCCGCACGTCGCCGCCGTGGGTCAGGCAGGCGTCCATCACGACCACGTCGCCGAAGTCGGGTTCGACGGATCCGTCGTGCGTCATGAGGGCGAGGAGGTTGGCGGCGTTCTTCGCGTAGAGGCGGGAGGCATCGGTCGGCATGGTCGACGCGGCATCCATCATGCCGACCACCGTGACGGTGCCGGCCCCGTCGGCCGTGGGCACCGCGATATCGGCACCCGCGACCGAGTCCTCGACGTTGCCGCCGGACTCCGCGGCGAGGTCGACGACGACCGAACCGGGACGCATCGCCCGCACCATGTCGGAGGTCACCAGCAGCGGGGCCGGGCGGCCGGGGATCGCCGCCGTCGTGATGAGCACGTCGGCGTCGGCGACGTGCGGCGCGAGCAGCTGGCGCTGGCGCGCGGCACGGTCGGCGCCGAGCTCCTTCGCGTAGCCGCCGCCCGCGTCGGCGGCGTCGAGGTCGAGGTGGATGAACGTGCCGCCCATCGACTGCACCTCATCGGCGGATGCCGCGCGCACGTCGTTGGCCGACACGCGGGCGCCGAGGCGCTTCGCGGTGCCGATCGCCTGCAGGCCCGCGACGCCCGCGCCGAGCACGAGCACCTTCGCGGGCGGGATCGTGCCCGCCGCCGTCATGTAGAGGGGGAAGAACCGCGGCAGCCGCATCGCCGCCTCGAGCACGCAGCGGTATCCGGCGATGAGGGCCTGGCTCGTGAGGGCGTCCATCGACTGGGCGCGGGAGATGCGCGGCACGAGCTCGAGGGCGAACGACGTGACCCCGGCGTCGCGCAGCGCCCGCACGGTGGGCAGCTCGGTCGACGGCGACGCGAGCCCGATCGTGACCGCGCCGCGACGCAGGCGCGCCGGCGTCTCGGGTTCGAGCGGGCGAACGTGCAGCAGCACGTCGAGATCGCCGAGGCCGAGGGCGTCGACGACGGCCGCGCCCGCCTCCTCGTACGCGGCATCCGCGTGACCGGATGCCTCGCCGGCGCGGTGCTCGACCAGCACCTCCAGCCCCAGTCCCACCAGCTGGCGCACGGTCTCGGGGGTGGCGGCCACTCGCCGCTCACCTGTTCGTCGCTCTCTCGCGATGCCGACCCTCACGGGCCCTCCTCTCACACGGAGTGCAGCGGAGCCGGAAGCGTGGGGGGAGTCCCCGTACGGCGGCACTGCTGCACGTGTCGTTAGCGTACGTGCCGACGCGGCATCCGCTCGACGTTTCGCCTGATTCCGGCTCGAAAGATCGCCCGTTCTTTCAGCCCGCGGAAGAGTCGCGTGGGGCGCGCCGCTCGGAACGGCACCGACGCGGCGAGCGCGAGGGTGAGCACCGATCCGGCGCCGAGGACCGCAGTCAGCGCGCCGCGAGGCGTCGTGAGTGCCAGGCGCCTGCCGCCGACCGACGGCACACTCGCCGCGGCTCCTGCCGCCACCGCAGCGCAGAGGACGCCGGTGACGACACGGGACCAGGTCGGACCCCGACCCGCGATCGCGTAGCCGCCGCCGATCGCCGCGAGCGCGACGGCACCGGCACCGCTCCCCTCGCCGGTCTTCCGGAGCGTCGCCAGCGCACCCGGTGATGTGAGCGGAAGTACGCCCATCACCACTGGCGCGGCCGCGATCGCGCGTCGATGCGGCAGGTCCTGGCCCAAGTGCCTGCGGTGCTCGGCCCAGCCGAACAGGGCGCCGACTGCCGCGGCGGGAGCGAGCACCCCCGCGAACGTCCCGTACCAGGTCACCGCCGACGCCTTGCCGGCCAGGGCGGACATGTAGCCGCGGAATCCGGCGGCCCACGTGAGCCCGGCCAGCCCGCCGACCGCGATCGCGGCGACAGGGCCGGTCATCGGTCCGCTCCGGATGCCGCCGACGGCCGGCACTGGGCGACTCGCGTCGGTTCGGGCCATGCTGTGGGTCTGGGTCTCGTCCATGTCGACGCACCTCCGATCGGATGCGGGCTGTGGGGATCAGGTTTACACCGTGGCTGCCTCGTCGGCCATCCGTGGGACCACTGAACCGCCCTCATTCGTTCCGATTGCGGGCGCTCGGGCGTCGAGAATCCGCCGGGTGGTCCGACTCACTGGTGACACGGCCTGGAGGAGGGCATCATGAGCATCGTGACCACCGACCCGCACGCGCAGACCGGGGCGGAACCCCTCGACGTCTCGTTCGACGCCGTACTGGAGCGCAGCCCGGCGCAGGGCGGATGGACCTATGTGGTCTGGCCGAGTTCGGCGGAGTTCTTCGGCACGCACGGGCTCGTGAAGGTCGCGGGCACGGTCGACGGCGAGCCGTTCCAGGGCTCGTTCATGCCCGTGACGTCCGGATGCCGCGCCGCGGCCAGCACTTCGCCGAGCGAGGTGAGCACGAACGGCGCCGCGAGATCGTCGGGCCTCACGACCGTGCCGCTGATCCGGATGTCGACGCGTTCTCCCGGCAGGAGCGTGACGAATCCGCGGTCCGCGACCCCGCCGTCCGAGAGCCGATCGGCCTGCGCGAAGAGGTCGCGGACCAGTGTGCGCGCGGTCACGGTGACGATGCTGTCACCGGCATCCGACCGGACCTCGACGTCGTACCGCGGCGCGTCGAGCTGAACGCCGGCATCGCTGTCACCGAACCAGAACGCCCGCCGCCCGGATCCCGGATCGGCGACGAGGAAGTCTCCGGAGGTGGCGAGTCCCGCGACGAGCCGGTCGGGCATCGTGATCGTCGCCACGGTGCCGGGCGCGACGGTGCGGTCGACGACGTACGACTCGGCGACCGTGCCGTCGCTGTGCCGACGCTCGAGCACGGCGCGGACCTCCCAGCTCGTGCCGCCGAGGTTGTGCAGCGCCGCCACCGGGACCGATTCCTGCGGCTCGATACTGACGAGCCGATCATCGAAGAGCCGTCTCAGCTCGTGGAACAGCGGCTTGCGCCGCCCCGCGCTGTCCACGGCCGACCAGGAGTTCGCCGGCCAGAGGTCGTTCAGCTGCCAGAGGATCACCCCCGCTGTGTGCGGCCACCCGGCGCGCCAATGCTCGATCCCCGCCCGGATCGCCCGGGCTTGCACGAGCTGCGCCAGGTAGTGCCAGGTGTCGAGGTCGAGCGCGCCGAGCTCGCCGAAACTCGCACGGATGCCGGCGGCCAGTTTCGCCTGCCCGTTCACCGCCTTCTGATGGTGGACGACGCCGGGTGCATCCGGTGCGAGCGTGCCGGACACCGCGTCGCGGAGCGTGCGCCAGGCCGGCGGGGCCTGCCACCCGAACTCGGCGACGAAACGGGGCCGGCTCCGGCGATAGGCGGGGAAGTTCTCCGCGTTCCACACCTCCCAGGAGTGATGGGTGCCGTGGTCGGGGGAGTTCGGCGTGATCGTGGGCGAGCCCGACCACGGGCTGCCGGCCGTGTACGGCCGGCTCGGATCGACCTCGGCGACGATCGCGGGCAGCAGCCCGGAGGTAGTAATCCGTCCCCCACGGCCGCCCGTCGAGCTCGGCGTCCCAACCGTCGTGCTCGTGCAGCCACAGGTTCTCGTTGTTGCCGCACCACAGCGCGAGGCTCGGATGACTGCTGAGTCGCAGCACGTTCTCGCGGGCCTCTGCTTCGATCTCCTCCCGGAACGGCTCGCCTTCGGGGTAGCTCGAGCAGGCGAAGAGGAAGTCCTGCCACACCAGCACCCCGGCGGCATCGCAGGCTGCGTAGAACGCGTCGGACTCGTAGATCCCGCCGCCCCACACCCGGAGCAGGTTCGCGCCCGCGCCGACGGCGTCGTCCACTCGCTGCCGACATCGGTCGGGCGTCGCCCGCGAGGGGAGGATGTCGACGGGGATCCAATTGAATCCGCGGATCGCGATCGGCGCTCCGTTGGCGGTGATCGTGAACCGGGAACCGACCTCGTCGGTGCTCGTGTCGATGCGGATCGTGCGGAATCCGACGCGCCGCGCGTCCGAATCGAGTGTGGCTGCGCGTGCGACCTCGATGAGGTGCAGGCTGACGGAATAGGTCGGCTGCGCGCCGTATCCGCGGGGCCACCACGCCTCGGCATCCGTCACGGGAATGGACACCTCCACGTCGGCCCGCCCGTCTGGCGCATCCGGGACGGGGACCGTGACACTCGTGTCGACTCCTGGCCCGGTGATGTCGACGCGCAGCGCGAGCTCGACAGCTGTGGTCCGTTCGACACCGGCTCGGACCTCGAGGGTCGCCGTGCCGTCCTCCCACGCTGTGAGCGTCCGGAGCTCCCGCAGCCGCGCCGTGCTCCAGGTCTCGCAGGCGGACCGACCGCCAGATGCCGCTGGAGGGGACCACGGGCCCCCAGTCCCATCCGAACGAGCAGGCCATCTTGCGGATCAGCGCGAACGGCTCGGTGTACGGGCCGGGCTGGCGTCCGTCAGCGGCCGCGCATCGCCTCGGTGTAGGGGTACGGCGAGGTGACATCGACGGTCAGGGTGGCCGCGGGGCCCGTCAGGACGTCGGTGACGTCGAACCGGTAGCCGCGGTGCATGTTGGCAGTGTCGCCGAGGTGGCGCCCATCGAGGGCGACCGTCGAGATCGTGTCGATCCCGTCGAACACCAACTCGGCCCGTTCCCACGCTCCCGCCGGACGTTCGATGCTCCGCGAGTACCGCCAGTCGGCCCGGGCCACCCAGCCGATGCGGCGCTCGTTGTCGTCGACGACCGGGTCGGGGATGACGTTCTCGTGCTGCAGGACGTCGTGGATGTGGCCGGGCACGGCCGCATCCACACCGGCGGCGAGGCGCGCGAGCACGTCGGGTGCCGGAGTCGGATGCTCCGGGCCGCCACGATGCCGGAGCAGGCGCGCCGACCAGATGCCGTCCAGGATCGTGGTCGTGCGGGCTGCCCTCGCGTCGGGCCGCCCGGCGGCGGTGGTTGCGCGTGCGTTCATGCGAGTTCGATCTCCTTCAGGTGGGCGCTCGTCGGTCGGGTCAGCGCATGACGACGTCGACGGGGGTCGTGAACGCCGACCGGACTTCGCCATGCACGGTCGCGACCCGCACGGCGGCGAACGCTCCCGGGACGCCCGCGATCTGCTCATCCAGCGCGCACGGGACCTCGCGCGGCACGGTGGTCCACCCGCCGCCGTCGATCGAGTACTGCACGACGAAGCCCGACCAGCGGCACAAGGGCGCCGACCACCGCACCCGGAACGACCCGCGGACGTGCTCGACACTGACGTCGAGGGGCTTGTGAGGGACGGATGCCGCCGATGCGATCGCCGCCCGCCTGCTCGCGTCGAACATCGCGTCGCCCAACCGCTCGGCGGCCTCGCGCACATAGTGCACGGCGCCCGTCTCGAGGTCGTCGCCGCCGTTGGGGATGCCGTCGGCGTAGGCGGCGTACTCCAGCCGGGCGGGGAGTTGGACGAGCGCCCGGCGCACGGCCTCCGAGGTGTCCGCCTCCGGCACCATGCCCCCGGCGGTGAACGGGATGCCGGGGTCGCCGAGGTGATCGGCGCAAGCTCGAACACAGCTCGTCGAGCGCGCCGGCGTACGCCTCCTCCGCGGTCTCGAGATCGGCTTCGCCCTGATGCCAGTAGAGCCAGATCTCGGGCCGCACCAGATACCGTTCGACGGCCGCCACGATCGCCGCGTCGAGCGCGTCGACGGCCGCGTCGTACAGCCGTGGCGTGGCGCCCCGGTGACCCACGCGCCAGGTGCCCTGCCGCGGCTCGGCGACCAGCCCCGATCCGCCTGCGGCGGCGTTGACCACGACGACCGGAGCCGCGTATCCGGACGCCTCCCGATGGCGCCGAGCGATGCGCGTGACGGGGGAGTAGCCGGCCTGCCGCTGCGGAGACGACAGCGGCACGGTCGCGGTCGTCAGGCGACGGCTGCTCCAGTCCCACATGAGCACGCCGGGATCCGGGGGGTCGATGCGGTGCGAATAGGGCAGCGCCCGGCCCTCGCCGTTGCTCTGGCCGAGGATCGCGACCAGTACCACCCGCTGCACGGGGGTCATGCGGTGCGCGCCCGGTCGGATGGGGTCACGCCTGCGCCTCGGCCGCGCGCAGGTAGGCGAGGTTGTCCCGGAGGCGCTGCTCCAGCGGCACGTCGGTTGAGAAGTCCTCCGAGACGATCCAGCCGTCGTAGCCGACGTCGTGCAGGTCGCGCAGGTAGGCGCCGATATCGCCCACGCCTTCGCGCAGCGGCGCCCACTCGTGACGCCAGCGCACGGTGCCGTCCGCCTCGGGCTCGTCGGCGATCCAGCGCGGGTTCTTGACGTGCACGTGCGCGAGGTAGGGCCCGAGCAGCTGCAGTGCGGCCGGGGTCGCCTCGTAGCCCTCGACGAGCAGGTTGCCGAAGTCGTGGATGACGCCGACGTGCTCTGGATCCAGTCCGTCCACGAGCCGGAACGCCGCGGATGCCGAGGGGACGATGGTCTCGTGGTGCAGCTCGACCAGCACCTTCACCCCCAGGTGGGCGGCGCGGGACACGGCGCGCTCGAGGTCGCGGCGGGCGGCAGCGAACAGCGTCCGGTAGTCGCTCGGGCCGGTGCGCGGCATCGTGATCCGCACCTGACGCGCCGACAGCGCGGCCGTGGCGGCGAGCATCCGGTCCACGTTCTCGTGGTCGGCGCATCCGACGTAGCCGCCCATGCTCGAGAACTCGAGCCCGGCGCCGCGGGTGAGCTCGGCGATCGCTCGGAGCGAGGCCTCGAGGCCGTCGAGCGGCCAGGTCGCCCGGTTGCCCGCCCAGAAGCCGGCCGGATCCGCCGGCGCCTGATCCGTGATCCGCCACTCGACGCCGTCCCAGCCCTGCTCCGACAGGTGCCGCACCACCTCCTCGGGCGTCCAGTCCGGGGTGGATGCCGTGAAGACCGCGAACCTCACGCGCTCACCGGTTCCGGCACGGCGCCGGTCTCGGGGATCACGTCGTCGAGCGCTCCGCTGAGCACCTCGTCGATCGCGACCGGCCGTCCCAGGGTCGCGGAGAGGTAGACCGCGCGCACCACCGCGAGCGACAGGAACGCATCCGCAACCGTCACGCCGGGCGGGCGGCGCTCGAGGATGGCGGCCACGATGTCACGGTACTGCCGCAGGTGCCCGTCCAGGAAGTGGTCAGGAGCCTTGTCGTGGCCGGCGACGTCGGCCGGCGGCACGAGCGCGGCGGCGCGGTTCGGGACCTGTGCGCCGCTCGGGTCGAACGCGGAGTCCGACGCGTCATCGGACGAGCCCGTGCCGAAGTACTCGAGCTGGTCGTCGGCGATGATCGCCGAGCCGCGGTCGCCGTGCACCTGGATGCGGACCGCGAGCCCGGGATACCCGGCCGTCGTGGCATGCAGCACGGCGAGCGCCCCCGACTCGAAGCGGACGGTCGCCACCGCGACGTCCTCGACCTCGATGCGCTCGTGGGCAAGCCGGGCGGTCTGCGCGACGACCTCGACGGGCCGCCCGAGGAACCACACGAGCAGGTCGACCGTGTGCACGCCCTGGTTCATGACGGCGCCGCCGCCGTCGAGCTCCCAGGTTCCCCGCCACGGGTTCGAGTCGTAGTAGTCCTGGCTGCGCCACCACGCGATGGAGGCGACCGCGCTCGTGATCCGCCCGAACGAGCCGTCCTGCGCGGCTCGGGCGACCACGACGGAGGCCGGATCGAAGCGGTGCTGGCTGATCACCGAGACCACCAGCCCGCGGCGCTCGGCATCGTGGGAGAGCTCGAGGATGCGGCGCGCGCGCGGCAGGGACACGTCCAGCGGCTTCTCGATGACGACGTGCCTGCCTGCGGCGAGCGCCTCCTCGGCGAGCCGGACGTGGAGTCCGCTCGGCGTGCAGATGACCACGAGGTCGACGCGCGCCCCGTCGAGGGCGTGCGTGAGCTGCTCGAACGCCGCAGGTCTCGGCACGCCGAGCTCGGCGACGAGCCGGTCGGCGAGCGCGCCGGCCGCGCCGGGGACCACGTCGACGAGGGTGGCGATCTGCAGGCCGGAGTGGCCGGCGATCGCCTTCGCGTGATGGAGGCCGATGATGCCGCAGCCGACGATGGCCACGTGGAGGTCGTCGTTCATGCGAGCTGTACTCCGATCTGGTCGGTCAGGCGACGGAGCGCGCGAGCCGCGCGGCCGAATGCCGCCGCGGCGCGCTCGCCTGCGGCATCCGCCTGGACGAGGTGGGTGGCGATGAGGTGGGGTTCGAGTGAGGCGAAGCCCGTGTAGCCGTCGTCGCGCAGCGCGGTCAGGGTCTCGAGGAGTTGCCCGTCGCCTTCGCCGGCGGGTGCGACTTCGCCGGTCGTGCGGGCGTCCTTGACCTGCAGATACTCCAGGTGGGGGCGCAGCGCCGCATAACCGTCGTCGTACGGGCGGGACACCCCTACCTGCACGAAGTTTGCGCTGTCCCACGCGAGCCGCAGGTTCGGCGAGTCGACCGTGCGGACGATGTCGAGGCACCGCTCGGGCGTGTCGCCGTAGATGTCCCGCTCGTTCTCGTGCAGCAGCGTGACGCCGGCGCCCTCCGCCACGCCCGCGAGGGCGCGCATCCGTTCCATCACGTCGTCGCGGATGCTCGCCGCCGGCAAATCCGGGCCCCGGTAGAACGAGAACAGCCGGATGTAGCGGGATCCGAGCACCGCGGCCGCATCGATCGCCCGTTCCAGCCGGTCGACCTCGCGCGCGACCGGCAGCGAGACGTCGACCTTCCCGATCGGGGACGCGATCGCCGAGACTTCCATTCCTCGCTCGGCGAGCAGGCCCGACAGCCGGGCGAGCCGGGCGTCGTCGAGCTCGATCACATTGACGCCCCAGGCGCTGCGCACCTCGACGTGCCGGGCTCCGAGCGCCTGCAGCACGGCCACTTGCACGACCGGATCCGGGTCGATCTCGTCTCCGAAGCCCGACAATGTCCAGGTCGGCTCGCTCACGCGCCGCCCTCCTGCGCTCCGGCCAGGCGGCCGATCGACGTGAACAGGGCGCGGAAGCGGGCGGACGGCGCGATCAGCTGATCAGCCGGCCGCACGCCGGGACCGCAGGTGGCCGACCCGAGGCCGTTCTGGCCGATGTCCAGGTGCAGCCAGAGCGCGCCCTCCTCGACGAGCTCGTCGGCGTGGCCGGCTCGCTCGATCGCGCTCGTCGACCACGGATGCACCGAGAACGACAGGCTCGGCGAGCAGTCCACGCGCAGCATCCCGGTGGAGGACTCCACCTCGAGCCAGCGCGATCAGGGCGGTTCCCGTTCTCCTGCGGCACGACATACGGGGTCTGCATCGCGCGCACGGTCGACGTCCAGCGCCCGATCCGCACCGCCTGCCGGGAGTCGGGGTAGGCCTCGCCGGGGCCCGCTCCAACCACTGCAAGAGTCGTCCGCCCGGTGCGGGATCGGCCAGCGCGATCGGCGAACCCGAGGCGCGGGAGCTCATCCGCCAGTCGCTGATCCGCCGCACCTCGAGGTCCAGCTCGAGCGCCCCCTCGCGGTCGGTCCAGCGGGAGACGACGTCGAAGCCCTCATCGGTCGCGGCGGCTCCGGACCGGCTGGTCACCTTGAGCCGCTCTCCAACGCCCTCGGCGGGGAGCACCACGACCTGCCGAGTCCGCTCGACGAGACGATCCAGCCCCGCCTCTCGCCACCGATGCTCCATCGATTGATCCGCATGCTTGTGCGGCGCCCGGTCGTTCTCAGTCGGGCGCGCCAGACCGACAGCCCGGCGCTGAGCACGGGAATGCCGCCCAGGCGCGTCAGCCGCCCACGAACGTCGAAGTCGCCCGCGGCCACCTCGAATCCGCCGGGCCGCACCGAGACCGCCCCCGCTGAGAGGCGGCGCTGCGGCGCGGCGCGCTGCAGGGCGAACTGCGCGCGGGCGACGACGTGGCCGGACTCAGCCCACGAACGCGGGCCGGCGAGCGCGGCGGACACCGTGAGGTGGAGTTCGGAATCGCCCGCGGCCGCCTCGCCCGAGCCCGTGGCATCCGCTGCTGCGACGCCGATCGCGGCGGGCAGCGTGACGGCACGCGTCTGCAGCGGCGGGAATTCAGGAACGTCGAGGTCGCCCCGCGCGACCTCGGTGCCGTCACGTTGAGCGACCAGCTCAACCGCCACTCGGCCGTGGTCGTGAAGCTCGTCCGGTTGCGCACCAGGATCCGCGCGCCGTCGAACTCGAAACCGACGGGCGCGATGACGGCGGCGTATTCGATCAGTCCCGGGAACGGGGTGCTATCGGGGAAGAGGAGGCCGTCGACGATGAACGACCCGTCGTGCAGCGGCTCGCCGAAGTCGCCGCCGTAGACGGTACCGGGCCGGTTCACCCGGCTCGGCGACATCGATCGCGTGATCGATCCACTCCCAGATGAAGCCACCGCCGAGCCGGCGATGACGGTCGAAGATGCGCTCATAGTCGATGAGTTCGCCCGGACCGTTGCCCATGGCGTGGCCGTACTCGCACAGGATCATCGGCTGGCACGCCGACGGGCATCACCGGCAGGGTCCTCTTGAGCCGAGGCTCGTCGCGGGCGCCGAAAATCTCCAGCTCGTCGTAGCCGAGGTACATCCGGCTGCTGATGTCGACGACTTCGGCATCCTTGTCACTGCTCGTAGTGGAGCGAACGCGCGGGATCACGGTCCTTGGCCCACGCGGCGTTGGTCACGAAGTTGCGTCCCTAGACGGCTCGTTCCCGAGCGACCAGATCAGCACGCTCGCGTGGTTCTTGTCCCGCTCCACCATGCGGCGCATGCGGTCGAGGTAGACCTTGGACCAGGCAAGAGGAGGGCGAGTCGGCGAACACGTGCAACACGCCGCCTTCGGGCCGGTGCAGCAGTGCGACCGAGCGGAAGATGCCGGAGAGCCACCACTGATCCTGGTCTTCGACATAGCTCGCGAAGCTCCACTGGTGCACGCGCACCGCGAGCTGGTTCTCGCCCTCGCGGAGGGCGCGGGTGCACGTCCAACTCGACCGTCAGGCGGCTGCCGCTAGAATCGCCCACGGACTCGCCGTTGACCCACACCTCGAACCACGAGTCCACGCCATCGAACCGCAGCAGCACGCGCCCGTCCTCCCACCCGTCGGGTCGCGAGAACGACGTGCGGTACTCGCCCGTGGGGTTGGCGTCGGGTACGAACGGCGGATCGACGGGGAACGGATAGCGCACATTCGTGTACGCGGGCGCTCCGTAGCCCTGCAATTGCCAGTGGCCGGGCACCTCGATGCGGTCCCACTCCGTTCCCGGATGCGACGGGTCGATGCCGCGGCAGGCGTCGGGCGCATACGGAGATCCGCCAGCTCCGTCGAGAGCGAGCTGGCAGCCATTTCTTAGCAGCCGCGACCGGGCGCGACGTGCCCGCAGTGAGATTGACCTCTTTCGAACGCTGCGGCCTCGCTCGCGGTCATCGCTGCCCGATCAGGTCGGTTGCCGGAAGCGACGCGTCCGACGCGGCGAACAGTCCCTGAAGCCAGCGGAGCTTGACGACCTCGTGCTCCATCTGACCGCCCTCGTGGTCGTTGAACGGGTACACGCACATCTGCTTGTCGGCGGCCGCATACGAGTTGTACGCGCCGAACACGGTGGACGGCGGGCAGGTGACGTCCATGAGCGCCACCGAGAACAGGGCGGGCGCCATCGCGCGGCGAGCGTGCGCGACGACATCGATGTACGACAGCGTGCGCATGACCTGCTCGCGCATTGTGCGCTGCACCCGCAGGAAGCGCACCAGCTCGAAATACGGCGGGCGGTCCGTCACGGTCATGGCGCGGGGGAAGTGGGCCAGGAACGGGACGTCGGGCATGACCGCGGCCAGGTCGGGGATCGCCGGCCGCGGCGAGCGTGATGCCGCCGCCCTGACTCGTCCCCGTCACGACCGTCCGTGCCGGGTCGATCCCGGGGAACGCGCGTGCGGCCTCGACCGCCCGCACAGCATCGGTGAACACGCGCCGGTAGTAGTAGTCCTGCGGCGAGGAGATGCCGCGGGTCATGAAGCCCGCATGCTCCGGATTGGTGCCCGGGGCGGGGTCGGGGGTCGCGCCGACCTGGTTGCCCGCGCCCTGCCCGCGCATGTCGACCGACAGGGTCGCGAACCCCGCCAGCGGCCGAGCGCCGGGTCGTGGGCGAGCCCGCGACCGCCGTTGTAGCCGTGGTACTGCACGACCACTGGAACAGCCCCGTCCGCGCCCCGCGGAACGCGCAGCCATGCCCGCACCGGGTTGCCGCCGTACCCGGCGAAGGTGACGTCGTACGTGTCCACGAGGGTGAACCCGGTGTCGACCGGCGTGAACGTGGCGGCCAGGTCGTGCTCGGCGGCCTCTGCGAGGGTGCCGGTCCAGAAGTCGTCGAAGTCGTCGGGTTCGTAGTTGACGGGTTCGTACCGCTCCAGCTCGGGCACAGTCAGGTCGAATGCGGTCATGCGGAGTTCCTCTGGGTCAGGAGCGGGGCGGATGCAATGTCGGGCGCACCGCGGCAGTCCAGGCCGCCGCGTCCAGGCTCTCGGGATGCTCGAACGGCATGCCAGAAGCGAGCACCTCCAGAGGGCAGTCACCAGCAGGCGGAGCTCGTTGCCGGTGAAGCCGGCGATGTGCGGGGTGAGGAAGGCGTTGGGCAGCTCGTACAGTTCGTGACCGTTCGGCAGGATCTCGGGATCCGTCGTGTCGAGGTAGGCGGTCAGGCGGCCGGTGCGCAGTTCGCGTAGCGGCGCGGGCTGGTGGACGATCGCGCCCTTGCGGTGTTGATCAGGGTGCCGCCGTCTCGGATCAGGGCGAGTTCGCGGCTGCCGATCATCGCGCGCGTGCTGGGGAGGGAGGGGACGTGGAGGGAGACCACGTCCGAGCCCGCCAACAGCTCGTCCAGGGCGACGACCTGCACGCCGAGCGCGTCGGCTTCCGCGTCGTCGAGGTACGGGTCGTGGACGAGCGTGATGAACGAGTGCGCCCGAGCATCTCGATCAGCAGCCTGCCCACGCGCGACGCGCCCACGATTCCGACCGTCCGGCCGTGGTTGCCGCCCGAGAGCACGTGATCCGCGGTCGATCTCCGCCTGCTCGGCGCGATACCCGGCGGCGATCTGGATGGCGTTCTTGCCGCTGAGCAGGATCAGCGCGAGCGCGAACTGGGCCACCGGGATGGAGTTCACGTGGCCCGCGTTCGACGCCGCGATCCGGCCGAGCACGGGGGAGTCGCCGAGGAACCACCGCGCCGTGCCGCCTGATGCGCGCATCGCCTCGAGCTGCATGGTCCGCTGCAACTGCTGCGCGCCGAGGAAGGGGGCGCCCCATTCCGTGATGAGCAACTCGGTGCGAGCCAGGCGGTTGCGGACGCCCGGATCCGACAGCTGGCTGACGACGACCGGATCGAGGTCGAGCAGCTCATGCAGCTCCTCGGCACCCGACGGCTGAACAGCGCGTCCAGCAGTGTCTGCGAGCGCATCGCGAAGACCGCGCGAGGTCGGCGTGACGGCATATCGTCCCTCTCGTTCGTGACAGGCGGGTGGCGGCCTCCTGGTGGGAGACCGCCACCCGCGATGGTGTTCGGCCTTCTCGGCGGCCCGTGCGAGCTCGTTCTTGATCACGGTGCCGCCCGCGTCGAGGTACGACCTCACCGCTCCGTCCCAAGCGGACACGGGCTGACGACCGTAGATGATGTCGAGTTCGACGGCTTGATCGTGGTCAGCAGCTGCGCCGACTTGCTCGAATAGGTCTGCGAGTAGTAGAGGTTGGTCGGATCGACGACGGCGTCGTCGAGATAGCTCGACATGTGCGCGTGGACGTCCCGGACGAACATCGGAGCCTGTGGTGCGTAGAGCACGTACGGGCCGGAACCCAGGTAGTTGGGATAGAGGATCTCGGTGACCTTGTCCGGATCGGGGACCGGGTTCGTCTTGTCAGGCTGTAGTGGACCCCCTCGATCCCATATCGCTGGAAGAGGTTCTCCTCCGATCCGAACGGCGCCGCCAGCCAGGCGCCGATCTCGAGCAGCGTCTCGATCCGTGCCTTCGAATCGATCGTGATCGAGACCATGTTGTTGATGAGGTTGCACCTCCAGCCGATGCCCATGCCCCCGTCGTAGCGCCGGACCTGCAGCATGCCGCTGGCGAACGCCGGATTCGCCGCGTAGTACGTGCTGCACAGCCCGATGTAGCCGGTATACGACGACCACGTGCAGACTCCTTCGCCGGCGTCGAATTTCCAGGCGGCCTTCACTGGCGTTGTCGAAGCCATGTCGGGCTGCATCACGCCGTCCTTCTGCAGCTCGCGGACGGACTCGAGCTCGTCCTTCTCCACCTCGTTCTCGTCAGCGCTGGTCAACGAGCCGTTGGAGCGCTCCGCCAAGTTCTTCTGGATCGAGTACATCAGCCCGCTGTAGTCGAGCGGGTTGTTGACCATCCCCCACCGGTCCGCCTTCGCATCCGTGACCTCGACCAGAACGTCGCGGAACGCGGCGAGATCTGTGATGTCAGCACCGTCGATGCCGAGCTTCGCAGCGACGTCGGCGCGGCAGAACATCACACGTCACGATGCGAGTCCGCGCGACATCGAGATGCCGTCGAGCTGTCCGTCGTAGACGCACTCCTTCCAGAAGTCGGTCGGGATGTTCGCCAGCAGCGGATACTCCTTGATCTCCTCGCCCCCCAGATACTCGGTGAGGTCGATCATCTTGGCTTTCACGAACGCACCCATCCCGGGGCTCGCGGGGCTCGGCTGCACGAGGTCCGGGTATCCGTCGCCGGCCTGGATCGTGGCGATCTTGGCCACCAAGTCCGCGCTCGCCGTGATCTCCTGGAGCTCCATCGCCGAGCCGACCCGCGTGTCCAGCTCCTGCCAGAACGGGTTCTGGTTCAGCCCGTGCGGCTGCGGCCCGCCGAGCTGCACGAAGCCGACACCGGCTTGCCGTCGCCCGGCTTGCACTTGTCGACCCTCAGCGGGACGGCGCGGTAGCGGTCGAAGCCCGCCCGGTGCCGTTGGGGAGCGCCGGGCAGTCAGGTGCGACGCCGCCGAACGGCATGTAGTTCGCGAGCAGCTTGATCCGTCCGTGGCGCCTGTGCTGCAGGTCGTTGCGGTCACGCAGCCGGCCAGCAATCCGGTGCCAGCGACGGCGCCGATGCTGAGCACCGAACCCGAGCAGTGTCCGTCGTGAGATGTCAGCCATCCGTGATCTCCTTTCTTGTCGTTGCGGGGGTGCGAGACGGTCAGCCCTTGACGGCGCCGATCATCACTCCCTTGGCGAAGTGCCGTTGGAGGAACGGGTAGACGATCAGGATCGGCACGATGGAGATCACGAGGATCGCCATCTGGATCGACTCCTGCGGCGGCAGCGTACTCGGCGCTGACGTCGGTCCGCCAGCTTGGTGTTGTTGACGACGTAGGTCCGCAGCACCAGCTGCAGCGGCCACTTGCGGTTCGTTCGATGTACAGCAGGGCCGTGAAGAACGCGTTCCAGTACGCCGACCGCGTAGAACAGGCCGATCACCGCCAGCACCGCCTTGGACAGCGGCAGCACGATGCGGCGGAAGAGGATAGCTCGCCGGCGCCGTCGATCTGGCCGAGTCGATCAGCTCTGCGGCAGATCTGATGAAGAACGCCCGCATGACGATCACGTTGAACGCGTTGACGAGCAGTCGGCAGGATCAGCGCCCAGTAGCTGTCGAGCAGGCCGAGCTGCTTGACCATCAGGTAGCTCGGGATGATGCCGGGGGTGAACAGCAGGCTGAACAGCACCAGATCCGAGCACGGCCGCTGCCGACCGTGCCGGGCCGGGTCAGCGCGTACGCGAGCAGGCGTCGACACGGCCAGCGACAGTGCCGTGCCGACGACGGTGACGAGCATGCTGACGAGCAGCGCCTGGCGTCACCACGCCGCCGGTGAACAGCGCCCGGTAGGCCTGAGAGGTTGACTCCTGTCGGGCAACAGGACGAAGCCGCCGGCGGCGTTGATCCTGCTGCTCGTGCGCGAGGCTGGTCGAGATCACCCCGACGAACGGGACGATCACCGGCGAGGCAGCAGAGGGTCAGCACGATGCCCTCGCAGCGCCCGCATCGGCACCGTGAGCGGCGTGTCGTGCCGCGTTGATCAGGTTGTTCGTCATTTCTGGTACACCCCCGCTCGCCGAAGATGTGGGCGACCTTGTTGGCGCCGAGCACGAGCACGACGCCGACGATCCCTTCACCAGGCCGACCGCGGCCGAGATGCCCCAGTCGCCGGCGATGATGCCGTTGTTGTAGACGTAGGTGTCCAGCACCTCGCTGGCCTGCGCGGCCGACCGCCTGCTGCTGCAGGATGATCTGCTCGAAGCCGACGTGAGCGAGTCGCCCAGCCGCAGGATGACAGCAGGATGATCACGCCGCGGAGGCCGGGCAGCGTGACGTGCCACAGCTGCCGCAGCCGGGACGCGCCGTCCACGCCGCCGCCTCGTACAGCTCCTGGTCGATCCGGGAGAGCGCGGCCAGGAACAGGATCGTCGCCCCAGCCGGTGTCCTTCCAGATCGACCTGGCGGTGATCAGCTCTTTGAACAGTCTCGGGGTTGCCGATGATGTTGAAGCGATGCCCAGGTCGTCGAGCTCGCAGGATAGTTGTTCAGCAGCCCGCTGTCGCCCAGCATCTGCTGGAAGAGCGCCACGACGATCACCCAGGACATGAAGTGCGGCAGGTAGAGGATCGACTGCACGATCCGCTTGAGCGCTCGGACAGCAGCGAGTTCAGCAGCAGCGCCAGCGCGATCGGCACCGGGAAGACGAAGACCGTCTGGATGCACGGTCAGATGATCAGGGTGTTCTTCAGCGCGTTGCAGGAACGCCGGGTCGCCGTTGAAGAGGATGCTGAAGTTGTCCAAGCCGACCCAGTCGCTTCCGCTGATGCCGAGGTACGGCTGGTAGTCCTTGAACGCGATGACGTTGCCCAGCAGCGGCAGGTAGTGGAACACGAGCAGGCAGCGCCGTGCCGGGTAGCGCGAACAGGAGCAGCACCCAGTCGCGTCTGACGCGCTGGCGGAACCGGAGCCCCGGGCGGGTGGCCGGTCGGGGGGAGACCGCCCGCGCTGGAGCGGGCGCGCCCCGCGAGTGGTCGGACGGGAGTGTCTCGCGTGCCGGGAGTGTCTCACAGGCAGGCAGCGGGCTCATCGCCACGGGCCCGGTCGCGACGTTCTTCTCAGGATTGGAGTCGTGCAGCAGCTGGGTCACGGTCACGGGCCTCCGACGATTTCGAGGATGGGCGGGTTGACGGCGCTCTCGCGCGAACGCAGCGCCGTGAGCAGGTGATGTGTCGGAAGCGACGGCGCCAGCGCGGCGGCGAGACCGCCGACGCCTACTCCGACGAAGGCTCTACGCGTCGCTTCCAGCACTGTCGACTCCGCATCGTTGTAGAGGTCGTGCACCCGGGGCGGTGCGCTTGACGCTCGTCGTCGGCGGCTCTCGCGCTCGGCGCCGGGCCTCACGCCGCCTTCGACGACGGGACCGAGTCTGACATCCGGCATCCGCGTTCGACCGCGAATCGATCAATATCGGTCATTCCGCGGCGATCGCCCGCACGACGCCCTGACGACGAGCCTCGGCAACAGGCGCACGTCGTGCGCGGGACGGTCATCGAACGACGGCGTCGCGATCCGCTCGAGCAGGGTCCGCATGGCGTCGCGACCGACGGCCTCCTTCGGCGGGCTGACGGCCGTCAACGGCACGTACGCCAGATGCGCCGTCTCGTTGTCGTACGTCACGATCGCGAGGTCGTCGGGGATCCGCAGCTTGCGCTCGGTCGCCAGTTCCACCAGCCGGGCGGCGTGCGGGTCGCTGTGGACGAAGACCGCGCGGATGTCGTGCCGGGCGCACTCGTCGAGAAGCTCGGTCAGCCGGGCGTCGAGCAGTGCGGTCTCCTGCAGGCGCGGAAGCGCAACTCGGGGCGCATCCCGGTCGAGCCCGAGTGTCGTGATCCCGTGCCGGAAACCGATGTCCACCAGGTCGCGGTCGGAGTCACCTCGTTGAGCGCGAGGGCGATCGAGCCATACCCGAGCCTGGCGAAGTGGCGCAGGGCGATGAGCGCGCCGAATGCGTGGTCGGTGGAAACGTGATCGAAGCGCTGCGGCAGACTCAGGTCGGGCTGCGTCCGCTCGACCAGTACGACGGGGACGGGCAGCGATTCCAGCCACGTGCGGTTGTCGTCGGTGTCGGCGTCCTCGGCCGGGGTCAAGAGGATCCCCTCGATTCCGAGGGCGACCATCCGGCGCACGCATTCGCGTTCCTCGTCCCTCCCGTAGTGCGACACACTCAGCACGAGCCGGACGTTCTGTTGACGCGCCTCCGCGTCGGCGCGCCTGATGATCGACGGGAAGTACACCGTGCTCGAGGGCACGACCATGCCGATCACCGTGCGTCCGGGTTTCGGGCGAGGCGGCGTTCGGCGGCGAGTGCTCCGCCGTGGGTGCGCAGGAGCAGGCCCGACTCGGCGAGGTCGGTCAGATCGCGGCGAACGGTGATCTCCGAAACGCCGAGCATCGGAACCAGATCGCTGACACGAACGGCGCCGTGGAGTCTCAGGTACTTGAGGATGGCATCCTGTCGCTCGCGTGCCAGCATCATCGCTCGATCCTCTTCGATCACCCTCGTTGGTCGATTGCGATCATTCAATCACGCAGACCGTGGTCGGGGAGCCGCTTACCTTGCGAGCGCTCGCGGCTGAAAAGGCAGCGGATGCCCGTTCGCGCGCGAAGCGCGTCACTCTCGCTAGAGAGGGAGCTCCGAGGTGAGCTTGACCTTCTGCATGGGGATCTCGGTCTTGACGTTCTGAACGCCCCTGATGCGGGTGAGGTGGTCGATCTGGAATGTGCGGTAGGCGTCGAGGTCGGCCGCGACGATGCGGAGCAGGAAATCGCTCTCGCCCGCCATGAGGTGGCACTCGACGATCTCGGGGAGCTGTCGGACTTGCTCCGTGAAGTGGTCGACGGTCTCGGCGTCCTGGCTGGTGAGCCAGACGCGGGCGTAGGCGGTGAATCCCTTGCCGATCTTCGACGCGTTCAGCAGCGCGACATAGCGTTCGATGACGCCGGCGTCTTCCAATGCCCGTACGCGGCGCAGGCAGGAGGACGGGGAGAGTCCGACCTCGTCGGCGAGCTCGTTGTTCGGATCCGGCCCCGCGTCTGGAGGATACGGAGGATGTGCCGATCGAGGCGGTCCAGTTCTCTCATCTCACGCTCCTGGGTGCTCCATCGATGGGGCAGCCCATGGCCCTCAACCTGGCCGGCGCCGGCGTCGATCTCGTCGTCTGGAACCGCACTCCCGAACGCACCGCGCCCCTGCGCGAGGCGGGCGCAGCGGTCGCGGACACCGTCGACGAGGTGTTCGCCCGCACCCGGACGGTGCTGGTGATGCTCGTCAACGAGGACGTCACCGACCAGGTCCTCGGCCGCGGGACCGCCGATTTCCCAAGGCGGGTCTCCGGCCACCTGATCATCTCGACGGGATCGGTCTCGCCGGAGTACTCACGCGGGCTCGCCGCGGACGTCCGCGCCGCCGGTGGCCGGTTCGTCGAGTCTCCCGTCTCCGGGTCGAGAGGCCCCGCGGAAGCCGGCACCCTCGTCGCACTGCTCGGCGGAGAACCCGACGACGTACGCCGGGCGGCACCGCTGCTCGCACCGATGACCCGGGAGGCGATCTGGTGCGGGCCGATCGGAAACGGGCTCCTCATGAAGCTGTCGGTGAACCACTACCTCAACGTCATGCTCGCCGCCCTCGCCGAAGCCACCCACTTCGCCGACAGCCACGGCCTCGACCGTGCCCTGCTCCAGCAGGCGATCATGGTCGGCCCGATGGCCAGCGAGCTCGCCGGCGTGAAGCTCGCACAGCTCGTATCCGCGGGACTTCGAGGTGCGCGCGGCCGCAGCGGACGCGTTCGCCAGCACGCGCCTCATCGCCGATGCCGCCCGCACCACGGGCATCGCCTCGCCGCTGCTCGACCTCGCCAGCGACCTCTACGGCGAGACCGTCGACCTCGGCCACGGACGCCGCGACATGATCGCCGTCATCGACGCCATCCAGGCCCGCACCCGCACATGTCATCGATCCGAGGCGTCGGATTCCGCGGGTACTCGGAAGCATCAGGCCAGATACTGCCCAGGGAGCCGACCACGCCGATTCGCTGCGCGATGAGCCGAAATGAAGCGGATGCCGTCGATTCGCCGGGCGCTCAACCGAGGGCTGCGATCACCGCGTCGCGGTAGACGAGGTATCCATCCGGGGTGGGGTGGAGGAACGTGACCGGGTCGTTGGGATCTGTGCCGAGGTAAGCCGGGGGCAGCACTCCGCCGACACGATGGCCTCCGAACTCGACCGGGGCCCACACGACGTCCACGTCGGGGGATGCCGCGGTGAGGGCGGTGAGGGCCAACTGCGTGTTCAACAGTTCGACGAGCTGGTTCACGTTGTCGGCGACCGACGAGAGGCCCGGAGCGAACGGAACCGGATAGCCCGTGACGACGATCGTCGCGCGCGGCGACCGGTCGTCGATGCCGGCGATCAGGGCACCGAGCTCCGCAGGTACCTGGCCCGAATTGAGGTAGAACGCCGCGTCGTTCAGGGCCGCAAGGCACTCGACCGGCGTCTGGCCACTCGCGCATGCCGCGTAGAGCCGCTGCAGGTCCACCCCGTTCGCGCCGACCGTCACGGTGACGAGTGTCGTGCCGCGGTTGACCTGTGGGAGCTGGTTCGCCGTGACATCCGTGATCGTGGCACCCGTGCACGCCGCATTGCGCAACAGGCTCACCTTGGGCTGGGCATCGAGCAGCGCCGGGTACCCGGCCGGGCTGCGGAGGCAGGCGTCGACGTAGTCGCCACCGCCCTGCCCCGCGGCGACGGAATCGCCGAGCGCCACGTACTTGTCGACCGGAGAGGAGTCGGGCGCCGCGGCGACCGGACCGGCGATCCCCACAGGGATGGCCACGAGGGCGATGAAGGCCGCGACGATGCTTGCACGGACGCGGCCCTTCCGTGCGGGATCTGCCGTCATGGCCACACCGTAGACGTGCAGTGAGGTTATGTCATCTCCCAGTCCGGGGGTGGTCGCGACCTCGAGGACGCGCCGTGTGCCCGGCTCACCAACATGAGTTTCTGGGGGATCAATCTGCTCCATGAGGACTGTGGTCGTCCGCAATGATCGGTACCGTCGCCCCATGAACAGCAACACCACCACAATCCGACCGTTCCGCATCCAGATCGCGCAGACCGACCTGGACGACCTGAACGATCGACTGCACCGCACCCGCTGGCCCGACGAACTCCCTGACGTCGGTTGGACCTACGGCGTTCCTGCCAGCTACCTGAAGGGGCTGGCCGAATACTGGCGGGCCTCCTACGATTGGCGCACGTTCGAGGCGAAGCTCAACGAGTTCCCGCAGTTCACGACCACGATCGACGGGCAGAACGTGCACTTCCTGCACGTCCGCTCCCCCGAACCGGACGCGTTGCCGCTGATCATCACCCACGGTTGGCCTGGTTCGATCGTGGAGTTCATGGACATCATCGGGCCGCTCACCGACCCCCGTGCCCATGGAGGCGACCCGGCCGACGCGTTCCACATCGTCGCCCCGTCCATGCCCGGGTTCGGATTCTCCGGGCCGACGCGGGAGACCGGGTGGGACATGTCGCGGATCGCCCGCGCCTGGGCGGAGCTGATGCGCCGACTCGGCTACGAGCGATACGGCGCCCAGGGCGGCGACACCGGCGCGGTGATCTCGCCGATGCTGGGCGGCATCGATTCCGAGCACGTGGTGGGCGTCCACGTCAACGGCAGTCTCGGCTTCCCCACGGGAGATCCGGCAGAGTTGGCCGGTCTGAACGAGGCGGAGCTGGCACGGCTCGCCGGCATGCAACGCCAGATGCAGGACGGCGGAGGCTACGTGAGCATCCAGTCGACCCGCCCGCAGACGCTCGGATTCGGGCTCGCCGACTCGCCTGTGGGGCAGCTCGCCTGGATCGTCGAGAAGTTCAAGGAATGGACCGATCCTGCGTTCGAGCTTCCCGAGGAGGCGGTCGATCGCGACCAGCTGCTCACCAACGTCAGCGTGTACTGGCTCACCAACACGGCCACCTCGGCGGCGCGGCTCTACAAGGAGGGCCAGGCCAGTTGGGGGCAGCAGACGCAGCGATCCGAGGTGCCCTCCGGGGTCGCCGTGTTCCCCGGCGACGTCGGGATCCGCTCCATCGCCGAGCGCGACCACAACGTCGTCCACTGGTCCGAGTTCGAGCGCGGCGGCCACTTCCCGGCCATGGAGGTCCCCGACCTCCTGGTCGGCGATGTACGCGCGTTCTTCCGCGGCCTCAGGTGACCACGGCAAGCTGTGACGCTCGGGCACGCCGGATTCGAGTGCGTTCGAAATGCGAGCCTGGTTTCCCCGACCTCGAGCAGTTCCACACCGCGTCAGTGCTGAGGTGACCGAACACGGTCGCCGACCACGAACAGGACGCCGACCACGATGAACAGCCACGCGCCCGAGAGCGGCATCAGGCTCGCCCCCACCGCGCCCCAGACAGCCAGAATCCAACCGAGCGCACCCGGCACCCGATGACCCTCCCTCGCCGAGAACACGACGAGGATCCCGAGCACGAGCAGCGGCACGGCGAAACTGCCCGGGGTGATCCAGAACGCCTCTGCGACCCGAAGTTGATCGGCGCTCGGCCGCAGCGTGACCGTGTTCCACCACCCGGCGGAGACGATGTCTGCCCATACGCCCGCGCGGGCGATCGGCGTCAGTACCAGGTGGACCACGCTCCCGGCGATCGCCACCCAGCCGCCGGCCGCAGTGAAGTTGACTCTGCTCACTTCTGTTCTCCCTTGGTCCGCTTACTCGTCGCAACTGCCAGCTGTGTCCAAGTCCTCGAACAGCCCGGATACACGTCCGGAACCAGACTGTTCGCGAGGTCGACGGGGAGAGCCGCCGGGGCTCTGTGATGTCGGCACCCATGACGATCACGCCAGCGGGGTGCCGAGGGCGACCAGCCGGAACTGGTCGTCGTATGCACGGGTCGCGAGCTGCGCGGTCTGACGACGCAGGTGTACCGCGTCGTTCGTGCGGCCCTCGTCCGAGGATGACGGTGCCGGAACCGGGCTCGCCCGAGCCGACCACGCCGCCGCGTGGCCGTGCCTCGGGGGCCGACGGTCGGCGTCGTCGGGGGTCACTTCGGTGCGCGGTCGTCACCGCGCTCGACCCGGTCGGCCACGGTGCGCAGCATGTCGCGCCGTACGAGGTCGCTGCCCGCGCGGATGGCCGTCCAGTAGATCCGGAAGCGACGCCATGCCCACGCGTCGGTGCAGCGCCCGCGTGTCTCGGTCTGCAAGAGGGTGCCGCCTCCAGTGGGGGTCAGTCTGAAGTCGGTGAGGTACTTCGCCCACCCGGGCTCCTCGAAGTCCCGGAACTCCTCCAGAGTCGCGACGGAATGATGCTCGGGCTCGAGCTTCCAGGGTCGGGCGATGGAGCCGCCGACCGCGTATCGTGGCGCGTCGACCACGAGCATCGTGAGCGGGCCGCGCTCGAACAGCGGTTCGCCAGACGGTCGGCTCGCTCCGAGGTAGCGGATCGCAACGAGCGGCTTGGTGACGGCCAGGTCGTCGAGCCGCACCGAGGTCAGCGCCGCCCACACGTCGTCCGGGCTCGCGTCGATCCAGCGCGCGTGATGGTTGCGGAACTGGAACCGCGGAACGGTCGATTCGAGCAGCGTCGGCATCGGCCCACCGACGGCGATCCGTGCTTCCTCAGGCATCCGCCTCCTCGGGCGACTCCGCCCCCGGGTCATGCCGGCTCGCTGACGGAGGCCTGCGGGACGGCGGCGCGTCGGGCCCGTCGCGCCCGCATTGCGGTGACGACGACGGTGAGTGCCGCGGCGATGTAGACGACCTGGATCACGCCGCGCGTCACCAGATCGCCGGCCGAGGAGCTGATGCCCTGGGTACGCCGCAGTAGACGTTCGCGGGGAACAGCGCGATCAGCAGGGCGGCGAGGCATGCTGCCGCCAGCGGCGCGGTGCGCGCCCAGAGCAGCCCGGCCGCACCGGCCAACTCGAGCACTCCGGTGAGCGAGACCAGGAGCTCTGGCTCAGGAAGCCCGGCCGGCACCATGCTGACGAGCTCGGCGCGCATGCCCGTGAAATGCGAGACGCCCGTCATCACGAACATCGCCGCGAGCCCGCCCCGAACGGCCACCGGCCACGGTCGCAGCCAGCGCACGCCGGCGGCCCCTGCCACGAGTAACACGGCGGTGACGGCGACGAGCATGATGAGCGGTTCCATGTGCATTCCCCAATCGAAACTTGACGATGACAAGACTGGCGCGCGATCACGATCTTGTCAAGGGAAAGATCAGTGGTAGCGTGGCCGGATGACCCGCCCGTATCACCATGGCTCGTTGCGCAGCACCCTCCTCGAGGCGGCGATCGAGGCCGTCACGGCATCCGGTCCGGCCAACCTCAGCATGCGCGAGCTCGCCCGTCGCGCCGGCGTGTCCTACGCCGCGTCCGCATACCACTTCGGCGACAAGGCCGGGCTGCTGACCGCGCTCGCGGCACAGGGCTACGACCTCCTCGCCGACGCCCTGGACGCCGCACGGCAGCGCACCGGCGAGTTCGTCGAGGTCGGCGTGGCCTACGTGCGGTTCGCCGTCGACCACCGCGCGCACTTCGAGGTCATGTATCGACCCGACCTGCTGCACACCGACGATCCGACGCTCGTCCAAGCCCAGCGACGGGCCGAGTCCGCCCTGTACGAGGGCGTCGGCGAACTCACCGACGCGCAGTCCGGGGGAGACCCCCGCATCGCCGCGCTCGCGGCGTGGTCCATCGTGCACGGCTTCGCGTCACTACTCGTGAGCGGAACCCGGGCCGCCGCCGTCGGCGGCGAACCGGACGCCACCGCGCGCAAGATCGCCGCCCTCCTGTTCCGCCCATGCTGAGGCCGCCGAGGGCACGCTGCACGCCCGCAACCGGCGATGTCAGTCAGGCGGGGTGGCGGTGCGATGTCGGAGATCCGCACCATGCGGATCTCCCGCACACCGTCCTCCACCTGCACGGTGCCGTCGGGGACGAATCCGTGCTTCCGGTAGAACGCCTGCGCCCGTGGATTGGGATCGGCGACCCACAGCGCCGCCGACTCGTGGGGGCCGACGACAGCGTCCAGGAGGGCCGCCCCGGCACCGGATCCGTGATCGGCCGCAAGGACGTACAGCACGTAGAGATGCAGGCTCCATCCGGGCTCCGGGCTCTCAGGCGGGCCCGCCATGGCGACCCCGATCACCGCTCCGTCGCGTTCAGCCACCGCGATGCGGTTCGCGCGGTAGCGCTCGTCGACGAGGGCAGCGGTCCAGAACCGTTCTCGAGCGTCGACGAGCCCCGGATCGTCGAGCACGCGGTCGGGCATCAGGCCGCGGTACGTCTCCTGCCACGAGCGGACGAGCATCCGCGCCATGGCAGCGGCGTCCTCGGCTCGGGCGGG
This sequence comes from uncultured Actinomycetota bacterium, assembly GCA_963799015.1. GTDB lineage: Bacteria > Actinomycetota > Actinomycetes > Actinomycetales > Microbacteriaceae > Agromyces. The sequence goes on along the minus strand of CAWCWD010000028.1, from coordinate 19,159 downwards.
GCGGACCGTAACCCGGGAGTCCATGGGTGAACCCTATCGAGGCATGGCGTCGACAACCGACGCGACGAGACGACGGCGCAATGACGATGCCGCCCGCGTCCCCGTGGGGGCGCGGGCGGCATCGTCGTGCGGTCGTGCGGTCCGCGAGCAGCGCTCGGCCTCAGTTCATCTTGCGGCGGTAGATGGCGATCGCGAAGGCGTAGGCGACGACGAGGATGCCGACGAGCCAGGCGAGGGCGACCCAGATGTCGCTGCCGACGGGCTCACCGGCGAACAGGGCTCGCATGCTGTTCACGATGGAGGTCACGGGCTGGTTCTCGGCGAACCAGGCGACCGGGGCGGGCATCGAGTCGGTCGGCACGAACGCCGAGCTGATGAACGGCAGGAAGATCAGCGGGTAGCTGAATGCGCTCGCGCCGTCGACGGTCTTCGCCGAGAGCCCGGCGATCACGGCGAGCCAGGTCAGGGCGAGGGTGAACAGGATCAGGATGCCGGCGACCGCGAGCCAAGCGCCAACGGATGCTCCGGTGCGGAACCCCATGATGAACGCGACGCCGATGACGATCGCGACCGAGACCAGGTTCGCGACCAGGGAGGTGAGCACGTGCGCCCAGAGCACGCTCGACCTCGCGATCGGCATGGACTGGAAGCGTTCGAAGATGCCGCCCTGCAGATCGAGGAACAGCCGGTACGCGGTGTACGCGATGCCGGACGCGATCGTGATGAGCAGGATGCCGGGGAGCATGTAGTTGATGTACGACTCGTCGGATCCCGTGTCGATCGCACCGCCGAGCACGTACACGAACAGCAGCATCAGTGCGATCGGGGTGACCGCGGTGGTGATGATCGTGTCGGGGCTGCGGAGGATGTGGCGTCAGCGATCGGCCGGTGAGAACGCCGGTGTCGCCGAGGACGTGGGTGGTCATCGTGGTTCCTTTCCTGCCGGGACGGTGCCAGCGGTGCGGTCGTCGTCGGCGGTGTCGGTCTCGCCGGTGTCACCGACGAGGGCGAGGAAGACCTCCTCGAGGGAGGGCTGCTTCTCGACGTACTCGACCTTGGCAGCCGGGAGCAGCTGCTTGAGTTCGGCGAGGGTGCCGTTCTGGATGATCGTGCCCTTGTGCAGGATCGCGATGCGGTCGGCGAGTTGCTCGGCCTCGTCGAGGTACTGGGTGGTCAGCAGCACGGTCGTGCCGCCATCGGCGAGTTGCTTGATGGTCTGCCACACCTCGATTCGCGCCTGGGGGTCCAGCCCGGTGGTGGGTTCGTCGAGGAAGATGATCGGCGGGTTGCCGATCAGGCTCATCGCGATGTCGAGCCGGCGTCGCATGCCGCCCGAGTACGTCGACGCCTTGCGGTTCCCGGCGTCGGTGAGCGAGAAGCGGGCGAGCAGGTCGTCGGCGATCGCACCCGGGTCCTTCAGGTGACGCAGCTTCGCGATCAGCACGAGGTTCTCCCGGCCGGTGAGCACTTCATCGACCGCGGCGAACTGGCCGGTGAGGCTGATCGACTCGCGCACGTCGCCGGGCTTGCCGGCGACGTCGAAGCCGTGCACCGTGGCGGTGCCCGCGTCGGCCTTCAGCAGCGTCGACAGGATCCGCACGAGTGTGGTCTTGCCCGCACCGTTCGAGCCGAGCAGCGCGAAGATGCTCCCCGCCTTCACGTCGAAGTCGACGCCCCGCAGCACGTGCAGGTCCTTGAACGACTTCTCGATGCCCTGCACGCGAATGGCAGCTTCCGTGGTCATTTCTGCTCCTTCCGCTCTGCGTCGTCGATCGCCTTGGTGAGGCGAGCGCGCTCCTTGTCGATCCACTGCGTGCCGCTGTAGGCCTGCGTGAAGGTCTCGGCGAACTCGACCGGGTCGTCGCCGACGATCGCGCTGACAGGCGTTCCGTCGACGGCGGCGCGCTCCCAGAGGTCGGCGAAGTCGCCGAACATCGTGACGAGGGTGTCGCCGTCGGTGACGCCCCCGTAGTACATGAAGTACCGCTCGAATGCCTTCGCGGCCGTGCGGTACGGCTCGGGAAGCGCCTCGATGCGGGCCTTGTACTGCTTGTACTGCTTCTTCTGCTCGAGCGAGCCGGTGAGGGTCTCGATCCACTTCGCGACCATGTCAGTTCTCTCCTTCTCTGCTTTTCGTTGTGGAGCTGTTCGATTCGTTCTGCGAGGAAGCTCCATGTCCTCCAGAACTCTTCGAGTTCTTTCCGTCCCGCGCGTTGAGCGAGTACACCTTGCGCGGCGGCCCCTTCTCGGACGGGACCTTCTCCACGTCGACGAGACCCCGCTGCTCGATCCTGACGAGCACGGCGTAGATGGTGCCTTCGACGATGTCGGTGAAGCCCTGCTCGCGCAGCCGCGCCGTGATCTCGTAGCCGTATGCCGGCTGCGCCGCCAGGATCGCGAGCGACGATGCCCTCGAGCGTGCCCTTGAGCATCTCCGTCATCTGCTTGCCCATGGAGCCCCTCCTTTCAACTACTCAGTGTTGCTGACTACCGGTACATAGTAAGCACAAGTACCGGTAGATAGCAACACTGAATAGTGATCGCGGAAGGAGGGCTCGAGATCTGTCGCTGAGCATGACCGCAGGGTCGGAGTTGGATGGTCGCCGACCGCTCCACGGGAACTGGCAGATTCCTCCATTCGGGGTCGCGTTGCAGTTGGCGCCCCGCCCTACCGGGCGCGCGGGCTTCGCGGGGGAGAGTGCCGAGTTTGTTCTGATTGACGGCTACATGAAGGCGAGGGTGAAACGCTCCTTGCTCTGCTGCCTTGCGCCCAGTCGGCGGTAGAAACGAATGGCTCCGCTGTTCCATGCCGGGGTCTGCCATTGCAGCTCGCCGGACCCACGCTCTCGAGCGCGCTCGATCACCGCATCCGCGAGGAGCCTGCCGACGCCGGCATCTCGGTGCCCCTCGGCGACGTAGAGGGACTCGAGATGCGCGTATGGTGCCGCGGCCCACGTTCCGACGTCGTGCGTGAGCGTCGCGAAACCGATCGGAGTTCCGGACACTTCGGCGACGAACAGTTCGAGTCGCTTGGCCTTGATCAGATCAAGGATCCGGGTGGCCCAGTCTGCCGGCACCACGATGTCGCTTCGCTCGTGCCGTGCATGGGCCTCGGCCAAGGCGCGCACTGGTGCGCACTCGGCCGCGGTCGTGGGCCGAACGATGGACACGATCGTGCTCATGCGCTTGGTCCAACGGGAGCGGTGAGCGGGTCGGGTGCCTGCCGAGAGCGGCCGCGGTCGCTGATGACCGCGAGCCCTTCTCGCGCCCAGTACTCGAACCCGCCGATGAGTTCACGCACCTGCGTGTACCCGAGCGACGCGAGTGTCAGCGCTCCTCTCGTGCTGCCGTTGCAGCCAGGGCCCCAGCAGTAGACGACGATCGCCGCGTCCTTGTCCGGGGCGACCTCTGCTGCGCGGGCAGCAAGGTCGGCGTTGGGGACATGCACCGCGCCCGGAATGCGCCCCTGGCCCCATGCGGCGTCGGATCGGACGTCGATGACCAGCGGTGCTGCGCCACTGGTTCGTTCTGCCGCCAGGTCGGAAGGGTCGGTCTCAAAGGTCAGTTTCGCGGCGAAGAAGTCGGCCGCTGTCAGTGTCGTCTGCATCACTCCATCGAAGCGCCTGCACCAGGGAGGGCGGAACAGAATATCGACGGTGCTCATGGGCGGTGACCGTTGCTCGCCCGGTAGTCTGCGACTCATGCCGTCGAATTCGCGCCTGGACCTGGATCCCACCGACCACGCGATCATCGAGCAGTTGCAGCGGGACGGTCGGATGAGCGTCGCGCAACTCGCACGATCGATCAACCTCTCGGCCAGCGCGACCGCCGACCGCGTGCGCCGCCTGACCGACGGCGGAATCATCACGGGCTACTCCATCACGGTCGACCCGGAAGCCCTCGGATACACCATCACCGCGTTCGTCCGCCTTGCCTACCCCTCCGGCAACTACAAGCCCTTTCACGACCTCGTCGGCACGACGCCCGAAATCATCGAGGCACACCACGTCACCGGCGCCGACTGCTTCATTATCAAGGTCCTCGCCCGCTCCATGAGCGACCTCGAACGGATCACCGGCCGACTCGCCACCCTCGGCGGCATCACGACCAACGTCGTCTACTCCAGCCCAGTCCCCTCCCGGCACATCGCACCCGCATGACCAAGTCGTGACCGACGGCGACGAGCGGATGCCGCGGCACGCCGTGGTCGCCAGCAGCCGCGGCGCTTCCATGCCACCTGGCCAATTGGCCGAGTACCTACATGTCTTTTCTGTAGGTTCCGCGCGCCGTGTCGGCTCGTCCCGTGTCAAGTGAACTTGACATCGTGGTGACCGCCTTCTACCGTGTCAAGTGGACTTGACTTCTCGCTGCAGGAAGGGCGACACGTGCACGCACACAACGAGACCGGGGGGCACCGGGACTCGATCAAGACAACGGCTCGACTTGTACTCTGGACACTCGCCTGGCTGGCGACCCTCGCCTTGGCCAGGTTCGGCCCCGGACTCTTGTGGAGTCCGCAGCAGTCGGTGGCGAGCTGGGTCGCGGTTGCCGCCAATCTTGTCGTCGGCATCGGCTGGATCGTCGCCTTCGCGCGCTTTCTCCGCGGACTCGATGACCTGGAGCGGAAGATCATGCTGGATGCCCTGGCGGTCACCCTCGGCGTGGGGTGGGTCGGCGGATTCGCCTATGTCGTCGCGGACGCCGCCGGCCTCGTCGCCGACGACGTCGATATCGCAGTCTTCCCCGCGCTCTTGGGAGTCACCTTCTTGATCGCCTTCGTCGTCGGCAAGATCAGGTACCGATGAAGAACCGCATCTCCGACCTTCGGGCCGAACGCGCCTGGACGCAGGCTGACCTGGCTCTGCGTGTCAGCGTCTCAAGACAGACGATCAACGCAATCGAAACAGGGAAGTTCGACCCGAGCCTGCCACTCGCGTTCCGCCTCGCGAAGCTGTTCAACCTGAAGATCGAAGAGATCTTCTTCGACGATCAATGACGTCGCCATGACTCTCCAGGGATCATCCGGTACTCGGCGGTTCGGTGAGCTTCACTACGAGCCGGTCGATGGTGCCGGTGAAGGCGTTGTCCCAGGGGTCGTAGTCGTTGGTGACGGGCGAGAAGGCGTCCATCCCGACATCCGCCGTCTCACCGGCGAGCGAATAGACAGCTCCCATGGTGCGTTCGATGCGCCCCTCGGCGACCGGGGTGCCGTCGACGGTGAGCCGACCGGTCGCGCCCTGGTGCAGCCCGCCGCCGTCGTAGTCGAACTCGAACACGAGCGAGTGCGCACCGCTGGTCAGCGGGTCGGATGCCTCGACCGCGTACTCCTCTCGCGCGAGCCAGTTGTAGACGTACTTCGGCCGGCCGTCCTTGAGGTAGAGGCTCCACCCGCCCGTGAATCCCGCCTGCGAGAGGATGACGCCGTCGCCTCCGCCCTCGGGAATCGTCAGGTCGGCCTCGATGCGATACGACACCGCCTTGGTGTTGATGAAGCTGTTCTCGGCCATTCCCGTCATGCCCGGGTAGAGCCGCAGCTCCGTTCGCCCGAACATCAAATCTGGGCGGCCCGCAACGACGGGATTCAGACGCTCGAAGGAACGGTCGTCGAGCGGGTAGACGCCGTATTTCACCGCCTCCTGATCGAAGATCCGCTTCAACTCCTCGACCTTGTCGGGGAGCTCAGCGGCGAGGTTCTTCGCCAGGCCGAAGTCCTCAGCCATGTGGTAGAGCTCCCACTCGTCGTCATCGAAGCTGTCATGCCGGGGCGCGTGCTCCCATGGGGCACGGTGCACGACCGCCGCGAGCCAACCATCGGCATGGATGCTGCGATTGCCGGTGACTTCGTTGTACTGGATCGTGTGTCGATCGGGGGCATCCGCGTCGTCGAAGCTGTAGGCCATGCTCGTGCCCGCGACCGCCGTCTGCTCGTGGCCATCGACGACCTTCGGCTCCGGGATCCCGACGGCCTCGAGAATCGTCGGCACGACGTCGATGACGCTCGCGTACTGGCGACGGATGCCGCCCTTCGTGGCGATGCCCTTGGGCCAATGCACGACGGTGCCGGCCATGTTGCCACCGCCATGCGCCATCTGGATGCACCACGTCGCGGGCGTCGACCCCGCGACGGCCCACCCGACCGAGTAGTTCGGGTAGGAGCCCTCGTGCCCGTACTCGTCGAGCCGGCTCTTCAGGTACGGCACATCCTCGGCGGCGTTGTTGAGCGCCGACCACTCCACGAACGTGCCGTTGACCTCGCCGATCGATGATCCGCCGTTGTCACCCGCGATGTAGATGAACAGGGTGTTGTCGAGTTCGCCGAGATCCTCGATGGCGTCGACGAGCCGGCCGACCTCGTGATCGGCGCTCTCGACGAGCGTCGCGTACACCTCCATCTGGCGCGCGTACACGTCTTCGCGTCATCCGAAAGGGTCTCCCACTTCGGGATGTAGTCGGGGTTCTCGGCGAGCGTCGTTCCCTCGGGAACGATGCCGGCGGCGATCTGCCTCTCGAGGATCTCCTCGCGCAGGGCATCCCAGCCCTGGTCGAACGCGCCCTGGTAGAGGCCCTTCGCCATCCAATCGCGCGGCGGCGTGTGCGGCGGATGCCCCGCTGACGACGAGTAGTACATGAGGAACGGCCGGTCGGGCGTGAGCGACCGCGTCGCCCGAACCCACGCGATCGCCTGGTCGGTGATGTCGACCGTGAAGTGGTAGTCGTCAGAGCGCGGAACCCCGAGGTGCGTGACCCCGTCGACGAGGTTCGGCCGGAACGAGGACTGCTCGCCCGCGAGATACCCGTAGAACTTGTCGAACCCGCGCCGGGCCGGCCACCGGTCGAACGGACCCGACACGTTGACCTCGACCGGCGGCACCTCGTGGCACTTGCCGAAGTAGCTCGTGACGTAACCCCAGCTCCCGAGCATCTTGCCGATCGTGGCGACATCGTCGCCGATGAAGCCGGTGTCGCCCGGGAACCCGTTGGACGAGTCGACGACCGAGCTGCTGTGGCACTGGTGCTGGTTGCGGCCCGTCAGCAGCGACATCCGCGTCGGCGTGCAGAGCGCGTTCACGTGGAAGTTCGTGTACCTCACGCCGTCAGCTGCGAGGCGGCTCAGCGTTGGTGTTCTGATCGGTCCGCCGAAGGTCTCAGGGTCGGCGTACGACAACTGGTCCATCAGCACAATGACGACGTTCGGCGCCCCCTCGGGCGGACGCGGTTCGAACCGCGGCGGTGGCGTCACCTTGCGCCAGTCTGGCTCCGTGATCGGCTCGTACCGTGGGCGCGGCAGTGGGAGCGTCTCCCCCAACACTCCCGCCGGATCGGCCTTGCGAACGAACTCGATCAATCCGTCATCGGACATCTACGTTTCCCCTCGACCCCCAGAACCCCTGCCCCGGACCTGAGGTCAAGCTATCGCAGCGCGCGACGAAGGGGGAGAACTCGTCCCGACACCCGTCGACTCCGTTCTTCGCGCTACAGGGACTGGACCATCCTCACCGATGCAGCTGAGCTGCGCATCAGACTCGGCGGTCCCATGGCGAGAGCGGCCCGCTCGAGGATCCTCTACGAGCCGACGTCGTCGAGCTCACGCCGCAGATACTTCGGGGCCTGTACACGCCACGCGTCCGTCACGAGCTCGGCGAGATGGTCCTCGTCGATGCCGGCCATGCGGAATGCGACCTTCGGCTCGCCCCAGGTGGTCGTGGTACGTAGGAACACGTCGGACGCCATTTGGATAAGGGCGAGCGCGTCCAGGCGGTCGGCGACCTTCACCCCGACGACGAGCTCGGCCGCGATCGTCTCGCGTATGTCTGCGGGGATGCTCGGCCAAGGATGGCACTCCCACGCGTACAGCTTGCCCCGAACGAACCAAGCGGCGCCGCCCGTCGTCGCGCGCTCCTCGCTCCCGGGCAGCCCGACGGTGGTGCGGCGCAAGTCGTCGAGAGTGGCCACGGTGTGAGCCTATGCCGCACCACCGACAGGGAGGTACGAGGCGTCAGCGTTGCCGGTAACGCCACTTCCGACCAGGTGCAGATCGGGAAAGTAGCGCCGCACCTTCGCCGGCGACGTCCTCGCACCCGTCCTCGCCGGCCCCTTCAGGGTCGAACGAGTCGGGGGCGAGGTAGGTTCGTCGTAGAGGAGGACGCGGCATGGGCGGGTACGCAATGGTCGGGCCAGTGCGTATGTACTACGAGACCGCGGGCGAACAGGGCAGCCGTTGGTGTTGCTTCATGGAGCCTACGGGGGTGCCTTTTCGTGGCAGGGACAGGTCGAGGCCCTGTCTGCTCGGTATAGGCTCTTTGTCCCGGAGCAGCGAGGCCGTGCCCGCACAGCGGATGTGCCGGGGCCGATGTCGTTTCAAGCGATGACCGACGACGCTCTCGGGTTCATCGAGTCGGTGGTGGGTGAACCCGTCTATCTGGTCGGGGCTAGCGATGGCGGCATCATTGGCCTGCTCGCAGCTCTGAAGCGACCTGACGTAGTCCACAAGCTGGTTGCCATTGGAGCCAACTACCACTACAGCGGCGTGGTTCCCAACTCGGGTTTCGGGGTGTCGGCGGAAGATGTAGCGTGGGCGCGCCCCCGGGAGCGTTATGGCCAGCTGTCACCCGACGGTCCGGATCATTGGCCGGTCGTGTTCGAGAAACTGAGCCGGATGTGGAGCGAAGAACCCACACTCACAGTCGGAGATCTCGCCACGATCGAGATCCCTGTGCTTGTGATCGCTGGTGACGACGACGTCGTGGCAATGGACCACACGGTGGCTCTCTACCAAGCCCTCCAACACGGGCAGTTGGCCGTGATTCCTGGCGCCTCACATCTTGTGTTTATGGAGCAACCCGACTTGGTCAATACCCTGATCGAGCGATTCCTCGACGCCACAGGTCCACCGGAGACGTTGATGCCCATCCGAAGGGCCTGACCACACAAGGGTCCCCGGAAACGTAATGGACAATACGGTGCCAAAGGCAGCTTCGGACGTACGCAGTTCTTGGGGCGGAGGCGCTCTATTCCCGCGAACTGGCCGTCCAGGCCGGGCCGTCCGCTTCGTTGGCTACTCTTCGGCTTTCCACAAGATCTGCCGTATCGGCCCGTCTTGGGACTTCGACTCGACGAACTCATATGACTCTTGGACGATCCGCTCGAGCACTGGCAGTTCGACATCGCTGAGCCGCCGGATGTAGACGCAGTATCCCGTGGTGGAGTGCTTGCCCAATTTCGCCAGAAGTTCCGAGTGGCGTGCCGTGCCATCCATCAGGTAGATGGTCAGTTTGCCGTTTCTTGGATAGAAGCCGATCGTGTGACCGTCGCCTTCGCGTCCGCTGTCGTACTGGTAGTGGTAGGTACCAAACCCGATAGTGCCGACATTCCACAGCGTTGGCTCGTGCCCACTTATCCGCTGCATCACTTCGATCAACGTCTCGCTATCCTTGACAGTCTGCTCGTCATCAAGCGAAGCGATGTACCGGTCGACTGAGCGGTCGTTGTGGTCTGTCATTTCACCTCGGCTTGTCTCTGCCCCATGAGGGAGTCGATCCCTGGACGCTACCCCATCGCGTTGATGGGGCGGCCTGAGCGCGGCTCGCTGGGACGCGTGTCGCCATGCCACGGATAGTGCTTTCAGTTTGCGGTCGCCCTCGGGTAGATTGCGGGCCACTGCTGCCAATCGCAATCACCTTCGAAAGGGTTGTGGATGCCGGACACCACCTGCCACATGTCGATCTCGCTCGACGGTTTCGTTGCCGGGCCGGACCAGAGTCGCGAGCACCCGCTCGGCAAACGCGGAATCGAGCTCCACGGCTGGCACATCGGCGACGAGCGCGTCAACGAGGCCGACGAGATCGCGGCCGGCTGGCTGATGCGCCCGCGCGGCGCCTATCTGATGGGCCGCAACATGTTCGGGCCGATCCGCGGCGAGTGGGAGGAGGACTGGCGCGGGTGGTGGGGGGTCGAGCCGCCCTATCACGCACCGGTGTTCGTGCTCACTCATCACGCCCGCGAGCCGATCGAGATGGAGGGCGGGACGACCTTCACCTTCGTCACCGATGGCTTCGACGCCGCCTACGCACTGGCGAGGGAGACGGCCGGCGACGACGGCGTAGACATTGCGGGCGGCGCCTCCACCGTTCGGCAGGCGCTCGTCGCCGGGGTTATCGACGAGCTCACGCTCGACATCGCCCCTGTGCTGCTGGGGTCCGGCGAGCGGATCTTCGACGGCGTCGAATCTTTCGGGATGGAGCCCGTCGAGGTGCAGCATTCGCCGCTGGCCACGCACATCCGCTACCGCCGGGCGAGCTGAAGGCCGGTTCCCGATACGACTACCGGGCACCGCTCCGAATCTCCCGACGCGAGACGCCAGCGACGCACTTTCGGGCGTCCCGCAGGGATCCCACGGTAACCGCCACATTTGACGTGCTCGGGATAGGCGCGGCGGTTGTACTTGAACTTTGTCATCGGACCAACGCGCGCCGCCCGCAAGCCGGTGCTCGGCTGCCCGGTTGCGTGCGCGACCCAAGGCGGAGGACCATGATGCAGATGGAGGCACGATTCGGCTGCGTCGTCTCGCTTGCCGTCGCGATCGCCCTCCTCGTGTGTGGGTGCGCCGAGGGCGGGGATGAGCCGAGCCCGGCCAGCACCCGGGACACTTCCGGCACGTCGGACCCCGCAGACGAGATCGCCAGGTCCTCCGAGCAGATCGACATCGGGGGTCGGTCGCTCCACCTGGAGTGCTGGGGCGAGCGGGTTGCCGGCGAGCCCACTGTCCTCCTCATCACGGGTCACGGGCCCACGACGTCGTCGTGGGAGCTCATGGCCAGCGAGTTCGCCGCCGATGCCCACCACTTGTGCGCCTACGACCGGGCCGGAGTCGGGGGGAGCGACCCGGCGCCGGAGGCCAGCCGCACCACGAAGGACCAGGTGACGGACCTGGTGATGCTGCTCGATGCCGCCGACCTGCAGGAGCCGGTCGTCCTCGCCGCGCACTCCCTCGGGTCCCTTCCTGCCGTCGGGCTCGTGGATCGTGCTCCGGAGCGGGTCGCCGGAGTGGTGCTGATCGATCCGTGGTCCCCACGCGTAGGCGTTGCCCAACGCGCCGCATTGCCTCCGGAGAAGCCCGACGAGTCACCGGAGGTGGCCGAAGAACGCCAGTTCCTGACCGACTTCCTCTTCGACCCGGCCCAGAACCCGGAGCACCTCCTCCTGGCGGCGAGCGACGAGCAGGTGGCGAGGCTGCTCGACGAGCCCGGGCCGATCTTCGGGGACCTCCCGGTCTTCGTGCTCCGGGCGCCACCCCTGCCGTACCTGCCTGGCCTCCCCCGCGGCTACCACGAGGCGACGCTGGCGGCCATCAGCGACGGCCACAGGGAGTTCGCCGCCGAGTCGACGCGCGGCACACTCATCGAGGTCGAAGACACCGGCCACAACATCCAGGACGACCAACCGGATATCGTCATGGACGCCATCCGCGACGTCGTTGCCGGATAGGAGAGAAGAGAGAAGAGGCGTCTTCCTGAGCTGCCCGAGGCAGAGGACTCCTGGAGTCGTGGGTAGAGCGACCCAGATGTCACTGCCGACCGGTTCACCGGCGAACAGGGCTCGCATGCTGTTCACATGGAGGTCACGGGCTGGTTCTCCGCGGAGGCAAATGCCGCTGGGAAGAAGACCGTGAGAGATCAGAAGGTCGAGCTTGTCCGTTCGAGGTAGCGGGCCACGATGTCCAGTTCTTTTCGCTGAACTCGGCGTTGGCTCGGTCGAGGGTGTCGGTGTACTGACCGTACCGGCCGATGATCGGCTCGATCTTCTCCGGGTTGAGTTCTATGTTGACCCGCCGACGATCGTCTGGGTCGTGCGCGCGCCGTACATAGCCAGCGCCTTCGAGTCGGTCGAGGACCCGCGTCACGGTGCTGGTGGGCAGTCCGGTCGTCTGGCTGAGCTGCTTCGGCGTGCGCACGTCTTCGCGCAAGACGAGTAGATGCAACGTCTGGAGGTCGGTGACGAGCAGGTCGAACTCGCGTGCGATGCGCTCGTTTCCGAGCACGGCGTTTACCAGGGCGCCCTGGAGAGCGCGCTGAATGCGGGCGCTGTTCGGACTGGACACCTCTCGCCTCCTCGTCTAGTATTCCCATTATGGGATTATCCCGTAATGGGATCTACCCCGTTCGGGATGTTCCCGTGAACGAATCTTAGCGGAGGAACGGAACCGGCAGCGGTGCAGGCGCGGAACCACACCCGCCGTAGGGCGTCCACGCAACATGGCAAATTTGCCAAGTGCATGCCATCTTCCGTGGAGAATGCCATCTTCGCGTGGACCCTTCACGATGAGGGAAGACAACGCGAATGTAGGTTCCACGTTGACTTGGCATCTGGGCCAACGAATCCACGGTAAATGTCATCGCGTCAGGCCCGCGGAATCCACGAAAGATGGCGAATTCCTACAGATGTGGGGTCGTGACACCGGCGAGAGAGCCGACGTCGAGCAGTCGGCGGGCGGGTACTCGGCCGCTCGAGTTTCCCTCAGCACGTACTTGGCGCCCTCCGTGCAGAGATCTGCACGCCCCGTGCGGCGCATACCCCCAGTTCTGGGGATATGAGGTTTGCTCAAGAGCGATTCCCGGCACTACATGCCCGGGTGTAGCGTGCGGAGTGGCGTGAGAGACCCCTACGGGGCGATGCACGTCTGCGACGTGCCCACGTCGCTGGACGCACCGATGACGGTAACCCGATCTCGCCTCGTCGCCCCATAGAGGACGTCCGGCCGCCTGACCGGACGGGACTACGAACCCCGGAGGCGAAGATGCCCCATCACACGAAACGCGTCGTTACACGCGCCCTGATTGCCGTGGCCGCGACTGTCGGCATCGTGTTCGCTCAGGCTGCACCAGCATCGGCAACCGTGCACGAGATCGTGGGCCAGTGGTGCTCCGGCCAGGAAGAACTCGCCCCACCCGGGATCACCGGCGGAAGTAAGGCGGACAATTTCGCGAAGCCGCTCATCGCGTCCGGCTTCGTCACAGGAGACCTCGTCCCGTTCACCGGGAGTGCAGGGCCTGGGTTGCTCGTCGAGTTCAATTACGACATTCCGAATGCGAAGGTTGTCGGAACCGGCGTGTTCATCGTTATCGACCCCACTGTCCCGATCTACCTCGAACTGATTGAGCCCGACCCCAACTTCCCGGCGTTCAGGGCCTGCCCGAAATTGGCGACCGGCTGACTAGTCTGCCGACACGTCCACGAGAGATGGCCAATTCCTACAGAATCTCGGCAAGGTCACCGCTCGGGCATCCGAGCGCCCGGCGAGGGATCTTTCAGCGCAGAAAGGCAACCATGCCTCTACAAGCGAATGACACTCATCATCCGCGACGGGCGCGTGGAACACGTCTTCTACCCTGTCTTCCCGCCGAACACCCACGCCCAGCAGGTCCTCGACTGGCTCAACGCGAACCCCACCGCGTAGCGCGGGGGAAGGCAGGAGGGGGGGTGAAAATCGCGGAAATAGCGGAGGACTAGATATCCCGGCTATCCAGCTGTAGATCCCCTGTCTGTAGGAAATGCAGATTGACCAGGGTTTACGTATCGAGGAAGTCCCAAGGTGAAGGCCGACCGCCTCGGCGACTGAGCGGCCACCACGACGACGGCTCAGCCACGCTTGAGGACCGCCGCGCCCGTCACCCACAGGGTTGCGGCGCAACCGAATCCGGCCACCGCCCCCGCGAGCACCACGCCGCCCGCACCGGCGACGACACCCGCCGCACCGGCAGCGATCATCGCGTACCCGGTCCAGCGGTAGATCGGCTCGTCGAAGGCCTTCGCCAGCGGGATGAAATGCACGCCGACGATGGTCGCGATCGTGGCCGGCAGGAAGTCGACGAGGTCCAGTGCCCGCAGGACCAGGATCGCGGCGACGATGAGCACAACCTCGAAGCCGATCCACAGGCCGTAGCGGCGTCCCCAGTCCTTCGGGAGTTCGCGGTCCCGCTCGCGCGAGGACGCGACGCCGCGAACGGAGGCGATGAGGGCGACGCTGACGGCGGCGGCGAGCGCGAGACCGATCCAGTAGGCCGGGCCGTCGCCGAGCACGCCGGCGCCGCCGATGAACCAGCCGAGGCCGAACACCGCGCAGATCGTGACGCCGTTGCGGCGCATTTCGCCGCTCATCTTGGGAGGGGCTATGAAGGTTTCCACGATCTGATTGTGGCCCCGACACCCAACACCCAACGCCGTAGTCACCGTAGCCCGCCAACGCTCGGGGTCGGAGTTCCACGTCATGGTGTGGTCCCCATCAAAACGCTCGAGCTGAACGAGATCGGGTCTGCGATCTCGGAGCCGCGCCGCCACCCCGATCGGCGCTGACGTATCGGCTGCGTCTCCGTCCACGCAACATGGCCAACAGGCCAGGTGCTGGCCATCTTTCGTGGAATTGGCCATCTTCGCGTGGAACCCACAACAAGTACAGTGTAGGTTCCACGCTGACTTGGCAGCTGGGGCCACGAATCCACGGGAAATGTCATCCCATCAGGCCGTCGGAATCCACGGGAAATAGTAGATCCTACAGATGCGATCGGTCGGATCAGATTGCTACGTCAACCTCGTGCACGGTCAACGTGCTGCTCCTGCTAACCGAGCGCCCGGTCCTCGAGGCAATCAGGGATCGAGCGCACCCGCCATGGACCGGGTCGGGTTCACCGCGCCGAGTTCAGGTCCTGCACGAGTCGAGGTGTTCGCCACTGCCCGACCATGAACGGCAACCGTCGGAGGGGATAGGAGAGACGGACCACGAAGTAATTGACGTACTCGACGACGCCGAAGACCCACACCACCACGATGGCCAACGCCACCCCGACGTGATCTGGTAGCCACACGAGAACGCCGAGCAGGCCGGCCACTAGGAAGCCAGCATCGAGGGCCCGGAACGCACGGTAGAGGGCTGCGAGGGAGGTCGGCATCGGTGCCCGTTCGACCCAGTTGCGGGCCAGTAGCCAGTACGCGCCTGCCTGCACAAGGATGATCAGCAGTGGGGTAAGCGCCGACCACAGTGCCGCGGAGTCCTGTCGGATCTCGAGCCGAGGCATCACAACGCTGACTGCTACCGCGGCGAATACCGCCGCCGCGACCAGCTCGCCCGTGCCGAGGCTCAGGTACTTGCGCCGCAACGTCTCTCGCCGCTCATCCAACACGCAGGCACCCTACCAAGTGAGCGCGAATGGGGAGACACGCCTGTCGCTGCCCCGAGAGGATCCTTTGGGAACGGTTCCACGCGGGCGCAGTACAGCTCCCCGCTCTCGTGAATCGGGCCCCGACCCGGGATCTTTTACAGAGAGGGTCGGCGTCCAATAGCATCAAGCGCGAGTACCGCAGGGGTCCGAGGGAGCAATCGTGAGAGCACTCGTCGCCGTCATCCGGGTTGCCATGGGCCTGTTCGTGCTCATCGCAGTCGTCGCCACGTTCATCGACACTGCCTCGCGCGCAACGATCAATCCGTTCAACTTCTTCGGATACTTCACGTTGCAGACCAACATCATCGCCGCGGTGATCTTCGCCATCGTCGGCGTCCTAGCCCTCATTGGCCGCGAGATCTCGTACTGGCTTCATGTCGTCCGAGGCATGTGGGTCGCCTACATGGCGCTGGTCGGCGTTATCTACAACACCCTGCTGGTCGGCACACCCGGTGGAGGTGGTGTCGCCCTCGAATGGGCGAACCACGTCCTGCACATCGTGTTCCCGATCTACGCCTTGCTCGACTGGCTGCTCTTCGCCGACCGCCCAGCCCTGAAGTGGAAGCACCTGTGGCTGGTCGTCATCGACCCGGTGGTCTGGACAGGTGTGGTGCTCATCCGCGGGGCCGCCGATGGTTGGGTGCCCTATCCGTTCCTCGAGCCGTCGAACGGGTACGGCACGATCGCCCTCACCGTCCTGGGAATGACGGTCACTGTCCTGGTGCTCGGTGCCCTCATGTGGGCGGTCAGTCGCCTCCGGATAGTCAAATTAACGCGCGGCACCCGCGGCACCCGCGGCACCCGCGGCACCCGCGGCAACCTAGCGCTTCGCTGTTGACCGCGCGCAGAGGCGATGGAACGGCCTCGGGTTCGTCGATGAGTCCTTCCGCGACGGGTCCCTCAGCGCCTGATTCCGGCCTGAGTGAATGCTCGCCGGAGCGGTCGAAGCGGTGATGCCCGTTTACCCCGCCCGATGAAGATGCCCGCGGGGCACGCCAACCGCAACGTCACGGCCGGATCCGAGACGAATCCACGGTAAATGGCACAAATGCCATTTGTGTGCCAACTGTCGTGGAAAATGCCATCTTCGCGTGGAACCTACAACGCGAAATGTAGGTTCCAGGTCGACTTGGCATCTTGGGCCACGAATCCACGATAAATGTCATCGCGTCAGGCCCTCGGAATCCACGGAAGATGGCAGATTCCTACAGATGTGGGTCGGTGCGCTATGAAGTTGCCATCGTCTACACAGCGCTTGCGGATGCCGGCCGCCCACCCGCTCCGCTCGTCCGCGCGACCGAATCGCCGCGTCTCCGCGATACTTGCGGCATGAAGCTGTACTTCGCCGGACCGCTGTTCACCACGCCGGAGCGCGCATGGAATGCCGAGGTGACGGCCGCGCTGCGCGCCGCCGGCCACGAGATCTTCCTTCCCCAGGAGCAGGGGCTCGACAAGGATGCGAAGGGCATCTTCGCCACCGACGTGGGCTGGATCGACGCGGCCGAGGGGCTCGTCGCGATCATGGATGGCCCCGATCCAGACTCCGGGACGAGCTGGGAAGTCGGTTACGCCTACGGCACGAAGAAGCCGATCGTGCTTGTCCGCACCGACTTCCGGTCGATGGCGGGGGATGCCGGGGAGTACAACCTGATGCTGACGCAATCCGCCGCGGTCAGACTCGACCTGCCGGCGGCATCGACCACGGAGGTCGTCTCCGCGATCCTCGACACGCTGGAGCGCGTCGAAACCGGGATCGACTAGGGCTGACCCTCGAGCACTGCCCGTCGCTGGCCAAGTGCTGGCCATCTTTCGTGGAATTGGCCGTCTTCGCGTGGAGGCTACAACATCGCTGTGGGTTCCACGCCGACTTGGCATGCATGTCCACGAATCCACGGTAAATGGCCACGACTTTGAGGTCCGGAATCCGCGGTAGCTGGCCTGTTCCTACAGATTGATCGTGACCGCCGTCGCGATCTGTTCGCTTCCTCGTTGGTCCGGGTGGAGCGAGTATCCCCGGTCGCTGCTCGGCTCGGTCTCACTCCCGACAGTACGGCGCTGTGCCGCGACCTTGCGGCGCGAGAGTCACCATGCTGCTCGTTCTCAGCTCGCCTTCGCCTCGCGCTCCTCGCCCACGTCCCGGGGGATCTCCAGTCCGGATCTCACTGGTCAACAACGATCTTTGCGATCTCGTCGAGCGAGTCGATGTGTGTCATCGGATCGATACCCGCGTCGCACGCGAGCTGGAGTGAAAACGCGTTGTTCATCTGCGACGTCGTGTAATCCATGTTCGTGAACACCCGCGCGGCCAGGAGCCACGTCTCCTCATCGGTTTCCGCAAGGATATTCCGGCTGGCCACTTCGCCATCCGCGGGCTCGGGCGTCGATACGTGGGTGAGCGCAAAATACCCAGTGCGCAGTCCGCCGTGGCGCAGCACCGCCATGAAACCGTTGCCGAAGCGTGTTTGAATTGCATCGACGAGATGCCTCTCGAATCCATGGGAAATGAACCCCAGACAAGCTCACCCAGTAGCGCCCACCGAGAAGGGCCAAAGTCCCTCCGAATGGTGCGCTCACGCGCCACGATCAGGTACGCGCATGCGCATTGTCAGCGCCTTGGTCGCGACCGCCCTGCTTGCGCTCTCGTCGGGATGTGACTCGGCGCGACCCGTGAGCGTGGTGTCGAGCACGGTGCAGCGCCTCGTCGTCGACACCGACCTCGACCTCTCCGACATCGCTGCATTGGCCGCCCTACTCCGCGAGCCCAAGGTCGACGTCGTGGCGGTGACCCTCACGCCGAACGGCACGGGACCGTGGGATTGCCACACGCTCCTCCGCCTCGGCCACTGGGTGCTCGACCGGATGTCGCGCACCGACGTGCCCCTGGCCTGCGGGCGGGAGCACGCCGCCCCGGGTGCCCTCGCCTTCCCGGCCACCTATCACGCGGGTGCCGCGCGGGTCTGGGGACTGACTCTGCCTCCGGTACCCGCAGGGGCGGACACCACGACGGCGGCCGCACTGATATCGCGCTCGGCCAAGGCATCTCCTGTGCCGATCCTGGTCGTCGCGCTCGGCCCGTGGACGAACCTCAAGGACGCCTTCGCCACCGACCCGAAGTTGGTCGGTCGGGTAAGCGCCGTCCATGCGATGGTCGGAGCGGTCGACGTGGACGGCAACGTCCAAGTGGGTTCGGTGAGGTACGAGGACCGGCTCGAGTGGAACGCCGTCCTGGACCCCGAGGCGTTCCGGGCCGTGTTCGCAACGCCCGTCACGCTCCGGCTGGTCCCGCTCGACGCCACCCAGGACGTGCCCGTCCCGGGCGACCTGCGCAGACGCCTCCAGGCCAAACAGGCCGCCCCCGGCGCCGCGCTCGTAACTGACCTGCTCGATGGGTGGCCCGAACGGACCACCGGTGCGGGCCAGCAGCTCTGGGACGAGCTGGCCGCGCTGGCGGTTACCCGCGCCGAGGTGGTGCGGTGGGAGGCCCGCACGCTCACCGTGGCCGCGAACACGCGGCTGGACATCAAGGACTCCGGGCGTTCGGTCACGGTAGCCGTCGAGGGGCACGCGGACGCCACCCTCACGGCACTCGTCGACGCGCTCTCCCGGCCCTGATTCCGCGAGCCGGTCGAAGGGCCACGCGTTGACCTTGGAATCGGGTCCAAGGCCTACCGTCGCGACATGGACACAGTGACGCCCACGCCATCGACACATATGGGCGTGCGTGGTCCGCGGCTCTGCAACGTCCCAGCCCTGGCGCGTCGAAGCCCCTTGCTGACGGATGGATCGATTACCGCATGCCGCTCGGCCCAGGACCGCCGACGGAAGATCTCTGTTGCGTAAATCGACCACACGCCGAAATCCCAAGCATCTGTCCAATTGGACAAATCGGTGACAAGTACCCGGGAATTGGACATCTTCCGTGGGAACCTACACAAGTACAGCTAGAC
>CAWCWD010000027.1:0-12489 GCA_963799015.1 uncultured Actinomycetota bacterium | reverse complement strand
GCTCCCGTCGGCGCGATCGACGAGCAGCCCACATCCCTTCGGCACCATGGCGCGAAGTGCTGCCAGCTCGCGTGGCGCGAGTACGCCCAGATTCAACGCCGAGTCGAGCGCGATCTGCGCGGCGAGCGGCGGGGCGCAGGCGAGCATGGCCGCGACCGCGTCGAGGGGTGAGTCCCGCCCGGTGATCGGCAGCCTTCCCGAGTGGTGGATGCAGACGTCGGATGCGGCGCGGTCGATCGGCACGTTCGAAGCATCGGGATCCCGGAGACGAGCGGCATTCGGAGCGACCCGGACGTGCAGGGCGGCGTCGGGAAGAGCCAGACCATGCAGACGGAGGGCGGATGCCGCCGTCAGCGCTCCGCCGACGCGGGCAGCCCGAACGACGTCGGTCGGGATCCGGCACGCGAACCAGCCCCGGCGCACTCTGCTGATCCGGCCGGACGAGAGCTCATGCGCGACCTGACGTCGATCGATGCCGATTCGGTCGAGGAGGGCATAGGAAACCGAACGGCCATTGCGGCGGACGGCCTCGGCGACAGTCGGCATGCAGGTCAGCCTGTCCGTCGACGAGCGGTCCGGGCCGTTTCCGATGTGCTGTGGGAGATTCGCCAGTGGGCGCGTGTGAGCGGCGGGAGCACGCGTTTTTCAGGACGAGAACGTGAAGAGCAACTGACAGGGCCATATCGGGTTCTGATCCTGAGAGGAGTCAGCCGCAGCGGTCTGACTCGAACGAGTCCGGGGGAAACTCGACGCGGACGTCACGTTTCAGGACGAGAGCGTGAAGACCGGCCGAGAGGGCCATATCGGGGTCCGACCTGAGAAGAGTCAGCTGCAGCGGACGCCCGGATCGAACGAGTCGGGACGGCGGTGTCGTCAGGACGAGAGCGGGGGGGAGGAGAGCAACGGGGATGAGGGGGTGTGGGGAGACACGTCAGAGTCCGCGGGGGGTGGAGCGAGGGAGCCGAGATCGGTGGCCGGGGAGCCCGTTCGGCTGGCTGGAGCGATCGGCCGGCCGTCGGGCGGGGAGCCGCCATCGGGGCGGGAACCGCCATCGGAGGGGACATAGCCGACTCCGGCCGCGTCCATGGAGACGCGCGGTG
The DNA here is from genome assembly GCA_963799015.1 of uncultured Actinomycetota bacterium. Lineage (GTDB taxonomy): Bacteria > Actinomycetota > Actinomycetes > Actinomycetales > Microbacteriaceae > Agromyces. The sequence continues at coordinate 11,389 of CAWCWD010000027.1, read as the reverse complement.
ACGTTGGGGAATCCGAGCGGCGTGCGCCGCGGCATCCGCCGGTTAGTTCGTGTTGGCGTAGAGCCACTCGAGCGGGTCGACCTTGGTGCCGTCGACGCCGCCGATGCGGATCTCGAAGTGCAGGTGCGGGCCGGTCGACATGCCGGTGTCGCCGTGGCGCCGATGACATCGGCGACGCTCACGGAGTCCCGACCTCGAAGCGCCGCGAGTCGTACTCCATGTGCGCGTAGACGCTGGTGATGAGCTCGCCGTCGATCATGTGGTCGATCATCATGACCACGCCCAGCGAGCCGCCGGAGTCGGTGGAGACGGCGACCGTGCCGTCGGCGATCGCCTGGATCTCAGCGCCGAGGCCCCGGGTTGAAGTCCTGGCCGCCGTGGTCGCTCGAGCACCTGGCGCAGTCGCGATAGCCGAATTGGTCGCCGATGTGCACGCCGACGGCGAAGGGCCACTGGATCGTGCCGGCCGGGTTGTTCGTGAAGTCCCCCTCGGCGCGGATGCCGGCCGCCGCCGCGTACTCCTGGATGGTCTGGTGTTCGTAGCCCTCGCGCTGCATGCTCTGCGCGACGATATCGCCGTTGACGAACACGCGCTGCCCGTCGAGCGAGTCCGTGCCGTAGTTCGAGAGGGCCATCGCCTGCACGTCGGCCGGCGACAGGAGCGACAGCGACGGGATGGTCGTGGCCACGGCGAGGAGCGCGGCGAAGCTCATCGCCACCATGCTGACCATCCGGCCGGCGGCGCGACGGCGGCGGGTGGGGGCGGATGCCGCGGGGCGCGAGCTCGGGCGGCTCGCCTCGGGCTGCGCTGACCGGCGGGCCCCGGTCCCGGGGCGGGCGGTGTTCCTGCGGCCGGTCCCCGGGCGAGCGGTGTCCCTGCGGGCGGTGTCCCTGCGGCCGGTGCCTGTGCCGGTGCCGGCGCTGTGTCGGTGGCGGCGGTGCCGGCTGTCGGTGGCGGCGGTGCGCCCGAGTGTCGGTGCGGCTGCCGCTGCGCGAGGCATCGGCGCCCGGAACCTCGCGGCGAGGCGACGCGGTGGACTCGGCCGCCGACGGCTCACGGGAGCCGATGCGATCGCGGACTCGGGGCTGGACGGCTCGGGTGCGGCACCGAATCCGAGCAGGTCGGAGACCTCGGTGACGTCGGCGGGCACGGTCGGCGCTGCGACGGAACGGCGACTCGCATCGACCCCGCGACGGGCCTCGAGGTTCAGGGCCGCCGACGCGGGCGCGGTCGATGGGTCGCCGGTGGGCAACGCGCCGGCTGCGGCGGCGATCGCCGCCGCGAATCCGGCGGTCGCGTCGGCCGGTGGCACGACAGCGGATGCCGCGGAGCCCGCTCGCTCGGATCCGAGCCCGCCGGACGCAGCGGAGCGGCGCGCCGGCGACGAGCATGGCGAGGTCGCCGTCGACAGGGGTGGGCGCAGCGGGAACGGAGCCGCTGCGCCGCGGACCGATCGCGCCGGATGCAGCGGTCGAACGCCTGCCGGCCTTGCCGGCCCTGCCCGCCTTCTCGGCCTTCGCCGGCCTTCGCAGGCTTCTCCGCCTTCGCAGCCTCCGAGCTTCTCGGCCTTCGGTCGGCTCGGGCGCTCCGGCCGCTTCGATCGCCCCGGCGGCCGCGGCCGGCATCCTCGTCGAGGTCGGCCTCGTCGTCGCCGAGTCCGGCGAAGAGCGAATCGAAGCCGGGCGCCTCGCGTCGGGTGGACCGACCCTCGGAAACGGAAGAGGCCGAGCCGCGACCGTTGGGACGGTCGGCCTGCTCGGCCTCGAGGGATGGGGTCGCCTCGGCGACTCGGCGCCGGGGCGCCTTCGTTTCGAAGGGCTCTTGGGACGCAGCATCCGTGACGCCGAAGATGGCGTTGAAGCCCGGCCGCGGTGCGGCGGGATGCGCGGCGGCGGACGCCTGCGCAGGCGCGGGAGAGGGAGCGGGAGCGGGAGCCGGGAGCGGAGCGACCGGGATGGGAGGGCTGCGGCTGACCGCCACGGACGCGGCGCGACCGGTGCCGCGGCTGCGGCGCGGCACGGAGGCGGCGCCGAGACTGCGCCGGATGCCGCGCGGGCCGGCCGCGACGGCTCTTCCGGGACTGCGCGGGCCACCGGATGCGCGCCGGCCGGCTGCACCGGATACCCCGCGGCGGGCTGCGCCGGATACCCTGCGGCCGGCTGCGCTGGATACCTACGCGCGGCTGCGCCGGGACCTGCGAGGCCGGGTGCCCCCGAACTGGCCGGCGGCAGCGAGCGTGTCCACCTCGAGGAGTCGGGCCTCGGTCGCCTCTCGCTCCCGGATCTCCCGTCGCGTCAGGGGTCGCTCAGGCCGCATGGGGACCTGGGTGCCTGGCGCAGGACCGTCGGGCACGAGGGGGGACTCGAGCACGTGGGGGGACCTTCGGCGTATCGGGGCGGGAAGGGGACGGGGAGGTGAGCATCACGACCCGAAGTCGAGATAACGGGTTGGTAAAGACTAACCGTTCCCGTCGGCCTTCGCCACGCGGCGCGGAGATTTCCGTCCGCCTCCGAGCACGACGACCGCGACATCCGCATCAACTCGCGGATGCCGCCCCGAAATCACCTGCGCCGCAGCCGCGACATGCCGCTCGGCATGCCCGCGCAGAGTCCGGCCCGCGCAGAAGAGCGTCGAGCCGCGCCCTCGGCCTGCATCGCGCGGGACCGAGGCGGCCGCGGCCGCCCACGGACCGCGACCCGATCGGCGCCGGCCGCGGCGACCGAGCTCGCGACCATCGCCCCGCCGAGCCGCTCAGGCGTCGACGCCGCCGCCCGCAACGCCGCCGCCAGCTCCTCGTACAGTGCGGGCGGGGCCGCCACGAGCAGCTCCGAGCTCTCCCTGCCGCCGTTCGGGCCGCCGACGCGTGGCTCCCGCCTCCCGGGCGACGAGCGCTCCGGCGGAGTGGTCCCACGCGTTGAGGCCGCACTCGTAGAACGCATCGAGTCGCCCGGCGGCGATCGCGCAGAGGTCGAGCGCGGCCGAGCCGATCCGGCGGATGTCGCGCACCTTCGGCAGGAGCTCGAGCAGCACGGCGGCCTGCTCGCGGCGGCGCTCGGCCGCGTACCCGAAGCCGGTGCCGATGAGCGCCGACGCGAGCGGCACGCCGGCGTTCGACGGCGAGGTCGCGCCCGTCGAGCCGGGCTCCCCCGCCCAGGCTCGCCTCGAACACCTCGCCGGTCGTCGGGTTCACGACGACGCCCGCGAGCGTCGTGCCGCCGATGGCGCCGCCGCCCGCGCCCTCGACCACGGCGATGCTCACCGCCCACGCGGGGATGTCGTAGAGGAAGTTCACGGTGCCGTCGATCGGATCCACGACCCAGTCGAGCCCGCTCGTGCCGATGTGCGTCGCGTCCTCCTCGCCGACGATCCCGTCGTCGGGGCGGGCGTCGAGGATGAGCGAGCGGATGAGCGCCTCGGGTCGCGGTCGGCGGCGGTCACGATGTCGACCGGCGTCGACTTGGTGGCCACGACGCTCACCCCGGCCCGCCGCGCGTCGAGTGCGAACTCCGCGGCCCGGACGGCGATGTCGCGGACGAGGTCGAGCAGGGCGGCGGTGCGGGGATGTCTCGTGCTGGCTCATGCTCATCACGCTACGCCCGGGCCAGATCCCGGGCGCCGACGTGACCCGATGCGACATCCGCGAAGCCCGGGACATCCGCGACACACGCGACATCGGCGACATCCGCCACCCCCGGAGACGACGAAAGCCCCGGATCACCGGGGCTTCCACATGTGGCGAGTGAGGGATTCGAACCCCCGAAGTCGTAGACAGCTGATTTACAGTCAGATCCCTTTGGCCGCTTGGGTAACTCGCCAGTCGCACCCGACCGCGTTCTGCACACAACCGGGGGCCTGTCAAGGATACCCGCGGAGTGGCATGTCGAGAAATCAGCGCCGGCGAGCGGATGCCGCGGCCTCCGCAGCCGACTCCGTCACGCCGTGCGCGGGGGCGCGACCGACCCGCGTTCGACGATCCGGACGTCGAGCGTGACGGCCTCGGGGGGCCGTTCGCTCGCGTTCGATCTCGTCGAGCAGGATGCGCGCCGCCTCGGCGACCTTGCCGCTCATGTCCTGGCCGATGGTGGTCAGCCCCGGTGACACGAACCCGCCGAACTCGAGGTCGTCGAATCCGATCACGGAGACATCGCCGGGCACGGCGACGCCGGCGTCGGCGAGTCCCGGCCATGAGCCGATGGCGAGGATATCCGCCGTGGCGAAGACGGCGGTGGCGTCGGGATGCTCGGCACGCAGTCGCTCGCCGAGCCGCCGGCCGTCCTCGTACGTGGTCGTCGTCTCGACGATGTGGTCGGGGCTGAGCTCGACGCCCGCCTCGGCGAACGCGGCGCGGAAGCCGTCGTAGCGGCGGCGCACGACGCCGACGTCGGTGAAGCGCGGACCGGCGAAGAGCGACCGCAGCGATGGCCGCGCGCGATGAGGTAGCGGCCGGCGGCGAGTCCGCCCGCAGAGTCGTCCGATCGGACCCCGATGGTGCGGGGGTTCGCGAGTAGCTGTCGATGGCGACGAGCGGAACCCCGTCGAGCGTGATGCCGTCGACCTCCTCGTCGAGGAATCCGAGCAGGATCGCCCCGTCGAGCGACCAGCCGCGCACCGCCTCGTCGACCTCGCGCGGGTCGCCGATCCCGCGCAGCAGCAGGTGATAGCCGTGCTTGCGGAGCTGGCGCTCGACTCCGCCGATGACCGCGGTGTGGTGCGGGCTCATGAGCAGGCTGTCGCCCTCGCCCACCGGGACGAGCACTCCGATGACGTACGACCGCTGCGCCGCGAGGCTGCTCGCCGGCGCGTTCGGCACGTACCCGCGCCGATGCATGATGCTCGTGACCCGGTCGATGGTGGCCTGGGACACGCGGGCGCTCTTGCCGTTGACGACGTTCGAGCACGGTCATGACGCTGACGCCCGCCTCGTCGGCGATGTCGCGCAGGGTGACGGCCATGTTTCCCTCCCGGCCTTCAGTGTAGGGCGGGACTTGACAGCGATCCCCGCCCCGCCCTACGCTGCCGTCTCAGATTGGTATAGCGCTAAACCTAGCGCATTCCGGAGAGGACGATGTGAGCTCAGAGGCGAGCACGGTCACCGCCGGAGGACGCGGTCGCGGACACGGAGGGCACCGCGCCGCGTGCGCTCGCGCGGCCGCCCGACGGGCCGCGGCATGCCTGGTGGCGCGACGCCGTCGTCTACCAGGTGTACGTGCGGAGCTTCGCCGACGCCGACGGCGACGGCACGGGCGACCTCGAGGGCGTCCGCTCCCGGCTCGACTACCTCGAGGCGCTCGGCGTCGACGCGCTCTGGTTCACTCCGTGGTACCGCTCCCCGCTCGCCGACGGCGGCTACGACGTGGCCGACTACCGGGCGATCGACCCGGCCTTCGGCGATCTCGGCGAGGCCGAGCGCGCTCATCGCCGAGGCCGCGGGCGCGGGGCATCCGCACCATCGTCGACGTCGTGCCGAACCACGTGTCCGACCAGCACGCGTGGTTCACGGCGGCCCTCGCCGCGGGGCCGGGCAGCCCCGAGCGCGAGCGCTTCTGGTTCCGCCCCGGCCGCGGCGCAGCCGGCGAGCTGCCGCCGACCGACTGGACCTCGAGCTTCGGCGGCGCCGGCCTGGACGCGGGTCAGCGAGTCCGACGGCCGCCCGGCGAATGGTACCTGCACCTCTTCTCGGCCGAACAGCCCGACCTCAACTGGGACCACCCCGGCGTCGGGCCGAGCACGAGGATGTGCTGCGGTTCTGGTTCGACCGCGGGCGTCGCCGGCGTCCGCATCGACTCCGCCGCGTTCCTCGCCAAGGACCACGACACTGCCGGTCGCCGCGCCCGACGACGCGACGCCGTCGGAGCACCCGTACCTCGACCGCGATGAGGTGCACGACGATCTATCGCGCCTGGCGAGCCGTCGCCGACTGCGTACGATCCGCCGCGCATGCTCGTCGGGGAGGTGTGGCTCGCGACCCGCGCCCGCTTCGCGCGGTACCTGCGCGCCCGACGAGACTGCACAGCGCCTTCAACTTCGACTTCATGACCCAGCCGTGGTCGGCGGCCGGCCCTGCGCCGATCGATCGAGAGTCACGCTCGCCTGGCACGCCGGCCTCGACGCGACCCCGACCTGGGCGCTCTCGAACCACGACCTCACCCGGCCCGTCACCCGCTACGGGCGCGCCGACAGCGGCTTCTCGTTCGACGCCAAGCGGTTCGGCGTGCCGAGCGACCTCGCCTCGGCACTCGCCCGGGCCCGCGCCGCCGCGATGCTCGTCGCCGCCCTGCCCGGCTCGCTCTACGTGTACCAGGGCGACGAGCTCGGCCTTCCCGAGGTCGAGGACCTCCCGCTCGACGTGCGCGCCGACCCGATGCACGCACGTTCCGGCGGCATCGACCCCGGTCGCGACGGATGCCGCGTGCCGCTGCCCTGGCGCGCAGCGGCGCCTCGCTCGGCTTCTCCGGCGACGCGCGGGACGCCGCGCACGACCCCGACCACCCCGACCGCGCCGACGGCGGCGCAGACCGCGCAGCGCCATGGCTCCCGCAGCCCACCGACTGGGCGGAGTGGCCGTCGAGGCGCAGGAGGACGACCCGACGTCGACCCTCGCGCTCTACCGCTCGATGCTCGCGCTGCGGCGCGACCTCGACCCCGACGTTCGCCTGGGCCGACCACGACTCCCCCGAGGTCATCGCATTCCGCCGCGGCGGCCTCCTCCACCTGACCAATCTCGGCGACGACGCCGTCGCCCTCCCCCGCACCGCCGCCTGCTGCTCGCAAGCGGCCCGACCACCCGAGAGGAGCTTCCGGGCAACACCTCGGCATGGCTGGAGTCGTGACGCTCAGCCGGCGTCCCGTATCATCCACGCAGCCCCTGTGCTGCACCGCACAGCACCAGAGACAAGGAAGACGATGAAGTCATCACGAGGATCGCCGCCGGCCTGGCCGCCTCGCGATCGCAGCCCCGCTCGCCGGATGCACCGCGTACCGGCGAGGAGGCCGTCGGCTCCCTCACCCTGCAGTCTCCATCGACGCGGGCCTCGACGAGGGGCGGTCGCGGCCTTCGAGAAGCGCGCCGAGCAGTTCGAGGAGGCGAACCCCGACATCACGATCGAGACCGTCGAGTACACGTGGGACGGCACCACCTTCGCCGCCCAGATGGCCGGCGACACCCTGCCCGACGTGTTCACGCTGCCGTTCACCGACGGCCGTGGGCTCATCGAGAGCGCCCGCATCGCCGACATCTCCGAGCTCGTCGCCGAGCTCCCGTACGCCGACTCGTTCAACCCGAACGTCGCGGTCGCCGGCGAGGATGCCGAGGGCGACATGTGGGCCGTTCCGATCGCCGCCTACGGCCAGGGCCTGCACTACAACCGCACCCTGTTCGAGGCCGCGGGACTCGACCCCGACGCGCCGCCGACGACGTGGGACGAGGTGCGCGAGTATTCGAAGCAGATCGCGGATGCCACGGGCGTCGCCGGGTACGCCCAGATGACCTCGTCGAACACCGGCGGCTGGATCCTCACGACCCTCGATTACGCGCTCGGCGGTCGCACCGAGGAGGTCGACGGCGACGAGGTCACGGCGACCCTCGACACCCCCGAGATGCACGAGGTGCTCGAGCTCATCAAGGAGATGCGCTGGACCGACAACTCGATGGGCGCGAACTTCATCTACGACTGGGGCACCATCAACCAGGCGTTCGCGTCGGGCCAGATCGGCATGTACGTGTCGGGCGGCGGCAACTACGGCAACCTCTTCACGCAGAACCAGATGAACCCCGACGACTACGGCCTCACGGTGCTTCCGCTCGCGGATGCCGCCGACGCAGGCGTCCTCGGCGGCGGCACGCTCGCCGCGGTGAGCGCCTCCGCCGACGAGGCGCACCAGGAGGCGGGCGTGAAGTGGATCGACTTCTACTACATGGAGAAGCTCACCGACGAGGAGGCGGCCGTCGCCGACGCCGAGGCCCTCGCGGCATCCGACGCCCCCGTGGGCGCCCCGCAGATGCCGATCTTCGACCAGGCCACCTACGAGGAGGCCCAGACGTGGATCGCCGACCTCGTGAACGTGCCGCTCGACCAGATGACGCCCTTCACCGACCACATCTTCGAGCAGCCCCTGCTGCCCGAGCCGGGCCACTCCACGCAGGAGGTCTACGCGCTGCTCGACCCCGTGGTGCAGGCCGTCCTGACCGACCAGAACGCCGACATCGACGCACTCCTCGCGGGCGTCGAGGGGGAGGCGCAACAGATCCTCGCCGGCTGACGCCGGTGTGGTGAGGAAGGGGCGGTGCCGAGGTGGAACACGGCACCGCCCCCACGCATTCACGCGCGCCGTCGCATCGAACGCCCGCCGCGCGCGTTCGACGCACGAACCGTTCCCACCTGTGCTCCCCGTGTTCCCCCACCGCATCCGATCGAAGGAGATCGTCGTGTCCAGTTCCCGTCTCGGCCGGCTCACCGGCCTCGCCACCGCCCTCGCCCTCGCCGCCGCAACGCTCGCCGGCACCGGCCTCGTGGGCACCGCGCCACCGGCCGCCGCCGAACCGGTGCCCCCTGGCACGCCCGGACTCCCGCTCGAACTCGAGGCGGAGGACGCCGTCCTCGCCGGCGGTGCGGGCGTGAACGACAACCACCTCGGCTACTCGGGCAACGGATTCGTCGACGGGTTCGTCATCGACCACACCGGCACCGCCTCCGTGACGTTCGACGTCGACGTGCCGGTCGCCGGCGACTACGGCCTCAATCTCCGCTATGCCAACGGTCTCGGCGCCGACATGACGCTGTCGCAGGTCGCCGGGGGCGAGGATCGGCAGATCACGCTGCCCTCCGCCGTCGGGGCATCGTGGAGCTTCTGGTTCGTGCACCAGGAGGTCGTCACGCTCGCGGCGGGCACGCAGCAGGTCGTCTACCGATTCGATCCGGATGACACGGGCGACGTCAACCTCGACGCGATCGCACTGACCACCATCGGCGACCTCGCGACGCCCGGCGGCGGGGCGACCGATCCCGGATCACAGGAGGGGGCCGGACCCGATACGCGATGGGACGACGTCGCCCTGGTCCTCGACACGGCGAATGTGAAGCGTTCGACGGCCTGGTACGAGGCTGAGGACGCCTTCTTCGCGAACGGCGCGCAGCAGCTGGTCACTGTGCGATACGCGAACGCCGCCGGCGAGCCGGCCGACGTCGTGCTCGGCGTCGACGGCGAGGCTGTGGGACGACTCGTACTGCCACCGACCGACGGTTGGGCCGAGGTCGGCGTGCCGCTCGAGCTGCGCGCCGGTGTCGGCAGCATCGAGGCCCGGCGCACCGGCGTCGACTCGGATGCCGCCGTCGTGATCGATCGCGTGGGCCTCCAGCACGGCGACCGCATGTCCGACCGCGGGGCGACCGTGCCCTTCACGGCCTACGAGGCGGAGCTCGGCTCCACCGACGGCGAGGTGCTCGCGACGAGTCGCACGTTCCGCGAGGCCGCCGCAGAGGCATCCGCTCGGCAGGCGGTCGTGCTCACGGAGGGCGGCGACCACGTGGAGTGGACGCTGACCCGGCCGGCGAGCGGGCTGGTGCTGCGGGCGTCCATCCCCGACACCGCAGACGGTCGTGGACAGTCCGGCACCCTCGGCGTCTACGCGGATGGCCGGAAGGTCGCCGAGGTCGCCGTGTCGAGCGAGTACGCCTGGGTCTACGGCGGATACCCGTACGGCAACGACCCGGCGGCAGGTGGGGCGCAGCGGTTCTTCGATGAGACCCGAGCGACCTTCGAACGCCTGAAGGCGGGCACGGTGCTCCGGCTGGAACGGGATGCCGACTCGGCCGACCTCCCGGTGACCGTCGACCTCGTCGAGACGGAGGTCGTTCCGGAGCCCTACGCCGCTCCCGACGGCTTCATCGACGTCACCGCCGTCGGCGCCACCTCCGGTGACGGCAGCGATGACACCGACGCGTTCGACGCCGCGGTCGAGGCCGCACGTGCCGCGGGCACGGGCGTGTGGGTGCCCGCGGGCCGGTTCACGCTGACCGACCGCGTGCGCGTGCACGGCGTGACCGTGCGCGGCGCCGGCCCGTGGCACTCGGTCGTCGAGGGCCGCGACGGCCACGGCGGCTTCTACGCCATGGGCTCGGGGGTCACGATCGCCGACCTGATGGTCGACGGCGACGTGCGATACCGCGACGACGCCGAGTTCGACGCCGCGCTCGAGGGCAACTTCGGGCAGGGCTCGTTGCTGCAGAACGTCTGGACCGAGCACGCCAAGGTGGGCCTCTGGGCGGATGCCGGAACCGATGGCCTGTACGCCCTGGGACTTCGCGTGCGCGACACCTTCGCCGACGGCGTGAACCTGCACGGCCTCGTCGCCGACACGCGCGTGGAGCACTCGGTCGTGCGCAACACGGGCGACGACGCCATGGCGATGTGGTCGTCGGGCGGCCCCGTCACGCGGAGCTCGTTCGTGCGGAACACGGTGCAGACGCCGTTGCTGGGCAACGGTGCGGCGATCTACGGCGGCGACTCGAACCGCATCGCCGAGAGCGTGGTGCGCGACACCCTCACCGCGCCCGCCGGCATCGCGGTGAGCACCCGGTTCAACCCGGTGCCGTTCTCGGGCACGACCGTCGTGGAGGGCAACACGCTCATCCGCACGGGCGGGTGGGAACCGAACTGGAACACGTCGTTCGGGGCGATCTGGGTGTTCGCCGACACGAGCCACATCACGACGCCCGTCGTCATCAGGGACACCGAGATCCTCGACTCCACGTACGAGGGCGTCCTGGTCAGCGGCAGCCACTGGGTGAACGACCTCCGGGTGAGCGACGTGGTCATCGAGCGCACCGGGTCCTACGGGGTCGCGGCACGCGTGGGCGGCGAGCACCGGTTCGCCGATGTCCGGGCGTCCGGTATCGCCGCCCAGCCCGACGGCGCGAACCAGTTCTGGGGCACGGTCATCGACGAGGGCGGCAACGCAGGACTGCTGCAGCCGGCCGGGCAGACGTGCACGACGACGGTCGCCGCGCGACCCGCGGGCGATGGGCGCGCCTCGGTGCGCGTGACCGTGCGGAACGACACGGATGCCGCGATCGACGCGTGGTCGCTCGCGTGGCACTTCGCCCTCGGCGAGCGCGTCGATGGCGCCGCCGGAACGGATGTGGTGCAGGACGGCACGCGGGTCGCGGCATCCGATCGCCGTGGCGCACCCATCCCCCCTGGGCGGACGCTCACGCTCGACGTGACGGTGACGTCGCACTCGGCGACGCCGGACTCGCCGGCGACGCCGAACGGGTTCGTGCTCGATGGGATCCCCTGCACGGCGGAGTGACGCGCAACGCGGCCGGGCACTCGTTCGTGGGTGCTCGGCCGCGATTCACGCGCAGCGAGGCGTGTCGCGGCCCCGGCTCA
>CAWCWD010000026.1:0-14782 GCA_963799015.1 uncultured Actinomycetota bacterium | reverse complement strand
CGGCGCGACGGCGTCCTGCTGGCGCAGCCGCGGCATCCGTAGACCCGGCTCCTGCTCGACTGGGTGCCGAGGCCCATGGGAACTCGACGCAATCGCCGCCATCGAACACCCCGAAGGGATCCACGATGACGCCACCGACGTCGACGAGGGGGCCCGCCGAACGGCGCGACGACCGTGTTCGAGCGCATGCCGCGAGCGCTATGGCGGTCGCGAACTGCTCGGCGACACGACCGCGACCCGTTCTGGCCGACGACGTGCGGATCGGCGGGTCGACCACGAGCCGCTCACCGGCGCATCGAGGCCGACCCGTCATCGTCCGCGCCGGCTACACCGGGCTCTGGACCGCCCTCCGGGCCGTCGAGAGCGCCAGCCGGGCATCCGGGTGGTGCTGCTCGAGGCGGGGACCGTCGGCCGGGCCGCATCCGTTCGCAACGGCGGGTTCTGCCAGGCGAGCCTATGCACGGCGACGAGAACGCCGTCGCGCTGGCCCGACGAGATCCACACGCTCAACCCGGCTCGGGCTGGAGAACCTCGACGACATCGAGGCGACCGTTCGCTGCTACCGGATGGACGTCGACTTCGAGCGCACGGGCCTCCCTTCGGTGGCGAGGAACCGCACCAGGTGCGCGGATCGCCGAAACCGACGCCGAGGACGGGCACGACGTCTTCCTCGACGAGTCGGCGTGCGCGCCGACATCGCCTCGCCCACCTACCTCGCGGGCCGATGGGGCCGCCGCAAACGCGATCCTGCACCCCGAAGCTGGCCCTCCAGCTCGCACGCCTCATCGTCGAGGCCGGCGTGGTCGTGCACGAGCGCACGCCCGTGCGCCGCATCGACGACGCCGGGTCTCGCTCGAGGTCGTCACCGACCGCGGCGTGGTGCGCGCCGACCGCGCCGTGCTCGCGACCAACGTGTTCCCCGCTGCTGCGACGAACGCTGATGACGGTGCCGTCTACGACTACGTGCTCATGACCGAGCCGCTCGGCGACGACCGGCGGCCGAGCTCGGCTGGCGGAACCGCCAGGGCGTGAGCGACCTGGCCAACCAGTTCCACTACTACCGGCTCAGCGCCGACGGCCGCATCCTGTTCGGCGGCTACGACGCGGTGTACCACTCGGCCGCCGCGTCCGCGCCGAGTACGAGGAGCGGCCCGGGCCACGTTCGAGCGGCTCGCGAGCCACTTCCTCACCACCTTCCCGCAACTCGAGGGCCTGCGGTTCACGCACCGCTGGGCGGGCGCGATCGACGCGAGCACCCGTTCTGCGCTTCTACGGCGCGCCCGCGACGGCAAGGTGGCGTATGCGTCGGGCTTCACCGGGCCTCGGCGTCGGGCCGCGCGCTTCGCCGGCGACGTCATGCTCGACCTGCTCGACGGGCGCGAGACCGAGCGCACGTCGCTCGCGCATGGTCGAGGATCGGCCGCTGGCCGTTCCCGCCCGAGCCGGTGGCGTCGATCGGCATCAACCTCACCGATGGTCGCTCGACCGCGCCGACCACCGGCAGGGACGACGCAACCTGCTGCTGAAGACGCTGATGCCCTCGGACTCGGGTTCGACACGTAGGCCCGGGCGCGGCGAGCGCGTGTCGGAGGGTCGTCGCTAGGCTGAACCGCATCCACGTCGAAACCAAGGGGAATTCTTTCCATGCCACGAATCATGACGTCCACTGCGCTCCTCTTCGCGGGCGCACTGCTGCTCGCGGGCTGCGCGGCGGGAGGCGGACCGCCACGCCGAGTGCCGACCGTGCGAGACGCTGAGCACCGAGGTGCGCGACATCTCGAACGGCGCGCAGAACATGCTCGCAGCAGGGGGCGACCCGGGCGAGATGCAGTCGGCGCTCGAGGGGTACGCCGAGCGCGTCGATGCACTCCTCGAGGAGGCCGACGCGGCGGTGTCCGAGGACCTCGAGGCGTTCCCGAGAGCCTCCACGAGGCCGCCGAATTCGCGGCGACGCTCCCGTCGGACCCCGAGGCCGAGGTGGACGCCGAGGCGGTCGCCGAGCAGCAGACGGCCATCCAGGAGGCCGCCACCGGTGTGAACGAGGCCTGCACCGCCGAGTGAGGCGCTGCAGCGCATCAGCGGCGCGCGGCATCCGATCAGCGGATGTCGCGCGCCGTCGTCATGAGGCGGCGGCCGTCTTCTCCGCCGCCGCCGCCTTCTGCTCCGCCCCGCCGCCCGAGCGCATGTCAGCGGGTCGTCGCTAGGCTGTGGAGCATCACAATCCAGGGGGATTGAACCATGCAACGAATCATGACGTCCATTGCGCTCGTCTTCGCGGGTGCGCTGCTGCTCGCAGGCTGCACGGCGGGAGGCGGAACGCAAGCCGAGCGCCGACCCGTGCGAGACGCTGGAAAGCGCGGTGCGCGACATCTCGAACGGAATTCAGAACTCCCTTGCCTCCGTAGACCCGGCCGAGTTGCAATCCACGCTCGAGGGCTACAGCGAGCGCGTCGACGAGCTCGACGAGATCGGCCGCCGGCGACAGTGCGGTGTCCGACGTCATCGACTCGCTCGACCAGGCGCTCGACCGAAGCGACTGAGTTCGCCGCAACGCTGCCGACAGACCCCGAGGCCGAGGTCGACGCCGACGCGGTCGCCGAGCGCAAGGCAGCCGTCCAGGAGGCGGCCGCAGAGGTGACCGCGGCCTGCACCGGAGGAGTGACGCGACGCAGCACGTGACCGGCGCGCGGCATCCGATCAGCGGATGGCGCGCGCGGTCGTCATGAGGCGGCGGCCTTCTTCTTCGCCGCCGGGCCTTCTTCTTCGCGTCCTCGTCCGAGCCCGAGGCCGCCTTCGACCCGCGGACGAGCTCTTCGACGCGGCCTCGAGCCCCCTTCGCGGCATCCGACCCGCCGCGCTTCGACGCGATCGACTGCCGCAGCGCCTCCATGAGGTCGATGACCTCGCCGCCCTCTTCCTCCTCGGGCTGTTCGCCGAACGTGGCGGCGGTGTCGATCGCGTCGCCCTGCTCGAGCTTGGCCTCGATGAGGGTGCGCAGCTCCTGCTGGTACTCGTCGACGAACTGCTCGGGCTCGAAGTCCGAGACGAGGCTCTCGACGAGCTGCTTCGAGAGGTCGAGCTCCTTCGACGAGATCTTCACGGGCTCGTCGAGCGACGGGAAGTTCGCCTCGCGCACCTCGTCGCTCCACAGCAGCGTCTGCACCATGAGCACGTCGCCGTACACGCGCAGCGCCGCGAGCCGCGTCTTCTGCCGCAGCGCCATCTGCACGATCGGCGGTCTTGTCGGTCGACTCGAGCGTGCGACGCAGCAGCACGTAGGCCTTGTTCGACGCGGAGTCGGGCTCGAGGTAGTAGCTCTTGTCGAACATGATCGGGTCGATCTGCTCGGTCGGCACGAACTCGACGACCTCGATCTCGCGGCTGCGCTCGGCGGGCAGCGACTTCAGGTCCTCGTCGGTGATGACGACCGTGCGCTCGCCGTCGTCGTAGGCCTTGTCGATGTTCTTGTAGTCGACGGGCTTGCCGTCGATCTCGCAGATGCGCTGATAGCGGATGCGCCCGCCGTCCTCGTCGTGCACCTGGTGCAGTGACACGTCGTGGTCCTCGGTGGCGCTGTACAACTTGACGGGCACATTGACCAGGCCGAATGTGACCGCCCCTTTCCAGACGGCTCGCATCACACCAGTACACACCCGCGGATGCCGCGAGCGGTACCCCTTGCGGCATCCGTCCCGTTCACGTCACCGGTCGCAGGTGCAGTATGCTCCGATCCGTGGGAGGCATGGGGCGGCTCACGCCCCATCCGTCGTCTCGGTGGCAACGGGCGACGTGCGGGCGACCTGGTCGTCGGTCGCGGCCCAGTTGGCGAGCAACTGCAGCCCGTCGTGCGAGGCTGAGCCGGGTTCGGCGGTGTACGCGATGAAGAGCAGTCCGCGCTCCGACGACAGCTCCAAGGCCTCGTAGTTCAACTGGAGGTCGCCGACGACGGGGTGGTGGATGCGCTTGACTCCGGTGCGGTGCTCGCGGACATCGTGCGACGCCCACAGCGTGCGGAACGCGTCGCTGCGGGTGGAGAGTTCGCCGACGAGGTCGCTGAGGGAGCGGTCGTACGGCGCGCGTCCCGCCTCGGTGCGCAGCAGCGCCACGGTCTGCTGCGCGGCGTCCTCCCAGTCGAGGTAGAAGGCCTGCGCGCGCGGGTCGAGGAACAGGAAGCGGCCGAAGTTCGCCGGACGCTGCGGCTGGACGTACATCTCCGAGAAGAGCGCCATGCCGAGCCGGTTCGCGGCGACGATGTCGAGGCGCCCGTTCTGCACGATCGCGGGCACGTTCGTCATCGCGTCGAGCAACTGCTGCACGCCCGGGCCGCAGCTGCTGTCTTCGGCGATGACCTCCGACGCTGCTGGGGCCGGATGCCCTCGTTCGCCGCGCGGACGAGGTCGTGGAGGTGCGTGCGCTCGGCGTCGTCGAGCTGGAGCGCGCGGCTGATGCCCTCGAGCACCGCCTCCGAGACACCGATGGCGTTGCCGCGTTCGAAGCGGACGTAGTACTCGACGCTCATGCCGGCGAGCAACGCGACCTCCTCGCGGCGCAGGCCGGGTACGCGGCGGCGACCGCCGAAGTTCGGCAGCCCCGCCTGGTCGGGCGTGAGTCTGGCCCGCCGAGTGGTCAGGAACTCACGGATGTCGCGCCGAGTGTCCATGCCTCGACCCTACGACCGCGCACGCACGGTGAGGGGGTCCCTGCCATTAACCGGATAGAGCGGGTCTCCCTCGCCCGCGGGAACTGAATTCAACTGGGATCACCTCAACGAAAGGCACACAGGAACATGACTGACAACAAGGTGTGGTTCGTCACCGGCGCCGGCCGTGGCATGGGCATCGACATCGCGAAGGCGGCTCTCGCCGCCGGACACTCGGTCGTTGCGACCGGCCGCGACGCGGACCGAGTCCGCAACGCCATCGGCGAGCACGACGACCTGCTGACCGTCGCGCTCGACATCACCGACCAGGATGCCGCCGACGCCGCCGCCCAGGCGGCCGTCGAGCGATTCGGTCGCATCGACGTGCTCGTGAACAACGCGGGCAACTTCTATGCCGGCTTCTTCGAGGAGATCAGCCCCGAGCAGTACCGCAGGCAGATGGAGACGAACTTCTTCGGCCCGCTCAACGTGACCCGCGCGATCCTGCCCATCATGCGGAGGCAGCGCAGCGGCCACGTCATCACCATCAGCTCCACCGCCGGTCTCGTCGGCGTGGACTTCTGCTCCGCGTACTCCGCGTCGAAGTTCGCCGTCGAGGGCTGGATGGAGTCGCTCGCGCTCGACGTGGCACCGTTCGGCATCGACACGACCGTCGTCGAGCCCGGGTTCTTCCGCACCGAGCTGCTCGTCGAGGGTTCGTCCACGATCTGGCCCGAGCTGTCGATCGAGGACTACGCCGACCGCACGACGGCGACGATCGAGGCGTGGACGGGCATGAACGGCCAGCAGACGGGCGACCCGGCGAAGCTCGCCGCCGCGCTCGTCACCCTCGCCGACTCCGAGCAGCCGCCGCTGCGGTTCCTCGCCGGTGCCGACGCCATCGTGACCGCCGAGCAGAAGGCCAAGACCCTGCTCCAGCAGGCCGACGCCCACCGCGAGCTCTCGAGCTCACTCCTCCACGACGACGCCACCGTCTGACCGACGCACCACCTTCGAACGAACAGGAAACACCTTCCGTGGTTTCATCACTGAGCAATACCGTCGCCCTCGTCACGGGGGCGAGCAGCGGCATCGGTGCGGCCACCGCCCGCCGGCTCGCCGAGCACGGTGCATCCGTCGCCCTCGTGGCTCGACGACGCGACCGCCTCGAGGCGCTCGCAGCCGAGATCCAGGCGGCGGGCGGCACCGCGCTGGCCGTGGAAGCCGACATCACCGACGTCCCAGGCCGAGGCGGCCGTCCAGCAGGTCGTCGAGCGATTCGGACGACTGGACATGCTCGTCAACAACGCCGGCCTGATGCTCCTCGGCCCGGTCGTCGGCGCCGACGTCGAGGAGTGGGAGCGCATGATCGCCGTGAACGTCCGCGGCCTGCTCTCCACGACCCGCGCCGCCCTGCCGCACCTGCTTCGAGGCCGCTGAGGATGGGCCGCGCCGGGTCGCCGACATCGTCAACATCAGCTCGATCGCCGGCCGAGTCGCCTGGAGCGGCTACGGCGTCTACAACCTCACCAAGTTCGGCGTGAACGGGTTCACCGAGTCGCTGCGCCAGGAGGTCACCCGGCGCCACGTGCGCGTGGGCGTCCTCGAGCCGGGCGGTGTCGCGACCGAACTCGCGTCGCACAACAGCCCCGAGATCCAGGGCGAGATGACCACCCCCTTCTACGAGCAGACCGAGGTCCTCGCGCCCGAGGACATCGCCGACGGTGTCGCCTACATGGTCACCCGCCCGCGGCACACCTCCATCGGCGAGCTGTGGATCATGCCCACCGACCAGGCCTGACCGTCCCGCGCCACCTGGACGCGGGTCACGGCGCAGGGTGCGGATGCCGCGAACGCTGGCTTGCGGCATCCGCACCCGACAGGATGGGGGCATGGCCGAGGGCGCGCGCCAACTCGTCGAGGTCGACGGTCGACGGATGCGGCTGACGAATCTCGACAAGGTCATGTATCCCGAGACGGGCATGACGAAGGGCGAGGTGATCTCCTACTACGCGGAGGTCGCCCCGGTCATGGTGCCGCTCGTCGCCGGCCGCCCGGTCACCCGCAAGCGCTGGGTGCACGGCGTCGGCACCCCGGATGCCCCGCAGTCGGCCTTCTTCGAGAAGAACTTCGAGCACGCGCCCGACTGGGTCCGCACCGCCGTCATCCGTCACTCCGACGGGCCGAAGACCTACCCGATCGCCGGAGACCGCGCCACGCTCGTGTGGCTCGCGCAGCTCGCCGCGCTCGAGCTCCACGTGCCGCAGTGGCGATTCGATGCGCGGGGCGAGCCGGGGAATCCCGACCGCATGGTCTTCGATCTCGACCCGGGCGAGGGGATGGGGCTGGCCGACTGCGCGGAGGTCGCGCGGCTCGTGCGCGACCTCGTCTCGGGCATGGGGCTCGAGGCGATGCCGGTCACGAGCGGCAGCAAGGGCATCCACCTCTACACGGCGCTCGACGGTCGCCAGACGTCCGAGCAGGTGTCGCAGGTCGCGCACGAGCTCGCCCGCGCCCTCGAGGCCGACCACCCCGAGCTGGTCGTCTCGAGCATGCGCAAGACGCTCCGCGGGGGGCGTGTGCTCATCGACTGGAGCCAGAACAACGGCAAGAAGACCACGATCGCGCCGTACTCGCTGCGAGGTCGCTTCCGCCCGACGGTCGCGGCGCCGCGCACCTGGGCGGAGCTCGACGACCCCGAGCTGCGCCACCTCGAGGCGGCCGAGGTGCTCGAGCGCGTGGCATCCGGCGACGACCCGCTCGCCGTGATCACCGCCGCCTCGCACGACGGACCGCTCGCCGAGTACCTCTCGATGCGCAAGAGCGGCGTGACCCCCGAGCCCATGCCGTCGTCGAGTTGGGGCGCGTCGAGCGCCGGCGATCCGCGCTTCGTCATCCAGGAGCACCACGCGCGACGCCTGCACTTCGACCTGCGGCTCGAACGCGACGGCGTGCTGAAGAGCTGGGCGGTGCCGAAGGGCGTGCCCGACGACCTCCGGGTGTCAACCACCTGGCGGTGCAGACCGAGGACCACCCGATGGAGTACGCGACCTTCGAGGGCACCATCCCGGCCGGGGAGTACGGCGCGGGCTCGATGACGATCTGGGACTCCGGCACGTACGAGACCGAGAAGTGGCGCGACGACGAGGTCATCATCGACGTCGACGGGCAGCCGGGCGGTCCGCTCGGCGGCCGCGTGCGGCTCGCGCTCATCCGCACCGACGGGTCGGGGGAGAAGAGCAGCTGGCTGCTGCACCGCATGAAGGACCAGCGGCCGGGTCACTGGAGCCCGTCGTCGAAGGCGCGGCACGCGACGGCGAGGCGATGCGGATCGAGGAGCGCCGCGCGCAGCGCGACGCGTCTCGAGATCCGCGACGACGTGGTGGTCTCGAGACGCCGCCTCCGTCGGCTCCTCGACCCGCAGGGGGTGGTCTCGAGACGCCTCCTCCGTCGGCTCCTCGACCCGCAGAGGAAGGTCTCGAGACGCCGCCTCCGTCGGCTCCTCGACCCGCAGAGGCAGCGGGGGGCTCCTCGACCCGCAGAGGAAGCGGGGGCTCCTCGACCCGCAGACGAGGAGCACGCGGTCGAGCCGATCCTCGTGCGCCCGATGCTCGCCACGTCGGGGACCCTCGGCATGCTGGCGCGCGGGGAGTGGGCGCTCGAGTGGAAGTGGGACGGCATCCGCGTGCTCGCGCGCGCCGACGGCGGCGGCATCCGGCTGCTGTCGCGCCGGGGCAACGACGTGACGGCCACGTATCCCGAGTTGGCGGGGCTGCCGCGGGTACTCCGCGGCGACGCGCTGGTCGACGGCGAGATCGTGGCCCTCGACGAAGAGGGCCGGCCGAGCTTCGAGCGGATGCAGCAGCGCATGAACCTCAGCCGTCCGCGCGAGATCGAGCGGCTCGTCGCCTCGGTGCCGGTTCGGCTCCTGCTCTTCGACGTGCTCGAGATCGCGGGCTCTTCGGTGATGTCGGAGCCCTATCGGCGCCCGGCGCGAGCGGCTCGAGCGGCTCGTCCGACTTCGGCGCGGCATCCCGGTCGAACTGCCCGCGGCGGCATCCGGCAGTCCGGAGGAGGCGTTCGAGGAGAGCCGGCGGCTCGGCCTCGAGGGCCTCGTGGCGAAGCGCCCCGACTCGCCCTATCGGCCCGGCGAGCGGTCGGAGGATTGGCTGAAGCTGAAGCTCACACGCACCCAGGAGGTCGTGATCGGCGGCTACCGCAAGGGCATCGGCACGCGCACGGGGCACATCCGGTCGCTGCTCGTTGGCATCCCCGGCGACCGCGGCCTCGAGTACGCCGGCCGTGTCGGCAGCGGATTCCGCGAGGTCGAGCTCGATCGCCTCCTGCGGCGGCTCGGTGAGCTCGAGCAGGCGGATCCGCCGTTCCTCGAGGTCCCCGCCGCCGACGCGAAGGACGCGGTGTGGGTGCGACCCGAGCTCGTGGGCGAGATCGAATTCGGCGAGTGGACCCGCACCGGCGTGGCGCGGCATCCGCGGTGGCGTGGACTGCGTCCCGACAAGCGGCCCGACGAGGTGGTTCGGGAAGCGTGATCCCGAGGCGGAGCCCGACCCGCAGCCGGCCATCGCGGCCTGACGCTCAGGCGTCGTCGACGAGCAGGGCCAGCAGCGCCGTCTCCCGCGTGCCGCGCAGGCCGATGAGGCGTCCGTG
This sequence comes from uncultured Actinomycetota bacterium, assembly GCA_963799015.1. Taxonomy (GTDB): domain Bacteria; phylum Actinomycetota; class Actinomycetes; order Actinomycetales; family Microbacteriaceae; genus Agromyces. Next base: position 5,475 of record CAWCWD010000026.1, on the reverse strand, counting down.
CTCGTACGCCGTGACCACGCGCGGGTCGACGTAGCTCGCCTTCGCGATCGTCGGCGTGTTGCCGAGCACGTCGCTCGCGTGCTCGATCGCCTCGCGGACGGCGCGTCGCCGTGCCCGGACGGTGGGCCCCGGCCCGAGCTCGGCGAGCCGGTCGGCGGCGGCGATGGTGCCCCGCAGGGTGCGGAAGTCCTTCGCGGTGAACTCCCCTCCCGTGCGCTCCCGGATGTCCTCGTTCACGTCGGCGGCGACGGCCGCCCGCATCCGCCGTCCCTCAGACCATGCGTAGAGCCGCGCCGCAGCCGACCGCTCGGCGTTGTGCTCGACGAACGCGGCGAGCGCGGCATCCGCCACCCGCACGTCCTGCGCGATGCCGCCCTTCGCGCGGAACCGGAACCGCACCGTCTCGGCGTCGTCGAGCGCCGCATTGCGGACGAGCAGCGTCGTGAGGCCGCGGCTGCGGAACCCCGCGAGCGACTCCTCGGAGCCGATGCGGATCGCCCCGAGATCGAGCGTGCGGAACGCTGCGGCGAGCACGCGCTCCCTCGGCAGCTCGGCCCGGGCGAGGTCGCGCCGCACGCCCCGACGCGCCGACGGCAGCACCCCGGCGAGCGCGGTCATGCGCAGGAACTTCTCCGCGTCCTGCTTCTCGCGCCACACGGGGTGGTAGAGGTACTGGCGCCGCCCCGCGGCATCCACGCCGACCGCCAGGATGTGCGCATTCTCGGCCTCGGCGATCCACACGTCCTCCCACGCGGGCGGCACCGCGAGCTCCGCGATGCGGGCACGCTCGGCGCGGCCGGCCGTTCCGCCGTCGGTGTGCACGTAGCCGAAGCCGCGCCCCCGGCGCACCCTGGTGTAGCCGGGCGACAGGTAGGGCTCCACCCGCCGGAGGCGCGGCATCCGCGGGCTCAGTGGTTGCGGAGCACGGAGATCAGCTCGGCCTTGCGCTTGCCGCTGTAGCCCGTGAGGCCGAGCTCCTTGGCGCGCTTGCGCAGCTCCTCGACCGTCCAGTCCTCGTAGTCGCCGTGCTCGCCGCCCTTCCGTCCGATCGCGCTGCGGCCCTGCGCCGCCGCGGCGTTCGAGATGCGCGCGGCCTTCTCCTTCGACGCGCCGTCCTTGCGGAGCTCCTCGTAGAGCTCGGGATCCTTCAGCGACGCGTTCCTTCGTCCTGGCATGCGGTGCTCCTCTCCTTCTCCGATCCGACGTCGCTCACAGTGAGCGGCCGCCCGTCACCGGCAGCACCGCACCCGAGACGTACGACGCGTCGTCCGACGCGAGGTACACGTAGGCGCCCGCGAGCTCGGCGGGCTGCCCGGCGCGGCCGAGCGGGGTGTTGCGGCCGAACTCCGGCAGGTGGTCGGGCCATCCGGTCGACGGGATGAGCGGCGTCCAGATCGGGCCGGGCGCGACGGCGTTCACGCGGATGCCGCGGGGCCCGAGCTCCTCGGCCAGTGCCTTGGTGAACGCCACGAGCGCCGCCTTCGTCATGGCGTAGTCGACGAGCGCCGACGACGGATCGAAGCCCTGGATCGACGTGGTGGTGATGATGCTCGACCCGGCTTCCATGAGCGGCACGGCCGCTCGGGCGAGGAACACGGGCGCGAACAGGTTCACGCGCACGACGTGCTCGAAGTCGTCGGTCGGGATCTCGTCGATGCCGCCGCGATTGCGCTGGTGCGCGGCGTTCAGCACGAGCAGGTCGAGCCCGCCGAACGCCTGCTCGGTGTGCGCGACGAGGTCCTTGCAGTGCTGCTCGCTGCGCAGGTCGCCCGGCAGCAGCAGCGGATCCGCGCCGGCATCCCTGATCCACTCCGCGGTCTCCTCGGCGTCGGCCTGCTCGCTCGGCAGGTAGGCGATCGCGACGTTCGCGCCCTCCCGCGCGAACGCGATCGCGACGGCCCGGCCGATTCCGGAGTCCCCGCCGGTGATGAGGGCGCGCCGGCCCTCGAGGCGTCGGTTGCCCCGGTAGCTCTGCTCGCCGTGGTCGGGCTGCGGCGCCATGCGCTCGGTCAGTCCCGGCGGCACCTGTTCCTGGCGCGGGAACGGGTCGGTCGTATGCTTCGTGGTCGGATCGATGAGCTGATCGTTGATCATCAGGCCCCCCTTCGATCGCCCGCCACGCTACGCGGGCACGGTGCGGGCCGCACGGGGGTTGACACGGTGCGACGAGGCCGCGCTGCGGCATCCGCCGGCATCCGGTCGCAACCTCAGTGAGTCCACCGACGGATGCCGCGTGCCGCATGTTCCCGCGGATCCGCGGCCGCTGGCGCGCTAGCACGCCCCGCGAACGGGGGTCAACCCCTAGCCGCCCGGAGCCGGCCGCCCGTAGCGTCGACGGCACGGACGTACCCTCGTCCGGAGGCTCCTCCCGTACCGGGGGAGCCGTCGTCCGTCCCCGTCGATCACGGGTGCGGATCTCGTGAAGGAGAGATCATGAACATCCTCGTCGCCATCATCGCCATCGTCGCCGTCATCCTGCTCATCACCGGCGGTGTGGTCCCCACGCTGAACTTCCTGCTGTGGGTCGGCATCGTGCTGCTGGTCATCGCGGCCATCGTGTTCCTCGTGCGCACCCTCGGCGGGAACCGCACGGTCTGATCCACCGCGCCACCACTTCAGGAGCGGGCGGCCTTCGGGTCGCCCGCTCCATCCATGTCGTCCGCGAATTCGCGCCACGGGGCCCGGACCGGCCTAAGCTGATTCCGTGGGAACGCTGTATTACGGTGACTCCGGTACGCCGATCGGAATCGAAGACCGGGCACTCGCGCACTTGAAGGTCGCGGTCACGACCAAGCTGCGCCGAGGCGAGAGCTTCACGCTCTCGTGGCAGCACACCGAGGACCAGCCGCGCGGACGCAGCACCCTGTGGCTGCATCCGTCGATCCCGCTCCGGTTCGTGTTCGACGAGCCCGAGGCGCCCGAACTCAGCCGCAACTGGATCGAGGACCTGATGCGGTCGGCCAACAGCACGGGCGGCATCTTCCTGGTTCCCGAGCACCTCGACACCGACGCGATCGCCACGACGCCCGACCAGCCGGTGCACGTCGGTGCGGACGTGCAGCAGATCGACATCGAGAACGAGACGCAGCCCGCATAGGCGAGTGACACGCTCGACGGCGGAGCGTCGCCGAAGGAGGAGCGGATGGGCACGACTGAGGACACGACCGCAGGCCGCGTCGAGATCGAACGCTGGTGGCCGCATCTCTCCATCGAGGCCAAGCATCGGCTGCTCGCCGGGCTCGAGGCCGACCTCGACGCCGAGACGGCGGCCGAGATCGAGGCGCTCACGGGCGGCACGGCTCCCGAACGGCTGACGCCGTCCGAGCAGCGGTACGTCATGACGCAGATCGAGGCCGTCGACTGACGACCTGCCGCGTCCGGCCGTGGGCGTCGCCCACGCGCCTGGATCTCGTGCGCTATTCGGAGTCGATGGGCTCGTTCTCGGTCGGTTCGGGCACGTACTGCAGGCCGGCGGTGCTGTTGGCCGACAGCAGCATCTGCTCGATCCACAGGCGGTTGAGCTTCGGCGGCCGGTTGCCGCTGAACACGAACTGCAGGGGGATCGACTCGTGCAGCCAGATCGTGGTGCGGCCGCTGCCGTTCTCCACCCCGTGCTCCCACGTCATCGCGAAGCTCTCGGAGCGGCGGAGCTTGTTGAGGATCGCGACACGCAGATGGGCGAGGGTGCGGTCCTCGATCTCGATCTCGCGCACGGAGGAGTTGTAGATGAACTTGCCCATGGCGAGACTCTAGTCGCCGTGCGGCGGATGGATCGCCGATCGAGTTCGAACCGTCGGTGCAGGTGCCTCGTCGCGGGGTGCGGCGATCAGATCACGCCGCCGTCGGGGTCGAGCGGGTCACCCGTCGGCCGGCGCGGACGTCGTCGGATCCAGGGGGTCCATCGCTCGCTGCAGCTCATCGAGGTCGGTGATCCCGGTGTCCTCGCCGCATCAGCGACGGGGGACGTCTCGCACCCGGCGTCGAACGTCGTCGTCGAGTTCGGGGGTGGGGACGTCGGGGGCGACTTCTGCGGCTGTGGCGATCTCGCGGGCGTCGGGTGCGCCCGCCTCCGTCGTCGGTTCGGTGGCCCGACCGATCGACTGTTCCATGGTGTGCTCCTTCCAGGCACTCGGATGCGCGGGCGTCCGGGTACTCCGGACGCTACGCCCCTCGCGGCGATGCGGCGAGGCATTGAATGCGGCGAGGCATTGACGAAGACCGTGTGAAGCGGTTACGGCAGAGGCAGCCGCCTTAGCGCCCGCGGCCGCGCTGTCGAGTTCTTGCGTGGCCTGCCGTAGCATGGCGCTCATGTCGAGGAGACTCGCGGATGTCGCGCGCAAGGTCGGAGTGAGCGAGGCCACCGTGAGCCGCGTGCTGAACGGCAAGCCCGGCGTGTCCGCCTCCACGCGCGACGCCGTGCTCACCGCGCTCGACGTGCTCGGGTACGAGCGCCCCACCAAGCTCCGCGGCGAACGGGCCAGGCTCGTCGGCCTCGTGATGCCCGAGCTGCAGAACCCGATCTTCCCGGCGCTCGCCGAGGCCATCGGCGGCGGACTGGCCCAGAACGGGTACACGCCCGTGCTCTGCATCCAGACCGCGGGCGGCATCTCGGAGTCCGACTACGTGGAGCTCCTCCTGCACCAGCAGGTCTCCGGTGTGATCTTCGCGGGCGGTGCGTACGCGCAGGCCGACGTGAACCACGACCACTACGCGCGGCTCGTCGAGCTGAAGCTGCCCACCGTCCTGGTGAACGCGCCCATCGACGGGCTGGGCTTCGCGACCGTCTCCTGCGACGACGCCACCTCGATGGAGCAGGCGTTCGGACATCTGGTGCAGCTCGGGCACGAGCGCATCGGCATCCTGCTCGGTCCGCGCGACCACATGCCCTCGCGCCGCAAGCACGCGGCGGCCGTGCGCATGGCCGCCCGCCTCGGCCTCGAGCTCGGCGACGACCGCGTCGTGCACTCGCTCTACTCGCTCGAGTCCGGCCAGACCGCGGCCACGAAGCTCCTCGCCGCCGGCGTCACGGGCATCGTCTGCGCGAGCGACCCGATGGCGCTCGGCGCCATCCGCGCGGTGCGGCGGGCCGGCCTGCGGGTGCCCGAGGACGTGTCGGTCATCGGCTACGACGACTCGGCGCTCATGAACTGCACCGAGCCGCCGCTCACGACGGTGCGCCAGCCGATCGAGGCGATGGGCCGCATGGTGATCGAGCTGCTCATGCGTCAGATGTCGAGCGAGGAGTCGATCGGCGACGAGGTGTTCTTCGCGCCCGAGCTCGTCGTGCGGTCGTCGACCGCGCCCGCTCCGCGCTGACGACTTCTGTGGGTTGAGGAGCCGCGGAGCGGCGTCTCGAAACCCGCTCCGCGCTGAGGACTTCTGTGGGTTGAGGAGCGCCCGGCGCAGCCGGACGCGTCTCCTAACTCGCCGCCATGAGCGCCAGGATTCGAGACGCGCCTTCGGCGCTCCTCAATC
>CAWCWD010000025.1:0-39399 GCA_963799015.1 uncultured Actinomycetota bacterium | reverse complement strand
CGATTCGGACCACTACTGCTCGAGCCCGGGTAGAGCGGGAACGCCGCGGTCAGGGCGCCCACCCGTGCGCGCAGAGCCTCACGTCCGCTCCGGGAGCAGCGCGAGCGCGATGATGTCGGCGACCTCGTGGAACTCAGCGTCGCCGAAGCCGCGCGTGGCGAGAGCCGGCGTGCCGATGCGCAGTCCCGACGTGACCATCGGCGGCCGCGGGTCGTTCGGCACCGCGTTGCGGTTCACCGTGATGTGGATCTCGTGCAGCAGGTCTTCGGCCTGCTTGCCGTCGATCGCCGCATCGCGCAGGTCGACGAGCACGAGGTGCACGTCGGTGCCGCCCGAGCGGACGGCGATGCCGGCATCCTTCACGTCCTGCTGCGACAGCCGCTCGGCGATGATGTGCGCACCGCTCAGGACGCGCTCCTGGCGCTCCTTGAACTCGGGGGTCGCCGCGAGCTTGAACGCCGTCGCCTTGGCCGCGATGACGTGCATGAGCGGCCCGCCCTGCTGGCCCGGGAACACCGCCGTGTTGATCTTCTTCGCGATGTCGGCGTCGTTGTGAGGATGAAGCCCGACCGGGGTCCGCCGATCGTCTTGTGCACGGTCGAGGAGACGACGTGCGCGTGCGGCACCGGGTTCGGGTGCAGGCCGGCGGCGACCAGCCCGGCGAAGTGCGCCATGTCGACCCAGAGCAGCGCGCCGACCTCGTCGGCGATCGCGCGGAAGGCCTCGAAGTCGAGCTGGCGCGGGTAGGCCGACCAGCCGGCGATGATCACCTTCGGCTTGTGCTCGATCGCGAGGCGGCGCACCTCGTCCATGTCGATGATCGACGTCTCGGGGTCGACGCCGTACGCGACGATGTTGAAGAGCCGGCCCGAGAAGTTGATCTTCATGCCGTGCGTCAGGTGGCCGCCCTGATCGAGCGAGAGGCCGAGCAGCGTGTCGCCGGGGCGCGCGATCGCGTGCAGAACCGCGGCGTTCGCGGTCGCACCCGAGTGCGGCTGCACGTTCGCGAACGCGGCGCCGAACAGCGACTTCGCCCGCTCGATCGCGAGCTCCTCGGCGACGTCGACCTCTTCGCAGCCGCCGTAGTAGCGGCGGCCGGGGTAGCCCTCGGCGTACTTGTTCGTCAGCACCGAACCCTGCGACTGCAGCACCGAGACGGGGACGAAGTTCTCGGACGCGATCATCTCGAGGTACCCGCGCTGACGCTCGAGTTCGCGCTCGAGCACCTGGGCGATCTCGGGGTCGACCTCCGCGAGCGGCGCGTTGAAGTACATGATCGGTCATGACGATCTTCCTTGATGGCGGCTTCGTGTTTCTTAATATTCCCGCTTCGCGGGCGCTCAACAACCAGAGGTTGTTGCATCGGCCCAGGCGTGCGGTCGAATGCCGTAGTCGGTCGTCCCCCGGTGGGTGCCCACCTCAACGCCAGTTGCGACCTTCACGAGCATAACGGATGCCTCGCGCGGCCCGTTCGCCCGCGGCAAGCCTGTCATCCGGCGTCGCCGCGTGGCAGGATGGAGCCGCAGCCGTTTGTTAGGAGTCCTGCCTTATCGGTCGGGACCTCCGCCCACCACGGAGGACGCATGCACCGACGCACCGCCCGCCACCCGCCACCCGGCCGCCGCCTCGGCCGCCGACTCGCGACCGTCGCCACGGCGATCGCGCGCCGCGCTCGGATCGCTCACCGCCTGCACCGCCGAACAGAACGGAGACGCCGTGACCGGCATCATCCCCGCCCCCACGTCCTTCGAGCTCCGCGACGAGTGCGCCGTTCCGGCTCACCGAGTCGTCGCGGCTCGTCGCGAGCGGCGAGGGCGCGGCGGCGGTCGCCGAGACGTTCGCGCGGCAGGCCCGGGCGGCCACGGGGTTCGAGCTGCCCGTCGTCGAGGGCGACGCCGGCGGCATCCGACCTCTCGCTCGTCGTCGACGACGGCGAGGCGCCGCGAGGCCGCCGAGGGCTACACGCTCGAGTCGGGCGCCGACGGCGTGCGCATCGCGCGCCGACACGGCGGCGGGCCTCTTCCGGGGCACCCAGTCGCTGCGGCAGCTGCTGCCCGCCGCGATCGAGCGAGCGGATGCCGCGAGCGCACCCGACGGCGGATGGACCGTGCCCGCGGCATCCGTCGCCGACGCCCCGCGCTTCGCCTACCGCGGCGCGATGCTCGACGTCGCCCGGCACTTCTTCCCCGTCGAGGACGTGCTGCGGCTACATCGACGCGCATCGCGCTGCTGAAGCTCAACGTGCTGCACCTGCACCTCACCGACGACCAGGGCTGGCGCATCGCAGATCGACTCGTGGCCCGAGCTCACCGGCATCGGCGCATCGACCTCGGTGGGCGGCGACGGCGGCGGCTTCTACACGAAGGACGACTACCGCCGCATCGTCGAGTACGCCGCCGAGCGGTTCGTCACCGTCGTGCCCGAGATCGACCTGCCCGGGCACACGAACGCGGCGCTCAGCGCCTACCCCGAGCTGAACTGCGTCGGTGCTCCGATTCGAACGACTACTGCACGAGGCCCGGGTAGAGCGGGAAGGCCGCCGTGAGCGCCTCGACGCGCGAGCGCAGCGCCGCGACGTCCGCCTCGCCCTGCAGCGCGAGCGCGATGAGGTCGGCGACCTCGGTGAACTCGGCGTCGCCGAAGCCGCGGGTCGCGAGCGCCGGCGTGCCGATGCGCAGGCCCGAGGTGACCATCGGCGGGCGCGGGTCGAACGGCACCGCGTTGCGGTTCACGGTGATGAGCGTCGTCGTGCAGCAGGTCTTCGGCCTGCTGGCCGTCGATCTTCGAGTTGCGCAGGTCGGCGAGCACGAGGTGCACGTCGGTGCCGCCCGTGAGCACGTCGACGCCCGCGGCGCGCGAGTCGTCGGCGGTGAGGCGCTCGGCGAGGATCTGCGCGCCGCGGATGCGTGCGCTCCTGGCGGTCCTTGAACTCGGCGGATGCCGCGATCTTGAACGCCGTGGCCTTGGCCGCGATCACGTGCATGAGCGGTCCGCCCTGCTGGCCCGGGAACACGTTGGAGTTGAGCTTCTTCGCGAGCTCCATGTCGCGCGCGACGATGAAGCCCGAGCGCGGGCCGCCGATCGTCTTGTGCACGGTGGAGCTCACGACGTCGGCGTGCGGCACCGGGTTCGGGTGCAGGCCCGCGGCCACGAGGCCGGCGAAGTGCGCCATGTCGACCCAGAGCTTGGCGCCGACCTCGTCGGCGATCTCGCGGAACGCGGCGAAGTCGAGGTGGCGGGGGTAGGCCGACCATCCGGCGATGATGACCTGCGGCTTGTGCTCGAGGGCCTTGTCGCGCACCACGTCCATGTCGACGAGGAACGTCTCGGGGTTCACGCCGTAGGAGACGGCGTTGTAGAGCTTGCCCGAGAAGTTGAGCTTCATGCCGTGGGTGAGGTGGCCGCCGTGCGCGAGCTCGAGGCCGAGGATCGTGTCGCCGGGCGTGGCGATCGCCGCCAGCACGGCCGCGTTCGCGGTCGCGCCGGAGTGGGGCTGCACGTTCGCGTACTCCGCGCCGAACAGGCTCTTCGCGCGCTCGATGGCGAGCGACTCGGCGATGTCGACGTACTCGCAGCCGCCGTAGTACCGGCGCCCGGGGTAGCCCTCGGCGTACTTGTTGGTGAGCACGGAGCCCTGTGACTGCAGCACCGAGACCGGAACGAAGTTCTCGCTCGCGATCATCTCGAGGTAGTCGCGCTGCCGCGCAGAGCTCGAGCTCGAGGACTTCGGCGATCTCGGGGTCGACCTCTGACAGCGGGGCGTTCAGCACCGATTGCTGGGAAATGGCGGATTCGGCCAAGACTGGCTCCTTCATGACATGCGGACCTGATGGGTGCTGCTGCGAGCGCGACTCGCGCGGCAGCAGGCGCACCGGCCCAGGCGTGCGGTCGGTCCGTGCCAGTCGCTCCCCGATGGGTACCCATCTCAACGCCAGTCGCGACGCTCGCAAGCATAGCAACGGATGCCTCGCGCGGCCCGTTCGCCCAACCAAGCCTGTCACACGGCGTCGCCGCATGGCAGGATGGAGCCGCAGCCGTTTGTTAGGAGTCTTGCCTTATCGGCCGGACCTCTCGCCCACCACGGAGGACGCATGCACCGACGCACCGCCCGCCACCGCCCCGCCACCGCCTCGCCGCGCTCGCGACCGTCGCAACGATCGCCGCCGCGCTCGGATCGCTCACCGCCTGCACCGCCGAACAGAACGGAGACGCCGTGACCGGCATCATCCCCGCCCCCACGTCCTTCGAGCTCCGCGACGAGTCCCCGTTCCGGCTCACCGAGTCGACGCGGCTCGTCGTGAGCGGCGAGGGCGCCGCGGCCGTCGCCGAGACGTTCGCGCGGCAGGCCCGGGCGGCCACGGGCTTCGAGCTGCCCGTCCTCGAGGGGGCGCCTGCGGCATCCGACGTCTCGCTCGTCGTCGCGACGGCGAGGCGCCCGACGGCGCCGCCGAGGGCTACACGCTCGAGTCGGGCGCCGACGGCGTGCGCATCGGCGGCCGACACGGCGGCGGGCCTCTTCCGGGGCACCCAGTCGCTGCGGCAGCTGCTGCCCGCCGCGATCGAGCGGGCGGATGCCGCGAGCGGCGCCCGACGGCGGATGGACCGTGCCCGCGGCATCCGTCGCCGACGCCCCGCGCTTCGCCTACCGCGGCGCGATGCTCGACGTCGCCCGGCACTTCTTCCCCGTCGAGGACGTGCTCGGCTTCGTCGACGCGATCGCGCTCCTGAAGCTGAACGTGCTGCACCTGCACCTCACCGACGACCAGGGCTGGCGCATCGAGATCGACTCGTGGCCCGAGCTCACCGGCATCGGCGCATCGACGTCGGTGGGCGGCGACGGCGGCGGCTTCTACACGAAGGACGACTACCGCCGGATCGTCGAGTACGCCGCCGAACGGTTCGTGACCATCGTGCCCGAGGTCGACCTGCCCGGGCACACGAACGCGGCGCTCAGCGCCTACCCCGAGCTGAACTGCGACGGCGTTGCCCCGGCGCCGTACGAGGGCACCGAGGTCGGCTTCTCGTCGCTCTGCGCGTCGCCCGAACGCGCAGCGGCCACCGACCGGTTCCTCGCGGACGTCACGCGCGAGCTCGCGGAGCTCACGCCCGGTCCATGGCTGCACCTCGGCGGCGACGAGTCGCTCGCGACCTCCGAGGCGGACTACCTCGACCTCGTGCGGCGGATGACGCAGGCCGGCGCCGCGACCGGCAAGACGATCATCGGATGGCACGAGATGGGCGCCTCGCGCGAGCTGCCCGCCGGCGCGGTCGGGCAGTACTGGAGCTTCGTCGAGCCCGAGGGCGACGCGGCTGAGCTCACCCGTTCGTTCGTCGAGCAGGGCGGCCGGGTGATCATGTCGCCCGCGGACGTGGCCTATCTCGACATGAAGTACGTCGACGACCCGCAGAACGCCCTCGGGCACCGGCTCGGCCTCGACTGGGCGAAGGGCCCCACCACGCTCGACGAGGCCTTCGCCTGGGAGCCGACCGCGATCGTGCCCGGCGTCGGCGAGGAGGAGATCCTCGGGATCGAGGCGCCGATCTGGACCGAGACGCTCGCCTCGCTCTCCGACGTCGAGTTCATGGCCTTCCCGCGCATCGCCGCGATCGCCGAGATCGCCTGGTCGCCCGCACCCGCGTCGCAGCGCGACCACGAGGCGCTTCTTCGCCCGCGTCGCGTGGCTCGGCGCGCACCTCGACGCGCTCGGCGTCACGTACTACCCGGTGCGCGGGGTGCCCTGGCGGGAGTAGCGCGGGCGCGCACCGAACCCCTTTCGGCTCCCCGACGTGCGGACTATGCTCCGGAGCGGCACGGGTGCCGGTGCCGCTGACGAGAGGGGGCCACGATGTCCGGAGTGGTGCATTTCGAGATCCCGGCCGATGACCAGGAGCGAGCACGGGAGTTCTACGGAGCCGCGTTCGATTGGCGGCTCGACGTCATGCCCGAGCTGGGGTACACGAACGTGGTGACGACGCCGATCGACGAGTCGACGCAGATACCGGTCGAGCCCGGGGCGATCAACGGCGGCATGTTCGAACGCACGAGCGACCTCGCGAATCCGATCATCACGGTCGACGTCGACGACATCGACGCCGCACTCGAGCGGATCACCTCGCTCGGCGGGAGCGTCGTGCAGGCGAAGACCGCGATCCCGGGCATGGGGTACTTCGGCTACTTCCGCGACACCGAGGGCAATGTCCTCGGGCTCTGGACGACGGCGGCCGACGCCGCCTGAGCGCACGCGGCCGAGGTGGCGGATGCCGCGGCATCCGCCACCAGCCCTCGGCCTGCCCCCTCGGCATGCGGGCCTATACTCGGCTCACACGCTCGAGGGGACCAGGACACGGTGAAGAGGCGCACGGCTTGGGTGCTCGCACGGGGCGCTCCTGGCAGCGGTCGCGATCACCGGAGCGGCCGTCGTCGGTGCGACGACCGCGCCGCCTCCGCCGGCGCCCGACCTCGCGGTCGTGCCGCAGCCGGTCGAGGTGACGGGGGTTCGCGGCGAGGCCTTCCGGCTCGCACCCGATGCGCGCATCGTCCTCGACGGCGACCCGCGGGAGGCCGGGGGCGTGGCCGGCAGCTCGCCGGCCTGCTCCGGCCGCGAGCATCGAGCTGCCCATCGTGCGCGGCGAGGCCGAGCCCGGCGACCTCACGCTCGTGGTGGCCGCGACGAAGCGCCCGAGGACCACGCCGCCGAGGGGTACCGGCTCCGAGTCGAGGGCGCGGGCGTCCGCATCGGTGCCACCACGGCCGCGGGGCTCTCGAACGGCATGCAGACGTTCCGACAGCTCCTGCCGGCTGCGGTCGAGAGCGGGCAGCCGCTCGCCGATCCGCTCGAGGTCGTCGCGTCGAGATCACCGACTACCCGCGGTTCACCTACCGCAGCGCGATGCTCGACGTCGCTCGGCACTTCTTCACCGTCGAGGAGGTCGAGCGGTTCATCGACGAGATCGCGATGCTCAAGATCAACACCCTGCATCTGCACCTCGCCAACGACCAGGGCTGGCGCATCGAGATCGAGGGATGGCCGTCGAACTCATGGAGTCGTTCCTCGATCAGGGCGGAGCGATCATCATGTCGCCGCCCGACGTCGCGTACCTCGACCAGGTGTACCCCGACGACACCAGCCTCGGGCTCGGCTGGGCCGGTCCGACCGACGTCGCCGGTGCCTACGGCTGGGATCCCGCCCGCGTCCTCGACGGGGTCGGCGACGACCAGGTGCTGGGCATCGAGGCGCCGCTCTGGACGGAGACCGTCGCCACGATCGAGGACGCCGAGTTCCTGGCGTTCCCCCGCCTCGGCGCGCTCGCCGAGATCGGATGGTCGCCGGCGCCGGCCGACGGAGCGGACCGCGACTTCGACGAGTTCGCGCCGCGCCTCGTCGACTTCCTGGGGCATTTCGAGGCACTCGGCGTGAACTTCCACCGCTCGAGCGACCTGCCGTGGTGACGGCCCGGGCGCGCGGTCGGCGCGCGCCCGGGTGACCGCGCGCGGGCTGACGCTACTTGACGCTGCCCGCCGTGAGGCCGCCGACGAGCCGCTTCTCGATGATCATGAAGAGCACGACCACGGGGATGATCGCCACGATCGAGATGCCGAACACGTAGTGCCACGAGGTCTCGTACTGGCCGACGAACTTCGTGAGCGCCACGGAGAGCGGCTGGTTGCCCGCCGTCGAGAGGATCACGAGCGAGGCCGCGAACTCGTTCCAGCACGCCACGAACGTGAACACGATCGCGGTCACGATGCCCGGCCAGACGAGCGGCAGCTGGATCCGGAACAGCACGGTGAGCCGGCCCGCGCCGTCGATCTGCGCGGCCTCGTCGATCTCCTTCGGCACGCCCGCGAAGAACGAGTGCATGATCCACACGGCGAACGACAGGTTGAACGCCGCGTTGATGAAGATCATCGCCGCCCAGGTGTCGATCATGCCGAGCGCGACGAACTGGCGGAAGAGTCCCGACGTGAGCACCGCGGGCTGCAGCATCTGGGTGACGATCACGAGGAACAGGAACACGAAGCGCCCGGGGAAGCGGAACCGGGCCGTGTAGTACGCGGCGGGCAGCGCGACGCCGAGCACGAGCACCGTCGCGAACACCGAGATGACGATGGTCGAGATGAGGTTCTGCGGCAGCGGCGTCTCGGGGGTCGACCACATGTTGAGGTAGTTCTCCCAGTGCCACTCCGTCGGGAGGTACGTGGGTTCGACCGAGCGGATCTGCGCCTTCGTCTTCACCGAGCCGAAGAACATCATCATGTACGGGAGGATGAAGACCAGCAGCACGATGAGGCCGGCGAGCATGCGGATCAGCACTCGGCCCATCGGCACCTGGTCCTCGGTGTAGCGGCGCTTGCGGGCGGATGCCGCCGGCGGGGCGATCGTCTCGAAGGCGGGGGCGGTGACGGCCACGGCTCAGACCTCCTTCATGGGCTTGACGACCCGCACGTACACCGCGACGATCACGATGACGATGAGGAACGCGACGACCGACAGCGCGCTCGCGACGTCGACCTTGTGCTGGTTCTGGATGTACTTGAAGATCAGCGTCATGATCGTGTCGGCGTCGTAGCCGGGGATCGATCCGGTCATGACCTTCAGGATCGGCAGCGAGTTGAAGACGTTGATGATGTTGATGAGCACGGCCACGCTGAGCGCGCCGCGCAGCTGCGGGAGGATGACGCTCACGTAGGTGCGCATCGGTCCTGCGCCGTCCATCTTGGCGGCCTCGAGCACGTCGCCCGGGATGGTCGCAGGCCGGCCAGGATCGTGTAGGTCGTGAACGGCAGCGAGACGAACACCGCGACGACGATCGACCAGGCGAACGCGGTGGCGGGGTTGCGGGTCCAGCCGTAGCCCTCGGGCGTGTCGACGAGCCCGACGTCGACGAGGAACTTGTTGATGATGCCGAAGTACGGCTCGAGGCCGTAGTAGACGACCATCGTGGTCATGACGACGGATGCCGCCCACGGGATGATCACCGCGAGGCGCACGATGCGACGCCCGGGGAACGCCTTGTTGAGGATCTGCGCGAGTCCGAGCGAGATCACGACGGTCGCGGCCACGACGACCACGACCCACACGATCGTGCGCGCGAAGATCGGCCAGAAGTAGGGGAACGTGAACACCTCGACGTAGTTGTCGAGGCCGACCGAGCCCTGGTCGATCCCCGAGATCGAGATGTCGCGGGTCGAGTTGAAGAACATGACGACGGCCGGGAACAGCACGACGCCGAAGATCAGGATGAGGGCGGGACCGATCCAGGGCAGCGACGCGACCAGGTCGCGCCCGCCCCGGCGGGGCCGGCCGGCGTCGCCGCCGGCCGGCCCGCCGGAGCGGGAGCGGCGCTCGTCCGCTCCCGCCTCCGCGGGGATCGATGACACATCGGGCGTGGTACTCATGATCTCGGTGGTCACCGATCCCTCCATGGTGGTGCGAGCGGAGGCGGGTCAGCTCGCGTCGACCTGTGCCTGGATCTCGGTCAGGACATCCTGCGCGGGCTTCGTCTGGAGCTGTCCGAACAGCGCCTTGAACGCGGCATCCGTCGCCGACCACTGCGGGTTGGTGCTCGGGTAGAACTGGGCGTCGGGCAGCACCTCGAGGAACGGCGCGAGCGCCTCCTCACCGGCGAGCGCCTCGGCGCCCGACTTCGTGACCGGCAGGAAGCCCTCGGTCTGCACCCACGGCACGTACACGTCGGACGTGTAGTAGTAGTCGAGGAACGCCGTGATCGCGTCCTGCTTGTCGCCGTCGTTCTCGAAGGCCATGAGCTGGTCCATGACGCCGAGCGTGAAGGGGCTGCCGTCCTGGGTCGGGATCGGCACGATCGAGTAGTCGAGCTCGGGGTTGCCTTCCTCGATCTGGCCGACCGTCGGCGGGAGGCCGACCTGCATGCCGATCTGGCCCTGGATGAAGATGTCCATGAGGGGCGAGCGGTCGGTCGAGCCCGGGTCGGCCTGCGTGGCGCCCGCATCGATCATCTTCTTGATCTGGTCGGCACCGGGCAGGTTCGCCGGGTCGTCGACCGTGATCGCGTCGGCGTCGCCGAACGTGCCGCCGCCGCCCCAGAGCCACACGGCCGCCTCGGCCTGCGCCTCCTCGGAACCGAGGGGCATGCCGTAGCCGGCGATGCCGCCGCCGAGCGCCGAGACCTTGGTGGCTGCGTCGAGCAGTTCATCCCACGTCGTGGGCGGCGCCGCGACGCCGGCCTGCTCGAGCAGGGCGTTGTTGACGAACAGCGCACGAGCCGAGGCGATCAGCGGCAGCGCGTAGGCGGTGCCGTCGACCTCGGCGTTCGCGACGAAGGATTCCTGGAAGTCGCTGAACGTGTCGGGCGAGACGATCTCCTCGGCCGGGTAGAGCAGCTCGTCGGCCGCGAAGCCGGCGAAGGGGCCGCCGTTGTAGATGTCGGGGGCCTCGCCGCCCTGGATCTTGGTGGTGATGACCGACTCCAGGTTGTCCCACGACTGCACCTCGAGGTTCACGCTGATATCGGGGTTCTCCTCCTCGAAGCCGGCGATGACGTCCTCCCAGAGGCCCTGGGTGCTGTCGGAGTAGCTCGGGACGAGCAGGTCGAGCGTGGTGGCGCCGGCCTCGTCGTCGGAGCCGGAGCCGCCGCCGAACCCGCAGGACGCGAGCGTGAGCGATGCTGCGGCGGCAACCGCGACCGCGGTGCTGAGACGCAGTGACTTCTTCATTGTGCTTCCTCACTCTGGTGGATGGGCACCTGACGCAACTGAGCCTCGCGCGACGGTGCGTACGTCGGGAATCATGCAACTCGAGCGGGCCCAGATGATGTTTCCTGACTGTTTTGCCGTTGAATCGATCAAGACCGTTCAAGTGACGGAGGAAATCTATGACGGATGCATCTCGCCCGTCAAGACTGGAAACACATTTGTTACCGGATTTTGTTCAGATCCCTCACAAACGGAGAACCACCACCGATCTCTCGATACCGATCGTTCAGGTGATTGATAGACATTGATAACAGTCATCTGCAATCATTGATTCGTCATGCCGCCGTGTCCCGTCGCGTGCGGACCACTCACCCCATCTGGAGCACCGAACGTGAGCGAACTGCAGAGCCCCTCCGTCACCCCCGCAGCGCACATGGCGGCGGAACTCGCCTCCCAGCCGGAAATGTGGGCCCGGGCGGCATCGATGACCCACGAGCACTCACTGCTCCCGGCGCGGGGGGCCCGCGTCGCGGTCGTCGGCTGCGGCACCTCCTGGTTCATCGCACAGTCGTACGCGTGGCTCCGGGAGACGGGGGGCCACGGCGAGACCGACGCGTTCGCGGCATCCGAGGCCTTCGTCGACCGCGGCTACGACGCCGTCGTCGCGCTGACCCGCTCGGGCACGACGACCGAAGTGCTCGAGCTCGTGGAGCGCCTGCGCGGTCGCGTGCGCACCGTGGGCGTCATCGGCGATGCGCACTCTCCCCTCGTCGGCCTCGTCGACGAGTCCGTGACCATGCCGTTCGCCGACGAGCGCTCGGTCGTGCAGACCCGTTTCGCCACGACGGCGCTCGCGCTGTTCCGCAGCTCGCTCGGCGAGGACCTCGACGCGGCGATCGCCGACGCAGACCGGGCGGTCGCCGAGGAGCTCGATCCCGAGTTCGTGGACGCCGAGCAGTTCACCTTCCTCGGCCGCGGCTGGACCGTGGGACTCGCCCACGAGGCCGCGCTCAAGATGCGCGAGGCCTCGCAGTCGTGGACCGAGTCCTACCCATCGATGGAGTACCGGCACGGCCCGATCTCGATCGCCGCGCCGGGTCGGGTCACCTGGCACTTCGGCGAGGCTCCGACGGGCCTGCCGGCCGAGGTCGCCGCGACCGGCGCCCGATTCGAGGCCGGCACCCTCGACCCGATGGCCGAGCTCGTGCGCGCCCAGCGCGTGGCGCTCGAGCGGGCGCGGGCGAGGGGCCTCGACCCCGACTCGCCGCGCAACCTGACGCGCTCGGTCATCCTCGAGGGCTGACGACCGTGACCGCGACCCCGGATGCCTCGCCGGCGCCCCTCGGACCCGGCGAGGTCGTGCTGGCCTTCGACGTCGGCGGCACCGATACCAAGTCGGCGCTCGTCGACGCCGACGGGCGCGTGCTGGGGCTGCGCCGGACGCCCACGCCGCTCGACGGCGACCGCACCGCCGAGGCGGTCGTCGACCGGGTGGCCGGGCTCGCCGCCGAGCTCCGCGACGCCCATCCCGGCCTGCGCCCGGTCGCGGCGGGCCTGCTCGTGCCGGGCATCGTCGACGCCGAACGAGGCGTCGGGGTCTTCGCGAGCAACCTGGGCTGGCGCGATGCGCCGATCCGCGACCTCGCCGAGGCTGCGCTCGGGCTGCCCATGGCGTTCCACCACGACGTGACGGCCGCGAGCTGGGCCGAGCACCGGCTGGGCGCCGCACGGGCGTACGACGACGTGGTGGTGCTCGTCATCGGCACCGGCATCGCGGGCTCGCTGATCCTCGACGGCCGGCCGCACCTCGGCGGCGGCTACGCGGGCGAGATCGGCCACTCGCCCGTCGCCGAGGGCCCGCGCTGCGCCTGCGGTGCCCGCGGATGCCTCGAGGCGATCGCCTCGGCCGGCGCGATCGCCCGCCGCTACGCCGAGCGCTCCGGCGTCGAGGTCGACGGCGCACGCGACGTCCTCGCTCGCGCCGAGGCCGGCGACGCCGATGCGCGGGAGGTGTGGGAGTCCGCGGTCGACGCCCTCGGGTTCGCCGTGGCGCAGCTCGCCGCGACGGTCGCCCCTGAGGCGATCGTGATCGGCGGCGGCCTCTCGCGCGCCGGCGACGCCCTGTTCGCCCCGCTCGCGTCGCGGGTGAACGAGCGACTCAGCTTCCACCGCCGCCCGCTGCTCGTCCCCGCCCAGCTCGGCGGGAACGCCGGCCTGCTCGGCGCCGCCCTCATCGCACGAGAGAGCGCCGCATGATCCTCACCGTCACGCCCAACCCGGCGATCGACCTCACCTGGCACGTCGACCGCCTCTCGCCCGGCGCCACCCACCGTGTGCCGCGCGGCGCGTCCCGCGCGGGCGGCAAGGGCGTGAACGTCGCCCGCGTGCTGCGCGCGACCGGGCACGACGTCGTCGCGCTCGCGACGGCGGGCGGCGCATCCGGCGACGAGTTCCGCGTCGACCTCGCGGCATCCGGCCTCCCGCACCGCCTCATCGCGACCGCGTCGGCGACCCGCCGCAGCGTCGCCATCGTCGACGACGCCGTCGGCGAGTCATCGATCCTCAACGAGCTCGGATCGCCCCTCTCCCCGGCCGAGTCGGCCGCCCTCGCGGACGCCGCAACCGACCTCGGGCGCACGGCGCAGGCGGTCGCGATCAGCGGGAGCCTGCCGCCGGGGTTCGGCCCAGAGGAGCTCGGCGCGCTCGTCGCCCGCCTCGTCGCGACCCGCGTTCCCGTCGTCGTCGACACCAGCGGGCCCGGCATCCTTGCTGCGGCACGTGCCGGCGCCGGCGCCCTGAAGCCCAATCGCGAGGAGCTCGCCGACGCGACCGGCCACGGCGACCCGCTCGAGGGCGCCCGTTCGCTGCTCGACCTCGGCGCACGCCTCGTGCTCGTCTCGCTCGGCGCCGACGGCCTGCTGGTCGTCGGTCGAGGCGGCGCACCCCTTCGGGCCCGCCTCCCCCGTGCGCTGCACGGCAACGCGACGGGTGCGGGCGACGCGGCGGTCGCCGCGATCGCATCCGCCCTCGCCGACGGCGGCGACCTCTGGTCCGACACGGACGCCGCCGCACGAGCCCGCTCCGACCTCGCGCGCCGAGCGACCGCCTGGTCGGCGAGCGCGGTGCTCATGCCGCTCGCGGGTGAGCTCGCCCCCGCCCACCGCGTGCTCGCGGCGAGGTCCTCATCTCCACGATCGTCGAGGAAGCCCGATGACGCTCACGCCGACCCGCACGCTGCTCGACGAGGCTCGCGCCGCCCGCCGCGGCATCGGCGCGTTCAACGTCGTGCACCTCGAGACGGCCGAGGCCCTCGCCGGCGCCGCCGAGGACGCGGGCCTGCCCGTCATCCTCCAGCTCTCGGAGAACTGCGTGCGCTACCACGGCGGGTTGGACCCGATCGCGCTCGCGACGCTCGCCGTGGCCGAGGCGTCGTCGGCGCGAGTCGCCGTGCACCTCGACCACGCCGAGGATCCGGAGCTCGCGTTCCGCGCGATCGACCGCGGATTCGGCTCGGTCATGTACGACGGGGCGAAGCTCGACTTCGCCGAGAACGTCGCGACGACTCGTCGGGTGGTGGATCGTGCGGATGCCGCCGGCGTGCTCGTCGAGGCCGAGCTCGGCGAGATCGGCGGCAAGGACGGTGCCCACGCACCCGGCGTCCGCACCGACCCCGAGGAGGCGGCGCGGTTCGTCGCCGAGACCGGCGTCGACGCGCTGGCCGTCGCCGTCGGCTCGTCGCACGCCATGACGGAGCGCGTGGCGGCGATCGACCTCGACCTCGTCGGGCGGCTCGCGCGGGCGGTTCCGGTGCCCCTCGTGCTGCACGGCTCGTCGGGCGTGCCCGACGAGACGATCGTGCGCGGCATCCGCGCGGGACTCACGAAGGTCAACGTGTCCACCCACCTGAACGGAGGGTTCACGCGAGCGGTGCGTGCCTACCTGGCGGAGCATCCCGCGGCCGTGGACTCGCGCGCGTACGTCGCGGCCGGCCGTGCGGCGGTGCGTGCGGAGGCCGCCCGCCTCCTCGCCCTGTTCGCCTCGACCACCAAGGAGACCGGATGAACCGCGCCGAACGCCTGAGTGCCGTGCTCGACCTGCTCGCCGAGAGCGGGCAGGTCGAGGTCGACCAGATCGTCGAGCGCCTCGACGTCTCCCCCGCGACCGCGCGCCGCGACCTCGACGCCCTCGCCGAGCAGCAACTCCTCACGCGCACGCGCGGCGGTGCCGTCGCCCACTCGGTTGCGTACGACCTGCCGATCCGCTACAAGAACCAGCAGAATCCCGAGGCGAAGGCCGCCATCGCCAGGGCCGCGAGCTCGCTCGTGCCGCGCGGCGCGGTGATCGGGCTCTGCGGCGGCACCACCGCCACCGCGATCGCCGACGCACTCATGTCGCGCGCCGACATCATGGAGCCGTCGCCCGAGCCGAGCCTCACGGTCGTGACGAACGCGATCAACATCGCCATGCAGCTCGCCATGCGACCGCAGATCAAGACCGTGGTCACGGGGGGCGTCGTGCACGCGCGATCGTACGAGCTCGTGGGCACCTACGCCGACACGGTGCTCGGCAGCCATCACGCTCGACCTCGCCTTCATCGGCGTGAACGGGGTGGACCCGGCTGTGGGTCCGACGTCGCACGACGAGCGAGAGGCGGCCGTGAATGCGCTCATGGCGTCACGGGCGACGCACGCGGTGCTCGTGGCCGACGCGTCGAAGATCGACAAGCGCGCGTTCGCGTCGATCGGCCACCGACGCCTGTTCTCCACCATCATCACCGACTCCGCGGCGACTCCCGACCAGCGCCAGCGCCTCATCGACAGCGGCTACGACGTTATCGTTGCGTAGGTGAGCACCCCCACCACCCTCATCCACTCCGCACGCCTCGTGAGCGGCAGCGACACGGTCGCCGACGCATGGGTGCGATTCGACGGCGATCGGGTTGCCGCGCGGGGCATCGGCGATGCCTGGCGCGCCGGGCTTCCGGCCGACGCATCGGTGACGGATGCCGCGGGCCGCACGCTCGTGCCGGGCTTCATCGACCTGCACTGCCACGGTGCGGGCGGCGCGTCCGTGGAGGAGGGCGAGGACGCGATCCGCACGACCCTCGCCGTGCATACCGCACACGGCACGACCCGTTCGGTGCTCTCGCTCGTGACAGCCCCCGTCGACGTGCTCGAAGGGCAGCTCGCGACGATCGCCCGCGTCGCGGCATCGGACCCGCGCGTGCTCGGCGCGCACCTCGAGGGCCCGTTCCTCGACCACGAGTTCCGCGGCGCGCACGACCCGGCGCAGCTGCGCACGGCCGACGCCGCCGCCGTGGAGCAGCTGCTCGAGGCGGCCTCGGGCACGCTGCGCCAGATCACGATCGCGCCCGAGCACGCCGGCGCCGGCGCGGCGATCGCGCGATTCGTCGACGCCGGGGTCGCCGTGGCCGTCGGGCACACCGGCGCCGACTTCGCCACGGCGCTCGCGGCGTTCGACGCCGGTGCGTCGATCCTCACGCATGCCTTCAACGGCATGCGCGGCATCCACCATCGGGCGCCGGGTCCGGTGGTCGCGGCGATGCATGCCGACCACGTGACACTCGAGATCATCAACGACGGAATCCACGTGCATCCCGACGTCGTGCGCCTCGCGTTCTCGGGCGCGCACGGGCGGGTCGCCCTCGTGACCGACGCCATGGCGGCGGCCGGCTCGGCCGACGGGGTCTACCGGCTCGGCTCCCTCGAGGTGATCGTCGACGGCGGCATCGCACGACTCGCCGAGGGCGGCTCGATCGCCGGTTCGACCCTCACGGCAGGATGTCGCGCTGCGACGGGCGGTCCTCGACAGCGGCATCCCGCTCGACGAGGCCATCGGCGCCCTCACCGTGACGCCCGCGGCCGCCATCGGACGGGCAGACGACCTCGGCCGGCTCGACCCCGGCTTCGCCGCAGACGCCGTGCTGCTCACCCACGACCTGAGCGGTCGACGCCGTGTGGGGCGCGGGAGCCCGGCTCGCCTGAGCACGCCCGCGCCGGTGCCCGCCGAGTCGGGTGACCCGACGACCCCCGTGCGGGGCTCGGAGGCGTGTTCCCCATCGCCTCCGAGGCCCCGCCCGGTCGATGTGCCGCATCGACCCCCGATGCGGCACCTCACGCCGGCGTCGAGCCGGCTCCGCCTCGCGTTCGGGTCATGCGAGACGGCGGTGATCGGCCCCCGGAAGGGCCTTCACCCGAAGAGACGCCGACCCCGCGGATCTATGACGCGCGAGTCCGGAGAATCTGCTGGAATGGTCGGACCCCCGCGACGCGCGTCATGATCCACCCGGTTCCACGTCTCTTCCATGACGCCCGTGTACCCGAACCTGGAGGCGACGTGCCACCCCTGCGCACCGACCTGTCCGACAGCGCGCTCATCGAGCGCACCCGTCGCGGTGATCGTTCCGCCTACGGCGAGCTCTGGCGGCGGCACGCGGCCTCCGCCCGCACGGTCGCCCGCTCCTACAGCTCGCTCGACCCCGACGACCTCGTGGCCGAGTCCTTCACGAGGATCTACGACGCGATCCTCGCCGGGCGCGGCCCGACCGGCGCCTTCCGTCCCTACCTGTTCACGACCATCCGCAACACGGCGTGCGAGTTGGGGCCGGGCGCGCCGCGAGACGAACCTCGAGACGCTCGAGTCGTTCGAGGACCCGTCCACGAGCGAGTCCGCCGCCCTCGAGGCACTCGACCGGTCGACGACGGCGCAGGCGTTCCGCTCGCTGCCCACACGCTGGCAGGAGGTGCTCTGGTACTCCGAGGTCGAGGGCATGCAACCGCAGCAGATCGCCCCGCTCATCGGCATGAGCGCGAACGCGACGGCGGCGCTGGCGTACCGCGCCCGCGAGGGCCTTCGCCAGGCGTGGATCCAGGCGCACCTCCGCAGTGCCGACACCGAGCCCGAATGCCGGTGGACGATCGATCGCCTCGGCAGCTGGACGCGCGGCAAGCTCCGCAGTCGCGACACCGTGCGGCTCGAGACGCATCTCGACGGCTGCGCGCGCTGCACGATCGTGGCGGCCGAGGCGCGCGAGGTGGGCTCGCGGCTCACGCTCGTGCTCCTGCCGCTCGTCGCGGGCATCGGCGGCGCCACCGCCTACTCCGCCTGGCTCTCGCAGGGCGCACCGGCGGTCGACGTCGCGCTCGGCGCGGCGGGGCTGCCGTCGGTGCTCGCGGGCACGGGAACCGCTTCAGGACGCGGGCGCCGGCGGTGCCGGCGCGCGGGCGCCGCGGCCACGGCTGACGGCCGGTGCGGCGGGCGCGAGCGGCGTCGCGATCGGGGCGGGCGTCGGCGCGCTCGTCCTCGCCGCCGCCGCGGTGGCGGCCTTCGTCGTGGTGCCGACCCTCGCAACCGCGGGTCAGGCCCCGCTCGCCGCCGCCGTGGCCGAGGCCGATCCGGCTCCCGGGCGAAGCTGCCCGAGATCCCCGGGCCGGTCCTGCCGACTCCGGTGCCGCCGACGCCAGGTGAGTCCGACGCGACGGCGGACGAGGCCACCGACGACGCGCCGCGCGGCGAAGCCGATTCCCCGGCGACACCCCGCGACCCGGCGCCGATCGTGCCGTCACCGTCGCCGAGCCCGACCCGCACCGACACCGGACACCCGAGCCCGACCGACCCGAACCCGAGCCCGAGTCGACGACGTCGCCCTCCCGCCGGTGTTCGCGGCCGACTCCGCGGGCGGGCGCGTCGACCCGATCCTCTCGGGCACGGCCGAAGCCGGCGCGACGGTCGTCGTCACGGCAGACGACGGCCCGACGTGGAGCACCACCGCCGACGCGTCAGGTGCGTGGGGCATCACCACCGGCGGACTGCCGGCCGGTGCCACCGTGCTCACGGCCGTGCAGACGGATGCCGCGGGCAACACGTCGCCGGCGAGCGCCCCCGTCGTGGTCGAGCTCACGAGCCCGACGCTCGAGCTCCGGCGCAGCGGCCACCTCGTGTGGCACGCGACGTTCACCGGAGCGCCCGGCGCAGCCGTGCAGGTGCTGGTCGACGGCGCGCCGGCGACCTCCGTGACGCTCGACGGCGCCGGATCGGCGCGGTTCATCGGCCTCGGCTGGATCAGCTCCGGGAGCGCCGTCGAGGTGCGCTACGCCGTCGACGCTCGCACGGGTCCGGTCTCGACGGCCATCGTCGAGCGCGGCTGACGCGCGCGGCGCCTCGCGTCGGCCACCAGCACGACCGCCACGGCGACGAGCACGGCGGCGTACACGAACGGCAGGCTCTGCACGCCGACGCGCTCGAACAGGACGGCGCCGACGAGCGCCCCGCCGCCGATGCCGACGTTGAAGGCCGTGGTGTAGAGCGCGCTGGCCGCGTCGCGCTGACGCGCAGGGGTCGCCTGCAGCAGTCGCGTCTGCAGCAGCGGCGGGATCGCGCCGAACGCGAGTCCCCACACCGCGAACGCGACGAGCGACGGCACGACTCCCGGTGCGAGGCCGAGGACGACCAGGGCGAGTGCCGCGACCGCCATCGCCACGAGCATCGCGCGGTCGGCCCGGCGCGCGAGCGGCGAGCCCGCGACGACGAGGCCGATCGCGCCGGTCACGCCGTAGACCAGCAGGAGCGGGCCGACGGCGCCGGGTTCAAGGCCGACGACCTCGGTGATGAGCGGGGCGACGTAGGTGAACACCGCGTATTGGCCGAGCATCGTGGCGGCGGTCACGCCGCACACGATGAGCACCGGGCCGAGCGCGACGTCGCCGCGGCGGAACCGGGACGCGGTCGTGCCGGCCTCGCCGGCCACGGACGGCAGGAAACGCCACACGGCGAGCGCGCCGGCGAGCGTGAGTCCGGCGACGATCGCGAAGACCGGTCGCCAGCCGATGGCCTGGCCGAGCACGGTCGTGGCGGGCACGCCGGCGACGAGCGCGAGCGTCCCGCCGCCGAGGGTCACCGAGACGGCGCGGCCGATCTGGCCCTCGGGCACCAGCCGCGACGCGTACGCGGCGACGAGCGCCCAGAAGAGGCCGTGCGCGATACCGCCGACGACGCGCACGGCGACGAGCATCCAGTACTCGGGCACGAACGCCGAGGCGAGCGTCGTGAGGCCGAGCACGGCCAGCACGAGCACGAGGAGGCCGTGCCGCGGCATCCGGCTGGTGAGGGCCGTGAGCGGAGTCGACGTGATGACGACGGCGAAGGCGAACACCGACATGAGCAACCCGATGAAGGGCTCGGCGACGCCGAGACCCTCGCTCATCTCGGGCAGCAGGCCGGTGGGCAGCATCTCGATGGTGATGGACAGGAAGACGCCCGCGGCCAGCATGAGGAGGCCCGGCCAGGGCAGTCGTGGCGCGCGCACGCGCGTGGATTCGGTGACGGACATGTGAGATGTCTCTCCGACGGCGTTCCCCGCAGCGGGTGCATTCACCACGCGGGTCGACTACGCGCTCATGTGCGCGCCCAGGGCCGTGCGCTGTCCGCCGACCATCACCCAGTGTACCTGACGCACTACTCTGGGCGGATGACGACGGATGCCGCCCCCGCCCACCTGTTCCACTGGGTCGTGACGCTCGCGTGCACCGACGGGCCCGGCATCGTGCACGCCGTGAGCGGCGCGATCGTCGCCGCTCGCGGCAACATCACCGAGAGCCAGCAGTTCGCGAGCCTCGACACCGGCCGCTTCTTCATGCGCGTGCAGGTGGAGTCGCCGGCCGGCCGTTCCGAGCTGGAGGCCGCCCTCGCCCCGGTCATCGAGCGCTGGGAGATGACGTGGCACCTCGACGAGGTCGGCCGCCCGCTGCGCACGCTCGTGCTCGCCTCGACCGCCGGGCACTGCGTGAACGACCTCCTGTTCCGCCAGCACGCCGGACAGCTCCCCGTCGAGATCCCGCTCGTGCTCTCCAACCACGGCACCCTGCGCGACCTGGTCGACTTCTACGGCGTGCCGTTCGAGTCGCACGCGGTCACGGATGCCGCATCGAAGGCGGCGTTCGAGGCGCGAGTGCTCGCCGCCGTCGAGGAGCACGACATCGAGCTCGTCGTGCTCGCGCGGTACATGCAGATCCTGACGCCCGAGCTCTGCGCGGCGCTCGCGGGCCGGTGCATCAACATCCACCATTCGTTCCTGCCCGGCTTCAAGGGCGCGAACCCCTACCGGCAGGCGCACGCCCGCGGCGTGAAGCTCATCGGCGCCACGGCGCACTTCGTCACGAGCGATCTCGACGAGGGGCCGATCATCGAGCAGAACGTGGTGCGGGTCGACCACTCGCGCAACGTCGCCGAGCTCGTCGCGATCGGCCAGGACGAGGAGAGCCGCACGCTCTCGCAGGCGGTGAAGTGGTTCGCCGAGCGTCGGGTGCTGCTCGACGGGGCTCGGACGATCATCTTCCGCTGAACCGAGGAACCCGCCCGGCGAAGTAGGCTGGACTGCCGTGAGCGATGCAGTGCCGAACCAGCCCCAGCCGAAGATCGGCCCGAACGACGTGCTCCGCTTCTTCCTGGAGCTCTTCGCGTTCGTGACCCTCGGCATCTGGGGCTTCGTGGCGTTCCCGCTGCCGTGGCCCGGCGTGCTCGTGGGCCTCGGCGCCCCGGCGTTGGCGATCCTCGCGTGGGCGCTGTTCAACTCCCCCAAGGCGGTCTTCAAGATCGACCCGTTCGGGCAGGCGCTCGTGGAGATCGCGGTGTTCTCCGCCGCGGCGCTCGCCTGGTGGATGATGGGCCAGCCCGTCGTGGCCGTCGTCTTCGCCGTGGTGGCGGCCGTCAGCGGCATCCTCCACGGGCGCAAGCAGCTCGCCGGCTGAGCTCGCACCCGGCGATCGGGTCGGGTGATGGGCCGCGCGACGCTAGGGTCGGAGCATGCCCGACGACGACGCGCCCGCGTTCCGCAGCCTCGCGCTCGACGCGATCCCGCGACCGGATCACGTCGACGTCGTCGCGGTGCCCCTCCCCACGGGTGCGAGCACCGACCCCGCGACGTGGACGCGCACGATCTTCTCGATCGCATCGACGCCGTTCTGGGTGCGGATCCTGTTCGGGCTCAGGCAGCTGCTCGTGCCGCTCATCGGCGTGCGCCCGGGCGACCCCGGCACCGCCTTCGCCGTGCAGCGGGTGGCCGGCGAGGAGGCGCTCGTCGAGGCATCCGATCGGCACCTCGACTTCGCCGCCGGCGTGGGCGTCGACGAGGAGCGCCGACTCGTGCGGCTGGTCACGGTGGTGCGGCTGCACGGATGGCGGGGCCGACTGTACTTCGCGCCCGTGGCCCTCGTGCACCCCGTGGTCGTGCGGTCGATGATGCGGCGAGCGGCCCGACGACTCTCGCCGGGCCGCTGACGCCTCCTGCCGCTCAGGCGACGACGCGCGCCTTGGTTTCGGCGGGTCCCCCGCTCTCGACGGGCTCGCCGCCGTCGAGGGCGGCTGCCTCCGCGTCGGGCTCCGCACCGCCCGCCGTGCGGAAGTGGCCGATCATCGAGAGCAGGATGCCGCCGACCGCCCACGCCGTGAGCACGAGCCACGGGAACGTGGTGTCCGCGGCGGGGAAGTACGACAGCTCCCGCATGAGCGTCGCGGCGGCACCCGGCGGGAACCACTGGCCGACGTCGCCCCACGGAGCGAGGATGAACTCCTTCGGGATCGCGGCCGCCGAGATGGGATTCGCGATGAGCAGCATGATGACGGGACCGAGCGCGATGCCGGCGCGTCCCATGAGCGCGACGAACCCCGTGATGGGGGCGGCGATCGCGGCCAGTGCGAGGGCGATGCCGGCGGCGTTGAGCCAGTATTCGCCCTGGAGCGCAGCCGAACCAGCCCTGCAGGATGCCGGCCAGCAGGAGCCCGCCGACGGCCGAGTAGACCACCACCGCGATCACGCGGCGCATCGCCCCGATGATCGCGAGCGAGATCGCGATGCCGCCGAGCATGCCGCCGAGCACGAGCGGGAAGAGGGCGGCGGTGAGCCCGGTGCCGCGCGGATCGCTGTCGGCGAGCGGCACGACGTCGGTCGCGGGCACGTCGATGTGGGGCGGCGCGACGGGTGCGCCTGCGGCCTCCGCCGCGGCGGCGGCCTGCGCGTTGACGCCCTCCTCGAGCGACGCGGCGACGCCGGTGAGGAGTTGCGACACCGGAAGGCTGGAGGCCGACGAGGTGAGCACCTCGGGCTCCTGGCCGAGGACGATCGCGCCGTAGACCTCGCGCGTCTCGATCGCCTCGACGGCCGCGTCGCGGTCGTCGACCTCGACGAACGCGATGGCGCCTGGCGCCTGCTGGTCGACGGCCTGCTCCGCGGCGGAGATGGCCTCGGCGGGCCCGGCGATCGCGACGGGGAGGTCCTTCGGCTCGGCGGTCACCGACGGCCACGCGAAGGCGAGCACGATGACGGCCACGACGCCCACGAGTGCCAGGGCGATGCCCAGCACCTTTCCGATGGGGGTGCGTGCCGTGGTGGCATCCGGATGGGCGGCCATGATTCCTCCAAGAAAGCGAATGTTCGTTCTTTATAAGGATGCGCCGGTCGCCTATCCTTGTCAAGGAACGAGCGTTCGTTTTTCTGGAGGTGGAATTGCCCAAGGTCACCGAAGCGCACCGCGCCGCCCGTCGTGACGAGATCATCGAGGCGGCGTTGCGGTGCTTCGCCGCGAAGGGCTACCAGCGTACGTCGATGGCCGACGTCATCGAGGAGTCCGGCCTGTCGGCCGGCGCGATCTACGGCTACTTCGCCGGCAAGCAGGAGCTCTTCGCCGCCGTCGCCGGTCGCGTGCTCGAGGCGCGCCGGGGTGAACTCGACGCACGGCGCGCGCACGGGGAGCCGCTCGCGCCCGGACAGGTGATGGCGACTCTCATCGACGGCATGCGCCGTGAGCCCTTCGGCCACGTGATCGTGCAGCTGTGGGCCGAGGCCGCCGTCGACCCCGAGATGCGCGGGCTCGTGCAGGGCGTGCTCGCGCGCGTCAGGGAGACCGTGCGCCTTCGACTGGTCGAGTGGGCGGCGGCCGAGCCCGATCGTGTCGACGGCGACCCCGAGGAGTGGGCGACCCGGGTCGGCCCTGTGGTCCTCAGCGCCGTGCCCGGCTTCATGATCCAGCGCGAGATCGCGGCGGACTTCGACGAGGAGGCGTTCCTGCGGGCGCTTCCTGAGGTGTTCCCGCACTGAGCCGTCGCGGAGCGCGCTCTGCGGCGGTCCGGCTCAGATCCCCTGCCACCCGGGCTTGTTGGCCCAGGCGTGCCGGTAGTAGTCGAGGTTCTCGAGCTCCGATGCGGCGGCCTCGTCGACGATCACCGTGGTGTGCGGGTGCAGCTGGATCGCCGACCCCGGCTGGCTCGCCGACACCGGTCCTTCGACGGCCGCGGCCACCGCGTGCGCCTTGGCCTCGCCGAATGCGAGGAGCACCAGGTGCCGTGCGCGCAGGATCGTGCCGATCCCCTGCGTGATGCAGTGCATGGGCACGTCGTCGGGCGAGTCGAAGAAGCGCGCGTTGTCGGCACGGGTCGGCGCGGTGAGGGTCTTCACGCGCGTCAGCGACGCGAGCGACGAGCCGGGCTCGTTGAATCCGATGTGGCCCGTGCGCCCGATGCCGAGGATCTGCAGGTCGATTCCGCCGGCTGCGCTGATCGCGGCCTCGTAGTCGGCGCCCGCGTGCTCGATGGTGGCGGGGTCGCCGTTCGGCACGCGCACGAGCTCGGGCGTGAGTCCCAGCGGCTCGACGACCTCGCGCGTGATCACCGCGCGGTAGCTCTCGGGGTGCCCGGCGGGCAGGCCGACGTACTCGTCGAGTGCGAAGCCGCGCACCCCGCGCACGTCGATCCCGTCGTCCGCGATGCGGCTCGCGAGGGAGCGGTAGCTCGCGAGCGGCGTCGAGCCGGTCGCGAGGCCGAGCACGGCGTCGGGCTTCGAGCGGATGAGGGAGACGATCGCATCGGCGACGAGGGCGCCCGCGGCATCCTCGTCGGCGACGATCACGACTTCTGCCATTGGTGTTCTCCTACGAGGGCGGCGCCCACGGCGGCCGCCGGGAATCCGAGCGGGATGACCTGCACGCGCGACGCGAGGTCGAGCGACGCGAGGAAGGCCGAGTCCTCGGCCCACTCGCTCAGGATACGGCGGACACCCGCGAGCAGCCGGTCGCCGAGCGCGGCGAGCCCGCCGCCGATCACGACGTCGTCGACGTCGGTGGTGAGCACGAGCAGGCGCACCGCGGCGGCGACGCCGGTGAGGAACCGCTCGCGCACCACGATCGCGCCCGCATCGCCCGCGTCCGCCGCGTCGAAGAGCTCCCTGGCCGGCAGGGCGCCGTCGGTCGGCCACATGCGCGCGATCGCCGAGCCGGACGCGAGGGTCTCGAGGCATCCGCGCTGGCCGCAGCTGCACACCGCTCCGGCCGGGTCGACGGGGATGTGCCCGATCTCGCCGGCGACGCCGTGGCCGCCGCGGAGCAGCCGGCCGTCGAGCACGATGCCCGCCGCGAGGCCGGTACCGAGGTTCAGGTACGCCATCGAATGCGCGCGGATGCCGTCGGCGACGCCGAGCAGGTGATGCGCGCCGACCGCGGCGGCCTTCACGTCGTTCTCGATCCGCACCTCGACGCCGAGCCGGTCCGCGAGGCGCGGGCCGAGATCGAGGCCCTCGAGGCCGAGGTTGACCGCGTGCGCGACCCTGCCGGTGTCGCTGTCGACGGTGCCCGGGATGCCGATGCCGATCGACGAGAACGACGACGCCTCGACCCCGGCGAGCTCGGTCATCCGGGCGACGGTGCGGAGCGCGGTCGCGACGACCTCCTCGGCGCCGAAGCCCGTGGGCATGCGCACCTGGTCGCTGAGCTCGCCGTCGGCGCCGATCGCGACCGCAGCGGTCTTGGTGCCGCCGATGTCGATGCCGAGCCTCACGGCGCCTCCACCGGGACGCGCGCCGTCAACGCGGCGATGAACGCGACGAGCGCCTCGCCCACGAGCCGCGATGCGCCGAACGTGGCGATGTCGGCGACGGCACGGTCGTCGGACGGCCACCCCATGTCCACGGTCACGACGTCGTCGCGCACCGCACGCAGCGCCTCGACGGCTGCGACCGCGAACGGATGCCGGTGCAGGTCCTTGCCCACCACGAGCACCGGCCCGGGCAGCGATGCGGGCTCGGCGAGCGGTGCGTCGGCGGCGACCGCCACGACGCGGGCGTGGTCGAGCCAGGTCGACTCCCCTGGCGCGGCCGCGGCCGCGAACGGCCCCCACGGGCGCGACGCCGACGGCGATGTTCGCGACCGTGTCGATGCGGACCACGGTGGCGATGGATCCGGATGCCGCGAGGCGTGCGCGCGCGGCATCCGTCACCTCGAACGCCGCGGCGATGCGCGCGAGCTCCTCGGCCGTGTGCGTCGGCTCGATACCGGCCGCGGCCGACGCCGACGGCACGGGCGGGGCGGATGCGCCGAGCTCGCGCACGCGGGCGGCGGCCTCACGCACCCGCTCGGCGGGGAGGCGGCCCGATGCGACGGCCGCGGCGATGGCCGCGACGATCTCGTCGAGCTGGGCGTCGGTGTTGTCGCTGCCGATGCAGAGCAGGTCGCAGCCGGCGGCGAGGGCGCGCACGGCCGCCTCGGGGATGCCGTGCACGCCGCTCGCCCCCTGCATGTCGAGGGCGTCGGTGACGATGACGCCCTCGAACCCCAGCTCCCCGCGGAGCAGGCCGTGCACGATGCGCGGGGAGAGGGTGGCGGGCTGCTCCGCGTCGAGGCGGGGCAGGAGGATGTGCGAGGTCATGATCGTGCGCGCGCCGGCCACGATGGCGGCACGGAACGGCACGAGCTCGCGCTCGCGGAGCGTCTCGAGCGGAACGTCCACCACCGGCAGTGCGAGGTGCGAGTCCGTCGCCGTGTCGCCGTGCCCGGGGAAGTGCTTCGCGCTCGCGGCGACGCCCGTCGACTGCAGGCCGCGCACCCACGCCGCGGCATGCCGCGCCGCGAGACCGGGATCGGCGCCGAAGCTCCGCACGCCGATCACGGGGTTGTCCGCGTTGGAGTTCACGTCGACGTCGGGCGCGAACGCGACGGTGCACCCGGTCGCGACGAGCGCGTCGCCGACCGCCCGGGCGACCCGCTCGGTGAGCCCGGTGTCGTCGATGCGCCCGAGGAGGGCGTTGCCGGGGTACGGTGCGCCGCGGTCGTAGAAGAGGCGCGTGACGTCGCCGCCCTCCTCGTCGATCGCGACCACGGCGAGGGGGTTCGCCGCGCGCAGCGCCGTGTTCAGCTCGCGCAGCTGTCCGGCGTCGGCGATGTTCTGCCCGAACAGGCACACGCCGCCGAGGCCCTCGTCGAGCCGGCGCAGCACCCAGTCGGGCGCCTCGGTGCCGTCGAATCCCGGGAGCAGTGTCGTGAGGATGTCCCGGTGCAGGTCGGTCCCCGCACCGGTCTCGTGGTGCTCGGTCATCCCTTGACGGCCCCGCTCACGAGCCCGCTCGTCATCCGGCCCTGCACGATCAGGAAGAAGACGATCACGGGGATCGCCATGAGGACCGAGCCCGCCATGATCGCCGCCCAGTTGGTGGTGCCGGTGGCCACGAGGAAGGTGCGAAGCCACACGGGCAGCGTCATCTGCTCGGGTCGGGCGTTCAGCACGAGCGCCATGATGAACTCGTTCCACGCCTGGATGAAGCCGAACACGCCGGTGGCGATGAGACCGGGGGCCAGCAGCGGGAAGGTGACCCGCCAGAAGGCGCCGGCGCGGGAGCATCCGTCGATCATCGCGGCCTCCTCGAGCTCTGCCGGCACGCCGTTGACGAAGCCTCGGAGCGTCCAGATGGTGAACGGCAGCACCGTGGCGATGTACACGAGCGTCAGGCCGATGATCGTGTTCAGCAGGTGCCAGCCGTCGATCACGCGGAAGACGGAGACGATCATCGCCTCGCCCGGGATCATCTGGATGACGAGGATCGCGATGATGAACGTGCGCCGGCTCTTGAACCGGAAGCGGGTGACCGCGATCGCGGCGAGGAACGCGAAGACGAGCGCGATGATCACGGTGAGGATCGTGATCACGAGCGAGTTGCCGGCGCGCGGGGAGGAACGGCGTGCGGCCCGGATCGAACAGCACGGTCTCGTAGTTGCGCAGCGTGAAGTTCTCGGGCCAGAAGTTGACGTCGGAGCCGCGGATCTCGTTGTTCGGCTGGAACGACGTGTTCACCATCCAGTACACGGGGAACACGAAGAACAGGAAGAGCACGACCGACACGGCGCTGAGCACCCACGTCGTGATCGCGGCGGCGGCCTCCGCCGGTCCGACGGGCATCGCGGGTCGTCGCCGCCTCGGCGACGAGGCCGCCGACCTGCTGGCCGGGTGCGACGGTGGCGCTCACAGCTCTTCCTCCTTGGTGACGTGGCGGACGTAGTAGATCGAGATGGACATGAGCAGGATCGCGATGATGACGGCGATCGCGCCGCCCTGGCCGAAGTCGCCGCCGGCGATCGAGGTCTGGTAGATGTACACGCCGAGCGTGTTGGTGAGGGCGCGGATGCCGCCGATGTCCTGCAGCGCGAAGATCTGCGTGAACACGCGGAGATCCCAGATGATCTGCAGGATCGTGACGATGAGGAAGATGGGCTTCAGGTAGGGGAAGATGATCAGCCGGAACCGCTTGAACCCGCCCGCGCCGTCGAGCTGCGCGGCCTCGAGCACCTCGTCGGGCACCTGGGTGAGGCCCGCGTAGAGCGTGAAGGCGACGAACGGCACGGCGCCCCAGACGATGATGATGCCGGCGACGAAGAAGAAGCTCAGCGGGTCGATGAGCCAGGAGTGCTGGAAGTACTCCTCCATGCCGAACCAGTTGACCAGGACGTAGTTGACGACGCCGTATGCGGTGTCGAACATCCAGCCCCACACGACGGTGGCGGTCAGGGCGGGCATGGCCCACGCGAGCAGCATGCCGACGGAGAGCAGGATGCGGAACCCCTTCGGGAGGCGCATCATCATGAGCGCGATGAGGGTGCCGACGAACATCGTGAGCACGACGCAGGCGGCGGAGAAGACCAGCGTGCGCACGAGCACGGCGTAGAACACGGGGTCGGTCAGCACGTTCGCGTAGTTCTCGAACCAGACCCACTCGGGTGCGGCGCCGAAGACCTGCGCCCGGCCGAACTCCTGGAACGAGGTGATGATGAGCTGGATGAGCGGCCAGCCGGTGATGAGGGCCAGCACGATGATCGCCGGCGTGAGCAGCGAGTAGGGGGTGAAGCCGCCCCGGCGTCGGCTGCGACGGCCGGCGGGCTTCGGTTCGGGTGCCATCAGGCGTTCGCCCTCGAACGCGCTCGGCGTCGGGTCGAGACCGCTGTCGACCGTGGTCATGGTGGTGCTCCTGGGAGGTCGAGGGGTTCGGGGAGCGGGCGGTGAGACCCGTTCCCCGATCCGGACGAGCGACGTGCGTGGTCGTCGCCCGTCCGGGTCTTGGGGTGCGGTGCGGCGGCGGGAATGGGGGTGCCGCCGCACCGCGCAGTCGGACGGGTCCGACTAGCTGTTGAGGATCGCCTCGATCTCCTCGTCGGCCGCCTCGGCCAGCGCCTGGACGTCGCCGCCCTGCGCGATGTTGACGAAGAGGTCCTGCAGGATGCCCGCGGCCTCGACGTCGGCCCACTTCGGCGAGGCCGGGGTGAGCTTGGCGTTGCCGGCGGCCGCCGCGATCGCCTGCGCGACCTCGTCGGTGCCGAGGGTGTCGGCGAGCGAGAGCTTGGCGGGAACGAGGCCGTTCTCACCGT
The DNA here is from genome assembly GCA_963799015.1 of uncultured Actinomycetota bacterium. GTDB lineage: Bacteria > Actinomycetota > Actinomycetes > Actinomycetales > Microbacteriaceae > Agromyces. The sequence continues at coordinate 10,032 of CAWCWD010000025.1, read as the reverse complement.
AGATCGTCTGGAACTCGTCGGAGAGGATGATCTTCAGCGCGTTCACTGCGAGCTCGGGGTGAGCCGACTTCGCCGACACGCCGATGTTCGAGCCGCCGGCGAAGACCTGCGCCGCGCCGCCGTCCATGCCCGGGAGGGCGTAGACGCCGAGGTTCTCCTCCTGCTCGGGGCAGCCGGGCGCCTCGGCGTCGGCCGGAGCGAGGATCGACCACTTGACCCAGCTCGGCGCCGACAGCTGCAGCGTGGTGCCGTCGCAGAAGCCGACCTCGGGGCTGGTCTCGTTGCCGTCCTTCGGCGCGCGCGAGGCGTTGGTCATGACCTGCTGCACCTGCGCGAGGCCCGCGAGCGACTCCTCGCTCGAGAGCTGCGCGTCCCAGGCGTCGCCGTCGGGAACCGCGATCTCGCCGCCGTTCTCCCAGACGTAGGGCAGGGCGTTGTACCAGTCCTGGCCGGGCCACCAGATGCCCGACTTGCCGGGGTTCGCCGTGGCGAGCGCCTCGCCGTTGGCGACGTACTCGTCGAGCGTCGTCGGCACGGTCAGTCCGGCCGCCGCGAGGGCGTCCTTCTTGTAGAACACGAGGCGGGCGCCCGAGTAGAGCGGTGCCGCGTAGAACTTGCCGTCGTACGAGCCGGCCTCGACGAAGCCGGGCAGCAGGTCGTCGCCGCCGAGATCCTCGTACTGTTCGGTGAGGTCCAGGAACGCACCGGCCGAGGTGAAGGCCGACGCCTGCGTGTTGCCGACCTCGACGACGTCGGGGCTGTCCGAGCCGGAGAGGCTGGTGGTCAGGCGGTCGACGAGGCCGTCCCACGACTGCTCCTCGATGACGAGGGTCGAGCCGGGGTTCTCCTCCTCGAAGGTGTCCACCAGGTACTCGCGCGCCTCATCGGGCGTGTCGGTGCCGACGAGCCACACGCGGATCTCGGCGCCTTCCTCGGAGGCACCGGTGCCTCCGCCGGTGGCACAGCCGGCGAGGGTGAGCGCAGCAGCGGCGCCGAGCGCCACGATGCCGAGTTTCCTCATTGTCGTTTCCTTTCATGGGGTGAGGGAAACAGCGGGGGTTCGCTGCACCCTTGGTGCGTGGAGTCCCTCACGAGACTCCGAGTTGTCCGGAGAGGACCATGACGGCCGCGCCGCGGAGGACGATGTCCTCCGCCTGCTCGGTCATCCGGAGCCTCAGATCACGGTTGTGTTCCGCCATCGTCCGCATCCGGAGCGTGTCGACGGTCGCATCGTGGAGCGCGCCGTCAAGCAGTTCGGCGGGGCCGCTCAGCACGACCTCCGACAGGTTGAGCGCCCCGACCACGGGCGCGAGCACGATGCCGAGCCGGCGCCCGGCCTCGGCGAGGATCTCGTCGCGAGCGGATGCCGCGTCGGGCGCCTCGGCGTCGAGCGCGTCGAGCTGGGCGGTGAGCCGGGGCACGGCGAGCCAGGCCTCGAGGCAGCCGTGCTTGCCGCACGCGCAGCGGGGGCCGCCGTCGGTTCCGACGACGACGTGGCCGATCTCGCCCGCGGCGAAGCCGCCGCCGATCACGGGCCGCCCGCCGATGATGAGGCCGGCGCCGACGCCGTGGCCGATCTTGACGAGCAGGAGGTCGTCCTGGTGCGAGGAGCCGTGCTCGGCGAGCACGGCGACGTTCGCGTCGTTGGCGACGTGCACGGGCAGGGCGAACTCGGCGGCGAGGTGCGCCTGCAGCGCCGACGTCGGTCCAGCCGAGGTTCGGGCGCCGAGCGCACGACGCCGAGCGGGTCGACGACACCGGGCGAGCCGACGCCGATGCCGAGCACCGGGGTGACCGTGCTCGCGAGGAGTCGGCGGACGAGGTCGGTCACGAGCACGACGGCCGCCTCGCCGGTCGCACCGTCGCGGGCGACCTCCGCGCGGGAGACGATGCCGCCGTCGAGGTCGACGACGGCGCCGAGGAAGCGCTGGTGCTCCGAGAGGTCGACGCCGACGATGTGGAACGCGGCGCGGTCGACGTCGATGAGGGTGGCGGGCTTGCCGGGGCGGACGCCCTCGCGCTGGCCGAGCTCGATCACGAGCCCCTCGGCGATGAGGTCGGCGACGAGGTCGGAGATGGTGACCCGGGTGAGGCCGGTCTCGCGGGCGACATCCGCCCGGCTCTGCGCTCCGGAGGTGTACAGCGTCTGCAGCACCAGCGAGCGGTTGTGGCTGCGGGCGTGCTCGGGCAGCACCTTGCCGGTGGGGCGCAGCGCGCGAGCCCGCGTGAAGATCGGAGCGCCGCCGAACGGCACGGTGAGCACGTCCGCACCCGCCGGGTGGGGGGTGCCGGCCTCGCTGACCTGGCCTCGCTGCGCTTCCGTCATGTTTGTTAGTAAAGCTTACGAACAAACCTGATGCAAGTGTTCGCGACGACTTGTCCCGGGTGTTACCGAGTTGTGATCTGGGGAGCTGCGACTCGGGATCGCCCGTGGATGGCTGCCGGCCGAGGCGCGGCGGTGTGCCGCGACTGCGGAACGACGAAGGGGCCGGATGCCGCGGCATCCGACCCCTCGTTCGAATCGTGGGTTACGCGGCGAGGCGCGCCTTGAGGTTGTCGGAGAGGGTCTGCAGGAACTCCTCGGTGGTCTGGTACGGCTGCTCGGGGCCGACGAGGAGCGCGAGGTCCTTCGTCATGGCGCCCGACTCGACCGTCTTGATGACGACGTCTTCGAGCGTGTGCGAGAAGTCGATGAGCTCCTGGTTGCCGTCGAGCTTGCCGCGGTGCGCGAGGCCGCGCGTCCACGCGTAGATCGAGGCGATCGGGTTCGTCGAGGTGGGCTTGCCCTGCTGGTGCTGGCGGTAGTGGCGCGTGACGGTGCCGTGCGCCGCCTCGGCCTCGACGACCTTGCCGTCGGGCGTGGCGAGCACGCTGGTCATGAGGCCGAGCGAGCCGAAGCCCTGCGCGACGGTGTCGGACTGCACGTCGCCGTCGTAGTTCTTGCACGCCCAGACGTAGCCGCCCTCCCACTTGAGGCTCGCCGCGACCATGTCGTCGATGAGGCGGTGCTCGTAGGTGAGGCCGGCGGCGTCGAACGCCTCCTTGAACTCGCTGTCGAAGACCTCCTGGAACAGGTCCTTGAAGCGGCCGTCGTAGGCCTTGAGGATCGTGTTCTTCGTCGAGAGGTACACCGGGTAGTTGCGGTCGAGGCCGTAGTTGAGCGAGGCGCGCGCGAAGTCCCTGATCGACGCGTCGAGGTTGTACATGCCCATCGCGACGCCCGAGCCCGGGGACTGGAACACCTCGAACTGCTGCGGCTCCGAGCCGTCCTTCGGGGTGAAGGTCATCGTGAGGGTGCCCTCGCCCTCGAAGCGGAAGTCGGTGGCGCGGTACTGGTCGCCGAACGCGTGGCGGCCGACGATGATCGGCTTGTTCCAGCCGGGCACCAGGCGCGGGATGTTCGAGATGATGATCGGCTCGCGGAAGATCACGCCGCCGAGGATGTTGCGGATGGTGCCGTTCGGCGAGCGCCACATCTTCTTCAGGCCGAACTCCTCGACGCGCGCCTCGTCGGGCGTGATCGTGGCGCACTTGACGCCGACGCCGTGCTTCTGGATGGCGTGGGCGGCGTCGATCGTGATCTGGTCGTCGGTCTCGTCGCGCTTCTGGATCGAGAGGTCGTAGTACTCGAGGTTCACGTCGAGGTACGGGTGGATGAGCTGGTCCTTGATGGCCTGCCAGATGATGCGGGTCATCTCGTCGCCGTCGAGCTCGACGACGGTGCCTTCAACCTTGATCTTGGACAAGTGAGTCTCTCCTTGGATCTCTCGGGGGAATGGGGAAGTCTCGGGGGGCGGACACGCCGCCTGCCAGCTTACCGCGTCGGCGGATATCTCGACATCGAGACAGTTCCGGGCCGATCCGGCAGCCCTGCGGCGGCAACTGCCATGTGCTCCGCGGCTACCTGCCGCAGGCGCGCCACAGGTTAGCCTTGGCAGCATGGCTGATCTGCGACTCGAAGAACTGAACGCGACGAACATCGTGGCCGCGAACACCCTGTCGCTGAAGCCCGGGCAGGAGCAGTTCATCGCTCCGGTCACCTACTCCGCCGAGGCCTCGGTCGTGAACCCCGACACGGCGTGGCAGCGCGTCGCGCTCCTCAAGGACAAGGTCGTCGGGTTCATCCACGGCAACTTCGACCCCGAGAACCCGCACGAGGAGTTCCGGGCCTGCATCTGGCGCATCAACGTCGACGCCGAGGTGCAGGGCAAGGGCGTCGGCCGCTTCCTCGCGCAGGCGCTCGCCGAGGAGGCGAAGCGCCGCGGCTTCGACCGCATCACCGTGCTGTGGGAGCCGGGCGAGGAGGGCCCCGAGGCCTTCTTCCACCGCATCGGCTTCGTCGACGTCGGCGAGACCGCCTACGGCGACGTGATCGGCGCGCTCGAGCTCTGAGCCGAGCGGATGCCGCAGCACCCGGCCTGCCGGATTCGTCGAGGCCGTGCTCGCCGTGGTCGACGACATCCCGCCGGGCTGCGTGGCGACCTACGGCGACGTCGCCGCGCATCCTCGGCTCGCGCGGCGCGCGGGCCGTCGGCCAGGTGATGGCGAGGTACGGCTCGGATGTCCCGTGGTGGCGCGTCGTGCGCGCCGGCGGCCGTCCGCCGGCCGGCCACGCCGCGGCGGCGCGGCCGCACTACGAGGCCGAGGGCACGCCGCTCGTCGCGACGTCCGACGACGACGGCTACCGCATCGCGATCTCGCCGCTGCCGCTGGCGCCCCTGAGCCGCGAGCGTCAGGTCGTGTCACGTCGGAGCGGCCGTCCGAGCGGGATGCGCATGGTGAGCGTGGTGCCCGCCCCCGGCGGGCTCTCCAGCTCGAGCGTGCCGCCCACCGCTTCGACGCGGTCGGCGATGCCGAGCATGCCGGTGCCCGCGTCGAGCGACGCGCCGCCGGCGCCGTTGTCGCGCACGACGAGCTCGAGCTCGCTCGTCGACGACGTGAGCGCGCACCCATGCGCGGGTCGCTCCGGAGTGCTTCGCCACGTTCGCGAGCGCCTCGGCGAGCACGAAGTAGGCGGTCGACTCGATGAGCTCGGGCAGGCGCCCCTCGGCCTGCACGTCGACCTCGACCGGGACGGGGCACCGCCCGGCGAGCTCGGGCACGGCGAGGGCGAGGCCGCCCGACGAGAGCAGGCTCGGGTGGATGCCGTGCGCCAGCTCGCGCAGCTCCCTGAGCGCCTGGTTCAGCATGGTGATGGTGCCCTCGAGCTCGGTCGCGAGCTGCACCTCGTCGGTGTCGCGCGCGGCGTTCGCGGCGAGCCGCAGTCGCATCCCGAGCGACACGAGGTGCTGCTGCGCGCCGTCGTGCAGGTCGCGCTCGATGCGCCGCCTGGCCTCGACACCCGCTTCCACGATGCGCTGGCGCGACTGGCGCACCTGCTCGAGGGTGCGCTCGATCTCGGAGCGCAGGCGACCGTTGTCGACCGAGAGCCGCAGTGCGCTGGAGACCCCGTCGAGGAGCCGCATGTTGTCGGTGAGCACCTGGTCGTGCCGGATGAGGGCGATCGGCATGCCGGTCGGCGAGGAGACCGGCAGCAGGCCGTGGCGGCCGCGCCGGGTCGGCGGGGCCCGCCTCGATGGGCTCGCCCGCGGCATCCGCGTACCGGCCGCGCTCCTCGTCCCACCAGTAGACGCGCACCGAGGCGTCGCGCAGGGTGCGGGCGAGCGACTCCGCCCAGAGCCCGCGGTCGGCGCCCTCGCGGGTGATGCGCATGAGGTCGGCGACCCTGGCGCGCATGTTCCGGGTGTGCGACACGCCCGCGACGAAGCTCACGGGGATCGACGCGATCGCGATGAGCGAGACCGTCATGAGCACGTGGTCGGCGGCCGTCGTCCACCGCGTACGTCACGGCCAGCGCCGCGAGCGTGACGGCCCACGCGACCAGCGCGAGCGGCATCAGGAAGGCCACGGCGCGCGCCGGGATGCTCCCGCGCACCCACCCGCACGAGCAGGCGCCCGGCGATCACGAGCGTGATGACCGTGCCGACGAGGCGGTACCCGATGTCGATCGCGTTGAAGACCGCCGGGGCGTCCGCGACCTGGTACGGATTCGGCGCGCAGTCGCACACTCGGGATTCGGTCCGGCGAGGAGCACCGCACCGAGGAAGAAGACGATCGACGCGCCCGACACGATGCCGACGAGCCATCGGTCGACGTCGTGCTGGAGAGACGGCCGCGGGGGTAGACGAGCGGGAGGAGGGCCGGGATCGCCGCCCACCAGAGGTGCGCGCCGTAGACGATCGGCCAGAGCCAGCCGAGGTCCTTGATGACGCTGAAGAACGTCACCGGGATCCAGAGCACCGCGAACGCGACCATCAGCCGCGCCGGCACGGGCGTGGGCCCGAGGCTCCATGCGGTGCCGGCGCACGCGAGGAAGACGAGCGGCACGAGGGAGTGCAGGGTGGTCCACGCGACCTCGGGCCGCAACTCCTCGGGCGCCGCGAGGAACCCCGAGATCTCCATCGCGAGGGAGAGCGCCGCGACCGCGGCGATGACGATCGTGCGCCTGATGATCCGGCCTCTGCGGCCGGGAGCCATCACCGCTCGCCGAGGAGCGTGAGCACCGCGAGCACACGACGGTGGTGCTCGGGCGACTCCTCGAGGTCGAGCTTCTGCAGGATGCTGCGCACGTGGGTCTCGACGGTCTTCAGGCCGAGGAACAGGGTCTGGGCGATGCCGCCGTTCGAGTAGCCCTGCGCCATGAGTTCGAGCACCGAGCGCTCACGCTCCGTGAGGCGCGACAACGGGTCGTCGGCGCGCGTGCGCTTCACGAGCTGCTCGACGACCTCGGGGTCGACCACCGAGCCGCCCGACGCGACGGTCTCGACCGCGCGCACCAGCGTCTGCGGCTCGGACACGCGCTCCTTGAGCAGGTACCCCGTGCCGCTGCCCGCGCCCATGACGCGCAGCGCGTACTCGGGCGTCGCGTACATCGACAGCAGCAGCAGGCCGATCGTCGAGCCCTCCGCCCGCATGGCCTCGAGCGCGACGATGCCCTCGTCGCGATACGTGGGCGGCATGCGGATGTCGAGCACCGCCGCATCGACGCCGCCGCGGCGCACGACCTCGAGCAGTTCGTCACCCGTGCCCACCGAGGCGACGACGTCGAGGCCGCCGCCCTCGAGCACCTTGGCGATGCCCTCGCGCAGCAGCAGAGCGTCGTCGGCGATCGCGACGCGCAGGGGGGGAGCGTCGTTCATCGAGCCTCCGTTTCACAGGCAGGCCGAGACCGTTCGGGGGCGTCACCCGCCTGTGCCGAGCGTATCGCGTCGGCCGTCCCGCCCGTCGGTCCCAGTTGTGGGGGTATCCGAAGCTCGTTCGGGATTCAGTGGCAGCACGCACGGGGTCGGGGTGGCCGCCCGGATCCGGCCGGGACGCCACCCGGCGAGGATCGCGTCATGTCCACGATCGATCGCGTCAGGACCATCCGCACACCTCATCGTCTCCGAACCACATCGGGAAGGGGCACTCGGATGACCACCACACTCGCGGAACGATCCCGCCGCATCGCGACGCGGGTCACCCGCATGACGCAGACGCTCGACGACGGGCCCGCGCCCGAGCGGCCGCCGCACCGCGAGCTCGCTCGACGGGAGCTCGCGGCGTACGCCGCGCGCATCCGCCTCACCGACCTGGTGCGTGAGCACGGCAGCCCGCTCTTCGTGCTCGACGTCGACCGCGTGACCACCCAGCTGCTGGCGCTGCGCCGCGAACTGCCCGAGGCGCAGATCCACTTCGCGACCACGTCGCTCCCCCACCCCGCCGTGATCCGTGCGGTCGACGCCTTCGGCGCGAGCTTCGCGGTCGCGTCGCGGGGCGAGATCGACCTGCTCGAGCGAGAGGGCGTCGCGATCGGCCGCTGCCTGCACTCGCAGCCCGTCAAGACCGTCGCCGACATCACCGGCTCCTACCTGCGGGGCATCCGCACCTTCGTCGTCGACGACCCCGACGAGGTGGCGAAGTTCCGTGGCCTGTCGTCGGACTTCTCGGTGCTCGTGCGCCTGTCGTTCCCGAACCCGGGAGCGGAGTCCGATGTCTCGCCGAAGTCCGGCATCGCCCCCGAGGAGGCGGGCGACCTCGTCGGGCACTGCCTGCGCGCGGGGCTGCGCGTGTCCGGTTTCACCTTCCACGTGGGCAGCCAGACCATGTCGGCGGCGCCGTGGGTGCACGCCATCCGCCGCACGCTCGCGCTCATGCGCCGACTCGAGCACGCGCACGGCATCCGCTTCGACACGCTCGACCTCGGCGGCGGCTTCCCGGTCGGCGGCGACGAGCCCGTGCCCTCGCTCGCCGAGCTCGCCCGCGGCATCCGGGCCGCGCTCTCGGCCGCACCGAGGCGCTACCGCATCCTCATCGAGCCGGGCCGGTTCGTCTCGGCGCCGGCGATGACCCTCGTGTCGCGGGTCGTGGGCACCGCCGACCGCGTCGACGGCCGGTGGGCGTACCTCGACGAGGGCCTCTCCGGCGCGTACTCGAACATTTCGGCGGAGGACGTGCCCGACCTCGTCTTCGCCGGCTCGGAGCTCGACGTGCAGCCGCCGGTCGACGAGACGGGCGAGCGGGCGACCCGACGACTGCGCGACCACCGTCGCGAGCCCGTCACGCTCGCCGGCCCGACCGGCGACAGCGTCGGCGTCGTGGCGCGTGCCCTGCCGCTCCCGCCGCTCGCCGTGGGCGACCTGCTCCTCAGCCCCATGATGGGCGCCTGCACGGCGGCCACGGCCACCGGGTTCAACGTCATCGCGCCGACGCCCGTCGTCGTGGTCCCGTCCTGAACGCGACGGCCGCACGGCGGCGGGCGCGGCATCCGTCGACCAGCGGATGCCGCGCCCGGTCGTCAGCGGATGCCGCGCCCGCCGTCACACGAGCGAGTCGCGCCAAGCCGCGTGCAGGGCCGCGAACCGCCCGGAGCCGCCGATGAGCTCGGAGGGTGCTCCGTCCTCGACGATGCGACCGTGCTCCATCACGAGCACGCGATCGGCGATCGCGACCGTCGACAGGCGGTGCGCGATGATCACGGCGGTGCGGTCGGCCAGCAGCGACTGCAGGCCCTCCTGCACCAGCCGCTCGCTCGGGATGTCGAGCGAGGAGGTCGCCTCGTCGAGGATCAGCACCGCCGGGTCGGCGAGGAATGCGCGCGCGAACGAGATCAGCTGGCGCTGCCCCGCGCTCACGCGTCCACCACGCTTGTTCACGTCGGTGTCGTAGCCGTTCGGCAGCCCCTCGATGAACTCGTGCGCGCCCACCGCCTTCGCGGCCGCGACGATGTCGTCGAACGACGCGTCGGGCCTGCCGAGCGCGATGTTGTCGGCGACCGACCCCGAGAAGAGGTACGCCTCCTGCGTGACCATGACGATCGCGCGGCGCAGGTCCTTGGGGTGCAACGAGCGCAGGTCGACCCCGTCGAGCTCGACCACGCCGTCGCTCGGGTCGTAGAAGCGCGCGATGAGCTTCGCGAGCGTCGACTTGCCGGCGCCCGTCGACCCCACCAGCGCCACCGTCTGGCCCGCCGGGATGTCGAGGCCGAACCGCGGCAGGATGACGCGGTCGGGGGTGTACGCGAACTCGACGCCCTCGAACCGCACGTTGCCGTGCGCCTTCCACAGGTCGACCGGGTGCAGCGGGTCGGGCACGCTCGGCTCCTCCTCCAGCACGCCCGAGATCTTCTCGAGCGCGGATGCCGCGGACTGGTACCCGTTGTAGAACATCGCCATGTCCTCCATCGGGTCGAAGAACCGCTTCGTGTAGAGCACAGCCGCCAGCAGCACGCCGACCTCCATGCCGCCGTCGACGACCCGGAAGCCGCCGACCACGAGCACGGCCGCGACGCACGCATTGCCGATGAGCAGCAGCCCCGGATCGTAGATGCCGAACAGCTGGATCACCCTGGCGTTCACGTCGCGGTAGTCCTCGACGAGGTCGCCGAACTCGCGCTCGTTGCGGCGCTCCTTGCGGAAGGCCTGCACGGCGCGGATGCCGGTCATGGACTCGACGAAGTGCACGATGAGCTTCGCGCGAGGCGACGCGTGAGCG
>CAWCWD010000024.1:0-13528 GCA_963799015.1 uncultured Actinomycetota bacterium | reverse complement strand
TCGCGCCGGCAGACGTCAGCCCCAGATCGCAACGATGGTCGGCAGACGGCCGTGAGTCGACGCCCTCGGCGTCCAGCGCATTCGCCCGGCACGCATAGAAAGCGCATACCAACTTCAAAGCCTCCGCCGTGAGGACCCCGGCTGAATGGACGACATCGAACACGTCCACTCACCAGGAAGTCCAACCATGGAGAACCTCACCCTGATCGCGGCAGACCTCGTCGCCATCGCCCTGCTCACCTTCGGCCTGTACTTCCCCCGCCACCGCCGCCGCGACCTGATCGCGGCGTTCCTCGTCGTGAACGCGGGCGTCCTGGCCGTCGCGCTCGTGCTGGGCACAAGCGCGGGCGGCGTGGGACTCGGGCTCGGCCTGTTCGGCGTGCTGTCGATCATCCGGCTGCGCTCCAGCGAGATCGAGCAGCACGAGGTGGCGTATTACTTCGCGGCACTCGCCCTCGGGCTCATCGCGGGGCTCGGCGCCACGCTCCCGTGGGTCGCGCTCGGGCTCATGGCGCTCGTGCTCGTGGCACTGGCGGTGGGTGACCACCCCGGCCTGTTCCGCCGGTACCGGCAGCAGCGCGTTCGCCTCGACACGCCATCACCGACGAGGCCGAGCTCATCGACCACCTCGAACGTTGCTCGGCGCGCGAGTGCACAGCGCCAAGGTTGAGGAGCTCGATCTCGTGAACGACTCGGCGCTCGTCGACGTCCGGTACCGCCTCGAGCCGCGGCGTCGGGTGCGCCGCGACGTCCCCGAGCACGGCACCGAACTCGTCGCCCGGGGTGCGCTGACCGACGGCGCGCTCGCCGAAGGGGTACTCCGATGAGCACGCACCTCAGCGCTGTAACCACGGTCGACACCCTCCTCGCCGGCCTCGACCCGATCGGTCTCGATGAGCTCAACGCCCGCGCCGAGCTCATGACCCGCGTCGACCGGAAGTACGTGCTGCCGGCGAACGCACTCCCGGCAGTGCTCGCCGATCTGGATCCGCAGACGCGCGTGCTCGAGTTCGAGGAGGCCGGCGCAGCCGGCGCGTCCGGCGGCTCCCGGCGCACGCGGTCCTCGGCCTACGAGTCGGTCTACTTCGACACACCCGAGCTCCAGAGCTTCCACCTCGCAGCGAGGAGCCGGCGGCGGCGCTTCAAGATCCGCACCCGCACGTACGTGGACGCCGACCTCGCCTACCTCGAGGTGAAGACGCGCGGCGGTCGAAGCGTCACGGTGAAGGAACGCCTCGAATGCGACCCCGCGGCGGGCGACACGCTCACCTCGGAGGGGCGCTCGTATACCGAGCAGATCCTCGCCGCGGCAGCCGTGCCCGCCCCCGACATGACCAGGCTCGCGGCGACACTCACCACGCGGTACCGACGCACCACGCTGCTGCTGCCGGCGAGCGGTGCACAGGACGAGCGACGAGCGACGATCGACCAGGAGCTCGAGTGGGTCGACGAGGGCACGCGCGGCGCGTTCGCCCGCACGCTTCGGCTCCCCGGCGTCGTCATCGTCGAGACCAAGTCGGGCTCGTCGGCGGGCGCGCTGGACCGCGCGCTCTGGCGCCACGGACATCGCCCCGCCTCGATCTCGAAGTTCGGCACCGGCCTCGCCGCCCTCCGGCCGGAGCTCCCCCAGAACAAGTGGGCACGCGTGCTGCGGCAACACTTCGACCAGCCGGGGCGGCATCCGGCCGCCGCGTGACTCCCGACTCCCAGAACCAGAACTTCCAATCCACCAACCCGAACAGGACCATGCTCATGACCCGTCACCACCGATCCCCGAAGACCTTCCTCATCGTGCCGCTGCTCGCGGGCTCGCTCGTCCTCACCGGATGCGCCGCCACGGCCACCGCGGCCGACTCGCCGGCCACCAGCCCGACGGATGCCACGACGAGCGTCGCCGACGCATCGGTCGAGGTCGGGCAGAGCGCCGCCGAGGTGCTCGCCGCGAATCATGAGACCCACGACGACGACGCGGACTACGAGTGGAGCGACGCCGACGTGATCGACGTGACGCTCTCAGGCGACGGCGCGTCGAGCGAGAGCGACGCCGTGAGCGTCGACGGCAGCACCGTCACCATCACGGCCGCCGGCACCTACCGCCTGAGCGGCACGCTCACCGACGGGCAGGTGGTGGTCGACTCGGCGGGCGACGGCCTCGTGCGGATCATTCTCGACGGCGTCGAACTCTCGAGCTCCACGACCTCGCCGCTCGTGATCAGCGAGGCCGACGAGGCGATGATCGTCCTCCCCGACGGGTCGGAGAACACCGTGAGCGACACGTCGAGCTACGCGGCATCCGCCGACGACACCGACGCGCCGAACGCGGCGATCTACAGCATGGCCGACCTCACCATCACCGGGAGCGGGTCGCTGACCGTCCACGGCAACGGCGAAGACGGCATCGTGAGCAAGGACGGCTTGGTGATCAACGGCGGCGACCTCATGGTGGACGCGGTCGACGACGGCCTCCGCGGCAAGGACTACCTCGTCGTGAAGGCCGGCACGATCGACGTGACCGCGGGTGGCGACGGACTGAAGTCCGACGACGAGGAGGACGCGACCCGCGGCTACGTGGCCGTGCTCGACGGAGCGGTGTCCATCACCTCGGGCGGCGACGGCATCGACGCGTTCACCGACGCTGTCGTGGCCGGCGGCATGCTCGATGTCGTCGCCGGCGGCGGAGCAGGCCAGGCCATTGGCGACACCTCGACGAAGGGCATCAAGGCGGGCGTCATCGCGGTCGTCGACGGTGGCGACACGACGGTGGATGCCGCAGACGACGGCCTGCACAGCGACAGCGCCGCGCACGTGGCCAACGGCAGCATCACCCTCTCGTCGGGCGACGATGCGGTGCACGCCGAGGGGGCGCTCGCGATCTCGGGCGGCACCGTGACGGTGGCGGAGGCGTACGAGGGCCTCGAGGCGACGGCGATCGAGCTCACCGGCGGCGACATCTCGCTCACCACGAGCGACGACGGCGTGAACGCCTCGGGCGATGCGACCGGCTCGCTCCTCATCTCGGGCGGCACCCTCACCATGGATGCCGAGGGCGATGGACTCGACGTGAACGGCGGCACCCTGACGATGTCGGGCGGCGACGTGGTGGTGAACGGCCCCACCAGCCAGGGCAACGGGGCGCTCGACGTCGACGGCGGCATCGATATCTCGGGCGGCACGCTCCTCGCCGTGGGCAGCGCCGGTATGGCGATGGCCCCGTCACCGGATTCAGCGCAGGCTTCACTGCTCGCCGCGCTCTCGACGACGGTCGACGCGGGCTCGACGGTGCAGATCGTCGCCGCCGACGGCACGGTCGTGGGCGAGTTCACCGCGGTGAAGGCCCTGGGCTCGGTCGCGTACTCCTCGTCGAACCTCGTGAACGGCACGGCCTACTCGATCGTCGTCGACGGCCAGACGGTCGGAACCGCCACGGCCGGCGAGCAGACCACCAGCACGATGGGCGGCCCCGGTGGCGGCGCCCCCGGCGGCGGGCCGCGCGGATGACCCGGCGCACCGAGTCCCGCCCCCCGCGGATGACCCGCCGCCGTCGCATCGCCATCTGGGCGACGGTCGCCGCGGTGGCTGTGCTCGCGCCCGCCACCGCCGGCACGGCCTGGGCGCTCGACCGCTTCGTCATCCCGCATGTCGAGATCAGCGACGCCGACGCCTACGAGGCCGCCCAGTCCTCCGAGTCGGATGCCGCGAGCGAAACCGCCGACGACGGCAGCGCCACCGCCGGCACCACGACCCTCACCGACACGAGCTACACGTCGGATGCGGCATCCGGTCGATCTCGACCGTCGTCGCGGGCAGCGGCGACGAGACCGTCACGTACTACGTCGCCGATGTCATGCTCTCGGATGCCACGGTGCTGCGATCCGCGTTCGCCGGCAACCAGTTCGGCGAGAACATCACCGAGACGACCTCGCAGATCGCCGCCGACAACGGCGCGATCTTCGCGATCAACGGCGACTACTACGGGTTCCGCGACACCGGCATCGTGATCCGCAACGGCGTCGTGTACCGCGACGAGGGCGCCCGCGAGGGGCTCGCGTTCTACGCCGACGGCACCGTCGCGGTCTACGACGAGACCGCCGTCGAGCGCCGACGAACTCCTCGCCGACGGGGTGTGGAACACGCTCTCGTTCGGCCCGGCGGTCGTGGAGGACGGCGCAGGTCGTCGACGGCATCGAGGAGGTCGAGGTCGACACGAACTTCGGCAACCACTCGATCCAGGGCGACCAGCCCCGCACGGCGGTCGGCGTGATCGACGAGAACCACCTGGTGTTCGTCGTCGTCGACGGCCGGAGCCCCGGCTACAGCGCCGGCGTCACGATGACCGAGCTCGCGCAGATCATGGTCGACCTCGGCGCCACCACCGCGTACAACCTCGACGGCGGCGGCTCGTCGACCATGGTGTTCGACGGCGGGCTCGTGAACAACCCGCTCGGCAACGGCGAGGAGCGCGGCACCAGCGACATCCTCTACATCGCGGGGTGATCGCGATGATCGTGCTGATCCCCGCCTACGAACCCGGCCCCCGCTTCGTGCGGCTCGTCGGCGAGTTGCGTGCCGCCAGAGCTGATGTGCCGTTCGTGGTGGTCGACGACGGCTCCGGCGCGTCGTTCGACGAGGTCTTCGACGAGATCGAAGCGAGCGGATGCCTCGTGCTGCGCCATGCCCGCAACCGCGGCAAGGGCCACGCGCTGAAGGCGGGCTTCGAGCTCGTGGCCGAGCGCTTCCCCGGCGAGCCCGTCGTCACGGCGGACTGCGACGGCCAGCACACGCCGGAGGACATCCTGCGCGTCGCGGATGCCGCCGCATCATCCGCGGCCGCCGACGCGATCGTGCTCGGCACGCGACGCTTCGAAGGCGCCGACGTGCCGCGGCGCAGCCGACTGGGAAACCGCATGAGCCGGTTCGTGTTCCGGGCCATGACCGGTTACGACGTGCGCGACACCCAGACCGGGCTGCGCGGCTACCCGGCGGCCGCGATCCCGTGGCTGCTCGGGGTGGCGGGCGACCGCTTCGACTACGAGTTCCGCGTGCTACTCGGAGCGCGGGCCGCCGGGTTCCGCATCGAGCAGCTCGACATCGCGACGGTGTACCTCGAGGGCAACCGCGGCTCGCACTTCCGTGCGGTCGGCGATTCCCTGCGGGTCGCAGCGCCGATCGCGCGGTTCGCGGTCTCGTCGATGTTGGCGTTCGCAGTCGACACGACGGCGTTCCTCGTGCTGCACCTGCTCACTGGATCGCTGCTCGCCGCCGTGATCGCCGCACGGGCGGTGAGCGGCAGCGTGAACTTCGCGGTCAACCGCTCCCGGGTATTCGACGGCGGACGCCGGATCCCGCTCGGCCGCGCGGCCGGCAGGTACGCAGCACTCGCGGTCGTGCTGCTCGCCGCCAACTACGGCGCGATCGACGCACTCACCACGATCGGCGTGCCGGTGCTCGCGGCCAAGCTCGCCACCGAGGCGACGCTGTTCCTCGCCTCGTTCGACCTGCAACGGACCATCGTGTTCGCCGCACCGCACCGCGGTGAGCCACGGCCCGTCTCGCCCGAGTACCCTGTCGCCGTGACCTCGTCGTCGAATCTCGACGACGAGCAGGTGCCGCGTGGGAGGGGCTCATGGCGAAGGCATCCGAGTACCGGTTCGTGACGGTCTGGGAACTGCCGGCCCCCGTCGACCGCGTCTGGGCGGAACTGCTCGACGTCGACGCGTGGCCGACCTGGTGGCGCGGCTTCGAACGCGTCGAGTTCGTGAAGGACGGCGACGAGACCGGGGTCGGCAGCGTCCGAGACCTCACCACGCGGGGCAAGCTGCCCTACCGGCTGCGCTACCGGCTCGAGGTGGTGCGCGTCGAACCGGAACGCGTCGTGGAGGCCGTGTCGAGTGGTGAACTCGTCGGCTTCGGGCGTTGGACCCTCGAGCCGACCGACGGCGGCACGAGGGCGGAGTACCTCTGGGAGGTGCGCGCATCCAGTCGGCTCATGCGGATGCTCAGCCCGATCGCGCGACGCACGCTCGCGCGAAACCACGACCTCGTCATGGAGTGGGGTCGGCAGGGACTCCTCGAGCGACTCGGCCTTCGACCGGAGCCGTGAACGCCTCAGCGGGTGCGGAGCCCATCGAGCGCCATGTCGACGACCCGCTCGCGCTGCTCGGGGCTGGGGAACGCGACGCCGGCGACGCCGGCGACCAGGCGCACGGCGTCGTCGATGCCGATGTCGGCGCGAACGAGCCCGGCGGTCTGCGCGCGTCGCAGCAGCGGCTCACCTGACTGGTACATCACCTCGCGGCAGGTCTGCAGCAGCTCGGAGTCGCGGTTGAGCCCGTCGAGCAGCACCCGCTTGCGGCTCGCGTAGTCGGCGAACCGTCGCAACCATGCGGCGAGCGCGTCGAACGGCGGCAGCTCGTCGAGCTCATCGGCGAAGGACGCGACGCCGGCGACCTCGTCGAGGTACACCGCCTCCACCAGTGCGTCGCGTGTGGGGAAGTTGCGGTACAGCGTGCCGATGCCGACGCCGGCACGACGGGCGATGTCCTCGAGGGACGCATCGACCCCGTGCTCGGCGAACGCCTCACGACCGGCCTCGATGAGCGCGTCGAAGTTGCGACGGGCATCGGCACGCGTCGGACGACGCTCGTCGAGCAGTGCGCGAAGCGCCGGATCGGTCATGGAACACCTCAGGTTGCAAAATGGAGGGTGCCTCCGCTAATCTAACTGGAGGCAGCCTCCGATCGGAGTCTCCCTCCAGTATATCTCGTCTCGCCTGAAGGGCGTCTGATGTCCACCACACGAACCACGTTCATCGCTGTGGCCACGAGTTTCACCGCGGTGGCCAGCCTCCAATCGCTGATCATCCCCGTGCTGTCCACCATCGGCACCGACCTCGGTGCCGACGCCGTCGGCCAGACCTGGATGCTCACCGCCTGGCTCATCTCCGCGGCGGTCGCCACCCCGCTGCTCGGCCGCGCCGGCGACCTCGTCGGCCGACGCCGCATGTACCTCGTCGCCCTCGGGGCGGTCGCCTTGGGGTCCGTGCTCGCGGCGTTCGCGCCGAACCTCACGGTCATGCTCATCGCCCGCGTGCTGCAGGGCCTGGGTGCCGCCGTCTTCCCGCTCGGCTTCGGGCTGGTGCGCGACGCGTTCCCGGCCGCCCGGCTCGCCGGGGCCATCGGCGCCCTCTCGGCGATCATGGCCGTCGGCGGCGGGCTCGGCACCGTAATCGCCGGGCCCGTGTCGGCCCTGATCGGCTGGCGCGGACTCTTCGTGCTGCCGCTCGTCCTCGCCGGCACCGGCCTCGCCGTCGGATACCGCGGCCTCGATCGGTCGGCGCCCACGGCCACCGGGCGCATCAACGTCCTGGCCGCCGTGCTCCTCTCGGGCTGGCTCGTCGCCCTGCTCCTGCCGCTGAGTTCGGGCAACCAGTGGGGCTGGGGTTCGCCGCTCGTGGTCGGCCTGTTCGCGGTCGCGGCCGTGCTCGCCGTCACCTGGGTGATGGTCGAGGTGCGCTCGCGCAACCCGCTCGTCGACATGCGAGTGATGCGGCTGCCGGCCGTGTGGACGACCAATCTCACCGCACTGCTGACCGGAGCGGCCATGTTCGGCGTGTGGGCCTACCTGCCGCGCCTGGCCGAGACACCGGCGAGCAGCGGCTACGGACTGGGCGTCGACGCGAGCACCGCCGGGCTGATCATGCTGCCGATGCTCGTGACCATGGCGTCGATCGGCTTCGTCGCCGGCCCGCTGAGCCGCGTGGTGCCCTTCGCCGCGCAGCTCACGATCGGGGCGTTCCTGTCGGGGGCGGCGGCGCTGTCGATCGCGCTGTTCCACAGCGATGTGCTGCAGCTCGCGGCCGCCGCGGCAGCGCTCGGGCTCGGCACGGGCCTGGTAACGTCGTCGACGCCGAACCTCATCGTGCGCAGCGTGCCGGGCGACCAGGTGGGCATCGCCACGGGCATGAACGCCAACATCCGCACCATCGGCGGGGCCATCGGCACCACCGTGTTCGCCGCGGCCATCGGCGCGGCCCTCGGCGCGAGCGGCCTGCCCACCGAGTCGGGGTACGTCACGGCGTTCGTCATCGGTGCGGTGCTTGCGGTCGTCGGCGGTCTCGTACCCTTCCTCGGCCGCGGCCGCTCGGTCAGACCAGCGGCGCGCGTGACCCCGATCGCCGAGTCGCCCCTCGTGGAGGCAGCCGAAGCCGCCTGATCGGGCGGCACGCCAGCGACGCCGCTTCCTCAGGCGTGACCTGGTGCCGCGTGAACAGACCCGGTTGGGTGCCGACCCCGTCGCTGCGCTGCGCGGTTGAGCTCTCAAACGGTCACATTCCGGCGATCCGCGCGTCGACGGAGTGAGGCGTTCACCGCGATTCGCGGCGACACCGCAGAACGATGTCATCACCGCAGAACTTGCGGGTCTCCGTCATCGCCCGTCGGCGGTGGCCGCCGCCGGCGCGCGGGTCACCGGCCGAGAAGCGAGTTCAACCAGCCCGGTCCGGCGACCACGACCCCGTCGGGAAGTCGCTCGCGCAGGCCCCGGTCCGCGGTGACCACCAGCACGCGCGCCCCCGCGGCGGCGTACTGCTCGGCGGTGGACACGATGGAGCTGTCACCGTCCTTCGGCGCCCGGACCACGACGACGTCGTCCGGCGTGGTGACCGCCTTCGCGGCGCCCTCCACGACGGCCACGACCAGTTCGATGACGACCTGCTCGCCGTTCGGAGCTGCGACGGTCCGACCCACGAGCCCGGGCATGGGTGCGAGGAGCCTCGTCGCTGCACCTGCGCGATCTCTCCACCAGCCATCCGGACGTGATCCCATCACGTTGGCCACGTCGACCACCACGATCACCGGTACGCGTGATGACCCGTCGTCTGGCAGCATCCGGGTGTCATCCATCGGCTCAGCGTAGCCAGACGCGACGAACGCGCCCAGCGGTCGCGGGGCGCCGCGGCCACGAACCATTGACGCTGGGCTTTGCACATGCAATACTTCTTTTGCACATGCAAGGAGACGATGTGACTGAGTACACCGGGGACGAGATGGTGCGGATCATGGCCGCGCTGTCCAACCCGCACCGCATGCGCGTGGTCGCCACGCTCGTGCGGGGCGCCACCTACGTCAGCCAGCTCGCTCGCGAGTTGGAGATCAGCAGGCCGCTGCTGCAGGTTCACCTCCGCCGCCTCGAGGCGGCAGGGCTGGTCACGTCGCAGCTGCGAATCTCGGAAGAGGGTAAGGCAATGAAGTTCTATTCCGTCGAACCGTTCGCCCTGCAACTGAGCCCGGAGACGATCGCGCGCAGCGCGAGCTCCCTCTCGTTGCCCGATGCCGGGGAAGGAGGCGAGCGATGAACGACGAACTGCTCGTCTTCCTCGCCACCGCCGGACTGGTCAGCATCATCCTCGTGGTGGTCATCTGGCAGCTCGCGGTCACCTGGCGCGCCAAGGCCGCGCTCGTTCGGGAGGGCGAGTATCGCCAGCTCGGTGAGCGCGCGGTCGCCAGCCACGAGGAGACGCAACGCCAGCTCGACGGCATCACGTCGCAACTCGCGGATGCCCGCGCGCGACTGATCGCCATCGAGAAGAGCCTCACCGTCATCGACTGACGGTTGGGCTTGTGCCCCAGGTCGCCGAGTGGACGCTCGGCGACCCGGGAGAAGACCGCCGCTGCACGCCGCAACGGCGTGCTCTGAACACGACATGATCTCCACCGAAAGGATAGGCGCATCGTGCTGCCTGCACTCACGGCCCGACTCGCGGTGTCGACGTTGATCGTCGCCCTGGGCCTCGCCGCCGCCCCATCGAAAGCGGTCGCCACTGAACACCACGGCGACTCCGCGTACACCACCGAAGACGTGTCGTTCGAGAACGACGGTCTCACCCTGCATGGCGCGGTGCTCGTTCCGTCGACGCCGGAGGCGACCGATGCCGCGCCGACAGCGCAGTCGCCTGAGACGCGTCATCCGGCCGTCGTGATCGTGGCCGGATCGGGGCCTCGCGTGCGTTCCGACTACCTCGCCGAGGCCCGCGCCTTCGCGGCATCCGGCGTGGTCACCCTCATCTACGACAAGCGCACGGTCGGTTACTCGCTCACGGAACGCTCGTTCGAACAGCTGGGCGACGACGCGATCGCGGCGCTTCGGCTGTTGCAGGCGCGGTCCGACGTCGATCCGACACGCGCCGGATTGTGGGGCCACAGCGAGGGCGGCTGGGTGGTGCCGACGGCCGCGGCGTCGCATCCCGACATCGGATTCGTCATCCTCGCGGGGGCCAGTGCACGCCCGCCGGCAGAGGTGCAGACCTGGAGCACGTGCCGCTATCTCGTGAACTCCGGCTTCCCCGAGCGCTTGTGTGCGCCGGTCGGCGGCAACCTGACTCGCCTGATGGTCGCCGGAGGCCTGTTCCCCGAGGCGACGTTCGACGCGCTTCCCGCTCTGGCGAAGGTGCGCGTCCCCACGCTCGTGCTCCTCGCCGAGTTCGATCAGTCGACGGCTCCCGTCACCAGCGGTCGCCAGTTCGCAGAGTCGCTCACCGGATCGCCCGACGCATCGCTGTGCGTGGTGCCGGGCGCCGACCACGAGTTCCATGCCAGTTCGAACGGATTCGAGACCGGGGAGCGATACGCAGCCGGCTACCTGCAGCTCGCGCCGGCATGGGTGGGAGCCCTGGATGGCGGGTCGTTCGACTGCCCGTCGTCGGCGCGGGCGCAGCAGATCGGCGTGCCAGCACCGCCCCGCCCGCTCGACTGGTTCGAAACCCCTGCCGTGCATGCGGCGGCCGCGCTCGTGCTGCTCGGGGCATTCCTCTCCTATCCGATCTCGGCTCTGGTGCGACGGATGCGAGGGTCGCGGCGATCGGGTCCTGCGGCGGGGCCCGCGCGGCTCCTCTCCGCCGCAGGTCTCGTCGCGGTGCTCGGAACGGTGTGCTTGCTCGGCTACCTGATGGCGACCGGCGCTACCGATCCGATCGGGCCGGCGCTCCTCGACCGACCCGCGCTCTGGCTGCTGCTCCAGTTGCTTTCGCTGGTCGTCGTGGGCGCCGCCACCTGGACCGCGATCACGTGGTGGCGGACTCGCGATCAGGTCACACTGACCGCGCGCATCCGCTTGGGCACCGTGATCGCCGGGGCAATCGTCTTCGTGCCGTGGGCGGCGTGGTGGGGCCTCTTCACGGTTTGACACCGTCATCCGTGAACCGTGTCACGCTCCCCGGGCTGGCTTGCGCCCGTCTCGCGACGACGCGCGAAGCGGGCACGCGCGGCGTCGTGCGCCTCGCGGAGCAGCTGCACCACCGTCTCGGTGGTGTGCTCGCCCGGGTTGACCACGGCGACCCACCCGAGCCCGCCGTACACAGGATGCGGGTTGAACACGTCGGTGGCCGCGTGGTCGCGAGGTCGGGTGAGGCTGCGGGGTTCCTCGCCCGTGAGCCGCCGGAATGTCGCTCGGTCGACGTGGACGTTCACGCGCCAGCGGCCAGGAGCGTCGAGGTCGGAGGCGGTGTCGTCGGGGTAGTCCTTGGTGACGATCGTCCCGTAAGGCTGCACGTGTTGCGGCATCTCGCCGTCGGGGGCGTAGTAGAAGAACGCGTCCCCCCAGGCGAGCTCGGGCGACCCGCTCCCCGGCCCGGGGATGACCACGAGCGCACCGTCGAGGTCTCGCACGACGTCGATGATCTGTTCCATACTCATAGTTCAAGCATCACCTTCAAGTGCTTCTGTGGGGTTGGATGGTCGACGAAGCTCCGAGCGGTTCACCACGGGCACCGCTTCGAACCCTCGACGTGGCCCGCGCGTCGGGCTACTCGGTGCAGCAGGTGCGCGACCTCGAGCGGCTGGGCGTCATCCCGCCGGCCACGCGTTCGAGCAACGGCTACCGCTCCTACGCTCCGATTCACGTCCTATCCCTCGGCGCCTATCGAGGGCTTGCACATGCGATCGGGGCGGCGGCCGCTCGGCAGCTGCTCACCGGGCTGCGCGGGCAGACGGTCGCGGAGGCGGCCGCCGCGATCACCGCGATCCACGTTCGACTCGCGGGGGAACGCGATGAAGCGCTGCGCGCGCAGGAGGCGTTACGTGCCATCCGGGCCGAGGCGACCTTCCACGACGGCGAGCGAGCGGATGACGCCATGACGATCACCGAGCTCGCAGCCGCCCTCGGCGTGCGGGCCTCTACGCTGCGCTTCTGGGAGCAGGAGGGGCTCGTCTCACCCGAGCGCGTCACGTCGCTGGGGGCACGCCGGTACCGTCTCCCGGCTATCAGGGAGGCCCGGATCGTGTCGGCGCTCCGCAACAGCGGCTACGGCATCCCGGCGGCGCGCGGGATCATGAGCTCGCTCCACGGGTTCGGCGGCTTCGGGGAGGCCGAGCAGATCCTGCAGCAACGTCTCGAGCAGATCGCCACCCGGTCGGTGGCGCTCCTCCGAGCGGGCGCCGACCTCGCGGCCGTGATCGAGGCACCATGGTTCCGGTCCCGCTCCTCGTCAGTTCGCGACCGCCCCGGCAGTGATCACAGCCGCGGTGATGAACACCCAGTCGTTGATGATGTGCGCGCCCGCCGAGACCCAGAGGTTCTTGGTGCGGATGAACGCGAGGGTGAGCGCGATCCGCGCCGAGCCGATGATGACGATCGCCTGCACCCAGTTCCAGTCGTAGGTGGGCAGGTGCGCGGCGCCGAACCAGACGGAGGAGATGATCCACGCGAGGATGATCGCCGTCTTGCGCGAAACGCCGGCCTTCGCGAAGAGGAAGTACATGAGGGCGAGGAACGGCAGCAGGACGAACACCTCTTCGCCGACGAGCTGGATGCCGCTGCCGACGTAGAGGGCGATCGTATCGGCCACCCCACCAGATCCGGCGTCCTCGATGGCCGTGTTGTCCGCCACCGGGAAGACCAGCGACACGAGCCCGCCGATCGCGAACGTCAACGCGAGGTTGAGCGCGGCGAAGAAGAACATGCTGCCCACGTCGACGGCCCGCACGCGGCGGAAGATCGCGGTCCAGTGACGGCCGGCGACGAGGGCGAGCACGGCGAGCGGAATTGACGAACAGGGCCCGCGGCAGGATCGCGACGACGTTGTTCGGCTGCGGGATGAGCATGAGTGCGGCGATCCACCGCGGTCGACGCCCACACGAGGATCCACCTGCCACCGAGCTCGAACGGCACCCCGTTGTAGAACGGGAAATCGGCCCCGTCGCGTCGCTCGATCAGGCGCCCGAAGCGGTCCTTCTCGGTCAGGAGACGGATCTGCCCCGAGGTCGTGGTGGGCTCATTGGTCATTCGCGCTCCCCTGAGACGACACGTGGGTCGCTCCCCCGCAGAGCGCCCCGCCAATCCTGACACAGCGAGAGTTCGGATCGACGCCTTGACCAGTCGCGCGCGTCATCCGGAGAGCGACGGAGCGAACCATCCAGGCCCGACGTCGTTCGCTTCGCGGGTCCGACTCGACGCGATCCGAGGAATCGATCACGAGCGTCCACCGCGTCTGCTCGTCGTAGCTCGGCCACGCCCCGCTCGGAGCTCCGGTCTCCGC
>CAWCWD010000023.1:0-24581 GCA_963799015.1 uncultured Actinomycetota bacterium | reverse complement strand
GCTCCGAGCTCCTCGAGGTCGGGCGCCTCCGAGGCATCCGACTGGTGGGGCGACACGACCCCGAGCCTACGCCGGGCGCGGCCCGCCCGGCACCTCCCACCAGGGGCCCGCGGCGTCCAGCGCATCGACGTCGCCGCGGTCGCCGAGCAATTCCCAGCGCTGCAGCGCCATCGGCACGTTGCCGTTGCGCCACACGAAGTCGTGCACGTCGCGCACGGAGAACTCCGTGCCGGCGAGCGCGGCGCGACCGCGGCATCCACCACGAGTCGCGTCACCTCTCTTGCCGACGAGGTACGACATCGCGAGGCCCGGCGTCGCGACGTAGTACGCGGTCTCTCGGTGGCGGTCCCGACGTCCATCGGCACCAGCCGCACGAAGAAGTCGACGGCCTCGGCCAGGGTGAACACGCCCGTCGCGAGGTTCACGTCGACCACGACGCGAAGCGCCCGCACCCGCACGAAGTTGTGCACGACGGTCTGCGAGAGCGGGGCATCCGCGAAGAGCCCGGCCGTGAGCATGAGCTCCTCGTTGTAGTGGGCGATGCCCTCGTTGGCGACGGAGTCGATGAAGTGCCGCCGATCGGGTTCGGCTGCGCCCACGACAGCGCGAGTTGCTGGCTATGCGCGCCCTCGTGGATGATGCCGAGCGCGGGTCGCGCGCGCTCGCGGCGTCGAAGTACGGCAGGTCCGCGGCGGTACCGGCACGTACGAGGTCGCGTCGTCGCCGACACGCCGGATGCTCGTGAGGTCGTCGTTGACCCCGAGGAACCCGACGGCTCGAGGTAGGCGGGCGTGGGCGCGAATCGGTAGTGCCGCAGGGAGTCGGGTTGGCTCAGCAGCCCCGATCCTCGGAGAACGCCCGCACCTCGGCCTCGCGCGCGGCCTCGTCGGCGATCGGCGTCGGCGTCCGCGAGCGGGCCTCGGTCACGTCGCGGTGCCGGGTGCGAGTCACGTCTCGGCGACGACACTGCGGCGGTAGTCCTGCAGGGCGGCGCGCACGAGCTCCTCGGGATCTGCGGTCACCAGGGCGACGTGGCGGAGGTACCAGACGAACGCGTCGCGTCCGACGATCACTCGGGCCAAGCCGGTCGGCGGATGCCTCGAGCCACGCCCGGTCGCGTTCGAGCGCGTCGCCCGCGGCGGGCCGGGCTGCCTCGAGGGCGGCGGCGGTCGTGGTATTCGTGAACGGCACGAGCTCGACGACCGAGCGTGCGATCCGATCGCCGATGTCGCGGAGTTCGGCGGCCGCGACGCGGGCGAGCGTGGAGACCCCGCACGCTCGAGGTTCGTGATCGCCTGCTCGACGGCGCGGGGGATCGCCTCGAGCACGCGCACGAGTCGGACTGCCGGGCTTCGAACGGCGGCGGCGCAAGCAGGAGGTCGAACCACGGACCGAGCACCTGGGACGTGAGGAACACGGCGTCGCGCTCCCAGTTGCGCAGCACCTCGAGGTCCCAGTGCACGCGCGCGAGCGCCGCACCGAGCAGCCGGTGGTCGACCTGCGTCGCGACGGGCAGCGCCCCGAGGCCCTCGGCATCGATCGCCCGCCAGCGCTCGGCGAAGCCGGCGAGCGCGAGCCGGAACTCGTCGACGGCGGCACGTTCGAAGCGCGGCAGCCAGCCGGCCGGCCGCTCGACGCGGGGATGTCGTCGGAGGTGCGGAAGGAGGTGGCGTCGCGCCACTCCCAGAACTCCGCGCCGAGCCGGTCGAGATCGGTTGCGAGCGACGTCATGCGATCCACGCTAGACCCGCCCTCCGACGCGCGCCGGCACGAGCCGCTGCCGACCGCTCCTCAGCTTGCACCCCTCGCCCATCGCGCGTTGACTGGAGCCATGCGCGTCGTCATCGCCGGAGGTCACGGCAAGATCGCCCTCATCCTCGAACGGCTCCTCTCGGAGGCCGGCCACGAGCCCGTCGCCATCATCCGCAATCCCGAGCATCGCGCCGATATCGACGCCATCGGCGCGGTCGCGGTCGTGCTCGACCTCGAGCACGCATCCGTCGACGAGGTCGGCCAGGTGCTGAAGAACGCTGATGCCGCGGTGTTCGCCGCCGGCGCCGGCCCGGGCAGCACCGCCGAGCGCAAGTTCACCGTCGACCGCGACGCCGCGATCCTGCTCGCCGACGCGGCCGAGGCCGCCGGCGTGCCCCGCCTCGTCGTCATCTCGGCGATCGGCACCGACGACTTCGACCCGGCATCGGACGAGATCTACCAGCTCTACCTGCGGGCCAAGAGCGAAGCGGATGCCTCGGTGCGCACGCGGATCTCGACTGGACCATCGTGCGACCCGGCGGGCTCACCGAACGACCCCGGCACCGGACGCGTCCTGCGGGCCCCACGGTGCCGCGCGGCAGGATCCCCCGGGCGGATGTCGCCGCGACGATCGCGGCCCTGCTCACGACGGGGGCGGCATCCCGTACCCAGTTCGAGCTCGTCTCGGGCGACGACCAGATCGACGAGGCGCTCGCGGCACTCGGCTGAACGTCCGGGCGTCACCCCAGTCGAACGAGCTGCGTCACGTCGTCGTCGGGGAGCTTGTCCGCGACGGCGGTGACCAGGATCGACTCGAGCGTCACGTTGCCGCCGTACGAGCTGAGGAACGCGGTGTCGGCGGCGTCGCGTCCGGTGCGATGCGCACGAGCGTCGACCGCGGCGCCAGGGTGGTCGCATCGACGACGTGCCACGCGCCCCCGAGGTACGCCTCGGCGACCGCGTGGAAGTCCATCGGGTCGAGGCCCGGGGCGTACACCGCGGCGAGCCGCGCCGGCACGTCGAGCGCACGCAGCAGCCCGATCACGAGGTGGGCGTAGTCGCGGCACACGCCCTGCCCGGCGAGGAGCGTCTGCACCGCGCCGTCGGTCGGCTGGCTCGAGCCCGGCACGTAGCTGAGCCGCGTGCCCACCCACGAGCTCACGGCCGCGAGCAGGTCGGCGCCCTCGAGGCCGGCGAACTCGGCGCGCGCGGTCGGGGCGAGCCGGTCGGCCTCGCAGTAGCGGCTCGGCCGCAGGAACTCGAGCCGCTCGAGCTCGGTGGCGGATGCCGCGTCGGCGCGCCCCTCGACGGTCGCCGCGTAGTCCAGGGTGAGCGCGCCCGCGCCGACGTCGACGACGTGGATGCGGGTGCCCGCGGCATCCGTCACCTCGCGGGGCTGCAGCGGCACGCCGTCGTGACGCAGCTCGAGGCGCTCCGTGGCCGGCCGGCCGGCGACCGCGACGATGAACGCGAGCGTCGCGTCGTCGTCGACGCGGAGGGCGAGCTGGGCGGAGACGGTTCGCTCCATGTGGCACCTCGTTCGACCATGACTGGCGTGCCGGGTGGCACCACCCCATTCTCACGCACCCGGACCGCGCCCCGGCTAGCCTGAACGCATGGGCATCACGGCCACGTTCCGGGCCACGAAGCGCGTTCCGATCCTGCAGGTGGCGAAGGCGTCGGTCGCGACCATCGCCGCCTGGCTCGTCGCCGGGTGGCTGATCCCCGGGCCGCTGCCGGTGTTCGCCGCGATCGCCGCGCTCTCGTGGTGCAGCCGAGCGTCAACCAGTCGCTGGGCAAGGCCATCGAGCGGTCGATCGGGGTGATCCTCGGCGTCGTCATCGCCACGGGCATCTCGCTCGTGCTCGGGCAGAACACGTGGATCATCCTCGTCGCGGTCGTCGTCGCGATGCTCGTCGCGTGGGCGCTGAAGATGACGCCGGGCACGGCGAACCAGGTCGCCATCAGCGCGATGTTGGTGCTCGCCCTCGGCGCGTCCTCTCCGGAGTACGCGCTCGACCGCGTGCTCGAGACGCTCATCGGCGCCGCGATCGGCATCATCGTGAACGCGCTCATCGTGCCGCCGGTCGCGATCGCGCCGGCGCGAAACGAGGTCGCACTGCTGGGCGGCGAGCTCGCGGCATCCGTCGACCGTCTCGCCGCTGCGCTCGAGACGCCGCAGACGCCCCCGCAGGTCGAGGCGCTCATGATCGAGGCGCGACTGCTGCGGCCGATGCGGGATGCCGCGGATGCCGCGATCGCCGCAGGCGAGGAGTCGCTCACCCTCAACCCGCGCCGCTCCGCCCACCGCGAGGAGCTGGCGGCGCTGCGGGACCTCCTCGACCAGCTGGGCCCCATCGTCACGCAGCTGATCGGGATGACGCGAGCGTTCGCCGACCACTACGACGACGCCCTGCACGACGAACCCACCGTGCGCGCGATCGCCGAGCAGCTGCGCCGCGTCGCCCACGACGTGCGCCTGGCCGTGCGCATCGCCGAGCCCGAGCCCGAACCCCTGACGTCGGAGACGCCGGCACTCACCTCGGCACTGGTGGTCGCGCCGCCGAAGTCGGCCCACTGGATCCTCGTGGGCTCGCTCATGGAGGACCT
Organism: uncultured Actinomycetota bacterium; assembly: GCA_963799015.1. GTDB lineage: Bacteria > Actinomycetota > Actinomycetes > Actinomycetales > Microbacteriaceae > Agromyces. The sequence goes on along the minus strand of CAWCWD010000023.1, from coordinate 20,219 downwards.
GCGCCGCATCCGCGAGGAGCTCGGGGCCGAGGCCGAGTAGCCCGCGGACGAGCAACCGCCGCAAGGCTCGCGGATGCCCTGGCGTCGGCCGTGCCGGGCCAGTAGCAGTCGGGCCGTCTCGGCCGATCGGAGTGTTCCTGCTCGGATTCGACCGCACAACCGCGCAACCGCACAACCGCGCAACCGCGCAACCGCGCAACCGCACAACCGCGTGCAACCGCGCAACCGCGCACCGCTCCGTGCATCCAGAGCAGGACTCCGTCGGAGCGCCTTCGGACGTCCTCCACAGGCCGGTGAATCCGACGACCGTCCACCACGTCGGGGCCCGGCTGTCCGCATCCGAGCGACTGGTCCTAGCGTGAAGGTCGCGGCGATCGATCCCGGTCGTCGTGGGCAGGCGCGATGAGCAGCGAGGGCGGGTGCATGTCGGAACTCACGGTGAGAGTCGACCCCGAGACGGGCAGAAGCGTCGCTGACCTGGCGCATTTCCTCGGGCGCACGAGGAAGGACGTCGTCCGCGATGCGGTCCGCGTGTTCGCAGAGATGCACGAGCGCTCGATCAGGAACGGCATCGCTGACTCGGTCGGCCGCTCGGCGGCCGTGGCCGGCACGGGAGACCGCGAACGCCTGCTCGCCGCTGCGGGCGGCGACCTGAGGTCGTTGACACTGCCGGAACGCCTGAAGGTGCGGCGCGAGGAGCTCATTCGAGCACTCGATCGTTGCGGGGCTCGGAACGCGCGTCTGGTCGGGTCCCTGGCGAGAGGCGAGGAGACCGAGACGGTCGAGCTCCTCGTCGAGAGCGATCTCATCGCCGGCATGGACCACGCAGGGGCGATCCACGAGGCGCAGCGCCTCCTCGATACGACAGTGACCGTGCATGACAGCACCGGGATCCGTCTCTTCGCACCTGACCGGCTCGCGGTCCTCGAGCGGGAGGCGATCCCGCTGTGAAGCCCGGCCTGGCTATCGTCGAAGCGGAAGGGGGTGCCGGTGCTCACCGAAGGCTGATGACGTAGTGCCACGCGGTCCTCGCGGCCCGGCACGGCCCGTCCCTAGACTGGGCGCGTGCTCACCGCCGTCATCGTGCTCGCGATCGCGCCCGCGTTGCTCATCCTCGTGCTGGGCATCGTCGCGCGTGCGTTCGCCGCGCAGCGGGTGACCGCACCGATCGTGCAGTACGCGCCCGAGCGCGGAGCCACGGTGCTGCGCGACGCGCTGCTCGTGAACGCCGACCGGCGTGCGGCATCCGCTGCCCTCGTCGACCTCGCGGTGAAGCGCAAGGTGCGGCTGCTCGCCGGGACGAAACGCGAGCCGATCGGAGTCGAGTTGACCCCGAACGTGGCGCTCGACGCCGAGGAGGTCGCGCTGCTCGAGGCGCTCTTCGGGCCCGAGCACACGCACGGCCGCGTGCGTCGCTTCTCGGCCGACCGCCGCGCGCTCGGCGGCCGGCTGCGCACCGTCGTGCAGCACACCGAGCACGCGCTCGCGCGGGAGGGACTCGTGGCGCCCCGCCGTACGACCTGGCCCGGCATGACGCTCACGATCCTCGCCTACCTCGGCATGCTCGTCGAGGCGCTGTTCATCGTGTTCGCACTCGTCGACGGCGATTGGCCCGCGCTGATCGCGACGATCGTCGCACTGGCCGCCACCATCGCGACGATCCTCGTGACGCCGTCGTCGTGGCGGCGCTTCCTGCCGCCCGCACGACCGAAGCGCGAGCACCTCGAGGGACTGCGGCAGTACCTCGCCCTCGCCGAGGCCGATCGACTGCGGATGCTGCAGTCGCCGAGCGGCGCCGACCTGCGCGCGACGGATGCCGCGTCCGCGGCGGGCGGCGCGGATGACGACGCGCCGCTCGCGCGATACCACCTGCATGAGCGCCTGCTCCCCTACGCGGTGCTCTTCGGGCTCGAGCGGGAGTGGCTCGCGAAGCTGAAGCTCGAGCACGCCGCCCTCGACCGCACCGACCTCGCCCGGCTCGCCGACGCCGTGGATGTGCCCCTCGACGTCGAGCTCGCCCTCGACGCGGCCGGCGGCGTGCTCCAGCTCACAGCCGCCCTGGGCGACCTCGTCGACGCCGGCGGCACGGTGCTCGACGGCGTCGGCGGCATCTTCGAAGTCTTCAGCTCGTGACCGACGAGACCACCATCACGATCGACGTCGACGGCACGCCGGTCTCGGGCGTGTACTCGCGCCCCTCGGATGCCGCGGCCACGATCGTCGTGGCCCACGGCGCGGGCGCCGGCATGGAGCATCCGTTCATGTCGGGCTTCACCCGGGCGATGCACGACGAGGGGTTCGCGACGCTGCGCTTCAACTTCCCCTACCGCGAGGCGAAGCGTCGGTTCCCCGATCGGCCGCCGGTCGCGATCGCGACCTGGCGTGCGGTGATGGATGCCGCGGCCGAGCGCGCCCGCGAGGGCGAGTCGCTCTGGGCGTCGGGCAAGTCGTTCGGCGGTCGCATGGCGTCGATGGCGGTCGCCGACGGGATGGCCGCGGCCGGCCTCGTCTACCTCGGGTACCCGCTGCATCCGCCCGGCCGGCCCGAGAAGGCCCGCGACGAGCACCTGCCCGGAATCACCGTGCCCATGCTGTTCCTGCAGGGGCGCAACGACCCGTTCGCGATCCCCAACGAGCAACTCGACGAGCTCGTCGCGCGCATCGGACCCACCGCGACGCTCGAGTGGATCGAGAACGCCAACCACTCGTTCGAGGTCAAGGGCGCGAAGCGTCCCGCCGGCGAGATCGCCGCGTCGCTCGCGCCGCGCGTGGCGGCGTTCCTCCGCGCCCACGCCACTGCGGGTTGAGGAGGGTCGCAGGCCCGTCTCGAAACCCGCTCGTCTCGAGACGCCGGCACTCGTTGCGATTTGCGCACGACTGCAATCCGTGAGCCACTGATCTCGAAGCCGGAACGGCTATCGCCTCGATTCCGCATACCCGAACAATGGTGAACACCCGATGCCGAGGAGGTGAACCAGACGAATGACCACAACGGATACCGCCCGCCTGACCACAACGGATAACTCCCGCCCGACCACGACGGATGCCGCCCGCCGAGCCGAGCGCAAGGCAGACGCTCACCGCGTGGCTGCTGCTCGCGCCCGGCGCCGTCTTCGTACTGGCGCTCGCAGTCGTCCCGCTCCTGCTGATCGCACGGAACAGCGTCGCCGAGGCCGACGTCTTCGGCGGCGTGACCGGCGGATTCACGCTCGAGCACTATGCACAGCTCGGCGACCCCGTCTACGCGAAGACGCTCGGCTACAGCCTCGGCATGGCGGCGCTCAACACGGTCGTCTGCCTCGTCATCGGCTACATCGTCTCGTACTACATCGTGTCGCAGCCTGCGCACCGGCAGCCGCTCCTGCTGCTGCTCATCATCGTGCCGTTCTGGACCGACTTCCTCGTTCGCACCTTCGCCTGGATCACGCTCCTCGGCTCCGGCGGCCCGGTCATCGCACTCCTCGCCGTCCTCGGCTTCGAGGCCGGCTCGATCGTGCCGAGCCAGACCGCCGTCGTGTTCGCGCTGCTCTACGCGTTCCTGCCCACGGCGATCTTCCCCATCTACGCCGCGATGCGCGGCATCGACCCCTCGCTGCGCGAAGCGGCCGCCGACCTCGGCTGCGGTTGGTGGCGCACCCAGGCGAGGATCATCGCGCCGCTCAGCTCCACGGGCATCATCGCCGCGGCCCTGCTCACCTTCGTTCCGACGCTCGGCGTGTTCGTGATCCCGGTGCTGCTCGGCGGCGGGAAGGAGCTCCTGGTCGGCAACCTGATCGTCACGCTGTACACCGAGTTCCGGAACCAGCCGATGGGCGCGGCGCTCTCCATCGTCGTGCTCATGCTCATGCTCGTCTCGATCGCCGTCGCCGGCCTCCTCATCAAGATCTTCAACCGGAGGACCCGATGGACCGCGTGACCGGGTGGATCGCCAAGGCGGTCCTCGTCTTCCTCTACATCCCGATCGTCGCCGTGGTCGTGTACTCGTTCAATGCCTCGCCCACGACCAGCCGATGGGCCGGCTTCAGCCTCGAGTGGTACGTCGAGCTCCTGACCGATCGCCAGCTCCTGCAGACGCTGCAGACGAGCCTCGTCGTCGGGCTCATCGCGGCATCGGTTGCGACGGTCATCGGATTCCTCACGGCGCTCGGACTCACGCGATACCGCGTCAAGGGCCGCGCCTTCTTCCTCGGCGCGGTCCTGCTGCCGCTCGTCCTTCCCGAGATCGTGCTCGGCGCCGCCCTTCTCACCGTCTTCAGCACGATCGAGCTGCCGCTCGGCATCCCGACCATCGTGCTCGGCCACGTCGTCATCTCACTGCCGCTCACGACGCTCATCCTCATCGGCGCCCTGAGTTCGCTCGACGGGAGCCTGCCCGAAGCCGCCGCGGACCTCGGCTGCACGCCCTGGCAGACCTTCACCCGCGTGCTCTTCCCCCTCATGCGCTCGTCGATCCTGGCGGCGTTCCTCCTCACCTTCACGACATCGTTCTCGAACATCGTGATCTCCACGTTCACGAGCGGCGTCGGCTCGACCACGATGCCGCTCCGCATCTACAGCCTCCTGAAGACCGGTATCACGCCCGAGATCAACGCGCTCGGCGCGATGCTCATCCTCGCGACCATCGTGCTGATCTTCGCCGTCGGGCTCGGCCAGATGCGCCGCATCCTCGTCGGCACCGACACCCCGTCCTCCTGACCCCGCATCGCATTCCCGCACCACCCCACCCCACCCGATCACCACACAGCACCCACGGAAGGCACCACCATGAAGAAGCGCACCGCGAGCCTCGCGCTCGTCGCGGCATCCGCACTGGCCCTGACCGCCTGCTCCAGCGGCGGCGACAGCGCCTCGGGCGAGTCGACCGAACTCAACATCTACGCATGGGCCGGCGAGATCCCCGACTCGGTCGTCGCCGCATTCGAGGAGGAGACCGGCATCTCGGTGACGGTCGACACGTTCGACAGCAACGAGACGATGATCTCCAAGCTCGCTGCCGGAAACTCCGGGTACGACGTCGTCGAGCCGAGCCAGTACGCCGTGCAGCTGCTCGTCGGCCAGGACCTCGTCGAGCCCATCGACTACGACCAGGTCGAAGGCCTCGAGAACGTGCAGGCCAAGTTCATCGACCCGAGCTTCGACCCCGGCAACGAGTACGCCCTGCCGTGGATCTGGGGCACGACGGGCCTCCTCTACAACGAGGCGTGCACCGGCGAAACCATCACGAGCTGGGATGCGATGTTCGACCCCGCCTACGCGGGCAAGGTGTACATGCTCGACAACATGCTCGCCTCGTACATCGTCGGCCTGCAGTCGACCGGCTCGAGCGCGACATCGACCGACGAGGCCGAGATCGAGGCGGCGACCGAGAAGCTCATCGAGCAGAAGCCGCTGCTCGCCGGATACAACTCGACGAACTACTTCGACCTCGTCGCCGCCGGCGACGCCTGCATGTCGCTCGCCTGGGGCGGCGCCTCGGTCGCGGGCGTCGTGGCTTCGAATCCCGACGTGAAGTACGTGCTCCCCGAGGAGGGCGGCACCCTCTGGGTGGACAGCTTCTCCATCGCGAAGGGCGCCCCGCACAGCGACGCGGCATACAAGTGGCTGAACTTCGTGCTGCAGCCCGAGATCGCCGCGATGGCGACGAACGACGGTTCGCTCGCGACCACCAACGAAGCCGCACTCGAGCTCATCACCGACACCGCCCTGCTCGAGAACCCGGCGATCTTCGCACCCGCGGAGCAGATCGAGAACGCTGAGTTCATCGTCGACCCGGGAGAGGCGATGCGCTACTTCCAGGACGGCTGGACCCGCGTGAAGGCCTCCTGACGCCGGCCCTCGCCAGCTCCCCACCGCATCGGAGTCATCGTGAACACCACCCCCGCGATCCGCCTGACCGGCATCACCAAGACGTTCGGCGAGAGCACCGTCGTGCAGCCGCTCGACCTCGAGATCGCGACAGAACGAGTTCTTCTCGATCCTCGGCCCTTCGGGCTGCGGCAAGACGACGCTCATGCGCATGATCGCGGGATTCGAGACCCCGAGCGCCGGTGAGATCGAGCTGGCGGGGACGTCCGTCACGGGTGTCCCGACGAGGAAGCGCGACCTGAACATGCTCTTCCAGAGCTACGCGCTCTTCCCGCACCTCTCGGTCGCTGAGAACGTCGCCTTCGAACTTCGCGTGAAGCGCACCCCGAAGGCCGAACTCCGCAGCCGGGTGCAGGAGGCGCTCGGGCTCGTGCGGCTCGAGCACCTCGCGAACCGCAAGCCCGCGCAGCTGTCGGGTGGCCAGCGCCAGCGCGTGGCCCTCGCCCGCGCGGTTGTCGGCCGCCCGACGGTCGTGCTGCTCGACGAGCCGCTCGGCGCGCTCGACCAGCAGCTCCGCAAGGAGATGCAGATCGAGCTGAAGAAGCTGCAGCGCGAGGTCGGCATCACCTTCGTCTACGTGACGCACGACCAGGAGGAGGCGCTCACGATGAGCGATCGCATCGCGGTGATGTCGGCCGGGCGGGTGCTGCAGATCGGCTCGCCGACCGAGATCTACGAGCAGCCCACGACGCGGTTCGTCGCTTCGTTCATCGGCAGTTGCAACGTCATCGACGGTGCAGCGCTCGACGGCGCCGTGACCGTTCCGGGTATCGGCGAGGTGCCGGCCACCCCTGTCGGCGAGATCGCCCCCGGCGCTCCGGTCGGCGTGGCGGTGCGACCCGAACGCATCGTGGTCTCACGTTCCCGACCGGAATCGGGATTCGCCGTCGACGGCACGCTGACCGAGGCCGTCTACACGGGTGACGAGTGGCGGTTCGGCGTGCAAGCCGCGCCCGACGCGCACTTCGTCGCCGCGGTCCCGAGCTCGCAGCTGACCGCCGAACTCGCGGCATCCGCCCCTGGCGCCACCCTCTGGCTGAGCTGGCGCGCCGAAGACGGGCGTGCCCTCGCCGCCTGACCACTTCCCGGCCGCCGCAACTGCCACCCGCCACCCCGCACGTTCACATCCTCCAGAAGGGACCCGCCATTGCTCACCGCCGTCGCCCAGTTCGGCCCGACCACGGATGCCGCAGCCAACCTCGACGCGATCGATCGCCTCGTCGGTGACGCCGCGGCGCGGGGCGCCGCCCTGGTAGTGCTCCCCGAGGAGGCGATGCTCCTCGCCGAGGGACTCGACCGCCCGTTGGCCGAACTCGTCGAGACGGCGTGGCCGGCGTTCGAGGCACGGCTCGCGGAGCTCGCCGTCGCGCACGGCGTCGCCCTCATCGCCGGCGGCTACGAGCCGAACGGCAGCGACCGCCCGAGCAACACCCTCGTGGCAATCGATGCCACCGGAGCGGTTCTCGCGCGATACCGCAAGCTCCACGTCTACGACGCATTCGCTTACCAGGAGTCGGCCTACGTGACCCCGGGCGACGCGCTGCCGCCGGTGGTCGAGCTCGCCGGCATCCGGGTCGGACTCGTGAACTGCTACGACGTGAGATTCCCCGAGCTCACTCGGCACCTCATCGCGGGCGGCGCCGACCTCATCGCCATCTCTGCCGCGTGGGTCGCCGGTCACCGCAAGGAGGACCACTGGGAGACCCTCGTGCGCGCCCGGGCCATCGAGAACACCGTCTGGGTCGCGGCGGCCGGAAGCATCTCACCCGACTGCGTCGGCGACTCGCTCGTCGTCGACCCCCTCGGCATCGTGCGGGCCGCCCTCGGTGACGAACGCGATGCGGTCGCGGTCGTCGACATCTCCCCCGAGCGCACCGCGGCCGTGCGCCGCACCCTCCCCGCCCTCGCGAACCGCCGCATCGACCTCGCCATGAGCATCAAGGACTGAACCCATGCCGATCACCCTCGCCACGGCCCCCGCGCCCCTCGATGTCGACCTCGTCGAGAAGCTCGAACGGGTCTCGTTCCCGACTCTCGGGCATTACCTCGAGGACGGCTTCGCGGATGCCGCGCTGCAACGCCAGGTCGGCACCACACGGGTCATCGGGCGCGCCGTGACCGTGCGCACGACCGCCACGGACTCGACGATGCTGCACCACGCGGCCGGCTACCTCGAGCCCGGCGACGTGCTCGTCGTCGATACCGGCGGCGACCGCCGCCACGCCCCGGTGGGGCTCGTCGTCGCCTCGGCGGCTGCAGCGCGCGGCGCACGCGGCATCATCGTCGACGGGGTTATCACGGACGTCGACGAGATCTCGCAGCTCGGCATCCCGGTCTACGCCTACGGACGCAGTGTGCTCACCACGAAGCTTCAGGGCATCGAGGCGGGCGGCCATCACGTCGCCGTCGTCGCCGGCGGCGTCGGCGTCCGCTCCGGCGACGTCGTGCTCGCCGACGCGAACGGTGTCTTCTTCGCCGCCCCTGACGTGCTCGGGGACATCATCGACATCGCCCTCGAGGACGACGCCGAGGAGCCCGAGCTCGTCGCAGCGATCCGCGCCGGTGCCCGGCTGGGCGACGAGACCGGAGCGACCGCGACGGTGCTCGGGCTCGTCACGAGCTGACCACTCCGGCCGCCGGGCCCCTTCCGACCGACACGACGACGACCACGCACGACGCACCACGCACGACGCACGACGCACGACGCAGGGAGTACCACCACCATGTTCCTGAAGGCCGCCATCAACGGCGGGCGCACCCGCGCCGAATCGCCCACCGTTCCCCTCACGCCCGCGGAGATCGCGGCAGAAGCGTCCCGCGCCATCGCGCTCGGAGCGGCGGTCGTGCACGCGCACGCGCGTACCGCCGACGGCGGACAGAGCATCCATCCCGATGATGTCGGCGCGATGTCCGCGCCGTGCGAGCCCACGACCCGTCCGTCATCATCGGGACGACGACCGGTCTCTGGACCTGCAGCGGCCACGCGGAGCGGATGCGCCACATCGCCGACTGGCCCGAGGATGCGATGCCCGACTTCGCCTCGGTCGCCTTCTCCGAGGAGGGCGCGGCGGAGGCGGCCGAGCTCGTCCTCTCGCGCGGCATCGTGCTCGAGAGTGCCGTGTGGTCGATGAACGATGTGCCCGCGCTCCTCGCCGCCTCGACGCTGCACCAGAATGTGCGCATCCTCATCGAGCCCGAGACCGAAGACCCGCAGCGCGCCGTCGCCGAGTGCCGTGAGATCGCATCGGCGTTGCGCACGGCGGGCGTGGACTGCTCGATCCTCTACCACGGGCTCGAAGGGAGCACGTGGCCGGTGCTGCGCGCCGCGATCGAGGACGGCGTAGAGGCCCGCATCGGCCTCGAGGACGTCACCGTCGATCGCGCCGGCGCCATCGCCGACAACTCGGCGATGATCGCCGACGCGATGAGCATGGCGCGCGCCCACGGCACCCGCTGACGCTCCCTCGGGCTCCTCCCCCGCGCGTATCCTCGTTGATGGAGCAGTGAGGCGGGAATGTTCGACGACATCGACTTGGGCGTGATCGCGATGCTCAGTCGCGACGGACGCCGCACCTACACGTCGATGGCCGCCGAGCTCGAGGTCAGCGAGGCCACGGTGCGCGGGCGCATCGGCAAGCTGCAGGAGTCGGGCGTGCTCCAGATCGTGGCGCTCTGCAACCCGATCACGCTCGGCCACCAGTCCGTGCGCCTGATGATCGCGGTGCGCGATCACACGCCGCGCTCGGTCGGAACCGCGCTCACGCGCATTGCCGCCGTGAACCACGTCGCGCTCTGCACCGGCGCGCGGGACGTCTACGTCGAGGCGACGTGCCGCGACCTCGACCAGGTCCGAGCACTGCTCGACGATGTGCGGCGCATCCCTGGCGTCGCGACGATGGACCTGTACCTGCTCACCGAGCTGTTCAAGGACTACTCGTGGGTGGGCCTGCGCGGCGGTGTCGGCCAAGGGTCGTCTGCGCCGGTCGAGCCCTGACGGCTCACGTGGTCGGTCGGTCGAGCGCTTCGCGGAACCCCTCCCAGAGGTAACTGTCCTTCAGCACCTCGAGCACGGTCACCGTCTCGAGCCGCTCGATCCCCCGGATGCGGCGTACGGTCTCGTGCACGAACTTGGACAGGTGCTCGTTGTCGTCGCAGCGCACGTCGAGCACCAGGTCGAAGGAGCCCAGTGCCGCGCCGACGAACTTGACCTCCGGGTGCGCCACCAACTGGCGGGCAATGCTCTCAACGGGCACGCCTCGCACCAGGATCGAGATGTGCGCCTCGACCTCGCCCAGCTTCGGGGCATCGGACATGCCGACCACCTGCACGATGCCCAGCGTTCGGAGCCGGTTGTAGCGAGCACGAACGGATGCCTCGCTCATGCCCACGTACCGAGCGATCTCACCGAACGAGCGCCGGCCGTCGATGCGCAACTGATCGATGATGCGCCGGTCGGCGCTGTCGGCGAGACGGGGGTCCATGCGGACCATTCTCGCGCGCAGCGTGCGCCGCGCCGAGCAGCTGCGACCGTCAGGCGCCCGAGAGGTCGTCGGCCGCCGCGCGTCCGGCCTGCGCCGCGCGCGCGACGAAGTCGGCGATCGCCGTGAGCTCGGCATCGGAGTAGCCGCCGAGCAGCTCGTCGAGGGCCGAGTTCATGCCGCCGTACAGGCGGAAGACCTCGCCGACGCGGTCGCGCGCGGAACGCACGACGCTGCCGCGGCGGTCGGCCGGGTCGGGCTCGCGGGCGACCCAACCGGCACGCTCGAGGCGGTCGAGCACGCCCGTCATCGTGGCCGGATGCAGGCCCGCCGTGCGGGCGAGCGCGCTCGGGCTCTGCGGGCCGAGCCGCACGAGCAGGTCGAGGACTTCGAGGTCCACGTCCTTCAGGCCCGAGCGGGCGCCGACGCGGCGGTTGAGCGCGGCGAGCTCGCCGTTGAGATCGCGCATCGCGTCCTTGACGGACTGCACCTGACGGCGCCGGGTCGGGACGTCCTTTGGTTTGGTTTCCATATTGTTTGGCTTTCGTATAATATGAAGTACTGAACACAGGGTACCGCCGATGGCGCGCAGTGCGCGGTCGGCACGAGGAAACGAGGAAGGGTTCCACCATGAGGATCGTCGTCTTCGGAGCGAACGGCCACACCGGTCGGTTGCTGACGCGCCGCGCGCTCGACGAGGGGCACGAGGTCACCGCGTTCACGCGGCATCCGCTCGACTTCCCCATCACGCACGACGCACTCACGGTCGCGGGCGGCGACATCGGCGATCAGACCGCCGTGAGCGACGCGGTGCGCGGGCAGCACGTGGTGCTGTCGGCGCTCGGCGGCGTGTATACGCGGAAGCCGGTGTCGGTGTATTCGGTCGGCGCCCGGAGCATCCTCGCCGCGATGCGGGAGCACGGCGTGCGCCGCCTCGCGTGCGTGAGCTCGAGCGCGACGGTGCCGAATCCCAACGCGAACGAGACGTTCTTCTTCGGCCGCGTGCTGCAGCCGTTCGTGACCAACGTGCTCGGCCGCACGCTCTACGCCGACATGGCGCGCATGGAGGCACTCGTCTCCACGAGCGACACCGACTGGACGATCGTGCGCCCATCGGGACTGTTCGACGCCGACGAAGTCAGCGAGTACGACGTGAGCGCCGAGCCGCTGCCCGGGCGCTTCACCTCGCGCATCGACCTCGCCGACCTCCTGCTCCGCCAGACCTACGACGACACCTTCGTGCGGAGCCCGGCGTCGATCATCACCCGCGTCGGTGCGCCGAGTGTGGCGCAGCTCATGCTGAAGGAGGCGTTCGGCAAGTAGGACGTCGTCAGGAGACGACCGGCGCCTGAGGCCGGGAACCGCAACGCCAACGCCAGCCCGATCTCGCGGTGGCGCAGCAGGAAGGCGCGTTCGTCGAGTCGCTTGCGCCGGAGCCAGGACGTGACCTCGTCGTTGCACTTGCTGGCATTGCAGGAAGCGCAGGCGGGCGCGATGTTGTCGAGCGTGTAACGCCCGCCGCGCGAGATCGGCAGCACGCAGTCGCGCTGGAGGGGCTTGTCGGTCGCACCGCAGTAGGCGCAGCCCTTCCACGCCGCTTGGAGCGCAGCCCACTGTTCATCCGTGAGGTCGTGCGTGACGCGATCCATCCGGCGCTTTCGCCGTCGCGCGTACACGGCTTTGCGGCTTCGGTTGACCGCCATGGCGGCAGCCTAAGCCTCCGGCTCACCCGCGCGGCCGCCACACGCCGCACGCTGCGGTGAACCCCTCGAGCGGATGCGGCGCGCTGGCCCGCTGGCCGCGCGCTACCGCGCACTCCTCCCTGCGCGCCGCGCGGCCCGACGCCGCGCATACGCGCCGTACCACCGGAACATCTGCGGCATCAGCCAGTACGCCGCGATCGGAACGACGATGAGCGTGAGCACGAACGCCCTGAGCACGGGATGCCAGTCGGGCATCATGGGGCCGAGCAGCGTGCTGAAGATGGCGACGAGCGGGAAGATCGTGAGCCACACGATCAGCGCGCTCACGTGGATGTTGGGCTTCGGCGGTGCAGGCGGATCGGGGAGCGCCTCGGGCGTCGGCGTATCGGCGTTCGGCGCTGGCGGGTCGTGCTCAGGGGGTATCGCCGTCATCTCTTCGACTCCGCAATCGGGGTGGGGCCACGGCGGCGGACGCATCGTGCGGACGCACGGGGGGACCCCTCACCATTGTGCACCTGCGGGCGCTGAGCCGTGCTGCGGGCCGGTGTGCTCGCCGGGACTACGGGGATGAGCACGATCTTGCCGCGCACGTGCCCGGTCTCGCTCTGCCGATGCGCCTCCGCCGCCTCGGCGAGCGGGTATCGCCGCGCGATCTCGAGCTCGAACACCCCGTCCGCGGCGAGCGCGGCCGCGAGTGCGACCGCATCCATTCGCAGCGCGGCCTCCTCGGTCGTGAGCCGCACGGGGCTGCCGCCGCTCCATGCGCGGATCCCGAGCTCCGCCGCTCGGGCGCCCTGCACGATCGTGGCGACGCGGTGATGGTCGGCGACGAGCTCCTTCGACACCTCGATCGCCTCGTCGGTGCCGGCGCCGTCGAGCGCCACGTCGATGCCCTGCGGCGCGACGGCCCGCACGCGATCGGCGAGTCCGGGTCCGTACGCGACGGGGATCGCGCCGAGCTCCCGCAACCGGTCGTGGTTGGGCTCGCTCGCGGTCGCGACGACCGTCGCACCGAGCCGGCGCGCGAGCTGGATCGCCGCCTGCCCGACCGCACCCGACCCGCCGTGCAGGAGGAACGTGTCGCCCTCGCCGACGCCGAGCGACGTGATCACCTGGTGCGCGGTGCCGACGGGGATCGGGATCGCCGCGGCCTCCTCCCACCCCAGCGCCGACGGCTTGCGCGTGAGCTTCGACGCGGCCACCACGATCTCGGTCGCGTACGCGCCGGTCGCGCCCGAGACGATGACCTCGTCGCCGATCGCCCAACTGCCGACGCCCTCACCCACCGCCACCACGATGCCGGCGGCATCCGTGCCGAGCCGACGAGGGCCCGACATGGGTCCGGACGCTCGGCGGCCCGAGCGGATCTTCCACTCGATGGGGTTCACGCCCACGGCGCGCACCTCGACCAGCACCTCGCCGCGGCCCGGCGTGGCGTGCGCGATCTCGCGGTACTCGAGCACCTCGGGGCCGCCGAACCGGTCGTATTCGATGGCGTATGGCATGCGGAAACCTCTCGTGGAACAGGGGTCGGGAGCGACGTCTCCGGCTCACCCTACCCTCGTCGGCTCGGCGCTCGATCCGGCCCCCGGTCGACCCGTCCGAGGACGCGCGGGCGGTTCCGAGCGCGCATGCAGGCGGCGCCCCTACGCTGAGCGCATGCCCGAGACGAGCGGCCGCGCGCGGGGGTGGGTGCTGCCCGCGACCGCGGGCGTGGCATCCGTCGTGTTCGGGGTCGGCGTGGGCGAGCTCGCCGCCGCCGTGCTGGCGCCCGCGTCGAGTCCGTTCATCGTCGTGGGGTCGTTCCTCATCGACCTCGCGCCGCCATGGGCGAAGGATGCCGCGATCGCGCTGTTCGGCACGGGCGACAAGGCCGCGCTGCTCATCGGCATCGCCATCGTGCTCGTCGCGGTCGCGGGCGCGGCCGGGGTGCTCGAGGCGCGGCGCCCGCCGTGGGGCAGCGTGCTGGTGGGGCTTGCTCGGCGTGGTCGGTGCACTCGCCGCCACGACCCGGGCGAACGCGCCCATGTTTGCGATCGCGCCCTCGGCCGTGGCGGCGATCGCGGCCATCATCGCGTTGCAGTTGCTCGTGCGGCGGCTGCCGGTGACGGATGCCGCGGCGGCGGCGGGGGGTCTCGAGACGTCCGCTGCGCGGACTCCTCGACCCGCAGAGGGACGTCCGCTGCGCGGACTCCTCGACCCGCAGAAGCGACGTCCGCTGCGCGGACTACTCGACCCGCAGAAGCGACGTCCGCTGCGCGGACTCCTCGACCCGCAGCGACTCTACCGGCGAGTGCGCCGCGGACTCCTCGACCCGCAGAACCCGCAGCGGGCGTCGACCGGCGACGTTTCCTCGGCTGGGCGGGCGGCGCCGCAGTGCTCGGCGTCCTCGCCGCGGCGGGCGGCTACGCGATGCAGGCGGGATCGCGTGCCGTCACCGCCATCCGCGACACCATCACGCTCCCGAAGCCCACGGCGAGCGCATCCGTGCCGGCCTCCGCGGAGCTCGGCATCGAGGGGCTGGCGCCGGTCGTCACGCCGAACGCGCAGTTCTACCGCATCGACACGGCGCTGGCCGTGCCCGCGGTGGATCCGTCGAGCTGGAGCCTGCGCATCCACGGCATGGTCGACCGCGAGGTGACCCTCACGTGGGACGAGCTGCTCGCCCTCCCGCTCGAGGAGAGCGTCACCACCCTCGCGTGCGTCTCGAACGAGGTCGGCGGCGGCCTGATCGGCAACGCCGTGTGGCTCGGCTACCCGATCCGGGAGCTGCTCGCGCGAGCGGCGCCGAGCGCCGACGCCGACATGGTGCTCTCGCGGAGCGTCGACGGGTTCACCGCCTCGACGCCGCTCGCCGTGCTCGAGGACGACCGCAACGCGATCCTCGCCATCGGCATGAACGGCGACCCGCTTCCGCCCGAACACGGGTTCCCGGTGCGCATGGTCGTGCCCGGGCTCTACGGGTACGTGTCGGCGACGAAGTGGGTGGTCGACCTCGAGGTGACGCGGTTCGACGCGGCATCCGCCTACTGGACCGACCGCGGCTGGAGCGCGCGCGGACCGATCAAGCTGCAGTCGCGCATCGACGTGCCGCGCAGCGGGCAGTCGCTCACGGCCGGGCCGATCGCGGTCGCCGGCGTCGCGTGGCACCAGCACGTGGGCATCGAGGCGGTGGACGTGCAGGTCGACGACGGGCCGTGGCAGCCGGCGACGCTCGCAACGGCGATCTCGATCGACACGTGGGTGCAGTGGCGGTTCGACTGGGATGCCCCGGCCGGCGGGCACACGCTGCGGGTGCGTGCGACCGGGGCCGACGGCGAGGTGCAGACCTCCGACGTGCAGGGCGTCGTCCCCGACGGCGCGACGGGTCTCCACGAGCGCACCGTCAACGTGACCTGAGCACGACCGATGTGACGTGGCTGCACGACATCGAACGAGCCCGCGACTCCTCCTCCACATGCGTACGGTCAGGGGAAGTTCCGAACCGACTTCTTGCTACTGCCGGTCCGCCCGAACCCGCCGCTCTTGAATGCGAGGGATGTTTCTCTCTGCGAATCAGCGGTACTTCGGTACTTCGGTACTTCGGTACCGAAAACGGCGAGAGAAACACCCATCGCGTCCTCGACGGCCGGGGGCGCAGCTCGGTCGTCAGAGGAGGACGAATGGCCGACAAGCCGATCAAGGTGGACGAGCGGACCGACCGCCTGGTCACGGATCTCGCGTACTTCCTGCGGTGCTCCAAGAAATCGATCGTCCGAGACGCCGTGGCCGAGTTCGCGGAGACGCACCTTCCCCGATCGACGCCCGATTCCCGGGTCCCGCTCGAGCCGCCGAACCCATCCGATGACCGCGCGGTCCGGCCTGTCGCAGCCGTGGGCTGCTCCTACCCACCGACGTTCGACGCGCTCGATCCGTTCGATCGGCTCGCGCTTCGTCGGCGGGAGCTGCTGCGCCAGTTCGCCGAGCGAGGCGGCACGAATGTGCGTGTGCTCGACCGACTGGGCGAGTCAATGGCTTCCGATGAGTCGGGCACCGGTCGGATCGTGCTCCTCGCGGACACCGATCCAGTCGACGGGAGCGCAGCCGTCCCCGCCCTGGAGGAGGTCGCACGTCACCTG
The DNA here is from genome assembly GCA_963799015.1 of uncultured Actinomycetota bacterium. Taxonomy (GTDB): domain Bacteria; phylum Actinomycetota; class Actinomycetes; order Actinomycetales; family Microbacteriaceae; genus Agromyces. The sequence goes on along the minus strand of CAWCWD010000023.1, from coordinate 4,055 downwards.
TTGAGCGCGCCCGCGACGGTCGTGTCGATGACCGCCCTCCGGATGTTCGGGTCCGACCGGCTCCAGCGAGCGCTCGAGCAGTCTCGGCCGCTCTGACGGACTCGCGGGCCGCCGGGCCACCCGCGCCCGGCGCCCCGGCTCAGCGGCCGTGTACCCGCCGTCGACCAGGTGGTAGCTGCCCGTGATGAAACTCGCGCCGTCGCTCGCTAGAACGCACAAGATCCGACCTCTCGGGCTCGCCGAGCCGGCCCAGCGGGGCATTCCGACGAGGAACTGCTGGGCGGCCTCGTCGAGGTTGGCGTCGATGAGCGGCGTCTTGATGAAGCCCGGTCCGACCGAGTTCACGCGCACGCCCTGGTCGGCGTACTCGAGGGCCGCGTTCTTCGTGAGCCCCACGACGCTGTGCTCAGCCGTGACGTATGCCGACGAGTTCGCGAAGCCCACACTCCCGAGGATCGACCGACGTTCACCACCGCGCCTCCGCCGTTGGCCGCGATCGCCGGCAGCTGACGCTTCATCCCGCGGTATATCGAGCTGAGGTCGATCTCTATCAACTTCGCCACCCGCTTCGCCGAGCGATGGGGCCCGGCGCCCATCGCGCCGCCAGCCGCTCCGATCCGCCTGCGCTGTACACGCCGTTCATCCCCAGCGGCTGCGCGCTGCGTCGCCTGTCTTCTGACGTGCTGCATCCACGATGCACCCCGTCCGTGGACTTGCCTCGCGATGGCACGCTCACCTCGGCGCGGCCTCGGGCACCGCGTGCTCGAGCGACCTGATACCGCCTGGACCCCGTGAGATCGGCTGTGACGATCACGGCCTGCAAGACGCCTGCTCGCCCCCCCCCGACGAGATACCGCACGACCTCTGGATCACCGCCGCCGTGAGCGCCGCCCACTGACTCGTCGCCAGGTCGTGCGTGTGCAGACGCTCATGCGCCAGCGTCGTGCGCCCCCGCGTGTAGACCGCCGTCAGCTCCGACTGACCGCCATGGCGTCCGACTAACGCACGGCGCGACGGCGGGCACCGGCGACCGCCGCGTCGCCGCTCAGCGGCCCCCGTCAGGCGAGCGGCGGCGTGCGCGGCGGCGCCGTGCGGCGCGAGCCGGTCGCCTCGAACGCCGGCGGCGAGCGCGAGCAGGGCCGAGTCGTCGTAGGCGCGTCCGGCGAACGTGAGGCCCACCGGCATCCGGATGTCGGCCATGGTGCCCATCGGCACGGTCACGGTCGGGATGCCGAGGTGCCGGGGCACGAGGTTGCCGTTCGCGACCCACACGCCGTTGCGCCAGCCGAGGTCGGCGGATGCCTCGTTCACGTCCATGTCGGCGGGGCCGACGTCGGCGACGGCGGGGAACACGACGGCGTCGAGACCGAGCTCGTCCATCCACTCCTCGAGGTCGATGCGACGCGTCTCCTCCAGCCCGCGCAGGCCCGGCCTCGAGCTCGGGCATGTCGGCGAGCGTCGCACCCGGATTGGCGCGGGCCCACTCGGGGTACTCGGCGATGTCGACGTCGAAGCCCGTGTACCGGTCGGGCAGCGCGCCCTCGGGCTGCGGGAAGATGCGCGGCGCCGTCGACCTCGGCGAGCGCGTGCAGCGCGGGGTCGCCGTTCGCGTCGAGGAAGTCGTTCCACGACCACGCCGACAGGTCCAAGATCTCGCGTCGCAGGTACTCGGGGCTCACGAGCCCGCGGGTCGCGATCGTCGGCGCGCCGGCCCGGTCGCCCTCGTAGTTCGACACGACGGGGAAGTCGACGATCGACGACCTCGGCGCCGGCGGCCTCGAGGTCGCGCCGGGCCGCCTCCCAGAGCTCGATGCACCGATGCCCGCGGTCTCGATGCGCTGCCCGGTGGCGCCGCCGATGCCGGGCGTGCGTCCGGGCTCGGCGGTGCCGGCGTCGGGGTCCGCGTTCACGTACATGCGCGGGATGCCGAACCGCTTGCCGGCGAGCGCGACGCGGGCCGCTGCGGCATCCGGTGCGCCGGCGGCATCCGCGATCGAGCGCGCGTACGAGGCGGGCCGCACCTCGGACGCCGCGCGGGATCGGCACCCAGGGCTGCACGCGCCAGAAGTCGCCGCGGGTGTCGGCGTCGTCGGCGACGATCACGTCGAGCACCTCGAGCAGGTCGGCCATGGTGCGGGTGTGCGGCACGACGACGTCCATCGTCGGCACGAGCGGCCAGTTGCCGCGCACCGAGATGACCCCGCGCGAGGGGGTGTAGGCGCAGAGCGCGTTGTTCGAGGCGGGCGCCCGGCCCGACGACCAGGTCTCCTCGCCGAGCCCGAACGCCGCGAACGAGGCCGCGGTCGCGGTGCCGGAGCCGTTCGACGAGCCCGAGCCGAAGGCCGCGGTGAGGTAGTCGGCGTTGTACGGGCTCTCGGCGCGGCCGTAGACGCCGCGCTGCATGCCGCCGTTCGCCATCGGGCGGCATGTTCGTGAGGCCGATGAGCACGGCGCCCGCCGCCGCGCAGCCGCTCGATCGTGAACGCGTCGCGCTGGGCGACGAGGTGCTCGAACGCGGGGAGCCCGGCCGCCGCGGTCAGGCCCCGCACGAGGTAGCTGTCCTTCGCGGTGTACGGGATGCCGTCGAGCGGGCCGAGCGTCTCGCCTCGCGCGCCGGCGCGCGTCGGATGCCTCGGCCTCGGCGAGCGCGTCGGGGTTCATCACGACGAGCGCGTTGAGCGCGGTCGCCGTCCCGGGCGGTCGTACGCCTCGATGCGGGCGAGGTAGGCCTCGAGCAGCTCCACCGCTCGTGACGCGTCCCGGACTCGAGCGCGGCGCGCAGGTCGGCGATCGACGCCTCGACGACGTCGAATCCGCCTCGCTCATCGCGCCACCGCCGGCTGCTGCTGCGTGATGCAGTGGATGCCGCCGCCGCGCGGCGAAGATCGGCCGCGCGTCGACCGTGACGACACGCGCGGCCGGGGTAGGCGGCGGCGAGGATCTCGCGCGCCGCGGCATCCGCTCGCTCCTCGCCGAAGCCGCACGCGATCACGCCGCCGTTGACGACGAGGTGGTTGACGTAGTTCCAGTCGACGAAGCCCTCGTCGTCGCGGAGGGTCGCGGGCGCGGGCAGGTCGATGATCTCCAGGCTGCGGCCCGCGGCATCCGTCGCCTGCGACAGGAACTGCGCGCAGCCTCGCGCATCGACCTCGTAGTCGGGGTGCTCGGGGTTCGTGCTGCCAGTGCAGCAGCACGCGGCCGGGCGACGGCGATCGTCGCGACCATGTCGACGTGGCCGCGCGTGCCGAAGTCCTCGTAGTCGCGGGTGAGGCCGCGCGGCAGCCAGATCGACCTTCGTGGCGCCGATCGTGCGGGCGAGCTCCGCCTCGACGCGGGCCTTGTCGGCGTACGGGTTGCGGCGCGGATCGAGCTGCACGGTCTCGGTGAGCAGCACGGTGCCCTCGCCGTCGACGTGGATGCCGCCGCCCTCGTTCACGAGCAGCGACGAGACGAGCTCGGCGCCGGCGGCTCGGCGACGAACCGGCCGATCTCGCGGTCGTCTTGTCCCACGTCGCCCACTTCGGTGCGCCCCAGCCGTTGAAGATCCAGTCGACCGCGCCGAGCACGCCCGGGCGCTCGTCGTCGAGCACGAAGGTCGGGCCGATGTCGCGCATCCAGTACTCGTCGAGCGGCGCCTCGACGATGCTCGATCTCGGCCGAGAGCATGCGCCGCGCGCCGGTCGACGCTCGACGGGTCGACGACCATCGTGACCGGCTCGAACTCGGCGACCGCGTTCGCGACCGCGGCCCAGGCGGCGACGGGCCTCGTCGGCCGACGCGCGCTCGTCGCCGAGCGTGTCCGGGCGCGGGAACGCCATCCAGGTGCGCTCGTGCGGGGCGGTCTCGGCGGGCATGCGCCAGGTCATCGGGCACCTCCAGGTTGCGGGTCGCGGATGCCGCGGCATCCGTCGTGATCTCATCTTGGTCGTCGTGGTGAGCGGATGTCGCGGGGTCGGCGGCATCCGTCGCAACCGGCCGTCGCGCCGCGTCGCGGTACGGGTTCGTGGTGAGCCAGAGCACGCCGTAGATCGCGCCGCCGAGGATCGGGCCGGCGA
>CAWCWD010000022.1:0-14061 GCA_963799015.1 uncultured Actinomycetota bacterium | reverse complement strand
CACCACGACAGCGATCTGGGTGTCACCGACACCGAGCACGTCGAGGTCACTAAGGAACTCATCGATGACGAACAGTGAACCCGCCGCGAGTGCGGTGATCAGCCCGTCGGCCGCTCAGGTCGTCGCGGTCGACAACGTCACCGCGGGCTACCTTCCGGGAGTGAACATCCTGAACGCGTGCTCGTTGGTGGCACGACCAGGGGAGATCATCGGCATCATCGGCCCGAACGGCGCCGGCAAGTCGACCCTGCTCAAGTCCATCTTCGGACTCGTGAAGGTGCGCGAGGGCCAGATCAGCTGAACGGCGAGGAGATCACGAACCTCAAGGCGAACAAACTCGTCGCCAAGGGTGTCGGCTTCGTGCCGCAGACGAACAACGTGTTCCCCTCGCTCACCATCCAGGAGAACCTCGAGATGGGCATGTTCCAGAAGCCCAAGGGGTCAAGGAACGGCTCGAGTACGTCACCGAGATCTTCCCCGAGCTCGGCAAGCGGCTCGGCCAGCGAGCCGGCTCGCTGTCCGGCGGTGAACGCCAGATGGTCGCCATGTCCCGTGCGCTCATGATGGGCCCGCACGTGATGCTCCTCGACGAGCCGTCCGCGGGCCTTTCTCCGGTGCGCCAGGACGAGGCGTTCCTCCGCGTCAAGGAGATCAACCGCGCCGGCGTGACGACGATCATGGTCGAGCAGAACGCACGCCGCTGCCTGCAGATCTGCGACCGCGGCTACGTGCTCGACCAGGGCCGCGACGCTTACACGGGCACCGGTCGCGACCTGCTGAACGACCCGAAGGTCATCGGCCTCTACCTGGGCACGCTCGGCCAGGACTGACCCGACACCACAACGAGGAGGGGCGGATGCTGCGGCATCCGCCCTTTCGCGTTGTCCCCCATTCCCCGCTCACACGGCGAGCGGGAATCCCAGGTCGACGTCGGTCTCCGGCGCGCCGTGCAGGCCCCCAGCGGCGCGGGAAGACGGTGATCTCGACGAGGACGGCCGCGTCCGCGCCCTCGGGCAGCGAGCAGTCCTCCGGCGCGTGCTCGACGTCGCGAATGTGGCCGGTCGCCCCACTGGCACGCCGAACGCCGCACGCCGGGCCTCGTACGCGGCCTCGATGCGTCCGTCACGGACGTCGGGCGCGTATGTCCCCCGTACCTCGATCCGCGCGAACGGCCTCCGAGCTCCTTTCCGCCCGCGGATGCCGCGCCATCAGCTCTTCATCCGGACCGTCGCCCGAGCCCGCGCCGACCCGCAGGGGCCGGTCCTCGGTCAGGCCAGGGCGCCCCGGGCCGGCGCACGCGAAAGGGCCCCGGCCGAAGCCGAGGCCCTTCCAGGCGACGCGTACTAGTTGATGCGCTCGTACGTGTTGTCGTCGCTGTACTGGTAGATACCGATGGTCGCCTCGGTCGGGTCACCGCTCTCATCGAGCGTGATCGGGCCGGACGGGCCGTCCCAGTCGATCTGCTGGCCCTCGGCGAGGAGCGCAGCAGCGTCGGCGAAGTCGGTCACCTTCTCGCCGTCGCCCGAGCCACCCGACACCTGACGCAGGTACTCGGCGATGTCGGCACCCTCGGTGCTGTTCGCCGCATACGCCGCGAGGACGATGAGCGCCAGCGCGTCATACGACTCAGGACCGTAGCTGTAGTCGGCCAGGTTGGGGTCTACGGCGAGCATGCGCTCTCGGAAGTCGTCCTCGAGCACCGGACCGGGCAGCGTGCCCTTCGAGCCGGCGACGAGACCGGGCGCGAAGTCCGCGCTGTAGTCGGCCAGGTTGCCGTCGACGAAGTAGAGCTGGTCGCCCGGGTAGCCCGAACCGACGAGCGCCGGCACGACGACCTTGGCCTCATCGAACGTGATGACGGCCACGGCGTCGGGGTTCGCCGCGTTGATCGCGGAGAGCTGCGCATCGAAGTTCGAGTCGCCCGTGTTGAAGAGCTCCTCGGCGACGACCTCGCCACCAGCCGCCTCGAACGCCGCCTTGGTTGCGGTCGCGAGACCGGTGCCGTAGGGGTCGTTCAGGACGAGCAGGCCGAGGGTCGAGTGTCCGTCTTCAGCCATCAGGTTGCCGAGGACTTCACCCTGCAGGAGGTCGGACGGGGCGGTACGGAAGTACAGTCCGGCGTCGTTGTAGTCGGTGAAGTCGGGCGAGGTGTTGGCCGGTGAGAACTGCACGACGCCTGCCGCGGTGATCTGGTCGATGACCGTGAAGGAGACGCCCGACGAGGCAGCGCCGATGACGGCCGACACGTCCTGCGAGAGGAGGTCGGTCACCGAGACGGTCGCGATGTCGGTGGTGGTGTCACCCGAGTCGCGGTAGACGACCTCGACGTTGACGCCGATGTCGGCCTCGTTGATCTCCTGCGCGGCGAGTGCCACACCGGCCTCCTCGGGCGGGCCGAGGAAGGCGAGCGTTCCACTCTGCGGAAGGATCGTGCCGACCGTGAGGGTGAGGTCTCGTTCGCCGGCCTCGATCGGCAGGGCGTCGCCGGCGTCAGCGGCCGGTTCTTCCGTCTCGGCCGGCGGCGTGCCGCCCTGCGCGCACGCAGAGAGGAGGAGGGTGCTGACGCCAGCGATGGCGAGACCCGTCCAGGCTGCGCGAGCCGAACGCTTGGCCGAGGCCTTCGCGAATACGCTCATGTTGCTCCTTGGGACTGAAGGAATTGGTACACAAAGCAGCGTCTAGTGACGCCGTGTTTTGACAGTATTGCGCCCCCTTGGTGGAAACAAGTCGTCGCGGTCACAACCGTGTAACACCCCGGGAATCGTTACCTCGCCGACACCTTCCCATGTGCTCACGCACGGAATCGTCGTGTCCGCCCTCACCGACGCGCGGATCGCGCGTGGCCCCCGTCGGGGGGTGGCACGCAGATCCACGCCCGCTCAGATCGGCTCCTCGATCGCCTCGGCGGCGGTCCTGCGGGAGGTCCGCACGCCCCGCACGAGGTCGAATGTGAGCACGATGAGCGCGAGCCAGACGAGGCCGAACCCGACCCAACGCTCGGGCGGCATCGGCTCCTGCAGCACGACGACGCCCACCAGGAACTGGATGAACGGTGCGAAGTACTGGATGAAGCCCATGTAGATGAGCGGCAGGCGGCGCGACGCCGCCGCGAAGAGCAGCAGCGGCACCGCGGTGACCGCGCCGGCCAGGAGCAGCAGGGTGGTGTGCCACGCGCTCACGGTGCCCATCGTGAGCCCCGTGGTCATGGCGACCACCACGAGCTGCACCACGGCGAGCGGCGCGAGCCACGCGGTCTCGAGCGTCAGGCCCGACACGGCATCGACCTTCGGCCCGACCCGCTTCTTGATGAGCCCGTAGAAGCCGAACGAGAACGCGAGCACGAGCGCGATCCACGGCAGCTGCCCGTAGCCGAAGGCGAGCACGATCACGGCGACGATCGAGATGCCGACCGCGACCCACTGGGTCGCATTCAGGCGCTCGCGCAGCACGAGCACCCCGAGGAAGACGGTGACGATGGGGTTGATGAAGTACCCGAGCGCGGCCTCGACGACCTGGTTCGTCAGCGTCGCGTACACGTACGTCTGCCAGTTGACGAAGATGAGCACGCCGGCGAGACCCATCGTGAGCACGACCCGCCGATCGCGCAGGAGCACGGCGAACGGGCGCCAGGCCCGCGTCACGGTGATGAGCAGCGCGCAGAAGACGAGGGAGAGCAGCACGCGCCATCCGACGATCTCGAACGGCCCCGCCGGCTCGAGCGCGATGAAGTAGACCGGCAGGAACCCCCACAACCCGTAGGCGCCGATGGCGAAGGCGAGACCCGATCGACTCACCGGGGAGTGATGCGGGAGTGGGACCGGTTCGAAGCGGGATGACACCTGCCAGACTACGCTCGAGCCGCGTGGAGACGCACGGTTCACGTCGAGATCTGGACGGGATGACACCCGCTCAGACTACGCCCGCCCGGGTACGACGAGGCCCGGATGCCGCATGGGCATCCGGGCCTCGGATCGAGCACGTGTCGACTAGCGGACGACGACCGCGAGCACGTCGCGGGCAGACAGCACGAGGAACTCGTCGCCGCCGAACTTCACCTCGGTGCCGCCGTACTTCGAGTAGATGCACCCTGTCGCCGACGGCGACGTCGAGCGGGACGCGGTTGCCGTTGTCGTCGATGCGACCGGGGCCCACCGCCACGACCTCGCCCTCCTGGGGCTTCTCCTTGGCGGTGTCGGGGATCACGAGACCCGACGCGGTGGTCTGCTCGGCCTCGACCTGCTTGATGACGATGCGATCCTCGAGCGGCTTGATGGAAACCGACACGGTTGACCTCTTTCTTGACGAAGACTGGTTAGCAGCCTCACTGCGAGAGTGCTAAAGCGAGTCTAGGCGCGATTTGGCACTCGTGCAACGTGAGTGCCAGCGCCGCGCAGCGGGTGCTAGCGTGGCCGGGTGGACCGCGCCGAGCTCGTCGAACTGCTCTCCCCCGAGGGGCTCCGGCTCCTCGACGGGTTGCCCGAGTGGGACACCAAGGCGGACATCGTGCGCACCGTCGCCGACCTGCGGCGCCAGGGGCATCCGCCCGGTCTCGTCGCCACCGTGCTCAGCCAGTCGAAGCTCCGCGCGAAGGCCCGCGCGAAGTTCGGCGAGTTCGCGTCGCGCATGCTCTTCACCGAGGCCGGCCTCGAGCAGGCCACGCGCCTGAAGGTCGCCGCCCTGCACGCGGGTCGCTTCGCTCGCGCGGGCATCGGCCACGTCGCCGACCTCGGCTGCGGGATCGGCGGCGACGCGCTCGCGCTGGCGGCGGTGGACCTCGAGGTCACCGCGGCCGACGCCGACGAGGTCACCGCGGCGATCGCGGCCTACAACCTCACGCCCTTCCCCAAGGCGCGCGTGCTCCATTCGCGCGCGGAGGAGGTGCCCCTCGGCGGCATCGGCGGCGCCTGGCTGGATCCCGCCCGCCGCACGACGACGGGCGGCACGACGCGACGCCTCGCGGATGCCGCGGAGTACTCCGCCGAGCCTCGACTTCGCCTTCGGGCTGGCCGACCGGATGCCGGTCGGCGTGAAGCTCGGTCCGGGCACCGACCGCACCGTCATCCCCGCCGGAGCGGAGGCGCAGTGGGTCTCGGTCGACGGCGACGTCGTCGAGCTGGCCGTGTGGCAGGGTGCGGTGGCGCGCCCCGGCATCGGTCGGGCGGCGCTCGTGATCCACCACGAGGGCGCCGCAGAGCTCGTGGCGGCCGCCGACAGCGAGGACGCCCCCGTCGGCCCGCTCGGCGACTACCTGTACGAGCCCGACGGCGCGGTCATCCGCGCGCGCCTGATCGGCGACCTCGCCCGGGCCAACGGGGCCTGGATGCTGAGCGACGGTATCGCCTACCTCACCGCGGACGCGGCGTTCGAGTCGCCGTTCGCGCGGGGCTTCCGCGTCCTCGACCGGCTCCCGGCCGACGAACGGCAACTCCGCCGGGCGCTGGCGGCACGCGGCATCGGCACCCTCGAGATCAAGAAGCGCGGCGTCGACGTCGACCCGGCCGCGCTGCGCACGCGGCTGAAGCTGCGCGGCGACGAGCGCGCCACGATCGTGCTCACGCGAGAGGAGGGCCGGCACGTGGCGCTCCTCGTGGAGCGGATCTGAGCGGGGAGCGCGAGCGAGCGTCCCCGCGGTCGCGCCTCGCGCCGGCGACTCCGGGCGGTCAGTGCGGGAGCGCCCCGAACACGATCGCGTAGTACCCGATCCACACGGCGGCGAACACGAGGCCGGCGATGCCGGTGCCGATGCCGACGAACGCGAGCGTGCGGCCCTCCTCCTCGCGCCGCAGTCCGAGCACGCCGAACACGATGGCCGCGATCGACAACGGCAGCATCCAGCCGACGAAGAGCGACGCCGCGGCCCCGATCACGCCGACGACCGCGGCGATCCAGCTGTAGACCCGCCGTTGCGTGTCTTCCTCGACGACGTCGGATGCGTCGTCGCCGAGCTCGGGGCGGTGCACCACGAGCAGCTGGCCGGTGGGGAGCGAGCGCAGCTCGCCGGTGTCGAACGGCACCTCGAACTCGCGCACCGCCGGATCGGCCCGGAGCGTCGGCTCGGCGGGAGCGACGACGGGCCGGTCGAACTCGGCCGGCTCGGCGGTGAGGGGCGCCGACTCGTCGGCCCGACTTCGCGTTCCTCGCCGTCGGGCTGGCCCGCCTCGGACTCGACCGGCGAACGGTCGGGGGCCCCGCCCTCGGGCGGGACCCCCTCGCGATCGGACATCAGCAGCCTCAGTACGTGAAGTCGACGTACCCCGGCAGGCTCGCGAACGCGACGCTCCAGAGGATGATCGAGAGCAGGGCGATCCCGACGCCGACGAAGCCGAGGATGATGCCCGTGAGCCACATCCCCCTCGCCGCCGGCTCCTTCCGCTTGCCGATGAATCCGAGCACCACGGCTCCGGCCGGGATGATCAGCTGCATGATGCCGCCGATGATCGGGATGAACACCACGAAGAAGCCGACGACGCCCACGATGCCCGCGATGAGCGAGATCAGGCTGTACACCGGCGTCGGCTTGGCGGGCGTCGTGCCGTAGGCGGGCGCGACGTAGCCGGGCTGGCCGTATCCGGGCGGCTGCGCCCCGTACGCCGGCTGCTGCGGCGCTCCGTAGGCGGGCTGCTGCGGTGCGCCGTACGGCGATCCGCCGTCGGTGCCCGCTGCCGCGGGTGCGCCGTATCCCGCGGGCGGCGGCGGAGGCGGCGTGGCCGCACCGTAGCTCGGCGGCGCGGGCGGCGCAGGCGGTGCGGGCGGGGCCGGCGGCGCGGGCGCAGCGGGCGGCACGGGCGCGGACGGCACCCGGGAGCGGCCGGGCGTCTCGGGCTCCGACGGCTCGGCTGGGGCCGGCGGCTCAGCCGGTGCGGGGAAGGACGGCTCGGGCTCCGAGGGGACGGTCGGCTCCTCGGGGGCCGGCGGCACGACGGGCTGGTCGGGCTCGACCGGGACGGTGGGCTCCTCGGGCACCTTCGGTGCGTCGGGGTTCTGGGGATCGCTCATGGGTTTACGCCCTTCTGGACGTCGCGGATGACACAGCGTTCAGTATCGGAAGTCGTCGAGCGTACCGTAGAGGAGACGAGCCATGCGCTCAGGGCGACCACGATGATGACGCCGATGATGGCGAGCGCGATGCCGACGTACCCGATGATGAGGCCCGCGAGCGCCATACCACGGCCCTGCTCACCGGTCTTCTTGATCTGGCTGATCGAGATGTGCCCGCAGATCATCCCGGCGATGGAACCGATCCCCCACAGGATCACGATGCCGGCGATTGAGGCGATGAGCGAGATGATCGCGAGCGTGTTGGTCTTCGGGCCGGTGCGGCTCGGCCATAGGCCGGGCTGGCCGTAGGCAGGGGCGGGCTGGCCGTAGGCCGGTGCCGCCTGGGGCGCACCGTATCCGGGCGCAGGCTGTGACGGGGGCGGCAGCCGGCCCTGGCTGCGACGGAGGCGGTGCAGCGGCCCTGGCTGTGACGGAGGCGACGGCGCGGCCCCGGGCTCGGACGGAGGCGGAACCGGGGTCCCGGGCTCGTCGGGAAGGTTCGGATCGGTCACGGTCGGTGTTCCCCTCGATGCTGTGGATACAGTGGTCGCCGCGCCCACGGGCGCCGGCGGCGGCGGCGCGCACGAACGCGGCATCCGCTGTCTACGTTGCACACACTATCGCGGTGGCTGCGCGCTGCACAGCCTTCGACGCGGCCCGGTCAGACCTGGATCCGGGTGACCGGGAGGGTCGAATCCGCGCCGAATGCGAGCTCCGACGGACCGTGCCCGGCCATGATGAGCTGGGCGCCGAGCGCCGCGATCATCGCGCCGTTGTCGGTGCACAGCGACAGCGGCGGCACGCGCAGCGCGATGCCCGCGGCATCCGCTCGCTGCTGGGCCACCTCGCGCAGCCGCGAGTTCGCGACGACGCCTCCGCCGAGCAGGAGCCGGGGCACGCCCAGGTCGATGCAGGCGGCCAGGGCCTTGCCGACGAGCACGTCGACGACGGCCTCGCGGAAGCTCGCCGCCACGTCGGCGATCGGCACCGGCTCGCCCGCCGCCTCGCGCTGCTCCACCCACCGTGCGACGGCGGTCTTCAGGCCCGAGAAGCTGAAGTCGTAGCGGTGCGCCACGAGGTCCTTCGGCAGGGTGAGTCCGCGCGGGAATCGGATGGCCGCGGGATCGCCGCCGATCGCCGCACGGTCGATCTCGGGGCCGCCGGGATACGGCAGGCCGAGCAGCCGCGCGACCTTGTCGAACGCCTCGCCCGCCGCATCGTCGATGGTCTCGCCGAGGAGCTCCACGTCGGACACGAGGTCGCGGACGAGCAGGAGCGAGGTGTGCCCGCCGGACACGAGGAGCGCCACCGTCGGCGTCTCGAGGGGGGACTCGTCGTCGAGCAGGTCGGCGCCCACGTGCCCCACGAGGTGGTTGACGGCGTAGATGGGCCGCTCCAGCGCGAGCGCGAGCGCCTTCGCGGCGCCGACGCCCACCATGAGCGCCCCGGCGAGGCCCGGACCGCTCGTGACGGCGACGGCGTCGACGTCGGCGAGCTCGACGTCGGCCTCGGCGAGCGCGGCGCGCGATCGTCGGCCCGAGCGCCTCGAGGTGGGCCCTCGCCGCGACCTCGGGCACGACGCCCGCCGTAGCGCGCGTGCTCCTCCATCGATGAGGCGATGACGTTCGCGAGCAGCGCGGTGCCCCGCACGATGCCGACGCCGGTCTCGTCGCATGAGGTCTCGATGCCGAGCACCAGGGGCGCGTCGCGGTTCATGCGCCGCCCAGCTCCCCCGCAGCGCGCCCGGAACCGCGACCGACACCACGACCAGCCCGCGGGTCGTCGCCGGATGCCGCACCGGGAGCCGCGGGCCGGGTGACCGCGGCGGGCACGGTCAGCCGCATCGCGATGGCGTCGACGTTGTCGGGCTGGTAGTAGCCGCGGCGCACGCCGATCTCGACGAAGCCGAGCGAGGTGTAGAGCGCGCGGGCGATGGGATTGTCGGCGCGCACCTCGAGGAAGAGCTCGGCGACATGCCGTCGGCGCGCCTGCGTGATCAGCGCGTGCATGAGTCCGCGTCCGAGGCCGATGCCGCGCGCGAACGGGGCGACGGCGATGGTCTGGATGTCGCCCTGCTCGCTGCCCGCAGGCGCGAGGAGTCCGGCGTACCCGAGCAATCGCCGCTCGGGGTCCTCGGCGTCGTCGTCGACCGCCACGAGGTAGTACCCGTGCGGGCCCTCGAGCTCGCCGCGCATCGCCTCCTCGGGCCAGGCGTCGGTCACGAACGTGGCGCGCTCCAGCCGCATGATCGCGTCGAGGTCGCCGACCTTCGCGCGTCGCATCAGCACGCTCACTGCAGCACCTTCTTGCCGGTCGACATGGTCACGTCGGGCGCCCGCAGGTAGAGCGGCACGTCGTCGACGAGCGGCAGCCGGCCGGCGGCGAAGGCGAGCTCGGCGAGCATGCCGACGGCGCCCGCCGACACGAGCCGGGCGTCGAGCCGCGTGCCCGGCCTGACGGGCACGTCGTCGCGCGGACTCAGCGCGGGGCCGCCGACCCGGATCGGCAGGTCGTCGTCGTCGAGGCCGTCGTAGTCGGAGACGGCGAACTCCCGACGGCGGGCGTCCGTCACGACCTGGAGCCGGCCGACGCCGCCCGCCCGGTACCAGCCCCACGCCACGGCGTCGTGGCTCGCGACGGGAACGAAGGGCCGGTCGATCCCGACGGCGAACGCGTGCGCGGCGGCGATGCCGACGCGCAGGCCCGTGAACGGGCCCGGCCCCATGCCGCCCGCGACGCCCGACAGGTCGCGCGGGCGCACGCCGGCTGCGGCGAGCGCGTCACGGATGAATCCACCCACGACCTCGGCGTGCCGCATCGTGTCGTCGGTGCCGGTCTGGGCGAGCACGCCGCCGGTGCGATCCACGACGGCGACGGACGTGCCCGTCGAGGTGTCGATCGCGAGGAGCATGGATCCAGCCTACTGGGCGGCCTCGAACGGCGATCCCGCCCAGCGCGGGCCGTACCCCCGCACGTCGAGCACGCGCGGCTCGTCGGCGCCGAGGAGCTCGGCGTCGGCGGCATCCGTCGGTGCGTCGACCGGCGCGCCCTCGGGCCGCTCGATGACGACCTCGAGCCATGAGTCGCTCGCGTCGTCGAGCAGGCCGGCGCCCCACTCGACCACGACCACCGAGTGGTCGAAGTCGAGGTCGAGGTCGTCGAGCAGTGCCGCGCTGCCGAGCCGGTAGGCGTCGACGTGCACGAGCGGCGGCCCGCCGACGAGGTTCGGATGGGTGCGCGCGAGCACGAACGTGGGGCTCTGCACGGGCCCGCGCACGCCGAGCGCCGTCGCCGATGCCGCGCGTCAGCGTGGTCTTGCCCGCGCCGAGCGGACCGGTGAGCAGCACGAGGTCGCCGGCGCGCAGCCGGGCGGACAGCTCGCGTCCGAACGCCTCCATCGCGGCGGTGTCGGGTGCGTCGACGCGCATCAGGCGCCGCCCGGTTCCGGCGAGGTCGCGGGACGCGCGTCGCCGACGTAGCTGCGCGGGACGCGCGGCCCGATCCGGGTCACGATCTCGTAGTCGATGGTGCCGGCTGCCTCCGCCCACTCGTCGGCGGTGGGGGCGCCCGTCGCCGGGTCCCCGAAGACCACCACCTCGTCGCCGACCTCGACCGCGTCGTCGCCGACGTCGACGACGAACTGGTCCATCGCGATGCGGCCGGCGACGGTCCGCCGTGCGCCGCCGATCAGCACCTGCGCGCCGCCGCCCGAGGCATGGCGCGGGACGCCGTCGGCGTACCCGAGCGGCACGAGCGCGAGGGTCGTCTCCCGGTCGGCGTGCCAGTTGTACCCGTAGGAGACGCCCGCGCCGGCGGGCAACCCGGCGCACGGCGGCGACCCGCGCGCGCAGGGTCATCGCGGGGCGAGGCCGAGGTCGGTGCCGTCGTGCCGTCGCCGAACGGCGACAGTCCGTACATGCCGATGCCGATGCGCACGACGTCGAGCGCGCCCCGGGGTCGCGGATCGCCGCTCCGTCGCGGCGAGGTGACGCGTCAGGGGCGAGCCCGCGTCGGCGGCTGCCGCCAGCGCGCGCTCGAAGGCCGCGAGCTGCGCGTCGTCCCCTCGCGCGAGGTGTTGGAGAGGTGGCTGAACAGCCCGATCACGCTCAGCGGGCCGTCGCGCTCGAGCTCCGCGGCGCGCGCGAAGACGCGGCCCAGTCGGCCTCGGGCGCACGCCGTTGCGGCTGAGGCCCGTGTCGATCTTGAGGTGCACGCGGGCGGCGTCGTCGGCCGAGGCGGCCGCCGCGCGCTCGAGCTGCTCGAGGTTCGAGATCCCGAGCTCGATGCCGGCGACGACGGCCTCGGCGAAGTCGGCGTCGGGGTCGTGCAGCCACGCCAGGATCGGCGCCTCGATGCCGGCGCGAGCGCAGTGCGAGCGCCTCGTCGATGTCGGCGACGCCGAGCCGCGTCGCGCCGCCCTCGAGCGCCGCGTCCGCCGACTCGACGGCGCCGTGGCCGTAGCCGTCGGCCTTGACGACCGCCATCACCTCGGGGGTGCCAGCGATCCGCGATCGTGCGCACGTTGGCGGCTGATCGCGCCGACGTCGATGACGGCTTCGCGGAACGGGCGCGCCGCGGCAGCCGGTGCCGCGGTCGACCGGACCAGCGGTCACGCGGCGTCCGCCCGGACTCGAGCACGACGAACGCGCTCGCGAAGCCCGCGTCGTGCGACATCGACAGGTGCACGTGGTCGATGCCGCGCGCTGCGGACGTGCTCGGCGAGGCCGCCGGAGAGCGCGAAGCCGGGGTTGCCCTCGGCGTCCTGCACGACTCGATCTCGTGCCAGCGCACGTCCGTGGCCGCCGAGCGCCTTGATCAGCGCCTCCTTCGCGGCGTAGCGGGCGGCGAGCGACCGGCCGGCGATCGCGTTCGCTCTCGGCGAACAGCCGCTCGAGCAGCGCCGGCGTGCGCTCGAGCGTCCGCTCGAACCGCGCGATGTCGACGAGGTCGACGCCGATCCCCACGATCACGGCGCCTCCTGCCGCCTTCGTCACTCGACCGTGACGGACTTCGCGAGGTTGCGGGGCTGGTCGACGTCGAGACCCTTCGCGGTCGCCAGGCCCATCGCGAAGATGTGCAGCGGCACGACCGCGAGCAGCGGCTCGAAGAGCGGCCCGGCGAGCGGGATGCGCAGCACCTCGTCGGCGAGCGGCAGCACCGCGGCGTCGCCCTCCTCGGCGATCGCGATCACGCGGGCGCCGCGGGCGCGGATCTCCTGGATGTTCGAGACGACCTTGGCGTGCAGCTCCGCCGACTCGCGCGGCGACGGCACGATCACGAACACGGGCTGGCCGGGCTCGATCAGCGCGATCGGGCCGTGCTTGAGCTCGCCGGCGGCGAAGCCCTCGGCGTGGATGTAGGCGAGCTCCTTGAGCTTGAGCGCGCCCTCGAGCGCGATCGGGTAGCCGACGTGGCGGCCGAGGAACAGCACCGAGCGGGTGTCGCCCATCCAGTGCGCGAGCTGCTCGATGCGCTCCCCTCGCCGAGCACGGTCTCGATCTTCTCGGGCACCGACTCGAGCTCGAGCGAGCTGCGCGCGCGATCTCGTCGCTCGAGAGCGTGCCGCGCACGCGGGCGACGTGCAGGCCGAGCAGGTACAGCGCGGTGATCTGCGCGACGAACGCCTTGGTCGAGGCGACGGCGACCTCGGGGCCGGCGTGCGTGTAGACGATCGCGTCGGACTCGCGCGGGATCGTCGCGCCCTGGGTGTTGCAGATCGAGAGGGTGCGCGCGCCGCGCTCGCGCGCGTACTTGACGGCCATGAGCGTGTCCATGGTCTCGCCCGACTGGCTGATCGAGACGACGAGGGTGTCGGCGCCGATCACCGGGTCGCGGTAGCGGAACTCGTGCGCGAGCTCGACGTCGACCGGCACGCGCGCCCACTGCTCGATCGCGTACTTGCCGACCATGCCCGCGTAGGCGGCGGTGCCGCACGCGACGATCGATGATGCGCTGGATGCCGCGGAACAGCTCGTCGGACGCCGTCGAGCTCGGGGATCGACGACCTGCCCGTCGCGGACGCGGCCGCGGAGCGTGTTCGCGACGGCCTCGGGCTCTTCGCGACACCTCCTTGGCCATGAAGCTCGACCAGCCGCCCTTGTCGGCGGCCGAGGCGTCCCACGCGACCTCGAAGGGCTCGACCTCGACGGGGTTGCCCTCGAAGTCGGTGACGGTGACGCCGTCGGGGGTGATCGCGACGATCTGGTCCTGGCCGATCGCCAGCGCGTTGCGGGTGTGCTCGACGAACGCGGCGACGTCGGAGGCGAGGAAGTTCTCGCCCTCGCCGAGGCCGATCACGAGCGGCGAGTTGCGGCGGGCGCCGACGACGAGGCCGGGGTGGTCCTCGTGCATCGCGAGCAGGGTGAAGGCGCCGTCGAGGCGCGACGACGGTGGAGCGGAAGGCCGCGACGAGGTCGCCGCCGCGGCGGTACTCGCGGCCGAGCAGCACGGCGGCGACCTCGGTGTCGGTCTCGCTGCGGAACGTGTAGCCCTCGGCGAGCAGCTCGGCCTTGAGCTCGGAGAAGTTCTCGATGATGCCGTTGTGGATGACGGCGAGCTTGTCGTCGTCGGCGAGGTGCGGGTGGGCGTTGCGGTCGGTCGGTCCGCCGTGGGTCGCCCAGCGGGTGTGGCCGATGCCGGTCGTGCCGTCGGGAGGGGGGTCGCCTCGAGGTCGTCGCGCAGCACCTGGAGCTTGCCGGCGCGCTTCGCCATCTCGAGGCGCCGTCGCCGTCGATGACGGCGACCCCCGCGGAGTCGTAGCCGCGGTACTCGAGCCGCGGAGGCCTGCCAGGAGGATGGCCTGGCTGTCGCGAGGGCCCACGTATCCGACGATTCCACACATGCGCTCGATTGTACCGCGGCCGACTGGACACCCGCCCGGGTGCCGCGCCTCGATGGCCGCCCGACACTAGACTGTCACGGTGCTGGATCCGCAGAGCCCGTCGTCGCACGTCGCGCAGATCTCGCCCTTCATCGAGCTGGACCGGGCGGGTTGGGCGGCCCTGGCCCCGTCGATGCCCTCGC
>CAWCWD010000021.1:0-17405 GCA_963799015.1 uncultured Actinomycetota bacterium | reverse complement strand
CGAGCGCGTCGTGACCATCAACCGCGTGTCGAAGGTCGTCAAGGGTGGCCGCCGCTTCAGCTTCACGGCGCTCGTCGTCGTGGGCGACGGCAACGGCCTCGTCGGCGTCGGCTACGGCAAGGCGCGCGAGGTCCCGACCGCGATCTCGAAGGGCGTCGAGGAGGCGAAGAAGAACTTCTTCCGCGTCCCCCGCGTCGGCGCGACCATCCCGCACCCCGTCCAGGGTGAGGCGGCCGCAGGCGTCGTCCTGCTGCGTCCGGCATCGCCCGGTACCGGTGTCATCGCCGGTGGTCCGGTGCGTGCCGTGCTCGAGTGCGCCGGCATCCACGACGTCCTGAGCAAGTCGCTCGGCTCGTCGAACACCATCAACATCGTGCACGCCACGGTCGCGGCCCTCACGCAGCTCGAGGAGCCGCGTGCGGTCGCCGCCCGTCGTGGTCTCGACTACGACCAGGTCGCCCGGCCCGTCTGCTGCGTGCCGAGGCCCAGGCGGCCGAGGCTGCCGCAGCAGCGAAGGCAGGTGCCTGATGGCCAAGCAGCTCAAGGTGACCCAGATCAAGTCCAAGGTGAGCGAGAAGCAGTACCAGCGCGACACGCTGCGCAGCCTCGGACTGAAGCGCATCGGCGACTCGGTCGTTCGTGACGACACCCCGCAGAACCGCGGCTACGTCAAGACCGTCGCCCACCTCGTGAAGGTTGAGGAGATTGACTAATGGCTGACGAGATCAAGGACGCCGCCGCCGAGGCCCCCAAGAAGGCTCCGGCGAAGAAGGCGGCCGACAAGCCCGCCGCCGAGAAGAAGGCGCCGGCCAAGGCCGCCGCCGCGAAGGCGCCTGCCAAGGCCGCCGCCGCCAAGGCCGACGACGCGAAGGCCGAGAAGGCCCCCGCCGCCAAGGCCCCGGCGAAGAAGGCATCCGCCAAGGACGCCGTCGACGCCAAGCGCGAGCCGGTCCTGAAGGTGCACCACCTCCGCCCCGCGCCGGGCGCCAAGAAGGACAAGACCCGCGTCGGACGCGGTGAGGGTTCGAAGGGCAAGACGGCCGGTCGCGGCACCAAGGGTTCGAAGGCCCGCAACAACATCCGCCCCGGCTTCGAGGGTGGCCAGCTTCCGTACCACATGCGTGCGCCGAAGCTGCGCGGCTTCAAGAACCCGTTCCGCGTCGAGTACCAGGTGGTCAACCTGGAGAAGCTCGCCGAGCTCTACCCGAAGGGCGGCGACGTCACCATCGCCGACCTCGTCGAGAAGGGTGCCGTCCGCAAGAACGAGCGCGTGAAGGTGCTCGGCAACGGCGACATCCAGGTGAAGCTCAACGTCGCGGTCGACAAGGTCTCCGGCTCCGCCGAGCAGAAGATCGTCGCCGCGGGCGGCTCGGTCAAGTAGGCCACAGCATCACCCGCTTGTTCGAGCCTGTCGGGACCTCGCGTATGATTCACGGGGGTCTCGACAGGCTCGAGCCGCATACGGATTGAGTCCGAAACAGCGCTACACGCTCCATGAAGGAGCTACAGGAGGACGAGTGTTCAACGCCATCGGGCGGATCTTCCGCACGCCGGATCTTCGCCGCAAGATCGGATTCACGCTGGGCATCGTGGCCCTGTTCCGACTCGGCTCCTTCATCCCGGCTCCGTTCGTGGACTTCGGGAACGTGCAGGCGTGTCTCGCGGACAGCCAAGGGGCATCCGGCCTCTACGAGCTCGTCAACCTCTTCTCGGGCGGCGCGCTGCTGCAGCTGTCGATCTTCGCGCTCGGCATCATGCCGTACATCACGGCGTCGATCATCGTGCAGCTGCTGCGCGTCGTGATCCCGCACTTCGAGACCCTCTACAAGGAGGGCCAGGCGGGCCAGGGGCGTCTCACGCAGTACACGCGCTACCTCACCATCGCGCTCGGCGTGCTCCAGTCGACGACCCTCATCACCGTCGCCCGCTCCGGCGCGCTGTTCCCGTCGGGCGCCCCCGAGTGCTCGCAGCTCATCACGAACGACGCCTGGTACGCGATCCTGCTCATGGTCATCACGATGACCGCCGGCACCGGCCTCATCATGTGGATGGGCGAGCTCATCACCGAGCGCGGCATCGGCAACGGCATGTCGCTGCTCATCTTCACGTCCATCGCGGCGCAGTTCCCGGTCTCGCTCTGGTCGATCGGCATGTCCCGCGGGTGGGACATCTTCGCGATCGTGCTCGTGGTCGGCCTCGCCGTCGTCGTGGCCGTCGTCTTCGTCGAACAGTCGCAGCGGCGAATACCAGTGCAGTACGCCAAGCGGATGGTGGGCCGGCGCACGTACGGCGGCAACAACACCTACATCCCGATCAAGGTGAACATGGCCGGCGTCGTGCCCGTCATCTTCGCCTCGTCGCTGCTCTACCTGCCGGCGCTCATCGCCCAGTTCAACCAGCCGGCACCCGGCGAGGAGCCGCAGCCCTGGGTCGTCTGGATCACGAACTACCTCACCCAGGGCGACCACCCGTTCTACATGCTCCTGTACTTCCTCCTCATCGTCGGGTTCACGTACTTCTACGTGGCGATCACCTTCAACCCCGACGAGGTCGCCGAGAACATGAAGAAGTACGGCGGGTTCATCCCCGGCATCCGCGCGGGCCGCCCCACGGCCGAGTACCTCGACTACGTGCTCACCCGCATCACGCTGCCCGGCTCGTTCTACCTCGGAATCATCGCGCTGCTCCCGCTCGTCGCGTTCAGCCTCGTGGGAGCGAATGCGAACTTCCCGTTCGGCGGCGCCTCGATCCTGATCATCGTCGGCGTCGGCCTCGAGACGGTGAAGCAGATCGACGCCCAACTCCAGCAGCGACACTACGAAGGGCTCCTCCGATGACCCTTCGAGAGCCGCAGGACGGCGCGGCATCCGCGACCAGCTCCGCCCGCTTCCTGATCGTCGGCCCGCAGGGATCCGGCAAGGGGACCCAGGGCGTGCTCGTCGCGGAGGCGTTCGGAGTGCCGTCGGTCTCCACCGGCGACGTGTTCCGTGCGAACATCTCGGGCGGAACCGAGCTCGGCACGCGGGTGCAGGCGATCGTCGAGTCGGGCGACCTCGTGCCCGACGAGCTCACCTGCGAGCTCGTCCGCGACCGCCTCGAGCAGCCGGATGCCGCGCGCGGCTTCCTGCTCGACGGGTTCCCACGCAACCGCGCCCAGGTCGACGACCTGGCCGGCTTCCTCGCCTCGCGCGGGGAGGCCCTCGATGCCGTGATCGAGCTCAGCGTGCCGCGTGACGAGAGCATCGGCCGACTCCGCCATCGTGCGATCGACCAGGGCCGCACCGACGACACCGAAGAGGTGATCGCCAACCGTCTCGCCATCTACGAGCGCGAGACGGCGCCGATCCTCGACGTGTACCGCAGCCAGGGGCTCGTGGTCCCGATCGACGGCGTCGGCACGTTCGACGAGGTGACCGAGCGCATCTTCGAGGCGCTCGCCGATCGCGGCCTCACCGTGAACGGCAACGGCGGCAACGGCGCAGCCGCCTGAACTCGGTGTTCCGTCGTTCGATCTACAAGTCGCCGTCCGAGCTCCGCTCGATGCAGGCGGCCGGCGCCGCGACCGCAGCCGCGCTCGCAGAGACGCGACGACTGATCGCGCCCGGCGTCACGCCGCTCGAGCTCGACACCGCCGCGGAGCGCCTCATCCGCGGACTCGGCGGCCGGCCGAACTTCCAGCTGGTCCCGGGCTACCGGCACACGCTCTGCGTGTCCGTCGACGACGACGTGGTGCACGGCATCCCGGGCGAGCGCCCGTTCCGTGCCGGTGACATCATCTCGATCGACGGCGGCGCCGAGGTCGACGGCTGGAACGGCGATGCCGCCTTCACCGTGGTGCTGCCCGACCCCGCCCGGCCCGACGTGGTCGCCGCGCGCTCGATGCTCTCGGCGGTGACCGAGTCGGCGCTCTGGCACGGCATCGCCGCCCTCGCGGGCGCGCGCCACCTCAACGAGGTCGGCGCGGCCATCGAGGAGCACATCCGTGCCGAGGGCGAGTACGGCATCCTCACCGACTACGTCGGCCACGGGATCGGGCGCACGATGCACGAGGAGCCTCCGGTCTTCAACTACCGCGTCGACCGCAAGGGCCCGGCGGTCAGGCCCGGCCTCGTCGTCGCGATCGAGCCGATGGTGGTGGCGGGTGCCGTCGACACGTTCGTGCGCGACGACGAATGGACGGTCACCACGGCCGATGGCGCCGACTCCGCCCATTGGGAGCATTCGGTCGCCGTGCACGCCGACGGCATCTGGGTGCTCACCGCCGAGGACGGCGGCGAGTCGGGGCTGGCACCGTTCGGCATCGTGCCCGTCCCGATCCAGTAGGCGCGGTCGCTCCCGACCGACCGACCGCCCTCCAGGCCCGGATCGGGTGGCACCGCACGGTCGGCGCTACGCGCCGTGCGGCTCCATCAGCCGAGCGAGCTCCGCAAGGAGTCCGGGATAGTCCTCGGCGCCCTGCACGAGCCGTTGCACGTTCTCGCGCTCCGAGAAGGCCTCGACGAACTGGTCGAACACCTCCTGGAACTCCGCGCGGCCGCTCTCGGCGAACGCGATGAGTGCGACGACGTTGACGTGCGCACCGCCCCAGTCGATGGGCACGTCGTCGACGGCGATGGCGATCGCGGTGCGCCGGGCCGACATCGTCATGGCGTGCGGCACGGCGAGGTGCTCCGTGAAGGCGGTCGAGGAGAGGCGTTCGCGCTCCAGCGCGCCGTCGACGTACGCGCGATCGATGACGCCCGCGGCGATCATGCGGTCGCCGAGCATGCGGATCGCCCCGTCGCGGTCGAGCCCGCGGAGTCCGCGAACGAACAGCTCGGGCGCGATGTAGCTCGACAGCGACGCCGCGAGCCGCGCGCGACGCCGGGCCCGGCGCACCCGCGTGATCTCGGTGCGCACGCGCTCGAGGTCGGCCTCGGTCGGGAACGGCGCCACCACCACGAGGTGCTCCACCGGCGCCGCCGGCTCGAGCACGGCCACGAGCAGGTCGGCCGAGTCGGCACCCTCGTCGCCGGGCGCGAGGACCTCGACGTCGTCGTCGACCGCGCTCCCGGATGCGCTCTGCGAGCACCGTGTGCACGTCGTGGTAGGCGGGCGCCGACACGGCGACCCGTACGGCCTCGCCTCGGGATCGCCGGCGGTCGAGGTAGGCCCCGACGTGCATCGCGATGTAGGCGATCTCGTCGTCGTTCACCCCGATGCCCTCGGTGCGCGCCAGTTCGCTCGCGATGTACACGGCGAGCTCGTAGATGAGCGGGTACGCCGCCTTGATCGACGCCGTCAGCGGGTTGCGCGAGAAACCCGATTCGCTCGCCCGCGCCACGAGGTTGTCGACGTGCAGGGCGAGCCGGTCGATGAACTCCTCGTCGTCGAGGTCGATGAGGTACGCGGATGACGCGCTGGCGACGATGCGGCGCACGAGCGGCACACGCGGTGAGACCGGCCGGCCTCCGGCATCCGCCTGCGCCGTCTCGGTGGTGCGGGTCGCGGCCCGCGTCTCGAGCAGCCGCGTGAGGTGGGCGAGGTCGGCGGGGCCGATGGAGGTGCCGAAGTGCTCGGTGACCAGGCGCGCGAGCAACTCGGCGAGCGGTCCGTGGGCCGCCTCGTCGACGGATGCGATCGGGGCCCCCGACCCGGTCGGCTCGCCGGGGTCGTCGAGCGGATGGTTCGTCGCCACCCGGTCGAGGGCGATCGCGGTGTGCAGCAGCACGTCGTTCAGCCCGTATTCGTTCGGCGCGTAGCCGGCTTCCGCGAGGCCCTCGAGGAGCGCGGTGCGGAAATCGCCGACGTCGGGGAAGGCCGCCCGCAGCGCGTCGAGCTCGAGCATGCCGCGCGTCGACTCCTCGCGGAAGAGGGCGCCGAGGAGTCGCCGGCGGGCGGTCTCGGGCCCGATGAGCGTGATGCGGGAGCCCTGGCGCACGAGCGTGAGGCCCGAGCCGTCGAGCCGGGCCCGCACCCGGCCGAGGTCGGTCTCGAACGTCGAGTCGCTCACGTGGTTGGCCGCCGCGGTCTCGTACACGTCGAGGCCGTCGGTCGCGTCGATGAGCGAGCGGATGACGCGAGCAGCGCGCACGGCGGGGGAGGAGCCGCGCCGCGGAGCAGCGCGCCGGGTCGCCCACGCCGCCCGGTCGAGGCGGTACCCCGCAGGCCCGGACTCCACGATGACCCCGCCCGAGTTCGCCTGCGCCGCGTAGTTGCGGATCGTGCGCGTGGTGACGCCGAGCCGGTCGGCCAGCTCGGCCGCGGTCGTCCACCGGTCGGCATGGCCGAGCGCGTCGATGAGGCGCTCCCATTTCTCGGCCACTGCAGCTCTCCGGTCTCGCCGGCGCCACGCGACGCCGTGCGGTCCAGCAAGTCAACCATCGACCCGGCGCCCGATGGGCCGTTCCGCACCGCTTTTCCGGGGGTGCGGAAAGAGATCGGCTGGAGGTGCCGCACGTGCGGCGGGCAGAATCGACTCGATCGCGGCATCACGCCGCGGCCGAACGATCGAAGAGGACCGGACGATGGCCGGGCGAGGAGGCTTGGTGGTGCGCATCATCGTGGTCTGCGGCGCCGGCGCCTCGAGCACCTTCGTCGCCCACCGGATCCGCCGGGCCGCTGCGGCCAGGGGGATCGAGGTGCGCGCGACGGCCACGAGCGAGTCCCAGCTCGATGCCGCGCTCGCCGATGCGGATGTGCTCCTCGTCGGCGCCCACCTCGGTGATCGCCTCGGCCTGCTGCGCGAACGCGCGGCGGCGGCATCGGTGCCGATCGCGATCCTCACCGAGGGCGCGGCCTCCGCGTCCGACGGCGAGGACGCCCTCGACGTGGCCCTCGAGTTCGCTGGGGCCACCTCATGAGCCCGCGCGCCCCGCGCGCCGCGGTTCACACCCGAGAGCCTGCGGGCTATGGTGAGCGAGGGAACGGAAGCCAGCGACGGAGACCGGAATCATGGTGGAACGCACAGTCCGAATCGGATCGACCCACGGCCTGCACGCGCGGCCTGCCAAGCTCTTCACCCAGGCAGCTGCCGGCTCCGGGGCTTCGGTCACGATCCAGAAGGCCGGTGGCGCACCCGTCAACGCGGCGAGCATCCTCGCCGTCATCGCGCAGGGGATCGACCACGGCGACGAGGTCACGATCGTCGTCGACGGCGGTGACGAGCAGGCCGTGCTCGACCAGCTCGTGGAGTTGCTCAGCACCGACCACGACGAGTAGCGCGCGGCATCCGTCGCCCATTCAACCGAACGGGGAGGGCGAGTGATGGAGATCAGTGGCACCGGCATCGGACAGGGTGTCGCCGTGGGACCGGTCGTGCGGATGGCCGACGCGCTCCCCGAGCCGGTGGATCGACCGAGCCACCTCGACGCCGAGCGGGAGCTGGAGCGCGCGAAGGCGTCGCTGTCGGTCGTCGCGGCCGAGCTCGCGCACCGCGGCACGAAGGCGGGCGGCGCGGCGAAGGACGTGCTCGAGGCGCAGGCGATGATGGCCGAGGACCCGAGCCTCATCGACGAGGTCACGAAGCTCCTCGCCACCGGCAAGACCGCCGAGCGAGCCGTCTACGAGGCGTTCGCCGCCTATCGCGACCTGCTCGCCGGCATGGGCGGTTACATGGCCGAGCGTGCCGCCGACCTCGACGACATCTCCCAGCGCGTCATCGCGCACCTGCTGAAGCTCCCCGCACCGGGCGTGCCGAACCCCGGGCATCCGTTCGTGCTCGTCGCACGCGACCTCGCGCCCGCCGACACGGCGATGCTCGACCTCGACCAGGTGCTGGGGCTCGTGACGGTCGACGGCGGCCCGACCTCGCACACCGCGATCCTCGCCCGTGAGAAGAACATCGTCGCGGTCGTGGGGGCAGCGGATGCCGCGAGCCTCGCCGACGGCGACACCGTCGTGGTCGACGCGGCGAACGACCTCGTGGTCGCCGACCCGACGCCCGAGCAGGTCGCGGAGGCCGCGGCACGCATCGCCGAGCGCGCCGCGCTCGAGGCGGCACCCGTCACGCCCGGCGCGCTCGCCGACGGCACGCCGGTCCCCCTGCTCGCGAACCTCGGCTCGGCCGACGCCGCGGCCGAAGCACTCAAGCTCGGCGCCGAGGGCGTGGGCCTGTTCCGCACCGAGTTCCTCTTCCTCGACGCCGACGTCGCGCCCAGCGTGCGCGAGCAGCAGGAGCACTACACCCGGCTCCTCACGGCGTTCGCCGGGAAGAAGGTGGTGGTGCGCGTGCTCGACGCGGGCGCCGACAAGCCGCTGTCGTTCCTGAACGACGCGCACGAGGAGAACCCCGCACTCGGGCTCCGCGGCATCCGGGCCCTGCGCCACTCCGAGGTCATCCTGCGCGAGCAGCTCACGGCGCTCGCCGCAGCGGATGCCGCGACCGACGCCGAGCTCTGGGTCATGGCCCCGATGGTCGCGACCGTCGAGGAGACCCGCTACTTCACCGCGCTCGCGAAGGAGCTCGGCATCCGGGTCGCCGGGGTCATGGTCGAGACACCGTCGGCCGCGCTCGTCGCCGACCGCGTGCTCGCGGCCTGCGACTTCGCGTCGATCGGCACGAACGACCTCACGCAGTACACGATGGCGGCCGACCGACTGCTCGGCACCGTCGCGAACCTCCAGAGCCCGTGGCATCCGGCCGTGCTCCGCCTCATCGCGGACGTCGGCGCCGCAGGCGCTGAACTGCGGCAAGCCCGTCGGGATCTGCGGCGAGGCCGCCGCCGACCCGCTGCTCGCCGTCGTGCTCGTGGGCCTCGGCGCCACGAGCCTGTCGATGTCACCATCGGCACTCGCAGATGTCCGCGCCTCCCTCGCGCGGTACAGCCCGGATGACGCGAAGGCGCTCGCCCGGGCAGCCCTGGCCGCTGAGGGAGCGGCCGAAGCCAAGCAGGCGGCGCACGCCGCTGCGTCCGACATCACCACGGCCGGCACCGCCGCGTCGTGACCACGAGAGAGGCACCATGCATGACAACGACGTCACCCGAGACGAAGCGGCCGGGGGGAGCTCGCGTCGCGGTCCAGAGGTTCGGCACATTCCTGAGCGGCATGATCATGCCGAACATCGCGGCGTTCATCGCCTGGGGGTTCATCACCGCCCTGTTCATCGAGGCGGGTCCGTTCCCCGTCCCCGAACTCGGCGGATTCCCGAGTCCCGACGGCACCGAGAACGTCGGCCTCGTCGGTCCGATGATCACCTACCTGCTGCCGCTGCTCATCGCGAACATGGGCGGGCGCATGGTCTACGACACGCGCGGCGGCGTCGTCGGCACCATCGCCACGGTCGGCGTCATCGTGGGCGCCGGCATCCCCATGTTCATCGGCGCGATGATCATGGGCCCGCTCGCGGCGTGGATCATGAAGAAGCTCGACCGGCTGTGGGAGGGCAAGATCAAGGCCGGCTTCGAGATGCTGGTGAACAACTTCTCGGCCGGCATCGTGGGCATGCGTCCTCGCACTCGTCGGCTTCTACGCGTTCGCGCCGGCGGTGGAGTTCGTCAGCAACGGGCTCGAGGCCGCCGTGAACTGGCTCGTGCTCGCGGGCCTGCTCCCGCTGGTGTCGATCATCGTCGAGCCCGGCAAGGTCCTCTTCCTCAACAACGCCATCAACCACGGCGTGTTCACGCCGCTCGGCATCCAGCAGTCGGAGGAGACCGGCAAGTCGATCCTGTTCCTCATCGAGGCGAACCCCGGTCCGGGTCTCGGCATCCTGCTCGCGTTCACGTTCTTCGGCGTCGGCATGGCCAGGGCGAGCGCTCCGGGCGCGATCATCATCCAGTTCCTCGGCGGCATCCACGAGATCTACTTCCCGTACGTGCTCATGAAGCCGCTGCTCGATCATCGCCGCGATCGCCGGCGGCATGACGGGCGTCGCGACGAACGTGCTCTTCAGCAGCGGCCTTCGCGCCCCGGCGGCGCCGGGCAGCATCTTCGCGGTGCTCATCCAGACGGCATCCGACAGCTACGTCGGCGTGATCCTGTCGGTCGTGCTCGCCGCGACGGTCTCGTTCGTGATCGCATCGATCATCCTGCGGGCGAGCCGGAAGCGCGATCTCGCGAAGGCGGACGCGGGCGACCTGTCGGCCGCGATCGCGAAGACCGAGGCCGCCAAGGGCAAGGAGTCGAGCGTGCTCCAGAACCTGCAGGCCGAGGGCGTGGCCGCCGGCGCCGGCCTCATCTCCGAGGGCGAGGAGGCCGCATTCCAGCGCAAGCCGATCCACACGATCATCTTCGCGTGCGACGCCGGCATGGGATCGAGCGCGATGGGGGCGACCGTGCTGCGCAACAAGATCAAGAAGGCGGGCATCGACAGCGTGACCGTGACGAACAAGGCGATCGCCAACCTCACCGACGACGTCGACCTGGTGATCACCCACCAGGACCTCACCGATCGGGCGAAGCTGCAGTCGCCGAATGCGCTGCACGTGTCGGTGGAGAACTTCATGAACTCGCCGAAGTACGACGAGATCGTGAACCTGCTGGAATCGGAAGGCGTGCGATGAGCGGCGCCTAGCGACGATCATCAACCGGCCACGACCCCGGTTGCGACGGACTCGGAAGGAGCCGCTGCAACCGGGGCGTGGCGCCAGCACCAGATCGACGAGGACGAGAAGGAGAACGCCATGACCGAAGAGATCCTGCCCGCGAGCAACGTGCGACTCGCCGTCCGCGCCGCGAGCCGAGACGACGCCATCCGCGAGGCGGGGGCGATCCTCGTCGACGCGGGCGCGGTGGACCCGGGGTACGTCGACTCGATGCTCGAGCGCGAGGGCTCGGTCTCGACGTACATGGGCAACTTCCTCGCCATCCCGCACGGCACCAACGAGGCGAAGGACCAGATCCGCCGGTCGGCGCTCTCGGTGGTGCGCTACGACGAACCCGTCGACTGGGGCGGCGAGGAGGCGCGCTTCGTGGTCGGCATCGCCGGCATCGAGAACGAGCACCTCGACATCCTGTCGAAGATCGCGATCATCTTCTCCGACGACGACGCCGTGCAGGGGCTCATCGGCGCCTCGACCGCCGCCGAACTGCACGCCGCTCCTCTCCGAGGTCAACGAGTCGTGAAGGCCGTGCACTTCGGCGCCGGAAACATCGGGCGCGGGTTCGTCGGCCTCCTCCTGCACGACGCCGGGTACGAGGTGGTGTTCGCCGACGTCAACGCGGAGCTCATCGACGCGCTCGCGGCATCCGACCACTACACCGTGCACGAGGTGGGCGCCGGTGCGCAGGACCGCATCGTCGACCGCTACCGGGCCGTCAACAGCCAGACGCATGCCGCGGCGCTCCTCGACGAGCTCAGGACCGCCGACGTCGCCACGACCGCGGTCGGCCCGACGATCCTCCGGTTCATCGCACCGCACCTGGTCGTGGCGCTCCGGGAACGACCCGCGGATGCCCCGCCGCTCGCGATCATGGCCTGCGAGAACGCGATCAACGCCACCGACCTGCTGCGCGACGAGATCGCCTCCCTCTCGAGCCCGGAGGAGTGGCCGTCGCTCGCGGCGAAGGCGATCTTCGCGAACACGGCGGTCGACCGGATCGTGCCCGGACAGGCGGCCGACGCCGGCCTCGACGTCACCGTCGAGACGTTCTTCGAGTGGGCCATCGAGCGACCGCCGTTCGGCGACGCGGCACCCGACATCCCCGGCGCGCACTTCGTGCACGACCTGGCGCCGTACATCGAGCGCAAGCTCTTCACGGTGAACACCGGGCACGCGTCGACGGCCTACTTCGGCTTCGTCGCCGGCCACGAGCGCATCAGCGACGCGCTCGCCGACCCGGTCGTCGCCGCCGCCGTCGAGCGGGTGCTCGGCGAGACATCCGTGCTCATCGTCAGGAAGCACGGCTTCACCGAGGAGGAGCAGGCCGCGTACCGCGCGACGATCCTCGAGCGGTTCCGGAACCCCGAGCTGCCCGACACGGTCGAGCGCGTCGGGCGCCAACCCCTGCGGAAGCTCGGGCGGCACGAGCGCTTCATCGGCCCCGCAGCCGAGCTCGCCACGCACGGCCACCCGGTCGACGGACTGCTCGCGGCGGTCGGTGCGGCGCTCCGCTTCGACGTGCCCTCCGATCCCGAGAGCGTGGAGCTGCAGGAACTGCTCCGCACGCGGGAGGCGCCGGCGTTCGTACATGAGGTCACCGGCATGCAGGCCGGACATCCGCTCGAGCCCGGCCTCGTGGCGGCGGTCGCCCAGGCGCAGCTGGGAGCGTAGGCGCGGAGTCCGCGGCATCCGTGGCCTCGACTGGCGAAAGCCTCGGGAATCGCCTATAGTTGACCCTTGGTGTTTGCACGCCTGCTTCGGCATGCCCGACGAGCGATCGTCGGTCGCGAACACATCGCACGACCAGCATCCCAAACTCCAAGCGATAGTGAGGCTATGGCCAAGAAAGACGGCGTCATCGAGATCGAGGGCTCGGTCATCGAGGCTCTCCCGAACGCGATGTTCCGGGTGGAGCTCACGAACGGGCACAAGGTTCTCGCGCACATCTCAGGCAAGATGCGCCAGCACTACATCCGCATCCTCCCCGAGGACCGCGTGATCGTGGAGCTGAGCCCCTACGACCTGACGCGCGGCCGCATCGTCTACCGCTACAAGTAAGGGCTGCCGGAAAGTAACGGCCCGCGGCATCCCGCGGGCACGAGGACAGCGAAAATCAAGGAACAACTGTGAAGGTCAACCCCTCCGTCAAGCGCATCTGCGACAAGTGCAAGATCATCCGCCGCCACGGCCGCGTCATGGTCATCTGCGAGAACCCGCGCCACAAGCAGCGCCAGGGTTGATCGCGCGCGACGCGTGAGCGTCGCGCCGATCAAGGTTGAGAGGCGGCCCTTCCGGGCCGCGTATCGAAACCCAGGTCGCAACACAACTGAACACCGCATCGGCAGCGCCAGAACCACGACGTCACGGATGTCGCGGGGACACCTCGGGTTGGAGGCCCGGGCACCGGCGTTGCTCCACACCTCCACTTCGAAACAGGAGAAAGCCAACATGGCACGTCTGGCAGGAGTCGACATCCCGCGCGAGAAGCGCGTGGAGATCGCACTGACCTACATCTACGGCGTCGGCCGCACGCGAGCGCTCACCACGCTCGCCGAGACCGGCATCGATGGGAACATCCGCGTGAAGGACCTCAGCGACGAGCAGCTCGTCGCCCTCCGCGACTACATCGAGGGCAACTTCAAGGTCGAGGGTGACCTCCGCCGTGAAGTCGCCGCCGACATCCGCCGCAAGGTCGAGATCGGATCCTACGAGGGCCTGCGCCACCGTCGCGGCCTCCCGGTCCGCGGCCAGCGCACCAAGACCAACGCTCGTACCCGCAAGGGCCCGAAGCGCACCGTCGCCGGCAAGAAGAAGCCCGGCCGCAAGTAACCGCTCGTTCGCCAGATTCAGGAGATTTCACACATGGCAGCACCCAAGGCGGCTACTCGCAAGCCGCGTCGCAAGGAGAAGAAGAACGTCGCAGTGGGCCAGGCCCACATCAAGTCGACGTTCAACAACACCATCGTGTCGATCACCGACACGAACGGTGCCGTGATCAGCTGGGCGTCCTCGGGCGGCGTCGGCTTCAAGGGCTCGCGCAAGTCCACCCCGTTCGCCGCGCAGCTGGCCGCCGAGTCGGCCGCCCGCCAGGCGCAGGAGCACGGCATGAAGAAGGTCGACGTCTTCGTCAAGGGCCCCGGCTCGGGCCGCGAGACCGCGATCCGCTCGCTCCAGGCCGCCGGCCTCGAGGTCGGCAGCATCAACGACGTGACGCCGCAGGCGCACAACGGATGCCGCCCGCCCAAGCGTCGCCGCGTCTAGTTCTCCATCACCGCTGATCGAGTAGGCCGAAGGCCGTATCGAGATCACAGGGTCTCGATACGCGTCCGGCTCCGCCGGGCGCTACTCGACCACCGGCACCACGTTCTCTCAACAACTCAAGATCCTCGTACTCGCAGGTGTCATATAGCGGACACCCTGCCGAAAGGAATCCACAGTGCTGATCGCACAGCGCCCGACGCTCACCGAAGAGAACATCTCGGAGTTCCGTTCGCGTTTCGTGATCGAGCCCCTCGAGCCGGGCTTCGGTTACACCCTGGGCAACTCGCTCCGTCGCACCCTCCTCTCCTCGATCCCCGGCGCAGCCGTGACGAGCATCCGCATCGACGGCGTGCTCCACGAGTTCTCGACGGTCCCGGGCGTGAAGGAGGATGTCACCGAGATCATCCTCAACATCAAGAACCTCGTCGTCTCGAGCGAGCACGACGAGCCCATCACCGCCTACCTGCGCAAGCAGGGCGCCGGTGAGGTCACCGCCGCCGACATCTCCGCTCCGGCCGGTGTCGAGGTGCACAACCCCGACCTCGTGATCGCGACGCTCAACGACTCGGCGAAGTTCGAGCTCGAGCTCACCATCGAGCGCGGCCGCGGCTACGTCTCGGCCAGCCAGAACCGCAACGAGTACTCCGAGGCCGGCCAGATCCCGGTCGACTCGATCTACTCGCCGGTGCTCAAGGTCACCTACCGCGTCGAGGCCACCCGTGCCGGCGAGCGCACCGACTTCGACCGCCTCGTGGTCGACGTCGAGTCCAAGTCCGCCATCACGCCGCGCGACGCGATCGCGTCGGCCGGCCGCACGCTCACCGAGCTGTTCGGCCTCGCGCGCGAGCTGAACGTCGCCGCCGAGGGCATCGAGATCGGCCCCGCGCCGGTCGACGCCGTGCTCTCGAGCGAGCTCTCGATTCCCGATCGAGGATCTCGACCTGTCGGTGCGCAGCTACAACTGCCTGAAGCGCGAGGGCATCAACACGGTCTCCGAGCTCGTCGCCCTCTCGGAGTCGCAGCTCATGAACATCCGCAACTTCGGCCAGAAGTCGGTGGATGAGGTCAAGGACAAGCTCACCGAGATGGGTCTTTCCCTGAAGGACTCCGTGCCCGGATTCGACGGCGCCCACTTCTACACGGGCTTCGACGACGAGAACTAGTCGACCGCCCGCCGTACCGACCCCCCACTACTGGAGATAACGAACCATGCCGAAGCCCACCAAGGGCCCCCGCCTCGGAGGCGGACCCGCGCACGAGCGGCTCCTGCTCGCGAACCTCGCCGCCGCGCTCTTCACGCACAAGCGGATCACGACGACCGAGACGAAGGCCAAGCGCCTGCGTCCGCTCGCCGAGCGTCTCGTGACGTTCGCGAAGCGCGGCGACCTGCACGCGCGTCGTCGCGTGCTCGCCGTCATCGGCGACAAGGCCGTCGTCCACGAGCTGTTCGCGATCATCGCGCCGCAGGTCGCCGACCGTGAGGGCGGATACACCCGCATCACGAAGATCGGCAACCGCAAGGGCGACAACGCGCCCATGGCGGTCATCGAGCTCGTGCTCGAGCCCGTGACCCCGAAGAAGCGCGCCGCCAAGCCGGCCGCGGCCCCCGCCGCCGACGAGGCCCCGGCCGAGGAGCCCGTCGTCGAGGAGACGCCCGAGGAGGTCGTGACCGAGGCCGAGGCGACGGTCGACGAGGCCGCCGGCGCCGAGGCATCCGAGGAGTCCGCGGAGGAGCCCGCCGAGGTCAAGTAGGCCTCGAACCTCACGCGAACCGCCCCGGTGCTGCTGCACCGGGGCGGTTCGCCGTCTCAGCGAGCGGTCAGGCCCGGCGGCCGGCGTCGAGGGTGGGACGCACGATGAGGCGGATGGCCAAGGCGATCACCCAAACCCAGAACACGAAGAAGGGGACGATCCAGACCCAGCTTTCCCACACATAGCGCACGGCGATGAGGCCGATGCCGCTCACGATCGCCCACCAGCCCCACCACGCAGGAAGCGCCCGGGTGGCGACGAGCACCCACCCGCTCGCGATCGCGAAACTGCCGAAGGCGAGCCATGCGTTCGCGAAGCCGAGGTTCCCGAGGTCGAACGCGAAGGCCGCGAGACCGGGGTCGATCCCGTCCCCGCGGTTGGACGCGGCACCCCAGCTCACGTTGGCGATCCCGGAGGCGCTCGCGAGGACTCCCGAGACGAGCGCAGCGGTCGAGCGCCACGCGGGCTCCCCCTCGACGCGCCGCAGCAGGGTGGTGAAGGCGACGACGAACCAGAGGAATACCAGCGCGGCGGCAGCGGCCGTGGCCTGGGCCGCCACGACCCACGCGGTGTCGGCGATGCGGAAGAACGACGCGGCCTCCTCGGCAGTGGCGTCGAACTGCGGCTCGCCCAGCGACGAGATCGCGATGGTCGGGGCGAAAAGCACCACCACGGTCACCAGGGCGAGGATGCCGGTGGTCCTGGCGAGCCCTCGCCATCGATCGGGCGTACGCGATGCGATGTCATCGGTCATGGCTGCCTCCCTGCCGATCCGGCGGTAGGGCGCCTCTCGACTCAGTATGGCGCGGTTCAGGGGTGTTCGGGAGGCCGGTTTCCGCGGCTCTAGGCTGGAGGCATGGCCGAGCGCGAGTCCGACACCGACGCGGATGCCGCGGCATCCGTGGTGCGGATCCGCCTCGGCATCGCGTACGACGGCACCGACTTCCGCGGCTGGAGTCGCCAGCCGCGGCTCCGCACCGTGCAGGGCGTGATCGAGGAGGCGCTCGCCACGCTGTTCCGACGCACTGGCGAGGCGCCGCGGCTCACGGTCGCCGGGCGCACCGATGCCGGGGTCCACGCGCTCGGACAGGTCGCGCACCTCGACGTGGGCGAGGCGGCCCTCGCAGCGGTCGTCCGGCCTCGGCGCAGCGCGCATGACGATGCCACGCCCGAGGCAGCCCTGGCGCGTCGGCTCACGGGGATCCTCGGAGCGGACGCCGATGTCGTGATCACCCGGGCGGACCGGGCGCCGGCCGGATTCGACGCCCGGTTCTCGGCGATCTGGCGACGCTACGAGTACCGCGTCGCCGACGCCTCCGCCGCACACGACCCCCTCGAGCGGCGTCGCACGGTCGTGGTGCCGCGGGTGCTCGACGCCGGGGCGATGGATGCCGCGGCGGTCTCACTCGTGGGGTTGCACGACTTCGCGGCGTTCTGCCGGCCGCGCGAGGGCGCCACGACCATCCGCACACTCCAGTCCTTCCGCTGGGAGCGTGCCGAAGACGGGGTGCTCGTCGCATCGCTCCAGGCCGACGCGTTCTGCCATTCGATGGTGCGCGCGCTGGTCGGCGCCGGCGTCGCGGTGGGGGAGGGGCGGCTCGATGACGGCGACCCTGCCGCCCTGCTGCGAGCGGGCGAGCGCACGAGCGCCTTCAAGGTGATGCCCGCCAAGGGGCTCGTGCTCACCGAGGTCGGATACCCCGACGACCACGAGCTGGAGGCGCGGGCGTCGCAGACGCGGGCACGTCGCGAATTGCACGCCGAGGGCATCGTCGGGTAGGCTACCTCTTTGGTGCCGCCATCTGCGTCGGTATCCGAAGATGAGCCCTCCATCAGGGCGTTCGCCTCGTATCGCGGGCGAACTCCCCCCGG
>CAWCWD010000020.1:0-32888 GCA_963799015.1 uncultured Actinomycetota bacterium | reverse complement strand
GTACTTCAGCATCTGCTCGTCGGTGCAGACCTCGATCGCCGCGGGTGCGGTGAGCGGAGCGGTCGCGCCCGGCAGCGTGAGCGTCAGCTCGGTGGCCGTCGCCGGGAGTTCGCACGTCGGGCGCCCGACCACCGGCTCCGCACGGCGCACCCAGATCCAGACGTACGCCGAGGCGCCGGATCGACGGTCACGGTGGTGCCCGCCCGGCCGAAGCCGTCGACCCGCTCTTCGTCGTAGGAGACGGTCACCGGCTGGCCGTCGGAGACGAATTCGACACCGCCGGGGAATCCCGTGAGGTCGCACGGCGATGCACCCTCGTTGGTGAGCTGGATGGTCGCGGTCACGGGCACCTCGCTCTCGGGGTTCCACAGCAGTTCGGCGCTGAACTCGTCCTGGCAGGCGGTCGGGCTCGGCCGGTGCCTCGGAGGTCGGCGTCGACGTCGCGATCGTGGGGCTCGCGGCATCCGGCATCACCGGGTCGTTGGGGAGGGTGCATCCGGTGAGGGCGAGGCCGATGAGCATCGCTCCGGCGACCGCGGTGACTCGCGCGACGATGGGCATGGCGGCCAGCGTACTGGCAAGGCAGAGCCGGGAGACGGGCCTCGCGTGTGAGCTGTGGATGAGGATCCCTCGGGTGCTCGAGCTGGGCGTGTTCACGCCCTCGTCACCGGCTGTCCGTTGCCCGATGCCGTCAACCGGCGGACAATGCACGCATGAGTGATCCGGTTGAGCACCACGCGGTCGAGAACGTGATCGCACGACTGACCGAGCGCTTCCCGTCGCTGAGTCGGGATCGCGTGCAGCAGGTCGTCGACGAGGAGCTCGCTCGCTTCGAGGATGGCCGGGTGCGGGAGTACATTCCGGCGCTCGTCGAGCACGCCGCCGACGAGCGTCTCCGTGAAGAGGCTGATCCAGTGAGCGTCACCCCGGATCCGGGCGGACCGCCCGTGGTCGCCGACGACGCCTCCGAGATGGATCCGATGGAGATCGAGCGGAAGGCACGCGAGCAGCGCGCGGGATTCCTCTTCGGCGACCTCGGTGGCGGATCCGTCTGACGGTTCGTTCGTCCGCGCGTACCGCTCCGTCGCGCGGAGGGGTACCCTGCACGCATGGCGGCGCCGCGGATCTACCTGAGCGAGGGTGCCCTCACCGTGACCGCCTTTCCGCTCTCGGAGGACCTGGGCTTCGTCGTCCATGTCGGTGACGACGATACCGATGGCGTCTACCTGGGCGCCGTCTTCCATGAGAATGCGCAATGGGTGGCGTACGGACCGGAAGACCCGGCGGGAGGGGTCGACGTCATCGGCTCCGGCGAGGACCTGGATGAGGTCGTCGAGCGGTGCTTTCTCACCCAGGTCCGCATCGCCGATGACTCGGATGAGTGACGGTGCGATGACGGTGATGGTCTCATCTCAGCCCCGCACGCCGTGCTGGGGCCAGAAGTCCGGATCGGGTTCGATCTGCTCGACGATGTCGATGTACAGGCCGTTCGGATCGAGGAGGCCGAAGCGGCGCTGGCCCCACGGTTCGTCTCGAAGCGGGTACTCGATGGCGACGCCGCCGCGCACGGAACTGCTCGAATGCTCCTGCGGCGTCGGCCACCTGGAGGGTCAGGAAGCAGCTCGAGCCGGGCGTGACGGCTGGGCCACTCGGCGGGGTGGTCGGGTGGTCCTCGAGCACGAAGCCGATCGCGCCGTGCTCTTCGCCGGGCAACGCCAGGAGCACGAAGAAATCGGATTCGAAGAGCACCTCCAGCCCGAGCGTCTGCGTGTAGAACTCCGTTGTCGTGGCGAGGTCGCTCACGAACACGACGGGATAGGCATCCTCGTACCGCATGCGTTCACGCTACCGCGCGATCCATGATCCGGGCGTCACGTCGTCACTCAAACGAATCCTTCCCGAGTGGCACGCTGTTCAACGCGTAGCCGTATGCCGCGTCGCCGACTCTCGGCATGAGCTGCTCGTCGAGGACGAACAGGATCTCGTCGCCGATCGGCCAGTACGCGTCCAAGCCTTCGGGCGCGCCGGTATCGAGCCGGTAGACCGTCGCCTCGGGGTCGAGCGCCGTGCCGTGCTCGATACTCCACGTACCCTCGTTCACCTGGCGATCGTTGCTCACGCCCACCCGGATCCGGGACATGACGTACGTCGTCGGCTCGTTCGACTCCGGGTCGCGATACAGCACGAGGCCGAACTTCACGCGCTGGCATCCCTCCGCCGGTGGGTCGTCGATCTCGCACGGCACGTGGTTCTCGAAATCGACGAACGCCGGATCGCCGGCGTCGTTCGCAGCGGGATACCACGGTGGGAACACCGTCTGCCGAGCGGGCTGGTTCGCTGCGAGCACCCCGTAGGCCACGACCAACGCAGCGCCCGCGCCGGCGACGATTGCGACGACGACCCATCCGGTGCGCTTCATCGACCCTGTCACCTCTGCAGCAGCGTATGTCGTTTCGCGCAGGCGCAGCAACGTCGGAGATGCAGAACAATGCCCTGTCAGTTCTTCGAGATGGAGGAGGGAAGCGGGCTCCAGGCGATTCCATCGGGATTGCGACCCGTCTCCATCCGACGCAGTATCCGACCCGCTCGGATGTCGACCTCCACGACGCAGTCGTCGGCGTCACAGGCGGAGTACGCGCGGACGCCGTCGGGATGCAGAACGATCGCCTGAGGGTGCTTCGGCGTCGGGACTCGATGCACGACCTCGCCGGAGAGGCGATCGACCACCGCTATCTCCGAAGCCTTCCTGAGAGCCACGACGAGGTGCGAACCGCTGGCCGTCACGGCCGTGCCGAATGCGATCGACGGCAGCTCGATCCAGGCGACATGCTCGACGAGGTCCGTATCGATCACGGCAATGCGCGGCGAACCCTGGTCCGCCGTGTAGGCGAAACGTCCGTGGGGTTCGAGGCAGATGCGATTCACCTCCTCAGCGACCTCCACGACGCCGAGGAGCCTGCGCGAAGGGACATCGATGACGCTCACGCTCCCAGGGCCGACGTTCGCCGTCACGAGGCGACTTCCGTCGACCCTGACCGCGAACGTGTGAGACTCCGGCTGGCCGGTTGGCAGCCGCGCGACGACGCGACGTGTTCGCCGGTCGATCACGGTGACTGAGTCGTCGAGTTCCGTGGAGATGATCACGCGATCGTCCGTGAGCAGACTGGACTGGTGCGGACGGCTCGGGAAGGCCAGGCGGATATCGCCGACACGCTGGAACGTCAGGAGGTCGACGATGTCGACCCGCCGGCCGTCGCTTCCGGGAGACCCGACGGGCGCATCGCTGTAGACGGGCATGTAGGCGAATCGTCCGTCGCCTGTCGCGACGACCTCGTGCGGCGTGAAACCCGAGGCCATCACCGCCCCTGCCCGCTTCGAGGTCTCGAGGTCGATCACCTCGAGCGTGCTGTCGTCTTTGCAGACGACGAGCAATCGACCGTCGTTCATGGCGCCTCCGCTCCCAAGTGAAGGGCAAGACGGACGTTCGTGTCCATCTCGAAACGCATCTCCCGCGGTTGGAGACCCGGTCGGCTTACTGGGTGGAACGGCCTTTGCCTCGCCGGCTTCGGGGACGCCTAGATTCACACCACCCCCGGGCCGATCGCGCGTGGCGCACCCGAGGATTCAGCACGAACGATCAAAGGAGATCACATGAAATCGCTCATACGCTCCGGGGTCGCCCTCGTCGCAGCGGCAGCGCTTGGCGCGGCCATGGCGGTCGGGGGAGCGGCCTTGGGCACTGGACAACGGAAACGGGAACGGACTCGGCG
Source organism: uncultured Actinomycetota bacterium (assembly GCA_963799015.1). Taxonomy (GTDB): domain Bacteria; phylum Actinomycetota; class Actinomycetes; order Actinomycetales; family Microbacteriaceae; genus Agromyces. The sequence continues at coordinate 29,118 of CAWCWD010000020.1, read as the reverse complement.
GACAGCCGACGACCGCCAGCCAGATCTACCTCGACGAGATCAAGGACTACGGCGTGTGCCGCGGTGTCGATCCCACGCTGCTACAACGAATGGGGCAACGGCTGGGTCGAGGGGGAGCCGAAGCGCATCCTCATCTGGAGCCGCACCGCGGGTCCGCGCCACGCCCACCTCGGCACGCCGCTGGCACCGGGGCTGAACCCGCCGCTGAACGCCAACAACATCGCCCAGGCCGCGCTCATCGCCTGGGCGGCGGAGCGCGGGATCGCAGCCGACTACACCGAGGACCTGTCGCAGTTCCGCCTGAACAACTACCAGGCGGTCGTCTTCCTGAGCTCCAACCGCGACACGCTCGACGACGCGGCGCAGACGACGCTCATGCAGTACATCCGCGGCGGCGGAGGGTTCGTCGGCATCCACAACGCCTTCGGAGCCGAGTACCACTGGCCGTACTACGAGGGCCTGCTGGGTGGGGCCAACTTCTACAACCACGGGCCGAACCGCGACGGCACGGTCGAGACCATCAACGGCAAGCGACGTCTCGACGTCGTTCATGCCGGAGACCTGGGCGTTCAAGGACGAGTGGTACAACCTGGTGCCGTACCCGAGCTTCGTCAACGTCCTGCTCGAGGTCGACCAGGCCACCAGCGAGGCCACCGTGGCCGGCCATGGCGAGTCCCACCCGGTGAGCTGGTGCCAGTACTACGACGGCGGCCGGGCGTGGCTGACGACGCTCGGTCACGACGCTGCTGCCTGGACCGATGCTCCGCTGGCGGGCGACGAGTTCTTCAAGCAGCACGTGATGGAGGGCCTCGAGAGCGCCATGGGCATCAAGCCGTTCTGCGCGGCCTGACGCCGAAGCGAGGAACGCCGGTCCCCGAGTAGAGGGGGTCTGAACCCGTCCGCATGGAGGGTTCAGACCCCCTCTCATCGCTGTGCGACGATGCCGCGAAGGGCCATGTCCCACTGAGTGGGACCATGGCAGCGTCGACGCGAGGCACGCTTGCCGCCCTCTCGAACTCGACGGATACTGCACTCATGCGATCCGCTCAAGGAGACGAGCCGGTGTCCGTGCTCGACCGGATCCTCGCCATTCTCGACACCGTCCGCGAGTCGCACGGCTCGACCACGATCACGCCAGCTCGCCCTGGCCACCGGCATCCCGAAGTCCACCGTCTCGCGACTCGTCGGCGACCTCATCCGGCAGCGATATCTGACGCGCACGGAGGATGGAGTCGTGATCGGTCTGAGGCTCTTCGAGCTCGGAGCACGCGCCAGCACCCCCCGGCGCCTCAGTGTCGCGGCGCTGCCGGTGCTGGCCGAGCTGTTCAACGCGACCGGTGAGCATCTCAACGTCGCGGTCCAGGAGGGCCGCGACATGCTCTCGGTGATCTCGGTGCGGGGCCGGTTGCGACCGGTCCCGTCTCGGGCGGGGGTTCGAGTGCCTTCGGTGACGACCGCGCTCGGCAAGGCGGTCCTGGCGTTCACGGACGACGAGTCGGTCCTCTGCCAGCGTGATGACCGGCCTCGACCCTCACAGGCGTCGCATGTTCGAGCGGGAGCTCGCCACGGTTCGCGCAGAATCGGTCGCCATCGACCGCTGCGAGACATTCCCCGGAGTGGTCGGGGTCGCGAGCCCGATCCTGTCGCCGGAGCGGTTACCGGTCGCGGCGATCTCCGTCGCGGGGCCGGTGACGGACATGGACGCGAACCGGATGATGCCGCTCGTGCGGCACGCCGCTCTCGCGCTCACGCACCGGCTGGCACTGCAGGTGGCCTGATCGATGCCGGCTGCCGCCGAACGACGCGGTCGGCGTCCTCGACCGCATGACCGTCGATCCTCGAGGCCTTCGACCAGGACGACAGCGGGGTTGGGCATCTCCGAACTCGCGCTGCGCGCGGGCCTTCCCAAGTCCACCGTCTCCCGACTGGTCGCGACGCTCGTGCGCCAGAGATACCTCGAGCGCGACGGGAAGCGGATCCATCTCGGGCTACGGCTGTTCGAGCTCGGGCAGCTCGCGGAGCAGCCGCGGGAACTCAGGGTCGCCGCTCTGCCGGTGATGGCAGACCTTCGCAACAAGACGGGCGAGAACGTGCACCTGGCCATCCGCGACCGGCGCGAGATGGTCTGCATCGCCGTCATGCGCGGCCGCTCGGCGGCACCGCCGACCGTCCGCATCGGCGGACGGCTCCCGATCCATGCCACCGCGCTGGGAAAGGCAGTGCTCGCGTACTCGCGACCCTTCCGACGTCGACGAGGTCGTCTCTTCAGGACTCGCGGCCTGGACGTCCCAGACGATCAGTCGATCCGGCGCGTCTGAGGCGTCAGCTCGACGACATCCGACGGGGCGGGCTCGCCGTGGAGGTGGGGGAGTTCGCCGCCGGCCTGTCCTGCGCGGCGAGCGCGGTGTTCGCGCCCTCGGGCGCGCTCGTCGGGGCGATCTCGGTCTCGGGACGCGCGGACGGCTTCGACGCAGACCGGTTCGCGCCGGTCGATCCGCGCCGCTGCGCTGGCTCTCACGCGTCGCCTCGCCCCGGGCGGGCCAGCGGCGGTCTGACGCCCGTCAGTGCACGCGTCGGCCGTTGCGACGATCCGTCATCGTCGCGACGATCATGTCGCCGATGAGCCGTCGATGCGAGTCCTGCAGTGCGGGGTCGAGCATGTCCCGATCGAAGATGGCGGCGAACGTGTGCCGGTTGGCGACGTGGAAGCACGCGTAGGCGCTGATCACCATGTGCACGTCGATCGCGTCGACGTCGTCGCGGAAGATGCCGTCGCGCACCCCTCGCTCGATGACCTCCTCGAGCAGCGTGATGGCCGTGACGTTCTCGCGCAGGATCGTCTCGGACTGGCGCAGATGCTCGGCGCGATGGATGTTCTCGATGCTGACGAGCTGGATGAACGCCTCGTGCGTCGTGTGGTGGTCGTAGGTCGCCTCGGCGAGCTTTCGCAGCGCCTCATCCGGTGACAGTTCGTCGATCCGGATGCCGCGCTCGACCCGGCGGATCTGCGCGTACACGCGTTCCAGGACCGCCAGGTAGAGCCCCTCCTTCGAGCCGAAGTAGTAGTAGATCATCCGCTTCGTGGTGCGCGTCCGCGCGGCGATCTCGTCGACTCGTGCACCCGCGTAGCCGTTCGCCGCGAATTCGGCGGTGGCGACATCGAGGATGTCTCCCTGGGTCCGGATCGCACGCTCGGTCATCCCGCTGTCGCGCACATCGCTCAGCCGATCGGTCATCGAGAGCTCCCTCCCGCGCCGGACTGCTCCTCAGCGCCGATGAGCGCACGGAAGTGCCGCTCCATCCGGTCACGATCGGGCAGCGTGCCCGTGATGATCTGGAGACTAGCGTATGCCTGGCCGACGGCCATCCGGCCGCCGTCGAGCACCGGATGCCCGCGCTCGGCCGCCTGCCGGATGAGCTCGGTCTCGAGCGGTCGGTAGACGACATCCGACACCCACGCGCCCGTCCCGCAGCAGGTCGAGGTCGAAGGCGACCCCCGGGTGGTGGAGCATCCCCAGCGGTGTCGCGTGGACGACGCCGCGTCGCGCGGGCGATGGCTTCGGGAAGCTCGTCCGGCGCGACGCGTCTCGATCGTCTGCGTCGGGAAGTGAGCGCGCATGCGGGCGGCGAGCTCCTCCGCGCGAGTCGGTCGTCGACGTCCGACAGGTCGAGCCGCGCCGTGCCGCTTCGAGAGGAGCGCGTATGCGGTCGCCGCGCCGGCGCCGCCGCACCCGATCTGCACGACGCGCTCGAACGACGCCTCCGGCAGGCCGGCGATGAGCCCGTCGCGGTACCCCATCCAGTCCGTGTTGTACCCGACGAGACGGTCGTCGTCGAACACCACGAGATTCACGGCTCCCAGGTGCGCGGCATCCGGATCCAGCTCGTCGACGATGTCGAGGACGAGCTGCTTGCAGGGGTGGGTGATGTTCATCGCGGCGAAGCCCGGTCGCTTCGCCTCGGCGAGGATCGCGCCGACGTCCGCCGCCGGCCGGCCGAGCTCGATGAGATCGAAGATGCGGTACTCGTAGTCGAGACCCAGCGCCGCGGCCTCCGCCTCGTGCATCGGCGGCGTGAGGGATGCCATGATGCCCTCGCCGATGAGGCCGACGAGATACGGTCCTCGGCGCGGGCGAGGAGTCGGACCGGGCTCCCGTATCTGAGGTGTCACGGCGCATCCGGGATTTCGAAGTCGACCGTCGCGAGCGACGCCTTGACGGGGCGGAGATCCTCAGCACCTCGGCGTGGGCCGGATGCCGCGTTGTAGGCATCCAGTCCGTCGAGGTCGTCGAAGTCCGCGACGATCGCGAGCTCATGCGAGGACGGGCCCCCCAGCACATCCGGCCCGACGCTCATGCTCCGCAGCTCGCGGGATCTGCTGCCGGCAGCGCCCGCAGGAGCGACATCCAGTGCTCCCGCTCGCTCGGTCGTGAACTCGGGCACGAACCGGAATACGGCGACGTGGCGGATCACGCCGAGCTCCCTGACTTCGCCTGATGGCGCTGCTGGTACTGGGCCGCGAGGCGGACGGGCGCGTTGAGCGCGCCGTACCCCGTCGTAGCCACCACGTCGCTCGACGACTTCGAGGAAGACCGTCCCGATCGGCGGCGTGTAGAAGTGCAGGAACTCGCCCGGACTCGTCCCGGTCGTACATGACATTCAGTTCCCTGAGTTCGTCCAGGAGCGCGGGGTCGATGTCGTACCGCGCCTCGATGTCGTCGTAGTAGTTCGCCGGGATGTCGAGAGGTCGGAAGCCGCGATCGCGGGCCGCTCGAGCGAGTGCGAGGACATCGGATGCTGCGAACGCGATGTGCTGCGGCAGGATCGCATCCTTGTCGGCAGCCGGCGGCACCAGGTTGAGCGCGATTCGGACGATGCCGTCGGCGCTGCGAAGCACCTGGCTGCGCACGAGGCCCACCGGTGCGGCGACCTCCATCGATGGCTGCGCGCGCAGATCGAGCACCGAGTGGAAGAAGAGGACCGCTGCATCGAAGTGCTGCCAGGGCTGAGCGAGGTTGATGTGATCGACGCGTTCGATCATGTGCGGGTCATCGTGCTCGGCGGCGCGCCGAACTCACGCACCCATCCGGGCTCCGATCCTCCCTCGGCACCGAAGAACACCTCCGATCCGTCGGGCGCGCGAACACCGACGAGCGGCTCGTCGCCCGCGCCCTCCTCGCGATGGACCTCGCGGCGCGAAGAGCTCCGTCGCCCGCCGCAGTGCGGTATCGGGATCGCGCACCGAGAGGCCGATGCCCGCCACCGTCGGCTGCGGACGCTCCGACTCCGGCGCACCGAGCACGATGCGCGCGGCGCCCTGCGACCACAGCTCGACGCTCTTCGTCCGGTGCGCTCCGTGGGAGCGAAAGCCGAGCTGCATGAGCAGCGCGCCGGATGCTCGTCCAGCTCGCTCGGTTCGCAACTCCACGTAGTTCACGTCGGCAGGCGGCTCGATGGCGGGCAGCGCGGCCGTCGACATCCGAGCGGCGCGGCCGCCCGCGACGCGCCGAGCCAGGACGCGGCTGTCTCATGCTCCAGCCAGCGCAGCGAGCGTCGCGCGTCGACCGCCGTCGCGCGGGGATCCGACTGGCGGAACGTGTCGTTGAAGATCTCGAGCGAGACGGGACCGTCGTAGCCCGTCCGGACGAGGTGAGCCATGAAGGTGCCGAGGTCGAAGCCGCCCTCGCCCGGGAAGAGGCGGTGGTGCCGGCTCCACGAGAGCACGTCCATCGAGAGGAGTGGGGCGTCCGCCAGCTGGACGAAGAAGATCTTGTCGGCGGCGATCGTCTCGATCGCTTCCGGGTTATGCCCCTTCGACAGGATGTGGAAGCTGTCGAGGCACAGGCCGATGCGTGGATGGTCGGCGAGGCGCACGATGCGAGCGGCCGCTTCGTAGCTGTCGACGAATCGACCCCAGGCGAGCGCCTCGTAGGCGACGCGAACGCCGAACTGCTCGGCGAGGTCGCCCGAGTTGGCGCAGCTGGGCCGCCGCGAGCTGCTCATCGCCGCTGCGCGCCGTCGCGACGTTGCTGCACAGCAGCATGGTCTCGATGCCGAGACGATTCATGAGGGCGAACTTCGCCGCTGCCCGACGAAGGTTCTGCTCGAGGAGTTCCGGGCCCGACGCCCTCGAAATCGCGGAAGGGCTGGTACAGGTCGAGCGACAGCCCGAGCTGGTCGGCTCGCGCGCGGATCGCCTCGGGCGACTCGGGCGAGGCGACCAGATCGGGCTCGAAGATCTCCACTCCATCGAACCCCGCCTCGTGTGCGGCGACGAGCTTCTGATCGAGTGTGCCGCTCAGGCAGACCGTGGCGATCGATGTGCGCATGGCGCCTTTCTGCGGCCACCGGCGATGGTGGCCGCGTGATTCTCGGAACAGCATTGCATGGATCTGTACTAACTAGTACGTTCGAATCAAAGGGCGATCGACGACGATTCAACCCGCTGGGAGGGGATACTCGATGACGAGTCTCGCCGAATGGAACACGGTCCCCGCTCGGTCGGGCGCACCGGTCTCCGTGCTCGACCGCATCATCGCGATCCTCGACGCGGTGAAGGAGTCCGGCGGCTCGATCTCGATCACCGAGCTCGCGATGCGGACCGGCATGCCGAAGTCCACCGTCTCGCGCCTCGTCGCGGAGCTGACCGGGCAGCGCTACCTGGAGCGCACGGACGACGGCGTGACGCTCGGGCTGCGCCTCTTCGAGCTCGGCGCGCGCGCGAGCCTCCCTCGCCGACTGCTCGCCGCCGCGGCGCCCGTCATCCGGAACCTGCGGGACGTCACGGGAGAGCGCGTCGGGCTCTGGGTCCAGCAGGGCACCGACATGGTGTCGATCGCCGCCGTCGCGGGTCGCCTTCCGATGCTCCCGACGCGGGCCGGCATGCGCTCGCCCGCGCTGACGACGGCCAGCGGCAAGGCCTACCTCGCCTTCTGCGCCGATCAGGGCGTCGTGGACCGGGTCAGCGCACCGCTCATCGACGACGCCGCCGACCACTTCCGCGACGAACTGAGCCACGTGCGCGCCTCGGTCGTCGCGATGGACATGGAGGTCTCGTACCCCGGGCATCCTCGCCGTCGCCAGCCCCGTCCTCTCGGCTGACCGCGTCGTGCTCGGCGCGATCTCCATCGCGGGTCCCGAGCGGAGCGATGGACCCGGATCGCGTCGCACCCGCTGGTGCGTGCCGCAGGCACGACCGTCACCCGCCGACTCACGGCCGCGTAGCGACATGCGCACCGCCGACTGGACCGATTCGGTCAGCGTGATCGATCGCGTGACGGCCGTCTTCGACGCGTTCGGAGAACAGGACGAAGGGCTGGGTGTCTCGGAGCTGGCCCGGCGCGCCAACCTGCCGAAGTCCACGGTCTCGAGGATCGCGGCCGACCTCGTCGCGCAGCGTTTCCTCGACCGCGACGGCGACAAGCTCTATCTGGGCGTCCGCCTCTTCGAGCTGGCCCAGACCGTCGAGCAGCCGCGAAGGCTGCGCCACGCTCGCGCTCCCCGTGATGACCGAGCTGCGCGACGCGACCGGTCAGACGGTGAACCTCGCGGTTCTCGAAGGCGCTGACGTCGTCTTCATCGCGATCGTGCGCGGCGAGCCCACGTCCAAGCCGCTGGCGAGGGTCGGCGGCCGGCTGCCGGCACACGCGACGGCGCTCGGAAAGGCCATCCTGGCGTTCTCGCCGCCGGATGTCGTCGAGCGCATCATCCAGGGCGGACTGGAGCGTGCGCACGCCGCACACGATCTCCGAGCCGTCGGCGCTCCTGCGCGAGTTGGTCGGACATCCGCAGGATCGGGGTGGCCACCGAGAAGGAGGAGTGCGCGAACGATCGCGCCTGCGTCGGCGAGCCCGATCCTCGGCCATGGCGGCGCGCCGATCGCAGCGATCTCCGTGGCCGGCTCGGTCGTCGGACGTGGTTCCCGACCGCATCGCCCCGGCCGTGCGCGCCGCGGCGATGACCCTGAGTCGTCGGATCGGCGCGCAGCCGGACCCACTGATCCGGGCACGACGAGGAACGGGGTGGGTGCGCATTCGCACCCACCCCGTCTCCGTGCCGCTGAGGTCAGCCCGCCATCTCGCGGATCGCCTGGTAGGCCTCGAGGTTCTCGCCGGTGAAGTAGCCCTCGAAGAACTCCTCCGCCTGGCTGATGAAGGCATCCATGTCGATGTCCTCCGTCTCGATCACCGTGAAGGCGTCGTTCGCGCGGTACTCGTCGAGGATCTCCTCGGTCGCCTCGTCGACGCAATCGCGGTTCTCGGGCCGGATCTCGTGGATGGTCTCCTCGAGCAGTGCCGTCTGCTCCTCGCTCATCTTCTCGTACGTCTTGTCGCTGACGAGGATCCAGTGGATGCCGACGTTGTGGTCGTTGAGGATCGCGGTGTTGAGCACCTCGTCGAAGCTCTGACGAGTGGGTCGCGACGATCGGGTTCTCCTGACCGACGGCGATGCCCTGCTGCAGCGCGGAGTAGACCTCCTCGACCGCGACCGAGACCGGGTTGGTCACGCCGAGCGCCTCGGCGTTCGCCAGGAACTGCGGCGAGTTCGGGAACCGGATGGGCACGCCCGCCAGGTCGTCGGGGCTGTGCACCTCGACGTCCTTCGTCGTGAACGTGCGGTAGCCGAAGAACCAGCCGTCGACGATGTTGACGCCGGTGGACTCGTGGAAGCCGGTGAACAGGTCTTCCGAGCCCTCGTCGATCCACTGGAACGCGTGCTCGACGTCGTCGAACGCGTAGGTCGGCATCCACGACGCCGATGGGCTCGAACGTCGAGCTCAGCGCGGAGGCGCCCTGCAGGTCGATGTCGATGTCGCCGGCCTGCACGAGCGGGAAGCGGTCGGCGTCGGGGCCGAGCTGGCTCGCCGGATACAGCTCGACGGTGAAGCCGATGTCGGCCTCCTCGAGTCGTTCCTTGAGCAGCTCGACGCCGCAGAAGTAGTTCGGCGTCTCCTCGTTCTGGCTGGTTGCGACACGTGAGCGTGACGGGCTTGTTCGTCCGCAGCGCTTCGCGTCGCTGGTCTCTTCGGGAGCGCCGCCGCCTCCGGCGCAGCCGGTGACGACGAGCGCGGTTGCTGCGAGCACCGACGCGGCGATTAGGCCTCGGCGCGTCGATCGGGCTGTGCCCATGGGACTCTCCTCTTGTTCTGCGCACGTCTTCGTGCTAGCGCGACGTGACATTCGATGGCCGGAGCGCGACATCCGGTCGACACGTCTTCGCACGGGGCGAGATCGTCGTCGACCACGCTGTCAAGTTACGGCCTGGTGGCAGTGCCGACTCTTACCGACTTCGTTCGGTTCGCAAAGCGATGTCCCGTCGAGTGGAACATGCGGTCCGGGCAGCGCGGTGAGGGACCTTCGCCGCTGAATGGAACGAGTCCGTGCGTCGATCCATCGTGCCATACGCTCGGTTCGGACCGGCGCAACGGCAACGATGCAGGGAGGCTCCGTGACCGCATCCGAGACCGCCGCCGCTTCGCATCGGCGTCATCGGAGCCGGCTTCATGGGGCGCCAGCACATCGACTTCATCCGAGCGGCGTCGGGCGCGGCCCTGGCGGCGATCGCCGACCCGCGTCTACCCGGCGACGCGGGTCTCGAGTGTCCGACCTATCGAGGACGCCGCGGCGATGCTGGAAGCAGAGCAGCTCGATGCGGTCATCATCGCCAACCCGAACCCGCTGCACGTCGACACGGCCATCGAATGCCTCGAGGCCGGCGTCGCGGTGCTCCTCGAGAAGCCGGTCGCCGTGGACTACGCGCGAGTCCCGTCGACTCGTCGACGCCGTCGCCCGCCTGGACGGACGGCTGCTGGTCGGCCACCATCGGCGTCACCACCCCGCCGATCGCCCGTGCCCGCACCGCGATCCACGACGGCGAGCTCGGACAGGTCGTCGCCGTCAGCGGACTCTGGTCGGCGCGCAAAGAGGACGCGTACTTCACGCGACACGCCCTGGCACCGCCGAGCACGGCGCCGGCGTGATGCTCATCAACGTCGTGCACGACCTCGATCTGCTGCGGCACCTGTGCGGCGAGGTCGCCGAGATCCAGGCGATGCAGAGCTCGCACGCGCGCGGCCTCGAGGTCGAAGACACGGTGTCGCTGAACCTCAGATTCGAGAGCGGCGCGGTCGGAAGCTTCCTCGCCTCCGACGCCGGCGTCTCGCCCGTGGGGCTGGGACCAGGCCACCGAAGAGACGCTCGCGTTCCCGTTCCTCCCGGACGGCGTCGCCTACCGGCTCGTCGGCACGCGCGGCGCGCTGTCGGTGCCGAACCTCGCGAAGTACTCCTACGACCCGTCGGTGTCCGCCGACTGGCACTCGCCCCTGTCGCGCACCTACCTTCCCGTTCGCGCCGCGGGGCTCGTTCCAGGCGCAGCTCGACCACTTCGTCGAGGTCGCGCGTGGAGAGGCGGAGCCCCTCGTCTCGGCCGAGGACGCATCGCGGACGCTCGCGCTCGTCGAGGCGGCGGCACTGGCCGCCCGCACCGGCACGACGGTCGACGTCGCACGATTCCGGGCCGACATCGACGCGTCGGAGCAGTCGTGACCCGGCACGTGACGAGGAGCGCCAGCGATGACGAAGCCGGTCGCGAGGTCGACGCGATCGTCGTCGGGGGAGGGCTCGCCGGCCTGGCGGCGACGCAGCGCCTCGCCGCGAACGGACGGAGCGTCGCCCTCGTCGAGAAGCGCGATCGGCTGGGAGGCAGCTCCGCAATGAGCGGCGGATGGTTCGCACTGTCCGGCACGGCGCTCCAGCGCCGAGCAGGCGTCGAGGACTCCGACGAGCTCTTCCTCGCGGACATGGTCGAGACCGGCGGCGGCTTCGCCGACGAGGCGCTGCTGCGGGCGCTCGTCGACCGCCAGGCGAACGCGGTCGCCGCGATCGATCGTGCCGCGGCGTGGACGGACGAACTCAAGGTCAGCGCGGGGATGACGGTCGCACGCGCGCACCTGATCCGCATCCGCGATCTGCTCGCGCATCCTCGAGCACGAGGCGGTCGCCGCGGGCGCCGTGATCCTCCCTCGGACACGCGGCCGAGCGGACTGGTCATGGACGGATCCAGCGTGACCGGCATCCGATCCGCGAGCGGAGACCTCATCGCGCGCTCGGGCGTCGTCCTCGCCAGCGGCGGGTTCTCGCGCTCGCGCGAGCTTCTCGAGCTCTTCGTGCCCGACCAGGCCGCTGCCATGCCGTACGGCGGGGTCGGCAACACCGGCGACGGGCTTCGAATGGCATGGATGCTGGGTGCCGGCCTGGCCGACATCGGGCACGTCTCCGGCACCTACGGCCAGCACGCCGACACGACCGACGACGAGCACGAGCTGCTGACCGCCAATTACCTCGGCGCGATCCTCGTGAACGCTCGCGGCGAGCGCTTCGCGGACGAGTCGGAGTCGTACAAGGTCCTCGGGTCCGCCGTGCTGAGCCAGCCGGGGCGCATCGGCCTTCCAGGTCTTCGACTCCGTGGTGCGGGCGCGTTCGAAGCCCGGCGTGCCGCTCTCCGACATGGAGCGCATCGAGGAGCTCGGGCACCTGGTGAGCGCACCGACGATCGCGGCGCTCGAGCGCGAGCTCGGAATTCCCGCCGGGACAGCTCGAGCGCACGGTCGCGCAGTACAACGAGAGCGTGTCGGGTCGCCGCGAAGACGCCTTCGGGCCGGACCGGTCTCGTGAACGGGGTCGGGCACGCTCGTGCCCGTCGCAGCCGGGCCGTTCTACGCGTACCCCGCGGTGACGGCGATGACCTCGACCTACGGCGGCCTCAGCGTCGCAGCCCGACGCCTCGGTCAAGCGCGTCGACGGAAGCCGCATCGAGGGGCTCTACGCCGCCGGCGAGGTCGTCGGCGGCTTCCATGGCGCGTCGTACATGACCGGAACGGCGCTCACGAAGGCGCTCGTGTTCGGGTTCGAGGCCGCCGACACGATCGCTCGCGGCTGACCATCGCAGCTCGCGTCGCATGCCGCGTCGGTCACGCCGGTGCCTCGGGCGTCAACCTGTCGGCGGCGCGGATCGCCAGTTCGTATCCGTACACGCCCGCGCCGGCGATCACGACGCGCGCGACCGACGAGATGAGGGAGTGCTGGTAGACGGCATCGCGGGCATGGATGTTCGTGATGTGCACCTCGACGACGGGGCTGGTGAGCATCTGGAGCGCATCCAGCAGCGGCACGGACTGGAAGCTGAAGCCCGCGGGATTGATCACGACGTCGCCTGCTGGCGGAAGGCATCGTGCACCCACTCGACGATCTCGTGCTCGGCGTTGGACTGCGCGAAGAAGAGCTCGAACCCCAGCTCGCCCGGCGACCCGTTCGCAGTCGCCGCGCACGTCGTCGAGCGTCGCGGTGCCGTACAGCTCAGGCTCGCGCAGACCGAGCATGTTCAGGTTCGAGCCGTTCAGGACGAAGAGCTTCCTGGGCACGGATCATTCCTCTCCGGCGCCCGCGCTACATCAAGCCGAGCAGCGTCGGCAGGATCGTGACGATCATCGGGAACAGCGTCAGGAGCAGCAGGACCACTCCCAGCGGGATGAGGAAGGGGAGGATGCCTCGGAACAGCTCTCCCATCGGTCTGCGGGTGATCGAGCCGATGACGAACAGCACCGCACCGACCGGTGGTGTCAGCGATCCGATCATCAGGTTGAGGATCATGATGACGCCGAGCTGCACGGGGTCGATTCCGAACTGGGCGATGATCGGCATCAGGATCGGCACGAGCACCAGGATCACCGGCGGGGCCTCGAGGAAGATGCCGAGCAGGATCAGCAGCACGTTGAGCAGCAGCAGGAACACGATCGGGTTGTCGGTCAGACTCCGGCGAGCCACTCGCCGAGCGTTGCGCGACACCTGCTCGCGCGCGAGCACCTGGCCCATGAGGTTCGACGCGCCGAGGATCAGGAGGATGCCGCCGGAGATGACGACCGTCTCCTTGGCCGACTTCCAGAACACCCGCCAGGTCAGGGTGCGGTAGATCGCACCGAGGATGAGCATGTAGACCGCCGCGATGCCCGCGCTCTCGGTCGGGGTGAACAGTCCGCTGAAGATGCCGCCGAGGATGATCACGGGCAGCAGGGCCGGTCCGATGACCCGCACGGCCGCCTTGCCGAGCATCGATCCGACGAACGGTCGGCTCACCGCGACGTCGGGGTGGCGCCGCACCCAGAAGAAGATGTACACGGCCAGTCCGACCGCCATCAGCATGGCCGGGATGATCGAGCCCGCGAACAGGGCACCGGTCGAGATCGATGCGGTCGCCGCGAAGAGCACGGCGGGGATGCTCGGCGGCATCACGGTGCTCATCAGGGAGCCCGATGCCGTGAGGCCCGCCGAGAACCCGTACGGGTAACCGGCCTTGAGCATCTGCGGGATCTGCACCTTGCTCGTCGACGCGGCGTCCGCGAGCGCGGAACCGCTGATCCACGAGAAGCCGATCGCGGTGCCGAGGTTCACGTAGGCGAGGTTGCCCGGCAGCCGCGGCAGGAGCGCCCGCGCGAAGTCGTAGAGGCGCGTGGCGATGCCGAGATGGTTGGCGATCGTGCCGACGAAGATGAACAGCGGGACGGCGAGCAGCGGGAAGCTGTTGATGCCGTTCACGATCGACGAGATCGCGTAGCCCGCCGACAGGCCGTGGCTGTAGAAGTACAGCATGCTCGACGCGATCATCGCGAACGCGACGGGCACCCGCAGCAGCAGGAAGACGACGAGCAGCAGGATGTAGAGCCAGAGATCCAAGACTCAGCCTTCCATTTCGCCGATGTCGAGCTTGTGCTCGGGGCGGTTCGCGTACGGGATCTTGAAGCCGGAGTGGATCGCGGCCGACAGGAAGCCGATGAGAGCGAAGATGTACAGCACGCCGATGGGCACGTGCATCGCGGCGCTGAGCCGCCCCACTCGGTCTCGATCTTCACGAATGCCTCGTAGGCGAGGGCGAGGCTCGTCGGCGACCATGATGACCGCCGAGATGACCCGCAGCGCGACGAAGAGCCTCGTCCCGGCGAGCAGCTCGTCGAAGATCTCGAGCACGATGTGGCCGTTGCGGCCCACGAGGTATCCGGTCGTGATGAAGGTCATCGCGACCATCGACATGAGGGCGAGCTCGCCGGCGCCGACCCAGCTGATCGACGGGAAGTACCGGCCGAGCACCTGGTACATGACGCCGAAGACGATGAGGGCGAACAGCATGACGCCGATCGCGATCTCGATCGCGGAGAGGATCCTGGATGAACCTCGGGTCGGCCGGAACGCCCTTGTTGAGCTTCGGGCGCCGTGTAGAAGGTGCTGGTGTCGCCGTAGATGGAGTCCCCGAGGGCGCTTCGGACGCCTTGCCTGCTGCGTCCTCGGGCTCGGCGGGCCGGCCCTCCTCGGGCTCCGGCCCGGGTTCCTTGTCGCTCACGGCGCCACCGCCATGGTGTCAGGATGCATTGCCAACCTCTCTGTTGATGCAGGGCCGCGCGTGCTCGCGCACATGGCTGCCCCTGCGACTCTGGTCTGCGATCCGGTACGCTGCAAAGTCGAGTCTCGCCGAATGGGACACCGAGCCGCACAGACCGATCCGTCCCCGTCGAGGACGACGGAGACGGATCGGTCGTGTGTCGGAATCGGCTACTTGACGACGGTCACCATCGCGCTCGACGAAAGTTGCTCCTGAATCCCCTGCGGCATTGAGGACGTTGGCCCGCAGGGTCAGGCTCACCTCCCCGGTCGGCACGTTGTTGTCGACGTCGGCCTTGTCGAACTGGACGATGATCCGGTTCGTGTTGGCCGTCGACCTTCGCAGGCCGGGATCGGAGTCGCCGAGAGCGGGGTCACCAGGACGGCGCCGCTTTCGTACTTGTAGCCCGCCGGCAGCTCGAAGTGCGCCGTGACCTTGCCGTTCGACCCCGGTGAAGAGCCCGGTTCCCGAACCGAGGTCGAGCCGGGCCGGGGTGAACTCCAGCGCGCCCGGCTGGTCCTGCGGCTCGAGGTAGACCTCGATCTTGCCGGTCGGCCGCGGGTCGGTGCAGTCGTTGAAGAAGTACTCGCCGGCACGGTCGAACGTGTGCTGGTACGTCTCTCCTGGCTGCAGCTCGACGTTGAACTCGCCCTCGAAGAACTGCGTCGCGCAGTGCGGCTTCAGGTTCGGGAAGTTCGGGAACGTCTCGGCCCCGGGGTTGCGGAACGTCACCGTCGTGCCGACCGGCACCCGCAGATGCGTCGGCTGCATCGCCGTTCTGCGACACGCTGTCGCGCGCCGCTGCGGTGTCGGCGGTCCGGCTCGTCCGTGCGAGGAGCACCGTGTTGCCGACCGTCTCGCCCTCGACTGCAGCGCCGCCGACGGGGCGGCGGATCGACAGCGGTGCCGTGTCCGGCCCCTCCTGGCTTCCCGACTCGGTCGTGTAGGTGCCGCCGAGCTTGAACGCCCACAGCGAGTCGCCCTGGGTGACCGATCCGCCGTACGGGTTCGTCGACCCGGCGGCGAACACGGCGACGTACTGCTCGCCGTCGACCTCGTAGGTGACCGGCGCCGCCGCGATGCCGGAGCCGGTCTGGAACTCCCAGAGCACGTCGCCGCTCCGCGGCATCCATCGCCAGCACCTCGCCGTCGATCTGCCCGACGAAGAGCAGATCGGATGCGGTCGTCAGCGGTCCCTGGCCGTGCGACATGTCCGTGCCGAGGTGGTTGCGCCACGCGACCTCGCCGGTCGAGGCGTCGTAGGCGAGGATGCCGCCGGTCTGGTACTGCCCGATGGCCCGCTGGCCGTTGGCGCCAGCGCCGTTGCAGTGCGCCACCGGGTTGGTGCCGTACGGGTAGTAGACGAGGTTCGTGCTGTGGCTGTACGAGTGGTTCGACCAGTCGGCGCCGCCGTTCTGGCTGGTGGTCGAGAGGATCGGCGCGATCCCACTGCGGGTCGTACATGCAGCCCTGGCGGTGGTCCGACGGGATGCCCGTCCGGGTAGGTCAGGAACGGCTCGTCCACCGCGACATAGCTGTCCGGGTTGAAGACCAGGTTGCCGTCCGCATCGGGCTGGTAGCCGTTGTAGTTCGGCACGGCGCGCCACGGGTCACCGGGGATGTTCGTCCGGGTCGAGCTTCTCCCACACGACGCACTCCGGCAGCAGCCGGGTCGCGGGGAAGGGCTGGGTCGCGGACGTGGTTCTGGCGCGAGTCGGTGATCATCGGCTTCTCGACCACGGGGAGCACGGGCTCGCCGTTCGTGCGGTCGAGCACGAACTGGTGACCGGACTTGCTGCCGTAGAAGACGACCTTGCCGTTCCTCGCCGTCGACCTCGATGTCGGCCAGTGTCGGCGGGTGGACGTTGTCCATGTCCCACACGTCGTGGTGGATCGACTGGTAGTGCCACTTGTACTCGCCGGTCTCGGCGTCGACCGCCACCATCGTGCTGGCGAACAGGTTGTCGCCGGGACGCAGCGACCGTTCTGCGAGGTCGTGCAGCTGCGCGCGTTGCCGAAGCGTCATGTAGTACATGCCGAGCTCGGGGTCGACCGCGCCGTGCATCCACGACGTCGCGCCGCCCTCCTCGAGCGCACTCGGTGCCGTCCGGCAGCACCGGACCCCACGTCGCCGAGCGTCGAACGTCACGCCGTCGATGTCGGTGAACACGCTGCCCGCGCTTCGGGCCACCGAAGAAGTGCCAGAGGTAGGATGCCGTCGCTCGCGTCGAGCGCGACGACCGCTCCGCGGTCGCCGTCCGCCGTGTGGGCGTAGACGATGCCGTCGTAGTACACGGTCGCGACCTTCCCGACGCGTCCGAGGTCCTCGCCGTTCGGGGCCGATCGGGCTGCACCGCCCAGACCTCCTCGCCGGTGGCCTTGTCGAGCGCGACGACGCGGTTGCCGCCAGCGAGCGTGTAGATCTTGCCGTCGCCCGCCGAGACGCCGCGCCGCGTGCCCGTCGTGCCGTAGACCGTCGGTTCTCCCACTTCCAGTTGGGATCACCCGGTCGCGCCGTCGACGGCGATCACGCCGCCGCTCGGCGTGTCGACGTAGATGACCCCGTCGACGACGATCGGCGTCGTCTGCTGGCCGACGTCGTCGCGTCGCCGGCGCGACGGCCGACACGTGCGTGCGCCAGGCGGGCGCGAGCTCCTGCAGGTTGCTGCTTGGTGATCTGCGTCAGCCCCGAGTAGTGCTGGTTGCCGAGGTTGCCGCCGACGGTCGGCATGTCGGCGCCGGTCGGCTCGAGGCCCGTCAGCCCGACGGGCGGGACCGGTTCGGCGGGCCTCACCAGTCCGTAGGCGGGTGGAGCGGTTAGCGCGAGCACGACCAGTGCCCCGATTCCCGCTGACTCCCAACCTCGTGGTCAGTCGTTTGCGCATCCGTTGACTCCTTGATCTTCGTTGATCCGACGACGGATGAGCTCGCGCCCTCCTGACGTCGCTAGGGGTGCCGCCCGGCCTCCCGACCCTGGGATCGGTGATTCAGGCCAGCGCTCGGACGCTAACCCCGGCGGCACGGGCGGGCAACCGTGCGACCCATCGAGTGGTACAACTCCCGCAGTCGTGAAGGCGCAGCTCGTGGATCGCCGGGCCCCTTCCTGCCCAGTGAGACACGCTTTGTCGTCGGGAGCGGCACGTGCATACCATGCGGCAGTCGGCACACATGCCCATGGACGGAGTTGTCATGGCTGCTTCAGCAACCAAATCCCTCTCGCCCGAGCAGGAGCAGGAACTCGACGATGTGTTCGCCCGCGCGCGCGCGGCGCTCGCGATCATCGAGACCTACGATCAGGCACCGCGTCGACCGTCTCATCCAGGCCGTCGCGTGGGCGGTCGCGAATCGTTCGTCGTTCCACCGCCTGGTGGAGATGGGGATCGAGGAGTCCGGCCTCGGCGACTTCGACAGCCGCATGAACAAGCGGATGAAGATCCGCGGCGTCCTCCGCGACGCGCTGCGCAGCCCCTCGGTGGGCATCATCGAGGAGGATGCCGAGAAGGGTCTGGTCAAGTACGGCAAGCCGGTCGGCGTGATCGGCTGCGTCGTTCCGACGACGAACCCCGACCTGACGCCGGCGGGCAACGCGATCTACGCGATCAAGGCGCGCGACGTCGTCGTGTTCTCGCCGCATCCGCGCTCCAAGCACACGACCTTCGAGACCGTTCGCCTCATGCGCGAGGCGCTGGAGGCGGAGGGCGCTCCCGCCGACATCCTGCAGTGCATCACGCTGCCGAGCCTCGCCGCGTCGCAGGAGATCATGCGCCGCTCCGACCTCGTCATCGCCACGGGCGGCCAGGGGCTCGTGCGCGCGGCGTACAGTTCCGGAACGCCCGCGTACGGCGTGGGCGCCGGCAACGCGACCGAGTTCGTCGACGAGACCGCCGACATTCAGGAGACGGCGCGCAACTGCATGCTGTCGAAGACGTCGGATTTCGGCTCGGGCTGCTCGGCGGACGGGAACGTCCTGGTTCCGTCGAGCCGCTATCAGGAGATGCTCGACGCGCTCCAGGCCGAGGGCGGCTACCTCGCGACGTCGGATGAGCGTGCCGCGCTGCAGTCCGTGATGTGGGACGAGGAGGGTCACCGCCTGCCCGACACCGTCGCCGTCTCGCCGCAGGCGCTCGCGCAGGCCGCGGGCTTCGACATCCCTTCGGATCGCCGGTTCATCCTGGTCGAGGGCGACGGCATCGCCGAGGACAGGCAGTTCTGCAAGGAGAAGCTCACGACGCTGATGGCGGTCCACGAGTACGAGGGCAGCTTCGAGGATGGCGTCGAGCTCGCCAAGCGCCTCTACGACATCGGCGGCAAGGGCCACTCCTGCGGCATCGCCTCGACCGACGACGCGCACATCGACTACTTCGCGCAGCACATGCCGGTCTCGCGGATCATGGTGCGCCAGCCCAACTCGAAGGCGAACGCGGGCTCGTTCACGAACGGAATGCCGATGACCTCGTCGATGGGATGCGGCACGTGGGGCGGCAACATCACGTCTGAGAACGTCTCGCTTCGCCACTACCTGAACACGACGTGGGTCTCGCGCACGATCGCGGAGGATCGGCCGTCCGACGAGGAGCTGTTCGGCGACTTCTACGACGCCGCGCTCGAAGAGATGGAACTGAGCCGATGACCGAGGAGTCTGCCCGAGGACGTGCTCGACGAGGCCCGTCGGTGGTGGCAGACCGACATCATCGATGTGCGCCCGGGCGAGATCGACCTGCGCGGCTACCCCGTTCAGGAGCTGATCGGCAACGTCGAGCTTCGTCGACACCATCTGGCTGATGCTGCGCGGCGAGCTGCCGTCGCGCGCGCAGGCGGCGCTCCTCGAAGCGGCGCTCGTGGCATCGGTCGACCACGGGCCCCAGGCCCCGTCGATCGCGATCGCGCGGATGGCGGTGACCTGCGGCGCGCGCGATCAACGGCGCCATGGCGTCGGCGATCAACGTCCTCGACGACGTCCACGGCGGTCCGGGCCAGCAGTGCATGGAGCTCTACCTCGAGATCGATGCCGAGGCTCGAGCGGGACGGGCGACCTCGGCGAGGCCGCCCGCCTCGTCCTGCAGCGCCATCGCGACGCGGGTGTCGCGTACATCCCCGGCTTCGGGCACCGCTTCCATCCGCTCGACCCGCGCACCCCGCGCCTGCTGTCGCTCGTCGACGCCGCCGCCGCGGAGGGCTCGGTGGACGGACGGTTCGCGGCGATCGGCCGCGCGGTCGAGGACGCCATCAGCGAGGGCAAGCCCAAGCGCATGCCCATGAACATCGACGGCGTGACCGCGGTCATCTACTGCGAGCTCGGCTTCACGCCCGAACTCGGGCGGGGCGTCTTCATCCTCGTCGCGCTCGGTCGGGATCCTCGCCCACGCCAACGAGCAGATGCAGCAGGGGGGCCGGATCAAGGGCCCCGTGCCGAAGTCGATCGGCTACACGTACACCGGGCCGGCACGACGATCCGTGCCCGAACGAACGCGACAAATGAAGGAGAACGTCATGAAGGACCTGGTGTCCAACCAGATCGTCCGCTACCTGGAGGCGCGCGATGTCGAGCACATCTTCGGGCTGTGCGGTCACACGAACATCGCGCTGCTCGCAGCGCTCGAGAAGAGCGACAGCATCTCCTTCGTCAACGTGCGGCACGAGCAGATCGCGGCGCACGCCGCGGACGGCTACGCGCGGGTGACGAAGCGGGCGGGAGTCGTGCTGACCCACCTCGGCCCCGGTCTGACGAACGCGACCACGGCGGTGGCGAACGCCGCGCTCGACTCGATCCCGATGGTCGTGATCGCGGGCGACGTGCCGACGCACTACTTCGGCAAGCACCCGCATCAGGAGATCAACCTCCACGCCGATGCGGCCCAGTGGGAGATCTACCGGCCCTTCGTCAAGCGCGCATGGCGCGTCGACCAGCCCCACCTCATCGCCGAGGTGCTCGACAAGGCGTTCACCCTCGCCGAGAGCGGCCGCCCCGGGCCCGTTCTCGTCGACGTGCCGATGGACGTGTTCTCGGCCGAGATCGACGTCGCACTGTTCGACAAGGTGCTCAGCAACACCCGCTCGCTCGCGAAGCCCAGCCTCGATGAAGAGGTCGCCGAGCGGATCGTGCGCAACCTGCTCGATGCCGACAGGCCCGTGCTCTACGTCGGCGGCGGGATCGTCGCCGCGGACGCGGCATCCGAGCTCAAGGAGTTCGCCGGAGCTGCTGTCGCTGCCCGTCGCGCACAGCCTCATGGGCAAGGGCGCACTCCCCGACGACAGCCCTCTCGTGCTGGGGATGACGGGATTCTGGGGCACGGCATTCGTCAACGAGACGACCGCGAACGCGCCGACTGGATCCTCGCGCTCGGCACGCGGTTCGCGGAAGCCGACTCGAGCTCGTGGTACGCCGAGTACACCTTCGACATCCCGGCCACGAAGCTCATGCAGATCGACATCGATCCCGCCGAGCTGGGGCGCAACTACCCGCTCGAGATCGGCGCGCTCGCGGACCTCAAGTCCGCGCTGACCGTGCTCATCCGGGTCGCCCGCCGACTCGCTCCTGCAGGCGTGCAGCGCGACGAACTGCTCGCGCAGATCGCCGCGAACCGCGCGACGCTGAAGCTCCAGAACGCGGATGCCCAGGTGTCCGATGCACTGGCCGATGCGGCCCGAGCGGATCCTCTCCGAGACGCGGGAGGTGCTGCCGCCCGACGCGATCATCACCACCGACGTCGGCTGGAACAAGAACGGCGTGGGTCAGCAGTTCGACATCCTCACCCCCGGCACGTTCCTCACCCCGGGCGGCTTCGCGACCATGGGCTTCGGCGCGCCGGCCGCCGTCGGCGCCAAGATCGCCCACCCGGATCGCGTCGTCGTCTCCCTCGTCGGCGACGGCGGCTTCGGGCAGAACCCGGCCGTGCTCGCCACCGCGCGCGAGGAGAACGTCCCCGTCGTCTGGGTCGTGATGAACAACAACGCGTTCGGCACGATCGCGGGGCTCGAGAAGGCCGCCTTCGACACGACCTACGGGACCGTCTTCGGCAACGCGGACGATCCGATGTACACGGACTACGCCGCGATCGCGGAAGCGTACGGGGTGACCGGCATCAAGGTCGACTCGGCGGCGGAGTTCAAGCCCGCCCTCGAGCGGGCGATCGCGCTCGGCGAGCCCGTCGTGATCGACGTGTCGATGGTCAACGTGCCGACGCCGACCACGGGCCACTGGAACATCCTGGACATCTACTCGCCCGGTGAGACGGTCGAGCACGTCGCGACGCACTGACCTCCGCGGTCACCGATTTCGGATCACCGATCGTGAGGCGGTCCTGCTCATGAACGTCGTACCCGGTCTGCCGAGCCTGGCCATCTCGACCGTGTGCCTCTCCGGCACCCTCGAGGACAAGTTGCGCGCCGCCGCCGCCGCCGGCTTCGCCGGCGTGGAGATGCTCGAGTACGACCTCGTCATGTCGCCGTGGTCGCCCCGCCGGCTGGCCGAGGAGGCTGCGGGCCTCGGCCTGTCGATCGAGGTCTACCAGCCGTTCCACGTCGAGACGGTTCCGCCCGACCTGTTCGGCGCCAGCCTGCGTCACGCCGAGCGGAAGTTCGACCTGCTGGCCGAGCTCGGCGCGAGCGTCCTGGTGTGCTGCTCGTCGAGAACCGCGAGGGGACTCGACGACGACGACCTGGCTGCGGAGCAGCTGCACGACGCTGGCCGACCGCGCCGAGCAGCGCGGACTGCGGCTCGCGTACGAAGCCGTGCCCTGGGGACGGCTTCGTACGCTACGAGGATGCCTGGCGCATCGTCCAGCGCGTCGACCACCCGGCGCTCGGGCTGTGTCTCGACAGCTTCCATGTGCTCTCGCATCGGGCAACGATCCCGCCGTCCTCGCGCAGATCGCCGGCGACAAGGTGTTCCACGTCCAGCTCGCGGATGCACCGCGACTGAACATGGATGTCCGCGAGTGGAGCCTCCACTACCGGATGTTCCCCGGCCAGGGCTCGCTCGACGTGGCGGGCTTCCTCAGCCAGATCCTGGCCATGGGCTACGCCGGCCCGATCGCTCTCGAGGTGTTCAACGACGTCTACCAGCAGGAGGATCCGCGGCACGCCGCCACCGACGCGATGCGCTCCATGCTTGCGCTCGCAGAGGCGGTGGGCGCGCACGGCTTCTGGAGAGATCGCCGAGCGGTTCTCGGCCGGCGACCTGCCGCCGGCTCCGCGGCTCGGCGGTTTCGCGTTCGCCGAGCTCGCCGTGGACGAGGTGTCGGCTCCCCTCGTCTCACGTGCCCTCGCCGCCCTCGGGTTCGCCCATGTCGGGCAGCATCGCTCCAAGCCGGTGCAGCTGTGGGAGCAGGGCGGCGCTCGGGTCCTGCTCAATCTCGCCCCGCAGCGATCGATCGACCCCGCCACTGCATCGATCTGCGCGCTCGCCGTCGAGAGCTCGGACCCGACCGCGTCGATGCGACGGGCGGAGCGGCTGCTGGCACCGAAGCTTCCCCGGCCTCGCGGACCTGACGAGACCGACCTGAGTTCTGTGGCCACGCCGGATGGCACGGCCCTGTTCTTCTGCGACTCCGACCGCGAGCGTCGCTGGCTCGACGACTTCGGCCCGACCGGGACACCGGCCGACCCGTCCCCGCTGCTCCGCGAGATCGATCATGTGTCGATCACCGAGTCGATCGACGACTTCGACCAGTCCGCGTTGTTCTTCCGCTACGGTCCTCGGCCTCGTGCCGGGAGAGTCGACGGAGATCACCGCTCCCTTCGGTCTCATCCGCAGCTGGTCGGCGAGCGATCCCAGCGGATCGCGTGCGCATCGCGTTGAGCACCACCCCGCTGCGGCGCGGCGATTGGGCGCCCGGGGTGTCGAGCCCTCAACTCGTCGCCTTCGCCACCGATGACGCGATCGCCTGCGCGAAGATCATGCGTGAGCGCGGGGCACCGATCCTCGAGATGCCCGGCAACTACTACGACGACCTCGACGCCCGCCTTTCGCTGCCGGCCGGATCTCGTCGACGGTCTTCGCGAGAACTCGATCCTGTACGACCGCGACGAGCAGGGCGAGTTCCTGCACTTCTTCACCGAGATGCTGGGCTCGCGCGTCTTCTTCGAGGTGGTTCAGCGCATCGACGGCTATGCCGGCTTCGGCGACCCCCACAGCGTTCCGCTGCGCATGGCCGCGCACCGCCGCCAGCGACTGCGCATGCTGGCGAGCGCGCCGACCGAGTCCTCGTCCGAACACCGGCACGACTACTCGCTCGCCCACCTGACCGCGCTGAGCCTGTCACCGCCGGAGCTGGTCGATGCCGCTGCCGCCGCCGGCTATCGCTACGTGGGCCTGCGGATGACCAAGGTCACCGCGCGAGGAGCCGCACTACCCGCTGACGTACGACCCGGCACTGATGCGGGCCACGAAGACACATCTCGCGGCGACCGGCATCGAGGTCCTCGACATCGAGCTCGCGCGCATTCACCTCCGGAGACAGCCCGCGCGACTACCTGCGCTTCCTGGAGGCCGGCGCCGAGCTCGGAGCGCGCCACGTCATCACGCAGCTGCCGGATTCGGACTTCTCACGCAAGACCGATCGATTCGCCGAGCTGTGCCAGCTCGCCCTGCCCCTCGGCTTGACCATCGACCTCGAGTTTCCGTCGTGGACGGAGACCCCGAACCTGACCGAGGCCACCCGGGTCCTGCGGGCGGCCGACCAGCCCAACGCCGGGCTGCTCATCGACCTCCTGCATTTCGCCCGGTCGAGATCCAGCGTGGACGATCTGCGAGAGCTCCCGCCGGAGTGGTTCCACTACGCCCACGTGTGCGACGCCCCCGGAGAGATCCCCACCACCACGGCAGGATTGATCCACACCGCACGCTTCGAGCGGCTGTTCCCCGGCGAGGGCGACATCGACATGCTCGGCATCCTCGCGGCCCTGCCGGCGGGCATTCCGTACGCGCTGGAGATCCCGCGGGCGATGCTCGTGGCGCAGGTCGGCGCGAAGGAGCACGCCCGCCTCGCGATCGGCGCTGCCCGCCGCCATCTCGACGCGGCTCGCCTGGTCGGTTGATGGGGGCTTCGGGTGGCGTGAGCGGCCTCAGTAGGTGGCGCGCCCGCCGCTGATGTCGTAGACGGCGCCCGTCGAGAAGCTGACCCTCTCGGAGGCGAGCCAGGCGACGAGCTCGGCGACCTCCTCGGCGCGGCCGACCCGCTTCATGGGGATGAGGCTGGTGATGTGGGCGAGCACCTCGGGCGACGTGTCGTCGTTCATCGGGGTCTCGATGACCGCGGGCGCGATCGCGTTGACGAGCACCCCGCTGGTCGCGAGCTCCTTGCCGAGCGACTTCGTCATGGCGATGACCGCGGCCTTGGTCGCCGAGTAGGCGGAGAGGTTGGGGTTGCCGTCCTTGCCGGCCATGCTGGCGAAGTTCACGATGCGGCCCCAGCCGCGCTCGCGCATGCCCGGCACGAAGGCGCGGCACAGGTTGAACGTGCCGCGCACGTTGACGGCGAAGACGGCATCCCACTCCGCGTCCGTCACCTCCCAGAGCGGCTTGTTCGGGCCGACGATCCCGGCGCAGTTGACGAGGATGTCGATCGGGCCGAGCTCGGCGGCGGCGGCATCGACCGCGGCGGAATCCGTCACGTCCACGACGACGTCGGCACCCGGTCGTGCGATCGAGTCGTGATGACCGCGACGCCGTCGGCGGCCAGCCGGGTGGCCGACGCGGCGCCGAGCCCGCTCATGCCGCCGGTGATCACCGCGGTTCTCGTCATCTCGGCACCTGCCGTTCGGAGAGGGCAGCGAGGAGCGCGGGTTCCACGTGCGGCAGGCGCGGGGGCAAGCCGAGGCCGACGCTAGTGCGACTCGCGGGAGACCTTGTCGCCGCTGGCGCCCGACGCAGGAAGTCCAGGTCGGCGCCGGTGTCGGCCTGCATCGACGTGGTCGACGTAGAGCCGCTCCCAGCCGCGCGTCGGCGCGGGCGATAGCCGTCGACCGTCGCCGTGTTCGGAGCTCGCGCGTCGCGAGCTCCTCGTCCGGGACGTCGAGCGTCGAGGCGCCGCCCGGCACGTCGAGGACGATCCAGTCGCCGGTCTCGGACGATGCGCGAGCGGCCCGCCGGCGGCGGCCTCGGGCGCGACGTGCAGCACGACGGTGCCGTAGGCGGTGCCGCTCATCCGCCCGTCGCAGATGCGCACCATGTCGCGCACGCCCTGCTCGAGCAGCTTCTTGGGCAGCGGCATGTTCGCGACCTCGGGCATGCCCGGGTAGCCCTTCGGGCCGCAGCCGCGCAGCACCAGCACCGAGTCGGCGTCGACGTCGAGGTCGGGGTCGTCGATGCGGGCGTGGAAGTCCTCGATGGTGTCGAAGACGACCGCCCGGCCGCGGTGCTGCAGCAGGTGCGGGGACGCGGCGGCCGGCTTGATGATCGCGCCGTCCGGCGCGAGGTTGCCGCGCAGCACGGCGATCCCGGCGTCCGGCATGCAGCGGCGGTCGCGCGCGGCGGATCACCTCGGGGTCCCAGATCGCGGGCGTCGTCGAGGTAGTCGACGAGCGGCCGGCCGGTGACGGTGAGCGCGGTCGGGTCGAGCAGGTCGCGTCACCTCGCGCAGCACGGCGAGCAGGCCGCCGGCGCGGTGGAAGTCCTCCATCAGGTAGCGGCCGGCGGGCTGCAGGTCGACCAGCAGCGGCACGCCGCGAGCCGATGCGGTCGAAGTCGTCGAGGGTCAGCTCGACGCCGAGCCGGCCGGCGATCGCGAGCAGGTGCACGACGGCGTTGGTCGAGCCGCCGATCGCGGCCAGGGCGACGATCGCGTTGTGGAACGAGCCCTTCGTCAGGAACGTGCTGGGCCGCCGGTCGTGCGTCGACCAGCTCGACGGCGAGCCGGCCGGTCTCGTGCGCGCGCCTCGAGCAGGCGGCTGTCGGGCGCGGGAGTGCCGGCCAGTGCCGGGCACGATCGATGCCGAGCGCCTCGGCGACCAGGGCCATCGTCGACGCGGTGCCCATCGTGTTGCAGTGGCCCCGGCTGCGGATCATCGACGACTCGGACGCTGAGGAACTCGCTGCTCGCTGAGGGTGCCGGCGCGCACCTCCTCGCAGAGCCGCCAGACGTCGGTGCCGCAGCCGAGCGCGACGCCGCGGAAGGTGCCGGTCAGCATCGGCCCGCCGGGCACGACGACGGCGGGCAGGTCGACCGACGCCGCGGCCATCAGCAGCGACGGGATCGTCTTGTCGCAGCCGCCGAGCAGCACGACGCCGTCGATCGGGTTGGCGCGCAGCATCTCCTCGGTCGCCATCGCGGCCATGTTGCGCCAGAGCATCGCGGTCGGGCGCACCTGCGTCTCGCCGAGCGAGACGACCGGGCAGGTTCGAGCGGGATGCCGCCGGCCTCGTAGATGCCGTGCTTGACGGACTGCGGCGACCTCGTTCGAGGTGCGCGTTGCACGGCGTGAGATCGGAGGCGGTGTTCGCGATCGCGATGTGCGGGCGGCCGTCGAAGGCGTACTCCGGCAGGCCGCGGCGCATCCAGGCGCGGTGGATGTAGGCGTTGCGGTCGGTGCCGGCGTACCACTCGGAGCTACGGTGCTCGGTCACGGATCTCTCTTCCGTTCGTCGGAACTTCTGCATAGCATCCGGAACGACATGAACGCCATCTTTCTCACCGAACCCGACCACGCCGACCCACGAGGACCGCGATGACCGAGTTCCGAGCCGAGCCCGCGTCGCACTCCACGCATGTCCTCGCCGAGGGCCCGGTGTGGGTTCCGGAGACCTCCAGCCTGATCTGGATCGACGTCGAGCGCGGCACCGTCTTGGAGGGCAGGATCGCGGACGGCGCGATCCTGGTGACACGGCAGCTCGACTTCGCGGGCCGAGTCGGGGCGGCCGTACGCGGCGACGACGGAAGCCTCCTCGTCGCCGCCCATGACCGGCTCGTGCTCGTCGCGCCCGACGGTGAACGACTCGAGGGACCCAGGCTCGTGGCATCCGACGTGAACAGTCGCTCCAATGACGGCGCCTGCGACCCCGACGGTCGCTTCCTCGTCGGCACCCTCGCGCTCGATGACCGCGAGGGCGACGAGTTCCTGTACCGGCTCGAGCACGACGGATCCCTGACCGTGATGGACTCGGATCTCACCCTCTCGAACGGCATCGCATGGTCGCCCGACGGCACGCTGCTCTACAGCACCGACACGGTGCCCGGCATCGTCTGGGTGCGCGACTACGACGCGACGAGCGGGGAGTACGGCCCGCGCCGGGAGCACCTCCACATCGAAGACGGGTCCCCCGACGGCATCTGCGTCGATGCCGAGGGCCATCTGTGGGTGGCGATCTGGGGAGGCGGTGAAGTCCGGTCGTTCACCCCCGAGGGCCGGCCCGGCGACACCGTCGGCGTGCCCGCGCCGCACGTGTCCAGCGTCGCCTTCGTCGGCGACCGGCTCGACCGCCTGCTCATCACGACGGCGTCACGCGATCTGAGTGCCGACGAGCGGTTGCGGCATCCCCACGCCGGACGGCTCTTCTTCGCCGACGTGCACGCACGGGGCGTTCCCACGACACCGTGGTCCTCATCCGCTCGCTCCGCCTTCGATCACTGACCACTCCGCCCACCACGCACCACCGAGAGGACGCACGCATGAGAGCATTCGTCCTCACCGGACCCCGCGAGTTCGAGGTCCAGGATGTCGCGCCTCCGAAGGCGACCCCGGGCGGCGTCGTCATCGACGTCGAGCGTGTCGGCGTCTGCGGCACCGACGTCGAGTTCTTCACCGGCGAGATGCAGTACCTGCACGAGGGTCACGCCCGGCTACCCGTTGCGCCTCGGCCACGAGTGGATGGGCGCGGTCGCCGCGGTCGGCGACGGCGTCGACCCCTCCTGGATCGGCCGCCGGGTCACCGGCGACACCATGCTCGGCTGCGGCATCTGCCGACGCTGCCGTGCAGGGCGACCAGCACGTCTGCGAGTTCCGCAGCGAGGTCGGCATCCGCAACGGATTCCCGGGCGCCCTGGCCGAGCAGCTCGCGATGCCCGTGACGGCGCTGCATGCCCTGCCCGACACCGTCGACGACACGCTCGGCGCCCTCGTCGAACCCGGCGGCAACGCGCTGCGGTCGGCCTGGGGCGCCGACCTCTCCGACGGCGACCGGGTCCTCGTGCTGGGGCCGGGAACCATCGGCCTGCTCGTCGCCATGTTCGCCCGCTCGCTCGGCGCCGAGGTGCACCTCATGGGCCGTCCGCAGCGCTCGCTCGACTACGCGCGCACGCTCGGCTTCGACGGGGTGTGGAGCGAGGACGACCTGCCCGACGACCTCCCGTGGGACGCGGTGATCGACGCCTCGAACGCACCGGCCCTTCCGGCGAAGGCACTCGAGCTGGTCGAACCGGCCGGCCGAGTGGTCTACGTCGGCCTCGCGGGCAGCCGGAGCCTCATCGACACCCGCACGCTGGCGCTCAAGGACGTGACCGCCGTCGGCATCCTCAGCGCCTCGCCCGGCCTCGCCGGCACCATCGACCTCTACGCCGTCGGGCGAGGTCGACCCCCGCCCGCTCGTCGCGGCGACGGTCGGGCTCGACGAGGTCGGCGACGATCCTGGACGGACGTCGTCCGGAGGGGCCGGCCTCGGCCCCAAGATCCACGTCGACCCGCGAACCTGAACCGCACTCGGGCACCGCGACGGAGTTCCATGATCTCGTCGACCGACTTCCCCGGGGTGGTAAC
>CAWCWD010000019.1:0-69201 GCA_963799015.1 uncultured Actinomycetota bacterium | reverse complement strand
CAGGAGCCCGCGACGACCCGGTCGTGGATGTTCACGGTGGCCCGCAACCTCGTGATCGACGAGGTGCGCAGCGCTCGTCGGCGCCACGAGATCGGCGTGGCCGAGACGCCGGAGCGCTCGCAGGACGACGCCATCGATGCCCTGTTCGAGAGCCTGCTCGTGGAGGAGGCCCTCGTGACGCTGAGCGTCGAGCATCGGGCCGTGATCGTGCACGCGTACTACGGCGGATGCAGCGTGGCGGAGGTCGCCCGACGGCTCGGCATCCCCGAGGGCACGGTCAAGTCGCGCCTCCACTACGGACTCCGGGCGCTGAGGCTCGCGTTGCAGGAGAAGGGAGTGACGCGATGAACCCGGATCACGCGCGCTTCGCCGAATGGGATTCCGCCTACGTGCTCGGCGCGCTCTCGCCCGCAGAGCGACGCGAGTACGAGGAGCACCTCGAGACCTGCGAGACCTGCCGCCGCTCGGTCGCCGAGCTCTCGCCGATGCCCGGCCTGCTCGCACGGCTCTCCACCGAGCGCGCCGCCGCGCTCGTCGACGACCCGGATGCCGCGTCGGTGCCCGGCCCGCGCGACGAGCTCCTCGACGGCGGTTCGGCTGGAGGACCGGCGCCGGCGCACCCGGCGAACCCGCAGGTCGTGGATCGCCGCCGCGGTCGCGGCGGCCGTGATCCTGCTCGTCGCGATCGCGGTGCCGCTCACGATCGTGCGGCCGGCCGGCGGCACGGAGTCCGTCGCGTTCGAGCCCGTCGCCGACGTGCCGCTCACCGCCTCGGCGACGCTCACGCCGGTCGGCTGGGGAACGAGGATCGAGCTCGACTGCCGCTATGCCGACGACGCGGCATCCGACGCCCCCGCCGACGGCTGGCCGTACGTCCTCGTGGTCGTCGACCGCGACGGCGTTCGCAGCGAGGTGTCGAGCTGGCGGGCGAGCCCCGGCACCGCCGCACGCCTGTCGGCCGGCACCGCCGTCGACCTCGACGAGATCGCGTCGCTCGAGATCCGCGCCGTGGGCAGCGGCGACGTGCTCATGCGCGGCGTCTCCGAGTGATCCGACGCGCGAACGGCCAGGGCGTCAACGGCGTGAATCATCGGGGCCGATCTCGCTGGTCCCGGCGAGAAGATCGGGGGCTGAACGAGGGTCAGGCGCCGGCGGGCCGCGGCGCGGCGTGACGTCCGCGCTCGGGGTACTCCCGGCGAGCGGATGCCGCGACCGCGGCCGTGCGGCGCGCGATGACGCGCTGCTCGGCCTCGCGGATCTCCGCCTCGGTCGTCGTGAAGCGGCGCTCGGTCGTGCGCGCCGAGAGGCCGCCCGCGGCGATGGCGTGTGCGAGGTCCATGGTTCCGTCTCTCCTTCGGCGCAGCCGGAATCGGCCGCGTGGAGTCCATGCTCGCCGCGTGCGCTGACGCGGCGGATCCGGGCGGTCCCGATCATGCTCCCCGGGAGTACACTGAGGTTCTCTCGCATAGGGGGGTTGCCATGTTGCCCGTCGATCTCATCGCAGTGCTGGGAACCGTCGTGTTCGCCGGCCTCTTCGTCGGGAGCTCCCTGCTCGCCGGCAGCGGATTCGGCCTCGAGAAGCGCGCGACGCTCTTGGAACGTCGCGATCCGGGCACCGCAGCGGCGCTGCGCCGTGCCCAGTTCATGAGCGACTTCCCGAGCGGTGGCGTCTTCGGCGATGAGGGCTTCTCCGCCGTCTGCACGCCGAGCCGGCGCAGCGGCCTCGACATGGCGCGGATCCGTGCGGCCGACTCCGACCTCCGCGTCGAAGTGCCCGAGGAGGCGCTGCCGCCGATGCCGGCGACGGTCGTCGCGCTGGCGCACGGCGAGCACGTGCCGCAGGCGCCGCGGACGCGGCATCCGTCGATCGCGCACGCCCGCCAGGGCTCAGACGGCAGGCGGGCCGAAGAGCCCGGGCCACCAGCCCACCGCCAGCGGGTAGCCGACGAACGACACGACGTCGAGGATCCAGTGCGCGATCACGAGGGGCATCGTGCGACCCCAGCGCGTGTAGAACCAGCCGAACACGATGCCCATCGCAGCATTGCCGACGAACGGGCCGAAGCCCTGGTACAGGTGGTAGCTGCCGCGCAGCAGCGCACTCGACACGATCGTGGCCCACGGCCCGACGCCGAGCTCGCGGAACCTGGTGAAGAGGTAGCCGACGACGATGACCTCCTCGGAGAGCGCGGCTTCGAGGGCGCGGAACACGAGGACCGGCACCGTCCACCACAACCAGTCGGCCGGTGACGCCTGCACGGCGACGGTGAGGCCGAGCGCCCGGCCGATCGCGTAGAGCGCGAGCCCGGGCACGCCGATCACGGCGACGAGCAGCAGGCCGGATGCCGCGTCGCGGCCGGGCCGCGTGAGGTCGAGGCCGATGCGACGGAACGGGCTGCCGACCGGGCTGCCACAGGAGGTACAGCACGAGGGCGACCGCGAAGAGCCCGAAGAAGACGTCGAGGAACTGGTACGTGAAGTCGAGCCACTCGCGGCTCGACCGCGAGGGGTTCAGTGCGACGGTCTGGTCGCCGAGCGCCCGCTCCTCCGTGAGCTTCGCGACGAGCGACACGATCGAGTACACGGCGGATGCCCCGAGCGAGAGGCCGAGGACGATCACGACCTCGACTCGCAGGCGCCGTGCAGTCGACATGCGGTAATCCTCGCATGCGGCTTCGCCGATGCAAGAATCGTGCGCCGAGATAGCGGTTTCCCGCCATCGGTCCCTTCCGCTAGATTGCGCGTCGGTAACGGTTTCCTCAGGAGTTTGCTTCCGTGCAAGCCGGTTCATAGTCTCGGAGCTACCAGCGCTCCAGTGCGGCCAGAAGTCGCGCTGTCGACGCACATCTCACAGGAGGAACATTGAAGATCAAGAGATTTGGCGTTGCCGCCATTGCTCTTGCGGCTGCGGGAGCGCTCACGCTCTCGGGCTGCACGACCGGCTCGCCAGAGTCGACCGACGAGGCGGGTGCCTCGACGGCGGTCATCACGGCCAACAGCACCGAGCCCCAGAACCCGCTGATCCCGACCAACACCAACGAGGTCGGCGGCGGACTCGTCATTCGAGAACACCTTCGCGGGCCTGGTGTACTACGACGCAGAGGGCGCCGTGCACAACGACGTCGCCGAGTCGATCGAGACCGATGACGCGCAGACCTACACGATCAAGATCCGCGATGGCCTGACCTTCACCAACGGCGACCCGGTGGACGCCGAGTCCTTCGTCAAGGCGTGGAACTACGGTGCCGCGCTCGACAACGCGCAGCTCTCCAGCTACTTCTTCGAGTGCATCGAGGGCTTCAGCTACGACGAGAACGTCGAGGAGCTGTCGGGCCTCGAGGTCGTCGACGAGCTCACGTTCACGGTCACGCTCTCGCAGCCCGAGTCCGACTTCCCGCTCCGCCTCGGCTACTCGGCGTACTTCCCGCTGCCCGAGTCGGCGTGGGAGGACATCGAGGCGTTCGGCGAGAACCCGATCGGCAACGGCCCGTACATGCTCGACGGCGAGGGCGCTTGGCAGCACAACGAGCGCATCGACCTCGTGAAGAACGAGGACTACGACGGTCCGCGCGAGGCGCAGAACGGCGGCCTCGACATCATCCTCTACGCCAGCCTGGATGCCGCGTACGCCGACCTGCAGGGCGGCAACCTGGACGTCATCCAGGACATCCCCGACAGCGCGCTCGCAGACGTTCGAGACCGAGTTCGAGGGCCGTTCGGTGAACCAGCCCGCAGCGGCGAACGCCACGATCACGATCCCCGACCGCCTGCCGCACTTCAGCGGCGACGAGGGCAAGCTCCGCCGTGCCGCCATCTCGCACGCGATCGACCGCGAGGAGATCACCGACGTGATCTTCAACGGCACCCGCACGCCGGCCAAGGACTTCACGTCGCCGGTCATCGACGGCTACTCCGAGGACATCCCGGGCTCCGAAGTGCTCGAGTTCGACGCCGACCCTGGCGAAGGACCTCTGGGCGCAGGCCGACGCGATCGCCCCTGGTCGGGCACGTTCGAGCTCGCCTACAACGCCGACGGCCCCAACCAGGGCTGGGTCGACGCGGTGGCGAACCAGCTGAAGAACAACCTCGGCATCGAGGCGGTCGGCGCGCCGGTCCCCACCTTCGCCGAGCTTCCGCACCTCGGTCACTGATCGCGTGATCCAGACGCCGTTCCGCACCGGATGGCAGTTCGACTACCCGTCGATGTTCAATTGCCTCGGGCCGATCTTCGGCACCGACGCCGGCTCGAACGACGGCGACTACTCGAACCCCGAGTTCGACGGGCTGCTCGACGAGGGTTCCTCGGCGCGACCGAGGTCGAGGCGGGCATCGAGCAGTTCCAGGCAGGCCCAGGAGATCCTCTTCGAGGACCTCCCCGCCATCCCGCTCTGGTACACGAACTCCATGGGCGCCTGGGGCGAGCAGGTCGACAACGTCGAGTTCGGCTGGGACAGCTGTGCCGCTCCTACCACCAGGTCACCAAGAGCGAGTAATTCTCGTTCCGGGGCGCCTCGGGGTTAGACTCTGAGGCGCCCGTGGGGCGGCAGCCGAATCGGCTGCCGCCCCACTCCCACGTATCCCCGATGCAAACCCGATCGGCGTAGCATCGAGTGGACGAACTCGCAACGGTGAGGTTTCTTCAACATGTCAACATCCACGAAGTGCGGGGCCTGATCCATGGCCGGCTATATCGTGCGCCGAGTGCTGCAGGCGATCCCTGTCCTGCTCGGCACCACCTTCCTGATCTACTTCATGGTCTTCGCGATGCCCGGCGACCCGATCATCGCGCTCTTCGGCGAGAAGACCCCGCCGCCCGCAGTGATCGAGCCAACTGCGCGAGCGGTACCACCTGGACCAGCCGTTCATCGTCCAGTACTTCTATCTTCCTCGGCGGCATCTTCCGCGGCGACCTCGGCGTCTCGTTCTCGGGCCAGCCCGTCTCCGAGATCCTCGCGGAGACGTTCCCGGTGACGCTCCGCCTCGCCGCGCTCGCCATCTTCTTCGAGATGGTCGCCGGCATCACGGTCGGCCTCATCTCGGGCCTGCGCAAGGGCGGCATCTTCGACGCGAGCGCGCTCGTCGTGAGCCTCATCCTCGATCTCGCTGCCGATCTTCGTCGTCGCATTCGTCGCGCAGTACATCTTCGGCATCCAGCTCGGCTGGTTCAGGACCACCGTGAGCACCGGCGCGCCGATCGCAGGACCTGATACTGCCGGCACTGGTGCTGGCCACGATCAGCTTCGCGCAGATCAGTCGACTGACGAGGGCGTCGGTCATCGAGACGGACACGCAGGACTTCGTTCGCACCGCCGCGAGCAAGGGACTGTCGCGCAACCGCATCGTCCCCGTGCACATCCTGCGCAACTCGCTCATCCCCGTCGTCACCTATCTCGCCGTCGACTTCGGCATGCTGATGGTCGGCGCGACGGTCACCGAGGGCATCTTCAACGTGCCCGGCGTCGGCCGCACCCTCTACCAGGCGATCATCCGCGGAGAGGGACCCACCGTCGTCTCCTTCGTGACCGTCATGGTGCTGATCTACCTCGTGGTGAACCTGCTGGTGGATCTGCTGTACGCCGTTCTCGACCCGAGGATCCGCTATGCCAAGTAACATCACCAGACCCGATCAGCAGCACTACGTCGCGCCGATCGAAGAGACTCCGCTCGTCGCCGATCGACACCGTCAAGGCCGAGGGCAAGCCCTCGAACCTGTGGATCGACGCCTGGAGACGACGTGCGCAAGCGCCCGATGTTCTGGATCTCGGCGGCGCTCATCCTGCTCGTCGTGATCGTCGCCCTCTTCCCCGGCCTGTTCACGCAGGTGCCGCCGAACAACGACTGCCAGCTCGCGAACAGCAACGGCGGTCCGACCGACGGCCACCCGCTCGGCTTCACGAAGCAGGGCTGCGACATCTACTCGCGCATCATCCACGGCACGTCGACGTCGCTCTCGGTGGGCATCATCGTGACCGTGCTCATCGCCGTGCTCGGCATCGTCTTCGGCGCCTTCGCGGGCTTCTACGGCGGATGGCTCGACTCGGTGCTCTCGCGCGTGGGCGACATCTTCTTCTCGATCCCCTACATCCTCGCCGCCGTGGTCATCATGTCGGTGCTCTCGCAGTACGCGAACGTGTGGGTGATCTCGCTCGCCATCGGCATTTTCGCGTGGCCGGCGACAGCCCGCGTGCTGAGAGCCGAGATCCTCAGGGTGAAGAACTCCGACTTCGTGATGGCGGCCACCGCCCTCGGCGTCTCGCAGTTCCGCATCCTGCTGCGTCACGTGCTGCCGAACTCGATCGCGCCGGTCATCGTCATCACGACGATCTCGCTCGCGTCGGCGATCGTCGCGGAGGCGACCCTCTCGTTCCTCGGCGTCGGCCTGCCGTCGAGCACCATGTCGTGGGGCAATGACATCAGCCAGGCGCAGACCGACCTGCGCACGGCGCCGCAGACGCTGATCCTGCCGTCGATCGCGCTGTCGGTCACCGTGCTGAGCTTCATCCTGATGGGCGAGGTCGTCCGCGACGCGCTCGACCCGAAGGCGAGGGCCCAGCGATGACCGAGATCGTGAACGAGCGACCGTGCATGCAGCAGACCGCCGTCGATCGTCGGCGAGCGTCCGCTCCTCGAGATCAAGGACCTCCAGGTCGGCTTCACCACCCAGGACGGCGTGGTCAAGGCCGTCGACGGGGTCGACATCACCCTCTACCGCGGGCAGAGCCTCGCGATCGTGGGCGAGTCGGGCTCCGGCAAGTCGACGACCGCGCACGCGCATCATCAACCTGCTGCCCGGCACCGGGCCACATCTCCGGCGGCCAGATCCTCCTCGACGGGCAGGATCTCACCAAGGCGTCGGCGAAGGACATGGAGGCGATCCGCGGTCGCAAGATCGGCTTCGTCCCGCAGGACCCGATGTCGAACCTCAACCCGGTGTGGTCGATCGGCTTCCAGGTCGAGGAGGCCATCAAGGCCAACGGCATCGCCACCGGCCGCAAGGAGGTCAAGAAGCGCGCCATCGAGGTGCTGAAGCAGGCCGGCCTGCAGGACGCCGACCGGCGCCTGAAGCAGTTCCCGCACCAGTTCTCGGGCGGCATGCGCCAGCGCGTGCTCATCGGCATGGGCCTCGCGGCCGACCCGCAGCTGCTCATCGCCGACGAGCCCACCTCGGCGCTCGACGTGACCGTGCAGCGCGTGATCCTCGACCACCTCGAGTCCCTCACGCGCGAGCTCGGCACGACGCTGCTGTTCATCACGCACGACCTCGGCCTCGCCGCCGAGCGCGCCGAGCAGCTCGTCGTCATGTACAAGGGCAAGGTCGTGGAGTCCGGGTCCGTCGGTCGCAGATCCTGCAGAACCCGCAGCACCCGTACACGCAGCGCCTCGTCGCCGCGGCGCCGAGCCTCGCCTCGCGCCGCATCCAGGCGACCGGCAGCATCGCGGCGGCCGAGTCGGGCATGCAGGCGGACGCATCGCACGTGGCCGGCGAGGAGATCGACCTCATCGCCACGGCCGAGGCTCGTGCCGAGGCGCTCGCGGCCGCGGCATCCGCCCCGCCCGCGATCATCGTCGAGGACCTCACCAAGGTCTTCAAGATCCGCGGCTCGGGCGAGTTCACGGCCGTCGACCAGGTGTCGTTCCAGATCCCCAAGGGCACCACGATGGCCTTGGTCGGCGAATCGGGATCGGGCAAGTCGACCGTCGCGAAGATGCTGCTGAAGCTCGAGGACGCCACGAGCGGCAAGATCGTGGTCGGCGGAAGGACCTCGCAGTCGACGACCGGCAAGGAGCTCTTCCATCTCCGCAGCCGCATGCAGCCGGTGTTCCAGGACCCGTACGGTTCGCTGAACCCGCTCCGCAACATCGGCAACACCATCTCGGAGCCGCTGTCCACGCACAAGGTCGGCACGAAGGCCACGCGCCGCCAGCGCGTGTACGAGCTGCTCGACCAGGTGTCGCTGCCGCGCACGCTCATCAGCCGGTACCCGAACGAGCTCTCGGGCGGCCAGCGCCAGCGCATCGCGATCGCGCGCGCGCTCGCGCTGAAGCCCGAGATCCTCGTGCTCGACGAGGCGGTCTCCGCCCTCGACGTGCTCGTCCAGGCGCAGATCCTGCGCCTGCTCGCCGACCTGCAGGCGGAGCTCGGGCTCACCTACCTGTTCATCACCCACGACCTCGCGGTGGTGCGCGTGATCGCCGACCACGTCTCGGTGATGCAGCGCGGCAAGATCGTCGAGAAGGCGACCACCGACGAGGTGTTCGACAACCCCAAGGAGCAGTACACCCGCGACCTGCTCGCGGCGATCCCGGGGGCGGGCATCGAGCTCGGCGCGTAGCCGACCGCACTCGCGCGAACGCCCGGCATCCGCTCACCCGGATGCCGGGCGTTCGCCGTTCCCAGCCGAACCCGTGCCGCGCACGGTAGGCTTGACGGGCGCGCGCCGCGTTCCGGTTCCGCGCGATCCCACAGACCTTCACATCCAGCGCTTCCGCGCTGCCGCCGTGCCGCCCGCCCGGGCCGCGTCGGTGCCACGTGACGACACGCATCACTGAGGACCAACCACCATGGCCAACGCCACCCGCAACGACCTGCGCAACGTCGCGATCGTCGCCCACGTCGACCACGGCAAGACGACGCTCGTCGACGCCATGCTGAAGCAGACCCACTCGTTCGCCGAGCACGCCCACGTCGAAGAGCGCGCGATGGACTCGAACGAGCTCGAGCGCGAGAAGGGCATCACGATCCTCGCGAAGAACACGGCCATCGAGTACGACGGCGTGCACGCGACATCCGGACCCGGTCACGATCAACGTCATCGACACCCCCGGTCACGCCGACTTCGGCGGCGAGGTCGAGCGCGGCCTCTCGATGGTCGACGGCGTCGTGCTGCTCGTCGACGCGAGCGAGGGCCCGCTGCCGCAGACCCGCTTCGTGCTGCGCAAGGCGCTCGAGGGCCGACTGCCGGTCATCCTCCTCGTGAA
The DNA here is from genome assembly GCA_963799015.1 of uncultured Actinomycetota bacterium. Taxonomy (GTDB): domain Bacteria; phylum Actinomycetota; class Actinomycetes; order Actinomycetales; family Microbacteriaceae; genus Agromyces. The sequence continues at coordinate 60,222 of CAWCWD010000019.1, read as the reverse complement.
CAAGACCGACCGGCCCGACGCGCGCATCGACGAGGTCGTCGCCGAGAGCCAGGACCTGCTCCTCGGTCTCGCGACGCGACCTCGCCGACGACGCTGCCTGCCTCGACCTCGACCTCGACGCGATCCTCGACGTGCCCGTCGTCTACGCCTCCGGCAAGGCCGGGCGCGCCTCGACCGCAAGCCCGAGAACGGCAGCCTTCCCGACAGCGACGACCTCGAGCCGCTCTTCGAGGCGATCCTCCAGCACGTGCCCGCGCCGACGTACGACGACGAGGCGCCGCTGCAGGCGTGGGTGACGAACCTCGACGCGTCGCCGTTCCTCGGTCGCCTCGCGCTGCTGCGCGTCTTCAACGGCACGCATCAAGAAGGGCCAGACGGTCGCATGGGTGCGCCATGACGGCTCGCACTCGAACGTGCGCGTCACCGAGCTCCTGAAGACCAAGGCGCTCGATCGCTATCCCGCCGAGGAGGCCGGCCCCGGCGACATCATCGCGGTCGCCGGCATCGAGGAGATCACGATCGGCGAGACGCTCGCCGACCCCGACGACGTGCGGCCGCTGCCCGCGATCCACGTCGACGACCCCGCCATCTCGATGACGATCGGCACGAACACGTCGCCGATCGTCGGCAAGGTGAAGGGCCACAAGCTCACGGCGCGCATGGTGAAGGATCGCCTCGACCGCGAGCTCGTCGGCAACGTCTCGCTCAAGGTGGTCGACATCGGCCGCCCCGACGCCTGGGAGGTGCAGGGCCGCGGCGAACTCGCGCTCGCGATCCTCGTCGAGCAGATGCGCCGCGAGGGCTTCGAGCTCACCGTCGGCAAGCCGCAGGTGGTCACGAAGACCGTCGACGGCAAGGTGCACGAGCCGTACGAGCACCTCACGATCGACGCGCCCGAGGAGTACCTCGGCGCGATCACGCAGCTGCTCGCGCGCGCGCAAGGGCCGCATGGACAACATGGCGAACCACGGCACCGGCTGGGTCCGCATGGAGTTCATCGTGCCGAGCCGCGGACTCATCGGCTTCCGCACCGAGTTCCTCACGATCACGCGCGGCACCGGCATCGCGAACGCCATCTCGCACGGCTACGGCGAGTGGGCCGGCACGATCACCACGCGCAGCAACGGCTCGATCGTCGCCGACCGCTCGGGCGTCGTCACGCCGTTCGCGATCATCGCCCTGCAGGAGCGCATGACCTTCTTCGTGAACCCCACCGAAGAGGTCTACGAGGGCATGGTCATCGGCGAGAACTCGCGCAACGACGACATGGACGTGAACATCACGAAGGAGAAGAAGCTGACGAACATGCGTCAGTCCACCTCCGACACGTTCGAGTCGATGACCCCGTCGCGCCAGCTCACGCTCGAGGAGTGCCTCGAGTTCGCCCGCGAGGACGAGTGCGTCGAGGTCACGCCCGAGAAGGTCCGCATCCGCAAGGTCGAGCTCGACCAGACCGCGCGCGCCCGCGCGACGTCGCGTCTGAAGAAGCAGGGCTGATTCACAGGTTGCCGCTGCAACGAGCGGATGTCGCGTGCGTCGAGCACGCGGCATCCGCTCGTTTCGTTGCGGCTCCACGCAACGGAGAGCGGCTGCCCGGGTTTCCAGAGATAACGGATGGGTAACGGAGGCTTCTCCCAGATTCGGTGCGTACGGTAGCCGAGATTGTCTCGACTCTGCCCCCGATACAGCCCGAATCTGGATACGTAACGCACCCGTATGACTTCCCCCACGCACGGCCGCCGCGCCGCCCCCAAGCCCACTTCCCGACTCCGCTCCCGCGAAACCCGTTCGACCCGCGCCACCCGCGAATCCGCCGCGCGCCCGACGCGACGCACCGCGCCGGAGGCGGCCGCGCCCCGCACGCGCGAGGACGCCACGCAAGCGCTCCGTCCGCCCGGCGCTCTCGGTCGTGGCGATGACGTTCGTCGGCGGCATGATGATCGCGACGAGCGTTCCCGCGCTCGCGATCACGGCGACCGAGTCGGAGCCGCACGCCTCGGTCTACGCGCCCGCCGAGGACTCGATCACGCTCGCACCGCAGACGCTCGACGTCGCGAGCGAGGCCGAGCTCGAGCCGATGAGCATCGAGGCGTACGCCGTCGAGGCCGCGCCGCCGCCCATCGTCTCCGAGGTGGCCGGCGTCGGCACGGTCTCGGTCGTCGAGTCCGGCCTCATCGTCTGGCCGGTCGTCGACTGGTCGAAGCGGGCCTCGGGCTTCGGGCCCCGCTCGGCGCCCTGCTCCGGCTGTTCCACGAACCACGACGGCGTCGACTTCAACCCCGGCAACGGCACGCCCGTGATGTCCATCGCCGACGGCGTGGTCGTCCTGGCCACCGAGAACGGCGGCGGGCTCGGCGTCAACGTCGAGGTGCAGCACAACATCGGCGGCGAGCTCATCACGAGCTCCTACGCCCACATGCAGTACGGCTCGCTCCAGGTCTCCGAGGGACAGCGCGTCAGCGCGGGCCAGCAGGTCGGGCTCGTCGGCACCACCGGTCAGTCGACCGGGCCGCACCTGCACCTCGAGATGTTCGGGGCCGACGGGGTGCGCTTCGACGGATTCGCCTGGCTCTCCGAGCACGTCAACGGCTGACGCCGGCGCGGTGAGGCGGTGCCGTCAGGCGCCGCCGAACCGCGGCTCGCGCTTCTCGAGGAATGCGTCGACGCCCTCGCGCATGTCGTCGGTGCGGAACGCGTCCTCGAACCCGGCGACCTCGAGGGCCGTGGCGACCTCGGTCGGCTGCCCCGCCGCGGCGACGAGCACGCGCTTGGCGAGGCCGACGGCCGTCGGCGAGTTGACCGCGATCTCGGCGATCGTCTCCCGCGCCCCCGCCAGGAGTGCGTCGCGATCGGGGAACCGACGGGCGACCAGCCCGGCGGCGACCGCCTCGTCGATGCCGATCCGGCGTCCGGAGTAGATGAGCTCCTTCGCGCGGGCGAGGCCGACGGCCCTCGGGAGCCGCACGGTGCCGCCGAAGCCCGGGAGGAGACCCAGCTTCACCTCGGGCTGGCCGAAGCTCGAGGCATCCGTCGCGTAGATCGAGGTCGCACGCGAGTGCCAGCTCGAGGCCCCCGCCGAGGGCGAATCCGTCGACGCAGGCGATGACCGGGGCGGGCAGCGCCTCGATGGCGGCCGCCGCGCGGTGCCCGCGATGCGCCAGCTCTGCGGCCTCCTCGGGCGAGAGCGACGAGATGGCCCGGATGTCGGCGCCGGCGACGAAGGCCCGCCCGCCCGCGCCCACGAGCAGCACGCCGCGCGGCGCCGATGCGGCGCCGGCGAGCTCGAGGAACACCTGCTCGAGCTCAGCGAGCACGGAGCCGGACAGCGCATTCAGCGCAGCCGGGCGATCGATCGTGACGACGGCGACCCCGCCGTCGCGCTCGACGCGCACGGCCTGCTCGTCGCTCCGGTCCGTGGGTGCAGCATCCGACATCGTCATCGATCCTCTCCGGCGCGCCGCTTCGCGTCCGCTCCACGCTACGGCATGACGGCATGATCGCCGTCGAGCGCCGACCGGTAGACTCCGTCGTGAAGCGGATGCCGCAGGCGCCGCGCGATCCGGATCCGGCTCGCCTCTTCCACACAGCCTCCGAGGAGTCCGCCATGTCGACCCTGACGATCCGTTCCCGTGCTGCGATCGCCGTCGCGATCGCCGGCGTCTGCGCGGCGCTCCTGACGGGCTGCAACCCCGTCGACCTCGTGCAGCAGGGCGTCGAGGACGCCGTCGAGGGCGCCACGGGCGGCGACGTCAGCCTCGGCGAGCTGCCCGAGGACTTCCCGGAGTCGGTCCCCGTGATCGAGGGCGATATCGCAGTCGGCGCCGGCGGCGGCTCGACCGGTGCCGACGGCTGGGTCGTCGTGATCACGTCGACCGCGGCCGACCCGATGGCCGAGGCGGCGGCAGCACTCGAAGGCGCGGGCTTCACCGAGGAGACCGCCGTGTCGGGCGGCCCGATGGGCGCGAGCGCGTACTCGAACGCGGAGTACACGGTGTTCCTCGCGGGCAGCGACGACACCGTGACCTACACCGTCAGCCCGAAGCAGCAGTGAGCGACCAAGCCCCTCCGACCCCGCTCGCGCGGTTCGGGATGTACGCGCTCGCCGTCCTCATCGGCATCATCTACGGTGCGGTCGCGACGGTGGGGCACGGGCATGAGATCCGGATCGGCGAGGTCGTCATCCCGTGGGGACTCGCAGCCGCCCTGATCGGCGTGCTGGCCCTGCTCCTCGGCATCCGGCTGGTCGCCGGCGGGAGGTGGGTCGCCGCGGCCGCGGCGGTCGGCATCGTCGGCATGGTGGCCCTGCTCACGCTGCCGGGGCGCGGCGGCTCGGTGCTCGTCGCCGGCGACGCGATCGGCACGATCTGGGCGGTCTCGCCCGCGCTCATCGCCGTGCTCGTGGTCGGCTGGCCGAAGCTGCCACAACGGCGCACGGCCCCGACCGGCGACGCATAGACTGGAGTTCCAGTCTTCCGAAGGGACAGCGAGCCACCGTGACCTATGTCATCGCCCTGCCGTGTGTCGACGTCAAGGACCGCGCCTGCATCGACGAATGCCCCGTCGACTGCATCTACGAGGGTGAGCGCTCGCTCTACATCCACCCCGACGAGTGCGTCGACTGCGGAGCGTGCGAGCCGGTCTGCCCGGTCGAGGCCATCTACTACGAGGACGACCTGCCCGAGGAGTGGGCGGACTACTACAAGGCCAACGTCGAGTTCTTCGACGAGGTCGGCTCGCCCGGCGGCGCCGCGAAGGTCGGCGTGATCCCCAAGGACCACCCGCTCATCGCCGCCCTGCCCCCCCAGGCGCACTGACCGTGGCGCTCGGAGCGCTGCCCGACTACCCCTGGGACCTGATGGCTCCCTATCGGGAGCGCGCCGAGGCGCATCACGACGGCATCGTCGACCTGTCCATCGGCTCGCCCGTCGATCCCACGCCCGACGTCGTGCGCGACGCGCTCGCACGGGCGACCGACGCGCACGCCTATCCGCAGACCGTCGGCACGCCGGCCCTTCGAGCGGCGATCGTCGAGTGGTTCGCGCGACGTCGCGGCGTCACGGGGCTCGACGCGGCATCCGTGCTGCCGACCATCGGCTCGAAGGAGCTCGTCGCCCTGCTCCCGTTCATGCTCGGCCTCGGCGAGGGCGATGTGGTCGTGCACCCGCGCGCGGCGTACCCGACCTACGAGATCGGCGCGCTCTTCGCAGGTGCCCGGGCGCTCGCGTCCGACGACCCGCGGGAGTGGCCGGCCGAGACCAGGCTCGTCTGGCTCAACAGCCCGGGCAACCCCGACGGCCGCGTGCTGTCGGTCGGAGGAGCTCCGAGCGGCACGCGCCCGCGCGCACGAGTTGGGCGCCGTCATCGTCAGCGACGAGTGCTACGCCGAGCTCGGCTGGGACGGCCCGTGGGTCGACGAGCCCGTGCCGAGCCTGCTCGACCCTGCGGGTGACCGATGGCGAACACCATCACACCCTCGCCATCTACTCGCTCTCCAAGCAGTCGAACATGGCCGGCTACCGCGCCGCCTTCATCGCCGGATGCCGCGAGTCGATCGCGCGGCTCACGAACGCGCGCAAGCACGCGGGACTCATGCTGCCCGCGCCGCTCCAGGAGGCGATGGTCGTCGCCCTCGGCGACGACGGCACGTCGCCGCAGCAGAAGGAGCGCTACCGCCGGCGGCGCGACCTGCTGCGCCCCGCACTCGAGGCGGCCGGCTTCCGCATCGATCGGAGCGAAGGCGGACTCTACCTGTGGGCCACCGAGGGGCGCGACGCGTGGGATTCCATCGCGCGGCTCGCCGACCTCGGCATCCTGGGCGGACCGGGGCACTTCTACGGGGTGCACTACCCCGGCCACGTGCGCCTCTCGCTCACGGCCACCGACGAGCGGATCGCCGCTGCCGCCGCGCGGCTGCAGGGGTCCGTGGCGGCCTGAAGCCGCCTCCTGTGAAGACCCCCAATGGAAGGCACGATGTCTTGGTGGATGTAACAGTGTGCCTGGAGCGCGTCTAGGCTGTAGTCGGACCTCGGCCGTCTCGGCCCGGACCGGAAAGCAGGTGACCGCGCAAGTGACGATCACAGGAGGCGCCGTGAGCGACGTCGTGAACCAGGCCGACGGGCAGGACCCGCCGCGGCCACCCTGTCGTTCCCGGGCGGCACCGCCGAGTTCCCGATCCGCCGGGCCGTCGACGGCCACTCGAGCATCGACCTGTCGACCCTCACCCGGCAGACGGGCCTCACCGCGCTCGACTACGGCTTCGTCAACACCGCCTCCACGCAGTCGAAGATCACCTACATCGACGGCGAACAGGGCATCCTGCGCTACCGCGGGTACCCGATCGAGCAGCTCGCCGAGAACTCCACCTACCTCGAGGTCGCCTGGCTCCTCATCTACGGCACCCTGCCCAGCGCCGACGAGCTCGGCGAGTTCGACGAGAAGATCCGCCGGCACACGCTCCTGCACGAGGACCTCAAGCGCTTCTTCACGGCGCTGCCGCACACCGCGCACCCGATGTCGGTGCTCTCCAGTGCCGTCTCGGCGCTGTCGACCTACTACGAGGACACGTCCGACCCCCACGACCCCGACCACGTCGAGCTCACGATGGCGCGCCTGCTCGCGAAGCTCCCCGTGATCGCAGCCTACGCGCACAAGAAGAGCATCGGGCAGGCGTTCCTCTACCCCGACAACTCGCTGAGCTTCGTCGACAACTTCCTGCGCCTGAACTTCGGCAACATGGCCGAGCCGTACACGATCGACCCGACGCTGTCGAAGGCGCTCGACCGACTGCTCATCCTCCACGAGGACCACGAGCAGAACGCGTCCACGTCGACGGTCCGCCTCGTCGGCTCAACGGGCGCGAACCTCTACGCGTCGATCTCCGCCGGCATCAAGGCCCTCTCGGGGCCGCTGCACGGCGGCGCCAACGAGGCCGTGCTGCAGATGCTGGCCCGCATCCGCGACTCGGGCGAGGGCGTCTCGAAGTTCGTCGAGCGCGTCAAGAACAAGGAAGACGGCGTGAAGCTCATGGGCTTCGGGCACCGCGTCTACAAGAACTACGACCCGCGCGCCAGGCTCGTGAAGGAGTCCGCCGACGAGGTGCTCGCCGCGCTCGGCGTGAACGACCCGCTGCTCGACCTCGCGAAGGAGCTCGAGCAGATCGCCCTGGAGGACGACTACTTCAAGGAGCGTCGCCTCTACCCGAACGTCGACTTCTACACGGGCGTGATCTACAAGGCGATGGGCTTCCCCACGCGCATGTTCACGGTGCTGTTCGCGATCGGGCGCCTGCCGGGCTGGATGGCGCACTGGCGCGAGATGAACCTCGACCCGCAGACGAAGATCGGCCGCCCGCAGCAGCTCTACGTGGGCGAGCCCACGCGCAGGTACCCCTCGGCCTGAGGCGTCGCCCCGAGGCGTCAGCCCGCCGGATCCAGGTGCAGCGTGTCCGTCGACGCATCCCGCACTGCGGCCATCGTGAACGGCCATGTGCGTGCCTCGCCGCGCTGCCAGAGCGGGGCCTGGTCGTCGTAGTGCGGATGGAACGCATGGCCTGATGCGCCCGTGAGGTTGATCCAGGTCGACTCGTCGAAGTCGTCGAGGTCGACGACCATGCGCATCGACGGCACCCGGTCGACGCTGTAGCCCTCGCTCGCGTTCCAGCCGATGGCGTTCACGATCGACGAGCCGCCGCCGAGCTCGTAGGGTCCGCGGTTGAACAGCCACTCGATGGGGCCGATGCCCGACTCGCCGAAGCTCGGGTTGGTGAGCGTGAGCGTGTGCAGGCGACCCCAGCGCCATCCGTCGGGATCGCTTCCCATGCGATCGGATGCCTCGCCCCATGCCTCGTCGAGCGCGTCGGCGATCATGGCGTCGCGTCCGGCGATCCCCTCGTCCTCGTTCGTCCACCAGCGCGCGTCGGGCTCGCCGAGGAGCGAGGCGACGACGCCGTACCACCGGTTGCCGCCCACTGGGCGCGTCTCTTCGGGGAGCGAGCCGAACATCTCGTCGAGGAGTGTGCGCCAGAACACGGCGAAGTACGCTGCCTCGCCGCTGTCCACGTCGGCGCTGCCGTCCCAGCCGTCGAGCAGGGCGGCACCGCGGGCGGCGTCGCCGTCGAGCTCGAGGCCGGCGATCACGGGGAGGAGGGCGGCTGCAATGGCGTCCGAGGTGTCGAGCTGGATCTCGGTGAAGTCGTCGGAGGTGAGCTTCTCACCCGAGGCGATGCGCTCGTCGAGCAGCCGCTCGATGCTCTCGGCACGGTAGCCGAGGTCCCAATCCTGGGTCAGCATGGGCCCGCCCTCGCGCACCGCGTTGTTGGCGGTGACGATGTAGCCGAGGGCCGGGTTGAGCGCCGAGGGGAGCTCGTCGAACGGGACGGTGCCCGACCATCCGTTCGCGCTCGTCCAGCCGGGCAACGGCACGGTGCCGTCGCCGGTGGCCCGCACGGGGATCGATCCCGGCGCCTGGTAGCCGATGTTGCCGTCGACGTCGGCGTAGGTCAGGTTCTGCGCGGGGACGTCGAAGAGCGACGCGGCCGCGCGGAACGTGTTCCAATCCTGTGCGCGGTTCAGCGCGAAGATCGCCTGCGGCGTGGTTCCCGGTGTCAACGCGGTCCACTGCAGCGAGATCCCGTAGTCGCCCTCCGGCTGGCCGATCGCCGCGGGGTAGCCGGCGGCGACCGCGGCGAAGTCGGGGCCGATGTCGGTGACGAGCGGGCCGCGTGCGGTGGAGCGCGCCGTGATGGTCACCGGATCGCCGCCGGCGACCTCGATGGTCTCCTCGCGGAGCGTGAGCGGGACCGCGGCGCCGTCGAGTTCGTAGGTGTCGCCGTCGGTGCGTTCGAGGTAGAGGTCGGCAACGTCAGGGCGCAGGTTCGTGAACCCCCACGCGATGCGCTCGTTGTGGCCGATGATCACGCCCGGCAGACCCGAGAACGTGTAGCCGCTGACGTCGAAGCCGCAGTCGTCGCGGAGCTCCGCGCAGTGCAGGCCCATCTGGGACCAGATCGACGGCATCGCGGGGCCGAGGTGCGGGTCGTTCGCGAGCAGCGGCAGGCCCGACTCGGTGAGCGCACCCGACACGACCCAGGAGTTCGATCCGAGGTCGCCGCCCGCCGGCCCGAGCAGCTCGGGCACGCCGTCGAGCAGGGCGCTGAGCGAGGCCAGCGGAGCCGCGAGGGCCTCGGTGACGGCTGGATCGGATGCCGCCGGTGCCGAGTCGTCCGCCGGCGGGCCGGCGTCGGTGGCCGGCGGGGCGGCCGGGGGCGGTGCCTCGACGATCGTGGGCATCGTGCCCCACGCGTAGCCCGGATGCAGCCGTGCGACCTCCTCGGGCGGGAGGGCGCTCGCGAGGAGCGCACGGTCGACCTCCTCGACGAGGTTGGACCTGAGGTCCCACGCCATGGCCTTCAGCCACGCGATCGAATCGACGGGCGTCCACGGCTCGGGGCTGTATCCCGGGTTCTGCAGGCCGAGCACGGCGTACTCGAGCGAGAGGTCGGCGCCGCCGCGCTCCCCGAGGTAGGCGTTCACGCCCTCCGCGTAGGCGTCGTAGTACGCGCGCGAGACCGGATCGAGCAGCGCGTACTCCTGCTCGGCGACGCCGCGCCAATCGAGCGTTCGCATGAAGGCGTCGGTCGCGACCTGCGACTCGCCGAACAGCTCGGCGACGCGACCGGCCGTGACGTGCCGGCGGAAGTCCATCTCCCAGAACCGGTCCTGCGCGTGGACGTAGCCCTGCGCGAAGAAGAGGTCGTGGTCGGTCTCGGCGACGAGCTGGGGGATCCCTGCCTCGTCGCGGTACACGGTGACGGTCGCCGTGAGGCCGGGCACGTCGACGCGTCCGCTGGTCGTGGGGAAGGAGCGCTGCACCGTCCACCAGCCGAATCCGGCCGCCGCGACGCCGAGCACGAGCACCGTGACGAGCAGGACCGTCAGGAAGGTGAGGCCGCTGTGCCTGCGGGTGCGCGGTGCGTCGGTACCCACGTCACTCCTTCGTGATGCGCATGGCGACGGCCGCCGCCCGGCAGCCTGAGCACACCACTGTAGTCGACGTCGCCGAGGGCGGCGTCAGGCGTGCAGCGCGGCGTTGAGGGCGACTGCCGTCGCCGGTGCGCGAGAGCACCTCGACCGCCCGTTGAGGGAGTTGCGGCGGAACAGGAGGTTGGGCACGCCGGAGAGCTCGACGGCCTTCACGGTGCGTCCGGCCTCGCCGGCGCCGCCGACCACGACGACCTTGGTGCCCGCCGTCACGTAGAGCCCCGCCTCGACGACGGAGTCGTCGCCGATCGAGATGCCGATGCCGGAGTTCGCGCCGAGCAGCGCGCGCTCGCCGATCGCGACCCGCTGCGTGCCGCCGCCCGAGAGCGTGCCCATGATCGACGCACCGCCGCCGATGTCGCTGCCGTCGCCCACGACGACGCCCTGCGAGACGCGTCCCTCGACCATCGAGGTGCCGAGCGTGCCGGCGTTGAAGTTCACGAAGCCCTCGTGCATCACCGTGGTGCCGGGGGCGAGGTGGGCGCCGAGGCGCACGCGCGAGGCATCCGCGATGCGCACGCGCTCGGGCGTGACGTAGTCGAGCAGGCGCGGGAACTTGTCGAGCCCGGTCGCCTGGATGCCGGCGCGCTGCAGCGCGGGCCGCAGCCGGTCGAAGTCGGCCGGATGCACCGGCCCGGCGTTCGTCCACACGACGGCGGGCAGGTGCGCGAAGACGCCGTCGAGGTTCACCTCGTTGGGGCGCACCGAGCAGGTGCGAGAGCAGCGTGCAGGCGCAGGTAGGCGTCGGAGGTGCCGGCCGGCGGCGCGTCGAGGTCGATCTCGACCGTGACGGGCTCCACCGTCACCGCGCGGCGCTCGTCGGGGCCCGCGAGGGCGAGGAGCTCGGTCGGCACGGCGGATCGCCGCAGTCGGCCGCCCCGAGCGCGGGCGACGGGTACCAGGTGTCGAGCACGGTGCCGTCGTCGGCGACCGTCGCCAGGCCGTGGCCCCAGGCGGTGCGACCGGCAGGGGAGGAGGCGGTGTCGATGGTGGCGGGCATGACTCCAGCGTATCGGCGAGGACGCGGCACGCGGCATCCGTGACGCCGCCGGTCGCCGCCCTGCCGGGCGTCCGGCGGCATCCGTAGACTCGAGGCATGCCGACTCCGACTCGCCCGGCCCGTGCTCGACCTCACCGCCGACTCGATCGCGATCACGCAGGCGATCTGCGACATGCCGAGCGTCTCGGGCGACGAGACCCGTGCTCGCCGACCTCATCGTCGAGGCGCTCGCGGACGCCGCGCACCTCGAGGTGATCCGCGACGGCGACACGTCGTCGCCCGCACGAACCTCGGTCGCGAGCAACGCGTCGTGATCGCCGGGCACATCGACACCGTGCCGATCAACGACAACCTGCCCGACCCGATCGAGACGATCGACGGGCAGCCCTACCTGTGGGGCCGTGGCACCGTCGACATGAAGGCGGGCGTCGCCGTGCAGCTGAAGCTCGCCGCTCGAGCTCGCCGATCCCATCGTCGACCTCACGTGGATGTGGTACGACCACGAGGAGGTCTCGGCCGAGCTCAACGGGCTCGGCCGGCTGGCGCGCCATCGCCCCGACCTGTTCGCCGGCGACTTCGCGATCCTCGGCGAGCCGACGAACGGCCAGGTCGAGGGCGGCTGCAACGGCAACCTGCGCGTCGAGCTCCGCGCGTACGGCGCTGCGCGCGCACTCCGCCCGCAGCTGGGTCGGCGAGAACGCGATCCACAAGCTGGCGCCCGCGCTCGACCGGCTCGCCGCCTACGAGGCCGCGACGGTCGAGGTCGACGGGCTCGCGTACCGCGAGGGCCTGAACGCCGTCGGCATCTCGGGCGGCATCGCCGGCAACGTCATCCCCGACGAGGCGATGGTGCACGTCAACTACCGCTTCGCCCCGAACCGCACGGTCGCCGAGGCGATCGAGGTGCGTGCGCGGGATCTTCCCCGAGTACGAGCTCACGGTCGTCGACGAGGCCGAGGGCGCGCGCCCGGGCCTCGACGCGCCGCTGGCGCAGCACTTCGTGCGCGCCGTCGGCGCCGAGGCGCGTCCGAAGTACGGCTGGACGGATGTCGCGCGCTTCAGCGCGCTCGGCATCCCCGCCGTGAACTTCGGCCCCGGCGACCCGCTGAAGGCGCACGCCGACGACGAGCGGGTGGCGACCGACCAGATCGTCTGCCGTGCGAGCGTGCGCTGCGCGCGTGGCTCACCGGCGCAGCCTGAGGGCGACACGATGACCTCCGCTCCGGTCGAGCGGGAGCGCGACGCAGTTCCGCGTGACGCGCTCCTCGCCGCGCGTCCGCTGGCGCCTGCTGCCCTGGTGGGCGAAGGTCGCCGCTCGTCTACGCCGCCGCGCGCGCGGTGACGACCGTGTTCGTGCTGGCGCTCGCGAGCGTGCAGGGCGCGAATCCGTGGACCGGCGCGCAGCCCGGGTACTTCGAGTACGCGAACATGTGGGACGCGCGCTGGTACCAGATCATCTGGCTCAGCGGGTATCCCGCCGAGCTGCCGCTCACGGATCGACGGCCACGTCGCCGAGAACGCCTGGGCGTTCCTCCCGGCGTATCCCGCGCTCGTGCGGCGTGCTGACGTGGCTCGCCGTGCCGTGGAACGTCGCCTCGGTCGTGATCGCGCTGGCGGCCGGCCTCGGTGCCGCGCTCGTGTTCCACCGGCTGATGTCGCGCTTCCTCGAGCCCGACCGGGCGCTCTTCGCCGTCGTGCTGTTCTGCGTCGCGCCGGTGTCGCCGATCATGCAGTTCGGCTACGCCGAGTCGCTGGGCTTCCTCTGGCTCGCGCTCGCGCTCCTGCTGCTCGTGCGAACGCCGCTACGCGTGGCTCTTCCCCGTGATCGTCGCCTGGTCGTTCACGCGGCCCGGGGCTCTCGCGTTCGCGCTCACGCTCGTGCTGCACTGGGCGTGGCGGTGGTTCCGGCGCGGTCGCGAGCCGTTCCCGGTGCGCGATCGCGTGCTCGCGGCATCCGTCGCCGTGTTCGCCGGACTGGCGGGCCTCTCGTGGATCGGGATCGCCTGGGCCGCGACCGGCGACCTGCAGGCCTACACCGACACCGAGCTCGCCTGGCGCTCGGCGTACATCGGCTATCGCGAGCTCGTGCCGTTCACGCGCGTGGTTCCAGTCGGGGGACTGGTGGCTCGGCCAGCCGCTCGGCACGATCGCCGTGGTCGCGATCATCGCGGCGTTCGCTGCTCCTCGTGGCGTCGCCCGCGGTCGGCCGGCTCGGCGTCGACATCCGGCTGTGGTCGATCAGCTACGCGCTGTACCTGCTCGCGGTGTTCTTCCCGCAGTCGAGCACGTTCCGCATCCTCGCGCCGCTGTTCCCGTTGCTCGGCGCATTCGCCCTTCCACGGGCGCGGTGGTACCGGTGGGGGCTCGTCGTGCTGTTCCTGGCACTCCAATTCGGATGGCTCCTGATCTGCTGGGGGATCGACGGGCGCGACTGGACTCCGCCCTGATGAGCGGTGGAATCGAGCGTCGCGACCGGCCCTCCGCGCACGGTTTCCGCGCAGGAAGCGTTGTCCACAGGCTCCCCGCGATTTCCCAGCGCCGCTCGGCATGGCAGATAATGGAAGGGTCAGCCACGAAAGGGGTAGCTCAATGGCGGCCATGAAGCCACGCACCGGAGACGGGCCAATGGAGGCTGTGAAGGAGGGTCGCCTCATCATCGTGCGGGTTCCGCTCGAAGGCGGCGGCCGTCTGGTCGTCTCGGTGAACGACGCCGAGGCCAGGGAGCTCTACGACGTCCTCGGCGGCGTCGTGAACCCCGCCTGAGTCAGGCGCCCAGCTTCACGATCTGCAACAGGCCGTCTCCCGCAGGGGAGACGGCCGTTGCAACGGCAGAGGAGCCGGCGAGCTCGGTGATGAGCTCGCGGAATGCGGTGGCTGCGTCGTCGCGCCGCGCGGGATCGGCCACGCGTCCCTTCCAGAGCGCGCGGGCGACGAGCACCGATCCGCCCGGCTTGGCCAGGCGCAGGCCGTGCTCGACGTACTCGATCACCGACGGGGCATCCGCGTCGATGACGACGATGTCGTAGGAGCTCTCGTTCATGCGCGGCAGCACCTCGCTCGCGCGACCGGCGATGAGGCGCACGCGCGCCGGGGCGATGCCGGCGTCGGCGAAGTGCTCGCGCGCATGCTGCTGGTACTCGTTCTCGGTGTCGATCGACGTGAGCATCGCGCCGCGCACCGTCTGCAGCATCCAGAGCCCCGAGACGCCGACGCCCGTGCCGATCTCGATGATCGACTCGGCGCGAGCGGCCGCTGCGATCACGGCCAGCTGCGCGCCGACCGCGGGCGACACCGGCTCGATGCCGAGCTCGAGCGACTGCTGACGTGCCTTCGCGACCGCATCGGTCTCGACGACGGACTCGTCGACGTACTTCCAGTTCAGGTCTCGATCGGACACACGCGGCTCCCGGGGAATCTCTCGACCCCCAAGCCTACGGGCCTCGCGCGCGCGGCGTTCACACGCCTCGCCGCCGACTATCCTGTAGTGATGTTCGGTCTGACGTTCGAGAAGCTCCTCATCATCGGGGTGATCGCCGTCTTCCTGCTCGGGCCCGAGCGGCTCCCGCACTACGCCGCGCAGCTCGGTCGCCTCGTGCGCTCCCTGCGCGACATGGCGAACGGCGCGAAGGACCGCGTGAAGGAGGAGATGGGGCCCGACTTCGACGCTCGACTGGCAGAAGCTCGACCCGCGGCAGTACGACCCGCGCCGCATCATCCGCGAGGCGCTCACCGACGTCGACCCGTTCGCCGAGCCCGCGAAGCCCGTCGTGGCGCGCGCCGAAGGGGTGAACGAGAACTCCGCCTACCTGCAGCGCAAGCGCAAGCGGGAGGCGCTCGGCGCGGGCGAGCCGGCGCCGTTCGACTCCGAGGCGACCTGAGCGCAGCCCGAGGCGGTGCCGTGCGCGCCGATCCGGCCGCCTGGCGCGGAGGTCAGCGACGACGGATGACGCGCAGCAGGCGCGCGAGGAGCAGGAACGGCACCACCAGCGCGCCGAACTCACCGCCCGTCTTGGGCAGCGGCACCAGGCCGGTCGACGTCGACACCGTGACGGGCTCCACGAACCGGAGCAGGCCCTCGCGCCCGTTGCGACGTCCGAGGCCCGAAGCCTTCACGCCGCCCATCGGGGCGTCGACCGAGCCGAACGTGCCGCGGTAGCCCTCGTTGATGTTGACGCTGCCGGCCTCGAGTGCGTCGGCGACCCGGCGGCCGCGCCGCCGCGAGCGAGTCGAGCACCGACGCGTTGAGCCCGTACTCGCTCGCGTTGGCGGCGAGGATCGCCTCCTCCTCGCTGTCGACGACGTAGAGCGACGACGAGCGGCGCCGAACGTCTCGTCCGCGTAGACGCGCATCTCGGGCGTGACGCCGGTGAGCACCGTCGGCTGGAAGAACCAGGGCCCGATGTCGGGACGCGCCCGACCGCCGACGAGCACCGTGGCGCCCTTCGCGACCGCGTCGTCGAGGTGCCCCTGGATGC
Source organism: uncultured Actinomycetota bacterium (assembly GCA_963799015.1). GTDB lineage: Bacteria > Actinomycetota > Actinomycetes > Actinomycetales > Microbacteriaceae > Agromyces. Next base: position 44,710 of record CAWCWD010000019.1, on the reverse strand, counting down.
GCTCGAGCTGCGCCGCGCGTCGCGAGCGAGCCGAAGTCGCTCGCGTAGTCCAGCGAGGAACCGAGGGTCGCCGATTCGAGTCGCTCGACGAGCGCGGTCGTGAACGGCCCGGCGACCGCGCGGTGCACGTAGATGCGCTCGATCGAGACGCACAGCTGGCCCATGGCCGAGAAGCACGCGTACGCGGCATCCGCGGCGGCCTGCTCGGGGTCGACGTCGTCGAGCACGAGCATCGGGTTCTTGCCGCCGAGCTCGAGCGAGGCGCCGACGAGGCGCCGACCGGCCTTCTCGGCGATCCGGCGGCCGGTGGCCGTGGAGCCCGTGAAGCAGATGTAGTCGACCTGGTCGGTGAGCGCCTCGCCGACCTCGTCGGCCGGACCTGCGACGACCGCCCAGACCGCCTCGGGCACGCCCGCGTCGATGAAGGCCCGGCGCAGCGCGAGGATGCGACAGCGCGCCCTGGTCGTCGGCCTTCTGCACGACCGCGCAGCCGGCCGCGAGGGCGGGGACGACGTCCATCGCGGCGAGGCTGAGCGCGTAGTTCCACGGCGTGATGACGCCGGCCACGCCCTTGGGCCGGTAGCGCACCCGGGTGGTCGAGGCGAGCGGGACGCCGGCGCGACGGGAGCGGCCGCGGAGGACCCGCTTGGCCGAGAGGGCGTTGTACCTGGTCACCGCGGCGGCCTCGAAGAGCTCCTCGACGGCCTGTCCGCGGGTCTTGCCGCTCTCGAGCTGCACGAGGTCGAGCAGGAGCTCGCCACGGCTGATCAGCAGGTCGTGTGCGCGCAGGAGCACCCGCCGGCGCTCGGCGAAGCCGGCGCGCGCCCAGGCGAGCTGCGCGAGGCGGGCGCGGGCGACCGCCTCGCGCACGTCGTCGGCGCTCGAGCGGGGGAGTTCGTGCAGCACCTCGCCGGTCGACGGGGTGGGAACGGGGGTGGTGGCGGAACCGGATGCGACGACGTCGTCGGCGAGGTTCGCGAAGAGTTCGGAGGAGGCCGTGGGCGCGTGCATGTCGCACAGTCTAGGTCAGTTGACCCACTTCGGCCCCGGGTGAGTACACTGCCTCCATGACCGCACCGGAGCGATCCCTGTCCCGCGGCGTCGTGGCCCGGTATGCGATCGGCTCGATCGGCACCGGCGGGTTCGCGACGCTGCCCGGCCTCGTGCTCGTGTTCTACCTCACCGACACGCTCGGCGTGAGCGCCCTCTTCGCCGGGATCGTCGTGACGGCCGCCAAGGTGTGGGATGTCGTCATCGACCCCGTGGATCGGCGAACGCAGCGACCGGGCGCTCGCCGCCACCGGCACCCGGCGCACGCTGGATGCGGGTCGGCGCGCGTCGCGCTGCCGGTGGCCTTCGTGGTGACCTTCGCGGTGCCCGCAGGGCATCGAGCCCTCGGCATCCGGAGTCTGGGTCTTCATCGCGTTCCTCGCCACTGCGACCGCGTTCAGCCTGTTCCAGGTGCCGTACATCGCGCTGCCCGCCGAGCTCACCGACGACTACGACACGCGCACCCGCCTGCTCACCTGGCGGGTGGTCGTGCTGAGCCTCGCGATCCTGCTCTTCGGCGCCGGCGGGCCGCTGCTGCGACGTGCAGGCGGCGGCGACGAGGCACTCGGCTACCTCGTGATGGCCGTCGTGGCGGGCCTCGTGATCGGCGCCGGGCATGTTCGTCGCGACGTTCACGGCGCCGCGAGGTGCACCGGCCGGGCCGAGGGAACGACGCAGCATCCGTGCCGGCTACGCCGAGGGCCTCGGAGCGCTGCGCCGCAGCCGCCCGTTCCGCGACCTCCTCGCCGCGTTCGTGCTGCAGGGCCTCGCCACCGGGGTCATGCTCGCGGGTGCGAACTACGTCGCCGTGTGGGTGCTCGACTCGGAGGACGCGCTGACCTTCCTCTTCCTCGCGCTCATCGGCCCGGCCGTGCTGTGCGCGCCGCTCTGGGGCCGGCTCGCCGCGCCGCATCGGCAAGGAACGGGGCTTCCTGATCGCGAGCGTGCTCTTCGCGGTCGCCGCGGCGAGCCTCATCGGCGCTGGTCTGGGCGCCCGGCCCATGGGTGTACGTGCCCGTCGCCCTCGCGGGCGCCGCGTACGCGGGCATGCAGTCGCTGCCGATGGCGATGCTGCCCGACGTGATCTCGCACGACGCACGCCAGCATGGCGACGGGCGCGCCGGCAGCTTCGGCGGCGTGTGGACCGCGGGGGAGACGGCGGGCATGGCGCTCGGCGCGACCCTGCTCACCCTCGCGCTCGCCGTCACCGGGTACGTCGAGTCGACCGGGTCGACGGTCGTCGAGCAGCCGGGCGCGGCGATCGTGGGCATCACGGTGGGCTTCAGCCTGATCCCTGCGGTGCTCGTGCTGCTCAGCCTCGTGCCGCTCGCGAGGTATCCGCTGCGCCGGGGCGACATCGAGGCGGATGCCGCGGCAGAGGCGGTCGCGCGATGACCGAGTTCCGCCGCGATCCGGCCGACATCCTCGACGAGCTCGAGCGGCTGCGCGCCGCCGACGCGCCGACGCACGGGGGTCGAGTGCTCTCGTACGTCTACGACTCCGGCGAGCCCGAGCTCGACGAGCTCGCCGCATCGGCCGCGCGCCTCGTGCAGCCCGTGAACGGGCTCGACCCCACGACGTTCACCTCGGTCGCGGCGATGGAGTCGGGCCTCGTGGGATTCGCCCGCCGGGTCTTCCACGGCGACGGCGACGACGGCGACGTGGTGGTGGGCTCGGTCACGTCGGGCGGCACCGAGAGCTGCCTGCTCGCCGTGAAGACCGCGCGCGACGTCTGGCGCTCCGCCCGCCGCGGCTCGCCCCGGGTTCCGCGGCTCGTCGCGCCCGTCACGGTGCACGCCGCCTTCCACAAGGCGGCCGAGTACTTCGGCCTCGCGCTCGACCTCGTGCCGGTCGACCCCGCCACCGGCACCACGACCCCGGCGGCGATCGAGGAGCGGCTCGGCGACGACGTGGCGCTCGTGGTGCTGAGCGCGCCCTCCTACCCGTTCGCCGGCCTCGATCCCGTCGTCGACGTCGCCGCCGTCTGCGCCCCGCGCGGCATCGCCCTGCACGTGGACGCGTGCATCGGCGGGTTCGCGCTCGCCTTCTGGCCCGACGACCTGCCCGGCTGGGACCTCGCCGTCCCCGGCGTGACGAGCCTCTCCGCCGACCTGCACAAGTACGGCTACGCGCCGAAGGGCGTCTCCGTGCTGCTCACGCGCGGCCGCGACCGCCAGCGCCACCAGTACTTCGCCACGACCGCCTGGCCCGGATACCCGGTCGTCAACCCGACGATGGCGGGCTCCAAGCCGGCGGGCCCGCTCGCGGCGGCGTGGTCGATCGCCGAGGCGCTCGGCGAGGCGGGCTACCGGGAGCTCACCGCACGGGCAGCCCGTGCGACCGCCGCACTCCGCGAGGTGATCGACGGCATCGAGGGCCTCCGGGTCGTCGGCGAACCCGACGGGCCCGCTGCTCGCCGTCGCCACCGACGAGGAGGTCGCCGCCGATCGACGCGTCGATCCGCACCACTGGGCGGATGCCGCGCGCGCGACCGGGTGGCACCTGCAGCTGCAGCCCGGCCTCACGCAGTCCGACGGCACGCGCCTGCCGCACACGACCCACCTCACGGTCACTCCCGTCACGGAGGCGGCGGTGCCCGCGTTGGCGGCGGCGCTCGTCACGTCCGCCGACGAGGTGCGGGGCGTGCCGCCGGTGGACGGCGCCGAGCTCGTCGCGGGCCTCGTCGCGCAGCTGCCCGGGGGCGCGGCGGCGCTCGCCGCGGCATCCGAGGGGCTCGACTCCGACGCGGCCGCGGCGCTGCTCTCGGCGTTCGGGCTGCTCGGCGGCCCCGGCGCCGGCGGCGCGCTGCCCGACCGCCTGGCACCGGTGCTCGCCCTCGTCGAGGCGCTACCGGGTCCGCTCACCGAACGCCTGCTCGTCGAACTGCTCGCGCGGGTCGTCGAGCCCCACGGCTGATCGCGGGTCGAAGGCGCGCGGGTCGACAGCGCCAGGTCGACGGCGCCGCTCAACTGCTGAACCGGATGCTGGCCACCCGCAGGCTGCCGTCCTCCACGCGGACGATGCAGCGCACGTCGACCCGCCGCTCCTCCCCGTCGGCCTCGCGGAACGCGATCGAGCCCTGGGTTCGATAGGTGTCGTCGCCGGCGGCGTCCACGTCGGAGAGCAGCGGCATGTCGATCACGGCACGGTCCCGGGCTTCGAGTTCCGCACGGATGCCCGACAGGCAGATCGAGCGAGCGATGTCGACGGGTTCGGGTCGCGGCCACAGCGCGACGACCACGGCCGCGACGACGCCGATCAGCAGGAGCGTGGGGACTGCGATGCGCGCCCACGACGGCACGCGGCTGAACCACCCTCGCCGTTGCGGCGCCGCGGTCGCCGACGTGCCGTCGTCGGGATCGGCTCCCATGCCTCGAATGGTAGTCCCCGTCGGGCGGCGCTACCCGGTGGGCGGCACGCAGGCCGCAGCGCTCGCCGTAGTACTGGTAGAGCTCGGCCTTGAGTCCGTCGTCCGCCGGCACGTCGAGGCGTCCGGCGCGCCCGTCGCCTGCAGCGATCTCGAAGGGCAGGATCGTGCCGCGCTTGTCGTCGGCGATGGCGTGGGCATCGCATCGCGCCGGTCGGACCGGCAGGCTGATGACCGACGGCGCGTCGCCGGCTGCCACGTCGACGCCGAGCGTCCAGTCGATGCCGCCCTCGGCGTTCAGCAGCGTCGTGCCGTAGACCCGCTCGATGCGCATGCTCGCATCCCCGGATGCCGCGGGCTCGATCGCGACGTCGATGAATGCGCGCCGATCGGCGCCGGCGCCCGTCGATCGAACGTGCTCGGGCATCACGATCGCGGCGACGTCGGCGACGGACGCCGCGAGGCAGTCGGCCGCGTTCACGCGCGCGACGGTGTCGAACGGATCGTCGGCAGTGAGCTCGCCCGTGGCGTCCCTGCCGGATGCGGTGCGGGTGTCGAGGCGCACGACCACCGGGCCGAGCTCGTCGTCGCAGCGGCTCCCGGGCAGGTCGAGCCGGATCGCGATCGCGTCATCGGCTGCGAGCTCGAACGGCTCCGTGCGCTCGAGGCCGTCATCGAAGGTGGGCGTCTCCACCGCGAACCGGTCGACCGTCACCGCCTCATCGCCCGTGTTCTCGAAGCGCACCACCAGGCGGCCGGCCACGACGTCGAGGCGCCCCTGCTGGATGGCCACCGAGAGCCCGGGCGGGAGCGACGGCGACGTCGCGGGCGTGGCGCACGCGGCGAGGACGAGCCATGTCGACGCGAGCGCGGCGACGAGCGCGAGCGAGCGGAGCGGGCGGGCGCGCAGCATCCGGCTCGTCATGGGGTCACCGCACCGAGACGTCGAGGCGCCGACCGCCGAGCGAGCGGGGGAGCGCCGCGAGTCGTGCGGCGACCTCCTCGATCGCGCGCGCGGCCGGGTCGTCGGGGGCGGAGACGACGACCGGGGTGCCGGCGTCGCCGCCCTGGCGCAGGGCGATGCTGAGGGGCACGCTCGCGAGGAGCGGCACGGGCGCCGGCTGCCCCTCGGAGAGTCGCTCGGCGACCAGGGCGCCGCCACCGGAGCCGAACAGTTCCACGGTGCCGTCGGGGCCGGCGAATCCCGCCATGTTCTCGACGACGCCGACGAGTCGCTGGCCGGTCTGGCGCGCGACGACTCCCGATCGCTCGGCGACGTCGGCCGCGGCGGGCTGCGGCGTCGTCACGACGACCACCTCGGCGTTCGGCAGGAGCTGGCCGACCGAGATCGCGACGTCGCCGGTGCCCGGCGGCATGTCGACGAGGAGCACGTCGAGGTCGCCGAAGTACACGTCGGTGAGGAACTGGTTGAGCGTGCGGTGCAGCATCGGGCCGCGCCAGGCGACCGCGACGGATGACGCGCGCCCGCCGGGCTCGGCCGGCTCGACGAACATCCCGATCGAGATGACCTTCACGCCGTGCGCGACGGGCGGCAGGATCATCTCGTCGACGCGGGTCGGCCGTGCGGCGTTGCCGTGCTCGTCGACGAGGCCGAGCAGTCCCGGGATCGAGAAGCCGTGCACGTCGGCGTCGACGAGCCCCACCGAGAGGCCGCGCGCGGCGAGCGCGACCGCGAGGTTGGCGGTGATCGTGGACTTGCCGACGCCGCCCTTGCCGCTCGTGACCGCGATGACCCGGGTGAGGCTGCCGGGGCCGAACGGGTTGCCGCGGGCGGCGCGGCCGCCGCGCAGCCGCTCCGTCAGCGCGGCGCGCTGCTCGGGGGTCATCACCGAGAGGGTGACCTCGGCGTTGCCCGGCCCGGCGATCGTCTCGGCCGCCTGCCGCACGTCGCGCTCGATGCGGTCGGAGGCGGGGCATCCGACGATCGTCAGCCGGATGCCGACGTGCACGCGCCCGTCGGCGGCTGCCGACACCGACTCGACCATGTCGAGCTCGGTGATGGGCTTGCGGATCTCGGGGTCGATGACGCTCGCCGAGCGCGGCGCGCACGCCCTGCTCGAGTGCCGCGACGTCAGCGGGCGGCATGCTCGGGCTCCTCCTCGTGCGGGCCGGTCGAGCTCCTCGATCATGGCGCGGAGCTCGGCGCGGATGAAGTCCTTCGAGGCGAGGTCCTTCACCGCGAGCCGCAGCGCCACGACCTCGCGGGCGAGGTACTCGGTGTCGGCGAGGTTGCGCTCGGCGCGCTGGCGGTCCTGCTCGATCTGCACGCGGTCGCGGTCGTCCTGCCGGTTCTGCGCGAGCAGGATGAGGGGCGCGGCGTACGACGCCTGCAGCGAGAGCACGAGCGTCAGCGCCGTGAAGCCGATCGCGATCGAGTCGAATCGCAGCGGCTCGGGCGCGAACGTGTTCCACGCCATCCAGGCGATCGCGAACACCGACAGCCCGAGCAGGAAGCCCGGGGTGCCCATGCCGCGGGCGACCCACTCGGTGAAGCGGCCGAACCGGTCGTTGTCGCCGGATCCGCGGAAGGGCACAGATCGGCGCGTGCCTTTCGGGGTGTCGAACCGGCGGTCCTCGACGTCAACGCGTGCCATCTCCTGCCCTCCTTCCGTGCGGGATCGGGATGCTTCCGGTGGTCAGCTGGGAGCGCGCCGCAGCGCGGCGTCCCACGTCGGTCTCGTCGGGATGACTTCGCCAGTCATCGGGCAGGAGGTAGTCGAGTACGTCGTCAATCGTCACCACCCCGACGAGTCGATGCTTCTCGTCGACGACCGGCACCGAGACGAGGTCGTAGCTCGCGAGGATGCGGCTGACCTCGGCGGCGGAGGTGTCGGCTCGAACCGGCTCGAGGCCCTGGTCGATGAGCGTGCCCAGGCGCTCGTGCGGCGGGTAGCGCAGCATCCGCTGGAAGTGCACGATGCCGAGGAACCGGCCGGTGGGCGGCTCGTACGGCGGCAGGGTGACGCACACCGCGGCGCCGAGGGCGGGCGGCAGGTCGTGGCGGCGGATGAGCGCGAGCCCCTCGGCCACGGTCGCGTCGGCCGAGACGATGATCGGCTCGGTCGTCATGAGGCCGCCGGCGGTGTCGGGGCCGTAGGAGAGGAGGAAGCGCACGTCGTCGGCCTCCTCGGGCTCCATGAGCTCGAGGAGGTGCTCGCCGCGCTCCTCGGGCAGCTGGGCGATGAGGTCGGCGGCGTCGTCGGGCTGCATGTGGTCGAGCACGTCGGCGGCGCGCTCGTCGCCGAGGCCCGCGAGGATCTCGACCTGGTCCGCCTCGGGCATCTCCTCGAGCACGTCGGCGAGGCGGTCGTCGGAGAGCTCCTCGGCGACCTCCTGCCGGCGCTGCGCGGGCAGGTCGAGCAGGGTGTTCGCGAGGTCGGCCGGCTTCAGCTCGGAGTAGGTCGCGATGAGCTGCTCGGCGGACTGCGCCTCGCCGCTCGCCGTCAGCTCGCGCACCTCGCGCCAGGTCACGTAGGCGGACTGGCCCTTCGAGAACGGGGAGGCGCCCTTCGGGCGGCGCACGAAGAGCTGGTCGACCTCCCACTCGCCGGGCTCCTGCTCCTCGATCGCGACGTCCTCGATCGTGGCCTCGCCCGAGCCGTCGTTGAAGACGACCTTGCGGCCGAGCATCTCGGCGATGACGCGAACCTCGCCGCCGCGCTGCTCGAAGCGGCGCAGGTTGATGAGCCCGGTCGTGATGATCTGGCCGCCGCCGATGGAGGTGACGCGCCCGATCGACACGAACACGCGACGTTTGCCGGGGATCTCGACGATGAGGCCGACCACGCGGGGAGGGTCGTTCTTGCGGTACACGACGAGGACGTCGCGCACCTTGCCGACCCGATCGCCTGCGGGGTCGAAGACGGCGCACCCGGCGAGTCGGGCGACGAAGACTCTCGTGGCGCTCACGCTACCAACTTAGCCCCCGGAGCCGGGATCGCGGCCCTTCCGGCGCCCGCGCGGACGCCCGTGGGAGAATGTCCGGGTGAGCACCCAATCCCCATTCGGCGGCCGTATGGCACGCGCATTCCCGACCCTTCCGAAGGGCGAGACCGTGGCGAGCTTCGAGACCTACGCCGAGGCGCAGGCGGCAGTCGACAAGCTCGCCAAGGCGGCGTTCCCGGTGAAGGAGCTCGCGATCGTCGGCACCGACCTCACGAGCGTCGAGCGCATCACGGGAACGCTGAGCTGGGGCCGTGCGGCGGGGGCGGGCGCACTCTCGGGTGCGTGGTTCGGCACGTTCCTCGGGCTGCTGTTCTTCATCTTCGCACCGAGCGGCACCTCGCTCGGCATCCTGATCTCGGCGGTGCTGATCGGTGCCGGGTTCGGCATGATCTTCAGCGTCGTCTCGTACTCGATCAACCGGCGCCGCCGCGACTTCACGTCGGTCGCGCAGGTGCTCGCCACGCGGTACGCGATCATCGCCGAGTCGGCGCACGTCGACCGGGCGCGCAGCGTGCTCGGCGTCGACGCGCCCGTGTCGACTTTCGTGCGCCCCGCCACGTCCGAGACGCCCTCGCGTCCGATGAGCTACGGAGAGGCCACGGATGCCGCGCGCCGCGACGCCGCGGCCTCGGCCGGCGCATCCACGCCAGCGCCGGCGCGCGAGCGGCCCCGCTACGGCGAGCTGGCCCCCACCGACGACGACGCGGCCGAGTCGGCGGATGCCGCGGCATCCGCCGACCGATGCGGCCGACGACGACGCCGCAGCGCCGTCCTCGGAACGCTGAGCCGGTCGCTACCAGCTGACCGGCTTCTCGGGCGTGTAGACCCACACGTCGAAGAACGCCTCGAGGTCCTGCCCCGAGACCTCCTCGGCGAGGGCGGTGAAGTCCGCGTGATCGCCGTGCCGCCGCCGAAGCGCTCGACCCAGGTCTGCGCCAGCTCGAAGAACGCGTCGTCGCCGATCTTCACGCGCAGTGCGTGCAGGGTGGCGGCGCCGCGGTCGTACACCGGACTCAGGAAGAGGCCGAGCGGGCCGGGGTCGGCGACCACCGTGTCCCATTCCGTCTCGGGGTCGGCGTAGTAGGCGTCGAACGTCTCCTGGGCGGTGTCGCGACCGCGGAACTCGTTCCACATCCACTCCGAGTAGGTGGCCCAGCCCTCGTTGAGCCAGATGTCGGCCCAGCGGAACGGGCTCACCTCGTCGCCCATCCACTGGTGGGCGAGCTCGTGTGCGACCGTGCCCTCGCGCGCGTTCCGGGAGAAGAACGACCGCGTCTGCGTCTCGAGCGCATAGCCGACCGTGTCGTCGTCGACGATCGCGCCGTAGGAGTTGAACGGATACGGGCCGTAGAGTCCCTCGAAGAACACGAGCATGTCGCTCGTGAGCGCGAGATCGGCCGAGGGCGCGCCGAGCCGCGTGGGATCGACCGCATCGAAGATCGGCGTGCCGTTGGCGGCCGTGTACTGGTTCACCACGTAGTCGCCGACGCTCGCCGTGGCGAGGTACGCGGCCATCGGGTCGGGTGCGTCCCAGCTCCACGTCGTCGTGCCGTCGGCGGTGACGGGCGGACCGCTGGGGAGGCCGTTCGCCACCGCGACGAGGCCCTCGGGCACGGTGACCTCGAACGTGAACGACGACTTGTCGGTCGGGTGGTCGTTCACGGGGAACCACGTGGCCGAGCCCTCAGGCTCGCTCACGACCATGGCGCCGTCGCGGGTGGTGACCCAGCCGTACAGCGCGCCCTCGATGTCGGTCGGCTGGATCGTCGTGCCCCCGTAGGTGACGACGACCTGCGTCGCCTTGCCCGCCTTGACCTTCTTCGTCGGCGTGATGACGAGCTCGTTCGTCGTCTGCGTGAAGGTCGCGACCTTGCCGGCCACCGTGACCGCCGTGGCGGTGAGGCCGCGCAGGTCGAGGTTGAACCGGCTGAGGTCCTGCGTCGGGACGAGGTCGATGGTGGCGACACCGTCGAGACGGCCCTCGAGGGGTGCCGGCTCCGGCGGTGCCGGCGTGTACTCGAGGTCGAGGTCGTAGTGCACGACGTCGATGCCGCCGTTGCCGGCGAGCGGGAAGTAGGGGTCCCCGGCCCCGTCGGCACCCGGGACGTATTCCGGAGGCGCGGCGAGGGCGACGGATGGTGCGCCCACGAGGGCGATCGCGGCGACCGCCGATCCGAGTGCGAGGAGTGTGTTGCGACGACGGGACGGCATGGATCCTCCAGCGTTCAGCGGTGCGATCGGCAGTGCTGCTCAATCTAGACCGGGTCGGCGCGACCCGCCAGAGTCGCGGCGTGCGTCCAGCTTCGCGATATATCGTGTCCCGCATGGTCACCCAGCAGGAGCTCGAGCGCGAGATCGGTGAGGGCGAGCGGCCCGATCGGCCCATCCGGCGGATGCTCCGCGGCCTCCGTCGCACCATCGAACGGCGCCCGGGACTGCGTCGGGCCTATCGGGTGCTCGTGGCGGTGCTCGGCGGTGCGATCGCCGTCGGCGGGCTGCTGCTCGTGCCGCTGCCCGGTCCCGGATGGCTGATCGTGTTCGTGGGACTCGCCATCCTCGGCACCGAGTTCGCCTGGGCGAAGCGCCTCGCCGCGTTCACCAAGCGCCAGCTCGCCCGCTTCTGGGCGTGGTGGAAGGCGCGGCGCGCCGATCGTCGCGCGACCCCGACCGCCTGAGCGTCGCGGGGTACGGCCGCCTAAGCGGTCGAGGCGGCCCGCGCCCACGCCTCGACCTCATCGGCCGTGCGCGGGATGCCCGCCGACAGGTTCTCGGCCCCGTCGGCCGTGACGAGGATGTCGTCTTCGATGCGCACGCCGATGCCGCGGAACTCGGCCGGCACCGAGAGGTCGTCGGGCTGGAAGTAGAGGCCCGGCTCGATCGTGAAGAGCATCCCCGCCTCCAGCACGCCGTCCATGTACATCGACTTGCGGGCCTGGGCGCAGTCGTGCACGTCGAGCCCGAGGTGGTGGCTCGTGCCGTGCACCATGTACCGGCGGTGGAACTGGTTCTCGGGCTGGAGCGACTCCTCGGCGGACACGGGCAGGAAGCCCCACTCGGCGGTCTTCGTGGCGATGACCTGCATCGCGGCGGCGTGCACCTCGCGGAAGATCACGCCGGGCCTCACGATCGCGAATGCGGCATCCGCGGCCTCGAGCACGGCCTCGTAGACGAGTCGCTGCACGTCGGAGAAGGCGCCGTTCACCGGGAACGTGCGCGTGATGTCGGCCGTGTAGTAGCTGTCGCGCTCGACGCCGGCGTCGAGCAGCACGAGGTCGCCGGGCACGACCGGGCCGTCGTTGCGCGTCCAGTGCAGGATCGTGGCGTGCGGGCCGGCGGCGGCGATCGAGCCGTAGCCGACGTCGTTGCCCTCGAGGCGCGCGCGGGTCGCGAACACGCCCTCGATCACGCGCTCGCCGCGCACCTCGGCGGTGATGCGAGGCAGCTCCTGGAGCACCTCGGTGAAGCCGCGCTGCGTCGCGTCGATCGCGGCGCGCATCTCGGCGACCTCGTACTCGTCCTTCACGAGGCGCAGCTCGGAGACGACGCGCGCGAGCTCCACGTCGGGCTCGTGCTCGGCGTTCACCTCGATCGAGAACGGGGCGTCGGCGGCGTTCGTCGACAGGGCCGCCTCGGCGGCGTAGCGGATGCGCGCGTGGTCGACCCGCTCCGTGATGGCGGGGTCGGCCTCGCGCAGCACGAGCGTGGCGGTGTCCACCCTCGTGAGCACGTGGTCGAGGTCCTCGATGCCGCGCGTCGCGATCGCCAGGTCGGCGGCGACGTGCGCGAGCGACGGGCGGGCACCGATCCAGAACTCGCCGATGGCCGGATTCGCGTAGAACTCCTCGGAGTCGCGACCGGCGCGCTCGCGGAAGTAGACCGTGGCGGCGTGGCCGTCGCCGTTCGGCTCGAGCACCAGCACGGCGCCCGGCTCGGAGTCCGAGCCCCAGCCCGTGAGGTGGGCGAACGCCGAGTGGGCGCGGAACGGGTAGTCGGTGTCGTTGGCGCGCTGCTTCATGTCGCCAGCGGGCACGATGAGACGCACGCCGGTGAACGCCGCGGACACCTTCGCGCGTCGCGTCGCCGCGAACGCGGCCTGCTCGCGGGCGGGCGGGAGCGTCTCGTCGCGCTCGGCCCAGCCGCTGCCGATGAACTCCTTGAATGCCTCGGATCCCGGCGTCGTGGAGCGATTCGCATTTCGACCGGACTCCTCGGAGGCGGGGGGCGCGGTCGTGGTGCTGGTGTCGCTCGTGTTGGCCATGTCGTCCATTCTCGCACCGCTCAGGCGGCGGGAGAGAGCGTGGCGACGACGGGACGGTGGTCGCTGCCGGCGCCGTCGGCCTCGCCGATGACCCGGAAGGCGTCGACCTGCCAGCCGGGAGTGGCGAGCACGTGGTCGATCGGGCTGCCGAGGAGTTCGGGGAGGTCGGTGGGCCAGGTGCCCAGCCCGCCCGCCCTGGCGGCGACCGCGGCGTCCACGCATCGGCCGAGGTCGCCTCCGTCGACCCCGCGACCCGCGAAGTGGTCGACGGTCGCGTTGAAGTCGCCGGCCATGATCACGTTCTCGCCGGCGCACTGCTCGGCCAGCCAGTCGAGGTCGCTGCGCCAGTTGCGCAGCTCCCACCTGATCGGCGCCACCGCATGCACGGCGAGGATCCGCGGCCCGTCGCCGTCGACCGGCTCGGCGACGATCGACGGGACCGTGTTCGTGTTGCCCGGGGGGCCTGGCACGAGGGCCGAGACCACCTCGTAGTCGCCGAGGTCGGGCGAGATGAGGATGGTCGTCGATCGTGCCTTCGCCACCTCGTCGAACGCCACGGTGTGCACCCACATCGGGCTGCCGCCCTCGCGCATCGCGATCGCGATCTCCTCGCCGAGCGGGGCGGTCGTCTCGGGCAGCACGACCACGTCGGCCCCCTCGTCGAGCGCGAGGCCGGCGATCGTCGACGCGTCGGGCACCTCGCCGAGGGTGTTCCAGCTCAGCACGGTGACGGATGCCGCGTCGCCCGCGACATCCGAGCCGCCGGTGCCGCGCGCGGCGATGACCGCGACGTTCCCGGCCGCGAAGAGCGCGAGCACGACCGCCATGGCGATGCCGAACAGGCGCGTGCCGCGCGGGATGGCGAAGAGCGCGAACGCGACCGCGGCGACGAAGCCGCAGGCCGCGGCGGCGCCGCGGAGCGCCACGACGTGGGCGGCCACCCACTGGTTCTGCAGCCCGACGCCCTGGGGCCACAGCAGCACTGCGGCGACGAGGGCGGTTCCGAGCACGACGGCCCAGCCGAGGACGCGGGGGAGCATTCCATCCACCCTAGGCGGAGTGGCCCCGTCGCAGCCCGGGGCGCGGCCGACGATCGGCTGGGAGTCGCCGGTGAGGATGCCGGGACGGATGCCGCGACTAGCATGAGGGGATGTCCGAAGCCCTCGCCGCCGTCGGCGAAGCCGACCTGCACGCGCATTCGACGGTCTCGGACGGCACGGAGACGCCTGCCGTGCTCATGGCCCAGGCTGCGGCGGCCGGCCTCTGGGGCATCGCGCTGACCGATCACGACTCGACGAGCGGCTGGGCCGAGGCCGCCGCGGCCGTGCCCGAGACCGGCGTCGTGCTCATCCCGGGCATGGAGCTGTCGACCCGCGAGGGGTTCATGAGCGTGCACATGCTCGCCTACCTCATCGACCCGCTCGACGAGGTCCTCCTCGCCGAGACGGCGCGCATCCGCGAATCCCGCATGACCCGTGCGGAGGAGATCGTCCGGCGCATCGGCCGCGACTACGACCTCAGCTGGGACGACGTGCTCGCCCAGACCACCGAGGGCTCCACGATCGGCCGCCCGCACATCGCCGACGCCCTGGTCGCACGCGGGCACGTGGCCACTCGATCGGCCGCGTTCGCCGGCATCCTGCACCCGCGCGCGGGGTATGCGCAGCCGCACTACGCGCCCGACCCGCTCACGGGCGTGCGGATCATCCGCGCAGCCGGCGGCGTGCCCGTGCTCGCCCATCCGGGCACGCGGGGCGCGGAACGCGTGATCCCGCCAGAGCGCCTCGCGCGACTCGCCGACGCCGGGCTGTTCGGCCTCGAGGTCGACCACCCCGAGAACCGCGACGACGCGAAGCGCCGGCTGCGCGAGCTGGCGCAGCGGTTCGGGCTCGCGGTCACCGGGTCGAGCGACTACCACGGCACGGGCAAGCCCAATCGGCTCGGCGAGTGCCGCACCGCGCCCGACGTCGTCGAGCGCATCATCGCCGAGGGTCGCGGCTCGGCGCCGGTCACCCCGTAGGGCGCGCGCGACGACGACCGGCCGGGGGCGGCGTCGTCCGACGAACGCCGTGTCGCGGCATCCGTCGTCGCAGTGCTGCGGAGCGGGCGGATGCCGCGCGGTGGCTCACGCCGCGGGTGCGGCCCCTCCGGCCGTGCTGGGCCCGCGGCGACGGCGGCGACGCCGAGGCGCCGCATTGCCGTCGTGGTGCTCGTGGCCCCTGCCGTCGTGCGTGCCGGTGCCGGGCTCCCTGGCGGCGTCGACGGCCGAGTCGGCGGTCTCGCCTGCTGCGCCCGACTCGCCGGCCGGCTGGCCGCTCCGCGTGCGGCGGCGCGACCGCGAACGCGGTGCGCGGTCCGCGTCGCCCTCGGCGCGTCCCTCGCTGCGGCCCGCGGTGCTCGAACGCGTCGGCGCGGCAGTCGGGGCGGGCTTCAGCCGGCCCTTGGTGCCCGCAGGGATGTCGAGGTCGGAGAACAGGTGGGGCGACGAGGAGTAGGTCTCGACCGGCTCGGGCTGGCCGAACTCGAGGGCGCGGTTGATGAGCGCCCACTTGTGCAGGTCGTCCCAGTCGACGAACGTCACGGCGATGCCCGTCTTGCCGGCTCGCCCCGTGCGACCGGCGCGGTGCAGGTAGGCCTTGTCGTCGTCGGGGATCGTGTGGTTGATCACGTGGGTGACGTCGTCGACGTCGATGCCGCGCGCCGCGACATCCGTGGCGATGAGCACGTCGCGCTTGCCGGCCTTGAACGCGGCCATCGCACGCTCGCGCTGGTCCTGGTTCAGGTCGCCGTGCACGGCCGCCGCGTTGAAGCCGCGGTCGTTGAGCTCCTCGACGAGCTTGGCGGCCGCACGCTTGGTGCGCGTGAAGATGATCGTCTTGCCGCGACCCTCTGACTGCAGGATGCGGGCGATCACTTCATCTTTGTCGAGCGAGTGGGCGCGGTAGACGAGGTGCTTGATGTTCGCCTGCGTGAGGCCCTCGTCGGGGTCGGTGGCTCGGATGTGGATGGGGCGCGTCATGAAGCGGCGCGCGAGCGCGACGATCGGGCCGGGCATCGTGGCCGAGAAGAGCATGGTGTGGCGCACGGCCGGCGTCTGGGCCATGATCTTCTCGATGTCGGGGAGGAAGCCGAGGTCGAGCATCTTGTCGGCCTCGTCGAGCACCATCTCGCTCACGTTCTTCAGCGAGAGCAGGCGCTGCGAGGCGAGGTCGAGCAGTCGCCCGGGCGTGCCGACGACGATCTGCGCGCCGGCCTTGAGCTGCTCGATCTGGCCCTCGTACGCCTTGCCGCCGTAGATCGAGACGATCTTCGTCGGCCGGTTGGAGGCGGCGAGCTCGAGGTCCTCGGTCACCTGCACGCACAGCTCGCGGGTCGGCACGACGACGAGCGCCTTGACGCCGCCCTCGGGGTCGTCGCCGAGGCGCTGGATGATGGGCAGGCCGAACCCGAAGGTCTTGCCGGTGCCGGTCTTCGCCTGCCCGATGATGTCCTGGCCCGAGAGGGCGAGGGGGATGGTCTGTTCCTGGATGGGGAAGGCATCGACGATGCCCTTCCCGGCGAGGGCGTCGACGATGTCGGACGCGACGCCGAGGTCACTGAAAGTGGTCAAGATTCTGCCTGTCGGTATTGCGGGAAAGGGTGCGCCCTGCTTCGACCTCAGGCGCACGGCCGCGGATCCAATGCCCGCGTACCCCACCAGCCTATCGGAGAGAGCCTGAGAGCCTCGGATAGGCTGTGTCCGTGGTGTTCAGGACGAATCGGCGAGGTCCCCGCCCCGAGACGCCGCGCCTGCGCCCCCGGGTGGCGCCGACCGAGTTCGCGAAGGTCGATTTCACCGAGCTGGTCCCCGAACCCGTGCCGTTCCTCGGGCAGGCGGCGTACATCCAGCTCGAGTTCTTCGAGAGCCTGGCGAAGGCCGTCGCGACCGCGCCCACGCTGCCGTCGAAGGAGGGCCTGAGCGCCGCGGCCGGGGTCGCCCTCCGCAAGCACCACGCGCTCATCGCCGAGCTCCGCCGACTCGGCGTCGAGCCCGACGACGTGATGGCGCCGTTCGCGCCCGCCACCGATCGCTTCCGCCAGGCGAGCGTCGGCGCCGACTGGTACGAACTCCTCCTCGGCATCCATGTCACCGCGGGAATGCTCGACGGCTACTTCTCGCGGCTCGCCGAGGGCCTGCCCGTCGAGCTGGGTGCCCGCGTGCGCGCGATCCTCGACGAGGAGGGCGCGGCGGTGGTGCTCGAGTCGGAGCTGCGCGCCGCGATCGCCGCCGACCCGTCGCTCGCCGACCGCCTCGCGCTCTGGGGTCGGAGCCGCGTCGGCGACACGCTGCTCATCGCGCGGTCGGCGCTGCGCGCCTCCGAGGCGCCCGATCGGGCCGGGCAGCAGGTGGAGCCCGTGTTCACCGAGCTCATCGCCGATCACACGCGCCGCATGGACGCACTCGGCCTCACCGCCTGAGTGCCGACGCGGGCACGTGCCCGCGTGCGAGGCCGGGCGGCCGCGCGGCATCCGGAACCTGCAGGCGATGCCCGGCGCGCTGCGGCAGACGATGCAGGGCGCGCTGCGGCCGGCGATGCCCTACGCGCTGCGGCCGTTGGCGCCGGGGCGGGCGAGCCGCTCGAACAGCGCCGCGTCGGCACGCTCGCGGCGCGGCCCGATCAGCCACGCGGATGCCGCGGCGGCGAGCCCCGCCGCGACGAGCGACACGACCCAGATCCAGCCGCCGTCCCACGGCCAGCCGAGCCAGGTGAGCGCGACCCAGACGACCGCTGCGACGCCGGCGCCGATGGCGGGCACGAGCGCGCTGCCGTACGTGTGGCGCCTCGGCAGCGAGTACCGGGCCACGAGGCCGAGGATCGCGCCGCCGAGGACGACGAAGAGGAGCTCCATCGTCAGGCGACGAATCCGACGCGGCGCGACTCCTCCGAGCCGATCTCGACGTAGGCGAGGGCCGCGGACGGCACCACGTAGACGGTGCCCTTGTCGTCGGTGAGCTTCAGGAGCGCGGACTGCCCGGCAAGGGCGGCCGCGACCGCCTGCTCCACCTCCGCCGCCGACTGCGAGGTCTCGAACGAGAGTTCACGGGGGGAGTTCTGGATGCCGATGCGAACGTCCACTGTGCGCCTTTCTGCCCTTGCTGAAACCCTACGACACGGGCCGCGCCGGGCCGTACGCGTTCACTGTCGGCGGAACGCGTTACCGTTCAGGCATGCCCGGCACCGCGACCCTCCTGCACCCCGTCGCGACGCTCGTCGACGGCGAGCACGCGGCGGTCTTCGGGGCCCCGGGCAGCGGCAAGACGCGGCTCGTCGTCGAGCTCGTGGCCGACCGCGTCGAACGGCTCGGCTACGCCACCGACGAGGTGCTCGTGCTCTCGGCCACGCGTGCGTCGGCCACGGCGCTGCGCGACGAGCTCGCCGTGCGGCTCGGCGTCACGACGCGCGGTCCGGTCGCGCGCACCGCGAACTCGGTCGCCTTCCAGCTCGTGCGCGCGTTCACCGGCGAGCCGGTCACGCTGCTCACGGGCGCCGAGCACGACCAGATCGTCGGCGAGCTCCTCGAGGGCGGCATCCGCGACGGGTTCGGCCCCGTCTGGCCCGAGCCGCTCACGCCCGAGGTTCGCGCCCTGCGCGGCTTCCGGTCCGAGCTCCGAGACGTCATGATGCGGGCGGTCGAGCATGGCGTCGACGCCGAGGCGCTCGCCCGACTCGGCGAGCGGGCCGGGCGTCCCGAGTGGGTCGCCGCGGCCGGGTTCCTCGCCGAGTACGCCGAGGTGAAGGAGCAGCTGCGCCCCACCCAGTTCGACTCGGCCGAGCTCGGGGCGTTCGCGGCGGCGATCGTGCGTCGCAGCACGGTCGACCCGGCGGCATCCGCGGCCCTCGGCACCCTCGCGGGGCTGCGACTGCTCGTCGTCGACGACGCGCAGGAGGCCACCGAGGCCACGGCGGCCCTGCTCGCGGCGTTCGCCGCGCGCGGCGTGGCGGTGGTCGCGTTCGGCGATCCCGACGTCGCGAGCAACGGCTTCCGCGGCGGCCGGCCCGAGCTGCTCGGCTCCCTCGCCACCGTGCTCGACGGCGCCCCGGTGCGGCGCGTCGAGCTCGACGGCGTGCACCGGGGCCGCCCGGCCATCCGCGAGCTCGTCCGCTCGGTCACCGCGCACATCGGCACGGCGCTCGGCGGCACCCATCGGCAGGCACCGCTCGCGCGCGGCCCGAGAAGCGGAGGGGGCCCCGGGCCCGGAGCGCGACCCGCTCGCGCCCCTGCTGGGCATCGAGGCGTCGTCGCACGCGGCCGAATGCCAGTCCGTCGCCGGGCTCCTGCGCGAGCGCCACCTGCTCGACGGCGTGCCATGGTCGTCGATGGCCGTCGTCCTCCGCTCCGGCGCCGACGTGCCCGCGTTCGAGCGTGGGCTGGCGCTCGCCGACGTGCCCACCGCCGGCGACGCCGCGCGCACCGCGTTGCGCGACGCCCCGGCGGCGGCGGCGCTGCTCTCCGCGGCCTCGCTCGTGCTCGGGCGCGAACCCCTCACCGCCGAGCTCGCGATCGACGTGCTCACCGGGCCGCTGGGCCGGCTCGACGGCGTCGGGCTCCGCCGCCTCCGGCTCGCGCTGCGACACGAGGAGCTCGCCGCCGGGGGCGCCCGGTCGGGCGACGAGCTGCTGGTCGACGCGCTCTCCGCACCCGGGGGCTTCGAGACCGTCGATGCCGCTCCCGGCCGTCGTGCCGGGCGGCTCGCGAAGCTCCTCGACGCCTCGCGGCGGGTCGCCGAGGCGGGCGGCACGATCGAGGAGGTGCTCTGGTCGCTCTGGGAGGGCAGCGGGCTCGCCGCCGAGTGGGGTGCGCAGGCCACGGGCACCGGCGTGCTGGCCGAGGAGGCCAACCGCGCGCTCGACGCAGCGGTCGCGCTGTTCGCGTCCGCCACGAGATTCGTCGAACGCGAGCCCGACGCACCCGCCGTCCGATTCGTCGACGAGGTGCTGGCGAGCGAACTGCCCGAGGACTCCCTCGCCCCACGGCGCAGTGCCGAGACGGTGCTCGTCACCACGCCGCCAGCGCTCATCGGCCGGGAGTTCGACATCGTCGTGGTCGCCGGCCTGCAGGACGGCGTCTGGCCGAACCTCCGCCCCCGCGGCACGCTGCTGCACGCGGGCCTGCTGCCGCGGGTGGCCGCTGCGGCGCGAGCGGGCGCGCCGCTGCCCGCGCCCGAGACCGTCTCCGAGGCGCGCGCATCCGTGCGCGGCGACGAACTGCGCCTCTTCACGCTCGCGGCGTCTCGCGCACGTCGTCAGCTCGTGCTGAGCTGCACGGCGAACGACGACGAGCAGCCCTCGATGCTCATGGCGTACGCCACCGAGCGGGTGCGCGCCCGACGCAGGCCCCTCCATCTGCGCGGCCTCGTCGGCGCGCTCCGGCGGGAGCTCGTTGCGGCGAACGTCGACGCCGAGGCGGCGTCGGCCCTCGCGCTCCTCGCCGAGGAGGGCGTGCCCGGGGCTCATCCCGACGACTGGTACGGACTCGCGGAGCCGTCGACGACCGCTCCGCTCGTCGACCTCGACGCCGACCCCGAGGCGCTCGTCGCCGTCTCCCCGTCGCAGATCGATCGCGCCGAGGAGTCACCCCTGGGCTGGTTCATCGACCGTGTCGGGGCGCCGCCGTCGGGCATCGCGGCCTCGATCGGCACGCTCGTGCACGCCGTCGTCGAGGAGGCCGGTGCGCGCACCGACGGCGACACGAGCGTCGAGACGCTGTGGGCCGCGGTCGAGGAGCGCTGGCGCGAGCTCCGCTTCGAGGCGGGCTGGGTCGCCGAGCGCGAGCGGCGCGGCGCGCGACGCATGACCGAGGGGGCGGCCGACTACCTCGCGAACTTCGACGACGACGGCAAGGTGCTGCTCGGCGCCGAGGGCCGCTTCACCCTCGTCGTCGATCGCGTGCGGCTCACCGGCACGATCGACCGCGTCGAGGCCTCGCCCGACGGAACGACGGTGATCGTCGACCTGAAGACCGGGCGCACTCCGCCCACGGCCGAGCAGACGGCGCAGCATCCGCAGCTCGCCGCCGTACCAACTCGCCGCGCGCCGCGGCGAGGTGCCGAACGCGGGTGGGCTCGGCGGCGCCAAGCTCGTCTACCTCGCCAAGCCCGTGCGCGGGCTGGCGTTCACCGAGCGCGCGCAGCAGCCGTTCGACGACGAGGACGAGGCGGCGTTCCGCGAGCGACTCGCGGCCGTCGCCCGCACGATGTCCGGCAGCGAGTTCGAGGGTCCGGGCGAGCTCGGCTTCCGTTCCCGCTTCGGCGCCTGGCAGTACCGCGTCCACCTCGTGCCGGCGGTGTCCGCGTGAGCGGCATCGACGCGTTCGAGATCGCCGCACGGCTCGGACTCCACGCGCCCACCGCCGAGCAACGGGCGGTGATCGAGGCCGATCCCCACGGCGCGAGCATCGTCGTGGCCGGCGCGGGCAGCGGAAAGACCGAGACCATGGCCAACCGGGTCGTCTGGATGCTCGCCAACGGGCACGTCACCGTGCCAGAGGTGCTCGGCCTCACGTTCACGCGCAAGGCCGCCGGCGAGCTGGCCGACCGCGTCCGCGAGCGCGTCGCGCAGCTCGTCGCCGAGGGCATCGCGGCGGTCGACCTCGATCCGCTCGAGTCCGCGGCGGTCGGCACCTACAACGCGTTCGCGAGCAGCATCTACCGCGAGCACGCGATGCTCATCGGGCGCGAACCCGACGCGGCCGTGCTCGGCGAGGCATCCGCGTGGCTGCTGGCGCGGTCGGTGGCGAGCGCCTCGGCCGACCCGCGCCTGGTCGAGCTCGACGCGTCGCTCGACCGGGTCACCGGGGCGGTGCTGTCGCTCAGCCGTGCGCTCGCCGAGAACGTCGCCGACAGCCGCGACGTGCAGGCGTTCGCCCGCGACTTCCTCGCCATGGAGGGGTTGCCGATCGAGGCGCCGCGCAAGCGCACCGACTTCGCGACGTTCACCGATGCACTCGGCGTCGTCGGCGCGCTCCCGCCGCTGCTCGAGCTGGCCGACGCCTACGCGGCCGCCAAGCGCGAGCGCGGCTATGTGGAGTTCTCCGACCAGGTCGCGCTGGCCCTGGCGATCTGCGAGCGGCATCCCGAGGTCGTCGCCGCCCACCGCGAACGCGCGCGAACCGTGCTGCTCGACGAGTACCAGGACACGAGCGTCGTGCAGACCCGGCTGCTCGCGACGCTGTTCCGCGGGCACTCGGTCATGGCGGTCGGCGACCCCGACCAGTCGATCTACGGATGGCGCGGCGCGAGCGCCGCCAACCTCGCGCGATTCTCGGGCGACTTCGCAGCGGGTGGCTCGGCCGCGGGTGTGTTCGACCTCTCGACGAGCTGGCGCAATCCCGGCGTCGTGCTCGACGCCGCCAACGCGATCATCGAGCCGCTCGACGCGGGGATCCCGAAGGCCCGGCTGGCGCCCTCGCCGTTCGCCGGGCCCGGGCGCGTCGAGGCCGCCTGGGCCGAGACGATCGAGGAGGAGGCCGACCTCGTCGCGCGCTGGTTCGCCGGTCGACTCGGTTCGGCGGGCGAGCGTCCCGCGCGCAGCGGGGCCCTGCTGTGCCGCACGTTCGCGAACGTGGGCGTGTTCACCGCCGCGCTGCGCGCGCACGGCGTGCCCGCCCACGTGCTCGGCATCGCCGGGCTGCTCGACCAGCCGGTGATCGCCGACCTCGTCTGCGTGCTCCGGGTGCTGCACGACCCCACGGCGGGTTCCGAGCTCGTGCGCGTGCTCGGCGGCGCGCGGTGGCGCATCGGCCCGGCCGACCTGGCGGCGCTCAACGGGCTCGCGCGGTGGCTGGCCGATCGCGACCTCGGCAGTCGACGCCTCGGCGACGAGGTCCGTCAGGGTCTGCGCGCCTCCATCGCGCCCGACGAGTCGCCGTCGATCGTCGACGCACTCGACTTCCTCCTCACCGCCCCCGACGGGCACTCCGCCCTCCGCGAGTTCACCGAGGTCGGCCTCCGCCGGATGCGCCGCGCGGGCGCGCAGCTGCAGTCGCTGCGGCGGCGGGCGGGTCTCGGGCTCGTCGACTTCGTGCACCTCGTCGAGCAGGAGCTGCTGCTCGACATCGAGGTCGCCGCGAACGCGGAGCAGCCGCTCGGCGCGCCGAGCCTCGAGGCGTTCGACGAACTGCTCGCCGGATTCGCCGACGTCGCCGAGCACCCGACACTCGGCGCCTTCCTGGGTTGGCTCACCGAGGCGGAGCAGCGCGACCGCCTCGCGCCCCGGCAGGACGAACCCGAACCGGGCGCGGTGCAGGTGCTGTCGATCCACGGCTCGAAGGGGCTCGAGTGGGATGTCGTCGCGATCCCGCGGCTCGTCGACGAAGAGCTGCCGTCGAAGCCGCGCACGCACCAAGGGCTGGCTCGCGTTCGGCGAACTGCCGAACGACTTCAAGGGCGACCGGGCCGAGCTGCCCGAGCTGCAGTGGCGCGGCGTGCAGAGCCAGGCCGCGTTCGATGAGGCGGTGCGGGCGTTCGCCGACGAGAACCGCGAGCGGCATGCCGACGAGGAGCGTCGACTCGCCTACGTCGCGCTCACGCGCACCCGCTCGGAGCTCCTGCTCACGGGTTCGTGGTGGGCGTCGCAGAAGTCGCCCCGCAAGCCGAGCACGTTCCTGCGCGAACTCGCGCAGGCCGGCATCCTCGACGCCGGCGCGCTCCCCGCCGCGCCCCGATCCACTGAGAATCCGCGTGCGGGCGACGGCGTGCGCGAGACGCTGGCCGCTCGATCCGCTGGGCGCGCGACGTGACCCGGTGCACGCCGCCGCCGATGCCGTGCGCGCGGCCGCCGAGCGCCCGAGCGGCGCGGGCATCGGTCCGCGGCTCGCCGACGAGCTCCGACTGCTCCTCGAGGACCGCCGCCGGCGGTTCGAGGGGCCGGGCGCCCCGCCGATCCCCGCGCGCGTGCCCGCGTCCCGGTTCAAGGACTACGTCGACGACCCCGCCGCCGTCGCCGAACAGCTCCGACGGCCCATGCCGCAGCGCCCGTACCGCGCCACCCGCATCGGCACGCTGTTCCACGCCTGGGTCGAGCACCGCGCCACCGGCGAGGGCGATGCCGCGGCGATCGACGATGGCTGGCTGGAGTCCCGTCCGCCGACCAGGGCGCGGCGGGCGAGTCGATCGCGGATGCCACGGCCGAGCGCCTGCGCGCCCTGCAGGCGACGTTCGAGGCATCCGAGTGGGGCGGGCGACAGCCGATCGCGGTCGAGCTGGAGCTGCACCTCCCCATCGACGAGCACGTGTTCGTCTGCAAGCTCGACGCCGTCTACGACGTGCCGCCCGGCGGAGAGCTCGCCGCCCGCGGCATCCGGTACCAGGTCGTCGACTGGAAGACGGGCAAGGCCCCCCGTGACGAGCGCGACCTCGAGCTGAAGCAGACCCAGCTGGCGCTCTATCGGCTCGCATACGCGACTTGGGCGGGCGTCGATCCCGAGATCGTCGACGCGGTGTTCTACTTCGTCGAGGACGACCGGGTCATCCGGCCCGAGCGGCTCTACGACGAGGCGGCGTTGCGCCGTTCCTGGGCGTCCGTCGCGGCCTCCGCGCCACCGTCGGGGGCCGCCGTCGGCTGAGGCGTGCCCTTCGCCGGCGGCGTCGCGTCGCCCCAGTCGCTGAGGTCGAGCGGGATCGGGGCCGTGGCGTCCATCGGCAGGGGAGCACGTTCACCGGCCTCGCGACGCTCGAACTCGGAGAAGTCGTAGCTGTCGGTGAGCAGGGTCGCGCCGCCCTCCCTCGGGAGGCGGTCGCGCGGGGTGTCGTCGAGCAGTCGCTCGACGTCGCCGACGGTGAGGATCGGCCCGGTCTCGGGCGAGAGCGGCTCACTCGACCGGTCGTGCACGCTCGCGGCGAGCCCGTCGAGCAGCGACACGGCGTCGTCGATGATCGCGCGGTCGCGCTGCTCCACCCCGTGCAGGAGCCAGCGCGCCAGCTCGAGCTCGCCGTACAGCAGGGCGCGCTGCGGCAGGTGGGCGTCGGTGCCGCCGCCGCGCCCCGCGATGTACGCGACGAGGGCGGCCTCGGCGGATGCGCCGCGTGACGTGAGCAGCCAGTGCAGGTCGCGCGCGGGGTCGCCCACGGCCAGCGCCGACCACCCCACGATCGCGCTCACGACGTCGCCCTCGACCAGGATCGAGTCGGCCGTCAGGGCTCCGTTGATCACGGTCGGGCGGAAGCGCCACAGGGACTCGTCGTCCGTGGCCTGCTCCCAGCGGCGCAGGATGGCCGCGGGCAGGTGGCCGGTGTCGGCGGCGCGGCCGATCAGCGCGACGACGTCGTCGCGGGCGTCGTCGGCCGACTCGCGGGGAAGTCCCGCATCGCCGACGAACCCGCTCGGCAGCGTGTGCACGGCGGCGATCGCGCTGCCGACCGCGGTGGCGAGCGCGGGATGCTCGGTGAGCTCGTCGGCCGTGCGCACCGCGCCGGGCACGAACTCGGTGACGATCGCGCGGGTGCCGTCGATGGGTGCCTGCCCGACGAAGCCGGGCACGGCGAAGGGCAGGCGGGAGCGGATGCCGGGGGTCATCGCACGGATCGCGACGAGGTCGGCGGACTGCTCCGTCTCGGCGTTCTGCGAGCGCGGCGCACGGATGACGAGGCGGCGTCCGTCGACCGAGTGGAGCTCGACGGCGTCGTAGCCCCCGTGGCTGCGGCGCGTGTGCGCCCTGGCCGCGCGTACCTCGAGTCCGGGCACCGCCGCCGTGGCCAACGCGGCTAGAGTGAGAGGGGGTCTGGCCATGGCACACAGCTTAAGCAGGCGAATCCGCCGCGCGGGCGACCGCCACGCCTTCCCGCCGACTCCGCCCTGAAGCGCAGAGAGGTGGCCAGTGCGCGAACCGACATCCCCGCCGCTCGCGCGAGCCGCTCTCGACCGCGACGGCGAGGCCCGTGGCGCCGACGACCTCGCGGTGCGCTTCGACGCCGATCCGGCCGCCCGCGTCATCGCCCTGCACCGCGGTCGCGTGCTCCTCGCCGAGCGTGTCGACGGTTCCGCGCCCAGCCTGCAGTTCCTGCGCCCGTCCGAGGTGCCCACGGAGGCGCTTCGGTGCTACCTCGGGCGCACGCTGGCCGACGACGCCGGCGACCTCCCCGCCGGCACCCCGATCGAGGTGCGCGTGGTCGACGCGGATGCCGCGGCGCGCATCGAACCCGAGCAGGCACGCTGGGCGGGCCTCCGCGCGGCGGCGCCGGTGCTCGGCGATCGCGACGCGGGACTCTTCACCGAGGCGCTCGCGCTCGCCAACTGGCACGAGGCCGCCCCGTTCTGCCCGCGATGCGGGTCGACGACGACCGTGGTGCAGGCCGGATGGGCGCGGCGCTGCGATCGGGAGGGCAACCTGCTCTTCCCCCGCACCGACCCGGCCGTCATCGTGCTCGTGACCGATGACGACGATCGCGTGCTCCTGGGCTCGAACGCGCTGTGGGAGGCCCACCGCTTCTCGCTGCTCGCCGGCTTCGTGGAGCCGGGCGAATCGCTCGAGGCCGCGGTGGTGCGCGAGATCGGCGAGGAGGCCGGTGTGCACGTCGACCGGGTCGCGTACGGCGGTTCGCAGCCGTGGCCGCTCCCCGCGAGCCTCATGCTGGGCTTCACCGCCCGCGTCGCCGACGGGGCCGCTCCGTCCTCCGCCGCGCCCGACGGCGTCGAGATCCTGCAGCTGCGGTGGTTCTCGAGGGCGGATCTCGCCGAGGCGGCCGCGGACGTCTCCCTGCCAGGCGGCACGTCGATCGCCCGCTGGCTGCTCGAGCGCTGGTACGGCGGCCCGATCCCGGAGTCGCTGCCGTGGACGGCGACGTGACCGTGTCATCCGACCCCCTGCTCGCCG
The DNA here is from genome assembly GCA_963799015.1 of uncultured Actinomycetota bacterium. Lineage (GTDB taxonomy): Bacteria > Actinomycetota > Actinomycetes > Actinomycetales > Microbacteriaceae > Agromyces. The sequence goes on along the minus strand of CAWCWD010000019.1, from coordinate 18,218 downwards.
CGCTCGACGAGGACCAGCGCGTCGTGGCCGAGGCGCTGATCGGACCGGTGTGCGTGCTCGCCGGCGCCGGCACGGGCAAGACGCGTGCCATCACGCACCGCATCGCCTACGGGGTCGCGTCGGGCGCCTACGACCCGGCGCGCGTCATGGCCCTCACGTTCACCGCGCGCTCCGCGGCCGAGCTGCGGGCGCGGTTGCGCGTGCTCGGCGCGGGCGGTGTGCAGGCGCGCACCTTCCACGCGGCGGCGCTCGCGCAGCTCAACCACTTCTGGCCGCTCGTCGTGGGCGGGTCCGCGCCACGCGTCCTGGAGTACAAGGGCAGGCTGCTCGGCGAGGCCGCGGAACGCCTGCGCCTGCGGGTCGACGTGCCGACCCTGCGGGACGTGGCATCCGAGATCGAGTGGCGCAAGGTGAGCGCGGTCGGCATGGACGACATCCAGCAGCGCGTCGCGTCACGCGGGGCGCCCGGCACGCTCACGGCCGAGCAGCTCGTCGCGCTCGTCAACGGCTACGAGCAGCTCAAGGACGAGCGCCGCATGCTCGACTTCGAGGACGTGCTGCTCGCGACCGCGGGCATGATCGAGTCGGAGCCATCGGTCGCGATGCACGTGCGCGAGAGCTATCGCCACTTCGTCGTCGACGAGTACCAGGACGTCTCGCCGGCGCAGCAACAGCTGCTCGACCTCTGGCTCGGCGGTCGACGTGACGTGTGCGTGGTCGGCGACGCGAGCCAGACCATCTACTCGTTCGCGGGCGCGACGCCCGAGTACCTCCTCGGCTTCGAGCGCCGCTACGAGGAGGCGACGCTCGTGCGGCTCGAGCGCAACTACCGCTCGACGCCCGAGATCGTCGGCGTGGCGAACCGCCTCATGCGTGGCCGCGCCGGCGCCCTGCAGCTCGAGGCCGTCACGACGGCGTCCGAAGCGATCACGGATGCCGCGGCGGCGGCGCCCGCCGTCGCGCCTGAGCAGCCCGCGTCCGCCCATGCCTCAGGTCCCGAGCCCGTCGTGCTGGACTACGCCGACGAGCTCTCCGAGGCGAGGGGCGTGGCCACCCGGATCCGGGACCGCGTCGACGCAGGCGTGCCTCCCGAGACGATCGCCGTCCTCATGCGCGTGAACTCGCAGTCGGCGATCCTCGAGCGCGCGCTCGACGAGGTCGGGGTGGGGTCGCGCGTGCGCGGCGCTGCCCGGTTCTTCGACCGGCCCGAGGTGCGGGAGGCGGTGCACGCCCTGCGCGCCGCGGCGCTCACGATCGGCGGCGAACCGCTCTTCAAATCGGTGAGCGACGTGCTGCGCTCGCTCGGCTGGACCGTGCAGCCACCCGAGGGGCCGGGCGCCGTGCGAGCTCGGTGGGAGTCGCTCAACGCGATCGCCCGCCTCGTCGACGACGCGCCCGACGGCACGACGTTCCGGGCGTTCGCCGACGACCTGCGTGCCCGCGCGGAGGCGCAGCACGAGCCCACGGTGTCTGCGGTGACCCTCGCGACGCTCCACTCGGCGAAGGGTCTGGAGTGGGACGAGGTGCACATCGTCGGCCTCACCGAGGGAATGCTCCCCATCGCCTACGCGAAGGGGTTCGAGGCGATCGACGAGGAACGCCGGCTGCTCTACGTGGGCATCACGCGGGCACGGCGCCGGCTGTCGCTGAGCTGGCCGCGGGTCGGCGGCGCCCACCGAGGCGAACGGGAGCCGTCTCGGTTCCTCCAAGAGCTCGGCAGCCGCACTCGGGATGCGCCGCGTGCCGGCGTCGGCGCGGAAGGCCGGCCGGTCGTTCGCGGCTGAGCGTGAACGACGCATCCGACAGCGCGACCGAGCCGTGCGCCAGCCGGTCGTCGACGATCGCGACCGCAAGCGCCGCCGCGTCCATCGAGGCGCGCGCGGTGCGGCTCGCGGCGGGGCGCCCGGCGAGCTGGGCGGCGATCACGGGCCACGCCGCGTCGGCATCGCGACGGGCGAGGTCGAGGCAGCGCAGGCAGGGCCCGCGGCCGGGCTCGACGAGCGGCCCGACCCGTCGCGCCCGTGTCGTCGAACACGACGGCGAGGTGCGGCACGTCGCGACGGAGCCACGGCAGGTGCCGGGCGGGGGCAACCGCCCACGTCGCGGCGATGACCGCGAGCTCGACACGATCGGCGGGGTCGGACGGGCTGGACGGTCGTCGAAGTCGGGGCGGTCGGGGTGGTCGGCGTCGCGCCCTCCGGCGGCTCGTGGCGGCTCGACCACGGCGTAGCCCAGTGCGGCGAGGTCGGCGGCCAGGCGCTCGCCGACAGCTCCGTCGGCGTCGACCACCACGGTGCGCGGTCCGCGTCGCTCCGCGGCGGATGCCGCGCCGCCACGCCGCTCGCTCGGAGCGGCATCGGAGCTCGGAGCGGCACCGGAGGTCGGCGCGCGACCGGGCGCGGAGTGGCGCTCGGCCTCGAACGCGGGTTCCAGAGCGGTCAGCAGGCGCGCCACCTTCATCAGCGCTGCCGCCGAGGCCCGCGCCGATCGTGCGGAGCGTCTCGATGCGCGCGCCGTGTCGCAGTGCCGCGATCAGTCCCGTCTCCAGGTCGCCGGCGTCGCGCAGCACGACGCGGGGGCTCGTCGCGCCGAGCTGCAGGTCGGTGGGGGTGCGCCACACGAGGGGGAGTGCGGGGTCGATGCGCGGGGCCATGCCGAGAGCATGCCCGACGCCTGCGCGGGCCGGCGGCATCCGTCCACAGGCGCCTCGAACGGCTGGACGCGGCGCGGCTCGCGCGGTTCGCGTCGGGCTCGCTGACGACCCGTCGGCTCGCGGACGACCCGTCAGGCCTTCGGCTCCTCGCCGTCCTCGCCGGGGGCGGCGGGCGTCTCGCCGCGCAGGAGCCGCTCGAGCGCCTGATCGAACTCGTCGTCCGCCTCGGACTCCGCCGTGTCGGCTCCGGTGAGACGAGCGATGAGCCGGCTCGGGTCGTCGAGATCGGCCGCGGTCGGCAGCAGGTCGGGGTGCGCCCACAGCGCGTCGCGCGCCTCGATCCCCACGGCGTCGGTCACCGCGCGCCACATGGCGGCGGCCTCACGCAGGCGGCGCGGGCGCAGCTCGAGCCCGACGAGCGTCGCGAACGCCGACTCGGCCGGGCCGCCCGACGCCCGACGCCGCCGGATCGACTCGGCGATCGCGTCGGACCTGGGCAGTCGGCCGGTGGCGTCGGCCGTGACGGCGTCGACCCAGCCCTCGACCAGGGCCAGCATGGTCTCGAGGCGGCTGAGGGCGGCCTCCTGCGCCTCGCTCTTCGACTTGATCAGCGCACCGTTGACGACCGCGTCGCGAAGCTCGTCGGTGTTCGACGGGTCGAACCCCTCTGCGAGCTGCTCCAGGCGTTCGGTGTCGATGTCGATGCCCTTGGCGAAGGCGGTGATCGCCGTGATGAGGTGCAGCCGCAGCCAGCGGGCGTGCCGGAACAGGCGCGCGTGGGCGAGCTCGCGCACCGCGAGGTAGAGCTCGACCTGGTCGGTCGGGATGTCGAGGCCGTCGCCGAACTCGGCGACGTTCTGCGGCAGCAGGGCAGCCCTGCCGTCGGTCTGCAGCGGGATGCCGATGTCGCCGCCGGAGACCACCTCGGTCGCGAGCTGGCCGACCACCTGCCCGAGCTGCATCGCGAACAGCGCGCCGCCGATGCCGCGCATCATGCGGCTCGCGCCCTGGATCATCGACCGGAGCTCCTCGGGCGCCTGCTCGCTCATGACCCGGGTGAGGGCGTCGGAGATGCTGAGGGCCACGGGCTCGGCGAGCTGCGACCACACCGGCATCGTCGCGGCGACCCACGCGCGGCGGGTGAGCAGCTCGGGCGTCTCGGGGAGCGCCGAGAAGTCCACGACCTCGTCGAGCCACAGCGACGCGACCTGCAGGGCCTGGTCGAGCCGAGTGCGCTCCTCGGGCGTGAGCTGCCGCTGGCCGGATGCCGCGCGCTCCTCGCCCTGGCGCAGCGCGACGCTCCAGTCGATGCCCTCGCCGCCGCGGTTCATCGCCTGCTGCAGCTGGCCGAAGAGCGCGGCGAGGCTCGCCGGGTCGTTGGGCAGCCCTGCGGCACCCGCGAGCTGCGACGGATCGATTCCGCCGGAGCCCGAGAGGAGCTCGCGGAGCATGTCGCGGAACTCGTCCTCCGGGTTCTTGTCGCCAGGCTCGTCGTCCCGATCGGCCACGTGAGCCACCTCCAGTCGCGTCACTTCAACCGTAGTCCCGGGCCACAGGCACGTGTCTGGGAAATGGCCTAGGCTGGGGCTTCCGGGTGTCCGCCCTTCGCGAACAACGCCGGCCCCGGCGCTCGCACTCGGCGACTCGGTCGCCCGGAAGGAACCCACGGATGGCCCTCTTCGACGACGACCTGTCGCCGCGCCCGCAGGGCCGCTCCCGTCGCGAGCGGATCGGCTGGGCCGCGCTCGGCATCGCCGTCGTGATCGGCGTCGGCTTCGCCCTGCTCCCGTCGCCGTACGTGATCGAGCAGCCGGGCCCCGTCTACGACACGCTCGGCGTCGCGGATCACGAGGGCGAGGAGGTGCCGCTCATCGAGATCCCCGACGAGGAGACCTTCCCCACCGACGGCGAGCTCAACCTGCTCACGGTCACCGTGCTCGGCCGGCCCGGGCAGACGCCCAACTGGCTCGAAGTGCTCGGCGCGTGGTTCGATCAGACCCGGTCGGCGGTGCCGGTCGAGGCGATCTTCCCGCCCGGACTCACCGATGCGGATCGCGATGCCCAGAACTCGGCCGCCATGGTCGACTCGCAGCAGGACGCGATCGCGGCGGCCCTCGTCGAGCTCGGCTACGACTTCCCGCGCGACGTCACCGTCGCCGGCATCCTCGACGACTCCCCGGCGGCGGGCGTGCTCGAGGAGGGCGACGTCATCGCGGCGGTGAACGGCGCCGCGGTCAACTCCGTCGACGAGCTGCGCGCCGCGGTGCGCGAGAACGGCGCAGAGACGCCGGCGAGCCTCCTCGTCGTGCGCGACGGCGCCGAGCAGACCATCGCCGTCACCCCGATCGAGCGCGACGACGCCGTCGTGCTCGGGGTGGGCGTGCGCATGGACTACGAGTTCCCGATCGACGTCGAGCTGCAGCTCGACAACGTGGGCGGACCGAGCGCGGGCATGATGTTCGCGCTCGGCATCGTCGACAAGCTGACGCCCGGGGCGATGACCGGCGGCGAGATCGTGGCCGGCACCGGCACGATCGACTCGGCGGGCGAGGTCGGCGCCATCGGCGGCGTCCGCCAGAAGCTCTGGGGCGCCGAGGATGCGGGCGCCGACTGGTTCCTGGCCCCTGCCTCGAACTGCGACGAGGTCACGGGCCACGTGCCCGACGGCCTCACCGTGTTCGCCGTCTCGACCCTCGACGAGGCACGCGCGATGGTCGAGGCGATCGCCGACGGCGCCGACACCTCCGGATTCGCCTCCTGCCCGGCGGCCTGAACAGCCGTTTCCAAGCATCGCGACCCTAGGATGGAGTCTCGATCCCACAGCGACCGAACAAGAGGCCGAGAGTGTCAGCACAGACGCAAGAACCGAGGATGCCGCGCCGCCGCGCACCGATCGCCATCACGATCGGGGTGGTCGCACTCCTCGTCATCGCCTTCTTCGTGTTCGTGGGACTCTACGCCGACGTGCTCTGGTACGACCAGCTCGGATTCCTCAACGTGCTGACCACCGAGTGGGTCGCGCGTCTCGTCCTCTTCTTCATCGGGTTCCTCGCGATGGCCGTGCCCGTGTGGGCGTCGATCCAGATCGCCTATCGCACGCGGCCCGTGTACGCGAAGCTCAATTCGCAACTCGATCGTTATCAAGAGGTGTTCGAGCCGCTGCGGCGCCTGGCGATGTACGGCATCCCGGTGGTGCTCGGCATCTTCGCGGGCGTGTCGGTGTCGAGCCGCTGGGAGCTCACGCTCACGTGGCTCAACCGCACGCCGTTCGGCACGAACGATCCGCAGTTCGGGTTCGACGTGGGCTTCTTCGTGTTCGAGCTCCCGTTCTACCGATCGATCGTCGGGTTCGCGTCCGCGGTCGTGCTGTTGTCGCTGCTGCTCGTCATCGCGACCAACTACCTGTACGGCTCGATCCGGGTGAGCGGTCGCGAGGTCGTGATCTCGAAGTCCGCGCGCGTCCAGATCGCCGTGATGGCCGGCCTCTACCTCCTGCTCCAGGGCATCAGCATCTGGTTCGACCAGTACGCCACCGTCACCGAGAACAGCACGCTCATGACGGGTGCCGGGTACACCGACGTCAACGCCGTGATCCCCGGACGCCAGATCCTCGCGGCGATCGCGGTGGGTGTGGCCATCCTGTTCCTCGTCACGGCCCTCGTCGGGCGCTGGCGCCTGCCCCTCGTCGGCACCGCCCTCCTCATCGTGTCGAGCCTGATCATCGGTTCGCTGTACCCGTGGGTCATCCAGCGCTTCCAGGTCGACCCGAGCGCCCGGTCGCTCGAGGCGCCCTACATCGAGCGCAGCATCGACCTCACGCGCGCGGCGTACGGCGTCGACGACATCGAGACCATCCCGTTCGAGGCCAAGACGGATGCCGAGCCCGGCGCCCTGCGGGAAGACGCCGCGACGACGGCCAGCATCCGCCTGATGGATCCGCTCGTGATCAGTCCGGCGTACCAGCAGCTCGAGCAGTTCCGCCAGTACTACCAGTTCCCCGATCGCTCGACGTCGACCGCTACGAGATCGACGGCACGACGCAGGACGCCGTGGTGGCCGTGCGCGACCTCGCCCTCGCGGGCCTCGGCGACGCCGAGACCTGGTTCAACTCGCACATCGTCTACACCCACGGCTACGGCATGGTGGCGGCGGCGGGCAACCAGCGCTCGGTCGACGGCCAGCCCGTGTTCCTGCAGTCGGGCATCCCGTCCACCGGCGCGCTCGGCGAGTTCGAGCCGCGCGTGTACTTCGGCGAGAGCTCCCCGGCGTACTCGATCGTGGGTGCACCGGAGGGCACCGACCCGGTCGAGCTCGATTACCCGGCCGGCGGCGACAGCGAGCAGCAGACGTCGACGACCTTCGACGGCGACGGCGGCCCGAAGCTCGACAACGTGTTCACGAAGCTCGTCTACGCGCTGAAGTTCCAGTCCGAGCAGATCTTCCTCTCCGAGGCGGTCAACACCGACTCGCAGATCCTCTACGACCGCGACCCGATCGACCGGGTGAAGAAGGTGGCGCCCTACCTCACCCTCGACTCCGACACCTATCCGTCCGTGGTCGACGGGCGCGTCGTCTGGATCGTCGACGGCTACACGCTCACCGACCAGTACCCGTACTCCAACAAGGTGAGCATGAGCGAGGCGATCGCGGACAGCGAGGGCCTGCCGCAGGCGCTGCCGTTCGACGAGGTCAACTACATCCGAAACTCGGTGAAGGCGACGGTCGACGCGTACGACGGCTCCGTGACGCTGTACGCGTGGGACGAGGAGGACCCGATCCTCCAGACCTGGGAGAAGATCTTCCCCGACTCGCTCGAGCCGATGAGCGAGATGTCCGGCGACCTGATGAGCCACGTGCGGTACCCGGCCGATCTGTTCAAGATGCAGCGTGCGGTGCTCGGCCGCTACCACGTCACCGACCCGTCGTCGTTCTACTCGCGCGAGGACGCGTGGACGACGCCGAACGACCCCACGAGCGGTGCCAACTCGACGCTCCTGCAGCCGCCGTACTACCTGACCATGCAGATGCCCGGGCAGGATGCGCCGTCCTACTCCCTGTACTCGACCTTCATCCCCGAAGCGCGCGGCGAGCAGAGCCGGAACGTGCTCCGCGGCTACCTCGCGGTGGACTCCGATGCCGGCGCGACCGACGGCGAACGCTCCAACGGGTACGGCACGCTCAGGCTGCTCACGCTGCCCGAGGACGACAACGTGCCGGGTCCTGGCCAGGTGCAGAACACCTTCAACGGCGATCCGACCGTCTCGCAGTCCCTCAACCTCCTGAAGCAGGGCCAGTCCGAGGTGATCAACGGCAACCTGCTCACGGTCCCCGTCGGCGGCGGCCTGCTCTACGTGCAGCCCGTGTACGTGAAGTCGACCGGCAACACGAGCTACCCGCTGCTGCAGAAGGTGCTCGTCGCGTTCGGCGACCAGATCGCGTTCCAGGACACGCTCGACCTCGCGCTCGACGTGCTGTTCGGCGGTGACTCCGGTGCGGAGGCCGGCGACAACGAGGTGGATCCGGGCGCCGAGCCCACGCCGCCGCCCGCCGAGGGCACGCCGACGACGCCGTCGCCGACGGCGCCGAGCGACGAGGTGCAGGCGCTGCTGAACGAGGCGCAGGTCGCGCTCCAGAACAAGCAGGCGGCACTGGCCGAGGGCGACTGGGCGGCGTACGGCGCCGCCGATGCGCAGCTCGCCGAGATCATCGCACAGCTCATCCAGCTCACGGCGCCCGCGTCGGGCCAGTGACCGTGTCCGTCGACCTTCGGGGCGGCGACTGGCTCGACGACAACCGGTCGAACTGGGACGAACGCGTGCCCGTGCACCTCGCCTCGGACTTCTACGACCAGGAGCCCCTGCGCCGCGGCGAGGGGGTGCTCGATCCCATCGCGCGGGCGGGCATCGACCGGCTGTATCCCGACGGACTCGACGAGGTGCGGGTGCTGCACCTGCAGTGCCACTTCGGTTCCGACACGCTCTCGCTCGCGAACCGAGGAGCGAGCGTGGTCGGGCTGGACTTCTCCCGTCCGGCCGTCGAGGAGGCGCGACGAATGGCCGCCGAGCTCGGGGTCGCCGATCGCGCCCACTTCGTCGAGGCCAACCTGTACGACGCCCGGCACGTCCTGCCCGAGCCCGGATCGTTCGACCTCGTGTTCACGACGTGGGGCACCATCGGCTGGCTTCCGGATGTCGCGGAGTGGGCGCGCATCGTCGCGTGGTTCCTGAAGCCGGGCGGCCGGCTCTACTTCGCCGACGGGCATCCCGCCGCCTTCGTGTTCGACGGCGACGACGGGCCCGGCGGCCTGCCGACGTTCCGGTACGCGTACCGCGGCGACGAGCCCGACATCCTCGATGATCCCTCCGACTACGCCGACCCCGACGCGTCGCTCCGGAACGCGAGGACGTGGGAGTGGATGCATCCGCTCGACGAGGTGCTCGCGGCGCTACGTGACGCCGGGCTCTCGGTCGACGCCTTCACCGAGCACTACCAGGTGCCCTGGCAGATCTTCCCCGTCACGGTGCCGCAGGGTGACGGGATGTTCGGCTGGCCGACCGAGCGGTGGCTGCCGTTGTCGTACGAGCTCGTGGCCTCGGCACCCGAGGGCTGACACCCGCGACGCGGGTCGCGGGTCGCCGAGCTCGGGGGGCTCCCCACGCCCGCTTTCGGGGGTTTGTGACATCCGGTTTGGGGTCTTGTCGCTCCCCCCGACCGCCGGGGACACGGAGCGCATGAACCTGGTCGCGCAGGTGCTCGCGACCCTCGAAGGACTGGCGTTGGGCGTCGTCGGAGTCCTCGGGGCGTTCTTGTTCCGCCGCCGCCGCCTCCACGGCTTCTTCCTATCGAGCCCGGGGACCAGGAGGCCGTGCGCCCGTGAGCGGTGCACACGGGCTTCGCGAACATGGTCTGGGGACTCGGGGTGCTCGCCGGTGTCCTCGCGGTGAACCTCGGATTCGCCGATGTCGGGCGCACGCTGGTCGCCTTCGTGAGCATCGCGGTGCTCGTGCTGGCGTTCGTGATCCTGTTCACTGAGCTCACGTACCGAGGGACGTGATCGGGCTCGTCGGCCTGCCCCTGGTCGTGCTCGTGGCGCTCGTGCTGTGAGCCTCGCTCGATTGGACGGTGCTTGGACCGCATGCTAGTGTTATCTCTTGTGCCGCGGGGTGGAGCAGTTCGGTAGCTCGCTGGGCTCATAACCCAGAGGTCGTAGGTTCAAATCCTGCCCCCGCAACAAGAAAGGCCCGGTCAGAAGAAATTCTGACCGGGCCTTCGTTTGTGAGAAACGTCCAAACGGTTCAAATTGGGCGGAGACTGGGCGTGATGCACTCGGGTGTCCTCTGTGGATCGCTCGTTGAGGCTCGAAGCAGGTTCGAATGCATCGTCTTGACTTGAGTTCTTGGTACCCAATCGCAGGCGATGATCTGACTCATCGACAAGGGGTCGCTGGTTCGAATCCAGTCAGCCCGACCGTAGTAGAAAAGCCCCGGTGAGAAGTGTTTTCTTGCCGGGGCTTCTTGCCTCCCGAGGCGACGTCCGATCCGTGGTGGGAGACCGACCGCCACCAACCGTAAGTGGTGGGACTTCACTGCAGCGAGAGGTCGGGCCGCGACCCCACGTCCTCCTTCCATCCCCGAGGCTGACCTCACAGCCCGATGCGGCCGTCGTCCGCGGACGGCTGTGCGCGCATTCTTGGCCAAGCGAAAGGGCTAGCGGACGCTGGCCCGCCATGTTCTCTGCGCTGCGTGTTGCTCAGCCGAGGAGTCGGTCGAGCGCCTGATCCATACGACCCGGCATGTCCTGTGTTGGATCCAGCAGCCACTGCAGTTGTAGGCCGTCCCACACTGCGATGATCACATGGGCCGCCTGTTCAGGATCCACATCCGAAGGCAACCTGCCCTGCTCGACGTCGTGTGCAATAAGCCGCTGCAGCTCCGCTGCGAAGTTCTCGTACCGTTTGACGAACCAGCCGTGTGCTGGGTGCTCGGGGTCGGATGCCTCGGATGACACGATCGCGAGAAGGCGCAGCAGTTCAGACCTGTCGAGGTTGTATCTGACGAGCTCGATGATTGCCGTCTTCACGCCTTGCGCGCGGGCGCGATCGAGGAACCAGTCAGCCGTGTGGTCGGCGTTCTCCAGCACGGCGGCGAGGAGGTCGCTCTTGGCTGGGAAGTGATGGACGACACTGGTCAGGCTCAGCCCGATCTGACGCGAGATATCGCGCAGCGAGCCGCCGTGATAGCCGCGCGTGGCGAAGACATTGGTCGCCGCATCGACGATTTCCTGTCGCCGCTTCGCTGACTTCGCGTATGGCCCGCGCCGCGCGGGTGCGGCGAGATCGGTCCCTGGGTCGGATGCCATGTGCCAATGGTAACGGTTTCGAATGAAAATGTTGCAACTGTTCGGGTTTGGGGTTATCGTCGTTCCACAGCACACTCAGCCGACTCAACGAGGAGAAACTGCAATGGCACGCAAGACAGGTCTGGCCGCTCTCGCGGGTGGCGTTCTGGTGGCCCTGGCACTGACAGGATGTGGACGCGCGGACACGGCGGGCGGTGACGTCAAGGCCGGCGCCGCGATCGATGACAGCCCAGCGACCGGGACGATCAACGTGTGGGCGATGGGAACCGAGGGCGAGCTCCTGCCCGACCTCGTCGCCGAGTTCGAGGAGCATAACCCCGACGCGGATGTCAAGGTGACCGCGGTCCCGTGGCAGGACTACGCGAAGAAGATCGAGACCGCCGTCGCATCCGGGTCGACCCCGGACGCGACGATGATCGGATCGTCGGATCTGGCGTCGTTCGTGGCCGGTGGCGGCCTGGACCCGGTCCCCGACGGACTCGTCGACGACTCGTCCTTCTTCGCCGGCGCGCAGTCGAGCACGGAGATCGACGGCGCCACCTACGCGGTGCCGTGGTACGTCGAGACCCGAGTCCTCTTCTACCGTGCAGATCTCGCGAAGGCCGCCGGTGTTGCGGCCCCCACCACGTGGGACGAATTCGACGAGTTCGCCCAGGCACTTCAGGGCGAGGGAGCCGAATGGGGCTTCTCCTCCGCCACCGGAGCGCCGTACACCTGGCAGGGCGTCCTCCCGTACATGTGGCAGGCGGGCGCGCAGCTGACTGACGACGGACTCAAGGACTTCACGTTCGACACCCCCGAAGCCCTCGAGGGCCTCGAACGGTACCAGTCGCTCTTCACGAGCGGCATCGCGAGCCAGAACGGACCGTCAACCTCGGCGAAATCGAGCCGCAGTTCGTCTCCGGCGAGGTCGGCTCGTTCATCTCCGGCCCGTGGAAGACCGGCCTTCTGACCCAGGCCGGCGGTGAGGACTTCCTCTGCGAACGTCGGGCTTGCACCCATCCCTGCCGGGCCGGACGCGAACACCTCGTACATCGGCGGAAGCCACTTCTCGGTCTTCAAGGACGCGAAGAACCGCGACGGAGCCTGGAAGCTCGTCCGGTGGCTTTCGGATGCTGGGACGCAGGAGGAGTGGTTCGAGATCTCCGGCGACCTGCCCGCCGTCCAGTCCGCCTGGGAAGGCGATGCGCTCGCCTCCGACCCGAACCTCGCCGTGTTCGGTGCGCAGCTCGAGAACGCTCAGAACGCGCCGGCGGTCACGACCTGGACCCAGGTCGGCGCCCTCGTCGACAGCGAGGCCGAGAAGGTGGCCAAGGGCGTGAGCACCCCCGAGGACGCGCTCGCCGCGATCCAGTCCGCCGCCGAGAAGATCGGTACCGGGGAGTAACCTCTCGTGACCACTACCCTGATCGCTCCTTCCGAGGCGGGGACCAGCCCCCCGCCTCGGAAGCGGGACCGCGCCCAGTCGCGGTCGCCCCATCGGAGGAACCGCGCCCGGGCGCGGCGAACATTGATCGCCTGGCTGTTCTGCAGCCCGTTCCTGTTCTTCTTCCTGCTCTTCGGCCTCTGGCCCGTGCTCGCGTCGCTGCTGATGAGCTTCACCGACATCACCAGCCGCGACCTGCGCACCCCGTTCAACGTCGGATTCGTCGGGCTGCAGAACTACCTCGACGTGTTCTCCGACGACACGTTCGTGCGCTCCGTGCTCAACACGCTCTACTTCGTCGTGGTCGGCATCCCGTCACGATGATCGTCCGCTGGCGATCGCCGTCGCACTCAACTCGGGGATCAGGCGACTCAAGGCCGTGTTCCGCGTCGGCTACTTCGCACCCGTGGTGACCAGCATCATCGCGATCGCCGTCGTCTGGCGGTATATGTACCAGGACGACGGACTGTTCAACGCGGCCCTCGCCGTGGTCGGTATCGATGGGCCGGACTGGCTGAACGACCCGGTATGGGCGATGCCGGCACTGATCATCATGGCGGTGTGGAGGAACTTCGGCATCCCGATGGTCATCTTCTTGGCCGGACTGCAGGCGATCCCCGCTGAACTGCACGAGGCGGCCAGCGTGGATGGCGCGGGCAGGTGGCGTTCATTCCGGAGCATCACGCTGCCCCTGCTCCGGCCGACGACACTTGTCGTCGCAGTGCTTTTGAGCATCGCCTACCTGCAGTTCTTCGAGGAACCGTTCGTCATGACCGGCGGCGGCCCCTTGGACAGCACCACCTCGATCGGCTACTACGCCTACGACCAGTTCGGTTTCGGTCTCTATGGCATCGCTTCCGCGGCGTCCTATGTTCTCGTGCTCGTCATCGCGCTGCTGAGCTTCCTCCAGTTCCGCCTGTTCCGTTCCAGGAGTTGACATGACTATCGCCGCACCGCGGCGCACTCTGCGGCGACCTTCGCCGCGTGCGCTGATCTATATCCTGCTGTCGCTCGGACTCGTCATCACCCTGGCGCCGTTCGCGTGGATGCTGCTCGGCTCGATCAAGCCGACCGGAGAGATCCTCGCGAACCCCAACCAGTGGCTGCCCAGAATCCCACCCTGTCCAACTTCACCGACCTGCTCTCCAAGCAGAACTTCGGGCTGTACTTCTTCAACAGCGTGCTGGTCGCGGTGGCCTGTGTCATCGGCAACCTGCTCTTCTGCTCGATGGCCGGCTACGCCCTCGCGAAGATCGACTTCGCCGGCAAGAAGTTGCTGTTCTCACTCGTGCTCCTGATGCTCGTGGTGCCGGGCATCGCGACGTTCGTGCCCCTGTTCGTGCAGGTCAGCAACCTGGGAATGGCGAACAGCTACATCGGTCTGATCCTGCCGTACGTGGTCACACCCCTCGGCGTCTTCCTCATGCGGCAGTTCATCGGCGAGATCCCCGACTCGCTCCTCGAGGCCGCCCGGATCGACGGCGCAGGGGAGGTCCGCATCTTCTTCCGGTTGATCCTGCCGCTTTCAGGGCCGGCGTTGGCGACGCTTGCGATCCTCACGTTCCTCGCGCAGTGGAACAACTTCCTCTGGCCTCTTGTGATCGCACAGACCGACGACATGTACACCCTGCCAGTGGCGCTCGCGCTGTTCGCCGTCGGAGCCAACGGCACGAACTACGGCCTCCTGCTGGCCGGCTCGGTCGTCGTCGTGCTGCCGATGATCGTCATCTTCCTCTTCCTTCAGCGCTACTTCATCCAGGGAATCGCGAGCACGGGAATCAAATGACCTCCACGACCACCACAGCCGTCGACACGGCGCCATACCTCGACCGAACGACTGACCGTGCGCAGCTGATCGTCGATGGCAAGCCATTTCCCGTTCTCGGCATCGAACTGCACAACTCCTCCTCTTCCGGAGTGAGCGCCTTGGCGCGCGGGCTCGAGGTCGCGAAGGCCGTCAACGCGAACACCGTCCTGGCGAGCGTGACGTGGGAATCCGTGGAGCCGATCCAGGGCACGTTCGACTTCTCCTCCGTTGAGGTGCTCGTGTCCGAAGCGCGGAAGTCCGGGATGCGTCTGGTGCTTCTGTGGTTCGGAGCGTGGAAGAACGGTTCTTCCAGTTACGCGCCCGCATGGGTCAAAAGGGACTGGGAGCGCTATCCCCGCTGCGTTCTCGCCGACGGAAGACTTTCCGACACCCTGACGCCGTTCGGCCCGACCGAGCTCGACGCGGACGCATTCCACGCTCTCGTCGAGTACGTCGAGACAATCGACTCCGACCAGCGCACCGTGCTGATGATCCAGATAGAAAACGAGATCGGGTTGCTGGGCGCTTCCCGGGACAACTCGGAGTGGGCGAACGCCGCGTTCCACGCCCCGATACCGTTGAACTTGCAGGACGCCCTCGCACATCGACCAGGGTTCGAGCAGGGCACGTCGCAGTCGTGGTCCGCCGTATCGGGCGACCCGCTCGGGCGTGACGAGGCCTTCATGGCCTGGGGCTACGCATCCCACGTGGAGCATCTTGCGTCCCGAGCACGGCAGGTGACCGCGCTGCCGCTCTTCGTGAACGCCTGGCTCGACAGTGAGATCGAAATCGACATCGAAGGATTCTCTGTCGGCGGCGGCCAAGTCCCCGGAACATACCCCAGCGGCGGACCTCTTCCGCGTGTCGCCGACGTGTGGACGACGGCCGCGCCCAGTTTGGACCTGCTCGTTCCCGACCTGTACTTCGGGGACCCCGACACGATCTTGGGAGCCTTCGCCGAAGTCTCGCGAGGGCTCTTCATTCCCGAACAGCGCCGCGACCTCTCCGGGATCGGCACCGCGTTCCTGGCAATGGGTCAATATCGTGCGATCGGCATCTCGCCCTTCGGCGTCGACTCTGCCGAGCACTCCGAGATCGTTTCGCTCGCCGACGCGTACCGACTCCTCAAGGCCGCACACGCCGCCCGGACGGGCGCCACAGCGGGAGGAGAGAGCGTCGGTTTCCACCTTTCCGATGCAATCCCATCCGTGACCCGCAAGCTCGGGCGAACTGTCCTCTCTCTCAGCCGCCTGGCTGGCATCGGCGTCGACCCCGCTGGCGCGCAGGGGTATGGCATGGTGGTTGATCTCGGTGGGGACCACTATCTCGCCGTGGGCCGTGGATTCCGCATCGAGCTCAGCGACCGAGACCCGGAATGGCAAGTCGGGCTGGAGTCTGTCGAGGAACTCGGCTCCGATGGCAGGCGCGCCCGCTGGCTCAACGGAGACGAGACCGCAGGTGGCGCGGCGGTCCTCCACCCGCCCGTAGAGCGAACCCTCAGCCCGTTCCCCATCCCGATGGACAACGCCCATACCGGCATCTCTCAATTCACGGTGTACCGGCTGCCCCGCTATTCGGGCGGCGCGGCTGAGGGCGGCACGGCGAAACGTCACCGTGGGCTCTGAACCGATCATCCCGGGCTTCCACCCGGACCCGTCCACCTGCCGTGTTGCAGCGGACGGCTCGCACCTCGTTGTTCGAGCACTTACCGACCGCCTGCATCATTGCGGCAGAACTCACGAAGGAAGGACATGATGAACGTCGAGCGAGGGTTCCTCTGGGGAGCCTCATCCGCCCCGCTTCAGGTCGAGGGCAACAACGTGAGCAGCGATTGGTGGGCGCGGGAGGAATCCATCCCGGGGATGGTGCCGAGCGGCGACGCCATCGACTCGTACCACCGGTACCCCGAGGACATGCGCCTGCTCGCGGACGCGGGCCTGAACGCGTACCGTTTCGGCATCGAGTGGGCTCGGATCGAACCGCGGCAGGGTCAGATCTCGCGGGCGCAGCTCGCGCACTACCGCCGGATGATCGACACGGCCAGGAACCTGGGCCTCACGCCCGTCGTGACCCTGCACCATTTCACCAGCCCACAGTGGTTCGCTGAGCTGGGCGGTTGGCTGGCGGATGACGCAGTCGACCACTTCATCCGCTACGTGCGCACCGTGATCCCCATCCTCGACGGGGTGGAGTGGGTCGCCACCATCAACGAACCCAACATGATGACCATGATGATCGAGATGGCCCGCGCGGCCGAGTCAGGTGAGCTGCCGGAGTGGCAGAGCCCGACCGTCGAGGGCGCCGTCCAACCTCTGCTCCCGATCCCGGACCCCGAGGTCGGCCGTCGCTTCGTCGAGGCGCATCATGCCGTTCGCGATCTGATCCGTGACGCCACTGGTGCGAAGGTCGGCTGGACCGTTGCGAATCAAGCCCTTACCGCGACCCCAGGCAACGAGGCTAAGCACCTTGAGATCCAGTACGCACTGGAGGACCTCTACCTCGAGGCGGCCCGCGGCGACGACTTCATCGGCGTGCAGGCCTACTCCACGCAGCAGGTGGACGAGAACGGACTCGTGCCACACGCCCCGCATCCGGACAACACCCTCGTCGGAACGGCCTACCGCCCGGACGCGCTGGGAATGGCGGTTCGGCACACCTGGGACGTCACCGGCGGCGTCCCGATCCTCGTGACCGAGAACGGAATCGCGATCGGAGACGATGCCCGGCGCATCAGCTACACCTCCGCAGCACTCAGCGGCTTGTTCGCCGCGATGGCAGACGGTGTCGACGTCCGCGGCTACCTGCACTGGACAGCACTCGACAACTACGAATGGGGCCACTGGGAACCGACCTTCGGGCTGATCGCGGTCGATCGGGAAACCTTCGAGCGCACACCCAAGCCGAGCCTCGCTTGGCTCGGAGACGTCGCCCGCCGTGGTGGGTTGCCAGCGTGACCGCGTCCCCGCAGCGCTGGGCCATCATCGGCACCGGCACGATCTCGCGCTCGATCACGGCCGACCTGGCCCGATGCGCAGGAGCCGAAGCCGTCGTGGTACACAGCCGGAACCCCGAAAAGGCGGCGCGCTTCGCCACCGAATTCGGAATCGCGAACGCGACGGCTGACTACGCTGCCATCCTCGCCGACGACTCGATCGATGCCATCTACCTTGCGACCCCGTTCGCCACCCACCACACCATGAGCCGCGAGGCCCTGCTGGCAGGCAAGCACGTGCTGGTCGAGAAACCGATGGCGATGAACACCGCCGAGGTTGCGGACCTGTTCGGTCTTGCCGCCGCACAGGGCGTCTTCCTGATGGAGGCCATGTGGATGAAATTCACCCCGGGGTTCCTGCGGTTGCGAGAGGAGATCGCACGGGGACGAATCGGTGAGGTGCGCAGCGTGCGGGCGGCGTTCGGAGCACCCTTCCCCGAAGGCGGCAGCCGCTGGGATCTCGCGGCGAGCGGCGGCGCGCTACTCGATCAGGGAATCTATCCAGTTACCCTCGCGCACGCACTGTTGGGTTCCCCGGAATCGATCGCCGCGCGAGGAACGACCCGCGCCGACGGTCTCGACTTGTCCGAACACTTCACGTTCGAATATCGGGACGGTGGGTTCGCCCAGGGAGCGAGCTCCATGGTCGAGTTCCTCGACCTTGCGGCATCCGTCAACGGAACCATCGGCTGGATCGACATCCCCCCCTACTTCTGGGGTGTCAGACGGCTCGAGATCCACGCCGGCGCCACACAAGAGTCCTTCGAGCGACCGGAGGTCGTGGAATTCGACGAGCCGGGGAACGGCTATGTGCCGATGCTCAGTGAGGTGATCCGCGCCATCGACGGCGGAATGCTCGAGCATCCTGAGCATGACGCCAACGCCACCGTCGACGTCTTCACCCTGCTCGACGAGATCATGTCCCAGGTGCGGCAGGAACTCCCCGCCAGTAATAGGGGACCGGCGGGGACCGGGACGTCCA
>CAWCWD010000018.1:0-47666 GCA_963799015.1 uncultured Actinomycetota bacterium | reverse complement strand
CTGCTCGACTTCACCGGCAAGTGGTGCCGCGAACGCGCACCCAGCGCCGCCCTTCGCTTTCGGCACCCACCCGCGCGCGACCCGCCGCGGCAAGCCCGGCACGACTCGCCCTACCTGCTGGTAGCGGGCACCGCGGGCTTCGGCTTCGGCCACGGCGAGGTCTGGGCGATGCACCTGGCGTGGAGCGGCGAGCAGCGCTACCTCGCCGAACGCCTGCCCGAAGGCGCCGGCGTCCTCTCGCGCGTCATCGGCGCGGGGGAGCCGCTGCGCTCGGGCGAGTGATCCTGCTGCCGACGGCGACCGCTACGACGCCCCGACGGTGCTGTTCACCTGGTCCGACCGCGGGCTCGACGGCGTCGCGGCACGCCTCCACCGCCGCCTGCGCGCCCGCCCGCACCACCCCGCACGCCCCGGCCGCTCGTGCTGAACACCTGGGAGGCCGTCTATTTCGACCACGACCTCGACCGGCTCATCGAGCTCGCCGACCGGGCCGCCGAGGTCGGCGTCGAGCGGATCGTGCTCGACGACGGCTGGTTCCGCGGCCGGCGCGACGCGACCGCCGGGCTGGGCGACTGGCTCGTCGACGCGACGTCTGGCCCGACGGCCTCGGCCCGTTCGTCGAGGCGGTACGCGCCCGGGGCATGCAGTTCGGCCTCTGGTTCGAGCCCGAGATGATCAACCTCGACTCCGACCTCGCCCGCGCCCACCCCGACTGGATCCTCGGCCCCGCGCAGGTCGCGGCGCCGACGGCGCGCAACC
Source organism: uncultured Actinomycetota bacterium (assembly GCA_963799015.1). Classification (GTDB taxonomy): domain Bacteria; phylum Actinomycetota; class Actinomycetes; order Actinomycetales; family Microbacteriaceae; genus Agromyces. The sequence continues at coordinate 46,907 of CAWCWD010000018.1, read as the reverse complement.
AGTACGTGCTCGACATCGCCCACCCCGAGGCGTACGCCTCTGCTCGAACGCATCGGCACCCTCGTCGCCGAGTACGCGATCGACTACCTCAAGTGGGACCACAACCGCGACCTGCTCGAGGCCGTCGCCCGCGCAACGGGGGAGACCGCCCGCTCGTCCACGCGCAGACGCTCGCGCTCTACCGGCTGCTCGACGAGCTGCGCGCGCGCCATCCGGGGCTGGAGATCGAGACGTGCTCCGGCGGCGGCGGACGCATCGACCTCGGCATCCTCGACCGCACCGACCGGGTATGGGCCTCGGACTGCAACGATCCCGTCGAGCGCGCCCGGATCGAACGATGGACGCGCATGCTCGTACCGCCGGAACTCATCGGCTCGCACCTCGGCGCGGCCCGCTCGCACACCACGTCGCGCGAGACCGACCTGTCGTTCCGGCTCGCTGTCGCGCTCACGGCGCACGCCGGCATCGAGCAGGACCTCACCGCCGCGACCGACGCCGAACTCCGCGACGATCACCGCGTGGTCGCGGCTGTACCGCGAGCTCCGGCCGCTCCTGCACACCGGAGGCGTCGTCAACGCCGACCTCGCCGACGACGGCGCCATGCTCTACGGCACCGTCGCTCCCGGCGGCGAGCGCGCGCTGTTCACCTGGGCGCGGCTGACCACCTCGCCCGACGGGCAGAGCGGTCGGGTCCGCTTCCCGGGGCTCGACCCCGGCGCACGCTACCGCGTGCGGTGCGCACCGAGCTCGGCCCGGTGAGTCGGCACGAGGCGTCCGATCCGGCCTGGATCGAGGAGGCCGTCAGCGACGCGGGCATCGAACTGCCCGGCGCCGTGCTCGCCCTCGCCGGCGTGCCGCTGCCCACGCTCAACCCACAGCAGGCGATGCTGTTCGACGTCGAGAGGCTCGCATGAGCCGCTGACGTCCCGCTGATTCTGGGAACCGCGCGATGTAGCGCGGGGTTCACCGTCGAACCCACCGCAGAGAGGAAACCATGAACACCAGGAACCGCCATGCCCACGGGCAACGGTGGCACGCTGCGCTGGCTGCCGCTGCCGTCGGCACCATCACCCTCGGTTTCGGGGGAGTGGCGGCGAACGCCGCGCCTCCAGCCGAGGCATCCGCTCCCGCTCCGGCCGTCGTGCCCGCCGCGACGACTCCCGACGACGACCTCGGCGCCCGCCCCTACATGGGCTGGAGCAGCTACAGCATGCAGGTCTACTCGGGCAACGGCGGAATGGATCACCGCGGACCAGATCATCGCCCAGTCCGACGCGATGCACGAGAAGCTGCAGCCGTCCGGCTACGAGTACATCAACATCGACGCCGCCTGGAACGGCGGCATCGACGAGTACGGCCGGCCCGTTCCGAGCGAGACGCTGTACCCGGACGGTCTGCAGGAGGTCATCGACCACATCCACGCCAACGGCCAGAAGGTCGGGCTCTACGCGATCCCGGGCATCTCGCCGCAGGTGTACGAGGCCGACCTGCCCATCTACGGCGCACCCGACTGCTCGACGGGCGACATCGTGAAGCAGCCGATCCAGAAGGCCGACTACTGGGGCATCGGGTATCGCATCGACTTCTCGAACCCGTGCGCGCAGGCGTACGTCGACTCGATCGCCGACATCTTCGGCGAATGGGGTGTCGACTTCCTCAAGTTCGACAGCGTGACGCCGGGCTCGGGAATCGGCGACCTCTCGCTCGACGCGCGCGACGACGTCGCGGCGTGGTCGCAGGCGCTGGCGCGCAACGGCATCTGGTTCGAGCTGTCGTGGGCGCTCGACATCCGCTACGCCGACTACTGGAGAGCACGCCAACGGCTGGCGTGTCGACTGGGACGTCGAGTGCTACTGCGCGGGCGAGGCGCTCACGACGTGGCAGAACATCGCCCGCCTGTTCCCGAGGGCGGCCGACTGGTGGCGCCACGCTGGACCCGAGCGGCTGGAACGACTTCGACTCCCTGAATGTCGGCAACGGCAAGATGGACGGGCTGACCAAGGACGAACGTCGTACGGCGGCGACGCTCTGGGCGGTCTCGGCTGCGCCGATCTATGTCGGCAACGACATGACGCAGCTCGACGACTACGGCATCGAGCTGCTCACGAACCGCGAGGTCATCGCGGTCAACCAGGCGGGCCGTCCCGCACAGCCGGTGTCCACGGAGACGCCGCGGCAGACCTGGTACGCCGCGAACGCGGACGGGTCGGTGACGGTCGCGGTGTTCAACCTCGGTCAGACCGACGCCGACATCAAGGTCTCGTTGGCCGACATCGGGCTGGACGGCTCGGCGAAGGTGCGCGATCTGTGGGCGAAGAAGAAGCTCGGCACGTTCGACGGTGGGTTCGCCGCCAAGGACGTGCCGATCCATGGCACGCGCCTGTTCAAGTTCACGCCCGCAAAGGGCGCCGCGATCACGCTCAACGACGATGACCCGCGGCTGTCGTACGACGGCACGTGGCCGCGCAACGGCGGTGAGGGTCCGTCGCGACGTCGCAGCCGCTGACGGTGACGGTGTCGACTCGTCGCAGGGCGGGTCGGCGCCGGGCGCCGGCTCGTCGAACGTCGTCGCGGTCAACGACAACGACCCGGCCATCGTCTACACCGGCCTGGAGCCACAGCACCGGCCGCGGCCTCGGCGACTACCAGGACGACGTGCACTACAGCGAGGTCGAGGGCGACGCCTTCGATACCCGTTCGTGGGCACCGGTATCGACTAGGTGACCGAGACGCACGAGTCGCAGGGCGATGCCGACATCTACATCGACGGCGTGCAAGCAACCGTGAGCACCTACCGCGACGGAGGGGCGAGGCGCGCAGCAGGTCGTGTACAGCACGGATCTCCCGAACGGCACCCACACGATCCGCGTGGTGAAGAAGTCGGGGCAGTTCATGCTGCTCGACAAGCTCGACGTCCTGCAGGAGAGCCTCATCGACGTCGACCACGTCGCATTCGACCGGGCCGCGCCGACCGACGCGACCGTGCACGTGCTGCGCGAACCAGGCGAACTCGTCGGGGTCTATCGCGACGGTGACGCGCTCAAGGCGGCACCGACTACACCGTCGAGGACGATGCCGTCATCTTTGGCGCGGCGTACCTGTCGGGGCTAGCGGAGGGCGACTCGGCACTGGAATTCCGGTTCCGCGGCGACCTGCGCGACGACGTGCACTGGGCGGCGGACGACGGCGCCGGGGTCGAACTCTCCTTCCACGGCACGAAGGTCAGCGTCACCGGCCCGATCGCGCCTGACCAAGGCGAGATCGAGGTCTACCTCGACGGTGAGCTCATCGAGACCGTCGATCTGCACGGTGCAGCCCGGCTCACCCAGCAGCCGGTGTTCACGAGCGCGAAGCTGAGGAACGAGGAGCATACGATCCGCCTCGTCAAGATGTCCGGCGACGTGGTGCGCATCGACACCGTCTCGTACGTCGTGGGCTGATCTACGCACGGGGTGGCGGCGAAGGTTGTGCCGCCACCCCATATCGATGCCGATCGGGAGCCGATGCCGGCGCATCAACAACCAAGGAGAATTCCGATGACCCGCGACACCATGATCGTTTCGGCTGAGGCCTGGCTGGTCGACCTTGCGGTCGAGACCAAGCGCACGGATGCCGTCCAGGCGTTCCTGAAGCAGGAGACGGTGTTCGTCGAGCTGACGACCGCCGACGGTATGACCGGACTCGGGTACAGCTACACCATCGGCACCGGCGGCCGCGCGGTGCTCGAGATGCTGCGAGGCGGCCTCCTCGACGCAGTTATCGGGCACGACGCGGATCGCCCTGAAGCCGTCTGGTACGCGGCCTTCAACTCGACCCGCGCCACGACGGTCGGACCGATCACATCGCTGGCGCTCGCCGCGATCGATACCGCAGTGTGGGATGCCTGCTCGCGTCGCAGCGGCATCCCGCTCTGGAAACTCGCGGGGGGCGCCTCGCCGTCCGTGCCGATCTATGACACCGAGGGCGGCTGGTTGCACCTGTCGCCCGCGGAGCTCGTGACCCAGGCATTAGCGAGCCGGGATCGTGGCCTGCCCGGCGCGAAGATCAAGGTCGGGCTGCCGAACGCGCACCACGACCTTGCCCGGCTCAGCGCGGTGCGCGAGGCGGTCGGCCCCGATTTCCACCTCATGATCGACGCAAACCAGTCGCTGACCAGCGCGGAGGCGATCCGCCGCGCGAACCTGTTCCGCGACCTGGACATTTTCTGGTTCGAGGAGCCGCTGCCGGCCGAGGATGTCGCCGGACACGAACGGCTCGCGAACGCCTGCGCGATTCCCGTGGCCGTCGGCGAGAGCATGTACTCCGTCGGACACTTCCGGGAATACCTCCAGCGCGGCGCCGCGTCGATCGTGCAAGTGGATGTCGCCCGCGTTGGCGGCATCACCCCGTGGCTCAAGGTCGCGCACGTCGCCGAGTCGTTCAACGTCACGGTCCCCCCGCACTTCCTGATGGAACTGCACCTTTCACTCGCCTGCGCCATCCCCAATGCCCTTTACCTCGAACACATCCCGCAGTTGCGTGCCATCACGACCTCAGAGATCACAATCCGCGAAGGCCGCGCCTGGGCTCCCGAATCCCTTGGGCTGGGCATCGACTGGAACCTAGACCGGCTCGACGACGCGCGGGTCGCCTAGCACTGGACGTGAGATCGCGGTCGTCCGAGAAGGAGTGCTGTAGGGGAAGGAACTGATGCACGATTTCAAGACATCCGAGTGGGCTTCCCCTCGGGGCGCGTCGGGGCGGCCAGCAATGATGCCCTGTGCATTGGCCTCCAATGTCGAGGTGGGGTCGTCGGGTTGCCGACCGCCAGGCCGAACCGCCGTTCAGCGGCGTGGGGGAGGGGGCCGCCGGGCCGCTCGTTCCTCGGCGAAGTCCAGCCCTTCCATGCGGTGGTCGGTGAACGTACCTCGCGTAGTTGCCGGTGCTCACGTGTTGGAACGGGTCGAGTTCGGAGAAGGCGATGCGGTGTGTGGTCTCGTAGACGACCGGCTTCCTCGTCATCGTCGCTCTTCGTTCCGTTCGGCGGGAATCGAGGGCGGGTGATCGGTGACCCGCGCTCGGCAATCGTGTCGCGGGCCCGCGCTACGCCGATGCGGCAGATGCGGCGATCAGCGCATGCCGCATCGGCGCGCCGAGTGAGCTGATCGATGACGGCGCAACCGAGAAACCCTACGCCCAGACGACTTGACAGCGTTGGGTAACGCATTAGACTAAAGCGTGAAATAACTATCCGATCCTGGAGCGTTCAATGCCGAACCCCTCGCCCCGCCAGCAGTCCCGCCTCGATGCACAGCCGTCGCTCGGCGCCGATCGCCTGGCCATCCTCCCCGGCGACTTCCGGTTCGGCGTCTCGACCGCGGCGTACCAGATCGAGGGCGCCGCGAACGAGGGCGGCCGCGGCCCGAGCATCTGGGACACCTTCGCGCACACGCCGGGACTCACCGCGAACGGCGACAACGGCGACGTCGCGTGCGACCACTACCACCGGTGGAGCGACGACCTGGACCTCATGGCCGAGCTCGGCATCCGCGACTACCGGCTGTCGGTGTCGTGGTCGCGGCTGCAGCCGAGCGGGCGCGGCGAGCTCAACCCCGAGGCGCGTCGCGTTCTACCGCGCGCTGCTCGACGGGCTGCGCGAGCGCGGCATCCGCCCGCTCGTCACGCTGTACCACTGGGACCTGCCGCAGCCGCTCGAGGACGCCGGCGGCTGGCCGGTGCGGGCGACGGCGGAGCGCTTCGCCGAGTACGCCGGCGCGCACCGTTGCCGCACTCGGCGACCTCGCTGACGACTGGATCACGCTGAACGAGCCGTGGTGCTCGGCGTTCCTCGGCTACGACGCGGGCGCGCACGCGCCGGGGCGTCGCGACTGGCCGGCGGCGATCGCGGCCGCGCACCACCTCAACCTCGCGCACGGCCTGGCGGTCGCAGCGATCCGCGCCGCGCGGCCCGGCGCGCGCGTCGGCATCGCGAACATCGTCACCGACATCCGCCCGCGCTCCGACGCGGCCGACGACCTCGCCGCTGCCGACGCGGCTGGATGCCGCGAGCAACCGGATCTTCCTCGACCCGGTGTACCTCGGCGACTACTCCGACGCGGTGCGTACGCTGCTCGGCGACCGACGGGCTCGACGCCGCTGATCCGAGCCCGGCGACCTCGAGATGATCGCGGCGCCGACCGACTTCGCGGGCATCAACCACTACCAGCGCGTCGATCGCCCGGCACGACGACGACGGCGGGCCCGCTGCGGGTGCGCGAGCGCGCCGGCCGAGCCCGCGACCACCTCGTTCGGCTGGTCGGTCATCCCGGAGTCGCTGCACAGCCGTGCTCACCCGCGTCTCGCGCGAGTTCACGTCGCTGCCGATCTACGTCACCGAGAACGGCGCGAGCTTCACGACTACGTCGACCCCGACGGCGACGTCGTCGACCTCGAGCGGGTCGACTACCTGCGCGGCTACCTCGACGCGGCTGCGCGCGATGCCGTGAACGGGCGTCGACGTGCGCGGCTACTACGCGTGGTCGTTCCTCGACAACTTCGAGTGGGCCGAGGGCTACGGCAAGCGGTTCGGCCTGGTCTTCGTCGACTACGCACACCCAGCGTCGCATCCCGAAGCTCAGCGCCCACTGGTACCAGCGGCTCATCAGCGAGCGGATGTCGCAGCTCGAGCCGATCGGCGCGACGCGCTGAACCCGGGCGAGCACCCTGCTCGCCCTCGCACCACCCGCACATCACACTGGAGCAAAGGAAGAGGTACCTCAATGAAGAGCTACGCCAAGGCCGCACTCGCGGCCGCGACGGTCGCGGCCGTCGGGCTCGCCGTCAGCGGATGCACGTCCGACGGCGGGCAGGCCGCCGACGACGGCCCGCTCACCGTCTGGATCATGGGCGACTCGGGCACGAACTTCGAGCAGCTCGTCGCGCCGTGGGTCGAGGAGTCCGGCACCGAGGTCGAGGTCGTCGCCATGCCCGTGGGACGGCATCGACGAGCGGCTCACCACCGCCGTCGCATCCGGCATCGGGCCCCGACGTGCTGCAGGTCGGGCTCTCGCAAGCTGCGCACCTTCGCCGACGCCGGAGCGCTGCTCGCCCTCGACGACCAGCTCGGCGAGCACCCGGGCCTCGCGGCCGAGAACTTCGCGGCGGGCATCGGCGGCGAGGCGTCGGCCGTCGCCGGCGAGATCGTCGAGCATGCCGTGGGTCAGCGACACGCGAGTGCTGTTCACCCGCACCGACATCCTCGCCGAGAACGGCATCGACGCGCCGCCGACCACCTGGGAGCAGCTGCGCGCCGACGCCAAGACCCTCGCCGCCCGCGGCGAGGGACAGTACGGCTACTACATCCCGCAGTGGGACAGCCCGCTGCCGGTCGTCATGACCTGGTCGAACGGCGGCGACATCATCGACGCCGACGGCAACGTCGACTTCGACACCCCCGAGTTCAACGAGGCGGTCGACCTGTACACCGGCCTCTACGCCGACGGCAGCGTGCCGACCAACGGCGACTTCGACCAGACGCAGGGATTCATCTCGGGCGTCGCGCCGATGCTGATCAGCGGGCCGTACCTCGCGAAGTCGATCGCCGACAGCGCGCCCGAGCTCGACGGCAAGTGGCAGCGTGACGACGGTGCCCGAGGGCTCGGCGTCGGCGACGTCGCTCTTCGCCGGGTCGAACCTCGCCGTGTGGCACAACTCGACCCAGGTCGACGCGTCGCTCGACCTGCATCGAGTACCTCTCCGAGCCCGAGACGCAGCTCGAGTGGTACGCGATCAACGGCGAGCTGCCGACCGCGTCGAGGCGCTCGAGAACGACGAGTTCCTGCAGCGACCCGCTCGTGGCAGGTCTACGCCGAGCAGCTGGCCGACGCCAAGCTCCTGCCGCTCGTGCCGAACTGGGACGGCGGCGTCGGCAGCAGACCTGCTGACCGCGCTCAACTCGATCGTGCTCAACGGCGAGGACCGCGACGCGGCACTCGACGACCCTCTACGCCAAGACCGAGGGCATCTCGATCAACTGACCGGAGCGGGCGCCGCCACCTCGACGCGGCGGCGCCCGCCCCGGCGGGTCGATCCGACCACCACCGAACCGATCCGACCCGAGAGGAGGCGCATGCGCACCGCTGAAGCTCACCCCGTACGTCTTCGTCACCCCCGCGATGCTGCTGCTCATCGCCTTCGGCGTGCTGCCGATCGTCGTGGCCCTCGCCGTCAGCCTCACCGACATGGACATCTCGCGGCCTCGCGAACTGGGGCAACGTCGAGTTCGCCGGCCTCGACAACTACGCGCGGCTCTTCGAGCGACCCCGACTTCTGGCAGGCGTTCGGCAACACGTTCTTCTTCGCCGTGATCGGCGTGCCGGCCATCGTCGGCGCCTCGCTCGCGGTGGCGCTGCTGCTCGGCACGCAGCGACAGCCGCTTCTTCCGGGCCCTCCGCTCCTTCTACTTCATCCCCGCGATCACCGGCATCGTCGCCATCTCGCTGGTGTGGGGCGTACCTCTACAACACCCAGTTCGGCCTCTTCAACTGGCTGCTCTCGCTCGGTCGGGCGTGCCGCCGGTGCAGTGGCTCTCCGACCCGCTGATCGCGAAGTTCTCGGTCGCGTTCGTCGCGATCTGGCGCGGCACCGGCCTCAACATCATCATCTTCCTCGCCGCCCTGCAGGGGGTGCCGAAGGAGTACACCGAGGCGGCCGCACTCGACGGCGCGAGCGACTGGCGCACCACCCGGTCGATCGTGATCCCGCTGCTGCGGTTCGCGATCTTCTTCGTGACGGTCACGACGATCATCTCGCTGGCTGCAGTTCTTCGACGAGCCGTTCGTGCTCACCGACGGCGGCCCGCTGGGCGCGACCACGTCGATGTCGATCTTCCTCTACAAGGAGGGGTTCCGCCTGAACCAGTTCGGCTACGCGAGCGCCGGTTCGGTGGTGCTCTTCGTCATCATCGCGCTCATCACCGTGGTGCAGCTTCGACTGAGGAGGCCCGATGTCGAGTACTGACGTGCGACCGGCCGTGTCGCCGCTGCCCGAAGCCTCGCCGGCGCCGGTTCGACGGATGCCTCCGCCTCCGCCGCTGCGTTCGACCGGGCCGGCGCCATCCGGGACGCAGCCTCACGATCGCGGTGGGCGCGGCCCTCGCCCTCGGCGCCCTGATCACCGCGTTCCCGCTCATCTGGATGCTGCTCTCCTCGGTGAAGCCGCAGAGCGAGTCGATCGACTACCCGCCGAGCCTGCTCGCCGCAGGAGCCGACGTTCGAGTACTACGTGCAGCTCTTCACCGAGCTCGACTTCGGCCGGTACCTCGTGAACACGCTCATCGTGGTCGCGATCGGCGTCGTCGGGCTGCTCTTCATGGCGATGGCCGGCTACGCGTTCGCGAAGTTACGACTTCCGCGGCAAGGGCGGGCTGTTCTTCCTCGTGCTCGCCACGATGATGATCCCGGTGCAGGTCACGATGATCCCGACCTACCTCATCCTCAACGGCGTTCAAGCTCACCAACACGCTCGTCGGCATCGCGCTGCCGACGCTGGTGAGCGGGTTCGGCATCTTCCTGTTCCGGCAGTTCATGGCGACCATCCCGACCGAGCTGCTCGAGGCGGCACGCCTCGACGGCGCCGGCGAGTTCCGCACGTTCATGACGATCGTGCTGCCGATGTCGAAGCCGATCCTCGCGGTGCAGGCGGTGCTCACGTTCATCGCCGGCTGGAACAGCTTCCTCTGGCCGCTCATCATCGCGAGCGACCAGAACCTCTACACCCTCTCGGTCGGCCTGGCGCTGCTCAACCAGCAGCTCGCGGTCAACCCGTCGCTGCAGATGGCCGCGGCATCGGTGATGGTCGTGCCGATCCTCATCGTCTTCGTCGTCTTCCAGCGCTACGTCGTGCAGGGCTTCGCCCTCTCGGGCCTCAAATGACCCGAAGGAGCATCAGTGCCCAACCCACACCCAGCCGTTCGCCCGCACCTTCGCGCCGCGCCCCGCGACTTCAACGGATTCGTGCGGCGCGAGGGCACCGAGCTCGTCGACGGCGACGGGCGGCCGCTGCTGCTGCGCGGCGTCGGCCTCGGCAACTGGCTGCTGCCCGAGGGCTACATGTGGCGGTTCGGGCCCGGCGCCGAGTCGCCGCGAGAGATCGAGGCGCTCGTCGACGCCTCGTCGGGGCATCCGGCGCCGAGGTCTTCTGGCACGAGTTCCGCGATCGGTTCATCACCGAGCGCCGACATCGCCGCGATCGCCGCCTGCGGGCTTCGACCACGTGCGCCTGCCGATCAATGCGCGGGTCGTGCAGGATGCCGACGGCCGCCCCATCGAGGCGGGCTACGCGCTCATCGACCGGCTCATCGAGTGGTGCCGCGCGCACCGGCTCTGGGTGCTGCTCGACCTGCACGGCGCGCCCGGCGGCCAGACCGGCACCAACATCGACGACTCGCCGAACAACCTGCCCGAGCTCTTCACCGACGAGCCGCTATCGGAGCCACACGATCGAGCTCTGGCGGGAGCTCGCGACGCCGCTACCGCGACGAGCCGGTGGTGCTCGGCTACGACCTGCTCAACGAACCCCTGCCGAACGAGTGGCAGCACCGCTACGCCGACGAGCTCGTCGCGCTCTACCGCGACCTCACCGCGGCGATCCGCGAGATCGACCCGCGACCACCTCATCATGTACGAGGGCATCGCACTGGGCGACGCAACTGGAGCATCTTCACCGAGGTGTGGGACGAGAACTCCGTGCTGCAGTTCCACAAGTACTGGTCGCCGCGCGGATCGTCGCGAGCATCGCGCCGTTCCTCGAGGCCCGCGACCGCCTCGGCCTGCCGATCTACATGGGCGAGGGCGGCGAGAACAACCTCGAGTGGCTGCTACGCGGCGTTCCGCCTCTACGAGGCGCACGGCATCGGCTGGAACCTCTGGCCGTGGAAGAAGGTCGAGACGCTGACCTCGCCCGCATCGGTCGTCGCGCCCGAGCGATGGGATGACGTGATCGGCAGCATCGGCGGCGAGCCGAGGCTCACCCGTGACGAGGCTCGAGCAGTGCTCGACGAGCTGCTCGACGCGGTCGCGATCGATCGCTGCCTGCAGCGTCCCGAGGTGGTCGCGGCGATCACCGCCGATCGACCCGACGTCATACCCGCGTGGGCATACGGGTTCGCCGGCGCGGGCGAGTCGTTCGCCTCGGCGGCCGACCCCGCGGTTCCGAACCTCCGGGTCGACGACTCGGTGGCGCTGCGATTCGCCTTCGACGAACCGCACCCCGAGAATCCGTTCGAGCATCGGGCGGGCGCGCCGTTCCGCTCCGACGAGCGGATCGTCGTCGACCTGGCCGCCGGCGACTGGCTCGTCTTCGACGTCGACGCCGAGACGGATGCCGCCGGATACCTGGCGCTCGGCCCGGATCGGGAACCCGTGCCCGTCAGCCGTCGAGCGCGTGGAACGAGGCATCCGGGCGACCGCGGAAGCGCCGACCACACTCGCCTGGCTCGTCGCCGATGGCGCCGGATACCCCTTGGTAGCCTTGGACGATCATGAGCATGCACGGTCGGCCTGAGGGGGAGCGGCGACCCGGCCGGCAGTCGCTCACCGTCAAGTCGCTGCGGGCTCAGAACCGGTCGGCCGCACTCACACAGCTCATCACCGACGGCAACGCCACGCGGGCCGAGATCGCCGCCGCGAGTGGCCTGTCGTCGGCGTCGGCGACGAACATCGTCGGCGACCTCATCGCCGAGGGGCTCGTCGCCGAGACCGGGCTGCTCGCCTCGCAGGGCGGACGACCGACGTCGCTGCTCGAACCCGTCGCCGACGGCGCGTACTTCATCGGCGCCGACGTCGGCGAGCGCGGGGTCGCGGTCGAGCTGTTCGACCTCACGATGACCCGCGTCGACCAGGAGTTCCGCGGCGGTCGCATCGAGGAGTCGCCCGACGCGATCGGGCACGACCTCACCGACGCCGTCGAGGCGCTTCGCCAGCGCAACCTCGGCCGCTGGCCGAGGGTCGTGGGCGTCGGGCTCGGGCTCCCGGGCATCGTCGAGACCGATGCATCCGGCGCGCAGACGCTCTATGCCGAGAGCCTCGGCTGGCCGCCAGTGCCGGTGCGGCCCGCTGCTCGACCACGACCTGCCGCTCATCGCCGAGAACGGCGCGAAGACCCAGGCGAAGGCCGAGCAGTGGTTCGGCGCGGCGCGCGGCGTCGAGCACGCGGTCGTCGCGCTGCTCGGACGCGGTGTGGGCCTCGGGGTCATCGCCGACGGCGAGGTGTATCGCGGGCACGCGAGCAGCGCCTCCGAGTGGGGCCATGTCTCCACTCGACCGCAGTGGACCGGTGTGCCGCTGCGGTCGGCGCGGGTGCGTCGAGGCGTTCCTCGGCGCGCAGGCGATCCTCGATCGATGGGCCGGGCTCGGCGGTTCGTTCGACGGCTCCGGATGGCGCGCGATCGGCGAGCTGCTCGACGCCGCCGATGCACGGCGACGATGTGGCCAGCCAGGTCGTCGACGAGGTGGTGGCGAACCTCGGCATCGCCCTCGGCGGGCTCGTGAACCTCTACAACCCCGAGCGCGTGATCATCGGCGGCTGGGTCGGGATGCGACTCATGGAGCGGCTCGCCGGGCGCATCGAGACCGCCACGAAGGCCGCCGCCCTGCGCCGCCCGGCCGAGCAGTTCTCGCTGTTGCCGTGCACGTTCGGCGGCGACACCGTCGCGATCGGCGCCGCCGTAATGCCGCTCGAGTCGCTCATCGCAGCCCCGCTCGTGGCCGAGCAGAGTCGCGCGGCGCGATCGGCAGGCTGAGCCGTGCTCGCGGCCGGGGATCTCCGCATTCGCCGCCTCAGCTACCGTCTAACGGGAACTTCCGAATCGAGGGTCTCGACGTCAGCCCATTTCGAGTTGGAAGGCGCTGAGCACTCGGTCAGCGGAGGCTTGGATGTGATCACGCACGAGTCGGTGCACCAGATCGCCGTCGCGCTGCTCCATCGCGGCGAGGATCGCCCCGTGGTCAGACGCGAGATCGGGGGTGGGCAGATGCGTTCGCACCTCCGGCAGGATGTGGTGGAGTCGGCGCACCTCGTCGAGCAGTCCGGATACGATCACGCTCGCGCGCGTGTTGTCGGCCATTCGTACTGCGGCCAGGTGGAACTCGCGGCCTGGTGAGGCTTGTGAGTCGTCGGGGTCGTCTTCTTCGGCCGTGCGTGTCACGAGCTGCCGCAGCAGTTCGAAATGAGATGGCGCACCGCCGCGGGCCGCATGGGCAAAGAGCCCGGGTTCGAGCAGCAACCGCAGCTCGAATACTTCCTTGATGTCGTGCAGTCGCAGCGGCCTGACGAGGTAGCCCTTGCGTGGAATGGTGAGGATCCAGCCCTGCTCGGCGAGCAGTCGAAGCGCCTCGCGCACCGGGGTCTTCGAGACGCCGTAGCGAGCGGCCAATTCCGCCTCTAGGAGGAGGTCGCCGGGTCGCCACTTCGCAGACAGGATTTCCTCGCGCAGTCGGGTCTGGACCTGATCGGTGAGCGACACCGGTCTGTCCGTCGCCGGTGCGGCGCCGGTGGGCAGGATCTGCGTCGTCATCTCGCACCCAGCCTACTGTCGCTGTTCTGGAGCCGCGAGGGCGACTGGCGGGTATGGTTCCCCGTCGAGACCGGGCACCGTTACGGCTATCGGATCGTTGCCGGCCTCGAGCAGTTGCTCCGCAACGAAGTCCGTTACCCCTGCCGCGAGCAGCTGTCGGGGATCCTCCAGCGTCAGTCGGAGGCGGGTGAACATCGTCAGCCAGTCATCAGGTGCGAGGATCCGCGGCATCTCTGTGACCGAGTTCGCGCCGACATGAAGGTCGGGACCGTACAGGCCGGGCTCAGCGAATGCGGGATATCCGTCGTACATGATCGGGGCGAGCTCCGCCGAGGACATCACGCGGGCGAGTTGCCACCGGATGGGCTCCTCGGCTGCTGCCACCTCCGAGAGGTCGCCGTCGCGCGGGGTCTCGAATCCGGGCATGGTTGGTGCGACGAAGATGCGGTCGACCGAGAGGCGACCGCCCGAGACCAGGTGCATGATGCGGGCGAGATTCGTCGTCGCCTTCGAGGTGCCGGCGGTGGGGCGGCCTTGTCGGCCGGTGATCGTGAACAGGGTGCGATCCCAGTCCACGCCGATGTCGTCGAGCCAGTTCACGAGCCGGTGCGTGGAGTCCAGTGCGTATAGGCCGAACGTGGCGATCATGATCTTGTTCATGGAAACCGGGAGCTCGGTCGACCGACCGTCGAGCAGGTCGTCGCGCAGCGTTGTCGGGCTCAGGTACCCGGGCTCGGCGAGTGCGCGCACGAGGTACCGCTCCGAGATCGCGCACGCATAGTCGACCATCGCTGCGATGCGTTCTTCGCGACCCTCGAAGGCGGTGATCCCGAGTGATTCCCGCCAGAGTTGTGTGCCGTTGGCGGCTCTGACGCGCCTGGTGTCGTCGAGAAGTCGCTGCGCGTCGCGGCGCCACACGTCGTCCTCACCGCGCAATGAGATTGCGACGATGCTCGCGATCGCCGGCCCGAGGTGCGAGATCGCGGTCAGTTCGGTGAATCCGGGGATATTGATCCGGAATCCCTGCACCTGGGGCGGAGCGCCCCCGCCCGGGTACACGGCGAGGTCGGTCGCGGTGGCGACGATGAGGGTGTCGTCGCGATGCTCCGCCAACGACAGCAGCGAGAGGTGATCGGCGATCGATTCGCGTCCGGGCGCCTTCGAGTTGCTGTAGGTCGAGAAGAGGCGTCGGAGCTCTGGACTCTCGTACATGTTCAGTCTCCTTCCGAGTCATCGAATCCGTAGACGACCGTCTCGGCTCCGAAGGTACTCCCAGGTTCCGGTGCCGCGGACAGGCCGTTCGAGACCGCGAGGCGGGTTCCGTCTCCGGGAAGCACGGTGACGTCGGTGCCGCCGGTGGTGGGGAATCGCACGACCGTCTCGAGGCGCCCGCCTTCATAGCGGTAGATGTGGGAGCGAAGGTCCGGCTGCGGTTCGGCGGGGGTGCCGTGGATGAAGTCGACTCGGACCAGATACCGGCCGCGCGGCGTCTCCACCCAAGCGAACTCCCTGCCCCCCGGCCCGCCCGGCAGGGTGTCATGTGGCACGAACTCGGTGCCGTTCCAGCGCAGCAGCACCGAGTCGCCATCGATCCGCGCCACGGCGAGATAGCGCACGGCGCCGTCCTCGATGAGCTGGAATGCCCGGCCGCCGGCGGGGAGGAGCGACTGGTGTTCGACGAAGCGATCGCCGTCGAATCGGTAGAGGCGGGTCGGGAGCACGTGGTCGGCGTGGGCGAGATATGTGTCGCCGTCGATGTCGAAGGCGGCGAAGTTATATCCGGCCTTCGATTCGATCTCCTGGAACGGTGCGAACCGCGTCCCGTCCCAGCGCAGCACCAGGCTCGACCGGTCGCCCGACGGAAGGTTCTGGGCCAGTCCGAGGAACGTCGACCCGCCCGCACGGAAGAATCGCCACTGCTTCGCGGCGAAGCTGTCCACGCTCTGGAACGGGACGAAGCCACCGCCTTCCGAGACGAAGATCGGCGAGCGGGTGGCGAAGTCATACGGCCCGGACCCGCTCCGGATGGAGGCGACGGCGAGGAACGACCGGCCGTCCAGTTCGAACGCCTCGGCGTCCTCGCCGCCGCCGACGGGGAGGGTTCCAGCGGGCACGAAGCCGTTCGGGGTGTCGCGGAGGAGCAGTACCTCGGTGTCGGAGCTTCCGCCGTTGATCCCGGGCGGGCTACCGGCGGCGTCGGCGGCGAGCTGCGGGATGGCGAGCCAGTGCCCTCCGGCAAGCGCGAAGGCGCAAACGGCCCGGGCGCCGGTGGTCGGGATGCGCTGGATCTCGGTCAGCAACGCCATCAACTCCTCCTAGCGTCCGAAGAACAGCAGGTCAGGTGAATCCACGAGGATCCGGTCGCGATCCGCGGCATCCGGAGCCCAGTCGGCGAGCAGAGCGAGCAGCTCGCCGGTGTCGCGCTGCCCGTCGGGGAGGTGCGGCCAATCGGTGCCCCAGAGTAGCCGGTCGGCGCGCGCCGCCACGAGTGCCCGCCCCAGCGACGCGACGCTCGATATCGGCTCGTCGCCCGCGACGCGGTACGGACCGGTCAACTTGATCCAGCAGTTGCCGGAGCCGAGCAGCCCGAGCAGGCGGGTGAAGTCTTCGTCGCCGAGCCCGTCCGATTTTTTCATGTAGCCCATGTGGTCGATGACGAAGCGCACCTCGAGGTCGGCGAGGAACGGCAACAGGTCACGGATGACCGAACCCGGCGCATAGAACTGCAGGTGCCAGTCGAGGGATGTCGCGAGCGCCGCCATGCGCGTGATGTAGGCCTGGATCTCCGTCAACGGCAACGATCGCCGTGCGAAGAGGTCGAGGCGTATCGCACGAACGCCGGCACGGTCGTACTCGTCCAAGGTCGCCGAGTCGGCGTCGTCAGGGAGCCGCACGACAGCACGTGCGCGATCGCCGAGCCGGCCCAGGGTGTCGAGGGTGAGCGAGTTGTCGTCGCCGTAGTACGTGGGCTGCACGATCACCATGCGGTCGATGCCAAGCACCTCGGTCATCGCGAGGTATTGGTCAAGCGTGCCCTCGGGGAACGTGTACTGCGGATCCGGCACGTGAGGATAGCCGGCCTCGAACACGTGGAAGTGGCTGTCGCACGTGCCCGCCGGGAGGGTGAACCCGGGCCTGGAGTTCGTGTCGGCCGAGCGCATCGGCGTCGTGACGGCGAAGGGCAGGTCCATTCAGGCCTCCTGGGTCATCGAGTCGTGCCATCCGAGCCAGCGTTCGACCCGCGACTGCGCGCCGTCGAACAGGAGGTCGGAATCGGTGCCGGTGAGCAGGAACGGCGAGAGCCCCATGGCGAGGTACTCGGCGAGGATGGCGGTGCCGGAGATGCCGCCGATCATGCCGATCTTCCCGGCCGACTCGACGGCGGCCCAGACTGCCCGTGCGGCGTCCTTCACCTGAGGGTCGTCGTATTGGCCGGGGATTCCGAGCTCGGCGGTGAGGTCGTTCGCCCCGATGCCGATGATGTCGATGCCATCGACGGCCGCGATGGCGGCGGCGTTCTCGATTCCGCGAGGCGACTCGAGCAGCACCTTGACGATCGTGGCCCGATCGACGACCGGCGCGAGTTCGGTGGACCGCGTCGGTACCATTCCCAACTGGGGCAACTGCGCCGTCTGCGAGCGATGACCGCGCGGTGGGAATCGGCACGCGCCGGCGAGGAGTTCGGCCTGCTCGGCGGTCTCGACCCGTGGCACGACGATGCCGTGCGCGCCGCCGTCGAGCAGTCGGCCGATCACCCCGTAGTCGTTCTCGGGAATCCGAACGAATGCGGTCAGCCCGAGATCGTCAGCCGTTGTGCAGAGCGTGGCCGCGGTGTCGATCGACATGGTCGAGTGCTCCAGGTCGATCATGATCCCGTGGTGTCCGGTCGACTTCGCGATGCGGATCACGTCGGTACTCCGGGAGATGCGGACGCCGAGCACGAGTTGCGGGCGCCCGGCGCGGAGTTCGGCGAGCAGGCGCGCCTCACCCGCCGTCGACGCCATCACGATGCCGCCTTCGCCCGGCGCCGATAACCGTGCAGCACCGGCTCGGTGTAGCCATTCGGCCGCTCGGCCGCTTCCAGGATGAGATCCCGGGCCGCCCGGTACGCGAGAGTGGGTTCCTCGGAGTTGCCGAGCGAGCGGTAGGCCGGGTCGTCCGCATTCTGTGCGTCGACTCGTGGCGCGATCCGATCCATGCTTGCGTTCACGTCGTCGCGATCGATGAGGCCGTGCTCGAGCCAGTTCCCGAGCAGCTGGCTCGAGATCCGCAGGGTTGCACGGTCCTCCATCAGCGCGGTGTCCGAGAGGTCGGGGACCTTGGAGCATCCGATGCCCTGGTCGATCCACCGCACGACGTAGCCGAGGATGGACTGCACGTTGTCGTTCAGCTCGGCCAGTCTCTCGTCGGCGCCGTAGGTGTCGGCGTCGGTGATCGGCGGGTTCGAGAATCGGGCGGATGCCTCGGCGTGCCCGCCCCGCGAGTTCACGTTGCACGGCGGCGACATCCGTTCGGTGGTAATGGGTCGCGTGCAGCGTGGCCGCCGTCGGTGAGGGAACCCAGGCGGTGCTGGCGCCGGCGCGAAGCTGGGCGGCCTTCTGATCGAGCATCGCGGACATGAGGTCGGGCATCGCCCACATCCCCTTGCCGATCTGCGCACGACCGCCGAACCCCGCCGCGAGGCCGACGTCGACGTTGTGGTCCTCATAGGCGGAGATGAACGGGTGGGATCGCAGGTGCGCCTTGCGCGGGAACGGGCCGGCGGCGGAGGACGTGTGGATCTCGTCGCCGGTTCGGTCGAGGAATCCGGTGTTGATGAAGACGACGCGGTCGCGCGCCACCGCGACACAGGCCGCCAGGTTGACGGTCGTTCGTCGTTCCTCGTCCATGATGCCGAGCTTGAGCGTGTGTTCGGGGAGTCCGAACACCTCCTCGAGCGCGGCGAACAGGTCGACAGTCAAGGCCACCTCCTCGGGGCCGTGCATCTTCGGCTTGACGATGTACATCGACCCGGTCCGTGAGTTCCGCAGCCTGGACCGGGCGTGCAGGTCGGGCAGCGCCGCCGCCACCGTGATGCATCGCGTCGAGCACGCCTTCGGGGATCGGCCTGCCGTCGGGGTCGAGCACCGCGTCGGTGAACATCGCGTGCCCGACGTGGCGGATGAACTGCAGTGACCGGCCCGGCAGGAACGCGGTCTCCCCGTCGGCCCGAGTGTGCGGGCGATCGGGCTCCAGCACCCGCACGAAGTTGCGTTCGTCCTTCAGCACGGTGGCTTCGAGCGTGCCGGTCATGAGCCCCAGCCAGGTGCGGTACGCGCCCACCTTGTCGGCGGCGTCGACCGCGGATGCCGCATCCTCGAGATCCATGATCGTCGTGACCGCGGACTCCAGCACGACATCGCGCACGCCCGCGGCGTCGGAAGCGCCGATCGGGTCGTCACGGTCGATGAGGATCTCGAGATGCAGCCCGCGGTTGGCCAGCACGATCGCGGTCGGCGTCGCGGGGTCTCCGCGATAGCCGACGAACTGGTGCTGGTCGCGCAGCGTGGTGCGGCCGTCGGGGAGTGAGACGTGCAGCGTCGAGTCGACCACGGCGTAGGCGGTCGCATCGGCGTGGGATCCGCGCTCCAACGGGGCTGCGTCGTCGAGGAGGCGACGGGCCCAGGCGATCACGGCTGCGCCGCGCACGGCGTTGAACGACGATCCGGGCACGAGCGTTCCTTCGCGTGGGATCGCGTCGGTGCCGTACAGCGCGTCGTAGAGGGAGCCCCATCGCGCGTTCGCGGCATTCGCTGCGAATCGGCCGTTCGTCAGCGGCACCACGAGTTGCGGGCCGGCGATCTTCGAGATCTCGTCGTCGACGCGGTCGGTGCGAATGCGTGTGTCGGCGACATCCGGCTCGGGAAGGAGGTAGCCGATCTCCTCGAGGAACTTCACGTAACCGTCCATGTCGGCGATCGGGCCGGGGTGGTGGCGGTGCCAGCCGTCGAGCTGTGCCTGCAGGGTGTCACGGTACTGGAGTGCGGATTCGATCCGTGGGCCGAACCCCGCGACGACGTTGGCGGTACCGGTCCAGAACGTGTCGGGGTCGATACCGGCGGCGGGCAGCAGTTCGTCGGAGACGAAGTCGTCGAGTCGCGCGTCGACGCTGAGTCCGGCTCGGTTGCGGCGTTCGATCATCAGTGCTCCTCGGTGGTGGATGCGGCGTGACCACCTAGGAACACGGCGCGCAGGTCAGGGTCATCGAGGAGGCTGGTCGGCGGGGCCGCTGGCGACGAAGCGCCCGCTTTCCATGATCACGCCGGTCGCGGCGAGCGAGAGGCCGAACCGGACGTTCTGCTCCACGAGCACGACGGTCGTCCCCGCGTCGACGAGCGAACGGACTGAGCCCGCGAGCGTCTCCCGGGATTTGGGGTCAAGCCCGATCGAGGGTTCGTCGAGGAGGACGACTCGGGGGCGACTCATCAACGCCCTGGCGAACTCGACCATCCGGCGCTGTCCGCCGGAGAGCAGGCCGGCATGCGCCGATGCCCGCTCTCCGATGATCGGGAACATCACGGCCAGTTCGTCGAACCGCTGCCGAGCTGCGCGCCCGCGGATTCGTATCGCGTGACCGCCGAGCAGGATGTTCTCCCGAACGGTCATTCCGGGAAACAGCGCATTCGTCTGGGGGATCATCACGACTCCGCGTCGGATCGCGGCGGCCGGCCCGATGCCGGTGACCTGCTCGCCGTCGATTTCGATGGTGCCGGACACCGGCCGGAGGTCATCGCAGATGACCTTGAGCATGGTGGATTTTCCGGCGCCGTTCGGTCCGACGATGCACGTCGCTCGGCCTGCTTCAACGGTGAGCGACACATCGCGGAGGACCAGGCCGCCGCCGTAGCCCGCGCTGACGCTGTTCATTCGGATCACTTGGCACCTCCGGTGACGGGTTCGGAATCCCCGAGGTATGCGTCGAGCACCACCGGGTTGGCGCGGATGTCGTCTGGAGAGCCGCTGGCGATGAGTCGACCGGCGGCGAGGACATGCACCACGTCGGCGCATCCGAGCACGAACGGCATGTTGTGCTCGACGATCAGGACGGTCTTGCCGGCATCCCGCAGCGCGAGGATGATCTCGGTCATCCGATCGATGAGGGCCGGGTTGATTCCGCTGGCGGGCTCGTCGAGCAGCACCAGGTCGGGATCGAGCACGAGGACCTGGGCGAGTTCGACGAGCTTCTGCTGGCCGTAGGAGAGGTCGCCGGCGCGCACGTCGAGGTACCGCGTGAGCCCGACGAGGGCGATCGCGGCCTCGGCTCGTTCCCGTTCGACACCGGACATGGCCGGACTCGCGAGACGTGACCAGCGGAACTCCCGGAGTGGGGCGACGAGGTTCTCCCGGACCGTGAGCGCGGGGAACAAGCCGGGTCGATCTGGAAGGTGCGGCCGACGCCTCGATACGCGTGCTCCCAGCGGGAGAGGCCGTCGATGCGCTCGCCGTTCAGCGTCACGGTGCCGTCGTCGGCGCGCTGGCTCCCGTCGATCACGTTGAACGCGGTGGTCTTTCCGGAGCCGTTGGGGCCGATCAGGGCTGTGATCGAGCCGCGGGGTACGGCGAAGGAGCACCCGTCCAACGCGGTGACGCCGCCGTAGCGTTTCGAGAGGTCTGCGACGACGAGGATGTCTGGCGACCGGTCGTGGGTCCGGCCGTGGCCCGAGGTCGCCAGTCTGCGAAGGGCCTCACCGATCGGAAGCGTCTCTTCGTCGTCGAAGCGCCGCCCGGTCAGTGCGTCGTCGGTGCGCTGACGAAGTCTCCCGACCAGGCCACCGATCGTGGGGATGATTCCCCGCGGCAGGAGCAGGATGACGGCGAGAAGGATGGCGCCGAAGATCACGAGCTTCCATGCGCCGCCGTCGGCACCCGCCGACCAGTGAGTTGGTGAGCTGCGAGAGCGGTTCGACGATGGCCGCCCCCAGAAGAGGGCCGACGATGGTGCCGCGGCCGCCGAGGAGCACGGCGAGCACGATCTGCATGCTCACCGCGATGAGGAACATGCCGCGTGGCTCGACGAAGCCGATGTAGTACGCGTAGATGCCGCCGGCGAGGCCCACCGGTACACCGCTCAGGACGAGTGCGATGAGCTTGTAGCGAGAGGTCGGGATGCCGACCGAGGCGGCCTTGTCCTCATCCTCGCGGATGCTCAGCAGCCCCGCCCCGAACTTGGATCGCCGGATCATGATCACGAGCGCCACCGTGAGCACCAGCAGTGCCAGTGTGCCGAAGTAGTACGGCCAGAGCTGGTATTCGCGGTCCACCCGAAGGAACGGCATGACCAGCCCGTGGTTTCCGTTGGTGATGGCGGTCAGGTTCATCGCGAGCACTTTGAGGAGCTCGAGCGCGGCGAACGTGACCATGATGTAGGCGTGCCCACGGGCGCGCCGTGTGGCGAGTGCGAAGCATCCGGCCAGAAGCGCTGAGGTGACCGCCGAGGCCGCGATGCCCGCCCACCACGGCATGCCCGAGTTGGACGACGAGGACCGCCGTCGTGTACGCGCCGACGCCGAGGAAGGCGCTGTGGCCGAGGGAGATGTATCCGGCGAATCCGCCCATCACGTTCCACGTGGAGGCCATGATGGCCAGCAGCATGATCAGGATGAGCACGTTCTGGATGTAGAGGTCGCTCCAGGTGAGTGGGCCGATGGCGAGGAGCACGATGACGAGCGCGGCGCCGGCGATGGCGATCCAGTGGCGGCGGGGCGTGGCGTTCCTCCGCAGGGCGGCGGTTGCGATGCTCATGCGTGGATCACGTCCGTTCGACCGCGATGACCCAGGATCCCGGTCGGGCGGACCATGAGCACCACGATGATCACCAGGTAGGGCACGATGACGGTCCAGCTGAGAGACACGTACGTCGTGATGAAGGTCTCGAGGATGCCGAGGATCAGTGCTGCGATGAATGTGCCGGCGAGGCTGCCGAGGCCGCCGAGCACGACGATGGCGAGTCCTCGGCCGAGCCACTGCGCCCACGCGTCGGGACTGAGCGGATAGATCAGGCTCACCAGGGCGCCGCCGGCGCCGGCGGTGGCCGCGCCGATCGTGTACGTCAGTGCGTTGACGCGGCCGACCTCGATTCCGACGAAGCGTGCGCCCGCCGGGTTGGCGGCTGCTGCCCGGATCGCCCGCCCGAGCCCGGTGCGCAGGAGCAGCAAGAGCAGCACCGCGAGCACCAGGACAGCGACGATTGCCGCGTAGAGCTGCGCCTCCGGAATGTTCAGTTCACCGATCGTGAACGAGGCCCGTGCGTATGGCACGGCGACGGTGAGCGGGGTGTTGCCCCAGATGAGCGCGAAGGCACCCTGGCTGGCGATCATCAGGGCGAACGTGGCCATCATGGTCCCTCCCTCACCGCCCGGCATCGCCGGGCGGATGAAGGCCAGGTAGAGCAGGCCGCCGAGTGCGCCCACGGTGAGGGCTGACAACGGCACGCTCGCGATCGGGTCGAGCCCGATGGATGACCAGAGGGTGTAGGTCACGTACCCGCCGGCGATGAGCAGGGAGCCGTGGACGAGGTTCACGATCCGCAGCACCCCGTAGGTGAGTGAGAGGCCGGACGAGGCGAGCGCGTAGACGCTGCCGAGGAGTACGCCGAAGACCAGCGTCTGGAGCAGGAGACCCATGGGCGCGTCATCCCACCCAGGCGGGCTTCGGGTAGACGACGCTCGAGGTCTCGGCGGCGTCTTCCGGCAGCACGATCACGAGTTGGCCGTCCTGCCACTGCGCGAGGGACAGGGAGCCCTGCGGAACGCCTCGTTCGTCCCAGGACATCGGCCCGGCGATGGTCTCGACGGTGTTGGCGTGCAGCCACTCGGCGATGCCGTCCTGGTCGATCTCGCCGACCGCTTCGACCGCGGTCTGCAGGATCTGTGCGGCGGCGAACGACGACGACGCGTCATCGTTCGGCGTGGTGCCGTACGTTCGCCTCGTACGCCTCGACGAACTCCGGGCTCCCCTCGAACTGGGCGCTCGGCGTCCAGCTCACCGGGGTGAAGATCCCCTCGGTGTTCTCCACACCGATCGAATCGGGGTAGGTGACCGTATCCGTCGGCGCGTTGGTCTGGAACAGCACCTCGGGGGTGAAGCCGACCCGCTGCAGGGCCTGCAGGAGCGAGGCGCCGTCTTCGGCGACCGCACCGTGGATCAGGACCTGCGGAGCCGCTCTGCCGATGGCGTCCGCGACCGCGTCGAACGAAGTCTGCTCGACCGGGTAGGCGTCGTCGTAGACCGTCTCGACCCCCAGCGCCTCGAGTCCGTCCTGGATGCCCTGGACGGCCGGCTCGGTGTTCGGGTCGGTCTGCGTCAGGAATGCCGCAGTGGCCGGTCGCTCGTCTTCCGGCAGCGACTCGACCCACTCGAGGAACCTGTCGGGCAATGTCTCGGAGGTGCCGGGCTGCGCGAAGAACAGGCGCGTGAAGCCCTGCTCGAAGATCTCTTGGGCGCCGCCGGACGGCTCGACGTAGACCATGCCGTTCCGCTCCGCGACCGCAGAGGCGGGGAGGTTCAGGGCCGATGAGAACGTGCCGAGCAGGAGGTCGACCTGATCCTGACTGATCAGGCGGGTGTAATTGGATACCACCTGGTCCTGATCGAATCCGTCATCGAGTACGACGAGTTCGACCGGCCGTCCGAGCAGGCCGCCGGCTTCGTTGACCTGTTCCGCCCAGAGTTCGTAGCCGTTGAAGCCTGGGCCGGATCGATCGGCGACCGGGCCGGTCAGGGGCAGCGAAGCACCGATGCGGATCGGGTCATCGGTGTCCGACTCGTTGCCGCTTGCTCCCGCTGTGCAGCCGGCGAGGACTGCGACGGCCGCAAGAGCGGTGGTTCCGGCCAGGATTCGGGCGCTGGTGCGCCGGTGGTGCAGGGACATGTGCTCTCCTTCGTCGTTGAAAGGTGCCAGCGGTATTCTACTGATATATCTGTAAGATAGCAACATCGGCGCAGGTGCGGCATACTCGACCTACTGTCGAGCTGGCGTCTGATGCCGTTCGAATCCAGATCGTGAGGGTTCGCTGACCCGGAGGGCATCGAGATGAACATCCCAACCCTGATGACGAAAGTCGCCGCGCTGAGTGGACATCCGGTGCCGGTCTCGAAGCACCCGGCGCCGTATGACGCCGAGGACAGCGTGGTGATCGCTGCCGATGCCGCGGGGCAGATCGGTCGGGTCGGAGGGCTGCGCGAGTTCCGGAATCGAGCGTTCGTCCGCCGCGAGAGGGCCGGGAGGGGTGGCGCGCCGCTGGCGCTGCGGACCGACGTCCTCGTCCCCGAAGCGCCGGGTGTCCACCCCCTGGTGGTCTTCGTCCCCGGAGGCGGCTTCGTCAGGTCGCCGAAGGTCGCCGGTCGACGGATGCGACGCGCGGTCGCCGCCGCCGGTTATGTCGTCGCGAGCATCGAGTACCGCACCACTCGCCACGGCGCCACCTACCTGGACGGACTGGCCGATGTCAGGGCGGCCGTCCGGTTCCTGCGCGCGAACGCCGACGAGTACCGCATCGACCCCACCCGGGTGGCGCTCTGGGGTGAATCCGCGGGCGGGTACCTCGTCGCCCTCGCCGGAGCCACCAACGGTGATCGCCAGTTCGATCCGGATGGAGACGCTGAGGTCCAGGCGATCATCGACAAGTTCGGAGGTTCCGACCTCCGCCGACTCGCCGACGGATTCGACCGGGCCACCGTCGATGCGGTCTACGCCCCGGGAAACCCGATCGCCCGATACGTGCACGGGCCCGAAGCCGTGAACCTCGATGACGACCCAGACGCGGTCATGGCCGCCGACCCCGCGACGCACGTGAACCCGTCGACACCGCCGTTCCTCATCTTCCACGGCAGCGACGATCGAATGATCTCGCCGGTCCAGACCGCGTTGCTCCACCAGGCCCTCCTGCGGGCCGGCGTCAGCTGCACCCGGTACCTCGTCACCGGCGCCGGACACGGGGACCTGGCCGTCAAAGGCGGGGAGGAGAAGTTCTGGACGACGACGTCGATGATGAGGATCATGACGGACTTCCTGGCTCAGAGCTTCACCGTCCACGGTCGGGGCGGGTGACCGCAGGCGTCGGCAGCGCGATCCATGTCGAGTCGCACAGGTCGGCCGGAGCCCCCTGACGAAGGCTCCGGCCGAATCCGTCGTTCTCAGGCCGCTGCGGATGCCGCGACGCTCGCCACGGCGGTACGGATCAGGTCCGCGACGACCTTCGGCTGCGACACGTAGATCGCGTGGATCGCGCGACTCGTCGTCGATGAAGACGTGATCGTGACCGAAGGCGTCATGGTCAGCCATGTTCCCGCCCGACGCTCGGCGCCTTCGGACTTCCCGACATCAGCGGTCTCGCTGCTCTCACGATGCGAATGACGATCCTCTGGCCGTTCGACCCCGGCGGACTGCTTCTCGGAGAGGACAGCTACAGCCACTTCCTCGGCGTCGCGCCTCTAGAGCCAGCGTAGCGATCGAGACGGCCGGCACCCGGCGGAAGCGATCGAGCTCTCAATGTGGAGCGCCCCAGACCGCGCGGATATGGTCTGTGGTCCGAACCTACGGACTCACAACCGACACTCAAGGGCACAATGAGATTGCCGGGTTTTGAGGGAAGCCCGGTAGTGGGTTGGCCCTCCCAGGTCCGCTTGATCCCAAAGGCTGACCATCCATCCAAGGAGGGTCAACTCCCGTGGCGGTAATCCCGACTGGGGCTGCGTAATTTCATGGGTGCGGAGCACAGTTCTCCTAGGTTGTGTCTCACGCCTTTCACAACCGCCAGCCCCCGGCTTGGCGCCCGCCAAACACCGTCGGCTTGACGTCGAGGGCCCCCGGTTCGTCAGGCACCGGCGGCGCCTCGCACGTAGCCACGGCTTGGTGGTGGGATATCCCTCCGAGAGTGTCGATCAGGGGGAGACTACTTCGTGAGTTGCCGCGCTTGTTCGGTGAGGCTGGCGGCGACAACGTCGAACGGTTGGATGCTGCGTTCGGCTCGGGCAAGGACGACGGCGCCCTCCGCGGAGGCGACCGCGATGGTCGCGAAGGTCGCAGCAGCGGCTGCGGGAACTTCCGCTTCAGTAAGGAGTTCGGCGATCTTCGCGCGCGAGTCTCGGAAGACCGCGCGGGCATGATCGATGAGCTCTTCGTCATCCGAGGACACGGTCACCGCGAGGACTGGGCAGCCGGCCTTCATGTCGGAGCGGATCAACGTGTGCCGCCAGAACTGCAGAAATCCGCCGGTGATCATCTCGGGTGAGGCGCCGACGAACGTATCCATCCACTCGAGGTACTTCTGCCCGGTCGCGTCGACGGCGGCCGCGATCAACTCATCCTTCCCACCGGGGAAATGGTGGTAGATGGAGCCTCTCGGGGCGCCCGTCGCTTCGACGACATCGCCCAAGGACGTGCCCTGCAGCCCATTGGTGGCGAGGAGCTCCATTGCCCCTTCGATCATCTGTCGGCGCGTGTCTCGAGCCATGGTCAGCTGCCCTTCACCACGAGTTCTATGTTTCGGCTCCTAATCATAGCGGGCAAGTTTGCTCTTGGCGGAGGGCTCTTGATTATGCCGAGCGTCATAGTTCATACTGACGGGCAACGAAGTCATCAGAACTAGAAGGAACTCCTCCCATGCCCATGATCGATATCTTCGCGCCGGCTGGCACCTTCGCTGACCCGCACAAGCTGGCGGCGGATGCGGCGGCAACCGTCAAGACCGTTGAGCAAGTGCCCGACATCCCGATGTTCCGACAGAACACAGCGGCCTTCGTGCACGAGCTGCCCGCCAACGGCATCTCCGACGTGGACGGTGGCAGCGACCACGTGCGCGTGCAGGTCCTCACCAACGCCGGAGCGCTCGACCGCGACAAGCAACTCGCCGTCGTCGCCCAGCTCACAGCCCTCGTCGTCGAGGCATCCGGGAATCCTGGCCTGCGCGACCGCACCTGGGTGCTCCTCACCGAGGCCGTGCCCGGCGGATGGGGGCTCAAGGGACACGCACACACCAACGAAGAGCTCGTGACGGCCGCTCGCGCCGAAATCGCAGCCCTCCAGGCGGCCGCCGGGTCGGGCCAGCAGGCGTGACCAGGTTCACGGCCGCCAGGCCGGCACCCGGGTACCTGGAACTCGTGTACCAGAACCCACCCTTCAACATGCTCGACGACGACACCGTCAGCGAGCTCGACGAGGTGGTCGGCATCCTCGAAGAGGATGGCGACCTCCGGGTGGCCGTGTTCCGAAGCGCCAACCCCGACTTCTTCATGGCCCGCTACGACGTTCGCGCTGCAGGCGTGGGCGACCCGGTGGCCCGGCTTCATCCGTTCGCCGAGGTCACGCGCAGGCTTGCAGAAGCCCCGTGATCTCCATCGCCTCTCTCAGAGGACGCGCTCGCGGCGGCGGGAATGAGATCGCGCTCGCCTGCGATCTGCGGTATGCGTCGCGAGAGAACGCAATCCTCGGCCAGCCCGAAGTCCCGTTCGGGCTTCTCCCGGCGGGCGGCGGCATCGAACGGCTCGCGCGGCTCATCGGTCGTGCGCGGGCACTCGAGGTCATCGCCACCGTCGACGACTACGACGCCGGCACAGCGGAACTGTACGGCTGGGTGCACGAGCGCTCCCAGACCGCGAACTCGACGCGTTCGTCGACCTGCTCGCCCGCAGACTCGAAGGCTTCGACCGTGAAGCGCTTGCAGCGGCCAAGCGGCTACTGAACCGGGGAACCCTCGCTCCCATCGAGGAGCTCGCCGAAACCATCGCCGCACTCCCCGCCGTGATCGCCTCCGCGGACAGCGGCCGTCGAGCGCGCCTCAGCCTTCGTCTGGCATCGAGAGGTGCGGACGTGGCCCCTGGTCCGAATCGGCGCAAGTGCCGTGCTGCTCGGGTTGCCGTTCGTCGCCCAGTGGTTCCCCGCCCTTGCAGCGCTCGCACTCGTAGTGGTCACGCTGGCTGTGATGCTCGCGGGGGAGCCGTACCTGGGTTCGGCCGAGCCGGCTGATGCGCCCGAATCCGGTTGAGGTGCGCTCTTCAAGCAAATTCGGCCCAACGGCGTTCGGCCTTGGGTATTGATCAGCTGAGCGCTCCGTTCTATGCTGATCCACATAGTTGCAAAGGTGGTCGTCATGGTTCTGAGCTCTGATGTGCTTCAGGCGGAGCCGAAGAAGATTCCGAGCGCAGTGCCGGGCTTCGAGGACGCCCAGGGGGCGGCGACCAGGGGCGGCGCGTTGAGGCAGATCAGGTAGGCGATCCGGCCGATAGAGGGTTCAACGAAGAGAGTTGTGAGATGGGTGCCGAGGCGGTTTCGACGATCAGCACGTACTTCCGAGTCTGTGACGGGGTGCGGGTGAGGTTCGCGGACAACAAGGCAGACTCGGACGTCAGCGTGCTGCTGCTGGCGCCGTGGCCGGAAAGCCTTTGGGCCTTCCGCCGCATCTGGAACCGAGTTGCGGCAGTCGGGCGGGTGGTCGCCATCGACATGCCGGGATTCGGCCACTCAGATGGCCGCCCGGAGTTGATCGCCCCGGATGGCGCTGGAGCGTTCCTGGCCCGTCTGATCGACGAGTGGGGCATGGGAGCTCCGCACGTCGTCGGCCCGGACGTTGGCACGGCCGCGGCGCTTTTCCTCGCTGCGAAGGCTCCAGAACGGGTCACGAGCCTGACCATCGGCGGCGGCGCGGTCCGCTTCCCGATCGACGCGGGCGGCGCGCTCAAGGACATCATCGAAGCGCCGACGCTGGATGACGTGCGCGCTCTCGACGCCAGAACGAATATCGGCAACGCGGTCGAGCCGGCCGCCCCGAGCGTCAGCGAGCCGGAGGTCCACGAGGACTACGTCAGCGCCTACGACCTCGGGCGCTTCGCAGAGTCGGCGCGGTTTGTGCGGACCTACCCCGTGCAGAACCCGGCGCTGCATGATCTGCTCCCGTCCATCACCACACCGACCCAGATCGTGGCGGGCCGCCACGATGACCTCGTGCCGTGGTCGAACAGCGAGTACCTTTACGACCTCCTCCCCAACAGCGAGATACACCCCCTCGACGCCGGCCACTTCGCGTGGGAGGAAGCAGCGGAGGAATACGGCCGACTAGTCGCCGACTGGGTCAGCGGCGGGTATCGACGCGTTGCGGAATAGGCGACCAGCCTGACCGCAGTTCCTCGCGTGTCTCCCCACATGATCCGTCACCGGACGCGACGCATCGCGGCTCAGCCTCGGCGCACCCCGACCGCCTTGGCAATGCGCGCCCTCGTGGACGACTGGCTCGCACCGCGTCGGACGGCCGGCGAGTCGGAGCCGACGCCCTCCCACTCCACGCGGACATCCGGGTCTGCGGAGACGACGGCGAGCACATGTCCTGGCGCAGCACGAGCCGACCACGAGAGGACGTTGTCTCGCGCGACGAACGAGCGCAGGCCGCGCAGCTCGAGCGATCAGGGGCTCCGTGAGCTCGACGTCGTTGGCCTCGAACACGATCCCACCGTGGACCGCGGGGCTTCCGGCGCGGTATGCCCGGAGCGACGACGAGCGTGCCGGCCGAGACGTCCCGGAACGTGTTCCCGATGATCGCGACGTCGTTCACGGGGCCAGACTCCCACCAATCCACGGCGTCGGCGGCGATCTGGATGCACGGCATCGTGATGCTCTCGAATCGGCACGTTTCGATGCGGACGGATCGCCGGGTCGTCACGAGGATCGCGCGTGTGGGCACATGCCGGAAGACGCAGTCGACGATCGCGACCTCGGGCGTCCGAGTCGTGTTCTCGGCCGCGAGCTCGCCAGCCGTCGCGGCGGCGAGGACGTCCGGGGGCAGGTCGCCCGTCACGCCGACGCGCATCGGGCTCGTCGCCGACGCCGAGTCGCGCCCGGTCGGACCAGTCACGTGTTCGACGGTCGCGGTGTGGACAGGCTGGAGCGTGCGACGATGCACGAGCTCGATCGTCTCGCCCGGTGCGAACTGCGGGAAGCCGGCGGTCTGATCGTGGCGGAATTCGAGCTCGAGGTGGTTCGCCTCGGCCGTGGCGACGGCGAGATACGTGCCGTGCACGTTGATGGGGTCGTCGTGCGGTCCGTCGAACTCGCAGCCGCGGATGTCGACACGCCCCCGCATCCCCGAGCAGTGCACGAAGTCGGCGAATCCCGCCGTCACGCGACCGGTGCCTTCGGGTGGGCGGAAGACGACGCCGTCCAGCGTGAGGTCGGCGCTGTTCTGCGCGACGAGGCCGAATCCGTGCAGGTAGCCGATGCGCAGTCGCTGAAACGCGACATCGGCCGAGTCGAGCACGAGCATGCCCGGATGGTCGCGATCCGTTTCGCGCAACTGGTAGACGAGACCCCGATCGTCGGGTGCGGATGCCGATAGGTAGGACACCAGGATCGTCCGCGCATCGACCCGCTCGATGTGCGCCACGTCGTCGAACAGCGGGCACGCGGCGCGTTGGACCCTCCCGCTGACCGGATCGAGGATCTGGCTGTAGCCGAGGGCGGCGCGACCGGACCAGTAGAGCTCGCCCGTGTACGGCGATTCCTCCGACATCCAGACGACCTCCGTCCCGTCGACGCGGAACCGGGTGCACGCAGGGACGCTCAACAGCCGCCACGCTCCGCCGGCATCGACGCCGGCATCCATCACGGTGACGTCGATGACCGTGGGGACCGCCCAATCGATCTCGAGCCCATCGATGGCGACCCGGCTGCTGTCGATCACGGCGAGGGCGCTCTGGCGGCCGTGGACGATGAGGCGGGCGCCCTGCGCCGCGACCTCGAGGTCGCGGATATCTTCGAGCAGCAGGCCGATCGCCTTGGTCGAGAACCGCGGATCGGTTCCGACGGTGTTCGAGACGAACAGCTCCCGGCGAGCCGACGTCTCGGGCCACACGTGATAGTCGCCGGGCGGCAGCTCGAGCCGCGTCCTGCCGGTGTTGCGGCGTGCGGCCTCGATCACGTCGCGGAGCGCTGCACCCGCGTCCTTCGTGGAGCCGGGCTCGAAGCCGAATTCACGGACGTCGAGGGACACGGGCATTCAATGCCTCCTTGCCGGGCGCGTGATGCCCGGAGCGAGATGTATCGGAGGATCCAGTAGCGGAATCGTGATCGACCATATAACATTCCGACGTAAAGTAAATGCCCGGAGGGTTCAGATGACGCTCAGCGTTGAGCAAGCACCACGTGTCGAGGCGACGCCACGACCTCGGCAGGCGTCGAATCGCGCGCGATTCGCACGAAGCCTGCGCCGTTACTGGCAGCTGTACCTGCTGCTGCTCGTCCCCATCGTGTGGTTCATCGTGTTCCGGTACGTCCCGATGGCCAACGCGATCATCGCGTTCAAGAACTACAACCCGATCGACGGCGTGTGGGGAAGCCCGTGGGTCGGCTTCGACAACTTCGAGCGACTGTTCGGCAACCCGGTGTTCCCACGCCTGGTCGGCAACACGTTCATCCTCGCCGCGTACACCCTGATCGCGAGCCTGCCGTTGCCGATCATCCTCGCCCTGGCCCTGAACGAGGTGCGCCTGCGCTTCTTCAAGCGCACGGTGCAGCTCGTGACCTACGCTCCCTACTTCATCTCGACCGTCGTGATCGTGTCGATGACGATCCTGCTGCTCTCACCGCGCGTCGGTCTGCTGGGGCGCACATTCAGCTTCTTCGGTGCCGGCCAGGTCGATCTGCTGGCGGATGCAGACTTCTTCCGGCACATCTACGTGGCCACCGACCTCTGGACGACCACCGGGTACTCCGCGGTCATCTATCTCGCTGCACTCGCCTCCGTCGATGTGTCGCTGTACGAAGCGGCGAAGATCGACGGCGCCACCCGCCTGCAGAAGATCAGGCACGTCGATCTGCCTGCGCTCATGCCGACGGCGACGATCATCCTCATCCTGGGTGTCGGAAACATCATGGCCATCGGGTTCGAGAAGGCGTTCCTGCTGCAGAACGCTCTGAACCTCTCGACGTCCGAGATCATCCCGACGTACGTCTACAAGACGGGCATCCTGAACGCGAACTTCAGTCTCGGCGCGACCATCGGCTTGTTCAACGCCGTGATCAGTCTGGTCCTCCTCCTCGTCGTCAACACAGTGTCCAAGCGGGTCACGGGAAGCGGGCTGTGGTGAGCAACGTCATCAGCAAGGAAGCCGTCCTCGTCGAAGAGGCAGCGGTCGGCGCGGCCGCCGCGCCTTCCCTGACGGAGGGTCGGGGCAGGAGGTCCGAGCCGCGCGGTGTGAGGATCAAGGAGATCAAGGCGGATCGCGCCTTCGTGGTGGTCGCCTACGTGCTGCTGACGGTCTTCCTGCTGGTCGTGCTGCTGCCGCTGCTGAACATCGTCGCGAGTTCGTTGTCGAGCCCGCACGCCGTCTCGTCGGGCCAGGTGCTGTTCTGGCCGGTCGACATCACGTTCCGCGGCTACACGGAGGCGCTCGGAAATCCGGCAATCGTGCGCGGTTTCGCGAACTCGATCTTCTACACCGTGGTCGGCACCGTTCTCAGCGTGGCCGGCACCGTCGCGATCGCCTATCCGCTGTCGCGGCACAACCTGTTCGGCCGGAAGGTGATCACCGGCGCCGTGGTCTTCACGATGCTGTTCAGCGGCGGCGTGATCCCGATGTACCTCGTCGTGCAGTCGCTCGGCCTGCTGGACACCCGGTGGGCGATGCTGCTCCCGAACGCGATCGGCGTGTGGCAGGTCATCATCGCGATGGTCTTCTTCCGCACGTCGATCCCCGACGAGGTGTACGAGGCGGCGCAGCTCGACGGGGCGAGCGAACTGCGGATCCTGTGGACGATCGTGCTGCCACTGGCCAAGCCCCTGATCGCCGTGATCGCGCTGATGTACGCGATCATGCAGTGGAATTCCTACTTCGACGCGCTGCTCTACCTCCGCGACGCCGACCTTCAACCGTTGCAGCTCGTGCTCCGAGGCCTCCTCGTCCTCAACGACATGGGCGGCGGCGGCGACGTCAGCGAGCAGCTCAGGAGACGCGAACTGGCGGACCTGCTGCGGTACTCGACGGTCGTCATCGCGACGGTGCCGATGCTCGTCGCCTACCCGTTCGTCGCGAAGTACTTCAACAAGGGGATCATGGTCGGCGCCGTCAAGGGCTGACCTCCCCACCACCGACCCACCACCATCACCCATCAACCGGGCAAAGGAGACACCGGCAAATGAAACACAGCATGATCCGAGGTGCGATCGCGGCGACCGCGATCGTGGCGACCTCACTCGCGATGGCCGGCTGCACCCCGCCGGCCGACAACGGAAAGCTCGTCGCTTTCGGGCCGCAGGGCGACAACGGAACGCTCAAGGACAACTCGTTCACCAAGGAGGTCGAGGAGAAGTTCGACATCGACTTCGACTGGCAGACCACGACCTATGACGGCAGCGTCGCGGGCGAGAAGCGCCAGGTCTCGCTGGCCAGCGGTGACTACCCCGACGCGTACTTCCTGGTGCCGTGGGTCGACGCCTTCTCCCGCAGCGAGATCATCAAGTACGGCCAGCAGGGCGTGCTGGTTCCGCTGGAGGACCTCATCGACGAGTACGCCCCGACGCTGAAGGAGCGTTTCGAGGAGAAGCCGGACTGGAAGGAGTCGGTCACGGCTCCCGACGGGCACATCTACGCGATCACCCAGTGGAGCGAGTGCTACCACTGCAGCTTCCCGTCCAAGCTGTGGATGAACACGTCGTGGCTGAAGAAGCTCGGCCTGGAGCAGCCGACGACGACCGAAGAGCTCCGCACCGTGCTGCGGGCGTTCAAGAACGACGACCCCAACGGAAACGGCGCGCAGGACGAGGTGCCCCTCAGCGGTTCGGCCACGCAGCCCATCGTCAACTACCTCATGAACGCGTTCAGCTACGCGCCGGTGGCGGGGCCGTCGAGCCCGCCGCCGATGGTCATGGAGAACGGCGATGTGAAGCTGGCCGCGACCTCGGACGAGTGGCGCGCGGGTCTGGAGTACATCAACTCCCTCGCGGCCGAAGGCCTGCTCGACACCGCGGCGTTCACGCAGAACGGTGAGGCGCTCAAGGCACTCGGTGACAACGCCGGCACCGAGCTCCTCGGCTCCGCCGTCGATCTGCACCCGTACGACTTCGTGACGGCGGACTCTCCGGATGGCCGTGACAAGAACTACGACGCGGTCGCCCCGGTCGCGGGGCCCGACGGCACGCAGCTTGCCACGTGGCGATCGCCGGTGAACCCGCTCGGGATGTTCGCCCTCACCAACAAGTCGACCGAGGAGGAGCGCATCAAGGCGATCAAGCTCATCGACTACCTGGTGACCGACGACGGCGACAAGCGCGGTGCCATGGGCCCCGAGGGTGAGGCGTGGGTTCCCGCAGTCGACGGCGACCTCGCGCTCGACCCCGAGCTGGACCCGACCTTCAAGCCGCTCACGTACGACGAGACCTCGAATGCCGCCTGGCGGTCGATGGCTCAGTACTGGGACTCGCTGGAGTACCGCAACTCGCAGGTCGTGCCCGAGGATGTCTACTCGCCGGACGGCTACGAGCGCCGCCTCCTCATCGCGTCGCAGGCGTACGACCCCTACAAGCCGGACGAGAGCATCCTGTTCCCGTCCGAGAAGCTGTGGCCGAACGAGGACACGTCCGCAGATCTCGCCGATCTGCAGACGAACATCGCCAACTATGTCACGCAGGCGCAGGCCGAGTTCGTCACCGGACAGCGCGACATCAACGATGACGCCGCATGGCAGGCGTACATCGACGACCTGAACGGTCTCGGGGTCGAGCAGTACCTGCAGATGCAGCAGGACCTGTACGACGCGCTGTAACCCCCGCCCGACGCGGCGGTCGCCGCCCGCGCCGAGCCGCTCCTGCCCGGTGGTCGCCAGACCACCGGGCAGGAGTCATTCCAGGAGGCGTCGGTCGGATCACCGCAGGCGCTGATCCTCGAGCGCGTGTCGTCCGTGGGCTCGGTGCCCGGCTCGACCGGGGCGGCGGTGCGGTCGGCAGTTCGCGAGCAGCGGCGAGGCCGGGCGCCGCGTGCCGATCGTGTACCTCGGGACGAAGCGCCGAGGGCCTGGCGCGGCATCGTGTGCCCCCGAGGGCGGAACGCCCATGAGGGCGGCGTGAACGGATGCCGCGGCGCGGCGTCAGCGTACGAGCGACTGGATCGCTGCGGCGGCAGCGCCCCGCGCCCAGTCCTGGAACGTGTGCGGCCGCGTCACGATGCGGCAGCGGGCGGCGGCGCCGAACGCGTGTTCGTCGAATGCGCCGCGGAGAGTCTGCTCGAAGAGGTCGAAGTTCGACACCCCTTCTCCGCCGATGATGACGAGTTCGGGCCCCGCGAGGTTCACGAGGGTCGCGATGGCGGTGCCGATGATCGCGGCCGCCTCGCGGAACGCGTCCTCGGCCGCCGGATCTCCGGCGTGGGCGAGTCGCACGGCCTCTTCGATGTCGATCGCGCGACCGTGTGCCGCCGAGACTGCGGCTTCGATCGCGCCGGTCGAGGCGACGGCCTCGACGCAGCCGCGGCGTCCGCACGTGCAGACCCGCTCCGGGTCCGCGAGGGGCAGGTGGCCGATCTCGCCCGACACGCCGTACGCCCCCGTGACGACCTGGCCGTTCAGGTGCAGGCCGCTGCCGATGCCACGACCGATCGTGACGATGGCGAACGACGCCGTGCCGAGTCCGACCCCGAACCAGTGCTCGCCCACGGTGAGAGCGTGGACGTCGTTCTCGAGCGTCACCGAGCGGCCGAGCCGCTCCTGCAGCATTGCGCCGAAGTCCTCGTCGCTCCACCCCATGATCGCCGACTCGCGCACGATACCGGTCGCCGTGTCGACGTCGCCCGAGACCGAGACCCCGATGCCGGCGATCGCGGCGGCCTTGTCGCCGAGTCCGCGCTCGAGCGCGTCGACCACGTCGACGATTGCATCGGCGACGGCTTGCGGATCGTGCGCGGCGAGGGGCTGCCGCTGGCTGACCAGCACGTGGGTGGCCAGATCGGTCGCGACCGCGATCACCTCGTCGACGTTGACCTTGATGCCCAGCATGACCATCGCGTCCGGGACGATCGAGACCGGGGCTGCGGGTCGCCCCGGATTGCCGTCGTGGTGCGACGCAGGCGGAGCGTCGACGAGTCCCGCTGCGACGAGCGGCGAGACGGCCTTGGTGACCGCGGCCTGCGACAACCCGGTCTGCCGCGCGATGTCGATGCGGCTGATGGGGCTACGGGTCAGGATCGTCGCGAACACCCTCGAGCCGGCGTCCGACGCCGATCGGATCAGCGTCGTGCGCGTGGCGGTGTCGTCGTTCATCGAATCCCTCGATCGTTGTCGGAAACGGTAGTGGATCGCGGGCCGGATACCCCGCAGCCCGCCCGCGGACACACGCAGCCGCGCGCTGACGCGGTGGCGCGTCGCGGTCTCATGAGGGCTCCTCGCTCCGCCGCGGCCGGCGCCCCACCCCGACGGCCCGATCTGGGCCGGGCGCAAGGTGCGTCGCCGCGAAGTCGAGCGCGTTCTCCTCGTCGAGGTCGCCGCCGGCTTCATGGCCGTTGTAAGGCCACAGCACGATCTGCTTCGTGCCCGCGTATGCCGTGAACGCGGGAAGGACGGATGCCGGAGGCGTGATTCCGTCGCGCAGTCCGGTGCTCAGGAGCGCCGGCGCGGTCGCACGCTTCGCGTGGTTGACGCCGTCGAAGTAGCGCAGCGTCTCGAGGGCGGTCGCGGTGTCGAGCCGCCGGTCGGCGAAGTACTGGGTGAGCAGCGCGTAGGGGATCTCGGTGCTGAGGTCGGCGGCCCGGTTGAGCTCGCACAGGAACGGCGCCTGGACGATCGCGACGGCGAGGTCGGGGACGAGTCCCGCGATGGCGAGCGAGATGCCGCCACCCTGGCTGGCCCCGACGGTGCCGACGCGCGATGCGTCGATGCCCTCGAGCGATCGCAGCGCGTCGACGGCGCGGACCGCGTCCGCGTACACACGGCGGTAGTAGTACTCGTACGGCGAGCGCAGGCCGCGCGTGAGGAACCCGCCGGCCGAGGGTCCGCCGTCGGGATGGTCGTCGTCGGTCTCGCCGTGGCCCTGGCCTCGCGCATCGACCACGAAGTGGGCGTACCCGGCGGCCGCCCACCGCAGATCTCGCAGCGCGTGCCCGCGGCCGTTGCCGTAGCCGAAGAACTGAACGAAGCCGGGAAGCGGTCCGGTCGCGCCGCGCGGCATGCGCAGCCATGCGCGGATGCGGGTACCGCCGAATCCCGTGAAGGCCACGTCGAAGACGTCGATGACGGTCAGGCGGGTCGCGCGCGGCGTGATCGTGACGTCGAGCGGACGGCGCCGGGTCTCGGCGAGCGTCTCGGCCCAGAAGGCGTCGAAGTCGGCCGGCTCGGTCTGGGTGGTCGGGGTGTCGACGAACGTGAGGTCACCGCGCATGGCGGTCTCCGGACGCGAGGGCCGCGGCCTCCGTGAACCCCTCAACCGGAACGTCGATGCTCGCGCCGGCGGGCACGCGCACCTGTGCGTCGCGACCGGCGTACTCGACGGTGACGTTGCGGTCTTCGGTGCCGCGGTTGTGCAGACGGGCTGACGCGAGGGAGCCGTCGTGCCAGGCGAGGTCTGACGACGAGGCCGGTGCGAACGCCCAGCCCCTGGACGTCTCCGTCGGTCCAGGTCGAGGGCAGGGCGGGAAGGAGCCGGATCACGCCGCGGTGGCTTTGGACGAGCATTTCGGCGATGCCGGCGGGGAAGCCGAGGTTGCCGTCGATCTGGAACGGCGGGTGGGTGCTGAACAGGTTCGGCAGGAGGCCGCCCCACTCGGAGCCGTCGACGGGTCCGTGGCGGGTGGCGTCGCCGTCGAACGGGGCGAGGGCCTCGTCGAGCAGCGCCGCGGCGGCGTCGCCGTCGCCGGTGCGGGCGCGCAGCGCGATCTTCCAGGCCCATGACCAGCCCATCGCGCCAGGACCGCGGGCGTCGAGCAGGCGCACTCCGGCGTCGAACAGTTCGGGGGTGTGTTCGCGGGTGATCAGGTCGAGCGGGTACATCCCGACCAGCGGGGAGAGGTGACGGTGCAGCGGCTCGACCTCGACGACGTCCGCCGACCACTCCTGCAGGCGTCCGTCGGGTCGGATGCCGACGGGGGCGAGCGACCCGAGTGCGTGGTCGATCTCGGGCGTGAGCGGGTCGTCCACGCCGAGCGTCGCGATCGCCGCCAGCGCCCGTTCGAACAGGCTGGCGATGAGGTGCAGGTCGGATGTCGCGGTGAGGCCGAGCGCGGTCGGCTGGCCGTCCGGCCCGATGAACGAGTTCTCCGGGGCGGTCGACGGGGACGTCCTGAGCATCCCGTCCGGGCCGGGTACGAGCCAGTCGAGGCAGAACTCGACGGCGCCCCGCATGACCGGCCAGATCCGGGTGCGGAGCAGGTCGAGGTCGCCGCCGAACTCGTAGACGTCCCAGAGGTTGTGGGTGAGCCACACGCCGCCCATCATCCAGATGGCCCAGCTCGGGGCTCCTTGACCCATCCCGACCGGCAGGCTCCATCCCCACATGTCCGTGTTGTGGTGCGCGACCCAGCCGCGTGCGCCGTAGAGCTCGCGCGCGGTGTCGGCGCCGGTGCGCGCGACGTGCTCGACGAGGGCGAGGAGCGGCTCGACCGGGTCGTCCATGCCGAGCACCGGGGCCGCCCAGTAGTTCATCTGGGTGTTGATGTTGATGGTGTAGTTCGACGACCAGGCCGGGCGCAGCTGGTCGTTCCAGATGCCCTGCAGGTTCGCCGCCGGGCCGCCCGACCGCGAGCAGGACGCGAGCAGGTACGCGCCGAACTCGGCGGCCACGGTCGCCTTGAGCTGCAGATCCGTTCCGTGTCGGATGTCGCGGTCGACGTCCCACGTGCCTTCCCGTCGACCGCCGATCGCGAACCGCGCCCGAGCGACGTGCCGACGGTCGGCGACGTGCTCGGCGAGCAGTGCGGACGGGTCGCGGCGCACCGCGGCATCCGCCTGCTCGATGGCGCGGTCCCGGATCGCCTCACGAGAGGCGGTCCGCCACTCCGCGTCTTCGCCGGCCCACCACGACGCGGCGCGAGACGATGTGGAGAGGGCGACCAGCAGTCGCCGAGCCCCGTGGACGGTGGCCCCTGAGGGCTCGAAGTCCACGAAACCGTCGGTGTCCAGAGCGACGGCGACGGCCGCGAAGGCGTCGAAGTCGGTGTCGGACTCGGCGTACCGCAGCGGCGGTTCCACCGAAGACTCGTGCAGCGGCGCGCCGTCGATGGGCGCCGTGATGTCGAGCGTCATCCCTTGCGCCCCGTGCCCGGCCACGACGGCAACGCCGTGCAGGGGCGTCGTGAGCGCGATGGATGCTGCGAACTCGACGTCTCGCGGTCAGCTCGATGAGCAGCGCCTGGGCGGGGGCCGACACCCACGAGCGTCGTTGCACCGTGCCGCCGGGCACACGCAGCGTCTCGGTCAGC
The DNA here is from genome assembly GCA_963799015.1 of uncultured Actinomycetota bacterium. Classification (GTDB taxonomy): domain Bacteria; phylum Actinomycetota; class Actinomycetes; order Actinomycetales; family Microbacteriaceae; genus Agromyces. Next base: position 6,931 of record CAWCWD010000018.1, on the reverse strand, counting down.
ACGGCATCGTCGAGGTCGAGCACGCGGGGGGAGTCGTCGGCCGAGGCATTCGCGATCCGCAGCTCGAGGTCGGCGAGCGGCAGGAACTCCTGCGAGTACCGGCCCTCGAACGCCATCAGAAGGCCCTCGGCCGTGCGGACGTCGCCCGCGTCCAGCGCCGCGCGCACCTCTGCGAGGCGGGCGGGGCCGGCGCCTGCCGCGATCACATCGCGCAGCGCCTGGGCCGGGCCGTCGGGCGTTCCCGACCACACGGTGGCGTCGTTGAGCGCGTACCGCCCGGACGGGCCGCCGAACGCCATCGCGCCGATGCGACCGTTGCCGAGCGGAACCGCCTCATCCCATCGGTCGGCGGGAGTCGGCCACGAAAGCTGGAGGGTCCGGGTCATCTCTCGTTCCTGGTCGAGTCAGCTCGTGGATCGGGTCCGTGCACGTCGATGCTGCGACCGCAGACCCTCGATCCTTGCTTGCGATGTCAGGCTAAATCTGATTAGTTACCGTTGTCAAGAAACTCGATGAAGGGGTCCGGATGCTCAACGGCAAGGCCACGGTCCACGCATTGCGGGCCGCAGGTGTCTCGCTGGTCGTCGATCTCACGGGCGCGCTGCCGCGCGTGCTGCACTGGGGCGCCGACCTCGGTCCGCTCGACCCGGCGACCGCGGCCGCACTGTGCGCGACATCCGTTCCTGCCGTGCTCAACAACTCGCCCGATGTGCCGCGCGCGTTCTCCGTATGGCCGACCGAGCAGGACGGCTGGGCGGGCACTCCGGCGCAGGCAGGCAACCGCGGCGGCACCGCGACCACACCCCGCCCACGGCTCGTCGACGCGGTCGTGGAGCACGACGCCGAGGGCGGCCGCATCGCACTCCAGCTCGACGATGTCGTCGCCGGCACGCGAGCCCGCGTGGAGTACCGACTCGATGCCGCCGGCGTGCTGTCCGCGGACCTGTCGATCGAGAACGACTCGGACGCGGCATCAGCCGGCCCGTACTTGGTCGACGGCCTGCGCGCCCTCCTGCCCCTGCCGGATCGGGCGACCGAGCTGCTGGACTTCACCGGCAAGTGGTGCCGCGAACGCGCACCGCAGCGCCTGCCCTTCGCCTTCGGCACCCACGCGCGGCGCGCGCGCCGCGGCAAACCCGGGCACGATTCGCCCTACCTGCTGGCAGCGGGCACCGCGGGATTCGGATTCGCACACGGCGAGGTGTGGGGGGTGCACCTCGCGTGGAGCGGCGACGGCGAGTACCTCGCCGAACGGCTGCCCGAGGGCGCCGGCGTCCTCTCGAGCGTGATCGGCGCGGGGGAGCTGCTGCGTTCGGGCGAGCTGATCCTGCAGCCCGGCGAGCGCTACGACGCCCCGACAGTGCTGTTCACGTGGTCGGACCGCGGGCTCGACGGCGTCTCGGCACGCTTCCACCGCCGCCTCCGCGCCCGCGCCCACCACCCCCGCACTCCGCGGCCGCTCGTGCTGAACACGTGGGAGGCCGTGTATTTCGACCACGAGCTCGACCGGCTCGTCGAGATCGCCGACCGTGCCGCCGAGGCCGGGGTGGAGCGGATCGTCCTCGACGACGGCTGGTTCCGGGGGCGGCGCGACGCGACCGCCGGGCTGGGCGACTGGCTGGTCGACGAGACGGTGTGGCCCGACGGCCTCGGCCCGTTCGTCGAGGCCGTACGCGCCCGGGGCATGCAGTTCGGCCTGTGGTTCGAGCCCGAGATGATCAGTCCCGACTCCGATCTCGCCCGCGCGCACCCGGACTGGGTGCTCGCGCCCCGCCAAGGCGCCGGCGCCACGGCGCGCAGCCAGCAGGTCCTCGACATCGCCAACCCCGACGCGTACCACCTCGTGCTGGAACGCATCAGCACCCTCGTCGCCGAGTACGACATCGACTACCTCAAGTGGGACCACAACCGCGACCTCATGGAGCCCGTCGCCCGTCGCAACGGGGGAGACCGTCCGCTCGTCCACGCGCAGACGCTGGCGCTCTACCGAATGCTCGACGAATTGCGCTCGCGCCATCCGGAGCTCGAGATCGAGACGTGCTCTGGCGGCGGCGGACGCGTCGACCTCGGCATCCTGGACCGCACCGACCGGGTCTGGGCCTCGGACTGCAACGATCCCGTCGAGCGTGCCCGCATCGAACGCTGGACGCGCATGCTCGTGCCGCCGGAGCTCATCGGCTCGCATGTGGGCGCGCACCGCTCGCACACCACGTCGCGCGAGACCGACCTGTCGTTCCGGCTCGCTGTCGCGCTCACGGCGCACGCCGGCATCGAAAGCGACTTGACCGCCGCGTCCGACGACGACCTCCGGACGATCACCGCGTGGTCGGCGCTGTACCGCGAGCTGCGGGGGCTCCTGCACACCGGAGACGTCGTCAATGCCGACCTCGCCGACGACGCCGTCATGCTCACCGGCATCGTCGCTCCCGGCGGCGAGCGCGCGCTCTTCACGTGGGCGCGCCTGGCCACCTCGCCCGACGGGCAGAGCGGGCGCGTGCGCTTCCCGGGGCTCGACGCCAGTGCACGCTACCGCGTGCGGGTGCGCTCCGAGCTCGGCCCGGTGAGTCGGCACGAGGCGTCCGATCCAGCCTGGATCGAGGAGGCGGTCAGCGACGGGGGCATGGAACTGCCCGGCGCCGTGCTCGCCGTGGCCGGCGTGCCGCTGCCCACGCTCAACCCGCAGCAGGCGCTGCTGTTCGACGTCGAGAGGCTCTCATGAGCCGCTGACGTCCCGCTGTTTCTGGGAACCGCGCGATGGGGCGCGGGGTTCACCGTCGAACCCACCGCAGAGAGGAAACCATGAACACCAGGAACCGCCATGCCCACGGGCAACGGTGGCACGCGGCGCTGGCTGCCGCTGCCGTCGGCACCATGACCCTCGGTTTCGGGGGAGCGGCGGCGAACGCCGCGCCTCCAGCCGAGGCATCCGCTCCCGCTCCGGCTGTCGTGCCCGCTGCGACGACTACGGACGACGACCTCGGCGCCCGCCCGTACATGGGGTGGAGCAGCTACAGCATGCAGGTCTACGCGGGCAACGGGTCGAAATGGATCACCGCGGATCAGATCATCGCCCAGTCCGACGCGATGCACGAGAAGCTGCAGTCGGCCGGCTACGAGTACATCAACATCGACGCCGCTTGGAACGACGGCGTCGACGAGTACGGTCGGCCCGTTCCGAGCGCGACGCTGTACCCGGACGGTCTGCAGGCGGTCATCGACCACATCCACGGCAACGGGCAGAAGGTCGGACTCTACGCGATCCCGGGCATCTCGCCGCAGGTGTACGAGGCCGATCTGCCCATCCACGGTGCGCCCGACTGCTCGACGGGCGACATCGTGAAGCAGCCGATCCAGCAGGCCGACTACTGGGGCATCGGGTATCGCATCGACTTCTCGAACCCGTGCGCGCAGGCGTACGTCGACTCCATCGCCGACATGTTCGGCGAATGGGGGATCGACTTCCTCAAGTTCGACAGCGTCACCCCGGGGTCGGGAATCGGCGACCTGTCGCTGGACGCCCGCGACGACGTCGCGGCGTGGGCGAAGGCGCTGGAGCGCAACGGCATCTGGTTCGAGCTGTCGTGGGCCCTCGACATCCGCTACGCCGACTACTGGGCCGAACACGCCCAGGGCTGGCGGGTCGACTGGGACGTCGAGTGCTACTGCGAGGGCGTGTCGCTCACCACGTGGCAGAACATCGCCCGCCTGTTCCCGCGCGCGGCCGACTGGTGGCGCCACGCCGGACCCGACCGCGGGTGGAACGACTTCGACTCCCTCAACGTCGGCAACGGGAGGATGGACGGGCTGACGAAGGACGAACGGCGCACGGCGGCCACGCTGTGGGCGGTCTCTGCAGCGCCGATGTACATCGGCAACGACATGACGCAGCTCGACGACTACGGCATCCAGCTGCTCACGAACTCAGAGGTCATCGCGGTGAACCAGGCGGGGCGTCCCGCGCACCCGGTATCCACGGCGTCGCCGCGGCAGACCTGGTACGCGGCGAACCCGGACGGGTCGGTGACGGTCGCCGTCTTCAACCTCGGTCAGACCGACGCCGACATGAAGGTGTCGTTCGCCGACATCGGGCTGGAAGGCTCGGCGAAGGTGCGCGATCTGTGGGCACAGGAGAAGCTCGGCACGTTCGACGGTGAGTTCGTCGCGAAGGACGTCCCGATCCACGGCACGCGCCTCTTCACCTTCACGCCCGCCAAGGGTGCCACGGTCACGCTCAACGACGATGACGCGCGCCTGTCGTACGACGGCGCGTGGTCACGCAATGGCGGCGAGGAGTCGGTCGCGGCATCTCAGACGCTGACGGTTTCGGTGTTCGACTCCTCGCAGGGCGGATCGTCGCCTGGCACCGGCTCGTCAAACGTGCTCGCAATCAATGATGATGACTCGGCGATCGTCTACCACGGCACCTGGGGCCAGAGCACTGGCCGCGGCCTCGGCGACCACGAGGACGACGTGCACTACAGCGAAGCCGACGGCTCGGCCTTCGAGTACTCGTTCGTCGGCACCGGCATCGATTGGGTGACCGAGACTCACGAATCGCAGGGCGACGCCGAGGTGTACCTCGACGGCGTGCTCGTCGACACCGTGAGCACCTACCTCGATCCGTCGCAGGGTCGCGGGGTGCAGCAGGTCGTCTATAGCGCGCGGGAACTTCCCAACGGCAGCCACACGATCCGCGTCGTGAAGAAGTCGGGGCAATTCATGCTGCTCGACCGGCTCGACGTGGTCCAGGAGAGCCTCATCGACGTCGACCACGTCGCATTCGACCGTGCGGCACCGACCGACGCGACCGTACACGTGCTACGTGATCCGGGCGAGCTCGTCGGGGTCTACCTCGACGGCACCGCGCTCAAGGCTGGCACCGACTACATCGCCGAGGACGATGCCGTCACCTTTGGTGCGACGTACCTGTCGGCGCTGGCGGAGGGCGACACGGCACTGGAATTCCGGTTCCGCGGCGACCTGCGCGACGACGTGCATTGGACCGCCGACGACGGTGCCGCCGTCGAGCTCTCCTTCCACGGCACGCAGGTCAGCGTCACCGGCCCGATCGCGCCCGACCAGGGCGAGATCGAGGTCTACCTCGACGGCGAACTCATCGAGACCGTCAACCTGCAAGGTGCAGCCCGGCTCACCCAGCAGCCGGTGTTCACGAGCGCGAAGCTGACGAATGGGGAGCACACGATTCGTCTCGTCAAGTCGTCCGGCGACGTGGTGCGCATCGACACCGTCTCGTACGTCGTGGGCTGACCTACACACGCGGGTGGCGGCGAAGGTTGTGCCGCCACCCCGTATCGATGCCGATCGGGAGCCGATGCCGATGACGGAGGCCGGGCCGCTCCAGGTCCGGCCTCCGTTCGATGGATGGGTCAGCTCAGAGCAGCGGGATTGGTGCGATACATCGAATGAAGGACTAACCCGGCACACGCTTCAACAACCAAGGAGAATTCCGATGACCCGCGACACCATGATCATTTCGGCCGAGGCCTGGCTGTTCGACCTTGCGGTCGAGACCAAGCGCACGGATGCCGTCCAGACGTTCCTGAAGCAGGAGACGGTGTTCGTCGAGCTGACGACCGCCGACGGTATGACCGGACTCGGGTACAGCTACACCATCGGCACCGGCGGCCGCGCGGTGCTCGAGATGCTGCGAGGCGGCCTCCTCGACGCAGCTATCGGGCACGACGCGGATCGCCCTGAAGCCGTTTGGCACGCAGCCTTCAACTCGACCCGCGCCACGACGGTCGGACCGATCACGTCGCTGGCGCTCGCCGCGATCGATACCGCAGTGTGGGATGCCTGCTCGCGTCGTAGCGGCATCCCGCTCTGGAAGCTCGCGGGGGGCGCCTCGCCGTCCGTGCCGATCTATGACACCGAGGGCGGCTGGTTGCACCTGTCGCCCGCGGAGCTCGTGACCCAGGCACTAGCGAGCCGGGATCGCGGCCTGCCGGGCGCGAAAATCAAGGTCGGGCTGCCGAACGCGCACCACGACCTTGCCCGGCTCAGCGCGGTGCGCGAGGCGGTCGGCCCCGATTTCCACCTCATGATCGACGCAAACCAGTCGCTGACCAGCGCGGAGGCGATCCGCCGCGCGAACCTGTTCCGCGACCTGGACATCTTCTGGTTCGAGGAGCCGCTGCCGGCCGAGGATGTCGCCGGACACGAACGGCTCGCGAACGCGAGCGCGATTCCCGTGGCCGTCGGCGAGAGCATGTACTCCGTCGGACACTTCCGGGAATACCTCCAGCGCGGCGCCGCATCGATCGTGCAAGTGGATGTCGCCCGCGTGGGCGGCATCACCCCGTGGCTCAAGGTCGCGCACCTCGCCGAGTCATTCAACGTCACGGTCGCCCCGCACTTCCTGATGGAACTGCACCTCTCACTCGCCTGCGCCATCCCCAACGCCCTCTACCTGGAACACATCCCGCAGTTGCGTGCCATCACGAACTCAGAGATCACCATCCGCGAAGGCCGCGCCTGGGCTCCCGAATCCCTCGGGCTGGGCATCGACTGGAACCTGGACCAGCTCGAGGACGCGCGGGTCGCCTAGCACTGGATGTGAGATCGCGGTCGTCCGAGAAGGAGTGCTGCAGGGGAAGGGACTGATGCACCGTATACGACATCCGAATGGGCCTGACCTCGGGGCGGCCAGCAAGGATCCCCTGTGCCCAACCGTGTCCCATCGAGCTCCGGACGACTTCCCGCGGTGCCCAAGATCGTGAGTCCGTGAGACTTGACTCGCGCTTGCCGCTCCCATCGTTTACCCATCACATTCATCCGGAAAGCACCGTGACCGACCGGATAGGATCGTAGGCAGCGAACCGATCGGTTCCCTGCTATCACAAGGGAATCCGCGAGTTCCCGAGACATCTGGTGAGAACCGCCGACGGGCGGATTCCTCCAAGGGGTCGCA
>CAWCWD010000017.1:0-11891 GCA_963799015.1 uncultured Actinomycetota bacterium | reverse complement strand
CATCGACTCCGCCTCCGCTGCGACCGTGAGGCGCTTGCGGCGCCCGAGCGGGGCCAGCGTGATCGCGGCGCAGACGAGGAACCCGATTCCGAGCAGCAGGAACGCCCACCAGGAGTCGATGCCGAGGTAGACGGGGAACACGAACGAGAGGAGGCATCCGATCGAGGCCACGGCCGTCCACGCGTAGAAGATGAGCACGGCGTGCAGGTGCGAGTGGCCCATGTCGAGCAGGCGGTGGTGGAGGTGCTTGCGGTCGGCGGCGAAGGGCGACTTGCCGGCGCGCAGGCGCCGAACGACCGCGAGCCCGAAGTCGAGCAATGGGATGACGAGCACCGCGAACGGCAGGATGATCGGGATGAAGGCGGGGAACAGCTCGTCGAGTCCGAGCGAGGCTGGGTCGATCTGGCCGGTGACCGCGATCGCCGAGGTGGCCATCAGCAGGCCGATCAGGAGCGCGCCCGCGTCGCCCATGAAGAGCTTCGCGGGATGCCAGTTGAGGGGCAGGAACCCCACGCACGCGCCGACGAGCACGATCGCGAGCAGCGACGCGAGGTTGAAGTAGTTGAGCGGCGACGTCTTCTGCACGAGGAGGTACGTGTAGAGGAAGAACACGCCGTTCGCGATGAGGGCGACGCCCGCGACGAGGCCGTCGAGCCCGTCGATGAAGTTGATCGCGTTCATCACGAGGACGATCGTGAAGACCGTGATCGTGGCGCTCATCCACGACGACCCGACGGTGATGCCGCCGATCGGCAGCGACACGATCGAGACGCCCTGCCAGGCGATGAGGCCGGCGGCGATGAACTGGCCGGCGAGCTTCGTGGTCCAGTCGAGGTCCCAGATGTCGTCGGCGACCCCGATGAGCACGATGAGCAGCGCCGCCCCGAGGATCGCCAGCATCTGGTTGGGGTTCTGGAAGATGATCGAGACGATCGAGAAGCGCGACGAACCGAGCGTCGACACGAACGCGGCCGCACCGATCGCGGCGACGATCCCCACGAACATGGCGATGCCGCCGAGCCGCGGGGTGGGGCGCGTGTGCACGTCGCGCTCGCGGATCTTCGGGTAGAGGCGGTACTTCAGGCTCAGCTTCCAGACGAGCACCGAGCCGCCGAAGGTGACGAGCGCGGCCACGAGGGCGAGCGCGAGGAAGAGGGTCATGAGGCGGGCGCACCCGCTCCGTCGTCGGCGGTGTCGCGATCGGATGCCGCGGCGTCGCTCGCCGTCAGCGTCGACGGATGCGTCGGCGTCGCCCGTTGCCGCAGCATCACCGGATGCGTCGGCATCGCCGGATGCAGCGGCCCCCTCGGCCGCGCCGGCTTCGGTCTCCCCTGCAGCCCCTGCCGCCCCGCCCCGCCCCCGCCGCGCCGGCCTCGGGCGCGAGCAGCTCCTCGCCCACGACCTCGGCGATGCGCTCGCGCGAGATGACGCCGAGGCGCACGATGCGCAGCACTCCCCCCTCCGCGGCGAGCCCGGTGGCGTCGACGATGGTCGAGGACGTGTCGCCGGGGCGCTCCCCGATCGCCTCGTACCCTTCGCCGGCGGGTCCGCCGTCGAGGTACACGGTGACCGCGTCGCCCAGCATCGCCTCCGCGTCGACCGCCGTCGTCGCGGACGGCAGCCCGGAGCGGTTCGCGCTCGAGACCGCGAGCGGCCCGGTCTCCGAGAGCAGCTCCAGGGCGATCGGGTTCGCCGGCATGCGCAGCGCCACCGTGCCCCGCGTCTCGCCGAGGTCCCACTGCAGCGAGGGCTGCGCGTACAGGATGACGGTGAGCCCGCCCGGCCAGAACTCCGCGACGAGCCGGCGCACGGGCTCGGGCACCTCGCTCGCGAGGGCGTCGAGCGTGGGGATGCCGGGAATCAGCACGGGCGGCGGCGAGGTGCGCTCGCGGCCCTTGGCCTCGAGGAGTCGGGCGACCGCCGCGGGGTCGAACGCGTCGGCCGCGACGCCGTAGACCGTGTCGGTGGGGATCACCACCAGCTCGCCGCGCCCGATGGCGCCGCGGGCGAGTCGCATGCCGGTGAGCAGCTGGGAGTCGACCGAACAGTCGTAGATGGCAGTCATGACCGCTCGATTCTAGACCAGCGCCCTTGCCATACTCGGGGCATGGGCACGCCGCTCTTCCTCTTCGATTTCGACCAGACGCTCTACGCCTACGACTTCCGCAGGCGACTGCCCAGACTCGCAGAGCTCACCGGAGTCAGCCAGTACCGGCTGGCGAAGACGTGGTGGGCGGAGGGGCACGAGGCCGCGGCCGAGGCCGGCGCCTACCGCTCGAGCGACGAGTACCTCGCAGCCTTCAGGCACCTGACCGGCGCCTCGCTCACCGTCGATGGCTGGCGCGACGCCCGACGCGCGGCGATGAGCCCGATGCCGGCGTCGATCGCGGCCCTGCGACGGGCCGCCGAGCTCGGCACCGTCTCGCTGCTCTCGAACAACCCGATCATCTTCCGCGACTCCCTGCACGCCCTCGCCCCCGACGTCGCCGAGGTGCTCGGCGAGAACGACCTGGTCTCCGCCACGCTCGGAGCTCGCAAGCCGGAGGCGGGCATCTACACGCGTGCGCTCGCCCGCTACGCCACCCCCGCCGAGGACGCCTGGTTCGTCGACGACTCCGACGCGAACGTCCGCGGCGCCGAGGCCGTCGGCATCACGGGCTACCGGATGTCCGAGGTCGAGGGCGGCCACGACGCCGACGCGATGGTCGAGGCGATCGAGGCGTTCGCCGCCGAGCGGGGCGGCGCCTGAACGGCGGATGCCGCGGGCCCGTGCGGCCCGCGGCATCCGTCGCCGTTCGTCGTCGCGTCAGCGGCGCCCCGCCTTGCGGCGGAAGAGCCACGCACCCCACGCCACCGAGCCGGCGATGATGACGACGCACCAGCCGACCGCCCACCATGCGGAATCACCCATGGGCGTGCCCATGAGCAGCGACCGGAGGGTCTCGATGATGGGCGTGATCGGCTGGTTCTCCGCGATCCACTGGAGCCAGTCGGGCATGCTCTCGACCGGCACGAAGGCGCTCGAGAGGTACGGCAGGAAGAGGAGGATGAACCCGTAGCCGTTCGCCGCCTCGGGCGTGGAGGCCGCCAGGCCGATCGCCGCGAAGAGGTACGTGATCGCGAGGATCCAGAGGGCGACGAGTCCGAACACGGCGACCCATTCGAGCGGGGTCGCCGTCGGCCGGAAGCCGACGAGCAGCGCCACCGCGACGACCACGGCCGTGGCCACGAGGTTCCGAGCGAGGCTTGCGACCACGTGCCCGGTGAGCACGGCGCCGCTGCGGATGGGCATGGTGCGGAAGCGGTCGATGATCCCGGTCGTCATGTCGTTCGCGACCGAGACGGCCGTGGACGCCGAGCCGAATCCGGCGCAGAGCAGGATGATGCCGGGCACGACGTAGTCGACGTAACCGCCCGACGGGTCGATGGCGTTGCCGAAGATCCAGGTGAACATCAGCATGAGCATCACGGGCAGCACGACGGCCATGAGGAGCGACTCGACATCGCGCACGGAGTGGAGGAAGCTCCGTGAGATGAACGTCGACTCGGCGGTGAACGCGCCGATGCGCGGGCGGACGAGGGTGGTCGTGGTCATGGTCGTCACTTCGCTTCCAGGAGTTCGGGCGACGCGGACGCCGCGTTGCGGGCGGTGATGGCGAGGAACACGTCGTCGAGGCTGGGACGCCGGATCGACACCGCGACGCCGTCCGCGGCAGCGGCCGGGGTGCGGTCGAGCTCGTCCATCGCGGCGCGGAGCCCGTGCACGCTCCCGTCGGTCGGCAGTTCGAGGAGGAGGGCTCCGTCGGCGTCGCGGAGCTCGACCACGTCGCCGCCGATGCGGGCCTTCAGCTCCTCCGGCGTGCCCTCCGCGGCGATCCGCCCCCGGTCGAGCACCGCGATGCGGTCGGCGAGGCGGTCGGCCTCCTCGAGGTACTGGGTGGTGAGGAACACCGTGGTGCCGGCGCCGGCGAGCGAGCGGATGACGCCCCAGAGCTCCTGCCTGCTGCGGGTGTCGAGTCCCGTGGTCGGCTCGTCGAGGAACAGCACGGCCGGCGCGACGATGAGGCTGAGCGCCAGGTCGAGTCGACGGCGCATGCCGCCCGAGTACGTGCCGACGCGCCGCCCCGCGGCATCCGTGAGGTCGAACCGATCGAGCAGCTCGGCGGCGCGGGCGCGGGCCTCGCGCCGCCCGAGTCCGGACAGACGACCCATCATGATGAGGTTCTCGGTGCCGGTGAGCACGCCGTCGACGGCCGCCGACTGGCCCGTGAGGCTGATGCGGCGCTTGACCTCCTCGGGGTCGGCGACGACATCGTGGCCCGCGACCCGCCCGGTGCCCGAGTCGGCCCGCACGAGGGTGGTCAGGATGTTGATGGTCGTGGTCTTGCCGGCGCCGTTCGGCCCGAGCAATGCGAACACGGTGCCGGTCGGCACCGCGAGGTCGAGCCCCGAGAGCACCTCGGTGCGACCGAAGCGCTTGCGGAGTCCGCGAGCGTCGATGGCGAGCGTCATGGCCTGCTCCTTCTGATGGGTTCTGGTCTGCGTATGCCGCAAACTGTTTATGTAGTGCACTGTTGTTTAAGTAATACACAGTTCTAGACTGTCGTCAAGACCCATCCGAGAACGGGAGCCGATGCCGAACCCCACGCCACCCGACGCCGAGCGGCCCGACCCCGAACTCCCGCGCGGCGTCGCGCTCGCATGGGGCATCGCGACCCACCCGCAGCGGGGCCCGAAGCGCGAGCTCTCGATCGAGCGCATCGTCGACGCCGCCATCGAGATCGCCGACGCGGAGGGCCTGGGGGCGGTCTCGATGAGCAGGGTCGCCGCTTCGCTCGGCTTCACCACCATGTCGCTCTACCGCTACGTCACGAGCAAGGACGACCTCATCCTCCTCATGCAGGAGAGCGCAAGCGTCGTGCCCGTGCCCGACGACACGCTCGAGCGCAGCTGGCGCGACGGCGTCACGGCATGGGTGCTCGCCATGCGCGACGCCTATCGGGAGCATCCGTGGATCGTCGACATCCCGATCTCGGGGGCGCCGATCACGCCGAACAGCCTCACGATCGTGGACTGGTTCCTCCGCGAGGTGCGCTCGCTCCCCCTGAGCGACGGCGAGAAGATGTCAGCCCTGTTGCTCGTCACGAGCTACGTGCGAGCCACGGGCGCCCAGGAGCGGGACATCGGAGCCGCGGCGGCGGCGGCATCCGACCCGGCGGATGTCACGGGCGAGAACTTCTTCGCGGCGCTCAGCGAACTCGTCACCCCCGAGCGCTTCCCCTACCTCAGTCCGCTGCTCGCCGCCGGCGGATACGTCGCGGAGCCGGGGGCGGGGTCCGTCGACACCGACGAGGACTTCGAGTTCGGGCTCCAGCGCATCCTCGACGGCATCGAGTACCACGTCGGCCGCGTCGAGCAAGGGCGCGCCGTGGCGGCGCCCGAGCCACCCTCGCCCGAGCTCGCGTTCCCCCGCGACAAGCACGTGCGCGAGGCCGCGAAGGCGCGGCGGGAGGCCGAGAAGGCGCTCCGCGAGGCCCGCAAGCGAGAGCGAGAGGCGATCAAGCACGCGCTGGAACGCGAGAAGCACGCACGCGAGAAGCAGGAGCGCGAGCAGGCCGAGCGCGAACGCCGCGAACGGGAACGTCTCGAGCGCGCGACGTAGCGACTGCCGGATGCCGCGGCTCAGCGCAGGGCGGTCGTCGCCCGGTCCCGCGAGGTGAGGTCGCGGTGGTGCGCGATCGCGCGCCAGCCGTCGGCGGCCAGGATCGCCGCGATCGGCGCCGACTGCGTCTCGGCGTGCTCGATGACGAGCAGGCCGCCCGGATGCACGAGCTCGGCCGCGCGCCGCGACAGCACGCGCACGACGTCGAGCCCGTCGACGCCGCCGTACAGGGCCGCCTCGGGATCGTGCAGGTGCACCTCGGGGTCCCTCGGGATCTCCCCCGCCGGCACGTAGGGCGGATTCGAGATCACGACGGCGACCCGACCCTCGAGCTCGGCCAGTGCGGTCGCGAGGTCGCCGAACACCAGCTCGAGGTTCTCCGCCCCGACCTCGTCGACATTGCGCCGGGTCCACGGGAACGCCTCTGGCGAGTTCTCAACCGCCCACACCCGCGCGTGCGGCACCTCGATGGCCATCGCGAGTGCGATCGCCCCGCTGCCGCTGCCGAGGTCGACCGCGATCGGCTCGGGCTCGGCCGCGGCCCGGAGCGCGTCGATGGCGAGCTGCGCCACCTGCTCGGTCTCGGGCCGCGGCACGAACACGCCCGGGCCCACCGAGAGCTCCAACGCCCGGAACGCCGCGCGACCTGTGAGGTGCTGCAACGGCTCGCGGCCGGCGCGACGCGCCACGAGGGCCTCGAGCGTCGCCGCATCCGCCTCGCCGAGCGTGCCGCCGATGATGAGCCGCGCGTGCACGCCGCCCCTCGAGAGGCCGAGCACGTGGCCGATGAGCAGGTCGGCGTCGACCTCGGGATCGGGCACGCCGGCCGCGGCGAGGCGCGCCACTGTCGCGTCGCGCACTGCCCGGAGTTCGCGTGCGCCGCTGCGGCGGCATCCGTTCATCCACGAAATGGAATGTAACGCACGTGACCGCGTGCGGGCGCCGCCGTAGGCTGAACCGCGGCATCCGCCGTCGCACGCACCCCCGAGAGGAAGCACCATGGCCCAGGTCTTCGACAACATCACCGAGGTCTTCGGTCGCACGCCGCTCGTGCGCCTGAACCGCGTGACCGACGGCGCCGAGGCGACCGTCCTCGCGAAGCTCGAGTTCTACAACCCCTCCGCGAGCGTGAAGGACCGCCTCGGCGTCGGCATCGTCGACGCGGCCGAGGCGTCGGGGGAGCTGCAGCCCGGCGGCACCATCGTCGAGGGCACGAGCGGCAACACCGGCATCGCGCTCGCGATGATCGGCGCGGCCCGCGGCTACCGCGTCGTCATCGCCATGCCAGAGACGATGAGCAAGGAACGCCGCGCGCTCCTGCGCGCCTACGGCGCCGAGCTCGTGCTCACGCCGGGCGGCGAGGGCATGAAGGGTGCGGTCGCACGCGCCGAGCAGATCGCCGCCGAGACCCCCGGCGCCGTGCTCGCCAAGCAGTTCGAGAACATCGCCAACGTCGAGATCCACCGTCTCACCACCGCCGAGGAGGTCTGGAACGACACCGACGGCGGCGTCGACATCTTCGTGTCGGGCATCGGCACGGGCGGCACGATCTCCGGTGTCGGGCAGGTGCTGAAGGAGCGCAAGCCCGAGGTGCAGATCGTCGGCGTCGAACCTGCGGAGTCGCCCATCCTGAACGGCGGCCAGCCCGGCCCGCACAAGATCCAGGGCATCGGCGCGAACTTCGTGCCCGCGATCCTCGACCGCGAGGTCTACGACGAGATCATCGACGTGAACATCGACCAGTCCGTCGCCACGGCGCGCCGCCTCGGCGTCGAGGAGGGCATCCTCGGCGGCATCTCGTCGGGCGCCACCGTGTACGCCGCCGCCGAGCTGGCCAAGCGGCCCGAGAACGCCGGCAAGACCATCGTCGTCATCGTCGCGAGCTACGGCGAGCGCTACCTGAGCACGGTGCTGTACGAAGGTCTGCTTGACTGAGCGGGTGGGAATCCTCGCCCGGCTCAGGGAAGACATCGCGACGGCCCGTTCGCACGACCCCGCCTCGCGGAACGGCGTCGAGGTCTTCCTCGCCTACTCCGGACTGCACGCGATCTGGGGCTACCGCGTCATGCATCGCCTGTGGGAGGCCGGGTTCCGTCTGCCGGCCCGACTCGGTTCGCAGTTCGTCCGCTTCCTCACGGGCGTGGAGATCCACCCCGGTGCCACCGTCGGGCGGCGGTTCTTCATCGACCACGGCATGGGCGTCGTGATCGGCGAGACCGCCGTCGTCGGCGACGACGTGATGCTCTACCACGGGGTCACGCTCGGCGGGAAGGCGCCTCGCGGCACGCCGCGCGGGGCGAAGCGGCATCCGACCCTCGAAGACGGCGTGACCGTCGGCGCCGGCGCCAAGGTGCTCGGCAACGTGACGATCGGCGCCTGGAGCGCGATCGGCGCCAATGCGGTCGTCACGAAGGATGCCCCGGCGCACTCGCTCGTCGTCGGGATCCCCGCCACGTTCAAGCCGCTCTCGCACGCCACCGCCGACGCGGCGCGCGGCGTGCACGACTGGCACATCTGAGCGCACCTCCCGCCCGACTCGGGGGCGCAGCGGCGCGTCATCCGTTCCGAGCGGCGCGCGTCATCCGCTCAGAGCGGCAGGAACATGACGTGCAGGCCCACCCGGCCGAAGCGCGGTGAGCGGAAGGCGTTCGGCACGGTGCCGACGACCTGGAAGCCCAGCGACGTCCAGAGCCGCACCGCCGGCTCGTTCGACGCGACGACCGCGTTGAACTGGATCCCCTCGAATCCAGCGCGCCGATGCCAGTCGATGACGTACTCGCCGAGCTTCCGCCCGATGCCGGCACCCCGTGCGGCGGGGTCGACCATGAAGGACGCCGTGCCGATGTGGTCGCCGTGACCCGGCCGGTTCGGTCCCATCTTGGCAGTGCCGACCACCACGCCACCGGCCTCGGCGACCACCGTGAGCCCGGGTGGCGGCTCCATCCACAGGTCGCGCGCGGCATCCGACGTCATGGACAGGGGATACGCGTAGGTCTCGCCCTCACGCACGACCTGATCGAAGATCGGGTGGATCGCCGCCCAGTCCCCCGGTCCTGCGCGCCGGATGACGAGATCGTCGCTCACTCGTCGCCGAGGCCTGCGAGCTGGGCCTCCTCATCGGCCTGGACGGCCGAGTCGATGATCGGGTCGAGCGCGCCGTTCATCACCTGGTCGAGGTTGTACGCCTTGTAGCCCGTGCGATGGTCGGCGATGCGGTTCTCGGGGAAGTTGTAGGTGCGGATGCGCTCCGACCGGTCCATCGAGCGGATCTGGGTCTTGCGGGCATCGGATGCCGCGGCCGCGAGCTCCTCCTGCTGACGAGCCAGCAGGCGTGCGCGCAGCACGCGCATCGCCGCCTCGCGGTTCTGCAGCTGCGACTTCTCGTTCTGCATCGACACCACGATGCCGGTGGGCAGGTGGGTGATGCGCACGGCGGAGTCGGTCGTGTTCACCGACTGGCCACCGGGGCCGGACGAGCGGTACACGTCGATCTTGAGGTCGTTCTGGTTGATGTCGACCTCCTCGGGCTCGTCGACCTCGGGGAAGACGAGCACGCCGGTCGTCGACGTGTGGATGCGGCCCTGGGTCTCGGTGACGGGCACGCGCTGCACGCGATGCACGCCGCCCTCGTACTTGAGGTGGGCCCAGACGCCCTGCGACGGGTCGGTCGCGTTCGACTTGATCGCCACCTGCACGTCCTTGTAGCCGCCGAGGTCGGACTCGTTCTGGTCGAGCAGCTCGATCTTCCAGCCCTTGGACTGCGCGAACTGGAGGTACATGCGCAGCAGGTCGGCGGCGAAGAGGGCGCTCTCGGCGCCGCCCTCGCCGCCCTTGATCTCCATGATCACGTCGCGGCCGTCGTCGGGATCGCGCGGGATGAGGAGGCGCCGCAGCCGCTCCTGTGCCTGCGCGAGGCCCTCCTCGAGTGACGGCACCTCTTCGGCGAACGCGTCGTCCTCCTTCGCCAGCTCGCGCGCGGCCGCGAGGTCGTCCTGCGCCTGCAGCCACGTGGTGTGCGCCGCCGCGATGCGGCTGAGCTCCGCGTAGCGTCGGTTGACCTTCTTGGCGCGCGCGGCGTCGGCGTGCAGCGCCGGGTCGGCGAGCTCCTCCTGGAGCTCGCCGTGCTCGGCGAGCAGGGCCTGGACGGACTCGAACACGCGGCCTACCGGTGGTCGGTCTCGTGCCCGTGCGAGTGCGCCGCGCCGTTGGCGACCGGCATCGACTTCTGCATGAGCATGAGGAACTCGACGTTCGACTGCGTCTCCTTGAGCCGGCCGAGGACCGCCTCGAGCGCCTGCTGCTGCTCGAGCCCGGCGAGGGCGCGACGCAGCTTCCAGGTGATCTTGACCTCGTCCTGCGAGAGCAGCATCTCCTCGCGACGCGTCGACGAGGCGTTCACGTCGACGGCCGGGAAGATGCGCTTGTCGGCGAGCTGGCGGGAGAGCCGGAGCTCGGAGTTGCCGGTGCCCTTGAACTCCTCGAAGATCACCTCGTCCATCTTGGAGCCCGTCTCGACGAGCGCCGTGGCGAGGATGGTGAGCGAGCCGCCGTTCTCGATGTTGCGCGCCGCGCCGAAGAAGCGCTTCGGCGGGTAGAGCGCCGAGGCGTCGACGCCGCCCGAGAGGATGCGACCGGAGGCCGGGGCCGCCAGGTTGTAGGCGCGGCCGAGGCGGGTGATCGAGTCGAGCAGCACGACGACGTCGTGGCCGAGCTCGACGAGGCGCTTCGCACGCTCAATGGCGAGCTCGGCGACCGTCGTGTGGTCTTCGGCCGGACGGTCGAAGGTCGAGGCGATGACCTCGCCCTTCACCGTGCGCTGCATGTCGGTGACCTCTTCGGGGCGCTCGTCGACGAGCACGACCATGAGGTGGACCTCGGGGTTGTTGATCGAGATGGCGTTCGCGATCTGCTGCAGCACGATCGTCTTGCCGGCCTTCGGGGGCGCGACGATGAGGCCGCGCTGGCCCTTGCCGATCGGCGCCACGAGGTCGATGATGCGCTGCGTGAGCCTGGTCGGCTCCGTCTCGAGGCGCAGGCGCTCCTGCGGGTAGAGCGGGGTGAGCTTCTGGAAGTCGACGCGGGCCGCGGACTCCTCGGGAGTCTGGCCGTTGACCGAGTCGACCTTCACCAGCGCGTTGTACTTCTGGCGGCTGTTCGACTCGCCGTCGCGCGGCTGCTTGATCGAGCCGACGACCGCGTCGCCCTTGCGCAGGTTGTACTTCTTCACCTGGCCGAGCGAGACGTACACGTCGCTCGGGCCCGGCAGGTAGCCGGTGGTGCGCACGAACGCGTAGTTGTCGAGCACGTCGAGGATGCCCGCGATGGGGATGAGCACGTCGTCGTCGAGGATCTCGGGCTCGAGCTCGTCGCCGGTGCCCTGGCCGCGGCGCTTGCGGTCGCGGTAGCGGTTGCGACGGCCGCCCTCGCCCTCGCCCTGCTGCTGAGCGTCGCGGCCCTGCCCTCTGCGGGCCACGGCCATCGCCCTGCGGCTTGCCGGCGTCGCCCTCGACCTGCCGCTCGCGAACGGGCTTGCCCTGCTCGTCGCCCTTGCGCTGCTGGTCGACGCCGGCCTGGCGGTCGCCCTGGCCGTTCGGTCGGGCCTGACGCTCCTCGGCGGGCTTCTGCGCGTCGTCGCCGGCGCGCTCCGCACGGTCGCCGCCGCGCCGGCCGCGGCTGCGGCTGCGGCCCTGGCGGGGCTGCTCGGCGGATGCCGCTTCGCCCTCGCCCTCGGCGGGAGGCTGCTGGCCGCGGGCGCCCTCGCCGGTTGCGGCTGCGAGTTCCTCGCGCACGGCGGCACGTGCCGCCTCGCGGGCGTCGGCGTCGGCCGGGACCAGGTCGACCCCGGTTCCCCCGGCGTTCACGTGCTGCGCCGCGGCGGTGCCGGCGCTCGTCGCGCGGCGGGACTGGCGGCCCTGGCGGGCGGGGCCGTCGCGACCGGTGCGGGGTCGGCCGCGGCATCCGTCGACCCGGCCGGTGCGGCCTCGGGGGCGGGCGCTTCGGTCGCCGGGGCCTTGGTCGCGGGCGCGTCGTCAGGGGCGCGTCGGTCGCCGGGGCCTCGGTCGCGGGCGCGTCGGTCAGGGGCGCGTCGGTCGCCGGGGCCTCGGTGGCGGGCGCGTCGGTCAGGGGCGCGTCGGCCTCGACGACGGTGGGCTCGGCCACGGCGGGCTCGGTCGTCGTGGGGGCGTCGACGACGGCCGCCTCGGGGACGGCCGGCTCGGCCACGGGGGCG
>CAWCWD010000016.1:0-80306 GCA_963799015.1 uncultured Actinomycetota bacterium | reverse complement strand
CGGCGCTTCGAAGCACCCGCGATGCCGAGGGAGGCGGCGAGCTCCTGGAGCTCGGCGACCTTCAGGGTGCTGAGGCGGGTGCGGTTGGCCACGCTCACGTCGGCGTGGTCGGTTCCGTTGGTCACTGGGTATGTTCCTTTCCCCTGGTCGCGAAGAAGCCGACCCAGGAGAGCTGATCGCCGGCACGAGCGATGTCGGTGCGCGGTGGCGCAGACATGCGCGAGAGCGAAAGCAATAGATTGCGGGAATTGCACGATGCGGCCGTGAGACGCGAACTGCTCCCGACCTTCCTGCCGGGTGCGGAACAATCCTAACACCAGGAGGAGCACGTCTCCGACGCGCGACGCGCCCGGTGGAAAGCGGGTGCCGCAGCGGCACCCTCTTCTGACGTAGCGCTCCGCGTCGACGACCGTCGCGCCCTTGAAGTCGACGGCGAGCATGAGCGCCTCCCACGGGGTGTCCGCCGACGCCTCGACGAGGCGCCCGCCTCGCACGCTCGCCCGGGTCCGTCGGCGAGCACGAGCACGCTCGGGCCGGCGCCCGAGACGACGGCCGCGAAGCCCCGCGTCGCGCAGCGCGCGCACAAGCCGGTCGGTCTCGAGCATCGCCTGCGCGCGGTAGTTCTGGTGCAGCTTGTCCTCGGTCGCGGCGAGCAGCAGCTCGGGGCTCTGCGATCAGCGCCGCGATCAGCAGCGCCGACCGCGAGACGTTGAAGACGGCGTCCTCGCGGGGCACGTGCAGGGCTGCAGGCTGCGCGCGACGCTCGTCGACATCGTGAACTCGGGCACGAACACCACGCGGCGAGACGCCGCGGTGCACGAGCAGCTTCTTGTGCTGCGGGCCCTCGCTCGTCCACCCACGCGATCGTCAGTCCGCCGAACAGGGCGGGCGCGACGTTGTCGGGGTGCCCCTCCAGCTCGGTCGCCAGCCGAGCAGCATGTCGGGTGCCGAACTCGACGTCGCCCTCGAGCAGCCCCTTCGCCGCCAGGAGGCCCGACGACGACCGCCGCGCCGGAGGAGCCGAGGCCGCGCCCGTGCGGGATGACGTTGCGCGCCTCGAGCCGGAGGCCCGGCATCCGTCGTCCCGCGCGCGTCGAACGCGTAGGCGATCGAGCGGACGACGAGGTTCGACGCGTCGCGCGGCACGTCGTCGGCGCCCTCGCCGTCGATGTCGATCTCGAGCTCGCCCTCGGCAGCGCCGTGACGACGAGCTCGTCGTACACGCTCAGGGCGAGGCCGAGCGTGTCGAAGCCGGGGCCGAGGTTCGCGCTGGTCGCGGGCACGCGGACGACGCACGGTGCGTCCGTCACGAGCGACCGGAGCGCCACTGGCGCTCGCGCGGTCGCGCGGCCACTGGTCACGAGGTGAGCCCGAGGACGGAGGCGCACGTCCGACGTGGTCGCGTCGACCACGGTCGGCTCGCACCTGCGGAGCCGTCGGCGTTGCGGAGCGCCCACTGCGGGTCCTTCAGGCCATGGCCGGTGACGGTGAGCACGACGCGGGCGCCCGCGGGGATGACGCCGGCCTCGACGCGGTCGAGGAGACCCGCGACGCTGATCGCGGACGCGGGCTCGACGAAGATGCCGACCTCGCCCGCGAGGAGCTTCTGCGCCGCGAGGATGCGGTCGTCGTCGATCGCGCCGAACCAGCCGTCGGTGGCCTCGCGCGCCTCGCAGGGCGAGCTCCCACGAGGCGGGGTTGCCGATGCGGATCGCGCTGGCGATCGTCTCGGGGTTCTTCACGACCTCGCCGAGCACGAGCGGGGCCGAGCCTGCGGCCTGGAAGCCGAACATGCGCGGGCACGCGGGTGGAGACGCCGCGCTCGGCCTCTTCGCGGTAGCCGCGCGAGTAGGCGGTGTAGTTGCCGGCGTTGCCGACGGGGAGGAAGTGGAAGTCCGGCGCGTCGCCGAGCGTCTCGACGACCTCGTAGGCGGCGGTCTTCTGGCCGTCGATGCGGTCGGGGTTGACCGAGTTCACCAGGTGCACCGGGTAGTGCGTCGGCGAGTTCGCGCGCGATCTCGAGGCAGTCGTCGAAGTTGCCGCGGATCTGGATGAGCTGCGCCGTTGTGCGCGACCGCCTGGCTGAGCTTGCCCATCGCGATCTTGCCCTCGGGCACGAGCACCGCGGCCGTGATGCCGGCGTGCGCGGCGTACGCGGCCGCCGACGCGGAGGTGTTGCCGGTCGACGCGCAGATGACCGCCTTCGCGCCGTGCTCGATCGCCCGCGAGACCGCGACGGTCATGCCGCGGTCCTTGAACGAGCCGGTGGGGTTCATGCCCTCGAACTTCACCCAGACGTCGGCGCCGGTGCGGCGCGACAGCGCGGGGGCGGGCAGCAGCGGCGTGCCGCCCTCGCCGAGGGTGACGACGGTCGAGGCGTCCGTGACGCCCAGACGGTCGGCGTATTCGCGGAGGACTCCGCGCCAGACGTGTGCCATTTCAGTCTCCTTCTACGCGCAGCACCGAGACGACCCGCTCGACGACGCCGCTCGCGGCGAGTCGGTCGACGGTGTCGCTGAGGTCCTGCTCCGTGCCTTGTGCGTGCCGATGACGAGGCGGGCGATGGCCCGCGTCGCTGCGCCGCTGACGGTCTGCTCGACGGTCGCGATCGAGACGCGGCCCTCGCTGAGGATGCCGCGCGACGGTCGCGAGCACGCCCGGCTGGTCGTCGACCTCGAGGGTGATCTGGTAGCGCGTCGTGACGCGGCCGATCGGCGACGATCGGCAGGTTCGCGCGCGTCGACTCGCCGACGCCCACGCCCGCCGGCGATGTGCCGGCGGGCGGCCGAGACGACGTCGCCGAGCACCGCGGAGGCCGTCTGCACGCCGCCGGCGCCGGCGCCGTAGAACATGAGGTTGCCGGCGGCCTCCGCCTGCGACGAACACGGCGTTGTTGGCGCCGTGGACGGTCGCGAGCGGGTGGTCGCGGTCGATCGAGCGCCGGGTAGACGCGCACCGAGATCGCCTCCTCGCCCGTCTCGTCGCCGGTGAGCCGCTCGCAGACGGCGAGCAGCTTGATGACGTAGCCCGCGTGGCGGGCGGCATCCATCGTCGGCCTTGTCGATGCCGGTGATGCCCTCGCGGTGCACGGCCTCGAGCGGGACGCGTCGTGTGGAAGGCGAGGCTCGCGAGGATCGCCGCCTTCTGCGCGGCGTCGTAGCCCTCGATGTCGGCCGTCGGGTCGGCCTCGGCGTAGCCGAGCTCGCTGGCGCGTCGGCGAGGACGTCCTCGAGCTCGGCGCCCTCGGTGTCCATGCGGTCGAGGATGTAGTTCGTCGTGCCGTTGACGATGCCCATGATCCGCTGCACGCGGTCGCCGGCGAGCGAGTCGCGCAGCGGCCGGATGATCGGGATCGCGCCGGCCGCGGCGGCCTCGTAGTAGACCTGCGCGCCCACCTGGTCGGCGGCGTCGAAGATCTCGGGGCCGTGCGTCGCCAGCAGCGCCTTGTTGGCCGGTCACGACGTCGGCGCCGGAGTTGATCGCCTGCAGCAGGTAGCGTGCGCGCGGGCTCGATGCCGCCCATGAGCTCGATGACGATGTCGGAGCCGATGATGAGGGTCTCGGCATCCGTCGTGAGCAGCTCGCGCGGCAGGTCGACCTCGCGCGGCGCGTCGATGTCGCGCACCGCGATGCCGACGAGCTCGAGCGTGGCGCCCGCGCGGTCGGCGAGCTCGTCGCCGTGCTCGAGCAGCAGCGCGGCGACCTGGGAGCCGACGGCTCCGGCGCCGAGGAGCGCGACTCGCAGGCGGCGGTAGTCGGTCATGCCGTCCCTTCGAGGTCGGCGTGGCGTCGGCGTCGAGCCCGGCGTCGCGGGCGAGCAGGTCGTCGACTCGTCTCGCCGCGCACGATGACGCGTGCCGTCTCCGCCGCGCACGGCGACGACCGGCGGGCGCGGGACGTAGTTGTAGTTGCTCGCGAGCGAGAAGCAGTACGCGCCGGTCGCGGGCACCGCCAGCGAGATCGCCGGGAGCGACGTCGCCGGGCAGGTACTCGGCGTCGACGACGATGTCGCCCGACTCGCAGTGCTTGCCGACGACGCGCACGAGCGCGGGCTCCGCGTCGCTCACGCGCGAGGCGAGGCGCGCGGAGTACTGCGCGCCGTACAGCGCGGGGCGCGCGTTGTCGCTCATGCCGCCGTCGACGCTCACGTAGAGGCGCGCGAGCCGCCGTCGACCTGCGACCGGCTTGGTCGTGCCGACCTCGTAGAGCGTCACGCCGGCCTGGCCGACGATCGCGCGGCCGGGCTCGAACGCGAGGTTCGGCATCGGGATGCCGCGCACGCGCGCACTCGCGGGCGACGGCGTCGGCGATGCCCGCGCGCGAGCTCCTCGATCGGCGTCGGGTCGTCGGCGGACGGTGTAGGCGATGCCGAAGCCGCCGCCGAGGTTCAGCACGGGGATGTCGCCGCCGGCGAGCAGCTCGGCGTGCAGCTCGACGAGGCGCGCCGCCGACTCGCGGAATCCGGCCGTGCCGAAGATCTGCGAGCCGATGTGGCAGTGCAGCCCGACGAAGTCGAGGCCGCGATCTCGCGGATGCGCGCGACGGCGGCTCGCGGCATCCTCAGCGTGAAGCCGAACTTCTGATCCTCGTGCGCGGTCGCGAGGAAGTCGTGCGTCTCGGCGTGCACGCCGCTGTTCACGCGCACCAGCACGCGCCTGCAGGCGCCGCGGCGCTCGACGATCGCGGCGAGGCGCTCGATCTCGATCGCGCTGTCGATGACGATCGAGCCGACGCCGACCGCGACCGCGCGCTCGAGCTCGGCGACGCTCTTGTTGTTGCCGTGGAAGCCCGAGGCGGGCGGGATCGGCGCCCGCGGCGAGGGCGACGGCGAGCTCGCCGCCGGTGCACACGTCGACCGCGAGTCCCTCTTCGGTGACCCAGCGGACGACCTCGGCGCGAGAGGAACGCCTTGCCCGCGTAGTACACGCGCGGCCTGCGCGCCGTGCGGCTGCCGCCGCCGCCCGGAACGCGGCGAGGGTCCGCGGCGCGCACGGGCGCGCACCTCGTCCTCGTCGAGGACGTACAGGGGCGTGCCGAACCGCTCGCGCAGCGTCGGTGGCCGGGATCCCGCCGACCACGAGGACGCCGTCGTCGTCGCGGTGCGCGCGCTCGGGCCAGACGCTCGGCGCCAGGGCATTCGCGTCGTCCGGCACGCGGAGCCATCCGGGGGCTGCTGCGGAGGGTGCCACGGGGAAACCCAACGGGTGGGGGCTTCGGCGGGATCGCTCGCGGCGAGCGAACCCGGATCGGTTCGCTGAAGCCTGCCGCGGCCGGTGGACTCACGCGCCGGGCAGTCCGTGAAGTCTAGGGCACGGCGCATGCCGGCCGGCTCGGCTCGCGACGTCGCACCGGCGTCAGGCGCAGCTGCCCGTCGTCGCGAGCGCTCGCCTCGTCGAGCCGGATCGCGCCGTCGCCGCGAGTCGCGACGATCGCGCCGACGGCTCGACCGCGAGCTGCTGCACCTCGACGCCCGCGGGGAGACGTCGGCGACGCACACCGGGTCCAGTCGTCGCGAGCACGCGGTCGACGATGCCCGAACGTCGAGGGAGCCGCCGCCCGCGGCGACCTCGACGCCGACGGGCTGGAGCAGCACGGTGTCGCCGGCCGCGGTCGGCTCGGCCGTGACGGTGTACGCGATCCGCAACCCGAGGAACCTGGTCGAGCCGGTGTAGCCCACCGAGCCGTCGCCGAACGTCAGGTCGCCGTCGACGCCCTGCACGCTGATGAGCCGGTTCACCGCCGCCTGGTCGGCCTCGATCGTGGCGGTGAGGTGCTCCACCGGCGCCGTCAGGTCGACCGGGACGCCCTGGCCCACGACGTCGACGGCGATCGGCAC
This sequence comes from uncultured Actinomycetota bacterium, assembly GCA_963799015.1. GTDB lineage: Bacteria > Actinomycetota > Actinomycetes > Actinomycetales > Microbacteriaceae > Agromyces. Next base: position 74,470 of record CAWCWD010000016.1, on the reverse strand, counting down.
CCCCTCGACGGTGAGTTCGGGGCGGAGAGCTCGACGTGCTGCATGGTGCCCGAGAGGTACTGCGCGATCACCGAGAGGCCGCCGATCGTCACGCCGACGTCGCCCTCGACGCCGTCGGGGAGGTTCGCCTCGATCTCCTCGGCGAAGCGCGCCTCTGCGACGTTGCGCGTGATGACATCGGCGACCACGACGAGGGCCGCGAGGGCCGCCACGACCGCGACGACGGTGATCCAGACGCGGGCGGCACGTCCGCGCGGGCTCCGCCCGGAGCCGTCGGCCGACGGCGCGGCGGCGAGCCGGAGCGGCTTGCGCCGCGGAGCGGCCGAGGCACGGCGAGCCGCGCAGCCGGCCGACGAGCCGATGCCGCCGACGACCGCCGGCACGATGACCTCGGTGGCCTGCTCGTCGACGGGGATCACCGCGGTCGCACCGGTGTCCTCGGCGCTGCCGTCGGCCAGCGTGCCGCCTGCGGCATCCGCCTGCGGCTCGTCGTCCGACCGGCCCGTGCGTCACATCCGCTCCGGTGCCGAGACGCCGAGCAGGTCGAGCCCGTTGCGCAGCACCTGGCCCGTGGCGTCGTTGAGCCACAGGCGGGTGCGGTGCAGGTCGCCGATCGGGCTCGTCGCCCAGCGGGAGCACCCGGCAGTTGTCGTACCAGCGGTGGTAGAGGCCCGGCGAGCTCCTCGAGGTAGCGGGCGACGCGGTGCGGCTCGCGCAGCTCGGCCGCGAACGCGACGATGCGCGGGAACTCCTGCAGCGCGCCGAGCAGCGCCGACTCCGTCTCGTGCGTCGAGCAGCTCGGGCGCGAACTACGAGCGGTCGACGCCGACGGATGCCGCGATTGCGGGCGACGTTGTGCGGTGCGCGCGTGCGCGTACTGCACGTAGAACACCGGGTTGTCGTTCGTGCGGCGCTGAGGATCTCGGGGTCGATCGTGAGCGGCGAGTCGGCCGGGTAGCGGGCGAGCGAGTAGCGCAGCGCGTCGGTGCCGAGCCACTCGCGGAGGTCGTCCATCTCGATGATGTTGCCCGCGCGCTTGGACAGCCGCGCGCCGTTGATCTCGACGAGCTGGCCGATCAGCACCTCGATGTCCTCTCGGGTTCGTCGCCCGCGGCGCCCGCGAGCGCCTTCAGGCGGTGCACGTAGCCGTGGTGGTCGGCGCCGAGCAGGTAGATCTTGTGCGTCGAAGCCGCGGTCGCCCTTGTTGAGGTAGTACGCGGCATCGGCGGCGAAGTACGTGTAGACGCCGTTGGAGCGGCGGATGACCCGATCCTTGTCGTCGCCGAAGTCGGTCGTGCGCACCCAGACCGCGCCGTCCTCGTCGAAGACGTGGCCCTGCGCGCGCAGCCGCTCGACGGCGTTGTCGACGTCGGAGAGGCCGTCGTCGCCCGTGACCTGCAGACGCCGCTCGCTGGACCAGACGTCGAAGTGCACGTTGAACCGCTCGAGCGAGGCGCGGATCTCGGCGAGCTGCAGGTCGTAGGCGATCTCGGTCGCAGCATGCAGCGCCACCGTGTCGTCGAGCGCGAGCAGGTTGGGCTCGCGCTCGAGCACCCGGGCGGCGAGATCGGCGATGTAGCTGCCGGCATAGCCGCCCTCGGGGGTCGGCTCCCCCTTGGCCGCGGCGAGCACCGACGATCCGAAGCGTCCATCTGGCTGCCCGCGTCGTTGATGTAGTACTCGTTCGCGACCGTCGGCGCCCGCGGCGCGAAGCACGCGGCCGATCGAGTCGCCGAGCGCCGCCCAGCGGGTGTGGCCGATGTGCAGCGGCCCGGTGGGGTTCGCCGAGACGAACTCGAGGTTGATGCGACCGCTGCCGCGCGAGCGAGTCGCTCGTGCCCGAACGCGGCGCCCGCGTCGACGATCGTCTTCGCGAGCGCCCCGGCGGCGGCGGCATCCAGCCGGATGTTGATGAAGCCGGGCCCCGCGACCTCGACGCTCGCGACGCCGTCGATGGCGGCGAGACCGTCGGCGATCTCGGTCGCGATCTCGCGCGGGTTCTGGCCGAACGGCTTCGCGATGCGCATGGCGATGCTGGAGGCCCAGTCGCCGTGCTCGCGGTGCTTCGGGCGCTCGAGCGTCGACCTGCTCGGCGTGCGAGGTCGAGCTCGACCTCGTCGCCGGCCGCCCGGCGTCGCTCGACGAGCCCGTTCACGAGGTCGAACAGGGCACGCGAGAGATCGTCGGGAGTCACCCGCAAATCCTACCCGGCACGGTTGATAGGGTTCGTCACATGCCGCGCTCGCCCTACCTCGTCCGCACCCGTTCCGCCGGCCTCGCGCTCGTCGCCGCGGCATCCGTCGCCCTGCTCGCCGGGTGCACCCCCGGGCCGCCCGAGCCGACGGGCGCGGCGGCGCCGACGGCCGCGCCCGGCTCCCCCACGGCGGCCCCCGAGCCCACCGAGACGGCAGAGCCGCCGGTGCCCTTCGAGATCTCGTGCGACCAGCTCGTGACGGCAGACCAGCTCTACGCGTTCAACCCGAACCTCGGCACGGACCCCGGCTATGCACCGACCGCGACCGACGTGATCACCCTCGTCGAGGAGGACGCCGGCACGGCGTGCGGCTTCCTGAACCAGACGAGCGGCGAGGTCATCGAGATCGGCGTCGCGACGCCGACCGACGCGGCAGGTGAGACCCGCCGGAACAACGCCGCGCTGACCAGCAAGCCCGTGCCGCACCTACGGCACCCCGCCCGACGTCGAGGGCTACTTCGTGCAGGCGGGCGGGAGCGGCGAGGCGCAGGTGTTCCACGGACCGTACTGGATCGTCGTCGACTCGGCGGCGCTGTTCGAGCCGGGCGACGCCCAGCAACTCGTCGCCGCGGTGCTCGAGAACCTGCCTGCGGCCTGACGGGTGACACCGTGACGGCCAACTCCGCGACGGGAACGCCCTCATGGCTGGGGGCCGTGAACGATCGCGCCGGCCTCGCCGTGCTGCTCGAGCACGGCCCGCTCACCCGCAACCGCATCTGCGAGCTGGTCGGGGTCTCGAAGCCCACCGCGTCGCAGATGATGTCCCGCCTGCTCAGCGCCGGCGTCATCGAGGAGCACGGGCGCACCTCCGGCTCCGCGGGCCGGAGCGCCGTCGTCTACGCCGCGCGCACCGACCGGCCGCTCGGCGTCGCTCTCGACCTCGACGCGTTCGAGGTGCGCGCGACCGTGGTCGACGCCACCGGGGCCGAACGGCCCGTCGTGCGGATGCCGCTGCCCCACGATCCTACGGAGCGCTCCGCCGTCGAGGAGGTCTCGCGGGCGATCGCCGAGGCGAGCGCCGCGGCAGGCACCGATCCCGCCATCGTGCACTCGGTCTGCGTCGGCATCCCCGGCTACGTCGACCCCGGCGAGACGGGCGAGCTGTTCAGCGAGGCGCTGCCCGGCTGGCCCGTGCGCGGCCTGAAGGAGATCCTCGAGACCGAGCTCGCGCGCACGGTGCACATCGAGAACGACGTGAACCTCGCCGCGATCGCCGAGCGCGAGCACGGCGCGGGCGTCGACAGCGACGTGTTCGCCATGCTCTGGCTCGGCAACGGCGTGGGCGCCTCGTTCGACGTCGCGGGCGACCTGCACCGCGGATCCTTCGGCGGCGCCGGCGAGATCGGCTTCCTGCCGCTCTCGGTGGCGGCGAACGCGCTCGACCCGAGCGCGCACACCGCGCAGGACCTCGTCGGCGGCCGCGCGGTCGCCCTGCTCGCCCGGCGGCACGGCCTCGACGTGTCCGGATACCACGCGGCGCGCAGCGCCCTCGCGGAGCCGAGTGCCGACGCGACGCGCGCGGCGGTGTTCCACGACCTCGCGGAGCGCGTCGCCCACGTGGCGCTCCCCCTGCTCGCGACCCTCGACCCCGGGCACCTCGTGCTCGCGGGGCCCTCGGCCAGCCTCGGCGGCGACGTGTTCGCCGAGGAGGTCGGCCGCGGCATCCGTCGCCTGAGCCGTTGGTACCCCGAGGTGGTCGCGACGCGCGTCGACCGCGATCCGGTGCTGGTCGGAGCCCGCATCATGGTCGCCGGGCGCGTTCGCGAGGAACTGCTCGACACGGTCGCGAGCGTGAGCCTGGCCTGACCCGGCGGTCGCGCCCGGACCGGTCGACGTGTCGGAGCACGGTGCCCGGCAGTGGTAGTCTTTCTAGCTGTGCGCCTCCGTAGCTCAGGGGATAGAGCGCCGGTTTCCGGTACCGTAGGTCGGGGGTTCGAATCCCTCCGGGGGCACTTCATGCGATGACGTCGCCATCGCCGTTCGAGCGCTCCGCCGAGGAGGCTGAGATGAGCGAATTCACTGGCTGGCCGGCCCGCGCGCTGGAGTTCTACCGCGGGCTCGAGGCCGACAACTCGAAGGCGTACTGGACCGCCCACCGGTCCGAGTACGACACGTTCGTCCTCGCGCCGATGCAGGCGCTGCTCGAAGACCTCGAGGGCGAGTTCGGCGAGGGACGCATCTTCCGCCCCTACCGCGACATCCGGTTCAGCGCCGACAAGACCCCGTACAAGACCGCGATCGGCGCAACGCTCGGCGGCTCGGGGTACGTGCACTTCTCCGCCTCGGGCCTCGGCGTCGGCGCCGGATGCCACGTCATGGCGCCCGATCAGCTCGCCCGGTTCCGCGCGGCCGTCGAAGAGGACCGCAGCGGCGAGGCGTTGGTCGCGGCCGTCGCCGCCGTGGAGGCCGACGGCGTGTCGGTGACGGCCCGCGAACGGCTGAAGCGCGTTCCCCGTGGCCTGGACCCCGAGCACCCGAGGGCCGACCTGCTCCGCGACAAGGACCTCGCCGCCTGGATCGAGTGGCCGGTGGCGCCCTGGCTGCACACGGCCGCCGCCGAGGACCGCGTCGTCGAGTCACTGCGCGCCTCGCGGCCGCTGACGGACTGGCTCGACGCGCACGTCGGTCCGTCGACCGCCGAGCGCACTCGCTGAAGCGCCCCGTCCTGCGCACCCGGCCAGCGCATCGACCCCGGTCGGCCGCGTCCGTGGCCCGGTCCGTCGGCGGCCGCGGCGATACGCTGAGGGGAGCGATCCGTCGCCGCGCACAACGAAACGGGCGCCTCGCTCGTCTGTATGGGTGACGGCGGATCCGCCGCCGTCGGGAGGAGTGCGGGTGGCCCGCTCGTGGGACGAGGTGGCGACGACGCTGGTCGTCGAGCGCGGCGACGCGCTGAGCCGCTACGCCTACCTGCTCACCGGCAGCGTCGACGACGCCGCCGATCTCGTGCAGGACGCCCTCGTGCGCACGTTCGGCACGCCCCGCTTCGGGCTCACGCTGCCGCGCGCCGAGGCGTACGTGCGGCGCGCCATCCTGAACCAGGTCATCGACCGCTCGCGGCGCGACGGCACCTGGCGCCGGGTTCGCCACCTGGCCGTGGTCCCCGCGAGCGTCGATTCGCCCACGGCGGCGAGCGACGAGCGGCTCGACCTCTTCGGGCGCGTCCGCGAGCTGCCGCCGCGACAGGCGGCGTGCATCGTGCTGCGCTACTACGAGGACCTCACGGTCGACGGGATCGCCCAGGTGCTCGGCATCAGCTCGGGCGCGGTCAAGCGGTACCTCAGCGACGGGCTGCGCACCCTCTCCTCCTCGATCGATCCGGCCGGCGCGCGCTCCGCGCGAACGGGAGGCGAGAATGTCAGCACCTGATCCCAACGGACTCGGCGAGGGGCTCAAGCGGGCCGCGGATGCCGCAACCCCGCGCCAGATCGACGTCGACGCGGTGCTCGCCGCGAGCCGCTCCCGCAGGAGGACGCGGCGCACGGCCGTGCTGTCGGGCGTCGGCGCCGTCGCGGCGGTGCTCGTGGTCGGCGGACTCGTGTTCGGCCTCCAGGGCACGGGCGGCGGGTCCACCACCGCCGACGCCCCGGTGGTGTCGGAATCGGTCGAATCGGAGTCGGTCGAGACGGAGGATGCCGCTCCCGGCGCGGCGAGCGGCGAGTCGGCCGACGACGCAGCAGGCCTCCGGCTGGCCGCACCCGAGGCCCTCAACGCGTGCGGCGCCCCGCTTGCCGACGTCACCCATCCGGATCACTTGCGGCGACGGTCGACGTCGCGGCCGGAGCGGTGCCGCCGGGCGCGACTCGGCCGGTGACGGTGACCGTGACGAACACGGGAGCGGAGCCGGTGGCGGGCGAGCTGTCCTCGGTGCCGGCGATCACGGTCACCGACGGCCTCGTGACGGTGTGGCATTCGACCGGCACGTCGGAGGCCGGGTCGACGGCGGTCTCGCTCGCTCCGGGCGAGTCCGTCGCGCTCGAGGGCGAGGTGACGGCGAGCGGCTGCGACGCGGCCGACGACCAGGGCGGGCCCCTGCCCGACGACCTGCCGCCGCTCGACGCCGGCGGGTATGCGATCGTCGCGGTCCTCTGGTTCACCTCGGCCGACGGCACCGTGTCGTACGTCGTATCCCCCGCCACGCCGTTCACCGTGGGCTGACGCCGCCCGGTCGTGGACGCGGCATCCGACTCCCCCATAGACTCGGAATCGTCCGCTCGGACGGGGAAAGGCACTGGTGCATGGCGTCGGCACGTCGCAAGTCAGCAGTTCTGGGGATCATCGTCGGTGCGATGCTCGCGATCGGAGGCTCATCCGTCGCCTGGGCTGAGGATCCGGTCGGATTCGGCTCGAGTCCGGTCGTCGACACGGTCGGGGCACTCGGCGACCAGCTCGACGAGGTCGAGGCGGCGATCGACCGCACGGCCGATTCGAACGGCCGGCAGCTCTTCGTCGCGTACGTCGACGTGTTCACGAACCCCGAGGCCGCTGACGCGTGGGCGAATGACACCGCGATCGCCAACAACATGGGCGCAGAGGACTACCTGCTCGCCGTCGCCATCGACGGCCGGGCGTACTACCTCTCCGCCGACTCCGAGGCGTCGGTCTCGGATGCCGACCTCCAACGCATCATGCTCGAGGTCATCGAGCCGCAACTCCGCGACGAGAACTGGGCCCAGGCGGCGATCGACACCGCCGACGCCCTCGCCGACGGCGGCGGCGCGGCCGGAGGAGGTGGCGGAGGCTGGGGCTGGGTGTGGTTCCTCGTCATCGGGGCCGTGATCGTGGCGATCATCGCGATCATCCTCTCCCGCCGCCGCAAGCGGAGGCAGGCCGGCACCGGCGGCCCCGCCGGCGGCCCTCCGCCGCCCTCGCTCGACGAGCTCCGCCGCCAGGCGGGCGGCGCCCTCGTGCAGGCGGACGACGCCGTGAAGACGAGCGAGGAGGAACTCGGGTTCGCCGTGGCGTCGTATGGCGAGGAGTCGACCGCCGACTTCCGCGCGGCGCTCGACGGCGCGAAGTCGAAGGTGGCCGAGGCGTTCGCCCTGCAGCAGCAGCTCGACGACGCGATGCCCGACAGCGACGAGGAGCGTCGCGCCTGGTACGGCGGCATCATCCGCCTCACCGGCGAGGCCGACGCGCTGCTCGACGAGCAGGCGGAGCGATTCGACGAGCTCAGGGCGCTCGAGCGGAACGCTCCCGCCGAGCTCCAGCGGGTGCAGGCCGAGGCGGAGTCCGCCACCGGTCGCGTCGCGCCCGCGACGGAACGGCTCGCTTCCCTCACCGCGCAGTACGCCGCATCCGCCGTCGCGCCGGTGATCGACAACCCGGCGCAGGCCGATGCCCGTCTCGGGTTCGCACGGCAGGAGCTCGACGAGGCTGCAGCGGCGATCTCCGCCGGGCGGGCGGCCGACGCCGCCGTCGGCATCCGCGCGGCTGAGGAGGCGGTCGACCAGGCGAACCTGCTCGCGGACGCCGTGGATCGCCTGGCCGCCGACCTCGCCACCGCCGACCAGGCGGTGGCGGCCGGGGTCGCCGACCTCGAGCACGACGTCCAGACGGGGCGTGGGCTCGGCGACGCGAACGCCGTGGCGCTCGCCGATCGGGTCGCAGCAGATGCCGCAGCCATCCGGGCGTCGATGACGGCGCCCGGCCGTGACCCGCTCGCGGCGCACGCCCGCATCGAGCAGGTCAACGCCGAGATCGACACGGCGATCGCCGGCGTGCGCGAGGCCGCGGTGCGGCGTGCAGCGAGCGCAGGCGCAGCTCGGACGAACCCTCGCGACGGCACGTGCGCAGGTGCAGGTGGCGGAGGACTACCTCGTCGCCCGCCGCGGCGCGGTCGGCGCAGAGGCGAGGACCCGCCTCGCGGAGGCCGGCCGACTGCTCGTGGAGGCGGAGGGCCAGGCCCAGGCCGACCCCGCGGCCGCGCTCGCGACGGCGCAGCGGGCGGAGTCGCTCGCGGGCACCGCGATGTCGCTCGCCCAGCAGGATGTCGGCGGCTTCGGCGGCGCCATGGGCGGCGGCTACGGTGCGCCGCAGCGCAGCGGCAGCGGCGGGGGCGACCTCTTCGGCGCGGTGCTCGGCGGCATCCTCATCAATTCCGTCCTCGGAGGCGGGGCGGGGCGGCGGCGGTTTCGGCGGAGGCGGCGGCGGCGGCGGGTTCGGCGGAGGCAGGCGCTCCCCCGGCAGCTTCGGCGGCTCGGGCACGCGCTCCCGCCGCGGAGGCGGAGGCCGATTCTGAGCGCGACGATCACCTCGACCACGACCTCGACGACGATCCACCGACCACCACGAAAGGAACGACCATGGCAAAGCAGTCCATCTTCGGCCGCATCTCGCAACTCCTGAGGGCGAACATCAACGCCCTCATCGACCAGGCCGAGGATCCGCAGATGATGCTCGACCAGATGGTGCGCGACTTCACGAACAGCATCGCCGACGCCGAGGCCGCGATCGCCGAGACGATCGGCAACCTGCGCCTCCTCGAGGACGACCACCGCGAAGACGTGGAGGCCGCCCGCGAATGGGGCGAGAAGGCCCTCGCCGCGAGCCGTAAGGGCGACGAACTGCGCAGCGCCGGCGACGCCGCAGATGCCGACAAGTTCGACAACCTCGCCAAGGTGGCCCTCAGCCGCCAGATCTCCGCTGAGAACGAGGCGAAGGCGGCGGAGCCGCAGATCGCCGCGCAGACCGAGGTGGTCGACAAGCTCAAGAGCGGGCTGAACGGCATGAAGGAGAAGCTCGTCCAGCTGCAGAACAAGCGCTCCGAGCTCGTCGCCCGCGCGAAGACCGCCCAGGCGCAGAGGCAGGTCCAGGATGCGGTGAAGTCCATCGACATCCTCGACCCGACGAGCGAGATCGGCCGCTTCGAGGACAAGATCCGTCGTGAGGAGGCCGTCGTGCGGGGGCAGGCCGAGCTCGCCGCCTCGAGCCTCGACGCGCAGTTCAACGAGCTCGACGACCTGGGCGAGCTCACCGAGGTCGATGCGCGGCTCGCGGAGCTGAAGGCCGGCGGCTCGTCGCAGGGCGCGATCGGGGGCTGAGCCGAGGCGATGACGGATGCCGCGGCTCGCGATGGGCCGCGGCATCCGCGTGTCAGGACGACCTGGGGTCGGCCGGCTCGGCGGGGCTGCGGTGGCGGATGCGAAGCTGCGATCCGGCGGTGCGGCGGTAGCGTTCCGGTATGACGCCGGACGAGGCCGCCGCGGTGCTCGGGGTCCGACGTGACGCCGATGAGGCCGAGATCGATCGTGCCTACCGGCTCCTCGCGCGCGAGCTCCATCCCGACCGCTACATCGGCGAGCCGGCGGCCGACGTGCAGGCCGCGAGCGAACGATTCGTCGACGTGACGCGGGCGCGCGACGTGTTGCTGCAGTCCGCGGCCCTGCGCGCGCACGGCGCGGCGGGCGCGGCGGGTGCGACCGGCGCGGCGGGCACCGGCGGTCCCGCCGACCCCGGCCAGCGGGTGGTGCGACATCCGGTGGCGGATGGCGCGGCATCCGCTCGTCGGGCGGCGCCGTTCAGCTGGTGGCTGCTCGGCACCTGGACGCTGCTGCTCGTCGTGGGCGCCGTCTTCGTGATCTCGGGCGGACCGCTGTGGAGCCCGTTCGACCTCTGGGCGCGGGTCGGACTGCTGATCGCGTTCGCGATCGCCACGGCCCTGACGGGTCGCCGCTGGGTGTGGCGCGTCGCGCTCGTGCTCATCGGCGTGAACGCGGCGGCGACGGTCGTCGACACGACCATTCCCGGCCTGCTCGGCCTCGGCTTCATGATCGTCGCCGAGCTTCGGGCTCGCCGTGCAGGCCGGGCTGGTGCGGTTCCCCGACCAGTGACGTCGCCTCGGTCGGGCGCGGTACTGTGAGGCATGCCCGCAACGTTCGTCGTCGTTCCCCAATGGCAGGGCTCCGTCTCGTCGCGCGCGATGAGCCACGCCGACGGAGCGGCCGCCATCCTGGGCGACCTGCCCGCCGCCGCCACCATCCTCGTCGAGGTGCCGGTCGAGGCCGGCGAAGCGCTCGGCACCGGCGTGCAGCCGGTACAGCGCGCTGCGACGGGTGCGCGAGCGCACCGAGTTGGCGCTCGCGCAGGTCCCCGACCTGGCGATCACCGTCGGCGGCGACTGCGGAGCGTCGCTCGCGGCCGTGGCGCACGCGTCGCGGCGCTCGGGCGGCGACCTCGCCGTGCTCTGGCTCGACGCGCACCCCGACCTCAACACGCCCGAGTCCTCGCCCTCCGGCGGATTCAGCGGCATGACGCTCCGCGCGATCGTGGGCGACGGTGCCGACGGGCTCGCCCTCGACGAGGACACGAGAATCGCGCCCGCGCGGCTCGTGCTGGGCGGCATCCGCGCGATCGACGACGAGGAGCGCCGCTTCATCGACGAGCACGACCTCGCCGTGCTCACCGTCGAGGACCTCTCCGACCCGTCGATGGTCATCGCCGCCCTCGAGGACACGGGTGCCGCGCAGGTGTTCGTGCATGTCGACCTCGACGTGCTCGACCCCTCCGCCCTGGCCGGCCTGTCGTACCCGATGCCGTTCGGGGTCGACGCCGGGGCGCTCGTCGCGCTGCTGCGCGCCGTTGCCGCGAGGTTCCCGCTGGCGGGCGCCGCCATCGCCGGGTTCGCGCCGAGCTCCCCGAGGCCGCCGATGACGACCTGCCCACGATCCTCCGGCTCGTGGCGGCGCTCACCTCGGGCGTCGGCCCGTCGGCGAGTGCGGGTGAAGCGGCATCCGTGACCACTTCCGACTGACGGCGCGCGCGGGTGCCGCCCGGCACCCGTTCTGCCTAGGCTGGGGGCCATGCGTGTCCGGCACCCGGCCGGGTCGGAGGGAGCGGCATGGAGCGCGAGGTGGACGTCGTCGTCATCGGCGCCGGGCCCGTGGGCGAGAACGTGGCGGACCGCGCGAAGGCCGGCGGGCCTCGACGTGGTGCTCGTCGAGCACGAACTCGTCGGCGGCGAGTGCTCGTACTGGGCGTGCGTGCCCTCGAAGACGCTGCTTCGCAGCGCTGCCGCGCTTCGCGCGGCGAAGCGCGTGCCGGGCGCCGCCGAGGCCGTGACCGGGGAGCTCGACGTCGCCGCCGTGCTGCGCACGGCGCGATCACTGGGTGACCGACTGGGACGACCACGGTGCCGCCGACTGGCTCGCGAGCGTCGGCATCGGGCTCGAGCGCGGCCACGGTCGGCTCGACGGACCGCGACGGGTGGCGGTCGAGCGCGCCGACGGCTCCGAGACGACGCTCGTCGCACGGCATGCCGTCGTCGTGTCCACGGGATCCGACCCGGCGATCCCGCCGATCGCCGGGCTCGCCGAGGCGAGCCCGTGGACCAGCCGCGACGCGACGAGCGTGAAGGAGCCGCCGGCCCGACTCGCGGTCATCGGGGGCGGCTTCGTCGCGGTCGAGATGGCCACGGCGTTCGCCGGGTTCGGCACCGAGGTCACGGTGCTCGCCCGCGAGCGGCCTGCTCGGCGAGCATGGAGCCGTTCGCCGGCGACGCGGTCGTCGACGGGCCTCCGACGAGCTCGGCGCCATCGGTGCGGCTCGGCGTCGACGCCGACGCTGGTCGAGCGCAACGGCTCTGGCGAGGTCGTGATCAGGCTGGACGACGAGTCGACCGTGACCGCCGACGAGGTGCTCGTGGCCACGGGCCGCACGCCGCGCTCGAGCTCCGTCGGGCTCGAGACCGTCGGCCTCGAGCCGGGCTCCTGGCTCGACGTCGACGACACCCTGCTCGTGCAGGGCGCCGACGGCGACGGCGATTGGCTGTACGCCGTCGGCGACGTGAACCACCGCGCGCTGCTCACCCACCAGGGCAAGTACCAGGGTCGTGCCGCCGGCGACGTGATCGCGGCCCGGCGCGGCGGGCGCCGGGTCGACGCCGCCCCGTGGGGCGTGCACGTGGCGACGGCCGACCACTCCGCCGTGCCGCAGGTCGTCTTCGCCGAACCCGAGTGCGTCTCGGTCGGGCTCACCGCGGAGCGGGCCGAGCGCAGGCCGGGCGCGACGTGCGCATCGCGGACGTGCCGATCCAGTCGGCGAGCGGCGCCGGCATCCTCGCCGACGGCTACGACGGGCGAGCCCGCCTCGTCGTCGACGCCGAGCGCGGCACGGTCATCGGCGCGACGTTCGTCGGGCAGGACGTGGCCGAACTCCTGCACGCGGCGACGATCGCCATCGTCGGCGAGGTGCCGGTCGACCGGCTCTGGCACGCCGTGCCGGCGTTCCCGACGATGAGCGAGGTGTGGCTGCGGCTCCTCGAGGACCTCGGCCGCCCCGAGGCCGCCGCGTGAGCGGGCCGACGGTGCGCATCCGGCTCACGGACTCGCCGATCAGCCGGGTCGGCTACTGGTGGGCGACGACCGTCGGCTTCGTCTGGGGCTTCATCTGGAGCACCGGGCCGATCGAGTGCCGCAGCGGGCTCGTCGTCTTCACCGGCATGCCGAAGTGGACCTTCGGGCGCGGCGGCTCGTGCGTCGGCGGCTGCTACCTCACCGACCGCAACGCCGGCGACGTCGTGCTCGGCCATGAGGCCGTGCACAAGGCCCAGTGGCGCACGTACGGCATGCTGTTCCCGCTGCTCTACCTCATCGCCGGACGCAATCCGATGAGGAACCGCTTCGAGATCGAGGCGGGCCTCGAGGCGGGCGGGTACCTGCCGAGGCGGCGTCCGGCGGCGCGGCCGCCGCGGGTCCCGCGCTGAGACGCCGAACGGCCCGGAACGCGTGGTCGCGGCATCCGGGCCGTTCGTTCGTCAGCGTCGCGGCTCGAGGCGCGACATCGAGCGCGACGCGGTCAGCTCGCGGGCTGGGCGGCCGCCGAGAGCGACGCCACGAGCTCGTCGAGCCCGTAGGTCAGCGAGAGGGCGGTGGGCGGCGAGACGGCGGCGATGAGCTCGGTGCCGACGACCTGCGCCACCTGCCCGCGCGCGACGGCCGGGATCGCCTGCATCGTCGCCGAGGCGAGGAAGGCGTCGGCCTCCTCCTGCGTGTCGTGGTAGCTGATCACGAGGTCGCTCTCGAGCTGGTCGAGCTGCTCGTAGGAGAGCGTGTAGTAGAACGGCGAGTCCCCGTTCGCGAGCTCGGCGACCGCGGGTGCGTCCTCGAGGCCGAGCGCCGAGAGGAACTCCACGCGCGAGTCCTCGGGCGTGTAGACGTAGAAGGTGCCGGCGACGTCCCAGACGGCGGCGACCGTCTGGCCCTCGAGCTCGGGGTGCGCCTCGGCCTGGGCGGCGAGCTCGGCGTCGAGGTCGTCGAGCACGCCCTGTGCCTCGTCGGGCACTTCCGAGCGCGGTGCCGACGATCGTGATGGTCTCGCGCCACGGGGTGGTCCACGGCTCGTCGGGGTAGGCGACGGTCGGGGCGATCTCGCTCAGGAGCTCGTACTGCTCCTCGGTGATGCCCGAGTACGGCGCGAGGATGACGTCGGGCGCGGCCTCGACGAGCTCCTCGTAGGGCGGCGCCTCGCCGTCGTCGGTCAGGATGACGGGCGTCTCCTCGCCGAGCTCGTCGAGCTCCTCGGCGACCCACGGCAGCACGCCGTCCTCGTTCGCACCGTACGTCTGCTGGCCGATCGCCACGGGCACGACGCCCATCGCGAGCGCCGCCTCGGTGCTCCCCCAGCCCCAGGTGGCCACGCGCTCGGGCGTCGCGGGGATCTCGGTCTCACCGAAGCGCGTGCTCGATCGTCACCGGGAAGGAGCCGTCGGCGGCCGCGGGCGAACCGGACTCATCGGGCGCGGCGGTGGAGCAGCCGGCGAGGCTGAGTGCGGCCGCGGCGGCGGCGGCCAGGACGGCGATCGTGCGTCGGGCGTGCATGAACTCCCTTTCGGATGGGGTGGATTGAGGTTAGCCTAACCTAAACATCAGGCGCGATGAAACCGGCCGATCGGCACGATCATCGGAGAGCCCGCGACCGGGTCCTGCGCGACCACGCAGTCGAGGCCGAACGCGGCGCCGACCGTCTCGGCCGTCATCACGGCGGCGGGCTCCCCCGCAGCCGCGATGCGGCCGCCGTCGACGACGACCAGGTGGTCGGCGTAGCGCGCCGCGAGGTTCAGCTCGTGCAGCACCATCACCACGGTCGTGCCGTGCTCGCGATTGGACTCGGTGAGCAGGTCGAGCAGCTCCAGCTGGTGGCTCACGTCGAGGAAGCTCGTCGGCTCGTCGAGCAGCACGATGCCGGCCCGCTGCGCGAGCGCCATCGCGATCCACACGCGCTGCCGCTGGCCGCCCGAGAGCTCCGACACCGCCCGGTCGGCGAGCTCCGCCGTGCCGGTCGCCTCGAGCACCTCGGCGACGATCCGGTCGTCGTCGCTCGACCGCCCGCCGAACCAGCCGCGGTGCGGATGGCGGCCGCGGGAGACGAGCTCGGCGACGAGCACGCCGTCGGGCGCCACGGGCTGCTGCGGCAGCACCGCGACCCGTCGCGCGAACTCCTTGGGCGAGAACGAGCGGATGTCGCGCCCGTCGAGCGTGACGCGGCCCGACTCGGGACGCATGAGCCGCGCGAGCCCGCGCAGCAGCGTGGACTTGCCGCTCGCATTCGGGCCGACGACCGCCGTGATCCGTCCGTCGGGGATCTCGAGGTCGAGTCCCTCGACGACGCGACGGCCGTCGTAGGCGAGCGTGAGTGCTTCGGCGCGGAGCGCCTGCGGTGCCGGCCGGGTCATCCGTCCGATCCTCTCCGGTTGCCCCTGGCGATGAGCCAGAGGAGGTACGGCGCGCCGATCAGCCCCGTCACGATGCCGACGGGCACCGCGACAGCCCGCGAACGCGTGCTGCGCCACGAGGTCGGCGACGAGCACGATGGCGGCGCCGACGACGGCGGATGCCGCGAGCGCGGCCTGCCCGTGGCTCACGAGGGCCCGGGCGATCGGGCGCGGCCACGAGCGCGACGAAGGCGATCGGCCCCGCGAGCGCGGTGGCCACGGCGACGAGCGCGACGCCGAGGACGATCGCCGTGGCGCGGGCGCGGGTGGCGTCGAGCCCGAGCGACCGTGCGCCGTCGTCGGAGAGCGCGAGCAGCGGCATCCGGGGCGAGAACACCACGGTGAGCACGAGCAGCACGGCGACCGCCGCGCCGGCGGTGGCGAGCTCGGGCCAGCCGATCGACGCGATGCCGCCGACCATCCACACGAGCGCCTCGGATGCCTCGCGCACCTCGGCCCGCGTGATGAGCCAGCCGAGCAGGCCCGACACGATCGACGCCGAGCCCGATGCCGACGAGCACGAAGCGGATGCCGGTGAGTCCGTCACGCCACGCGAGGCCCCACATCAGCGCGGCGACGGCGAGGGCGCCGGCGAACGCGGCGAGGGACACGGCGGGCCCCTCGAGCCCGAGCAGCAGCATCGATCCCACCGCGGCGAGGCTCGCGCCGCCGGTGACGCCGAGGATGTCGGGGCTCGCCAGTGGATTGCGCAGGGTGGTCTGGAAGAGCGCGCCGCCGAGGCCGAGCGCCGTGCCGGCGATGATCGCGGCGAGCACGCGCGGGAGGCGCAGCCGCAGGATCACGAAGTCCGCCTTCGGCGAGCCCTGGCCCGCGAGCACCGCGAGCACGTCGCCGAAGCCGAGACCGGCCGCGCCGAGGAGCAGCGACGCAGTCGCGGCCGCCAGCGCGACGGCCGCCGCGACCGCGAGCACGCCGACCGTGCGGCGATGCCGGCGGGCGCGGGCGGCGGCCACCCGCACGGCGACGTCGGCGACGGGCTCGCCCGGCCCGCCGGGCAGCACGAGCGGCGCGGCACTCACAGCGTCGTCCCCTTCGTGCGGCGAACGAGGGCGATCAGCACCGGCGCGCCCGACGATCGCGGCGACGATGCCCGCCTCGAGCTCGGCGGGCGCCACCACGACCCGGCCGATGACGTCGGCGGCGAGCAGCACGATCGCCCCGAGCACGCCGGCGAGCGGCATGATCCAGCGGTAGTCGCCGCCGACGAGTCCGCGCGCGGCGTGTGCGACGGCGAGGCCCAGCAGTGCGATCGGGCCGGCGAGCGAGGTCGCGGTGCCGGCGAGCACGATGACGGCCACCGCCGTCACGATCCGGGTGGTCGCGAGCCGCACGCCGAGTCCGCGCGCCACGTCGTCGCCGAGCGCGAGCAGGTTGAGCCGCCCGGCCAGCCACGCCGCCAGCACCAGCCCGACGACGCAGGAACGGCCAGAGCACCGCGGCGGTCTCGAGGCCTCGCCCGGAGAGCGAACCGACCGACCAGAACCGGAACTGCGAGAGCGTGCCCTCGTCGCTGATGAGGAGCAGCGTGATGAGCGGCGTCGTGGCGGCCGTGAGCGCGGCGCCGGTGAGGGCGAGCTTGGCCGGGGTCGCGCCCGCGCCGCCCGTCGACCCGATCGCGAACACCACCGCGGCGGCGAGTGCGGCCCCGCCGAACGCGAACCAGATGAATCCGAAGGGCGAGGCGACGCCCGAGGAACGCGATCGCCGCGACGACGGCGAGCGAGGCGCCCGCGTTGATGCCGAGCAGGCCGGGGTCGGCGAGCGGGTTGCGGGTCGCGCCCTGCAGGAGCGCGGCGACCACGCCGAGTGCGGCGCCCGCCATGATGCCGATCACGGCGCGCGGCAGCCGGAGGTCGCGCACGACGACCTGGTCGGCGTCGCCCGGGATCGGCGACGTGAACGCCCCGAAGACGACGTCGAGCGGCACCTGCCGCGTGCCGATCGCGAGGCTGGCCAGCGCGACGAGCACGAGGAGCGCGAGGGCGACCGCGATGGTGACACCGGGCGGGATGCGTCGGACCCCGGCCCGATCGGGCGTGCCGGTCGGGTGCGTCACCGTTGCGGCGCGCGGCATCCGATCGATCACCCCTCGTCAGTCGAGCTCGGCGCGACCCATGCGCCAGTAGCCCATGAACGCCACCTGGCGGCGGTCGAGGCCGGCCTCGCGCACGAGGAAGCGACGCAGGGTGGTGATGGCGGACGCCTCGCCCGCGAGCCAGGCGTAGCAGTCGCCATCGAGGCTGTGCCCCTCGGGCACGTCCCACAGGGGCGGTGTCGGGCAGGTCGGCCTGCTCGGCGGCGGCGAGCGCCGCGGCTGCCTCGTCGGCGTCGGCCGTGCGGGCGACGCCGCGGGCGGCGAGGTGGCGCACGACCCAGTCGCGCACCGCGGGCACGAGGAGGCCGCCGTGCGCCAGCCGCGTCGTCGCGCGCGAGCCAGCGCACCTCGACGCCCGACGGCGCGCGCACGTCGAGGCGGTCGTCGTGTGCGGGCACCTCGATGAGCGCGATGCCGGTCGCGTCGGACGGGAGCGATTCGAGGATCGAGGCGATGGCGGGCGCGGCCGTCTCGTCGCCCGCGAGCAGGAGGGTCTCGACCTCGCCGGGCCGCCAGTCGATGCCGACCGTGCGGCCGGGGCTCAGCTCGTCGGGACCGATGAGCACGATCTCGTCGCCGGGAGCGGCCGTGGTCGCCCACGCCGAGGCCGGTCCGGCATCGCCGTGACCGACGAAGACGATGTCGACCTCGCGCGCATCGGGGCGCACGGCGCGCACGGTATACGTGCGGAACGGGTTGCGGAGTTCGGCCGGCAGCTCGCGCCATGCGCCGTACCAGTCGTCGATCTCGGGGAATGCGGCGAACCCGATCTCGGGCAGCGGGAGGACGACCTTCACGCGCTGGTCGAGCCCGGCCGTGCCGAACTGGTCGAGGTCGTCGCCCGCGAAGGTCACGCTCGTGAAGTGCGGCGCGAGGCGTTCGACCCGGGCCACCTGCACTCGGAAGCTGCGGTAGGCGGGACGCTCGCGCGGCGCGGCTTCGACGAGTGAGGTAAGCATTACCTAAGTCTTGCACACGCCGAGCGGCGGCCGTGAATCGTGACGTCACGCGACGGATTCGCGACGCGATCACCAGTTCGGCGGATGCCGGTGCCCACGCCGCACCCGACGCTCGAGCTGCGTGGCGATGCGCGAAGAGCGTCGCCTCGCCGCCGGGCCGGCCGATGAGCTGCACGCCCATCGGCACGCCGTCCGCCGTCTCCTCCACCGGCACCGTGATGGCGGGCAGTCCCGCCACGTTCACGAACGACGTGAACGGGGTGAACTGCACCTGCTGCGCGAAGTTCCGCTCGCCGTCCTGCTGGTCGTACCAGCCCACCGGCGCGGGGCGTCAGGGCGAGCGCGGGCGTCACGCACGGCGTCGAACGGGGCGAACCGGCGGATGACCCGCTCCTCGAACCCCGCGAGCCAGTCCAGCGCCTCGGCGAGCTGCCGGGCGGGCACGGCGCGACCGCGTTCGAGGAGCCAGCGGGTCAGCGGCTCGAGCAGCGCCTCGGCCTCGCCGTCGACGGGGATGGTCGCCGCGCCCGACTGCCAGATCGTCCGGAACGCCGCCGGGTAGTCGGGCTCGGGCTCGGGTGCCATCGCCTCGATGCCGTGGCCGAGGCCGTCGAACACGGTGATCGCGCGGTCGAGCGCCGAGCGCGCCGCCTCACCCACCTCGATGTCGTAGGACTCGTCCCACGGCGAGTCCGTCATCACTCCGAGCTGGAAGCGCCCCTCGCCGCGGATCGCCGTCCCGAGGTAGGGGCCGTCGTCGCCCGGGGCCCGCACGGCGAACCGATGGGCGGCGGGATAGCCGAGCGGCGCGATCATGCCGTCGAGGAGCAGCGCGGCATCCGCGACGTTCCGGGCGATGGGCCCCGCGACCCCGAGCCCGGCGAGGCTCGCGAGCCCCGAGCCCGCCGGAACCCGCCCCCGCGACGGCTTCACGCCCACGAGGCCGCACGCCGCCGCCGGGATGCGGATCGACCCGCCGCCGTCGGAACCCGGCGCGAAGGGCAGCATCCCGGATGCCACGGCCGCCGCAGCTCCCCCGCTGGAGCCGCCCGCGCCGAGCGACGGATCCCACGGGTTCCGCGTCGGCGGGCCCGCGAGCCCCTCGGTGTACGACGGAAGCCCGAACTCGGGCGTCGCGCTCTTGCCCAGGCTCACCGCGCCGGCCGCGTCGACCGCCTGCACGAGCTCGTCGGAGTCATCCGGCACGAAGTCCGTGAACGCGCGCGACCCGAACCGGGCCGGCACGCCGGCGCGGCGAAGCAGGTCCTTGTCGGCGAGCGGCATGCCCCAGAGCGGCGCGGCGGTCGGCACGCGCTCCTCGACGTGGCGCGCCCGGGCGATCGCCGCCTCGGGCGTCACGGCGGCGAACGCGCCGATCGCCCCGTCGAGCCGCTCGATGCGGTCGAGGTAGTGCCGTGCGAGCTCGACCGGCGACACCTCGCGACGCTGCAGCAGCTGGTGGAGCTCGAGGGCGGTGTACTCGTGCAGCTCGGTCATCCTCCGAGCCTACGGTCCGCCACCCGTTCGGTCGCCAGGGCACGACACGTCTCACCGCGCGGCGAACCCGGCGCCCTCCACGACGTCGAGCAGCTCCGCCGCAGCGTCGTTCGCCGCTGACAGGTCTTGCTCGCTCGCGCCCGCGCGGAGTTCCTCCAGCAGGGCATCGACCCTCGTGAGCTCCGCCGCCTCGAACGTGCGGACGATGCGGTCGCGGATCCATTCGAGCGTGCTGACGTCGCCGGCCACCTTCGCCTGGCTCGGCTCGGCCGCATCATTGATGACCCGGTGCGCCCAGAGCTCGAAGCGGGCGCGGTCGACTTCGCCGGCGTCAAGGTACTGCAACTGGAGGTCGAGGGCGGCCTGGAGCGCGAGCAATGCCGCGTCGCGCGCGCGGTAGCCGTCCTGCGCGGTGACGGCGAGGGTCAGCTCGGTCAACGCCGCATCGGTCGGCGCGACGAGCCTCGGAGGGACCTCGCCGGTGCCGGCCCGCGCGGTCCACGCCGTCGTCATCCGGGCCAGGGCCGCGGCCGCAGCCGGCCAGTCCGGTTCCCCGGCCGCGTCGAAGACCGCCTGGGCGGAGTCGCCGAGGTCCGTGAGAGCTCCGGGCACCGGTCCGGGGAGCGCGTCGATGGGAATGGCGACCGCCAGCGCCTCCAGGTCGCCCTCGTGCGCCGACGAGAACTCGCCGTAACCGGTGCGAAGACCTTGTCCGACATCGTGCCGTCCGAGTGGAGCTCCGAGGCGACCAGCGCACCGCGCACTGGGCCGCTCGGGCCGTCGACCGTCAGGTCGACATCGGTGACGACGACCTCTTCGAAGACGAGGCCAGGGATGTTCTCCGGCCGCAACGCCTGCCCCACCCGTGGGCGGCCCGGCATGATCATGGCCGCGGGACCCTCCTTACCGGCGAGCCACGTGCCGGACGTCTCGGCGATCACGCCGTCGGCGTAGTTGTAGACCTCCTCGCCGAGGTACCACACCGACCCGTCGTCGGCCTGCGCATAGTGGTCGATGGCCACCTCCTCGATCCGGCTGTCGAGATAGGCGGTGTACTGCGAGATCGCGGTGGTGACGCAGTGGCCCGAAAGCCATTCGACGATCCGGGTCTCGGGCATCAGCGTCGTCTCCGTGCGGAACGGCAGGCCATCGACGTGCCCATTGAGCACGACCGACTGCAGCTCGCTGATCGGGAACAGCGGGTTGGTCACCTCCGTCGGGCGCGAGAACGCGGCGGCGACCAGGTCCACTCGCTTCGCGTCAGGTGCGAGGGGAAGCGTGTCGAAGCCTGCCGCCTCGAGTTGGGCGGGTGTCGGCTGGGGCACCTTCGTATGCGCGGTCGCCTGGCACGGCGTCCCCGTCGATGCCGGCGTACCGGCTCGCGGATCGACTTCGCACCCGCTCATGGTGAGGAGCACGAGGGCCGCGAGCCCAGCTCCGACCGCTCCTCCCCGTCCGCGGATGGGACGTCGGTGTCGATCCGTTCGCGCCGCCCCCGCGGGCGGTTCCGAGGATGGCGAGAACATGGCGACCTCCGTGGTCGTGGGACCAGGTCACGGACGCGACCCCGATCCATTGCACGCAGCGTAGGTCGAGGGCTCTGAAGCCAGCCTGAACACCGCACAGCAGCGCCTGGTCCCGGATGCCGCTGCCGCGGCATCCGCTCGCCTACTTGAGCGACTTCTGCAGGAGCACCGTGCCGAGCCAGCGGTCGAACTTGAAGCCGACCCGGCCCATGCGGCCGATCTCCTCGAATCCGAACTTCTCGTGCAGGGCGATCGACGCCTCGGCGCCCTGGTCGGCGATGACCGCGATCATCTCCTTCAGGCCCGCGGCCTTCGAGCGCGTGATCAGCTCGCCGAGCAACGCCCGCCCGAGCCCCTTGCCGGCGGCGGCCGGGCCGAGGTAGATCGAGTTCTCGACCGTGTACCGGTAGGCGCGCTTCTGCTTCCACGGCGAGACGAGCGCGTAGCCGAGCAGCTGGCCGTTCGGCGCCTCCGCCACGATGAACGGCATGCCGAGCTTCTGCAGGTAGCCGAACTTGGCCCTCCACTCGCGGAGCGTCATCGCGTCCTCGTCGAACGTGACCGTGGAGTTCGCGACGTAGTAGTTGTAGATCTCGCGGACGGCGGGCATGTCCGCGAGCCGGGCGCCTCGGATCGCGTAGTCGAAGGGCGCCTCGGTCGGCTCGGGCTTGCGCAGGTGCGGGGGCAGCACGCGACGCTGCTGGTATTCCTCCTCGAGCATGGCGCCAGACTACCCCGCCGAGATTGCGAGCGGATGTCGCCGGCCGGTCAGGCCGGCAGTCGCCAGTCGACCGGCTCGCCGCCCTGCGCCTCGAGCAGCGCGTTCGCCCGGCTGAACGGGCGCGAGCCGAAGAAGCCGCGGCTCGCCGACAGCGGGCTCGGATGCACCGACTCGATGACGGGCGTCTCCCCGAGGAGCGGCTTGAGGCCCTGCGCATCCCGCCCCCACAGGATCGCGACGAGCGGCGTGCCGCGCGCGACGAGGGCGCGGATCGCGTGCTCGGTGACGTCCTCCCAGCCCCTGCCGCGGTGCGACGCGGGCGCGCCCGGCCGCACGGTGAGCACGCGGTTCAGGAGCATGACGCCGTGCTCGCTCCACGCGGTGAGGTCGCCGTGCGCGGGCGGCGGCACGCCGAGGTCGTCGGCGAGCTCGCGGTAGATGTTGGCGAGGCTGCGCGGCACGGGCCGCACGTGCGGGTCGACCGCGAACGAGAGCCCGATCGGATGCCCCGGCGTCGGGTACGGGTCCTGACCGACGATGAGCACCCGCACGTCGGCCAGCGGTGCGCCGAACGCCCGCAGCACGCGGTCGCCGCTCGGAAGGTACCCGCGACCCGCGGCCGTCTCGGCGCGGAGGAAGTCGCCGAGCTCGGCGATGCGCGGCCCGACCGGCGCGAGCGCGTGCGCCCAGCCCGGGTCGATGAGCCCGTCGTCGGCGAGCGCGTCGAGGGTCTTCGGCATCTCAAGCGCCGATCGTCGACACGAGCACGCCCTGCTCGGCGGGCAGCACCCGCCAGACGCTCCCCCGGCCCGCGACCTGCAGCCCGCCCTCGCCGACGATGAGCGCCGTGTGCTCGTCGATGGCGAGCCCGCCCTCGACGAGTCCGGCCTCGACCGCCGCGACGAGCCGCGAGAGCGTGCCCCACTGGGCGGCGTGCACGTCGATGGCGACGTCGACGAGGCCGATGCCGGGCTCGACGGCGAGCTCGTCGAGGTCCTCGGCGGCCTCCTCGGGCGCCACGGCCACGCCGCCGATGCGCCAGCCGCCGACGAGCGCGCGCTCGGCGGCGATCGCGGCGCCGGCCGAGAAGCCGGCGTACGGCACGCCGGACGCGACCTGACGGCGCAATTCGCCGAAGTGCGGCTCGAGGACGTCCCGGTACCTCGGGGTCAGCCCACCGCCCACGAGGATGCCGTCGACGTCGGCGAACGCCGAGGCCGGCACGGTGCCGTCGTGGGCCACCGCCGTCACCACCGCGTCGAACTCGCCGGCCGGCGAGGCCGCCGCCATGAGCCGCTCGGCGTGCTCGACCTGGTCGCCGTCGCGCACCGCCACGACGGCGATGCGCGGTTCGCTCCGGCCCGCCCCCGCGGCACGGGCACGCGCCTCGTCGAGGAACGCGGCGAACGCGACGCCGTCGGGCTCGTCGAGCCAGCCGCCGCCGACGAGGTGCACGCTCACGCGGCGCCCTGCGCGGCGTCGACGGGCGGAAGGGCCGACCACGGGAACACGATCCAGTCGTCGGTGCGCCGGTAGTCGAAATCGGGCACGAGCACCGTATGCGACTTCGTGTAGAGCGTCGCGGTGCGCACCTCGGCGCCCTCGTCGCGGATGATCGCCACGACCTTCGCGAGCGTGCGACCGGAGTCCGAGACATCGTCGACGAGCAGCACGCGCTTGCCGACGAGCGCCGGCGCGTCGAGCATCGGCGGGTGCAGCACCGGCTCGGGCAGGCGCTCGTCGATGCCCGAGTAGAACTCGACGTTGATGGAGCCGCACGCCTTGGTGCCGAGGGCGTACGAGATGGCACCCGCGAGCAGGAGCCCGCCGCGGGCGATCGCGATCACGACGTCGGGTCGGAACCCCGACCGCAGCACGTCGCCCGCCAGCTCGCGTGCGGCGTCGCCGAACTCGTCCCAGGTGAGGATCTCGCGACGGATCCCGTCGACGCCGGTCGCGGCGTCGTTCGCATCGAAGGTCATCCCGACAGGCTACCCGGCGGCCCCTGCCGGACGCTCGGCGTCGGCGTCGGCGACCGGGGCCGGCGCATCGGCGGGCGGCAGCGCGTGCGTCGCCGACGGACCCGGCTCATCGCCGGTCGACAGCGACGGCGCCGCGAGCGTGTCGCCCTTGTGGCGCAGTCCCGCGACGCGCTCGTTGAGGTAGGAGATGATCGTCGCCGATGCGGTGCCGACGATCGCGACGCCGCCGGCCATCAGCAGCACCGCATAGAACCGGCCGAGCGCGGTCACCGGGTAGGTGTCGCCGTAGCCCACGGTCGCGATCGTGACGAGCGCCCACCAGATGGCATCGCCGAACGTCGTGATGTTGGCTCCAGGCGCGTCGCGCTCGGCCTCGAGCGTGGCGAGCGCGAGGAAGAACACCCATGCGGCCGCGTAGGCGAGTGCGAGAATGATGAACTGCGCTCGGACCGCCGTCGGCGTGTGCCGTTTCAGCACCGGGAGGTCCTGGAGGAGGCCGACGACGCGGAGTGCACGGAACACCGGCAGGAGGGCCGAGAGCACTTCGAACGGATGATGCCAGGCGTAATGCCAGCGTCGGCCGCGCGGCGTGAGCGAGATCCGGATGATGACGTCGATGACGAAGATCACCCAGGTGGTGACGAGGATGACGGCCAGGACCGTCGTCACCCCCTGCGGCCGATCCGGCCACAGCACGAAGACCGTGTAGGCCACGACGAACAGCACGCCGAGCAACGCGAGGGAACGCCCCGTCGCGTGGACGTAGCGATGACGACGCTGCGTCGCCGCGTCGCCCTCCGGCACACCCGGGAGGCTCATCGGCGCGGTCTCCGCTCGCACCACGAGCTCGCCCTTCGCGAGGCGGTAAGGCGCCGCCTGCGCCACGGGCTTCACGACGATGAGGTCGAGGTCGACGTGGCGCGGCTTCAGCATGGCATCCACGATGACGCCCGCGATGTCCTCGGCGACGAGCGGCTCGGGCACGTCGTCGTAGACGGCGTCGGCCCGCGCGCGATCACCGCCGAATCGCACGAGCGCGAACTCGTCGGTCTTGACCATGCCGGGCGCCACTTCGACCACGCGCAGCGGCTCCCCGTTCAGTTCGAGCCGCAGCACCTCGGTCAGCGCGTGGGCGGCGAACTTCGCCGCGTTGTACCCGCCGCCGCCGGCGTACGCCGTGTGGCCCGCGATCGACGTGACGTTCACGATGTCGGCGACCCCGCGCTCGACGGCGCCCCGGCGCAGGAGGGGCAGCAGCGCGGTCGTGACCCGCTTCAGCGCGAGCACGTTGACCTCGAACATCCACGCCCAGTCCTCGATGGACGAGTCCTCGACCGAGTCGAGGCCCTTCGCGCCGCCCGCGTTGTTCACGAGCGCGTGCACCGGGCCGGTCGCGGCCAGGTGGTCGCGCAGGGCGTCGACGTCGCGCTGGTCGGTCAGGTCGGCCACGAACACGGATGCCCCGGTCTCCTCGGCGAGGGCACGGAGCCGATCCTCGCGGCGGGCGACGCCGACGACGTCCCATCCGGCGGCGCGGAGCGCGCGCACGGTCGCCGCTCCGATCCCGGAGCTCGCACCGGTCACGACGGCTCGCAGCACATCCATTCGCCCATTGTGGCGTACCACCGGGCGAACGCGCGCGAAGCGCCCAGCCGAGGCATCCGCCGGACCGGTGCGGTTGAATGGGACGATGCAGACGAGGCCGCACGCGACGACCCCGACGCGGAAGCGGCGCGTGCCGCTCTGGGACAACGCGCGGTGGATCGCGATCACGCTCGTGGTGATCGGCCACGGCATCCTGCCGCTGATCGCCGAGGACGACGCCGCGTACAGCGTCTACCTGTTCATCTACTCGTTCCACGTCGCCGTGTTCGTGACGGTGAGCGGCTACTTCGCGAAGTCGGGGCCGCCGAACGCGCGGGCGCTGCGCCAGATCCTCACCGACATCGTCTTCCCGTTCTTCATCTTCGAGACGATCTGGACCGTGATCCGGTGGGCCCTCGGCGGCGCGTTCGAGCTGGACTACACGACGGCGTCGTGGACGCTCTGGTTCCTCATCGCGCTCGCGGTGTGGCGCATCGTGCTGCCCTACCTCGTGCTGCTGCGATTCCCCCTGCTCATCGCGATCGCGATCTCGATCGGCGCGGGCTACACGGAGTCGATCGACGCGACGCTCGCCCTCTCGCGCACCCTCGGGATGCTGCCCTTCTTCGTGTTCGGCTGGAAGCTCCGGCAGTGGCAGCTCACCGGCCGCTGGCTCGACCTGTCGTCGGGCGTCGCGTGGCGGTGGCGGGCCGGCGCGATCGCCGTGTTCGCCGCGGTGCTCGTGGTGATGCCGATCGCGATCGAGACCTGGCGCGACCTGCGGCTGCGCCGGTTCATGCTCTACGACGAGTCGTACGTCGCCATCGGATACGACGAGCCGTGGTCGGGCGCCATCCGGCTCGCGCTGCTCCTGTTCGCGATGCTGCTCTCCGTGGCGTTCCTCGTGCTCATGCCGCGTCGCGCGACCTGGTTCACGCCCTTCGGCACGGCCACCATGTACATCTACCTGCTGCACACGTTCATCCTCTTCCCGTTCCGGGAGACGCCGATGCTGCAGGGCCAGCAGCCGTTCTGGGTGCTCCCGGCGATGATGCTGTTCTGCATCGGGATCTCGGTGGTGCTGTCGTTGAAGCCGGTGCGTCGCGTGTTCCGGCCGCTCGTCGAGCCGCGGGCGAGGTGGCTGTTCCGCCCCGAGCCGTCGACCGCCACGGGCACGCTCGTGCTGCCGCCCGGCGCGATGCCGCCCCTGCCGGGCCCGCCGTCGGGCCGCACCGCCGATCCGGCGGCGGGGTCGCCGCATCCGTCGACCGACGCACCGGGCACGCCCGAGGACCCGAAGCCGGGAGCCTGAGCCGAGCCGGAGCCGAGCGGATGCCGCGCGGGCCGCGCCGGCCGGCGATTACGCCGTGTGTCGGGGTCCATTGCCCGCACCGGGGCGCGGTCGTAACGTGGCTCGGGCCCGGCGGGGCCGTGTTCCCGCCCCGAGAAGGAGACCTCAATGAGCGAGAACGCCGCCGACTGGCGCTTCGAGACCAAGCAGATCCACTCGGGCGCCGCACCCGACCCGGTGACGAACGCCCGCGCCACCCCGATCTACCAGACGACGTCCTACGTCTTCGACAACGCCGCAGCACGCGCAGAACCTGTTCGCGCTCGCCGAGTTCGGCAACATCTACACGCGCATCAGAACCCGACCCAGGCGGTCGTCGAGGAGCGCCTCGCCGCGCTCGAGGGGGGCACCGGCGCCCTGCTCGTCGCCTCGGGCCAGGCGGCCGAGACGTTCGCCGTGCTCAACATCGCGCAGGCCGGCGACCACATCGTCTCGTCGTCGTCGATCTACGGCGGCACGTACAACCTCTTCAAGTACACGCTCGCGAAGCTCGGCATCGAGACGACGTTCGTCGAGAACCAGGACGACGCCGAGGAGTGGCGCCGCGCGGTGCGCCCGAACACGAAGCTCTTCTTCGCCGAGACGATCGGCAACCCGAAGATCAACATCCTCGACATCGAGCTCGTCGCCGACGTCGCGCACGAGGCCGGCATCCCGCTCATCGTCGACAACACGATCGCGACGCCGTACCTCATCCGCCCGTTCGAGCACGGCGCCGACATCGTCGTGCACTCGGCGACGAAGTTCCTCGGCGGCCACGGCACGGTCATCGGCGGCGTCATCGTCGACGGCGGCACGTTCGAGTGGTCGAAGAACGTCGAGAAGTTCCCCGGCCTCACCGTGCCCGACCCGTCGTACCACGGCGCGAGCTACACCGCCGCGGTCGGCGACGGCATCGCCTACATCATCAAGGCGCGCGTGCAGCTGCTGCGCGACCTCGGCGCCGCGATCGCGCCGCACGAGCGCGTGGCTGCTCATCCAGGGCATCGAGACGCTGTCGCTGCGCATCGAGCGCCACGTGCAGAACGCGCAGGAGATCGCCGAGTGGCTCGAGAACCACCCCGACGTCGCGACCGTCAACTACTCGGGCCTGCCGTCGAGCCCGTGGTACGCCGCCGCGAACAAGTACGCCCCGAAGGGCGTCGGCGCGGTGCTCTCGTTCGAGCTCAAGGGCGGCGTCGACGCCGGCCGCGCGCTCGTCGACAACCTGACGCTGTTCAGCCACCTCGCGAACATCGGCGACGTGCGCTCGCTCGTCATCCACCCCGCATCGACGACGCACTCGCAGCTCACCCCCGAGCAGCAGCTCACGACGGGCGTCACGCCCGGCCTCGTGCGGCTCTCGGTGGGCATCGAGAACATCGACGACCTCAAGGCCGACCTCGAGGCCGGCCTCGCCGCCGCGCGCGCCGCCACGGAGGCCGCGCGCGTCTGACGCGCTGCCGACGATCGACGGATGCCGCGGGCCGCACGGGCTCGCGGCATCCGTCGTCTCGGTGGCGGCACCGGCGTAACAAACGCGTGCCGGGCCGCCGGGTTCGGGAGAATCGAGACATGGACTGGCAGACCACCGCCGACGCGGTGCCCGCGGGCATCGTCTCGGAGGCGCGCGCGCAGGCGCTGCAGGGTCGCGCGCCCGCGACCGGGCGCCTGGCGCGAGGGCGACGCCGCAGGGCGACCGTCGGTTCGTGTCGATCGGCGACGTGCCGCTCGACTCGGGCGGCACGCTCCCCCGCGCGCGCATCGCCTACGAGACGTGGGGCACGCGCTCGCCGCGAGCGCGACAACGCGGTGCTCGTGCTGCACGCCCTCACGGGCGACAGCCACGTGATCGGCCCCGCCGGGCCGGCGCACCCGAGCGCGGGCTGGTGGCCCGGCGTCGTGGGTCCGGGGCTCGCGATCGACACCGACCGGTACTTCGTGGTCGCCCCGAACGTGATCGGCGGATGCCAGGGCTCGACCGGTCCCGCATCGCTCGCGCCCGACGGGGCGGAGTGGGGCACGCGCTTCCCGTTCCTCACGATCCGCGACCAGGTGCGCGGCGCAGCTCGCGTTCGCGCGGGCGATCGGGATCGACCGCTTCGCGGCCGTCGTCGGCGGCTCGATGGGCGCGATGCACGTGCTCGAGTGGGCGATCATGGCGCCCGAGGCCGTCGAGCGCATCGCCGTGCTGGCCGCTCCGGCCGCGGCCACCGCCGACCAGATCGCGCTGAACTCGGTGCAGATCGAGGCGATCCGCACCGACCCCGCGCTTCCGCGGCGGCGACTACTACGACGCGCCCGACGGCGAGGGACCCACCCGCGGCCTCGCGCTCGCCCGCCGCATGGCCATGCTGAACTACCGCACCGCCACCGAGCTCAACGCGCGCTTCGAGCGCAGCTGGCAGTCGGAGCTCGACCCGCTCGGCGGCGGCGGGCGATTCGCCGTCGAGTCCTACCTCGACTTCCACGGCAACAAGTTCACGCGACGCTTCGACGCCAACAGCTACATCGCGCTCACCGAGGCGATGAACTCGCACGACGTCGGCCGCGGACGCGGCGGGGTCGCCGCGGCGCTCGGCGGCATCCGGGCGAAGAGCCTCGTGCTCGGCATCGACAGCGACCGCTACTTCTCGCTCGACGGGCAGGTGGAGGTCGCCGCGGCGCTCCGGAACAGCGTGCACGGCGAGCATCCGGTGCTCGTGCACTCGGAGTACGGACACGACGCCTTCCTCATCGAGCACGCGGTCGTCGGCGACGCGCTGCGCACGCTGCTCAGCGCCTGAACCGTGGCGACGGCGGCCCGGATGGGGCGCAGGCCACGCGTCATCCGGCCGACTCCGCTACAGTTCGAATGACGGCACCCGCGCGTCGGGGTGCCAGTCCCTGCGAGGGGGTGGCGTGAAGCGCATCCACAAGGAACGCGACCGGCTCCTGCGGCGCCTCGCGCGCGTCGCGGGAATCGTCGGCACCGTCGGCGCCCTCGCGTGCCTGGTCTTCCCCGGCGCGGCCTCGCCCACCGAGCTCGCCGTCGCCGGCGTGCTGTGCCTGGTGATCGCCGGGCTCGTCTGGGCGCACACCGCCCGCGGGGCGCTGCTGCCCGCAATCGGCGTCGTGGGCGGCACGATCGCGGTCATCGTGGTGCTCGGCGAGGCATCCGTGCTCGACCCCGCGACGACGACCTCGATGGCCGCGCTCGGCGGGGTCGCATCCGCCTCGGTCGCGATCCCGCTCGTCGTGCGCCCCCGCGGCCGGCTGCTCGTCGCGTCGCTCGCGGCCGCGGTGCTCGCGTCGACCTGGATCGTCGCCGCCTGGGACCACGACCTGCGGGCGGTCGCGGTCGCGACGGCCGCCGGCTGGGCGACCTGCACCGCGCTCGGCGTGTGGATCGACCGGGCCATCGCCCACGCCGCCGACCGCATCGACGAGGTCGGGCGCGCCCACGAGGCGGAGCGACTCGCGAGCGAGCTCGAGGCTCAGCAGCGCCAGGACGCGCGGGTGCTGCACGACACCGTGCTCGCGACCCTCTCGCTGCTCGCGCATTCCGGCGTCGGGGTCGGAGCGAGCGCCCTCCGCCAGCAGGCCGGCGACGACGCGCGGCTGCTCCGCCAGCTCCGCCTCGGCGCACCGCTCGACGCCGGATCCACCGCGATCTTCTCCCCCGAATCCGACGACGACGACGAGCTGAGCACCACCTTCGAGTCGGTGCGCCAGCGCTTCGCCCGCATGGGGCTCGACGTGAACTGGCACGGCGCCGGACAGCTGGCCCTGCCCCGCGAGACCCTCGACGCACTCCTCGGCGCGCTCGGCGAGTGCCTCGAGAACGTGCGTCGGCACTCGGGCGTGAAGGAGGCCGACGTCACCGTGACCGACGACGACCGCACCGTGCGCGCGATGGTCACCGACGCCGGCAGCGGATTCGAGCCCGAGACCGTCGACGGGGCCCGGCTCGGCTATGCCGAGTCCGTCGTCGGACGCCTGCACACCGTGGGCGGCCGGGCCCGCATCTTCTCGTCGCCCGGGTCGGGAACGACCGTGATGCTCGAGGTGCCGAAACCGTGAGCGAACCGGCATCGAGCGCCACCCGTCGCCCCGAGCACGTCTTCCGGCGGCCGGCCCGTTCCGCGCGCGCGGTGCGGGCGGCGGGCGATGTGCGCGAGAGCCACGGCGGGCGGCGCCTCGCCACCGGGATCACCATCGCGGCCGCGTTCATCGTGCTCGCCCACCTCATCCACGCCATCGCACTTGCGCCGTACTTCCCGCTCGGACTCGGACCGTGGCCCGCCTGGATCGCGCTCGGCGTGGTCGTCGGCGTCGGCGTGATCTGGCGATTCGTGTCCCGCGTGCTGCCCGACTGGCTGTACCTCGTGCTCCTCGTCGGGCTCGTCGCCCCGGTCTGGCTCGACGTCAGCGCCACCGCCGGCCTGCTCTCCACGGGCGTCACCCCCACCGCCGCCGCAGCCGCGGGCGCGGTGCTCATGCCCGTCGCCGCCATCCGCGGCAGCCGGGTGCCGCTCGCGACGGCCTCGGTCATCGCGGCCGTGCTCGCGGCGGAGGCCCTGCTGCAGGTCGAATCCGCCGGGCGCTACACGGTGGCGGGCGTGGCCGTCGCCGCCACCGCCGTCTTCCCGGTGCTGCTCGTGTCCCTCGCCATCAGCGGATTCCGCCGCCTCGTCGGGCGCGAACTCGACCTCTCGCTCGTCCAGAGCACCGTCGGCACGGCACGCTCCGCCGTCGGCATGCGCGCCTCCGAGGAGCTCGCGCAACTCGACTTCGACGCCGAGACGCTGCTCGACGACGTCGGGTCGGGCCGGATCACCATCCCGCTGCCGCCCGATGCGGCGGAGCGCGCCGGAACGCTCGCCGCCCGCCTGCGCGTGCGCCTCATCGAGGGCCGCACCGACACCTGGCTGCGCCACGCGGTCACCGAGTCGGCCTACCTCAGCCACCGGGTCACGGTCGACGACCCGCTCGGCTCCGCCGGACTGCTCTCGCAGGAGCAGCGCGACGGACTGCTGCTGGCGCTCTGGCTCCTCGTATCGGAGCCATCCGAAGTCGGCCGGACCACCACTCGGGGTGCACGTCGGCTGCCGCGAGCGGTCGGACGAATCAGAGCCGGAAGCCGGATTCGACATGTCGATCGACGTGTCGGGCGTCTCACGACGACGCGTCGACCCCGCGACGTGGGACGCTATCGGTAGTGTCGGAGACCACAACGTGGTGACGGGGGCCGACGGCTTCCGCATCGACATCGCCTGCCGGGTGAGCCCGAACATCCACGCAGGCGGTACAACGGCCCGTGGGGCCGCTCGATCGAGGGGGAGCTGAATGGCTGAGACCGAGACACAGATCCGGCTCGCGATCGTCGACGACCATCGGATGCTGCTGGGGGCGCTTTCCGAGTGGCTTCGGGGCGCGGCATCCGACATCGAGCTCGTCGCGGCCGTGCCGTCATGGTCCGAGCTGCTGGCCCACCCCGACTTCCCCGTCGACGTGGTGCTGCTCGACCTCGACCTGCGCGACAACATCCCGATCTCGCTCAAGCTGTCGATGCTGAAGTCGGCCGGCGTGCAGACGATGCTGATGAGCACCTACTCGGAGCCGGCCGTGGTTCGGGAGGCGCTCAGCTCGGGTGCGCTCGGCTACCTCGTGAAGTCCGAGCCCGTCGAGAACATCATCGAGGCCATCCGTGCCGCCCGCGTCGGCCACTCGTACCTCACGCCCGAGCTCGAGGACGCCCTCGCCGACGAGGGCGCCGTGCCCAAGCTCTCGGCGCAGGAGCGTCGCGTGATGGCCCTCTACGGCGCCGGCCAGCCCGTGAAGGCCGTGGCCTTCCAGCTCGGCATCTCCGAGGAGACGGCGAAGAGCTACCTCAAGCGCATCCGCGAGAAGTACCGCGTCGCCGGGTTCGACGTCGGCACGAAGGTCGCCCTCCGCAAGCGCGCGATCCTCGACGGGATCCTGCTCCAGTCCGACTGACGGATGCCGCGACGGCGCCGCGCAGGGCGCCAGCGTGGCCCGCCTACGACTCGACGACCTCGACCGCGCCGGTCGCGTACGGCACGACCACGCCGCTTCGGCCGCGCGCGCGATCGAGCGCGAACGAGGCGAGCGCGAGCAGCACGCCCGCGATCGTGAGCACGAGGCCGATCCAGATCGGCGCGACGTAGCCGAGTCCCGCGGCGATCGCGAGCCCGCCGAGCAGCGCGCCCAGGCTGTTGCCGATGTTGAGGGCCGAGTGGTTGAGTGCGGCGGCGATCGACTGGCTGTCGCGGGCCACGTCCATGAGCCGTGCCTGGATCGTGGGCGACAGCGCCGCCGACGACGCCCCCACGAGGAACACCCCGGTGAAGAGCCCGACCGGATTCGCGGCGGTGAAGCCGAGCAGCACGAGCGCGGCCGCGAGGATCCCGAAGAACACGTACATGCTGCGGCGCACGCTCCAGTCGGCGAGCCGGCCGCCGACGAAGTTGCCGACGGTCATGCCCACGCCGAAGACGATGAGCACGACTGGCACGAGCGACGGTGGGAGGCCGGTGACGTCGGTCGCGAGCGGTGCGACGTAGCTGTACACCGCGAAGAGGCCACCGAAGCCGATCGCCCCGATGCCGAGTGCGAACCACACCTGCGCCCGGCTGAACGCGCGGAGCTCGCGCTTCATGGTCGCGTGCTCGTCGCCCGGCTGCCACGGCACGGCGATGAGCACGGCCACGAACGTGAGCGCGAAGATGCCGGCCACGGCGAGGTACGCGATGCGCCAGCCCGCGGCCTGCCCGAGCCAGGTGATCGCGGGCACGCCGATGACGTTCGCGATCGTGAGTCCCGACAGCACGAGCGCCACGCCGCGGGCGCGCTTGCCCGGTCCCATGAGGCTCGCGGCGACGAGCGAGGCGATGCCGAAGTACGCGCCGTGCGGCAGCGCGGCGATGAACCGCGCGACGAGCACGAGCCCGAACGACGGGAGCAGCGCCGAGGCGATGGTGCCGAGCGTGAACGCCGTGACGAGCGCGAGCAGCAGGCGCTTGCGGGGCCATCGCGCCGCGGCTGCTGCAATGGTGGGCGCGCCGACGACGACGCCCAGCGCGTACGCCGAGATGATCCACCCGGCCGCCGCGTTCGCTTCCGCGGGGTCCTGGGCGTAGACGCCGGGCAGGAGGTCCTGCGCGATGTTCGGCAGCAGGCCCATCGCCACGAACTCGGTCGAGCCGATGCCGAAGCCGCCGAGGGCGAGTGCCAGCAGCGCGAAACGAATACGGGCCGGCGACAACGTCGTCGGCCCGTCGGTTGAGAGGGTCACCCGTCGATTCTCGCACGGATCGAATCGATTCGATAGCCGGATGTCACGACGAGTCGGATGCCTCGGACCGCCGCTCGTCGCAGCGCGGGACGTCGCGGGCGGACCCTAGCCGCGATCGTCCTGCTGGGCGAGCGCCGCCTCCAGGCGCTCGACCTTCGCGTCGAGCTCGCCGACGCGACCCGGGCGGATGTCGGCCTTCAGCACGAGCGACACGCGCGGCCCGAACCGCCCCACGGCTTCAGTCGCGCGACGGATCACGTCGAAGACCTCGTCCCACTCGCCTTCGATCGTCGTGAACATCGAGTCGGTTCGATTCGGGAGCCCCGACTCCCGAACGATGCGAACAGCCGCGGCGACGGCATCGTGAACGGATCCCTCCGGCCCCTCCGCCCCACTCGGCGCTACCGAGAATGCAACGAGCATGGTTCCTCCGCGAACGGTCAGGCGGCCGCATCGGGGTCGCGTGGATGCCGGATGCCTCCAGCCTGCCACACCGCACGGATGCCCCAGACGAGCAGTGCGGCGAGCAGCCCGGCCTTGACCGTGAGCAGCAGCACGAACGCCGGATGCGCCGCGAGCAGCCAGCCGTAGAGGTACGGGTAGAGCACGTGCGTGCAGAGCGCGATCGCGGCGGTGAGCACGGCCGGCACCAGGAACCGGTGCGGGCGCAGGACGAGTCCGAGGATGATCGGCGCGGCGAGCCAGGTCACGAACTGCGGCGAGCCCACCTTGTTCGCGAGCATGAGCACCACGACGAACGAGAGCGCGAGCGGCGCGAGGAGGCGTCCGAGTCGGCGCGCCGCGTCGCACCGCTCGGATGCCGAGGAGCAGCACGACGGCCACGCCGACCGCCATCAGCGGTGTCGTGACGGCGGCCGCGGCATCCGCCCCCGGCCCCGAGATCTGGAACGTGAGGATCTCGCGGTCGTAGACGATGTCGATGGCCCTCGATCCGCCGACCATCTGCCACAGCCACGCCACCGCCAGGGGCGCCTCGATCTGGAGGCCGCGGCCCGCCTGCTCGGCCACGAAGCCGAGGGCGTTCAGGCCCGACCCCGCGATCAGGCTCACGCCGAGGATGCCCACGCTGAGCGCGACCGCGACGATGACCACGTCCCAGCGCTTCCGCGACGCGACCAGGAGCGCGGCGAGGAGCGCCGCGGGCCAGACCTTGACCCACGCGCCGACGGTCAGCAGGGCGGCGGCGACCCGCGGGCGGCCCGCCGCCCAGAGCAGGCCGGTGAGCGCCAGCGGCACGGTGATGGCGTCGATGCGCCCGAGCGCGATCGGTCCGAGCAGGGCGAGGAAGCCCACCCACCACCACGCCGCGATGCGCCTCGTGCGGGACAGGCGCCGGTCGCCGAGCAGGATCGCGAACGCCGCCGCGTCGACGAGCACGACGATCGCGAGCCAGGTCTGCGCGTACCATTCGGAGCCGAACGCGAGCGAGGCGGCCATCGGCGCGAACGCGAGGATCGGGTACACCCACGGCGCGTCGATGCCCATGCGCACGTACCCGGCTGCGGCGTTCTCCGCCCAGACGCGGTAGACCCCCGTGACGTCGCCGAGCGGGTAGCCGCGCGCGGTGAGATTCAGCCACACGAGCGCCCCGTGCACGATGACGAACGCGACCCAGAGCGCGGCGCGGCCGCCGAGGAGGCGACGGATGCGGTGGCTTCGCGACACGAGTGCCTCGCGCACCTCCCCCACCGTCATGGCGACGAGCCTAGCCGAGCGCCGCGCGCCGCCACGTGTACCGCGGGCGTCGTCCGTCTGCGACATGCTGGAGGTCCGCCCCCGACCGGAGGAACCCATGACCCGTCGCCCCCTCGCCGCCCTCGCCGTCGTGACCTCCGCCGTCCTGCTGCTCGCGGGCTGCTCGGCCGGAGGCGCGGACCCGGCCGAGGCATCGAGCGACTACGTGACCGCCGGCAAGCTCACCATCGGCACCGGCGGCCCCGCGTACTACCCGTGGGTGCAGGACGACGCGCCGGAGTCCGGCCAGGGCTTCGAGGCCGCGGTCGCCTACGCGGTCGCCGAGGAGCTCGGCTTCGCCAGGGGCGACGTCGAGTGGGTGCGCACGACGTTCGACCAGGCGATCGCGCCCGGACCGAAGGACTTCGACGTCAACCTGCAGCAGTTCAGCATCACGACCGAGCGCGCCGACGCCGTCGACTTCTCGTCGCCCTACTACGAGACGACCCAGGTCGTGATCACCGTCGAGGACTCGCCGGCGGCCGCGGCGACGGCCGTCGCCGACCTGAGGGGCCTGCTCATCGGCGCCCAGGCCGGCAGCACGAGCCTCGACGCCGTCGAGGAGGTGATTCAGCCGACCGCGGGCGCGCGGGTGTTCGACACGAACGACGACGCCAAGCTCGCCCTGCAGAACGGAATGGTCGACGCGCTCGTCGTCGACCTGCCCACCGCGTTCTTCCTCACGACCATCGAGCTCGAGGGCGAGATCGTCGGCCAGCTCCCGAAGACCTCCGGCGGC
Organism: uncultured Actinomycetota bacterium; assembly: GCA_963799015.1. Classification (GTDB taxonomy): domain Bacteria; phylum Actinomycetota; class Actinomycetes; order Actinomycetales; family Microbacteriaceae; genus Agromyces. The sequence continues at coordinate 38,001 of CAWCWD010000016.1, read as the reverse complement.
GACCGGTTCGGCCTCGTGCTCGCGAAGGGCTCGCCCCTCACCGAGCGGGTCACCGCGGCCGTCGATGCGCTCCGCGCCGACGGCACGCTCGACGAGCTCGCCGCCGAATGGCTCGGCGGCGACGACGCGGCACCCGAGCTCGAATGACGCCGGCGGTGGCCGACTCCGCACCGAACGTGTCGAGGAGAGCAGCGCCCGGCGCTCGGTGCTCGGTGCTCAGCGCTCAGCCCAGTGCTCAGTGCTCAGTGCTCAGCCTTGGATCAGGGCGCCGATCACGTGCGGAACTGCGCCGGCGATGTCGAGCGCCGTCACCGGTCCCCCGCCGACCTCGGCGCTCGCGCGGCGCGCTGCCTCGCCGTGCACCCACGCCGCGGTGGCGGCGAGCGCGGTGAGCGCCTCGGCATCCACGGCGAGCTGCGCATGGTGCGTCGCGACGAGCGCCCCCAGGATGCCGCCCAGCACGTCGCCGCTGCCGGCGGTCGCGAGCCAGTGGGCCGGCGCGGTGACGGTGTAGCGATCGCCGTCGGGGTCGCACACGTGGGTGACCGCGCCCTTCAGCAGCACCGCGACGCCGAGCTCGGCCGCGGCGCGCTCCGCCCATTCGCCGGGTGCGGCGCGCACCTCCTCGACGGTCGCGGGCACCTCCCTCGCGGTGAGGAGGCGGGCCAGCTCCCCGGCATGCGGCGTGATGACGGTCGGGGCGGTGTGCGTGCCGACCAGGTCGAGTGCGCCGGCGTCGAGCACCACCGGCACCTGCGCGGCGAGGGCGTGTCCGAGGTCGCCGAGCAGCACGAACGAGCGTCGTGACTGGTCGATGCCCGAGCCGATGAGCCACGCCTGCACGCGCCCGGCGACGATGACGGTCTCGGGGCGGCGCGCGAGCACGGCCTGCCGCGCGGCACGCGGCCCGATGTAGCGCACCATGCCGATCCCCGTGCGGTGCGCGGCCTCGACCCCGAGCACCGCGGCCCCGGGGAACTCCTGCGACCCGGTGACGACGCCGAGCACGCCGCGCGAGTACTTGTCATCGCCGGCCACGGGCACGGCGATCCAGCCGGCCGCGTCGTCGGCGGTCCACTCATGCCACACCGTCGTCATGCTCCAACGATAGGTTGGGGTGGATGCCTCCGACAGCCCCTGCACCGATCAGCCTCGCCCCGCGTGTCGTCGTGTTCGACTACGGCGAGGTGATCTCGCGCGAGCCGACGGAGGCCGACCGCGAGTTGCTCGTCGCCCGCGCGGGCGTGGCGGCCGAACCGTTCTGGGCCGCGTACTGGGCCCACCGCGAGCCGCTCGACCAGGGCACCGCGTCGATCGCCGAGTACTGGGCGGCCGTTGCGCGCGACCTCGGCGTCGAGTGGAGCGCGGTCGACGTGCACGAACTGTGGGCGATCGACCACCGCGGCTGGCTCAGCGTCGACCCCGGCACCCTCCGCGTGCTGCACGCCCTCGCCGACGGCGGCACGCGCCTCGCGCTGCTCTCGAACGCGGGCGCCGACTTCTCGGGGTGGCTGCGCTCCGGATCGTTCGCGCCGCTCTTCGAGCGCGTGTTCGTGAGCGGCGAGCTCGGCCTGGTGAAGCCGCACGCGGCGATCTACGAGCACGTCATCGACGAGCTCGGCATCGCCCCGTCGGAGTTGCTCTTCGTCGACAACAAGTCGGAGAACGTCGAGGGCGCGCGGGCCGTCGGCGGTGACGGCCACGTGTTCACGGATGCCGCGTCGCTCGAGGCCTGGCTCCGGAGCCTCGCCGCATGACCGCGCCCGAGCCCGTCGCGCGCCTCGACGATGCGTCCCCCGCGGCGCCCGCGCTCTTCCGCCCGATCACGATCCGTGCGCTCACCATCCGCAACCGCGTCTGGGTTCCGCCGCTCTGCCAGTACTCGGTCACCGCGCGCGACGGCGTGCCGCACGACTGGCATCTCGTGCACCTCGGCGCGATGGCGGCCGGCGGCGCCGGGCTCGTGGTCGCCGAGGCCACGGCGGTGAGCCCCGAGGGGCGCATCTCCGACCACGACACCGGTCTCTGGAACGACGAGCAGGGCGAGGCGTGGAGCCGCATCACCCGGTTCATCCACTCGCAGGGCGCCGCATCGGGCATCCAGCTCGCCCACGCCGGGCGCAAGGCCTCGGTCTGGCCCGAGCCGATGCGGCGGCCGGGTCGCAGCCGCTCGAGGAGGGCGGCTGGCCGACCGTCTCGGCGTCGGCGATCGCCTTCGACGGGCTCCGCGAACCCTCGGCCCTCGACGAGGCCGGCGTGCTCGCGTGATCGACGACTTCCGCAGCGCGGCCCGGCGTGCCGTCGCGGCCGGGTTCGACGTCGTCGAGATCCATGCGGCGCACGGCTACCTCGTGCACCAGTTCCTGTCGCCGCTCTCGAACCGGCGCGACGACCGGTGGGGCGGCAGCCTCGAGAACCGGGCCCGACTGCTGCTCGAGCTCGTGCGCGCGGTGCGCGCCGAGATCGGCGAGCGGATGCCGCTCTTCGTGCGCTTCTCGGCGACCGACTGGGCCGAGGGCGGCTGGGACGAGGAACAGACCGCGGTCGTCGCGGGGTGGGCCGACGACGCGGGCGCCGACTTCTTCGACGTGTCGACGGGCGGGCTCGTCGCGCACGCGCGCATCCCGGTCGGTCCCGGCTACCAGGCCCACCTCGCCGAATACGTGGGCGACCGGGCCGACGTGCGCGTCTCGGCGGTCGGCCGCATCACGATGCCCGAGCAGGCCGAACGGCTCGTCGCCGACGGCGACGTCGACGCCGTGATGTTCGGCAAGGCGATGATGCGCGACCCGCACTTCGCGCTGCGCGCCGCCCACGAGCTCGGCGCGGACACGTCGATGTGGCCGCCGCAGTACCTCCGGGCGAGGCCCGAGGTCAACGACGGCGAGTGGTGACGGCCGGGGTCAGGCCATTCCCGCCGCCGCGGCGCGCATCTTCATCGCCATCTCCATCATCTGCTGCGAGGCCTGGCCGATGGCGATGATGTTGCCCTCGCTGTCGCTGAACCACGCGCTGCGCTCCTCGCCGAGCTCGGCGACGCCGTCGACCGTCTTCAGGCCCGGCATGTCGTAGTCGTGGAACATGACCCCGTGGGTCCGCAGGTGGGTCATGTCGCGGTCGAGGTCGTCGGTCAGGAGGTTGAACGCCGTGTTCTTCGCGGTTCCCGCGAAGTCGGTCCGGTAGACCAGCACGGCGGTGCCGCCGACGTCGTAGAACAGCGCCTCGCCCTCCATGTCCTCGTACACGGGGTCGCGGCCGAGCACGTCGTGCCACCACTGCTTGGCGCGGGCGATGTCGGAGGCCGGGAGCACGGCCGTCGCCATGAGCTTCTCGAACATGATGTTTCCTCGGATCTTCGGGTCGGCGTCAGTCTACGCCGACCCGAGGGGGCGCCCGTCACCCCATTTCGGGCTGCCGCTCAGCCTCGGCGGGTCGCGTCCTGCACCTCGCCGACGAGCTCCTCGATGATGTCCTCGAGGAAGATCACGCCCGTGGTCGTGCCGTCCTCATCGAAGGCGCGAGCGACGTGCGTGCCGAGGCGGCGCATGGTCGCGAGCGCGTCCTCGAGGTCCGTGCCGTCGAAGATCGAGACGAGACGACGGATGCGCTTGGCGGGCAGCGGGTCGTCGAACTCGTCGTCGTCGAGGTCGATGACGTCCTTCAGGTGCACGTACCCGTCGGGCTCGCCGTCGGCGCCGAGGATGACGTAGCGCGAGAATCCGTGTCGCGCCACCGCCCGCTCGACCTCGTCGGGCGTGGCCGTCGGCGGCAGGCTCACGAGCCCCGACATCGGCACCGCGACATCCTTCACCTGCTTCGTCGTGAACTCGAACGCCGCCGTCAGGGTGCCGCTCGCATCGTCGAGCACGCCCTCGCGACGCGAGTGGTCGACGATCGTCTGCACCTCCTCGAGGGTGAACGTCGAGGTCGCCTCGCTCTTCGGCTCCACGCCGAACAGCCGCAGCACGCCGTTGGCGGTGGCGTTCAGCGCGACGATGATCGGGCGGAACAGACGCGCAAGGAACACGAGCGGCGGCGCGAGCAGGAGCACCGCGCGGTCGGGTACCGAGAACGAGAGGTTCTTCGGCACCAGCTCGCCGAACACCACGTGCAGGTACGAGACGAGCACGAGGGCGATGATGAACGCCACGGTCGACACGACACCCTCCGACCATCCCGTGAGGTGCAGCGGCACCTCGAGCAGGTGGTGGATCGCCGGTTCGGAGACGTTCAGGATCAGCAGCGAGCAGATCGTGATGCCGAGCTGGCTCATCGCCAGCATCAGCGTGGCGTGCTCCATGGCCCAGAGCGCGGTCTTCGCGCTGCGCCGGCCCTGGTCGGCGAGCGGTTCGATCTGGGATCGGCGCGCGGAGATGACCGCGAACTCGGCGCCGACGAAGAAGGCGTTCGCGATGAGGAGCACGAACAGCCAGACGATCCCGACCCAGTCGCTCATCGTTCCGCCCCCTCGGTCTCGGCCGCCTCGGGCCTTGGGGTGGCGTTCGGCACGAACCGCACGCGGTCGATCCGGCGCCCGTCGAGGCGTTGCACCTCCAGGGTGCCCTCATCGATGGGCACCTCGTCGCCGACGACCGGCAGTCGGCCGAGCTCGGCCATCACGAAGCCGCCGACCGTCTCGTAGTCGCCGTTCTCCGGCACGCGGATGCCGGTGCGCTCGAGCAACTCGTCGGGGCGGAGGATCCCGGGGAAGCTCACGACGTCGCCGCGTCGCACGATCCCTGCGCGGGTGCGGTCGTGCTCGTCGGCGACCTCGCCCACGAGTTCCTCGACGAGGTCCTCGAGGGTCGCGACGCCCGCGGTGCCGCCGTACTCGTCGACGACGATCGCCATCTGGAACCCGCGGCCCCTGAGCTCGCCGAGGAGCATGTCGAGCTTCATCGTCTCGGGAACCCGCAGGGCTTCCGACTGCAGGGCGGATGCCGGGACGTCGCTTCGGCGCTCGCGCGGAACCGCCACCGCCTGCTTCACGTGCACGATGCCCACGATGTCGTCGAGGTTCTCGTCGTAGACGGGGAAGCGCGAGTACCCGGTCTGCCGGGCGAGCTCGAGCACGGCTTCGGCCTGCTCCTGGCGCTGGAGCGCGGCCACCCGGGGACGGGGCGTCATGACATCGGATGCGTCGTGGTCGGCGAAGCGCAGGGTGCGCCCGAGGAGCGTTGCGGTGTCCTGCTCCAGCAGGCCCGCACTCGCCGAGCGGCGCACGAGCGACGAGAGCTCCTCGGCGGAGCGCGCACCCGAGAGCTCCTCCTTCGGCTCGATCCCGATCCCGCGCAGCAACGCGTTCGCGCTGCCGTTCAGCACGACGATCGCAGGGCGGAACACCCAGGTGAATGCGGTCTGGAACGGCATCACGACGATCGCCGTCTGCCGCGACAGCGCGAGCGCGAAGTTCTTCGGCACGAGCTCGCCGAGCACCATCGAGAGGAGCGTCGCGATGACGACGCCGGTGATGGCGCCGACCGGGCGCACCAGGCCCTCCGGCAGCCCGATCGCCGTGAGCGGACCGGCGAGGAGCGAGCTGATCGCGGGCTCCATCGTGTACCCGGTGAGGAGCGTCGTGAGCGTGATGCCGAGCTGCGCGCTCGACAGGTGCGTCGACGTGATCTTGAGCGCCGAGATCGTGAGCCCGAGCCGCGTCTCGCCGCGTGCGCGGCGTGCTTCCAGCTCGGCGCGATCGAGGTTGACGAGGGCGAACTCGCTCGCAACGAACAAGCCCGTGCCGATCGTGAGGAGGAGTCCGATGCCGAGGAGGATCCACTCAGACATCCGCACCTCCCCGTTCGGTCACGGGCGAGGGTCTATGGCCGGGCGTATTCGCAGAGGGGGGATCGTCCATTGTGCTGCCAGTATATCGGCGGCATCCGGATGCCTCCGAGCTGTAACGCGCTCGTCACACGCGACCTCAGCTGCACGCCGTCATCGCCTACCCGCCGTCACGACGGCGTTGCGGCACGCCCTCGCCACCATGCGCTCGGCCGCGTCACCGGTCGCCGCTGACCTCCCGGTGACGAGCCGTGCAGTCGCCGCGCCATGTCTCTGCCAGTTCCGCCTCATCGATGAGGCGGAACTGACGCGCCGATATCCGGGCCGTCGCCAGCAGCCGGCTCTGGACCGAGGCAGGAGAGTGCCGGGCGCGTTCGAGAGATCGTGACCTGCTTCGACAGTGTTCGAGATCCCGGGCCGCAACGGCTGCCCTCGGGCGAAACGAGGTCGCCCGGCTCACCCGGCGTGGTCGGATCCACCCCATGCGGCCGGACCGGCGGCGCGTCCGCCGCCCACGGAGGCCTGCTCGGCCCGCGCGATGGATCCGCGGCTCGCGAGACGGCGCCACCGGCCCGATCGGGATGCGCTGGTGGGCGGTACCGTACCGGTGGTCCCACAAACGAACAGTGCCGCGACCGCGTCGTCGAGGCGCCCGAGGAACGCCGGGTCGAGTCGGTACGACCGGAGCCGGACGTCGAGCGTGTCGTGCGCCACGATCACCGCGCCGTGATCCCGGAGGATCCGCAGGTGGTGCGACACCGCCGAACGCGAGACGGCGAACTCCTCCATGATGACGTCGGTGAGCTCGCCGACGGGATGATCACCGACCGCGAGCACCTCGATGATGCGGCGACGTACCGGGCTCCGCGGCGATCTCGAACGCATGCATCACGGCAGCAGGCTACTTCGTCGGCGCCCGGCGTCCTCGCGGCCATCCACACGTCGGCGCCCCGATCGCCCCTACCAGCTGACCGGCAGCGCCTTGCCCTCCTCGTAACCCGCGGCCGACTGGATGCCGACGAGCGCGCGCTCGCGGAAGTCCTCGATGGAGCGTGCGCCGGCGTACGTGAACGAGCTGCGCACCCCCGACGTGATCATGTCGAGCAGGTCCTCCAGCGAGGGCCGCAGCGGGTCGAGGTAGATCGACGACGACGAGATGCCCTCGGCGAAGAGTTCCTTGCGGGCGAGCTCGTACGGCGAGAGCCGGTCGAACCGCTCGCGCACGGCCTTCGTCGACGCCATCCCCCAGCTCTCCTTGAACAGCCGTCCGGATGCGTCGCGCCTCAAGGTGCCCGGCGCCTCGATGGTGCCCGCGAACCACGACCCGATCATCACGGATGCCGCGCCGGCCGCCAGCGCGAGCGCGACGTCGCGCGGGTACCGCACGCCGCCGTCGGCCCACACCTTCGCGCCCACCTCGCGCGCCGCCTCGGCGGTCTCGAGCACCGCGGAGAACTGCGGCCGCCCGACCGCCGTCATCATGCGCGTCGTGCACATCGCGCCCGGCCCGACGCCCACCTTCAGCACGTCGGCGCCCGCCTCCACGAGGTCGGCCACGGCGTCGGCGGTCACGATGTTGCCGGCGACGATGGGCACGTCGAGGCCCAGGTCGCGCACGATGCCGACGGCGCGGATCATGCCCTCCTGGTGTCCGTGGGCGGTGTCGATGACGAGCATGTCCACCCCCGCGGCGGCGAGCGCGCGCGCCTTGGCGGCGACATCGCCGTTGATGCCGACGGCGGCCGCGACGCGGAGGCGCCCCGCGGCATCCACGTTCGGCTCGTAGATCGTGCCGCGCAGGGCGCTCCGGCGACTCAGGGTGCCGATCACCCGCCCGTGCTCGAGGACCGGGGTGAACTCCAGGTCGGCGTCGACCATCAGGTCGAACGCCCGACGCGGCGAGTCGACGTCGTCGGCGTCGAGCGAGGCGAGCCCGCCGTGCACGAGGTCGCCGAGGCGCGCGTCCGACAGCGCGGTCGCGAGGCGCTCCGCCGCGATGCATCCGACGTACTCATTGCGTGCATCGTTGAGCACGATGCCGTGCCCCGGCACGGGCGGGAGCACCGCAAGCGCATCGGCGACCGTGTCGTCGGGTGAGAACGCGTGCGGCGTGTCGAAGCGCGGCGACTGGTCCTTCACCCACCGGATCGCCTCGTCGAGGTCCTGCAGGTGAAGGTCCTGCGGCAGCACCCCGAGTCCGCCCCGCCTGGCCAGTGTCGCCGCCAGGCGCGGGCCGGTGATCGAGTTCATGTTGGCCGAGACGATCGGCAGGGATGCCCCCGAGCCGTCGTCGGGTGCGAGCGACACGTCGAGTCGGCTCGTCACCCCCGAACGGCTCGGAACGAGGAACACGTCGGAGTACGTGAGGTCGTGTCGCGGGGTCGTCCGGTAGAACTCCATGCGCCCCACGCTACCGCCGCGCGACGGCGCGGGAGCCGTCGGGAGGGGTTTAGGCTTGTGTGGGTGATCGGGCACGGAGCGCGCGCGCCGTGCCGATCGCGGCAGGAGAATCCAGCATCAATGGAGAGAGTGGGCGAGAGGCTGTGTCGAGCCAATTGACCGGGTCGGGATCCGACGAGACGACGGCGGGCGAATACGGAGCCAACGAGTGGCTCGTCGACGAGATGTACGAGAAATACCTCGCCGACCCGGATTCCGTCGACCAGACCTGGTGGCCGGTCCTCGAGCACTACCGGCAGGTGCGCACCGGCGCGACCGCCGAGGCCGCCGCCTCCCAGCCGACGGATGCCGCGAGCGCACCCGCTCCCGCAGCTCCCGCCGCCCCCCAGCCGACGGATGCCGCGAGCGCACCCGCTCCCGCAGCTCCCGCCGCCCCCGCGGCAACCGCACCAAGCGACGCGCCGATCACGGCGCCCTCGCCCATCATCGGGCAGGCGCCCGCGGCGCGCACCACCTCCGTCGCACCGCGCACCGCCCCCGTGCCGGCGGACGTCCCGATCACCAGCCCCCAGCCGGTCGTCGCCGGTGCCCCGCTGGCGGACGAGGTCGTCGCACTGCGAGGCCTGCCGAAGACCCTCGCGGCGAACATGGACCAGAGCCTCACCGTGCCGACCGCGACGAGCGTGCGCACGATCCCGGCGAAGCTCATGATCGACAACCGCATCGTGATCAACAACCACCTCCGCCGCTCCCGCGGCGGAAAGGTGTCGTTCACGCACCTCATCGGGTGGGCGCTGATCCAGGCGCTGAAGGACTTCCCGAGCCAGAACGTCTACTACGCCGAGCCCGACGGCAAGCCCAGCATGGTCAAGCCCGCGCACATCGGGCTGGGCATCGCGATCGACATCCCGAAGCCCGACGGCACCCGCGCGCTTCTCGTGCCTGCCATCAAGCGCGCCGAGACCATGACGTTCAACGAGTACCTCACCGCCTACGAGGACCTCGTGACGCGCGCCCGCCAGAACAAGCTCACGGCCGACGACTTCTCGGGTGCCACGATCTCCCTCACGAACCCGGGCGGCATCGGCACCGTGCACTCGGTGCCCCGCCTCATGAAGGGCCAGGGCTGCATCATCGGCGCCGGCGCCCTCGAGTACCCGGCCGAGTTCCAGGGCTCGTCGGAGAAGACCCTCGCGAACCTCGCCATCGGCAAGACCATCACGCTCACCTCCACCTACGACCACCGCGTGATCCAGGGCGCCGGCTCGGGCGAGTTCCTGAAGAAGGTGCACGAGCTGCTCATCGGCCAGCGCGACTTCTACGAGGACCTCTTCGCCGCGCTCCGCCTCCCCTACGAGCCCATCCGGTGGGCCCCCGACATCTCGGTCGACATCGCCAGCGCGATCGACAAGACCGCCCGCGTGCAGGAGCTCATCAACGCGTTCCGCGTTCGCGGCCACCTCATGGCCGACATCGACCCGCTCGAGTACGTGCAGCGCTCGCACCCCGACCTCGACATCGCAAGCCACGGCCTCACGTTCTGGGACCTCGACCGCGAGTTCGTCACGGGCGGATTCGGCGACAAGCGCACCGCCCTCCTGCGCGACATCCTGGGCGTGCTGCGCGACTCGTACTGCCGCACGATCGGCATCGAGTACATGCACATCCAGGACCCGGTGCAGCGCAAGTGGATCCAGAACGAGGTCGAGCGCAAGTACGAGAAGCCGACCCACGACGAGCAGATGCGCATCCTCGGCAAGCTCAACGAGGCCGAGGCGTTCGAGACGTTCCTGCAGACCAAGTACGTCGGCCAGAAGCGCTTCAGCCTCGAGGGCGGCGAGTCCGTCATCGCGCTCCTCGACGTGATCCTGCAGGGCGCGGCGAAGGACGGCCTCGACGAGGTCGCCATCGGCATGGCGCACCGCGGCCGCCTCAACGTGCTCACCAACATCGGCGGCAAGACGTACGGCCAGGTGTTCCGCGAGTTCGAGGGCCGGCAGGAGTCCAAGAGCTTCTCGGGCTCGGGCGACGTCAAGTACCACCTCGGCACCGAGGGCACCTTCACCGCCGACGACGGCCACCAGATCCCGGTGTCGCTCGCCGCGAACCCCTCGCATCTCGAGGCGGTCGACGGCGTGCTCGAGGGCATCGTCCGCGCCAAGCAGGACCGCAAGCCCATCGGCACGTTCTCGACGCTGCCCATCCTCGATCCACGGCGACGCGGCCATGGCCGGCCAGGGCATCGTGGTCGAGACCATGCAGATGTCGCAGCTGCGCGGCTACCGCACCGGCGGCACGATCCACGTCGTCGTCAACAACCAGGTCGGATTCACCACGGTGCCGGGCGACGCGCGTTCGTCGATCTACTCCACGGATGTCGCGAAGACCATCCAGGCCCCGATCTTCCACGTGAACGGCGACGACCCCGAGTCCGTCGTGCGGGTCGCCGAGCTCGCGTTCCGCTATCGGCAGGAGTTCAAGCGCGACGTCGTCATCGACCTCGTCTGCTACCGACGCCGCGGCCACAACGAGGGCGACGACCCCTCGATGACGCAGCCGCTCATGTACAACCTCATCGAGGCGAAGCGCTCGGTTCGAAAGCTCTACACCGAGGCGCTCGTCGGCCGCGGCGACATCACCGAGGAGGAGTACGAGGAGGCGCACCGCGACTTCCAGGACCGCCTCGAGCGCGCCTTCGCCGAGACGCACGCCGCCCAGACGGGCGCGATCCCGATCATCGGCGCCACCGAGTCCACCCGCGAAGAGGAGGTCGTCTCGGGTGAGCTCGAGACCACCGGCGTTTCCGCCGAGGTCGTGCACGCGATCGGCGACGCGTTCGACAACAAGCCGGCCGGCTTCACGGTGCACCCGAAGATCCAGCAGCTGCTCACCAAGCGCCACGACATGAGCCGCAACGGCAAGATCGACTGGGGCTTCGGCGAGCTCCTCGCGCTCGGCTCGCTCCTGCTCGAGGGCACCCCGGTGCGCCTCGCCGGACAGGACGCGCGCCGCGGCACGTTCGTGCAGCGCCACGCCGTGCTGCACGACCGCGTGAACGGCCAGGAATGGCTGCCCCTGCAGAACCTCTCCGACAACCAGGCGAAGTTCTGGATCTACGACTCGCTGCTCAGCGAGTACGCGGCGATGGGCTTCGAGTACGGCTACTCGGTCGAGCGGAAGGACGCGCTCGTCATGTGGGAGGCGCAGTTCGGCGACTTCGCCAACGGCGCGCAGACCATCATCGACGAGTTCATCTCCTCGGCCGAGCAGAAGTGGGGCCAGCGCTCCAGCGTCGTGCTCCTCCTCCCCCACGGCTACGAGGGCCAGGGGCCCGACCACTCGAGCGCCCGCATCGAGCGCTACCTGCAGATGTGCGCCGAGAACAACATGACGGTGGCGCGCCCGTCGACGTCCGGCCTCGTACTTCCACCTGCTGCGCCGCCAGGCCTACGCCCGCCCGCGCCGGCCGCTCATCGTGTTCACGCCCAAGGCCATGCTGCGCCTCCGGGGTGCGACGAGCGAGGTCTCCGACTTCACGAGCGGACGGTTCGAGCCGGTCATCGACGACGCCAGGATCACCGACCGAGCGGCCGTGAAGCGCGCCGTGTTCGTGTCGGGCAAGATCTACTACGACCTCGCGGCGGAGCTCGAGAAGCACCCCAACCCCGAGATCGCGGTGGTGCGCCTCGAGCAGCTGTACCCGCTGCCGAAGCGCGAGCTCAAGTCGGTCGCAGACAGCTACCCGAACGCCGAGCTCATGTGGGCGCAGGACGAGCCCGAGAACCAGGGCGCCTGGCCGTACTTCATCATCGAGACGAACAAGCTCGGCCCACGCCCGGTGACGGTCGTCGCCCGCCCGCCGGCCGCGTCGCCCGCGACCGGGTCGGCGAAGCGCCACGCGGCCGAGCAGGCCGAGCTCGTGCGACGCGCGCTCACGCTGTAGTCACGCGTCGGAGCGCACGAAGGGGGCGGATGCCACGCGGCATCCGCCCCTTCGCCGTGTCACGCGCGGTGCACCGGCTCCTCCAGTCGCACGGGCGCGTCGGCCGCGGCATCCGCTGCGACACCGTCCGGGGATGCCGCGACCGGCTCGCGCGCTCGGTTCCGCGGCCGGCGCGCGCCACAGCTTCGAGGGCCACCAGATCACCCGGCCGAGGTCGTACGCCAGCGCCGGCACGAGCAGCGAGCGCACGAGGAACGTGTCGAGCAGCACCCCGAACGCGACGATGAACGAGATCTGCGCGAGGAACAGGATCGGCAGCACGCCGAGCGCTGCGAACGTCGCCGCCAGCACGAGCCCCGCCGAGGTGATCACGCCGCCCGTGACCACGAGCCCGCGCAGCACGCCCTCCCGGGTGCCGTGCCGGACGCTCTCCTCGCGCACCCGGGTCATGAGGAAGATGTTGTAGTCGACGCCGAGGGCGACGAGGAACACGAACCCGAACAGGGGCACCACGGGGTCGGCCCCGGGGAATCCGAACACGCCGTCGAACACGAGCGCCGAGACGCCGAGCGCTGCCGCGAACGAGAGCACGACCGTGCCGATCAGCAGGAGCGGCGCGACGATCGAGCGCAGCAGCAGCATCAGGATCACGAGGATCACGGCCAGCACGAGCGGGATGATCAGCGTGCGGTCCCGGATCGACGCGTCCTTCGTGTCGAGGGCGACGGCGGTCGTGCCGCCCACGAGCGCGGGGGCGTCGACCGTCGTCACGGCCGCGAGCTCGGTGCGCAGCGTCGAGACGACCGCCTCGGCTTCGTCCGAGTCGCTCGCATCGGCGAGCGTGGCGTCGAGTTGCACCAGCCCGTCGAGCACGGTCGGTTCCCCGGCGGGCGTGCCGGGCGGGCCCAGCGGCTGGATGCCGTCCTCCGTCACGGGCAGCGAGCCGCTCGGCGAGTCCTCCGACACGACGGAGACCGCCTCGACGCCGTCGGTCGCGAGCAGCACGTCGGCGACGTCCTGCAGCTGATCCTCGCCGGCGATGACGACCGCCGGAGTGCCGGATCCGCCCGGGAAGTGGGCGCTCAGCAGCGCCTGGCCGTCCCTGGCCTGCGACTCGCCGAGCACGAACTCGCTCGACGGCACGCCATCGGCCTTCAGCTGCGTCATGCCCATGGCCATGAGCGCGAGGAGCAGGGTCGAGACGACCCAGGTGACGCGCGGACGCCGGGCGATGAGGCGGGCCACCTTCGGCCAGACCCCGCGCCGGGCGACGGCGTCGTCGGCCTCGACGTGCGCGCCGAACTTCGGCCGCACCGGCCAGAACGCCGCGCGGCCGGCCCACAGCATGAGCGCGGGCAGCAGGGTCAGCGTCGTGAGCAGGGCGAAGACGATGCCGATCGCCGAGACGGGCCCCAGGATCCTGTTCGACGTGAGCTCACTCGCGAGGAGCATCAGCAGGCCCGCGATCACGGTGCCGCCCGAGGCGAGGATCGGCTCCCAGGACCCGCGGAGCGCCGCCCACGTGGCATCCCACTTGCGGTCGTGCGTGTGCAGCGCCTCGCGGTAGCGCGCGACGTAGAGCAGCGAGTAGTCGGTGGCCGCGCCGATCACGAGGATGAACAGGATGCCCTGCGTCTGCCCGTTCAGCACGAGCACGTCGGCGCGCGCGAGCGCGACGACCGCGAGCACCGAGGCGCACAGGGCGGTCAGGCTGGTGCCCAGCACGATGACCGGCAGCAGCGGCGAGCGGTAGACGATCACGAGGATGACGAAGACCGCGGCGAAGGCGACGATCAGCAGCAGTCCGTCGATGCCCGCGAATGCGCCGGTGAGGTCGGCGGTGAACCCGGCCGGGCCGGTCACCGCGGCCTCGAGGCCGCCGCCTGCGGTGTCGGCGACGCGATCCCGCAGGTCGCGACGACCTCGTCGACCTCGGCCGAGGTGTCGACCTGCACGAACACCTCGACGGCCTCGCCGTCGTCCGAGGCGACCGGCGGCGAGACTCCGTCGTCCACGACGCCGTCGATGTCCTGGAACGCGACCGCGTCGTCCGCCACCGCGTCGGTGTCGGCATCCGTCAACCCGCCGTCGCGCGCGTAGACGACGACCGCGGGGATCACCTGTCGGCCGAGCGGAACCCGGCCTGGAGGTCCTGCACCCGGGTCGACTCGGCGTCGGCCGGCAGGAACTGCGACTGCTCGTTCTCGACGACGTCCGCTGAGCGCACCGAAGGAGGCGCCGCCGGCGCCGAACGCGCCGAACCAGATCAGGATGAGGACGGTGGGGATGAGCACCCGCAGCCAGGCGGGAACGCGACTCGGATGGGGGCTGGGGTGGGTTGCGGGTTCCATCCCGATCGACGCTACGTGCTCACCTCAACCCGTCGCGTCCACCGAAAGACTGAACGCTGGGCGCGCCGCGCGGTCGACCTCAGTCGACGAGCGCGCCGTGACCCGCCTGCACGTCGCGGATGCGGGCGAGCACGACCATGCGCAGCTCCTCGGGAGCGCTCTCCTTGCAGGCGCGCTGCACGACCTCGGTGATCGCGACCCCCACTCGAAGCTCCGCCTGGCAGTCGGCGCAGTGCTCGACGTGCTCGCGGATGTCCGCCGCATCCTCGCGGCGCAGTTCGTGGTGCAGGTACTCCTCGAGTTCGGCCCTGGCCTTCTCGCAGCCGCAGTCGGTCATCGTTTGCTCCTGGTGGGTTGAGGCGCCGGCGTGCCCGTGGCGAACCCCTGCTCGCGGGCGTAGTCGGCGAGGGACTCGCGGAGCATCCGCCTGCCACGGTGCAGTCGGCTCATCACGGTCCCGATGGGGGTGTTCATCATGTCGGCGATCTCCTGGTAGGAGAAGCCCTCGACGTCGGCGAAGTACACGGCGAGGCGGAAGTCCTCCGGCAGCGCCTGCAGGGCGTCCTTCACGGCGCTGTCGGGGAGGTGGTCGATCGCCTCGGCCTCGGCGGACCGGCTCGATCGAGCGGTCGTGGACTCGGCACCGCCCAGCTGCCAGTCCTCGAGGTCGTCGATCGTGCCCTGGTACGGCTCGCGCTGCTTCTTGCGGTAGCTGTTGATGAAGGTGTTCGTGAGGATGCGGTACAGCCACGCCTTCAGGTTGGTGCCCTGCGTGAACTGCCCGAAGGCCGCGAAGGCCTTGACGAACGTCTCCTGCACGAGATCCTGCGCGTCGGCCGGGTTCTTCGTCATACGGAGCGCGGCGGCGTACAGCTGGTCGATGAACGGCAGCGCCTGCTCCTCGAAGAGCTCGCCGAGCGATCGGCCCTCGGCGTCGGGCGCCGCATCGGTCGGCGTGGTGTCGGTCTCGTCGGCAGTCATCACCGGCCATCCTAGATCGTCGACCGTGGCGACCACTGGGCGTTCGAGTACCGCGACTGACACGCGCACCATCTCCTTCCGCGTTCGCTGACGCTACTGTTGATAACCGATGCAGATTTCGAGGTATTCCGCGCCCGAGTTCGATCCCTACGGCGAGGCCAGGCAGACCGAACCCGATGAGGGATGGCGGGCGCCCGTCGCCACGTCTCCGCTCGAGTCCGTCGTGGCGCTTCCCGGCTCGAAGTCGCTCACCAATCGCGAGCTCGTGCTCGCCGCCCTCGCCGACGGACCGTCGACGCTGCACGCGCCGCTCTGGTCGCGCGACAGCGAGCTGATGGTCGAGGGGCTGCGCGCGCTCGGCACGCGATTCGAGCGGATGCCGGGCACCGGCGGCTTCGGCGACGACCTGCGCGTCATCCCGGCCGACGAGCTCCTCGGCTCGACCACGATCGACTGCGGCCTCGCCGGCACCGTCATGCGGTTCCTGCCGCCGGTCGCCGCGCTCGCGCTCGGCCCGACGACGTTCGACGGCGACGAGGGCGCGCGCCGGCGCCCGATGGGCGGCTCCATCCTCGGCCTGCGCGACCTCGGCGTCGACCTCGACGACGACGGCCGCGGCGCCCTGCCGTTCACCGTGCACGGCGTCGGCCGGGTCGAGGGCGGCGCGCTCGAGATCGACGCCTCGCGCGTCGAGCCAGTTCGTGTCCGGCCTGCTGCTCTCGGCGCCGCGCTTCGAGCGGGGGCTCGACCTCCGTCACGCCGGCGAGCGCCTGCCGAGCATGCCGCACATCGAGATGACGATCGCGACCCTCCGCGAGCGCGGCGTCGACGTGGCCAGCCCCGAGCCCGGCCGCTGGCTGGTCGCACCCGGTCCGATCCGGGCCGTCGACGTCGCGATCGAGCCCGACCTCTCCAATGCCGCGCCGTTCCTCGTCGCGGCGCTCGTCGCCGGCGGCCACGTGACGATCACGGGATGGCCGGCGTCCACCACGCAGGTCGGAGCCCAGCTCGCCGAGCTCCTCCCCCGCTTCGGCGCCCGGGTGTCGATCGATGAGGACCGTCTCACCGTGCGGGCCCCCGAACCCGGCCCCGACGGCAGCCGCGGCATCCGAGGGGTCGACCTCGACCTGTCGGAGGCCGGGGAGCTCGTGCCGAACCTCGTCGCCCTCGCGGCGTTCGCCGACGGGCCCAGCACGTTCACCGGCATCGGCCACATCCGCCACCACGAGACCGACCGCCTCGCGGCGCTCGCGGCCGAGCTGAACGGCCTCGGCGGCGCGGTCACCGAGCTCGACGACGGCCTGCGCATCGTGCCCGCACCGCTCACCGGCGGCCCGTGGCGCGCCTACGCCGACCACCGCATGGCGACGACCGGCGCGATCGTCGGCCTCGCCGTGCCGGGCGTCGTGGTCGACGACATCGGCTCGACCTCGAAGACCCTGCCGCAGTTCACCAAGCTCTGGGAGCAGATGCTCGCATGACCTGGTGGGACACGGACGACGACGAGGACGAGCCCGAGTTCGACGAGTCCGACGTCCGCGTGCGCCCCAACCGACGCGGCAGCCGACCGCGCACGAAGACGCGGCCCGAGCACGCCGACGCCGTCGAGGGCACCGTGCTCGGCGTCGACCGCGGACGCTACGCGGTCCTCATCGACGAGGACGGCGCCGACGAGCGCGAGATCACCGCGGCGCGGGCGAGCGAGCTCCGGCGCAAGTCGGTCGTGACGGGCGACCACGTCGACCTCGTCGGCGACGCCTCGGGCGAGCCCGGCACGCTCGCCCGCATCGTGCGGATCGGCGAACGCTCGACCCTGCTCCGCCGCAGCGCCGACGACACCGACGAGGTCGAGCGCATCATCGTCGCGAACGCCGACCAGATGCTCATCGTGGTGGCCGCGGCCAACCCCGAGCCGCGCATCCGCCTCGTCGACCGTTACCTCGTCGCCGCCTTCGATGCGGGCATCCAGCCCCTGCTCGTCGTCACCAAGACCGACCTCGCCGACCCGTCCGAGTTCCTCGAGAACTTCGCCGGGCTCGACCTGCCGGTCTTCCGGTCGAGCACCGAGCGGATGCCGCTCGATGAGATCACCCGATCGCTCGTCGGCCACCGCACGGTGTTCGTCGGGCACTCGGGCGTGGGCAAGTCCACCCTCGTGAACGCGCTCGTGCCGGGCGCGGACCGGGCGATCGGCCGCGTCAACGTGGTCACCGGCCGCGGTCGCCACACGTCGTCCTCGACCGTGTCGCTGCGCGTCGAGGGTGACGGCGGCGGCACCGGCTGGGTGATCGACACCCCGGGCGTGCGCTCGTTCGGCCTCGGCCACGTCGACCCCGCGAACATCCTCGGCGCATTCACCGACCTCGCCCGCATCGCGGAGGACTGCCCCCGCGGCTGCACGCACCTGCCCGATGCGCCCGACTGCGCGATCAACGAGGCGGTCGCAGCGGGCGCGCTCGGTGAGACCGGGCGGGCCCGACTCGACTCGCTGCAGCGGCTGCTCACCACGTTCGCCTGAGCCCGCGCCGACCTCGCCTCCGCGGCCGCCCGCGTCGCACCGGGCACTCAGCCGCCGTGCCTACGATGGACGGATGACCGACGCACGACTCGCCCCCGGCGACCTCGCACCCGACTTCACGCTCGACGACCAGGACGGCACGCCGGTGTCGCTCTCGTCCCTCCGCGGTTCCCGCGTCGTCCTGTACTTCTACCCCGAGGCGATGACTCCGGGCTGCACGACCGAGGCCTGCGACTTCCGCGACAACCTGAACTCGTTCGCGGGCGCCGGCGTGCGCGTCGTCGGCATCTCGAAGGATGACGTGGCGAAGCTGAAGCGCTTCGCCGAGCGCGACCGCCTGAACTACACCCTGCTGTCCGACGAGGACCTGGCGGTGCAGCACGCCTACGGCGTCTGGGGCGAGAAGGCGCTGTACGGCAAGATCGTGGTCGGCTCCATCCGATCCACGTTCGTGATCGGCGAGGACGGCCGCATCGAGCGGGCCTGGTACAACGTGAAGGCCACCGGCCACGTTGCGCGCGTGCGCCGGGAGCTCGGCCTCGACGGCTGAGCCTCAGGCGCCGTCGGGTGCCCGGTCGACGTCCTGTGGCCGCGTGTAGGCGAGCCGCACCGGCGGCCAGAGCAGGAGCCCGATCACGGTGACCGCGGGCACCAGCAGCAGCCATCCGACATCCGGACGTGCGAAGAGCCCCTGGAACGCGCCCACGGCGATCGAGACCTGCAGGATCTGCCAGACGATCGCCGCGGCGCGCGACCACGGTGCACGGCGCAGTGACGCGACCGCGACGGCGCCGACCCAGACCGCGCCGATCACGACGAGCACGATGAGTGCGATCGCCGTCGCGTACGACGACGGCTGCAGCGCGACCAGGTCGACGACGAGCCACACGACGATCGCGACGAGCGCGGCCGCCTCGACGAACAGCACTCCGCTCACGACGATGAGCGCCGCCTTCACTCCTCCCGAGACGGATGCCGCGGGCGGCATGTCCCCCTCGACCCGCTCCTGATTCACAGCGTTATCCCATACACGGCTATTGATTCGATCTCTCCGCTATGCGACCATTTATGAGGCCGAATTGATGCTCACAGGGACGTGAGCCGATCAGTCATGATCCTACTTCCCGAGATTCGGCTTTCCCCCTGCAGCAGCCGGTTACGGCGAAGCGCAATCGTGCGCGTCTGCGAACGAAGTACACGCAAGGAGCATCCCCATGGATTGGCGCGACAAGGCCGCCTGCCTCACCGCAGACCCGGAACTCTTCTTCCCGGTCGGCAACACCGGTCCCGCCGTCGACCAGATCGAGAAGGCCAAGGCGGTCTGCGCCCGCTGCACCGTCACGGAGATCTGCCTGCAGTACGCCCTCGAGACCGGTCAGGACTCGGGCGTGTGGGGCGGCCTCAGCGAAGACGAGCGCCGCGCCCTCAAGCGCCGCGCCGCCCGCGCGCGCCGCGCATCCTGAGCGCGCGGCCAGGCGTGGCGCGATAGCGACACGCCAGGTCGCGAAAGGCGGCAGCAGGAGCGCGCGGCCAGGCGTGGCGCGCTAGCGACACGCCAGGTCGCGAAAGGCGGCAGCAGGAGCGCTCGCGGCGCGCCAGCGCCGCGAAGCGTATCCGGCAGCCTCGGATGACCGCAGCTCGAACGCGGCATTGCCGTGGCAGCCCCCGGTCGACCGCAACTGAACGCCGCGATGCCGCACGCCACCCCCGCGGCATCCGCGTCCCTACTCGGGCGCGATCCAGCGCAGCGGCATGTCGATCGTGACCTCGGTGCCGCGACCGACCACGGTGTGCCAGTCGATGGTGCCGCCGAGTTCCCCCTGGATGAGGGTGCGCACGATCTGCGTGCCGAGACCCTCACCGACCTTGCCCTCGGGCAGGCCCGAGCCGGTGTCGCGCACCCGCACGGTGAGCGTCGTCGGCGATCGCTCGGCGATGATCTCGACGTCGCCCTCCTGGCCGGCGAGCCCGTGCTCGACCGCGTTGGTCACGAGCTCGGTGAGCGCGAGGGCGAGCGGGGTCGCATACTCGCTCGGCAGCACGCCGAACGAGCCGGAGCGCTTCGGGTGCGCGGTGGTGTTGTGCGCCGACGCCACCTCCGCGACGAGCAGCAGGGCGCGATCGAAGACCTCGTCGAAGTCGACGTTCTGCGTGAGGCCCTCGGAGAGGGTGTCGTGCACGACGGCGATCGCGCCGACGCGGCGCATCGCCTGCGTGAGCGCATCGCGGGCCTCGTCGGAGTGCGTCCGCCGCGCCTGGATCCGCAGCAGTGACGCGACGGTCTGCAGGTTGTTCTTCACCCGGTGGTGGATCTCGCGGATCGTCGCGTCCTTGGTGATGAGCTCCTGCTCCTGGTGGCGGAGTTCGGTCACGTCGCGGCACAGCACGATCGCGCCGATCCGCTCGCCGCGATGGCGGATCGGGATCGGCGCGGAGCGAGACGGTCACGCCGCGCGACTCGACGTCGGTGCGCCACGGCGCACGGCCGGTGACCACGAGCGGCAGCGACTCGTCGACGACGAGCTTGCCGCTCAGGAGCCTCGTGGTGACCTCGGCGAGCGACTCCCCCTCGAGCTCGTCGTCGAAGCCCATGCGGTTGAACGCGGAGAGGGCGTTGGGGCTCGCGAACGTGGTGACGCCGTCGACGTCGAGGCGGATGAGCCCGTCGGAGGCGCGCGGGGCGCCGCGTCGCGGCCCGGTCGGCGCGCCGAGGTCGGGGAAGTCGCCCGAGGCGATCATCTGGAACAGTTCCTCGGCGCACTCGTTGAACGTGAGCTCCTGCCGGCTCGCCGTGCGCTGGGCCCCGAGGTTGGTGTGCCGGGTGATGACCGCGACGGGTTCGGGCGCGAGCTGCGGTGCCCGTGGCCGACAGTCGCCGCATGACCGGCACGGCGCGCACGCGCGTGGGCATCTCCTCGTACCAGTCGGGCGCGGAGGAGTCCACGATGCGGGCGCTCGCGAACGCCTGCGTCACGAGGTCGCGCCACTGCGACTTGATCGGCTGGCCCACGAAGTCGCGGTAGAAGAGCGTCGCCGCGCTGGACGGGCGGGCGTGCGCGACGGCGACGAAGTCGTCGTCACCCGACGGCACCCACAGCACGATGTCGGCGAACGCGAGGTCGGCGAGCAGCTGCAGGTCGCCGACGAGCATGTGCAGCCAGTCGACATCGGCCTGACTGCTGCGGCCCTGGGCGAGGACGAGATCACTGAGGGTCGACACAGACCCAGCGTAGTGCGCGACCCTCGGTCGCTGCGTCGCGGGCGACGTCTCGGTGACGCCGTGCTCCGGATGCCGCGTCGGACGCCGCCGGCTCAGCTCGCGGCCGCGCGGCGCAGCGGCGCGAACGCGAAGACGCGCCGCCGCGACGGCTGCGGCACGGGCAGGATCCGATCCATCGCGTACTCGCGGAGCGCCGCGCGAAGGGGGCTTCGCGGAGCGGCGTCGCGCAGCGTGCGCGCCGTGAGGATCGCGGCATCCGTGGCCCTGCCGTCGTGCGGCAGCAGCGTCGCATCGGCGATTCCGGCGAACCGCCGGAGCGTCTGGCGCACCTGCGCGTGGGCGTCGATGCCGAGAGCACCCGTGCGGACGCGGTTCACGATGACGTCGATGCGCTCGGGCTCGACGAGGTCGACGAGGCTCGCCGTGTCCGCGGAGCAGGCGCGACAGCCCGACGGGATCGGCGAGCCCGACGGCGACCACCCGCTCGGCGGAGGCGAGCGCCGCGAAGGTGGCGGCGTTGCGCCGCGGCGCGAACTGGTCGCTCGTGAGCTCCTCGTCGCGTTCGAGGCTGAAGCCGGTGTCGATGACGACGTACTCGGAGCGGCCGCCGATCGCCTGGATCGCGGCTGTGACGCGATCGCGCGCCAGCTCGGGCCAGCGGCTCGGACCGACCAGTCCGGTGAAGACGTCGAACGACGCGCGCGGCGCGGAGTATCGCTGCGCGATGCGATCGAGCTCCACCCGATCGAGCGCATCTCCTGCGGCGAGCCGGCACGCCGACGCGAAGCCGGGCGCCTCATCCAGGAGTCCGAGCGCCGGGGCGATCGCGCCCCCGTACGGGTCGGCGTCGACGAGCGCGACCGCGTGCCCGGCGGCGGCGATCTCGGCAGCGACGTTCACGGCGACGGTCGTGCGACCGGGCGCGCCGGCCGGGCCCCACACCGCGATGACGGAGGCGGACCGGCGGGTCCTCGCCTCGGTGGCGCCCAGTCGCGACGGCACCGGTACCCCGCCGCTCACGAGTTCATCGATCTCCGCCCACTGGATCGACCGGTCGAACACCTCGTGGAGTCCGAGCTGTGCGGCGTGCGCGCGATCGGCGTCGGACGCGGCGAGGGCGATCAGCCGGATGCCGCGCTCGTCGCAGCCGGCGAGGAGCTCGGCGCTCAGCGTGGCGCGCGCCGCGCCGACGAGCGCGACGTCGGGGGCGAGCACGTCGAGGCTCTCGAGCACGTCGCGCCACCCGACGAGACGGGCCACGATCGTGTGGCCGTGCTCGACGACGTCGGCGAGCAGGCGGTCTTCGGTGGCCGGGATCGAGCGCGAGGGCGAGCCGAGCCATCAGCGTCCGCTCGCGCGGGCCGGCACGAGGTCGATCGCGTCGCCGGCCGCGAGTCCCTCGAGGAGCGCAGCGACCTTCTCACGCGGGATGAGCAGTTCCACCGACACGCCGCCGGAGTCGACCATTCCCTCGGGCTCCTGGATCCCGGCGATCTCCGCGTTCGCGACCAGCACCGCGGGCGGCTCGTAAGAGCCGCGCTCGACTTCGCGGGCCGACCACACGTCGACCGTCGAGCCCTCGCCGAGCCCGCTCGGGAGCGCGCCCCGACTCGGGACCACGACCGTGGCGAGCCCGGTGCGATCGAGGTCGTCGACCGCGGAGTGCGGGGACGAGCTCGCCCGACTCGATCGTGCGCGCCACGACGAGACCGCGTTCGGGCACTTCGCCGGGCACGAGGTAGTGCTCGACCGTCGCGCCGAGGCGCACGGACTCCACGACGAGATCGCCCGCCTCGACGCGTGCTCCGGGCGTCATCGTCTCGCGCACGGAGTAGACCTCGACGGTGTCGTCGAGACCGGAGACGAGCGCCCACACGCCCGTCGTCGACGCAGCGACGAGCACGATGCCGATGACCAGGCGCGGGTCGAGGCGAAGCGCGCCGCGCTCCGAGCGTTCCGGTCGACGGGCCATCGGGTTCCTTCCTGGTGGGGGCGCGAACGCGCCGGCCACCATCGTGGCCCGATTCCGGGAGGACGCCTCGAAGTTATCCACACCTGTGCCCGCCTCCGTGCAGCGGGTCGATACTGGAGTCATGACCCCTCCCGGTTCAGGCGACGAGATCGGCCGGTTCCTCACCGTCGCCGACGCGGCGGAGCTCCTCGCCGTCGACGTCGCGACCGTCGACGAGCTGATCCGCTCGGGCGAGCTCCCGGCGATCCGGGTCGGCAGTTCCGGTCCGTGGCGGGTGGAGCGCACGCAGCTCGAGGTCTGGATCGAGGAGCAGTACGAGGCGACCCGTCGCCACTCGCTCTGGAACCAGGGCGAGTTCGCGAACGTGGTCGAGCTCTCGGGCGTCCGTTCCGGTCGGCTACGCCCGGTCGATTGAGCGCCGCGCCGCTACTCGAACGAGACCAGCACGATCCGCTGGAGTGGAACGATGCGGATGCCCCGCACCTCCCGGTCGCGGCGCACGGTGCCCGGTTCGTGCAGCGCGAGGTCGAGGTGATCGCGCGCCACGCGGTCGAGCGTGCCGTGCACGCGTGCGTCGTCGGTGGTGAGTTGCACGGGCGTGCGGCGTCGGCACAGGTCGCGTAACACGAACGGCATGCCGATGCGTTCGGCGAGACGAGCGGATGACTCGGGCACGGGCTGGAGGCTCGGCTCCAGCAGCGCGCGCGTGGGCAGCACGGCGGCGACGGCCGCCAGCGGCACGATGCACTGCCCGCCGGATCGGCCGGACGGATGCACGACGGCACTCATCCAATCGCGACCGAACGCCTGCGGACGCAGGTCGAGCACCTGTGCGTCGCGGAGTTCGATCCTGATGGTCGCGGCGGGGTCGTCGCCGGCGGCGCGGGCCATGGCGACGAGGCGATCGCGGAGGGTGAGCCGGCCGAGTCGGAGCCGCTCCTCCTCGAGCGCGAGCGCCCGCTCCTCGTCGCGCTGCTCCTGGTCGAGCTGCGACTCGAGGTCGTCGAACAGCAGATCCCAGCGCATGCACGCACGTTACCCCGCGACGTCGCCTGCATCCGCGTGTTCTCCACAGGTGATGAAATCCCTTGACACGAATCGGCGCCCCTCAATACCGTTCAGTCAGGGATCGCTCGAACGTCCCCCGATCGGGGGTGATCCCATCGTCGGCCGAGAGGCCGTCACCATCCCCTCATGGAGCCGAGATGACCGCACGCCCTGCCGCCGGCCACGCCCCGGTGCGACGATCTGCCCTGCAGTTCCTCGACGATGACGACGAGTACTTCGGTCGCCAGCCCGCTCGACGCAGCGAACTCCCCGACCCCGAGCCGCTGCTCCGGAACCTGACCCACTGCGTCATCGAGGTGCTCGCCGGCGCGCGCGACCTCGAGCAGCTCGCGCGCTGGGTCACCGACGACGTGTATCGCAACCTCTCGAAGCGCGTGGTGCTCGCTGCGCGCGCACGCCGGGTGAAGGGCCAGGCCCCGCAGCGGCCCGCATTCAGCCTGGGCACGGTCACCACCTGCGAGCCGGCCGACGGGGTCGTCGAGGCCGTCGTGATCGTGCACCAGCGGGCGAGGTCACGCGCGGTGGCGATCCGCCTCGAGGGCCTCGACCAGCGCTGGCGCGCGAGCGCGATCAGCGTGCTCTGATCCGGCGCGTCGCAAGCCTCACGCCGATCGCTCATGCTGGAGCGTCGCCGGCGCGACCCGGCCGCTCCGTGCGCATGGCGCGGTACGGCGGATCGTGGAGCGCGCGTCAGCGCCCCTTGCGCTCCTGGGCCCGGCGCTCGGCCCGGTTCTGCGGTGCGACCTCACGGCCGCCCTCGGTGCGCTGGCCGAACGCACCGCGGGCCGCCTCGGCCTCGGGTGCCTGAGCCTGCGCGACCGCGCGACGCGCCCGCTGGGTGGCCGCCTGCTGCACCTGGCCGCGCTGGTTGCGCACCTCGACCCCGCCGCTGTCGCTGGGCGCCGAGTAGCTGAGCTTGTCGTCCGAGGCACCCTGGCGACCGAGGCCCTTGGCCTCGATGGTGGCGCCGCCGACGCCCGCCTGGGGCGCGACCTCGACCTCGAGGTTGAACAGGAAGCCGACCGTCTCCTCGCGGATCGAGCCCATCATCTGCTGGAACATCGCGTAGCCCTCGCGCTGGTACTCGACGAGCGGGTCGCGCTGGGCCATGGCGCGCAGGCCGATGCCGTCCTTCAGGTAGTCCATCTCGTAGAGGTGATCACGCCAGCGACGGTCGATCACCGAGAGCACCACGCGGCGCTCGAGCTCGCGCATCGCCGGGCTGCCGAGCTGCTGCTCACGGCGCTGGTAGGCGAGCCTCGCGTCGGAGAGGATCTCGCGGCGGATGAAGTCGCGGTTGACGCGCCCCTTCTCGCCCGCCTCGGCGACGACCTCGTCGATCGTGATGCCGATCGGATAGAGGGTCTTCAGCTCGGTCCAGAGCGCGTCGAAGTCCCACTCGTCGGGGTTGCCCTCGGCGGTGTGGACGTCGAGGACCTCGTCGATGACGTTCTCGAGGAAGTCTGCGTGCGCTCGTGCAGGTCGTCGCCCTCGAGGATGTGGCGGCGGTCGCTGTAGATCGCCTCGCGCTGGCGGTTCAGCACGTCGTCGTACTTCAGCACGTTCTTGCGGATCTCGGCGTTGCGCGCCTCGACCTGCGACTGCGCGGACCTGATGGCACGGGTGACGACCTTCGACTCGATGGCCACGTCGTCGGGGACGCCGCGCGACATGAGGCTCTCGGCGGCGCCGGCGTTGAAGAGCCGCATCAGGTCGTCGGTGAGCGAGAGGTAGAACCGGCTCTCGCCGGGGTCGCCCTGGCGGCCCGAGCGACCGCGAAGCTGGTTGTCGATGCGGCGCGACTCGTGGCGCTCGGTGCCGAGCACGTAGAGCCCGCCGGCCGCGAGGACCTTCTCGGCCTCTCTCGCGACCTCGGCCTTCACGGCTGCGAAGACGTCGTCCCAGGCGGCCTCGTACTCCTCGGGCGTGTCGACGGGGCTGAGGCCACGCTCGTGCATCTGCTGCACCGCGATGAACTCGGCGTTGCCGCCGAGCATGATGTCGGTGCCGCGACCGGCCATGTTCGTGGCGACGGTGACGGCGCCGTGGCGACCCGCCTGCGCGACGATCGCCGCCTCGCGAGCGTGGTTCTTCGCGTTCAGCACCTCGTGGCGCACGCCCTTCTTGGCGAGGAGCCGCGAGAGGTACTCGCTCTTCTCGACGCTCGTCGTGCCGACGAGCACCGGCTGGCCCTTGCCGTGGCGCTCGACGATGTCCTCGACGACCTGGGCGAACTTCGCCTCCTCGTTCTTGTAGACGAGGTCGGGCTGGTCGAGGCGCACCATCGGCTTGTTCGTGGGGATCGGGACCACGCCGAGCTTGTACGTGGCCTTGAACTCGGCCGCCTCGGTTTCGGCGGTGCCGGTCATGCCCGAGAGCTTGTTGTAGAGGCGGAAGTAGTTCTGCAGCGTGACGGTGGCGAGGGTCTGGTTCTCGGCCTTGACCTGCACGCCCTCCTTCGCCTCGATCGCCTGGTGGATGCCCTCGTTGTAGCGGCGGCCGACCAGGATGCGGCCGGTGTGCTCGTCGACGATGAGCACCTCGCCGTTCATCACGACGTAGTCCTTGTCGCGCTTGAAGAGCGACTTGGCCTTGATCGAGTTGTTGAGGAACGAGATGAGCGGCGTGTTCGCCGACTCGTAGAGGTTGTCGATGCCGAGGTAGTCCTCGACCTTCTCGATGCCGGGCTCGAGCACGCCGACGGTGCGCTTCTTCTCGTCGACCTCGTAGTCCTCGCCGGGGACGAGGCGCTTCGCGAGGTTCGCGAACTCGTTGAACCAGCGGTTCGCCTCGCCGGACGCCGGGCCGGAGATGATGAGCGGCGTGCGCGCCTCGTCGATGAGGATCGAGTCGACCTCGTCGACGATCGCGAAGAAGTGGCCGCGCTGCACCATGTCGCTCGACTGCCACGCCATGTTGTCGCGCAGGTAGTCGAAGCCGAACTCGTTGTTGGTGCCGTAGGTGATGTCGGCGGCGTACTGCTCGCGGCGCACCGCCGGGGTCTGGCCGGCGACGATGCATCCGGTGGTCATGCCGAGCGCACGGAACACGCGGCCCATCAGCTCGGACTGGTAGCTCGCGAGGAAGTCGTTGACGGTGACGATGTGCACGCCGCGGCTCGCGAGCGCGTTGAGGTACGCGGCGGTCGTCGCGACGAGGGTCTTGCCCTCACCGGTCTTCATCTCGGCGATGTTGCCGAGGTGCAGGGCGGCGCCGCCCATGAGCTGCACGTCGAAGTGGCGGAGGCCGAGCGTGCGGCGGCTCGCCTCGCGGACGGCGGCGAATGCCTCGGGCAGCAGGTCGTCGAGCGACTCGCCGTTGCCGTAGCGCTCGCGGAGCTCGACCGTCTCGTGCTTCAGCTCCTCGTCGCTGAGGGCCTG
This sequence comes from uncultured Actinomycetota bacterium, assembly GCA_963799015.1. GTDB lineage: Bacteria > Actinomycetota > Actinomycetes > Actinomycetales > Microbacteriaceae > Agromyces. Next base: position 10,384 of record CAWCWD010000016.1, on the reverse strand, counting down.
GAAGTCGTCCTCGAGGGCGTTGATCGCCGCCGCGTAGTTCTCCAGGCGCTTGAGGGTGCGGCCCTCGCCGACGCGGAGGACCTTTTCCAGAATCGAAGCCACGAATGTTCTCCTGTTGTCGTCGGGCGCCGTGTTCCTCGGGTGGAACCCCGGGCGCGCCCGTTGCCGCCATGCAGACGGTCATCATAGCCATGCTAGCGGCCAGCGGGCTGGGTGCGGACGGAGAGCGGGCCGGGTGCGGGCTGTGGAGCCCGCGCCCGGCCCGGATGCGGAGGACGCTGCGCGTCAGGCGGACGCGCGCTGCAATTCGGGTGCGGATGCGTCGGACGAGGCATCCGCTCGATCGTCGAGGCCGATGAGGCCGTAGTCCCAGCCCTTGCGGCGGTACACCACGCTCGGCCGGCCCGTCTCGGAGTCGACGAAGAGGTAGAAGTCATGGCCGACGAGCTCCATGAAGTAGAGGGCATCGTCGACGGTCATCGGGGTGGAGGCGAACACCTTGCGGCGGATGACCACGGGGCAGTAGACCTCGTCCTCCTCGGTCGTCTGGGATTCCTCGACGACCGGAATGCTGCCCGTGCGCACCTGTTCGAGCACCTCGGGCGCTGCGGCCTGCACGCCGACCTCGGCGAACCCGAGATCGGTCGCCTCGCGGAGCGAGGTGGGCCGGCGCTGGCCGCGGTGGACCTTGCGGCGGTCCTTCGCGCGGCGGATGCGTTCGAGGAGTCGCCCGAGTGCGACGTCGAACGCGGCGTACTTGTCTGATCCGTCCGCTTCGGCCCGGACGACGGGCCCCTTGCCGACCAGCGTGAGCTCGACGCGGTCGGGTCCGGTGTTGCCGTTCTTCTCATTGTGACGGCTGAGCTTCACGTCGAGGGAGATGGCTCGTTCGGCGAGATGGGTGACCTTCTCCGACTTCTCTGCCGCGTAGGCGCGGAAGCGATCGGTGATCCCCAGGTTTCGTCCGACGATGTTCAGTTCCATTTCGACCTCCATTCACCGGCGTGTCACCCGGATCTGAAGGGTGGATCGACCACGCCTGTCCTGCCACCGTAGTCGCCTCGGCCCCCGATGTCACGGAGTGTTTCCCGAGTTCCGGCCAAGCGTCCCGAACGCCGCAGCGGCGTCTCGGCGAGTACCGCGACGGCCGCCACGGAGCCGCCTGCCGCCACCACGGCGCGGCGCAATTCGGCGAGCGTTGCGCCCGTCGTGAGCACGTCGTCGACGAGGAGGAAGCGTCGTCCGGCCAGGCCGCGCGGGCCTCGAGGGCGCCGTGGGCGTTGGCTCGGCGGGCGTCGACGCCGAGCCCGGCCTGGTCGCGACGCGCTCGCACGAGCCGCACCACGGGCGACGGGCGGATGCCGCAGCGCGCCAGCATCGCGTCGACCGGTGCGTAGCCGCGCCGGCGCGCCGCGCCGGGCGTCGACGGGACGGTGCACACCTCGACGGACCGCGCGGAGCACCCGTCGAGGGCTGCTGCGATCGCGGCGCCCAGGGCGAGGGAGAGCGCCGCCGCGGCATCCGTGCGCCCGCCGTCCTTGTAGGCGAGGATCGCGTCGGCCGCCACGCCGGAGTACTCGAGCGCCGCCCACGCGGCGAGGTCGCCGCGGACGACCGCCCGGGGCTCGGGGCGCAGTGCGACGCGGCACTCGTCGCAGACGGACCGGTCGGGTGCACCGCATCCGGCGCAGGCGACCGGCAGCAGCAGCCCGAGCGCGTCGAGGGCAGCGCGCCGCGCCGTCTCGACGAAGGGCCGGCGCGCACGCATGCAGCCAGCGTGCCGCGCTGCGCGGGGGCCCGGCCGGCCGACGACAGACGGAACCCGGCACGGCGCCCATTCGTGCGCCGGGGAGGACGAGTCGATCAGTCGGGCTGCTGCGACGCGACGAAGCGGATGCCGACGGCGCGCACCTGCCACCCGACGCCGCTCTGCACATCGAGGTCGCCGGCCGCGGTGAGCACGCGCAGGTCGGCGTTGCCGCCGTCGACCTGGACCCCGCCGTCGGGCCCGTCGCGATCGCGCGCGAAACCGCCGAGCTCCTGGGTGACCACGTGGGTGGCGCCGTCGGCGAGTCCGGTGAGCGAGGCGACGCTGCTGGAGTCGAGCCAGGTGACGTCGAGCGGGGTGCCCGAGACGTCGGCGAGCCGGAGCGCAGTGGGGCTCAGGGCGATCGGCAGGCCGTCGGCGCCGCGCTCGATCGAGGCGGCGACGAAGTGCGTGCGTCCGCCGTCGGCGAGCAGCGCCACGATCCGGGTCGAGTCGCGCGACACCTCGATCGCCGCGATCGACGAGCCGCTCCAGGGCGCCGCGACCTGCTCCGACACGCTCCCGTCGGGCGCGAACCACACGAGCTGGTCGGGGAACGTGGCCGGGACGGACCAGACGACACCCTCGCCGTCGATCGTCGGCACGACCAGGTCCTCGCGCGGGTCGAGGAGCACGGATTCCTCGCCCGCGCGCACGCTCCACACGCCCTGCGCCGATCGCACGGCAGCGGCCTCGGCTTCGAGTCCGAGCGCGGCACCGGTGGGGGCGAGCGCCACGACCTGGTCGGACAGGTCCGCGATCGGGTCGATCCCCTCCCCCGACGTCGCCAGGTAGCCGAACGCCTCGCCGTCGAAGACGACCGATCGCGGATCGACGCGCGGGTTCTTCACCGGCGGGTTCGCGAGCGGCGGCGCATCGGGGTCGACGCCGTTCAGCGTGAGGTCGACCGAGCTGATGTTGCGCACGCCGATGAGGCTCGCGTCGAGCTGCTCCTGCATCTGCTGCACCGTGGCGAGTTCGTCGAACGCCGCCCCGGCGAGCGACACGTTCGCGACGCCGCCGGTCACCGGCACGGCGGCGGGTTCGAGCTGCATGCCCTCGGGGAACGCCGAGACCACGCCCGGCGCCAGCCATTCGGCGGGCCCTGCGAGCATGGCCTGCACGATGCTCGTCTGCGCGGAGTCCCGCCCGGCGTACCACCGCATGTCGGGCACGAGGTAGCGATGCGACGGATCGAAGAAGTACAGCGTGTAGTCGCGGAAGACCTGCGTGAAACTCACCTGGTCGATCAGGATGCCCGTCGGCGCACTCGAGATGCGCCACTGCCCGTCGACCTGCTCGAACCGATAGTCGAGGGGGATGGGCGTGCGGGAATCGGGTTCCTCGTACTGCCCGTTGTCGCGAAGGGACGCGGCGGGCGTGGCCTCGACCCGGATCGTCGTGTCGTCGACGACCTCCCGCTCGCGGTCGGCGAGCACGTCGATCGTGGCGGCCGCGTCCGCCTGCCACTCGTCGGCGAAGGTCGGCGTGAGGTACTCGCGCGCGACCTGGTAGTTGTTGCGCGGGCTCTGCGCGGCATTGAGGAAGCCCTCGAGGATCTGCTCCTGCGTCGCGTCGGCGGTCGGACCCTCCACGACGATGTCGAGGTCGGGCGAGGAGTCGGCCGGCACCGGGTCGCCCTGCTGCACCGGGCCCGAGCTCGGGATGGTCGCGCACCCCGCGAGGAGCAGCGACAGCAGGGCCACGGATGCCGCGGCGGCGAGTCCCCTACGCATCGTGCACCTCCCGCGCTCCCGTGTCGAGGTTCGGCACCGCGCCGACCGCGCCCGTCGGCGGGGGCCCGTCCGCACCGGCGTCGACCGGCTCGAGCGGCAGCGGCGACACGACGGCCGCGGCATCCGGCGACCGCGGCAACGTGAGTCGGAACACGGTGCCCTTGCCGGGCTGGGACCAGACGTCGAGCATGCCGCCGTGCGCGACGGCGTCCTCGAGCGAGATCGCGAGGCCCAGGCCCGTGCCGCCGATCGTGCGCGTGCGGCTCGGGTCGGCGCGCCAGAACCGGTCGAAGACCCGCGCCGTCTCCTCCTCGCTCATGCCGAGGCCGTAGTCGCGCACGGAGAGCGCGATGGCGGACTCGTTGCTGTCGACGGCCACGACGATGGGGCGGCCCTCGCCGTGCTCGATGGCGTTGCCGAGCAGGTTCCGCACGATGCGGCCGATGCGCCGCGGGTCGACCTCGGCGTCGAGGTGGCCGCCGGGCGCGTCGAGCCGAAGCTCGCAGCCCTGCTCGCGTGCGAGCTCGTGCATCGACTCGATCGCGTCGCCCGCGAGGTGGACCAGGTTGGTCGGCTCGGTCGTGAGCTTCACCGAGCCGGCGTCGTAGCGGCTGATCTCGAGGAGGTCGGCGAGCAGCCGCTCGAACCGGTCGGTCTGGGTGTGCAGGAGCTCGACGGTGCGGGAGGTCGGGCCGGGGAAGTCGTCGCGCTGCCCGTAGAGCACGTCGCCCGCGAGTCGGATGGTGGTGAGCGGCGTGCGCAGCTCGTGCGACACGTCGGAGACGAACCGCTGCTGCATGACCGAGAGCTCGGCGAGCTCGCGGATGCGGGCCTGCAGGCTGTCGGCCATCCCGTTGAACGAGGCGGCCAGCGTCGCGAGCTCGTCCTCCCCGCTCTCCGGCATGCGCACGCCGAGGTCGCCGGCGGCGAGGCGACGGCTGGTCGCGGCGGTCGCCCGGATCGGCTCGATCACGCCACGCACGACCACGAGCGTGATCGCGCTGAGCAGGGCGAGCAGGGCGGCGGCGCCGACGATGCCGGTGACCTGCATGAAGGCGAGCGTCTGCTCGGCCTCGGCGAGGTTGTAGCCGATGTAGAGCTCGTAGCGACCCGCATCGGCCGGCAGCTCGAGGTCGCTGCCGACCACGATGCCCGGGTCGGTTCCGCCGTCGGAGTCCGGCATGGCCACGGACTGCCAGTACTGCTTGTCGGCGTTGTCCTGTACCTGCTCGCGGAGTTCGGGCGTGATCACGCCGCTGAGTCCTGGACTCAACCGGTCGGACGGGGCGATCGAGGCGGGGTCCTGACCGGGCTCCCGGAACAGGGCGATGTCGTTGCTGCCGGACACGCTCGAGATGGTCCGGATCGTCGAGGCCGTGAGCAGCTGCATCGACGCCGCGGTCCGAGGCATCCGACGAGTCGAGGATGCTCTGCGCGGCCGCGGTGGCGTTGTTCGACGCCTCCAGTACGGCCTCGCGCTGCGCCTGGAACAGGTTCGAGGCGACGCTGAAGGAGATGTAGAGGCCGATCACGAGGATGGCGAGTCCCGAGAGCCCCAGCGTGATGATGACGGTGCGGAACTGCAGCGACCGGCGCCAGAGCGCCGCGAGTCGACGCGGCACCTCCCGCCACGAACCGCGCGGCGAGGAGGGGGGAGGCGTCGGCCGCAGACATCCGTGACCTACGTCGTCGCGCCGGCCCGATAGCCGACGCCGCGCACGGTCATGACGATGCGCGGGTTGTCGGGGTCGTGCTCGACCTTCGCACGCAGCCGCTGCACGTGCACGTTCACGAGCCGTGTATCGGCCTTGTAGTGGTAGCCCCACACCTGCTCGAGGAGCATCTCGCGGGTGAACACCTGCTGGGGCTTGGAGGCGAGGGTGAGCAGCAGGTCGAACTCGAGCGGCGTGAGGTTGATCCGCTCGTCGCCGCGACGCACCTCGTGGCCCGCGGCGTCGATGGTCACGTCGCCCACGGCGAGCATCTCCACCACGGGGTCGGGCGCGGGTCGCAGCCGCGTGCGGATGCGCGCGACGAGCTCCTTGGGGTTGAACGGCTTCACCATGTAGTCGTCGGCGCCCGACTCGAGGCCCTTCACGACGTCGGCGGTGTCGGTCTTCGCCGTGAGCATGATGATGGGCGTGCCCGACTCCGCGCGGATGCGTCCGCAGACCTCGATCCCGTCCATGCCGGGCAGCATCAGGTCGAGCAGCACGAGGTCGGGCTTCGTCTCGCGGAACGCGGCGAGCGCGCCCGTGCCGTCGGCGCAGAACGCCGGATCGAAGCCCTCGGTGCGCAGCACGATGCCGATCATCTCCGCAAGGGCCGTGTCGTCGTCGACGACGAGTACGCGTGGGGTCATCCGTTCGGTTTCCGTCGGGGCCCGCAGAGGCGGGCCGATGGCAGTGGATCCACTGTAGTCGTTCGAGGCCGTGAGTCGCCCGGAAGCGCGCTGGATGCCGGCTGCGCGCGCCGCACCGGTCGCGCCCGGGTGAGCGGCCCGCGGACGCCTCGCGTCACGCGAAATGTGCGAGCATGGGGGCACCCCGCCGGAAGGAGCGAATGCAGGTGTCCGATCACGACTGGCAGGCGCCCGGCGGCGGGGCCCCGGGCCCGAATGGAACGGATGCCACCGACGGGGCGCAGACGGGCGACCTGACTCCGCCGCCGCTGCCCCCCGACGCCGGCACGGCCCCCGGCCCGACGACGTACGGGCCGCCGCCGCCGTCCCCGCAGCCCGGGTACGGGCAGGGTGCGTACCCGCCCCGGCCTACGCCCGGCGCCTACCGCCGCCGGCCGCCGCCTCCCGGCGCCTACCCGCAGCAGGCCGCGGGCGGCTGGACTCCGCCGCCGAAGCCCGGACTCCTCCCCCTGCGCCCCATGGGCTTCGGCACGCTGCTCTGGGCGCCGTTCCGCACGCTCCGCCGCAACCCGGCCGCCACGTTCGGCAGCGGGCTCGTCGTGCAGCTCGTCTCCGTGGTCGCGACCGCCGCCGTGTTCGTGCCGTTCCTCATGACGACGTTCGCCCGCCTGGAGGGCGCGACGACGGACGACGCCGACGCCATCCTGTCGGGCACCATCGGGGGCTTCCTCCTGCTCATGCTCGTGCCCATCGCGCTCTCGGTCGTGGCGAGCGCGTTCCTCCAGGGCGTGATGGTGGTCGACGTCGCGTCCGGCACCGTGGGCGACCGGCTCGGCTTCGGTGCGCTCTGGAAGCGCGCGGCGAAGCGCATCTGGCCGCTCATCGGGTGGACCCTCCTCGTCGCCGCCGCGCTCATCGTGGCGTTCGCACTCCTCTTCGGAGTCATCCTGCTGGCGGCCACGGTCGACTCCTCACCCTTCGGCATCCTGATCGGCATCGTCGCGGCCCTGTTCCTCGGGCTCGGCCTGCTCGTGCTCGGCTTCTGGGTCGGCGTGAAGCTCGCGCTCGTGCCGAGCGTCATCGTGCTCGAGCACGCGCGGCATCCGCACGGCCATGGCGCGCTCGTGGCGGCTGACCGACGGCGCCTACTGGCGCACGCTCGGCGTGCTGCTGCTCGTGGGCGTCATCCTCAACGTGGCCGCACAGGTGGTCGTGCAGCCGGTCTCGCTCGTCGGCAGCCTCCTCGCCGTCGTCATCGACCCGACGGGCACGGGTGCCGCGCTGACGATCACGATCATCACGACGGTGGTCACCCTCGTGCTGTCCCTGCTGATCGGCGCGATCACCGCCGTGGTCCAGGCCGCGCTCGTGGCCGTGATCTACATCGACCTTCGCATGCGCAAGGAGGGCCTCGACCTCGAGCTCGAACGGTTCGTCGAGCTCCGTGACGCCGGGCAGGCGGTCGACGACCCGTACCTGGCCCCCGTCGGCGGTGCGGGTGCGGCGCAGGGGGCCGCGGCGGCCGGAAGCGAGCAGCCTCCGACGTGGTCCTGAATCCGCTGCTCGAGACGCCGCTCGACCCCGACGCTCCCGAGGCCCGCCGCTGGCTCGCAGGACGAGCTCTCGAAGCCCGAGTACGTGAGCGCCGAGCCGAACGCGTTCGATCGGGCGATGCAGTCGATCCGCGACTGGTTCGTGAGCCTCTTCGAGGGCGCGTCCGGCATCCCCGGGCCGCTGCTCCTGCTCCTCGTGATCCTCGTCGTCGTCGCCGTGCTCGTCATCGGCCTCCTCGTGTTCGGGCTGCCCCGCCTGCGTCGCCGCCGTCGGGTCGCCGAGCCCTTGTTCGACGACCACGACCGACGCGACCTCGCTGCACTGCGCCGGGCGGCGAACGCCGCCGCCGAGGCCGGCGACTGGCCGCTGGCGATCGAGGAGCGGTACCGGGCGATCGTGCGCGGCGTCGTCGACCGCGACCTCGTCCGCGTGCACCCGGGCACGACGGCGCACGGCGTCGCGGACGCCGCGGCCGTACCGTTCCCCGCGCACGCCGATGCGCTGCTCTCCGCCGCCGCCGACTTCGACGCGGTGCGCTACCTCGGCCGACCCGGCTCGCGGGAGCGGTACGAGGAGCTCACCCGGCTCGAGCTCGCGATCGACGCAGCGTCCCCCGTCCAGGAGCCCGCCCCCCGCGACGGGGTGCCCGCATGACGACGACGGCCGCGCCGGCCGACCCGGCGACCGCCGACGGCGGCACCGCGCCGGCGACCGCGGAGGCGGTCACGCCCACGCTCCGCGAGACGCTGCGGCGACGGCGCGCGTGGATCGTGATCGCGGCCGTGCTCGTGCTGGGTGCGCTCGTGGTGCTCGTCGTGCAGGGGGAGTGCGCGCCCCCGGGCCGATCCTCGGCGCCGCGAATCCGGCCCCGCCCGGGTCGAAGGCCCTCGTGGAGGTGCTCCGAGGGCACGGTGTCGACGTGACCGAGGTGCGCTCGGCCGAGGCCGCACTCGACGCGGCCCGCGCCGGGGCCACCGTGTTCCTCTACGACGAGACCGGCATCCTCGACGACGACCGACTCGAGGATCTCGCCGACGCCGCCGACCGCCTGGTCGTGGCCGAGCCCGCGTTCGGCGCGCTCGAGGCGCTGGCTCCGGGCGTGCGGCTCGCCGGCGCGGCGAGCGGTCCGATCGACGACGTCGCCTGCACGGCCGGGCCCGCCGTTCGGGCCGGCGAGCTCTCCGACGGACAGCGACTGCTCACGATCGACGACGCGGCCGCCGCGGCCGGGTGGGACGGGTGCTTCCGCGACGGCGAGTTCGGCTTCGCCGTCGCCACTGGCCCCGGGCCGTCGGGCGGCGAGATCGCGCTCGTCGCCGCGACCACGGTGTTCGAGAACGAGCACGTCGACGAGGCCGGGAACGCCGCGCTCGCGATCGGGCTGCTCGGGGCGTCCGACCGGCTGGCCTGGTACCTGCCCGGCCCGGGCGACGCCGACGCGGCTGAGGCGCCGACCCTCGCGGAGCTCACGCCCGGATGGGTGAGCCCCGTCCTGGTCCTCGCGATCGCGGTCGCGATCGCCGCCGGCGTCTGGCGCGGACGTCGCTTCGGGCCGCTCGTCGTCGAGGGGCTGCCCGTACGGGTGCCTGCCGGCGAGACGAGCGAGGGCCGAGCACGGCTCTACGCGCGCAGCGCCGCCCGCCGGCACGCGCTCGACCAGCTCCGCATCGGCGCCGCCGGCCGGATCTCCGCGGTTCTGAAGCTGCCCCGCTCCGCCCCGATCGACACGGTCGCGGAAGCCGCAGCCCTCGCGATCGGCCGCGACGCGGCATCCGTCGCCCGACTCCTCGTCGGCGCCCTGCCCGCCGGCGACCGCGAACTCGTCGACCTCGCCGCGGAGCTCGACCGGCTCGAACACGACGTGGCCGCCTCCGTGCGACCCAGCCCCGACGACCGCACCGACCCGACAGGAAGGCGACCATGACCGACGCGATCGCGACCACCGACGAGGAGCTGCGCACCGCGCTGAATCGCGTGCGCACCGAGGTGGGCAAGGCCGTGGTCGGCCAGGACGGCGCCGTCACCGGCCTCATCATCGCCCTGCTCACCCGCGGGCACGTGCTGCTCGAGGGCGTGCCGGGGGTCGCGAAGACCCTGCTCGTGCGCACCCTGAGCCTCACGCTGCAGCTCGATACCCGACGGCTGCAGTTCACGCCCGACCTCATGCCCGGCGACGTCACGGGTTCGCTCGCCTACGACCCGCGCACGGGCGACTTCGCCTTCCGCGAGGGGCCGGTGTTCACGAACATCCTGCTCGCCGACGAGATCAACCGCACCCCGCCGAAGACCCAGTCGGCGCTGCTCGAGGCGATGGAGGAGCGCCAGGTGTCCGCCGACGGCGTGACCCGGCCCGCTGCCCGACACGTTCATGGTCGCCGCGACGCAGAACCCGATCGAGTACGAGGGCACGTACGCCCTGCCCGAGGCGCAGCTCGACCGGTTCCTGCTGAAGCTCGTGCTCGACATCCCCGAGCGCGAGGCGGAGGTCACGCTGCTGCGTCGGCACGCAGACGGGTTCGACCCGCACGACCTCGCGGCAGCCGGCGTGACTCCGGTGCTCGGCGCCGACGAGCTCGCCGCCGCGCGCACCGCAGCGGCCTCGGTGGGGGTCTCCGACGACGTCCTCGCCTACGTCGTCGACCTCGCCCGGGCCACCCGGCGCAGCCCCTCGATGCGGCTCGGCGTGAGCCCGCGCGCCACCACCGCGCTCCTCGCGGCGTCGAAGGCGTGGGCCTGGCTCACCGGGTACGACTCCCTCACGCCCGACCACGTCCAGGCCATGCTCCTGCCCGTGTGGCGGCATCGCGTGCAGCTGCGCCCCGAGGCCGAGCTCGAGGGCGTCTCCGTCGACGCGGTGCTCCGGTCGATCGTCCAGCAGGTGCAGGTGCCGCTCTGACATGGCGGTCTCCGGACGATTCGCACTCC
>CAWCWD010000015.1:0-93219 GCA_963799015.1 uncultured Actinomycetota bacterium | reverse complement strand
GGACGCGACGAGTACGGGGCTTAACTGACAAGTTCATTGCCCGAGTCCGTCGCCGCCGCGTCCAGCGGGGGACCGGCTATCGGACGCGTGCGGCCCCTATGTCATGAGGTGAGTTTTATGCTGTAAGCCCGAGGAGATTGTCGATGCTCCGCGTGTTTCTCAGCTTGCCGTCGCAGAAGATCACGCTCACCGGTCATCTCCATGACGGGTACACCCCAGCCGCATGAGTCGCTGATCCTGGTCACTTCTACGGTGATGACGGCTCGGGTACTCGGGTGGTCAGGGTGGAGCGCTACGACGTGTTCAAAGGCTGCGTCGCCGGGGAGTGAGACCGACCCCGGCCGTGCAGTCGCACGAGCCGTAGCCGCGTGCGTCGCTAGTGTCAGAACATGAGCAGAACGGATCGAGCGAATCTCCTGATTCACGCCGACAGCGAGTCGGTGTTTACCGCGATCACCAGTCCTGAGGCGCTCGTGCAGTGGCTACCGCCGAAGGGTATGCGCGGTCGATTCGAGCGGTTCGATATGCGCGATGGCGGCTCCTACCGCCTCGTACTCACCTATGAGGATGCATCTGGCGCGCCCGGCAAGACGTCAACCGACTCCGATGTCTCCGAGGTCCGAATCACACGAATCATTCCGGGGGAACGTGTCGTGCAGGAGGTCGAATTCCAGACGGACGATCCGGCCCTCACGGGGACGATGCAAATGGAATGGAGACTGCGCGGCGGGAGTGAAGGGACAACGGTCGAGTTCGAGGCGCGAAACGTTCCGGAGGGGATTCGGGCCCGCGACCATGCCGAGGGTCTCACTTCCTCGTTGTCGAACCTCGCCGCCTACCTCGAACCCTGAGAAGCACTCTGATCGATGCTCCCTGGGGGATCGTCATACGCGCACGCCTGGCGGTCGAAAGCCCCTTCATCGGCAGGTTTCGACACGGTGCAGCTCCCTCCGCGCCTCCTGCGTAAGCTGACTTGCGTGTCCAGGTCCCTGCGTTCCGCCCTTGACGGCCGATCAACATGAGGGCCGTCGTCTACGACCGGTACGGTCCTCCCGAGGTGCTGAGGGTCGAAGAGGTTCCGGTGCCATCGCCGGGCGCGAATCAGGTGCTCGTCGAGGTCGCCGCGACATCCGTCAATCTCTCGGACTGGGAGGGGCTGACGGGAACTCCGGGGTACGCGCGGATCGGGGGGCTGCGCGCCCCGACGCGCCGGGTGCTGGGCTCCGACATCGCCGGACGCGTCGCAGCCGTCGGCTCCGGCGTCACCCGGTTCCGCCTGGGCGATGAGGTGTACGGCGACAATCTGGGCCTCATGGGCGGTTTCGCCGAGTACGCGGTGGCGCCTGAAGCAGCGCTCGCACACAAGCCTGAGGAGCTGACGTTCGCCGAGGCCTCGACGCTGCCTCAGGCGGGCTCGATCGCGCTTCAGGGAACCGCCAGCGCACGTCGCGGGCAGCGCGTGCTGATCAACGGGGCGGGCGGCGGGGCGGGCTCGTTCGCGATCCAGCTCGCTACGCTCTCCGGGGCGCACGTGACCGGCGTCGACAACGCGGGCAAGCTCGACTTCATGCGGGAGCTCGGCGCCGACGAAGTGGTCGACTATCGCAGCGAGGACTTCACCCGGCTCGAACCGTACGACCTCGTGCTCGACCTCGTCGCGCACCGATCCGTGTTCGCCTACTGGCGGGCGCTGGCTCGCGGCGGCCGCTACCTCTGCGTCGGCGGAACCGTACGAACGCTGCTGGGGGTCGTGACGGTCGGGGCTGCGCTCGGCCTGCTCACCGGGCGCCGGCTGGGGGTCCTCCTTGCGAGGCAAGGACCGAAGCATTTCACGCCCGCCGCCGAGCGTTGCATCGCCGGCGACCTTCGCATCCACATCGACCACACCTTCCCGCTCGACGAGGTGCCGCAGGCGCTCGCCTACGTCGGTGAGGGGCGCGCGCGCGGCAAGGTGGTCGTCACACCCTGAGTGACATCGGGCACGAAGACGTCGTCTTCGATGTCTTGGTAGAGCCCTCGTCCAGCCCGACCGTCTTCGTGAAGGGTCGGGGCCGAGATCGCTCAGGGGGAGGCCGATCCGCGACTCTCAACGGGGCGTCGCGTGCTTCAGGGCCCAGTCGAGCGCGAAGTCTGCGACGGTCTCCCACTCCGGGATCGCAGGCAAGAAATGTGGTCCGTCGAACTCCACGATCTCGGTCACCGTGTTCGACTCGTAGTGCTTGACGTTCGAATGGCCCACCTTCGGCGGGAAGAGAGGATCCTTCTTCCCCGAGATGAACAGGAGGGGCGGCCGCGCGTCGTTGTGGTAGTCGACGTAAGTGTCGTCCTTCCCAGGGTGGATGTTCGCAAGCGCGCTCCCCCAGAAGATTCTGCCGGAGGCGGGGATGTGGTACCGCTCGTACAGTGCCAGCGACTCCTCCTCGCTGAACGTGTTCGCGAACACGTAGTACCACTGCTCCGGGGTCAAGCCGACCGCTCGATGCCGGTTCGCAGGGTTCTTCAGGATGGGGAACGAGGATTTGATCTCGGAGAGCGGGATTACCTTCACGCCCTCGGTCGGCGCCGAGTTGATCGCCACTCCCACCGCGCCGAATCCATGGTCGAGCAGGATCTGGGTGAACGCCCCGCCAGCCGAATGGCCCATGATGATTGGCGGCCGGTCGAGTTTCCCGATCAGGTTCTCGAGCATCTCGATGATCTCTCGCACCTGGAGTTGCTCGATCGGTGTCGGATCTGCGCGGAGCGCCTCGACCTCAACCTCGAAGCCTGGGTACGCGGGCGCCAAGACCGTGTAGCCCTTGGCCTCGAAATGCCGCTTCCAATGCTCCCAGCTGCGAGGCGTGACCCAAAAGCCGTGGATCAGCACGATCGTGTCTGGAGCCGCGTCTGATGCCGATGTCGCCATTTCGTGCTCCTTCGCTCCACGCTCCTGTCTACACCTCTCCCATGTCAGGTGAAAGGAGCGATCCCGCCGGCTGGATGCGATCGAGTCGGGGACTTATGATGTCGCCTTGATCTCACAGCGTACGTTCTTCAACTACGACGCGACCAGGGGTGCGCACGTCGCGACTCAGAATGGATTCTCACGGCACTGCTGCCCGCGCGCATCCTGATCCAGACGGACGCGCTCGCCCGCGACCAGACCGGAGCCCATCGCCCGATGCGCCGGGTGGGGAGACCATGACGTCACGCGGCACGAAGCGCAGGGGAGAGGCGACGAAGACCGCGTTCGCGAGCAGTGCGAGCACGGTCAGGACCGCGCAGACCCTCGTCACGGCCGTGACGGTCCTCGCCGTCAGCCGGCGCCGTGCGACGGCGAGCAGGCCGAGCCCGGCGAGGCCTCCGGCGGTGTTGGTGATGAGGTCGGTGATGTCGGAGCTTCCGACCGCCAGGGCGTACTGGGCGACCTCCAGCGACAGGCTCGCCGCCGCGACCGCGCCCGTGATCCTCCACCACGGCCACGTCGGCGCGACGAGACCGAGGTAGACGCCGAACGGGATGAAGAGCAGAACGTTCGCGAGGACCTCGGATGGTGCGCTGGCACCGTCGCAGGCATCCGGGGCGAATGGGACGAGCTTGACCTCGCGGATGCCGCCGCGACCGATGTGAGGGACCTCGAGCTTCCACACCACGACCCATACGAGCAGCGCGACGTACAGCGCGAACAGCACCCACAGCAGGACGCCCCGCACTCGTCGAGTCGGCTCGCTCCCGCCGTCCGTCTTCCGCGAACGCGGCAGTTCCTCGATCGCTCATCGGGCCGCGTCCGACGGTGCGGCGGGGAGTTGCGCCGTCACGCGGATCCCACCCTCAGGGAGGCCGACGATCGTGAGCGTTCCGTCGTGGGCTTGGGTGATGCTCTTCACGATCGCCAGGCCGAGGCCGACCCCGCCGTGGTCGCCGCGGATGCGTTCGCTGCCGCGCTGGAACGGTTCGGTGAGCGTGGCGACCAGTTGCGGACTGAGCTTCTCGCCGGTGTTCTCGACGGTGAGCGTGACGGACTCCGGGTCGACGTCGGTCCGCACGTGCACGGTGCCGTCTTCGGGGAGGTTGTGGACGATGGCGTTGTGCAGCAGGTTCGTGGTCATCTGCAGCAGGAGCGCGTGCGAACCGAGGGTGCGGGCGACGTCCCCGGATGTCTCGATCGTGACGCCGCGCTGCTCGGCGAGCGGCAGGAGGGTCTCGGCGGCCTGTTCCGCGAGGAGGGACAGGTCGACGTCCGCGCGGGCGAAGGATCGCTGGTCGGCACGGCTGAGCAGGAGCAGCGCCTCGGTGAGGTCGATCGCGCGGGCGTTGACCACCCGGAGGCGTTCGATGAGTTCGCCGTCGTCTCGGTTCGGGTCCTCGCGCGCGACCTCGAGCAGGGTCTGCGTGATCGCGAGCGGCGTGCGCAGCTCGTGCGAGGCGTTGGCGGCGAACCTCCGCTGTTCGGCGACGTGCGCCTCGAGTCGCGCGAGCATCGCGTCGAAGCTGTCGGCGAGTTCGCGGAACTCGTCGTTCCGCCCCTCCAACTCGATGCGGTACGAGAGCGACCCGTTCGCGGCCCTGCGCGTGGCATCCGTGATCCGAGCCAGGGGCACGAGCATGCGCCCGGCGAGGAACCATCCGCCCAGCAGGCCGAGCACCAGCAGGAACAGCAGGACCCACGACACCACCGGGCCGAACGCGCGGATGAGGTCGTCGCGCCCGGGGACGAATCCACCGATCGTCTCGATCGCATGAGCGGGCACGTAGCGCAGGAGGAAGAGCCAGACGGCCGCGAGCAACAGGAAACTCGCGACCATCAGGAACCCCGCATAGCTGAGGGTGAGCTTGAGCCGAACGCTCATCCCGGGGGCCCTCTTCATGTTCCGACCCCCGCGGGGCCGGCGGACGGCCCCGTGTCGATGCGATAGCCGACGCCGGGTACCGTGGCGATGAGCCAGGGTTCGCCGAGCCGCTTGCGCAGCGCCGAGACCGTGATGCGCACGGCGTTCGTGAACGGGTCGGCGTTCTCGTCCCACGCCCGCTCGAGCAGCTCTTCGGCGCTGATGACGCCGCCCTCGGCGGCGACGAGCACCTCGAGCACGGCGAACTGCTTCCTGGTCAGCGCGACGTATCGGCCGTCGCGGTACACCTCGCGGCGGAACGGGTCCAGCCGCAGCCCGGCGATCTCCCGCACGGGCGGCCTGCTGTGCGCGCGCCTGCGGTCGAGCGCTCGAAGCCGGAGCACGAGCTCCTGGAGCTCGAACGGCTTGGTCAGGTAGTCGTCGGCGCCGAGCCCGAATCCGGAGGCCTTGTCATCGAGCCGGTCGGCGGCGGTGAGCATCAGGATCGGCATGCCGCTGCCGGAGGCGACGATGCTCTCGGCGATCTCATCACCGGAAGGGCCGGGAATGTCGCGGTCCAGGACGGCGATGTCGTAGGCGTTGATGCTCAACAGCTCCAGAGCGGTGTCTCCGTCGCCGGCGATGTCGGCCGCGATCGCCTCCAGGCGCAGCCCATCGCGAATGGCCTCCGCCATGTACGGTTCGTCCTCCACCACCAGCACACGCATGCTCGCAATGCTAGGAGCCGCCGCATATCGTCGGCGTATCCGAAACCGGATACGGGCTGGCAACGCCGTGCTGCATTGACTGGCAGCATGACTCACACGGCACCATCTCGAACGCGGTCTCGCAGGATTCTCCGGGCAGCAGCTGTCGGCATCATCGTCGTCGCCGCTGCGACGATGATGCTCGGAACGCTCATCCGACAGTCGGCATCGTCATCCGCGGACTCGTTCGGAGCGAGCGCCTCGTGGCGAGCCCGGTACGGCGATGGTCATGGCGGATGCCGCCGTCACCGAGGCCGACGGCGTGATGCCGGATGGCGTGACCGTCTTCGATGAGCAGTATCCCGGCGTCGTCAACCTCCACCCCGATCTGCTGCACGCCCTGCGTGAATCGGCGACGGATGCCGCTGAGGACGGAATCGAGTTCATCGTCAACAGCGGGTGGCGTTCCGCGGAGTACCAGGATCAGCTCCTCGGCGATGCGCGTCGCCACGTACGGGTCTGAAACGGAGGCCGCCCGATGGGTCGCCACCGCCGACACGTCCGCTCACGTCTCCGGGGAGGCGGTCGACATCGGAGCCTCCGACGCCGCCGCGTGGCTGTCTCAGTACGGCGCCCGGTACGGACTGTGCCCGATCTACGACAACGAGCCGTGGCACTTCGAGCTGCGCCCGGATGCGACCGTTCAGGGTTGCCCGGCCACGTATGCCGACCCCACGCAGGATCCGAGGATGCAGCAGTGACCGGCGCTGTCACTCCCGCCACGGCGTGAGCCGCGGCCACCACCCCGGGACGTTGCGCCGGTAGTCGAGGTACTGCTCGCCGTAGGTGTCGGTGAGGGTCGGCTCCTCGTAGCCCTTCACGAACGCGACGACCGCGGCGAGAGCGATCCCGGCGTAGAGCACGAGCCACCAGCTGCCGAACAGCAGCGCCTGGCCGAGGATGATCGCGAGCACCGAGAGGTACATCGGATTGCGCACGAAGCGGTAGACCCCCGTCACGACGAGCGTCTCGGTCGGAGCGACCGGAGCGGGCGTCCCGCGGTGCAGGGCGAACAGCGCGAAGGCATGCAGGAGGAAGGCCACCCCGACGCCGATCGCGATCCAGGCGATCGGCACGACGAACCAGGCCGCGCCGCCCCAGTCGTACCACTGCCAGCCGGAGATGAGCCATGGGATGAGGCCCGCGACGATGCCGGGCGCGAGGAAGAGGAAGACGATCGTCCCGATCCACGCGCGTGCGGTCGAGGCTGCCTGGGCCATGCCCGTCAGGCTAGCCCGATTCGCCGGGAGACGAACGACCGGGTACCGGGCAGCGCTCGGACAGCGCGTACCTCAGGAGGACCATGTCGCCGACTCGACGGCTCTCGGCGAGGGGCGCGCGGCGGTCGGAATTCCACGGGAACGTGCCGTCGCCGATCAGCCGAGGAGCTCGCCGGTCGCCGACGAAGAACGGGGCGATCGCCAACTGGAGTTCATCGACGAGGTCGGCCGCCAGGAACTGCGTGAACACGGTTCCGCCGCCTTCGACCAGGAGCGTGCGCACGCCCCGGTCGTTCAGCTCGCTGACGAGATCGGCCACGGAGACCTCGTCGCCCAACCCGACGACGGTCGCACGATCACCGAGCCGGTCGCGGATGCCCCGGACCGCGGATCTGGGGCAATAGACCAACTTCTTCGTGTCTCCGTAGGTGAAGAACTTCGACTGCGGATCGAGGTCACCGGTCGTCGTCACGGTCACCTTCCAGGGCGACGGCGGCAGGCCTTGGGCTTCGCGCCGACTCCGTCGCTCCTCGCTGCGCACCAGCAGTCTCGGATTGTCGGCGCGCACGGTGCGGGCTCCGACCAGGATGGCGTCGCAGTGCGCCCGTACCTCGTCGACCCGATCGAAGTCCGCCGCGTTCGAGAGGGCGAGGCGCGGCGGGGAGGCCGTGTCGAGATACCCGTCGAGGGACATGGCGGCGCTGAGAATCACGTACGGCCGGTCGATCACGATCTCGCCTCTCGGTCAGCGCCGGCGAGAACGACAGCATCTCCTGGTGCAGACGTTCGATTGCGACGAACAGCGGACACCACGGCGAGGACGAGGCCCGGAGCGACGGCGATCATCGCGACGACGCCGAAGAGAGCGGATGCCGCGACGCCCGTCGAGGCGCCGAGGCCGGCGACGGCGAACGCCCAGCCGGCGATTCCCTCGCGCGGGCCCCACCCGCCGATGCTCAGCGGGATGGATCCGGCGAGCAGGACGACGAGCGCGATGGCGGCAAGGCGGAGCGGCGGCACGCGTGCTCCGACCGCGCCGACCGCGACGCCGAGGGTCACGACGTGGCATGCCACCACCACGATCGAGGCGACGACGACCCGCACGAACGCACCGGGCGATCCCACGCCGGCCGAGAGCTCGTCGAGCTCGCGTCGCAGCGCGCGTCTCGCTCGGACGCTCGCTGCGGCCGTTGCGAGCACCGCGACGCCGAGCACCGTGAGGCCGATGCCGAGCGCCGGGAGCAGGTATCCCTCGAACTCCAGACCGAAGCACGCGAGGACGATGACCGCGAGCGCGATCTGCACCACCTGCCCCATGGTGCGCTCGATGACCACGGCGCGAGCGGCCTGTGCGACGTTTCCCGCGTTGCGTCCCTGCGTGACGGCTCGCTGGACGTCACCGACCACACCGCCGGGAAGCACGGTGTTGAGGAACTGCGACCTGTAGTACATTCCGACGGCCTCGGTGAAGCGGAGCCCGACGCCGAGTCGCCCCGCGATGACGCTCCAGCGCCAGGCCGCCGCGAGCGTGGCGGCGGCGGAGAGCACGAACGTGGCGGCGATCACGCGGAGATCGATGCTGAGCAGGCCCTGCAGGAATGGTCCGGAACCGACCTGGACGACGACCGCGATCAGCACGCCGACGCCCACGAGCACGCGCGTGGTGAGGCGGAGCCACCTCGATGACAGGACCGCGCGTACCCGTGGTGCGCTCGTCGACGCGGACATCATGGCCACGCCAGGAGATCGGTGTGCACGACGACGGCTGCAGAGCGCCCCGCGGCGCAATTGTGACGAACGCAGAGCGCGGTAGTCCGCACCGTCCAGCTCGAGATCGGCGCGCTGCTCGAGCGCCGCATCGCACCACCCATCGAACCACTGCTCGAGGAGGAGCGGATCGTGATCGCCGAGCCGCCAGAAGGTGGCGGCAGCTCGGATGCTCCAGCCGGCCTCGAGGAACAGTCGTTGCGCGAGTGCGACGCCAGTCGGCCCCACGAGCCGGCGCCCGCCCACACGTCGTTCCTGGTGTGCGTTGAACGAGGCCTCGAACGACGTCGTCGCGAGGATCCCGGGGGTCGAGGCGAACCGCGCCGGTCACGCTCAGGCTCAGCAGCACGGGGCATCCGACGGCGACGCAGGCATCGACGACGGCGCGCACCTCCTTCGACGTCAGCACATCGAGCAACGCGGAAGCGGTCACGAGCGAGGCGCCGTCGAGAGCGTCGGGATCGAGGTGTGCGAGCTCTCCGCTGCGCGTGCGCACCGAAACCGATCGTCCTTCACGGTCGAGCGGGACGACCCCGTTCGTCGCACGTTCGACGAGGTTCGCGTTCCAGTCGTGGAGGACCCAGGTCTGCGGACCGGGCAGCAGCGGTGCGAGCCATCGCATCATCGAGCCCGTTCCGCTTCCCAGGTCGTGGATCATGATCGGACCCGGTGCGAGCCGCCCGGCTGCTGCGAGGGCGAGTTCGCGGGACCGGGCGCGCGCATCCTCCGGTTCGCGAAGGGCGAGCCAATCGCTGCTGACCTCGATGATCTCGCTCATCCTGCACGCCGCCGCTCGGATCCGACGGCGTCCGTCGCCGGGCGGACATCGCCCAGCACTGCGGCGGCGATCGCCGCGGATTCAGCCCACGTTCGCGTCGCGGTACGCGAGCGCACTGCCTCCGCCTTGAGCACCGCGCGCCGAGGGGGCTCCTCCCACCACTGCCGCAGGACCGCACGCAACGCCACTGGATCGTTCGGCGGGACGAGGATGGCGGCCGTGCTCCCTGCGATCGCCTCCGGTACTCCGCCGACGCGTGCCGCCACGACCGGGATGCCTCGGGCCACTGCCTCGGCGACGACCATGCCGTAGCTTTCGGCGCGCGACGGCGCGACGAGGAGGTCCGCGGCGTGGTACGCGTCGGCGAGTCGCCGACCGGTGAGCACCCCCAGGAGCTCGATGCGCTCCGTGAGCCCTGCGGATCGGATCGCGGCGGCGGTCCGGCTCACGAAATCGGGGTCGGCGTTCAGCGAGCCCACGATCGAGCAGCTCCATCCGGGCAGGTCGGCCATGCCCGCCAGCGCGTGGACGAGCACGTCCTGTCCCTTGTGGGGCGCGACCGCGCCGACGCAGAGCAGGTGGCCTCCCGATGCGGATCCGGTCGCCGCCGGCGCGGCGTCCGTGCCCGGACGAGCGACGATGATGCCGATCGGGCTCTGCGAGCGCGCGGGCGATGAGTTCGGAGCGGGTCCACTCGCTGGTCGCGATCACACGCCGGGCGGCGTGCAGGGCCTCGCGCTCCCGTTCGGCCGTTCGCGCTCGGTCCCGGATCCCGGGCAGGGCGCTCGCGACCATGTGCGCCAGCACGACGATCCGAAGACGCGTGGACTGCACGACCAGCACCTGTGATGCCGCGACGGCGAGCAGTCCGTCGATCAGCACGAGCGCGTCGCGCGGGAGCGCGGACATCGCCCTCGCGACATCCTGCCCGCCGCCGGCCGAGACGCGCGTCATCCGGACGTCGAGGCCCCGTGCTCTGAGGGCCTCGCCGATGCGCCGGTCGTAGACGTTGCCGCCGCTGACGCGCTCGTCATCGTCGATGCCATCGGGCACCAGGAAATACAGGGCCGCGTCCGTCATTCGATTCACAATGTCCGCTCGTAACTCGCCCAGGCGATGTGGGACTCGTGCAGGGTGACCTCGATCGACGACAGCCGCCCGTCGGCCGATCCGAGCCGTCCATCCTGGACACGCTCGGCGAGGCGGTCGGCGATCACCTGGCAGAGTCGTTCGGTCGTGGTGTTCATGCCCGCGAACTCGGGTTCGTCGTCGAGGTTGCGATAGGTCAGCGAACCCGTGATCTGGCTGAGCGCCTCGGCCGCGCGTCCGATGTCGACGACCACGCCATCGGCGTCCAGGTCGCTCGCGCGGAACGACGCGTCGACGATGAAGGTCGCACCGTGCAGGCGCTGCGCCGGGCCGAAGGTCTCTCCTGCGAAGCTGTGGGCGACCATCATGTGGTCGCGAACGGTCAGGGTGAAGGTCACGAGGCGTCCTTCCAATCGATCGTGTGGCAGAGCTCCGCGCTCGGGCCGGTTGCGAGCCCCGCCATCACCGCGGGAAGCTCACTCCAGGGGGAGTCGCCCGTGAGCAGCGTGTCGAAGGCCGGGTCCTGCAGGAGGTCGAGCGCGAGCGTCAGCCGGTCGCGCGTCGTGCGCGTGCCTCGTCGGCGTCGGGCCACGGCACCCACCTGGCTCGACCGGATGGTCAGGCGGCGCGAGTGGAAGTCGGCGCCCAGGGCGAGCGTCACCGGCCGGTCGCCGTACCAGCTGGCCTCGATCACCTCCCCGTCGGTCACGACGGACTCGAGTGCGAGCTGCAGCCCCGCCTCCGACCCGCTCGTGTTGATGACGAGATCGCGGTCTCCCGGCGCGTCGCCTGGTTCGGCGAATCGGACGCCGAGTCGATCGGCGACCTCGCGACGCGACGTGTCCACGTCGACGAGCACCACGTCGAGTTCGGGGATGCCGCGGATCAGTCGCGCGATGCAGCATCCGATCATGCCGGCGCCCACGATCGTGACCCGGTCTCCGATCACGGGGGCGGCATCCCACAGCACGTTCACCGCGGTCTCGACCGCTCCGGCGAGCACCGCACGGCGGGCGGGCACGCCGCGGGGGACGGGGACCACGGCATCAGCGGGAACGACGAAGACGGATTGGTGGGGGAACAGCGTGAAGACGGTGCGGCCGCGGAGCGCTTCCGGCCCCTGCTCGACGACTCCGACGTTGAGGTAGCCGTACTTCACCGGGCCCGGAAAGTCGCCCTCCTGGAACGGCGCGCGCATCCTCTCGTGCTCGCTGATCGGCACGCGACCCAGAAAGACCGAGGCCTCGGTGCCGCGGCTGATGCCCGTGTAGATGGTGCGCACGAGAACCTCGCCGTCGCCCGCACGAGCGATCGGCTGCCGGCGCAGCGCTCCGACGCCCGGCTCGTCGATCCAGAATGCCATGGCCTCAAGCAACGATACTTCTCCCTCGGTGAACGATCCAGCGATGCCCTACGTGTACATGAATATGCTCCGTGAGATGCTCCGTATCAAGGACACGTGATGGCGATCAAGGAGGTTCAACTCGCACCGATCGGGTTGGCGACACTCGGTGCGGCGGGCGCGGCGGCGATCTGGGCCGCCGACGGGCTGCCGACGATCGGCTGGACGGCCGCGCTGGCGTACCTGGCGACGAGCAACGCTCTCCTGCTCATCGCGCTGCGACGCCGGCGTACACCGCGTCTCGGCTGGGCGAATGTCGTCACGGCGACGAGATCGGCATTGGTCGCCATTCATCACCGGACTGGTCGCCGCGTCCTTCGTCGCGCCGATCTCGGTACCGCTCCTGATCGGCCTGGTCGTCCCGGCGCTCGTCCTCGACGCCGTGGACGGGTGGGTCGCGCGTCGTACCAGTACCACGACGGAGCTCGGCGCTCGTTTCGACATGGAAGTGGATGCGTTCCTCCTCCTCGTGCTCAGCGCGTACGTGGCACAGATCCTCGGGCCCTGGGTGCTGGCGATCGGTCTGATGCGCTACGTCTTCGTCGCCGCAGGATGGATTCTTCCGTGGCTTCGCCTGCAGCTCCCTCCCCGTTACTGGCGCAAGGTCGTGACCGCCGTCCAGGGGATCGCCTTGACGCTTGCGGCATCCGGCCTGATCCCAGATCTCGCCGGCGTGCTCGTCGGAGTCGCACTGGTCCTGCTCGTCGAATCCTTCGGACGGGACGTGTTGTGGCTGGCGCTTCGAAGCCGCGCTCGGCGAGCCGAGGTGGGTGCATCGTGATCAATGCACACATCGGCCCGCGTGGGGAGGACTCGCGATCACGCCGCCAGCGGCGGGCGGAGCACGACCACCGTGGTGATGGCGAGCACCACGACGCCGATCGACTCGACAATGACCGTCGGGATGACGAGGGTGAAGTCCCAAGTCTCGGTGATGCCGAAGAACCCGACGGTCAGGGCGAGCAGGAGGGCGGCGAGGCTCGCGATCACGAACAGCAGGCTCAGGATGGTCGCGAGGACCAGGAGCCGCCCGCGGAGGACGAGCATCCCGATCGCCAGCACGAGGCCCGCGATGGCTTGCAGGACGAAGAGCACTCCGAGCACCCCGCCGACGCCGTCGAAGACGAGGAAGAGATGAATTCCGCCGATCGCGAGAAGGATGATCGCGCTGAGGATCCGCAGGACCCAGAGAACGGCCTGGTTGGTTCCCGTCATGTTCATACTGTTTCCAGTCATGTTCATACCCGCTTCCGATCGAAGCCTCCGGCGGAGACGCTAGCGGAAACACGAGAGAGCGGAGGAAAGAGTTCAACGGGGCAGAGGCTCCGGGTGCGCGCGAGGATCTCGCTGGTGGTCGCGATCCTCCTCCTCGTCATGGTGCCGCTCGTGCCAGGAGCGCTCGCCGATGGCTCTCTGGCACCGCTCATCGGGCTTCCCGTGGAGTCGATCGTCGTGCTGCTCCTGCTCTGCCTGCTTCCCTGGCCACCGGCACGCGTCGTCGTCGCGGTCGGCTTCGGTGTCGTCATCGTCATCGCGCTCGTGCTCGCCGGGATCGACGCCGGCTACGAGTCAGTGCTCGACATCCCCTTCGATCCGCTCGACTGGCAGCAGCTCGGCGACGCGTTCGGGGTCGTCCAGGCTTCCATCGGCGGTGCCGCCGCGAGCGGGTTGGTCGTGCTGCTCGCGATCGCCGCCGCCGGGTTGATCGTCGCGCTCTCCTGGGCCGCACTTCGCGCGGGCGCCGCCGTCGGGCCCGATCGCGTGCACGGAACGATCGTGATCTCGACGGTCACCGCGGCATGGACCATCGCCGCCCTGACGGGCTCGCAGGTGGTGGCGGGTCAGCCGGCCGCGGCGGCCGCTTCTCTGCACGCGATCACCGCGTCAGCCTCCTACGCCGCCTCAGGGCTCGCCGCGCTGGCCGACCTGCCGCAGCAGATCGCGACGGACCCCTACCGCGACGCTCCCGGTTCCGACCTGCTGACCTCGCTGAAGGGCAAGGACGTCGTCTTCGCCTTCATCGAGAGCTACGGCAAGGTGGCCGTGCAGGGATCCAGCTTCTCGGGAGGGGTGAACCAGGCGCTGCGTGCCGGCGAGGCCCAGCTCCGCGCTGACGGCTACGCATCCCAGAGCGCCTTCCTCACCTCTCCGACGTTCGGGGGTCTCAGCTGGCTCGCGCACTCGACCTTTCAGACCGGGCTGTGGGTCGACCGGCAGCCGCTCTACAGCAAGGTGATCCGGAGCGATCGATTCACGCTGAGCGAGGCATTCGGAAGAGCCGGATGGCGCACGGTCAGCGACGTCCCCTCGAACACGAAGCCGTGGTCGTTCGGCACCTCGTTCTACCACTTCGACACCCTTCTCGACGCGAACAACGTCGGCTATCGGGGGCCGTCCTTCGGGTATGCGCGGATCCCGGACCAGTACACCTGGAAGTACTTCGCCGACCACGAGCTCGCCCGGGACCACCAGCCGGTCATGGCGGAGATCGACCTCGTCTCCTCGCATCCGCCCTGGGCACCGCTCCCGGAGCTCGTGCCCTGGTCCCAGGTCGGCGACGGTTCGGTGTTCGGCCCCCAGCCCGCGCAGGGGCAGTCGGCGACCGTGGTCTGGCAGGACCCGAAGCGGGTGCAGCAGGCGTACGCCCAGTCCATTCGGTATTCGCTCGGTGCGATGTTCGCGTTCCTGCACGAGGTCGACGACCCGAACCTCGTGCTCGTGGTGCTCGGCGACCACCAGCCGGCGACGATCGTGAGCGGGCAGGGCGCGAGCCACGACGTGCCGATCAGCGTCATCTCGAAAGACCCGACCGTCTTCGAGTCGATCGAGGGATGGCAGTGGCAGGACGGGGTGCTGCCAGCGCCCGACGCGCCCGTCTGGCCGATGAGTGCGTTCCGCGATCGATTCCTCGACGCCTTCAGCGCTGGATGAGACCGAGAGCCGATCTCGGGCACAATCACCCGGTCTGGGTGATGCGTGCTTCAGCGGGCGAGCACAGGCTGATTCGTGCCCGTACTCCACAGGGGGAGGAATTCTGTCATGACTCCGGATCGCCACGCGCGCACGATGCTCCCGATTCCCGACCGGCCGGCACCGGGCCTGACGACCTACGACGCGAAGGATCCCGACACGGCGTTCCCGCCGATCGAGCCGCTGCTGCCCCCCGAGGGCGCGCCGAACGTGCTGGTCGTGCTGATCGACGACGTGGGGTTCGGTGCATCCAGCGCCTTCGGCGGGCCGTGCGCGACCCCGAACGCCGAGAAGCTCGCGGCCGGCGGCCTGAAGTACAACCGCTTCCACACCACGGCGCTCTGCGCGCCGACCAGGCAGGCGCTGCTCACCGGTCGCAACCACCACTCGGTCGGCATGGGCAGCATCACGGAGACGGCGACGTCGGCGCCCGGCAACAGCTCGCTGCGACCCAACACGAAGGCGCCGCTCGCCATGACGCTGAAGCTCAACGGCTACTCGACCGCGCAGTTCGGCAAGTGCCACGAGGTGCCGGTGTGGCAGTCGTCGCCGATGGGTCCCTTCGACGCTGGCCGTCGGGCGGTGGCGGCTTCGAGACGTTCTACGGCTTCATCGGGGGAGAGAACAACCAGTGGGAGCCCGCCCTCTATGAGGGCACGACCCCGGTGGAGCCGCCCGCGACGCCCGAGGAGGGATACCACCTCACCGAGGACCTGGCCGACCACGCGATCAGCTGGATCCGCTCGCAGAAGTCCCTGATGCCCGACCGGCCGTTCTTCGTGTACTTCGCGCCCGGCGCGACGCACGCGCCGCACCACGTTCCCAAGGAGTGGGCGGACAAGTACGCCGGCAAGTTCGCCGAGGGGTGGGACGTGCAGCGCGAGCGCACCTTCGCCCGCCAGAAGGAACTCGGCGTCATCCCGGCGGACGCCGAACTCACGCCGCGGCACGCCGAGATCCCGGCGTGGGACGACATGCCCGCCGACCTCAAGCCCGTGCTCGAGCGGGAGATGGAGGTGTACGCGGGATTCCTCGAGCACACCGACCACCACGTGGGCCGGGTCCTCGACGCCATCGAGGACCTCGGGGTGCTCGAGAACACGCTGATCTACTACATCATCGGCGACAACGGGGCATCTGCAGAGGGCACCATGAACGGGGCCTTCAACGAGATGGCCAACTTCAACGGGATGGCGGCCCTCGAGACGCCCGAGTTCATGAGGTCCAAGCCTCGACGAGCTGGGGTCGCCGAGCTCGTACAACCACTACGCGGTCGGCTGGGCCTGGGCGATGGACACCCCGTTCCAGTGGACGAAGCAGGTCGCCTCGCACTGGGGCGGCACCCGCAACGGCACCATCGTGCACTGGCCGAACGGGATCGGAGAGCAGGGCGGGCTCCGCTCGCAGTTCACGCACTGCATCGACATCGCGCCGACCGTCCTGGAGGCCGCCGGGCTGCCCGAACCCACCTCGGTGAACGGCGTGCAGCAGTCTCCGATGGAGGGCACGAGCATGCTGTACACGTTCCGCGAGCCCGACGCTCCTGAGCGCCACGACCTGCAGTACTTCGAGATGTTCGGCAACCGCGGCGTGTACTTCAAGGGGTGGAGCGCCGTGACGAAGCACCGCACGCCCTGGATGCTCGTCGGAGGAACCGTTCCGGCGTTCGATGACGACGTCTGGGAGCTCTACGACGGCAGCGTCGACTACAGCCAGGCCCGGGACCTGTCGGCCGAGCAGCCCGAACGGCTCCACGAGCTGCAACGGCTGTGGCTGATCGAGGCCGTGAAGTACAACGTCCTCCCCATCGACGATCGCACCGGGGACCGGCTGAACCCCGAGCTCGCCGGACGGCCGACGCTCATCCGCGGCAACTCGCAGCTGTTCTTCGCCGGCATGGGCCGGCTCTCGGAGAGCAGCGTCGTGAGCATCAAGAACAAGTCGTTCTCGGTCACCGCCGAGATCGAGGTTCCCGACGGCGGCGCGGACGGCGTGATCATCGCGCAAGGCGGGCGCTTCGGAGGGTGGAGCCTCTACGCCGAGGCCGGTACCGCGACCTTCGTCTACAACGTGCTCGGGATCCAGCACTTCACGGTTGCCGCGACCGAGCCGATTCCGGCGGGCACCCACCAGGTGCGCGTGGAGTTCGCGTACGACGGCGGGGGCCTCGCCAAGGGCGGCGACGTCACGCTCTACCATGACGGCGCCGCCGTCGGCTCCGGGCGGGTGGGGGCGACGCAGCCGATGATCTTCTCGGCCGACGAGACGACCGATATCGGCTTCGAGTCGGGCACCGCCGTCAGCCCCGACTACACGCCGCAGTCGAGCCGGTTCACCGGGAAGATCAATTGGGTCCAGATCGACGCCGGCACCGATGACCACGACCACTTCATCGACCCCGAGGAGCGCCTGCGAATCGCCATGGCCCGCCAGTAGTCGGGTGGCGGATGCCGCGGCGTCACGGATGCCGCGGCATCCGCTATCGTCCGGGCAGAAACGAAGGCCGGTCGCGCGTCCCCCGATGCACGGCCGGCCTTCCTCACTGTAGGTCTCCTCAGGCGAGCAGCTTCGCCTTCGCGTCGAGCAGCAGGGCCGACGTGCCGAGCGGGAGCCGACCTGCGAGGTCCGCGAGGTCCTCGTCCGATGCGAGTCCGCTTGCGGCGAGGTCGATCTCGCCGAGCTCGATGCCGGACTCGTCGAGCTCGACCCAGTCGATCTCGCCCTCGTCGGATCGAGTGACGTAGACGAGGTCGAGGATCCGCTCGGTCCGTCTTCCGTCGAGGCCGAGGATCGCGTCCGTGCACGCCGGCCTTCGCGCGCGACCCGGCCTTCGAACGGCCGGCGAGCACGAGCTCGACGGGTCCGAATTGCCGGCCCGTCATGGTTCGATCCCCTTCTTCCGTCACGGCGACCTACGACGACTGCAGCGCCTTCGCCTTGAGCGCGTCGAACTCCGCCTGCGAGATGGCGCCGCTGTCGAGGAGTTGCTTGCCCTTCTCGATCTCGGCCGCCGTCGATGTCGACGACGTCGCGGCCACCGTCCGGATGTAATCGGCGTTCGCCGCCTGCGCGTCGGCCGCCCTCGCCGCATTGCGCTCCGCCATGCCCTGGCCACGTGCGATGAGGTAGATGAACGCGGCGAGGAACGGCACGAACACCAGGAAGATGACCCAGAGCGCCTTGCCCCATCCGTTCAGGGTGGTGTCCCTGAAGATGTCGATGAACACCGTGATGAAGATCCAGATGCACGCGATGATCACGTAGAACCAGAAGAGCCAGACGAGGAAGTCCCAGAACGAATTCATGACCACGGCCTTTCGTGTCGAGTTACCGGTCACTGCCGGCTTCTGCACGGAACGCTATGCCGCTGCATCCGGCATCGCATCACGCAGATGGGATGAAGCCGGGGGCGTGTTCGGCCCGCCCGGCACCCGCGCGACGTCCCGGCCGCACGGCGAGTACCTCCGAATCATCCGATCTGCATGATGCGCCGGGCGGGGCCGACGACTGCACTTGGACATAGCATCCGACCGATGTGGAGGGAGGGAGGTCACCGTGGACTACACCGACCGGCTCCGGCGACTGGCCATCAATGATGAGCGGCTCGCAGAGGACGACCTCGGCGACCTGGGCGTCGGCGCGGAGGGACTCGATCCCAAGTCATTGGCGCTCGCGCGGGTGGCCGCACTCGTCGCGGTCGGCGGCGCCGAGCCGTCGTTCGGCTCCCAGGCGGATGCCGCGGTGAGCGCCGGCGCGACGCCGGCCGAGATCGTCGACGTGCTCGTCGGCATCATCCCCGTGGTCGGGCTTCCCCGCGTCGTGGCCGCTGCACCCCTGGTCGCGATGGCCCTCGGCTACGACATCGAGGACGCGCTCGACGGGCCCGCGGCGACGCGAACGGACTAGGCGCCCAGCAGGCCCATCGCCATGGCGCGCTCGACCGCTTCGCTGCGCGCGGACACCCCGAGCTTGCGGTAGATCGAGCCGACCTCCGAGCTCACCGTGTTCCGTGAGATGAAGAGCCGTTCGCCGATCTCGCGGATCGAGAGGTGCGTCTGCAGGTAGGGGAGCAGGCGCAGTTCGGCCGGCGTGAGCGGCGGACCCCCGGTCGACCCCGGCTGGTCGCCCGACGACACGAAGCCGCGGAAGTCGGACACCTCGTCCGCAAGGGCGCCGAGCGCGGGCCGATGCAGCAGGATGTCGTCGATCTCGCGCAGCAGGTGCCGTGCGGTCGCGTGGTCGGTCAGCGCCCAGAACACCTTGGCGAGCTGCAGGCGCACGCGCACCGCGATGAACGGGATGGCGTAGGTGCACGTCGGCCGCGCACGCATCGCACGGGTCAGCTGGCGATGCACGTCGGCGAGGTCGCCGCTGTGCATGGCGAGTCGCGCCGCATCGGCGAAGGCGAGGACTGCGGTGGCGTAGTCGTGCATGCGCCGCCGGTCGATCGCGGCGAGGGCGGTCTGCACGTGTTCGGCGGCCTCGGGCCACCGGCCGTGATCCATGGCCAGCACCGCGAGCTCCGACTCGCTGATGATGAGCACGTCGGTGTTGTCCCGTGCGGCCGCCATGGCGGAGCACTCGGTGAACGCGGCAACCGCCTCGTCGACCTCGCCGGCGAGCAGCCTCGCCTCGCCGAGCAGCGCGAGCGCCTGATCGCGCCACGGACTCCAAGTCGGTTCGGAGGCGATCGCGAACTCGGCATCGGCCATCGCCTGCTCCGGGCCGGCGGCGCACATGATCGAGCGGAGCATCGCGCGTGCGGACTCGAACGATGCCGAGCCGTCGTCGGGCGTCAAGTCGTACGACGCGGCGTCGAGCATGGCAGCCCACCGGTCGGCGTCGTCGGTCTGGCCGGTGAGCGCCGTGATCCAGCCCGCCAGCACGGCGAGCGGGGGATATGCCTCGATCGCCGGGTCGCCGAGTGCCGCGAACCACCGCTGCACCGTCGTCAGCTGACCGGCCTGGTAGGTCGCAAGGGCCACGGATGCCACGAGGCGCGTCGCGCGCGTGCGCTCGGTCGAGTTGTCGAGCAGGTGCTCGATCGCCATGGCGGGGGAGCCGTGCTCCTCGAACCAGGCTGCGGCCGCGAGGTGCAGCTCGACGATCGTGTCGGGCTCGACGCGCCGGAGCTCGCCGAGCAGGAACTCGCGGAACAGGGCGTGATACCGGTACCACTCGCGATGCCGATCGAGCGGCACCAGGAAGGCGTCGGACGCCTCGAGCTCGCGGAGCATCTCCTGCGCGTCGGCGCTGTCGAGCACGGCGTCGCAGAGCGTCGCGGAGAACGTGTCGAGCACGGCGGTGCGCCGCAGGAATCGCTGCTGGTGCTCGGGGAGCTTCGCGAGCGATTCGCGGTAGAGGTAGTCGGCCACGTAGCGGTCGTCGCCGGACACCGCCAACGCGTCGTCGCCGCTGTCACGAGCGATGGCCGCGGCGAGGAAGAGTCCGACGGGCCATCCCTCCGTGCGCTCGACGACCTCGGCGGCGTCATCGGGGCTGAGCGGGACCTGCGCCTCGGCGAAGATCTTGGCGGCGCCCGCGGCATCGATCGCGAGGTCGGCCGCCGTGATCTCGAGCGTGTCTCCCGACGCGCGCAGTCGGGGGAGGTGCGGCTGCTCGCCGCGGCTCGCCGCCACCACCTGGGATCCACTCGGGATCCCCGCGAGCACCACGCTCAGCACGTCGTGGCATGCGGGAGAGCGGATCTCATGCAGGTCGTCGAGCATCAGCACGAACGGCGTCGAGCCGGCCCGGAACGCGGACGCGAGCAGCGGGGCGGCGCGACCCAGCGCCGAGACGCCGTGCCCGCGGACGTCGATGGCCAGATGGTCCATGCCCGGCGAGATGCCGGCGAATGCGGACGCCAGCAGGGTGAGCAGCGCCGTGGGGTCGTCGTCGAAGCGGTCGAGCGACACCCAGGCGACCGGGCGACGCTCGACGTGCGCCCACTCGGCGAGGAGGGTCGACTTGCCGTACCCGGCGGGCGCCGTGACGCCGACCACGCGCCGCCCGCTCGAGCGGGCCGTGTCGAGGAGGGAGGCGCGGCTGACCGAGCCACGGGCCGGGGGGCCCGGGACTGAGAGCTTGGCGTCGAGCAGGCAGTCGATCGAGCTCGACCTCCGACGCGACCCGCGCCGGAGCTTCCTCGAACACACTCGAAGCCTATGCATCCGGCACGGGCATGCTCAAGAGGCGTGCCGTGCGGGCGTCACGAACAGGAAGCGAACATCACCCGTGTGTGATGTGTCGCACGCGGCGCCCCGGGGAGTAGGTTGAGCGGCACACGGCCGTCGCGGGCGGCCGCGGCATCCGACCTCGAAGGGGGACTGCGGTGACCTTCCTCACCAGCATCTGGGACGTGTTCTGGTTCTACTTCTGGATCTTCGCCTACGTGGCATACCTGTTCGTGCTCGTGTACATCATCATCGACATCTTCCGTGACCACTCGCTGAACGGGTGGCTCAAAGCGGTGTGGATCCTCTTCCTCGTGTTCGTGCCCTGGCTCACCGCGCTGGTGTACCTCATCGCCCGCGGCAAGGGCATGGCGGAGCGCTCGGCGAGCCGGCACCCCGAGGTCGTCGAGTACTCCGAGGATCAGGTGCGCTCGGTCTCGTTCGCGAGCCCCAGCGACGAGATCGCGAAGGCACAGGCATTGCGCGACCAGGGGGTCATCAGCGACGGCGAGTTCGAGGCGCTGAAGGCGAAGGCGCTCGGCAACAAGTTCTGACGCGGTCGACGGGATGCGCCGCGAGCGCCCCAGCGGAGTGCGACGCCGCCGGGGCGACGGGGCGTCAGATCGAGGCCACGGCCGCCAGGATCGCCGCGACCGCGGCATCCGGATGCGAGACCATCGACACGTGCGATGCTCCGAGCTCGCTGACCGTCGACCCGGCCCGCTCCGCCATTCGACGGAGCACGGCGACCGGGATCACCCGGTCGTCGGTGCCGATGACGGCCCAGCTCGGGATCGCCTTCCAGGCGGGAACACCTGACGGCGTGACGTTGGCCACGAGCGACGCCGGGCGCTGGCTGGCGACGATCGTCCACCGGTCCGCCTCGGGAAGGTCCTGCGCGAACGACGCGTGCACGACCTCGGGCCTCAGGAAGACCTCCGCCGCCCCCTCGGGGGCGCCTGGGTAGCCGGCGATGTCGAACACGGCGGTCGGGTCGGCCACGGCCAGCGCCGATCCGGACCCGTCGAGGATCTGCAGCACGGTCTCGCCCTCGTCGGGCATGAACGCGTTGACGTAGACGAGTGCCCGCACGTCGCCGGCGGAGGCCGCGGCGTTGGTGATGACCGCGCCGCCATAGGAGTGGCCGACGAGCACGACCGGCCCGCTCGTGCGCTGCGCGAGGAACGACGCGACGTACGCGGCGTCGTCGGTGAGTCCCCGGAGGAGGTTCGGTGGAACCAGCACGGTGAAGCCCTGCGCCTGCAGCGCCCTCGTCACGGCATCCCAGCTCGAGCCGTCGGCCCAGGCTCCGTGCACCAGCACGATCGTCGGCTTCGTCGTCGCATCCGTCATCGTTTCGCCCTCCCTCGATGTGGCGACGGCGCCGATCCAGGCGCCGCCACCGCGCACACTACGCCCGTTCGGCGACGCCACGCCAGCCTCGTCGCCGGCCGGACACGAACGCGAACCCCCGGCGTAACGTGGGGCGTGGGCGGGAGGAGGACGTGATGGCGCGGTCCACGCTGCTCGACGGGCTTCCCAGTGAGGAGTCCGACCCGGCCGGGTTCGACGTGCGGGAGTTCGCCCGCACCGCGCAGGGCAGCCTCCGCGACGAGCTCCACCTCGCCTCATTCGCGGCGGCACCGCTCGCTCCCGACGTGGTCGCCGCACTCGCGACGCTGGCCGTACTCGAGGGCGCCACGATGGCGCACCTGCGCAACGTGCTCGTCACCCACACGCACAAGGACGCCCGGGTCACGGCGTTCCTCGTGACGTGGGCGTTCGAGAAGTTCTGGATCGCCGACGGCCTGCGAGCCATCGTGGAGGCGAGCCGGGGAACGACGGAGCGTGATTCGGCAGCACGACCCGACGCTGCGACGCCCCGCGCTGCGTCGTCCGCCGGCCGGGGGCCGGTCCGTCGCGCATTCGCCGGCTTCACGCAGGGCTGGGCCGTCGTCGGGGCGCACATGACGATCGGCCTGGTCGACGACTGGATGCTCGGGGCGGCATACGCGGGGGCGGCGGGATCGTCGGAGAACGGCGCGCTCGAGTCGGCGATCGAGCGGATCGCCCGCGTCAAGGCCCGGCACACGCGCTTCTTCGCCCAGGAGGCGCACCGTCGGCTGGCGGCATCGCCGAAGGCGGCGCGCCTCGCACGTCGGGAGCTCCGCCGCACCGTATGGCCGCTCGGTTCGAGCCCCCTCACGCCCGCCGACCGGACGAGGTTCACTCGCTTCGCGTTCGGCGGCGACGCCGGCCACCAGCGCGCGGCCGACCTGCGGCGGCGGCATCGCGGCACTGCCCGGTATCGACGACCGCACGGCGGCGATCGTCTGCGCAGGCCTCGCGCGCTGACGCCCGGCCTGATTACATGGATCACGGCGGGAAGGGGCTCGCGTGGCGTTCGACATCGACAGGTACACCGCGACCTCGGTCAGCGTGCACTGGGACGACCTCGACCTCGACGACTTCCGTGAGCACCCCCTGCCCGAGGACTCCCTCCGCACGCTGCGCTACATGGCCGACGTCGAGTACCACACCGTCTGCTACACGCGCGACCTGCTCACGACGCCGTCGCACCGCGAGGCCGACGTGAGCGCGTTCATGACCATGTGGAATCGCGAGGAGTTCTGGCATGGCGAGGCGCTCGCCGCGGTCCTCGCGAAGCACGACATCACCGTCGACTACGACGTGCTCAAGGCGAACCGCCTGAAGCTCGGTTGGAAGGACCGCCTCGACCCCATCAAGCAGTCGGTGCTCGGCTCGCTCGTGGGTGCGGACTTCGTGGCGGTGCACATGTCGTGGGGCGCTGCGAACGAGTGGTCGGCGATCACGGCCTACCAGCGCATGGCGGAGCTGGAGGAGCATCCGGTGCTCGCCGAACTGCTGCGCCGCATCGCGAAGCAGGAGGCCAGGCACGTCGCGTTCTACACGTCGCAGGCGCGCGAGCGGCTCGCGGCGAGCACGAAGGCGCAGAAGATCACGCGATTCGCGCTGAGCCGGTTCTGGGCGCCGGTGGGCTCCAGCATCAACTCGACCGACGACGTGCGGCACGTCATGACCCACCTGATGAGCGGGCCCGAGGGGCGGCGCGCGGCACGCAAGGTGGACGAGAGCATCAGCGCGATGCCCGGGCTCCAGGGCCTCACCGTCGTGCAGGACGCGCTCGACGAGCTCGGCGTCCCCACCTGAGCCGGATCGGCCGACACGCGGTACCGTTGAGCATGCCTCAACAACACGTGCCCGACACGTGGGAGCAGGGCCCGGCGTACGAGCGGTACGTCGGCCGATGGAGTCGCGAGATCGCGCCGCGCTTCCTCGAGTGGTTGCGCGTCCCCGCCGGGCTGCGCTGGCTGGACGTCGGCTGCGGGACGGGCGCGCTGTGCGCGGCGATCCTCGACAGCTGCGCACCGGCGTCCGTCGACGGCGTCGAGCCGTCGGAGGGCTTCCTCGAGACGGCGGTCGCCGAGCTCGGCAACCGCGTCACCTTCCATCGGGCGGATGCCTCGGCGCTGCCCCTCGACGACGAGTCCGTCGACGTCGTGGTGTCGGGCCTCGTCCTCAACTTCGTGCCCGATCTCGACGCGGCGCTCGCCGAGATGTCCCGCGTCACGGTGGACGGCGGGGTGATCGGCGCCTACGTCTGGGACTACGCGGACCGCATGGAGCTCATGCGCTGGTTCTGGCAGGCCGCGACCGAGCTCGACCCGGCTGCCGCCGAGCTCGACGAGGGCAGGCGGTTCGACGACTTCACGCCCGAGGGCCTCACGTTCCGATTCGCGAGCGCCGGACTCGTCGACGCGGAGGCGGGCAACATCGAGGTGCCCACGCGGTTCGCCGACTTCGATGACTACTGGTCGCCGTTCCTCGGCGGGCAGGGCGTCGCCCCCGCGTACGCGATGTCGCTCGACGAGGCGGCCCGCGACCGCCTGCGCGAGCGGCTGCGGGAACTCCTGCCGACCGAGCCCGACGGCTCGATCGACCTGGTCGCGCGGGCGTGGGCGGCGCGCGGGGTGGTGAGCCGCTAGGAACGCGGCATGGCCCGACCGGGCCCGTACGGCACACGACGGCCCCGGCGGACTCACGTCCGCCGGGGCCGTCGGCGTGGATCGGGCCTAGGCCACGGGCTCCGCGTCCCGCTTCGGCAGCTTCCAGTCAGGTCGCACGTAGTGGCACGTGTAGCCCCACGGCATGCGCTCCAGGTAGTCCTGGTGCTCGGGCTCGGCCTCCCAGAACGGCCCTGCGGGCTCGATCGTGGTGACGACCTTCGCCGGCCACAGGCCCGAGGCGTCGACGTCCGCGATGGTGTCGCGTGCGACGGACTCCTGCTCGGGCGCTCTGCGGGAAGATCGCGGAGCGATAGCTCGTGCCGATGTCGTTGCCCTGCCGGTCGAGCGTGGTCGGGTCGTGGATCTGGAAGAAGAACTCCAGCAGGTCGCGGTACGAGACCTTCGTCGGGTCGAAGACGATCTCGAGCGCCTCGGCGTGACCCGGGTGGTTGCGGTAGGTGGCGTTCGGCGTTCTGCCCGCCCGTGTAGCCGACGCGGGTGTCGATCACGCCGGGGCGCTTGCGGAGCAGGTCCTCCATGCCCCAGAAGCAGCCGCCGGCGAGGACGGCGGTCTCAGTGCCCGGGATGCGGGTGACGGTGCCGGGGGTGGTCATGATGCGTCCTCCTTGTCGGATGCCGCGGAGGCGGCATCCGTGGTCGTGAACTCGCTCGCCGGGAACAGGGAGCGGTACTGCCCGTAGCCCTCTGCCTCGAGCTCCGAGGCGGGCACGAATCGCATGGCGGCGGAGTTCATGCAGTAGCGCAGGCCTCCGGCCTCCACGGGGCCGTCGTCGAAGACGTGGCCGAGGTGGCTGTCGGCGCCCGACGAGCGCACCTCGGTGCGCTTCATCCAGAGCGAGCGGTCGACCTTCTCGGTGACGGCGTCGGGCTCGATGGGCCGCGTGAAGCTCGGCCATCCCGAGCGGCTGTCGTACTTGTCGGTCGAGGCGAACAGCGGCTGCCCCGACACGACGTCGACGTAGATGCCCGGCTCGTGGTTGTTCCAGTACTCGTTGCGGAAGGCCGGCTCGGTGCTCGTCCTCCTGCGTCACCGCGGTACTGCTGCGGGGTGAGGCGGGCGACCGCCTCGGGAGTCTTGCGGTAGTCCTGTGGCACTTCGTTCCTCCTTCGTGGGCGACGCTGGCTGCGGCACCTCGGACGCGAGCACCCCTGGGGGTCTCGCGGCGTCACCAGAGAAAACGAGTTGGGGCGCCGCGGTGTTCCGCATCACACGCCTCCCCGCTGTGACTTCCCTGTGAGCGCCGGCGTCGGCCTCCGGACGTACGATGGAGGCACGTCGGCCGGGGCGCTCTGGAAGGAGCAGCACTGGCCACCACCTGGCACCCGATCCTCGCCGCGGCCGAGCCCGAACCGGGGCGCTGGCGACTCGTCGACAGCATGGGCCACGAGTACGGCACCGTCACGATCGTGCGCGTCGACGGCGAGGTGCGCTACCGCGCCGAGTTCGGCGGGCGTCTGCTCGGCTGGGGCACGACCCTGCGCGGCGCGTGCGAGCGCGTGCACCATGCCTTCGTGCGATCGCACGGCCCGTCGGAGTGGCCGGGATACCCCGCCTTCCACGATCGCTGACGGCGCCGTCGTCGCGCCGCGGCGGCATGTTGCGCCAGACTTGCGGCAGGTGCGTCGGGGGAGGTGCGGGTCGGTGGAACTCCTGGTCGTCGCCGTGCTCGGCCTCCTCGGCATCGCCGCGGCCACCGCGATCGGCCCCAAGCTGGGGTTCTCGGCGCCACTCCTGCTCGTCGTCGTGGGCATCCTCGTGAGCTTCCTGCCGTTCGTGCCCGACATCGAGGTCGACCCCGAGTGGATCATCGCCGGCGTCCTGCCGCCGCTGCTCTACTCGGCCTCGGTGTCGATGCCGTCGATGGAGTTCCGGCGCGAGTTCGGCGCGATCAGCGGCCTTCGATCGCGCTCGTCGTGGTGAGCTCCGTTGCGCTCGGCCTGCTGTTCACGTGGATCGTGCCCGACCTGAGCCTCGCCGCCGGCATCGCGCTCGGGGCGATCGTGAGTCCGACCGACGCCGTCGCCACCTCGATCGTGAAGCGCGTGGGCGTCACGCCGCGCATCGTCACGGTGCTCGAGGGCGAGAGCCTGCTGAACGACGCGACGGCGCTCGTGCTGCTGCGATCGGCGATCGCGGCGACCGCGGCCACCGTCACGTTCTGGGAGATCGTGGGCGACTTCGTGTTCGCGGTGGTCGTCGCCGTCGTCATCGGCTACCTGGTCGGCAAGGGCAACCTCTGGGTCCGCTCTCGCGTGACGGATGCCACGGTGAACACCGTCATCTCGTTCACCGTGCCGTTCCTGGCCTCCGTGCCGAGCGAGGTGCTCGGGGCATCCGGCCTGGTCGCCGCCGTGGTCGCCGGGCTCGTGACGGGGCGCGGGGCGATCCGCAGCCTGTCGCCGCAGCACCGCATGTCGGACGTGCAGAACTGGCGCACGATCGAGCTCATCCTCGAGGGGGCCGTGTTCCTCGTGATGGGGCTCGAGCTGTCGGCGATCCTCGGCGACCTCACGAACGAGGCCCGCGGGATCGAGCTCGGCGGTCGGGTCGCGGCCGTCACCCTGCTCGCGGTGCTCGTGGTGCGGGCGCTGTTCGTGTTCCCGATGCTGGGCCTGCAGCGACGCAGCTCGCGCCGCGGCGCGAGCATGAAACCGCAGCTCACCGCGTTCCAGGAGCGGCTCGACAACGCCGACCCCGGCGAGGCCATCGCGCCCGAGCGACGCGGCGGGCCGGGGAAGGGGCGCGCGGGCAGGGTCCTCTCCGCCGCGTCGCTCGGCCGGTTCCAGTCCCGGATCCGTCGCAAGGTCGCCGACATCGACTACTTCATGGCCGAGCCGCTCGGCTGGCGCGAGGGCACGGTGATCGTGTGGGCGGGCATGCGCGGCGCGATCACGCTCGCCGCGGCGCAGACCCTGCCGCAGGGCACTCCCGATCGCTCGCTCGTCATCTTCATCGCCTTCCTCGTCGCGGCCGGGTCCCTGCTCATCCAGGGCGGGACGCTCCCGTTGCTCGTGCGGCTCGTGAAGCCGGCGGGCATCGACCGCGCAGCGGCGGTGGCGGAGCGCACCGAGCTGCTCCAGATGCTCCGCGGCGTCGCCGACGACCTGGTGCGCGAGCATCGTGAGGCGCGTGCGGCCGCCGAGGGCCACCAGCACGGCGATCGCGATCCGGCCGCCGATCGCGAGCTGTACCGCCGGCTGCGTCTCGAGATCATCGAGGCGCAGCGCGAGGCGCTCCTCGCGGCACGCGACGACGGCACGTTCAGTGCCTCGGTGCTCACGGGCGCGCTCGAGACGCTCGACGCCGACCAGATCAGCATGGAGCTCCGCGGCGAGCACCGCGACGAGGCGTGAGCCGGAGCATCCGCCCGATCCGCGGTCGTGATGACGCGTCGTGATCAAACTGTGATAATCGAGACTTCGTCAATACCTTTGATGACATTCACAGGAACATGTGCGGATTCGTACAGAAGGGGTCGGCAGACTGGCCACTTCGCCCGGGCGCCCCCGCGTCCGAGGAACGTCGAGCAAAGGATCGAGTGGCCTCGCGCCTCGCGGTCCGCCCCCGTGAAAGTCATGCAGAACCAGTCTTCCTCCACACCTGACAACTCCATCGAAACCACCCGGCCCGAGGCGGTCTCCCGCCGAGCGAGGCGCAGCCCCAAGGGCTGGCGACGCGGACCGCTCATCGTGGCCGGCGCCGTGGCCGCCATCGGCGCCATGGTCGGCACGGGCTTCGTCGTGCAGGGCGCGGTCGCCGCGCAGAACGACCGCGTCGCCGAGACCCGAGCGCTCGCGGATGCCGCGAACAGCGACGTGCAGCAACTCGACGCCCATGGCGGCATCCTCGAGGCACGAGCCGTGAAGCAGGCCGAGGACACCCTCGCCGGTCGCCAGCGACACCATCGCCGCGGCGCAGGGCAAGGCGGATGCCACGGCGCTCGCCGCCTCCGTCGCCGCCCTCGACGACTACAAGCTGCTCGCGCCCGAGCGCGTCTTCGCTCTCGTCGACTCGACGGAGTGCGCACGCCGAGACCGTGCGCGGCGCCGTCGCCGAGGCCGACCGCGTCGCCGCTGAGCAGGCCGCCGCCGCCGCTGCCGCCGCCGCTGCCGCGAAGGCCGCCGCTGAGGCCGCTGCCGCCGCCGAGGCCGAGGAGTCGTCCTCGTCGTCGACCTCGCGCCCCGGCGCCCCGGCGAACCCGACGCGGCGCAGGCCATCGCCCGCGACATGCTCTTGGCCCGCGGCTGGGGCGACGACCAGTTCGGCTGCCTCGTCGAGCTCTGGAACCACGAGTCGGGGTGGAACGTGTACGCGTCCAACCCGAGCGGCGCGTACGGGATCCCGCAGGCCCTGCCCGGCAGCAAGATGGCCACGGCCGGCGCCGACTGGCAGACCAACCCCGCCACGCAGATCTCGTGGGGCCTCGGCTACATCTCCGGCCGCTACGGCACGCCGTGCGGCGCGTGGGACACCTTCAACTCGCAGGGCTGGTACTGATCCCGCGCGACCTCGTCGCCACTCCCGAACGCCCCCGACGGTCGACCGTCGGGGGCGTTCGGCGTTTCTGCCGGATCCCGCGCGCGGGTCGCACGACCCTGCCCGCCGGCGAATACGGGCCGCATCCGTGTCAAGCGGCTGCACGCGGCATCCGGCCGTGGGTAGCCTGACGGCATGGGCGAGCAGCAGACGAAAGCGAGCACGGGCGGTCCCTTCGCGGGCCTCGTCGCGTGGGGCGGGCGGGTCACCGCATGGGCGCTCGCCCTGCGGCCGGTGCGCGCATGGTTCATCTACCTCGAGCACCACGGCCCGATGCTCGCCGACAGCATCACCTATCGCACGCTCTTCTCGGTCTTCGCGGGGGTGTTCCTCGGGTTCGCGATCGGGGGCATCTGGCTCTCGGGCCGCCCGGAGGCGGTCGACGCACTCGTCGCCACGATCGACGCGGCGATCCCCGGCCTCATCGGCGAGGACGGGCTCATCGACCCCGACGACCTGATCCAGCCGATCACGTTGAGCATCGCCGGCATCCTCGCCCTCGTCGGCCTCATCGGCGCTGCGATGGGCGCTGTCGGCTCACTGCGCATCGCGTTCCGCACCCTCGCCGACCAGCCCGACGACCAGACGTTCTTCGTGTGGGTGCTGGCGCGCGACCTCCTGCTCGCCGTCGGCTTCGGCGCCGCGCTGACCGCTGCGGCCTTCGTCACCTTCTTCAGCACGACCGCGGTCGCAACGATCCTCGGCTGGTTCGGCGTCTCGGGGAGCGACCCGGTCTCCGACGTGGTCACGCGCGTCATCTCGACGCTCGTCATCTTCGCCATCGACATGATCGTGATCGCGGCGATGTTCCGGATCCTGTCGGGTGTGCGGCC
Organism: uncultured Actinomycetota bacterium; assembly: GCA_963799015.1. Lineage (GTDB taxonomy): Bacteria > Actinomycetota > Actinomycetes > Actinomycetales > Microbacteriaceae > Agromyces. The sequence goes on along the minus strand of CAWCWD010000015.1, from coordinate 62,802 downwards.
GAATGCGCGCTCGCTGTGGGTCGGCTCGCTCCTCGGCGGCATCGGCCTCACCGTGCTGCAGGTGCTCTCGAGCCTGTTCGTCGCGGGAGCGACCAGCAACCCGTTGCTCGCGTCGTTCGGCTCGCTCATCGCGCTGCTGCTGTGGTTCAACCTCTCCAGCCAGGTCATCCTCATCGCCGGCGCCTACATCGTCGCGGCCGTCGACGAGGAGCATGACCGCGTCCATGCCCGCCATGGCGCACCGACGTTGGCGATGCGACGGATGCAGCGAGCGGAGCGTCGCGCGACGATCGCGGCGACCGAGCTCGCCGATGCGCGGGCGGCGGTCGAGAAGGAGCGCGAGGCCGCGAGCTCCGGCTAGCCCGGCCCTTCCCGCGGGCGGTCGTCGCCGACGAGAATGGGCGGATGGCCACCGTGCTGCAGATCGTCCGCTCCGCCGTCGCGCCACTCACCCGCACGCGCCTGTTCCGCTGGATCGGGCCGGTGCTGCTGCCGCCGGTCGAACGACTGCTGGCGCGGCTGACCGGTGGTCGGGTGCAGCTGAGCGGGCTCCTCGTGCCGTCGCTCGTGCTGCACACGATCGGGGCGAAGTCCGGTGAGCCGCGAGACACGTACCTGATGTACACGCCCGACGGCCGGGGCCGGGCGATCGTGGCCGGCACGACGTTCGCGCAGGAGCGGCATCCGGGCTGGACCTACAACCTGCTCGCGCATCCCGACGCCTCGATCACTGTGCGCGGCCGGCGGATGCCCGTGCGAGCGAGCCTCATCGGCGACGACGGCCGCGACGCGGCATGGGCGTCGCATCGAGGCGCAGTGGCCGGGGTATCGCGGCTACGAGCGCGATTCGGGCCGGGTCGTGCGGCTCTTCCGGCTCCAGCCGGTCGCTGACGCGCACCACGCGTCGATGTAGCGACGCGGTCGAGCTCCGGGCGGGCCGCGGCGATCCCGCGAGGGCGCCACTGCGACGCGGGCGTACCGTCGGCGGCGGCGAGCCTGCTCAGCCTGGGTCCTGCTCGAGACGGCCCCCTGCAGCAGCGAGCAGCCGAACGGCGCGGCGAATGCCGGGCGTCTCCGCCATCGACCGGCGATAGGCGACGCGCACCTCGCGCACTTGGCTGTGGTCTCGGAGCGGTCGCGCGACGGCGCCGGCGGGCAGCGGCGTTCGGCCGAGCCGGGGGACCAGCGCGATCACGACGCCCTCGCGCGCGAGCTCGACGAGCGACGCGAAGTCGGGATCCTCGACGATCACGCGCGGCACCGTGCCGAGATCGGCGAAGATGCGCATGAGCGCCTCATGGCAGATCGCGCCGTTCGGCGTGCTCGCCCAGGCCTCCTCCACGAGGTCGGCGCGATCGAGCTCGTCATGACGTGCAAGCGGATGGGAGGCGGCGAGCACGATGTCGGCCTCATCGTGGCAGATGTGCTCGGTCGTCACGTGCGCAGGCGCCACGAGGGGAACCGAGTTCCAGTTGTGCACGACCGCGAGGTCGACCACGCCCGTCGCGACCATCTCCATGGCGTCGACCGGGTCGACGCTCGTCACCGTGGCGAAGACGGGAGCGTCGTCGTCGCGGAGTGCGCGGAGCACCGGTCCGACGAGCCCGCGGGTGGCTGTGGAGAACGACGCGATGCGCAACGGCGACGACGGCCGTGCGCCGCTCGCGGCGAGCGCCTCGAGTCGCTCGAGGCCCTCGAGCAGTTCGCGCCCCTCGCCCGCGAGCGCCCGGCCCCGATCGGTGAGGAGCACGCCGCGACCGCGCCGCTCGAGCAGCACCGCGTCGAGGTCGCGCTCGAGCTTCTTCACCTGCTGCGAGACGGCGGAGGGCGTATAGCCCAGCCGTTCGGCCGCGCCCACCACAGAGCCCGCGCGGTCGACGGCGACGAGGGCTCGGAGCCCCTGCAGGTCGATCATGAAGCAATCGTACGTTGTCAGGCGCACAATTCGGAACTGGTGCTGCATGACTGCGCCTGCAAGGCTGGTCTTGTGACTCCCAGGCATCTCGCGCTCGGCCTCCTCGTGGCCCTCATCTGGGGCGTGAACTTCGTGGCGATCGACCTCGGCCTCCGCGACACGCTTCCGCTCGTCCTCGTGGCGCTCAGGTTCGCCCTGGTCGCCGTGCCGCTGGTCTTCCTCGTACCCAGACCGGATGCCCCGTGGAGCGTCATCGCGGGCATCGGGCTGTTCATGAGCGCCGGCCAGTTCGGCCTGCTCTTCACGGCGATGCACCTCGGCCTTCCCACCGGACTCGCCGCCGTCGTGCTGCAGTGCCAGATGATCTTCACGCTCGTGATCGGCGCCGCTGGTCCTGCGCGAACGCCCCACGCGCATGCAACTCGCTGGTGCGATGATCGCCGTCGCCGGGCTCGGCATCGTGGCGCTCGGACGACTCGAGGGTGACGCCGGCTTCGCCGCGATCCTGCCGATGCTGATCTGCGTGGCCGCTGGACTCAGCTGGGGCATCGGCAACGTGATCTCGCGGTCGGCGGCCGGGGCGAACGGATTCGGCATCGTCGTGTGGTCGGCGCTCGTCGTGCCGATCCCGGTGCTCGGGCTCAGCCTGCTCCTCGACGGGCCCGGCGCGGTCGGGGAAGCGTTCGCCACCATCGGCTGGCCGACGATCGCGAGTGTCGCCTTCACCGCCGGACTCGCCTCGCTGGTCGGGTACACGATCTGGAACATGCTGCTCGGCCGCTACCCCGCCGCGCTCGTCGCGCCGTTCGCACTGCTCACGCCGCCGATCGGCCTCGCCGCTGCCGCGCTCATGCTCGGCCAGGTGCCGAACACGCTGGAACTGGTGGGCAGCGCAATACTCGTGGGCGGGGTCGCGGTCGGACAGTTCCGTCGACGGAGGCGAGAACGGACCGCCGTCGCCGGGGGATCAGCTGGGGACGCCACTGGCGAACGTCCGTGCCGACATCGGAGCCTCGCCCTGAGTCTCTCGACTGAACCGGCGCGGCACAGGCGCCGCCCAGCGCGCGCGTCTACGCTCGGCGCATGATGCGTCGACGCCGCAGTGAGCCCATCTACAGCACCGCGATCGTCGCGGGCCGCGGCCTCTTCGGCTTCTGGGGCCTGAAACGGCGCGCCCGCGGAGCGGAGCACATACCGCCCACCGGCGGCGCCGTGCTGGCGATGACCCACTTCGGCTATCTCGACTTCGCGCTCGTCGAGTGGGTGACGTGGCTGGCGAATCGCCGCCGCATCCGGTTCCTGGCCACCCAGGGCGCATTCGACAAGCCCGTCGTCGGCTGGCTGCTGCGGGGCATGCGGCATATCGCGGTCGACATGACGGCGGGGGCCACCGCCTACGCCAAGGCGGTCGCCGCGCTGCGCCAGGGCGAGCTGCTCGGCGTATTCCCCGAGGCGGGCGTCAGCGCCTCGTTCACCGTGCGCGCGCTCAAGACCGGCGCCGTCCGTCTCGCCGTCGAGGCCGGGGTCCCGGTCATCCCGGTGGCTGTATGGGGCGGGCAGCGCCTGCTCACCAAGCGACACCGCGTCGGGTTCTTCGAGCGGTTCGGCGTGCCCGTGAGCTTCGCCTTCGGTCGGCCCATCGACGTGCGGAGCGACGAGGACCCCCATGTCGCGACCGACCGGCTCCGCACGTCGCTGCAGGGCCTCGTCGACCGGCTCCAGCGCGAGTACCCCGTCGATGGCACCGGAGCCTGGTGGCAGCCCCGGAGCCTCGGCGGAGCCGCCCCGACGCCCGAGGAGGCGGCAGCTGCCGATGCCGCACGCGATCGTGCGCGCGCCGCGGCGTCCGAGGCGCAGCCTGACGCGGCGAGCTGACGCGGCGAGCCGACCGCGGCATCCGATTCGGGGGTTGACCCGATATCGGCGCCGACCCGGCGGTCGTACCGTCTGCGGCATGACCACCGGAACCGATCACACGCCCCGCCCGGCCGATGCCACGCCGGCTCGCCCGCGAACGGGCGTCGCCGCGACCAGGGTCGCCTGGACCTGGGTCGCACTCTCGTCGCTCGCGATCGCCGTCTATGCGGTCGTGCCGTACCTCACCGCGTCGCTCGCGGAGCTCTCGGAGTCCGGCGTCGGGCTGGCCGGCAACTACGACGACCGCCCGGCGTTCGTGCAGGCCGCGTTCTACGCGCACATCGTCGCGGGCGGACTCGCCCTCATCGCAGGGCCGTTCCAGTTCTGGCGCGGCCTGCGCGATCGCCACCGTTCGGTGCACCGCTGGATCGGACGCACGTACCTCGCCGCCATCGCGATCGCCGGCGTGGCCGGCCTCGTCATGGCGCCGTTCAGCGAGGCGGGGTTCGCCGGGTTCTTCGGCTTCGGCACCCTCGCCGTGCTCTGGCTGGCCACCGGCTGGAAGGCGTACCGGGCGATCCGCCGCCGGGATGTCGCGAGCCACCGTGCCTGGATGATGCGCAACTTCGCCCTCACCTACGCGGCGGTGACGCTGCGCCTCTGGCTCGGCGTCCTCATCACCGTGCAGGCGCTGCCCGGTGGCGAGTTCGACTTCGAGGCCGCCTTCGCGAACGCGTACGCCGTCGTGCCCTTCCTCGCCTGGCTGCCGAACCTCGTGATCGCCGAGTGGCTGATCCGCCGTCGCGGACTGCCGTCGTTCCGCCTCTCGACCGGAGCCGAGGCGATCACGGCATCGCGGGGTTAGGCTCGGAGCATGTGCAGGAACATCCACACCCTCCACAACTTCGAGCCGGCAGCCTCCAACGACGAGGTGCACGCGGCGGCGCTGCAGTTCGTGCGCAAGGTGAGCGGATCGACGAAACCCTCGAAGGCGAACGCCGAGGCGTTCGATCGTGCGGTGGCCGAGATCGCGCACATCACGCGGCACCTGCTCGACGACCTCGTCACGACGGCCCCGCCCAAGAACCGCGAGGTCGAGGCGGCGAAGGCCAGGGAGCGCAGCGAGCGACGTTACGCGTCAGCCGCCGTCTGAGCGTCCGGCGGTCCCGGCGGTCCCGGCGCGGCGGTCGCCGCGCAACGCCGCGCGGGTGGCATCCGCCCGCCGTGTCGCCGGGAGGGAGTAGCGTCGCAGCATGGCCGGCGATGCAGTCACCCTGTCCGTTCCGAGTCCCCACGGCGACCGCGAGGTGCGCATCTCGAGTCCGACGAGGGTGATCTGGCCCGAGCCGGGCATCACGAAGCTCGAGCTCGCCGAATACCTCGTCGCGGTCGGCGCCCCGTTCATCGAGGCGAACGGCGACCGCCCGGTGTCGCTCCAGCGATTCCCGGGCGGCATCGACGGCGAGCAGTTCTTCTCGAAGAACCCGCCCAAGGGTGCGCCCGAGTGGGTGCGATCGGTCACCGTCACCTACCCGAGCGGCCGGCGGCATCCGCAGCTCGTGTTCGACGAGCCGGCCGGAGCCGTGTGGGCCGCGCAGATGAACACGATCGTGTTCCACCCGTGGGCCTCGAGTGCGGGCGACACCGACAACCCCGACCAGTTGCGCATCGACCTCGACCCGCAGCCCGGCACCGGCTTCGCCGAGGCAGTGCCTGCTGCGCTCGCCCTCCGCGAGCTCATGGGGGAGGTCGGGCTCACCGCGTTCGTGAAGACGTCGGGCAACCGCGGCATCCACGTGTTCGCGCCGATCGAAGCCAAGCACGAGTTCCTCGACGTGCGGCATGCGGTGATCGCGCTCGGGCGCGAGCTGGAGCGGCGGATGCCCGACGAGCTCACGACGGCGTGGTGGAAGGAGGAGCGCGGCGACCGCATCTTCATCGACTACAACCAGGCCAACCGCGACCGCACGATGGCGGGCGCCTACAGTCCGAGGCCGCTGCCGCATGCGCCCGTCTCGTGCCCGCTCCGCTGGGACGAGCTCGAGGGGGCCGACCCGGCGGCCTTCACGATCCGCACGGTGCCCGACCGCCTGCGCGAGCACGGCGACCCGTGGGAAGGCATGCAGTCCCAGCCGGGCCGCATCGACACCCTGCTCCAGTGGTGGCAGCGCGACCTCGACGACGGGCTCGGCGAGCTCCCGTTCCCGCCCGACTTCCCGAAGATGCCGGGCGAGCCCATGCGGGTGCAGCCCAGCCGGGCCCGCAACCCCGAGTGAGCGGATGCACCCGCCCGGCGGGCGCCGTCATCGCGCGCCGTCGGTTCAGGGCAGCGCGGCGACGCGGTCGTAGGACGGTGTCGTCGGGTCTGGCTCGAACGTGCCGTCGACGATGGCTCGTGCCGCGGCCTCGATCGCGCCCAGCGCGACGCGGAACAGGAGCGAGCCGGTGCTGATGCGCGCGACACCGGCGTCGGCGAGCTGCCGCACGGGCACGCCCGGCTGCACGAGCACGTTCACCGGTGCCGGAATGTCCCGCGTGAGCGCGGCGATCGCGTCGAGCGGGATCGCGCCGGGTACGAATATCCCGCTCGCTCCGGCCGCCAGGTACCGATGGGCGCGGCTGACCGCCTCGGCGTGACGCTCGGTCGCGTCGCCGTCGCCGCCGATCCAGAACGGATCGGTACGGGCGTTGAGGTAGAGCTCGGGTGCGGATGCCGCGATCGCGGCGACCTTTGCGGCGGCGACCTCGGGTTCCACGAGCCGGCCTCCGGCATCGGAGTCCTCGATGTTCACGCCGACGACGCCGAGGCGGGCGAGGCGGGCGGCGAAGGCGGCGACCTCCGCCGGGTCGTCGGAGAAGCCCGCCTCGAGGTCGACCGTCACCGGGATGGATGCGGCGGTGAGCCGCGTCGCGAGGTCGAGCGTCTCCGCCGCCGCGAGCGCCGGCGCCGTCGGGAAGGCCGGCGGCCACCGCGACGCCGAGGCTCGTGGTGCCGACCACCCGATGGCCCGCGGCGTGCAGCCATCGCGCCGAGGCGAGGTCCCAGGCGTTCGGCAGCACGAACGGATCGCCGGGGCGGTGCATCGCACGGAACCCGGTCGGCGTCAGCATGCGCGCAGCTCCTCCACGATCGCGCCCGCCATGGCCAGCGCGAGGTGCTCCGCGGGGCATCCGCGCGGGCCGACGCCGAACGCGAGCGTCCGCGGAGGTCGGCCCCCGTTCGGCGTCCCGGTCGGGGCCGTCGAGCCGAAGCGTGAGCACGCTCGCCATCGGGACCGACGCGGCGGGTGAGGGGCACCGGCGGATCGTCGCGCAGCGTGGCCGCGAGCAACTCAGCGGTCGTGTCGGTCGCGGGTGCCGCGGCCGACCGCCGCATCGCGCCCTCGATGAGCGCGGCGGTGGCGGCGAAGGCCTGCACGAGGAGCTGGATGCGCAGCACGGCGTCGGCGTCGGCATCGGTCGCACGACTTCCGGTGTTCGCTCCGGCGGCCGCCGAACGCGGCGCGGCCCCGAGGAGGCGCACGATCGCCGCGTCCGCGGCATCCGATGCGGCGCCGCTCGCATACGGTGCGGCTATCACCGCGACGAGCGCAGGCACCTCGTCGGGCTCCTCGAATCCGAGCCGTTCGGCGAGGCAGGTCACCGGCACCCCGCGCGCGATCGCGGCAACGTCGACGTCCGCGCCCGCACTCCCAGCTGCCGCGACCATCGAGCGCGTGCGCGAGGCGGTTGCCTCGGCGAGTGATCCGGGGTCGAGGAGGCCGAGCAGGTCGACGAGGCGCGCACGCCGACGTTCGTGCGTGGGCCCGTTCGCGAACCGGGAGGCGCGCGAGCGGAAGCTGCCCATCGGGTCCGCGGCAGCGGCATCCGCTTCGGGCACGGTGAACCGGGCGTCGCGCAGCACGCGCTCGACATCGGAGCGATCGATGAGGTCCGTCATGCCTCCACGCTATGGCGCACACGATTCGACGGCGGGCGAATCATGCCCGCCGTATCGTGGAGCCATGCACGGCGACGCCGACCTCGCGACCCCCGCCCGCCTCATGGGAGAGCCGGCTCGCGCCGCGATGCTTGTCGCGCTGCTCGACGGGCGGTCGCTGCCCGCGAGCGAGCTCGCCGCCATCGCCGGGGTGAAGCCGCCGACGGCCAGTGCGCACCTCGCGCAGCTCGTCGACGGGGGGCTCGTGGTCGACCGCCGGCTCGGGCGGCATCGCTACTTCGCGCTCGCCGGGCCCGAGGTCGCTGACGCGGTCGAAGCGCTCCAGCGCATCGCTCCTCGCCGCCCGGTCACCTCCTACCGGCAGTCCGCCACGGCCGAGCGGCTCGCCGAGGCCCGGTCGTGCTACGACCACCTGGCGGGCCGTGTAGCCCTGCGCCTCGCCGACGCGCTCGTCGCGGAAGGCGCGATCGCCCCGCTCGAGGCGGGCGAGACGGGGCGCATCCTGCCCGCCGCCGCCGATGCGGGCACGCTCGCCGCGCGACTGCGCGTCGACCAGGTCGACCTCACCGGGCGCCGCCCGGCCGTGCGCGGCTGCCTCGACTGGACGGAGCGCCGCCCGCACATCGCCGGCACCCTCGGCGCCCACCTGCTCGAGGCCGTGCTCGACGAGGGCTGGATGTCACGGGTCGCGGGCGATCGATCGCTCCGCGTCACCGAGGCGGGGCGTGCCGCCATCGCCGCGCTCGGCTGAACCGGCCGTGCGGCCGCCTCGATCGACTCGGGGCGCCCGCGGGCGGTCAGATCGCGACGCTGCCCCGTTCGTGCGCCGGCGCGCCGTGCACCTCGCGGTGCAGCCGCTCCATGCGCGCATCGAGCTCGGCCGCCGTGTGCGCGGCATCCGTGAGCCCGTCGAGCAGCTCCTGCGGCACCTGCCGGTCGTACTTGTAGTAGATCTTGTGCTCGAGGCTCGCCCAGAAGTCCATCGCGATCGTGCGGATCTGCACCTCGACGGCCACCGGGTGGGCGCCCGTCGAGAGGAACACCGGCACCTCCACGATGAGGTGCAGGCTCTGGTAGCCGTTCTCCTTGGGCTCCGCGATGTAGTCCTTCACCTTGAGCACCCGGATGTCGCGCTGCGCCGTGAGCAGCTCGGCGAGCCGGTACGCGTCGGACACGAAGCTGCAGGTCACGCGGACGCCGGCGATGTCGGTGATCGTCTCGCGGATGGTGTCGAACGTCGGCTCGATGCCCTTGCGCTGCATCTTCGCGATGACGCTGTCGAGGCTCTTGAGGCGGCTGGAGATGTGCTCGATCGGGTTGTAGTCGTGCGTCTGGCTGAACTCCTCGCGCAGGATCGAGAGCTTCGTGATCACCTCGTCCATGCCGAACTTGTAGCGCAGCATGAAGCGCTCGGTCTCGTCGCGCAGTGCGCGCATCTCGTCGAGGGTGCCTCCGTCGATCGCCTCGAGCGTGCGCTGCGCACGGGCCGTCAGCATGTGGGGGGCGTCGTCGTGCCGGGTGGTCGGGGTGCCGTCGAGCGGGGTCACGGATGCCACGCTACGGCCGCGAACCTCAGGATTCCCTATGATCGCCGCCCGGTTCCGCTCATGGCGAATCGCTAGGCTCGGAGCATGGCCACCTGGACGACCGTCGCGCGCGGCATCCACCAGCGACGCGGGGGCACGTTCGACCTCTCCGTCGTCGTCATCGAGGGCGACGAGGGCCTGCTCGTCGTCGACACGGGTGCCGAGCCCGCCGAGGCGGAGGAGATCCTCGCCGACGTCGGCTCGCGCTTCGACCGGCCGGTGCGCTGGGTCGTGAACACGCACGCGCACTTCGATCACACGTTCGGCAACCAGGTCTTCGGCCCGGGCTCGGCGACGGATGCCGCGATCCACGGCCATTCCGCCATCGCCCGCCACTTCGACCGGTACGAGGGTCCGCGGCTGGCCGCGTGGCGCGCCGACCGCACGCGGGAGCCCGAACGGCGCTGGGACGACGTGCGACTCGTGCCGCCGACGCATCCGGTCGAGCGGATGACGCGGATCGACCTCGGCGGCCGCGTCGTGGAGTTGCGACCGCAGCCGCCTGCGCACACCGACACCGACCTCGTGCTGCTCGCACCGGTGGAGCGCGTGTGGATCGTCGGTGACCTCGTGGAGGAGTCGGGTCCGCCCATGTACGGGTCGGGCAGCTACCCGCTCGAGTGGCCGGGCGTGCTCGACGCGCTCGTCGCCGACATGCTGCCGGGCGACCTGGTGATTCCCGGTCACGGCCGGGTCGTCGACCGCGACTTCGTGGCGAAGCAGGCCGCCGAGCTCCGCACGATCGCGGAGCGATTCGTGGCCGCACACGACGCGGGCCTCGGCGCCGCCGACGCGCTCGCCGCGCACGACACCTGGCCGGTGCCGGTGAGCGGACTGGTGGGTGCGGTCGAGCGGGCGTACGCCGCCCTCGACGGTCTGCCGCTCGACGAGGGAGGCGTCGACGACGCCTGAGGACCGCACCCTCGGCCGCCGGCCCCGCGGATGGCGGCGATCGCCACGTCGAGCGCCTCGTCGAAGCGGTGCGGCGGGGGAGCGCCGTAGCCGACCACCATCGCCGGGGCATGCGTCCACGTCGTTCCGGGCAGGCGGTAGGACTCGAGCCCGTCGAGTCGCAGCCCCAGCCGCGCCGCCCCGGCCGTGACCTGCGCCTCGCTCGAGCCCGACGGCAGCTCCACGAGGCAGTGCAGGCCCGCGGCGAGCCCGGTGACGCGGCATCCGGGCAGCTCGTCGGCGACCCGGGCCTCGAGGGCGAGGCGCCGCGCCCGGTACTCCGCTCGGAGCCGTCGCACGTTGCGGTCGTACTCGTGGGCCACGATGAATCGCTCGAGCGTGCGCTGGTTCAGCACGTCGGCGAGCCCACCCGCGAGGCGCCGCTGCTCGGCGAGCGGGGCGGCGAGCCGCTCGGGCACCACACCCCACGCGAGGCCGACGGCGGGCGCAAGGCTCTTGGACGCGGTGCCCGCGTAGAGCACGTGCTCGGGCGCGAGCGCCTGGAGCGCGCCGATCGCCCGGCGATCGTAGCGGAACTCACCGTCGTAATCGTCCTCGATGACGAGTCCGCCCGTGCGTTCCGCCCATCGCACGACCTCGATCCGGCGCGCCGGGCTGAGCGGGACGCCGGTCGGGAACTGGTGGGCCGCCGTGAGCAGTACGGCATCGACCGCCTCGAGGCCGCCGACGACTGCGCCGTTCGCGTCGACGGGAATCGCGACGGGGGTGAGGCCGGCGGCACGGATGATGTCGCGGTGCGTCTCATGTCCGACCTCCTCGACCGCGATGGTCTGGGCGCCGCTCGCCGCCAGGGAGCGGCAGGCGAGCCCGAGGAGCTCTCCGAAGCCGCGCGCGACCACCACGCGCTCGGTCGTCGCGATGACGCCGCGCACCCGGCCGAGGTACTCGGCGAGCGCCGCGCGGAGGGCGGGGGAGCCGAGGTCGGGCGCATATCCGAACTCCGACGCGGGGGTCTCGAGCACCGCCCGGCGCGCCGCGGCGGCCCACTCGCGGCGTGGGAATGCGGAGGCGTCGGGGATTCCTCCGCGCAGGTCGAGCCGAGTCGTCGGCGGCGCGGCGGCGGCATCCGGTGTCGCTGCGACCGGGGCGGCCCGCGCGCTCACCCACGTGCCCGCGCCCACCCGCGCCTCGAGCCATCCCTCGGCCGTGAGCTGGGCGTACACGTCGGCGATGCTGTTGCGGGCGATGCCGAGGTCGGAGGCGAGCGTGCGCGACGCCGGGAGCCGGGCACCGGGCGCGAGGCGGCCGTCGCGGATCGCGGCCCGGAGCGCGCGTTCCAGTGAGGAGGCAGGACGAACCGGGTCCAACGGGACGTGCAGGTCCAGACCGGGAATGGCCCATGTTCGATCCATGTGAATGGACTGTAGCAGTGGGCCGTTCGCGATCTAGCGTGGAGTCATGACCATCACCGAATCGCTCGTCGACATCCCCGTCCGCCTCGACTTCGACCAGCTCGTGCCGCGCTTCTCACGCGCGGTGGCGTCGCTCGACCACGCAGCCTCCGCCGAACTCGATCGCGCCGGCGTCGACCCTGCCATTCGCGAGCTCGTACGGCTCCGTGCCTCGCAGCTGAACGGATGCGCCTACTGCGTCGACCAGCACGCGCGCGACGGACGTGCGGCGGGCGTCACCGACCAGAAGCTGCACGCGGTCGCCATCTGGCGCGACTCGGCCCTCTTCACCGCGTCCGAGCGGGCGGCGCTCGAGCTCACGGAATCGGTGACCCGGCTCTCCGAGACGCACGTGCCCGACGCGGTCGTCGACCACGCGCGGGCCGTGCTCGGCGAGGATCGGCTCGCAGCGCTCCTCTCGCTCGTCGTCGCGATCAACGTGTGGAACATGATCGGCGTGACGACGCGCTGCTGGCCCGTGCATCGCGCCGCGGCCTGAGCGAGGCCGGTCGGGTTCGCGGATGTCGTCGGGCGCTGCGAGGATGCCGACATGACGGATGCCGCAACGCCCCCGGTCCTGCAACTCCGCGTCGTCGTCGAGGCGGCCGACTACGACGCGGCGGTCGCGTTCTACCGCGACACGCTCGGCCTGCCCGAATACCTCGCCTTCGCCGAGGGCGGCGACGAACGCGTCGTCATCCTCGACGCCGGCCGCGCGACCCTCGAGATCGCGAACCCCGCGCACAAGCGCGCCATCGATCGCGTCGAGGCGGGCGGAGCCGAGAGCCCGCACATCCGGCTCGCCTTCGAGGTGACCGACACCGCAGGTGTGACCCGCCGCCTCGAGGGCGCGGGCGGGCGCGTCGTGGCGGAGCCGGTCGTGACGCCGTGGCAGTCGCTGAACTCCCGCCTCGACGCGCCGGCGGGCGTGCAGATCACGCTCTTCCAGGAGCTCCTGGAGTCGGGCGAGCGCGCGGTGCTCGACGGTTTCGCCACCGAGGGCGAGCGCGACGCCGACTGAGGGCTCGCCCATGCGGGCGGTCAGCCGACCGCATCGACGTAGCGCCAGCGCCCGCCCTCGCGACGGAACCGGCTCGCCTCGTGCTGCTCGCCGCGGGCGCCGTCATGCCGGTAGAAGGCGCGGAACTCCACGATCCCATCGCGGTCGAGCGGGCCGCCTCGCTTGCGATGCTCGATGTCGAGGCGGTACCACCGCATGGCCGGGTCGAGCTCGAGCTGCGCCGGTCGGGTCGACGGATGCCACGTGGCGAGGAGGTAGTCGCGGTCGCCGACGACGTAGGCGGTGTACCGCGAGCGCATGAGCTGCACGGCGGTCGGGGCATCCGCTGAACCATCGAGGAACGGACCGCAGCACTCGCCGTACGAGGACCCGCTGAGGCATGGGCAGCGGTCGGTCGGCGCGGGGCTCGGGAAGTCGGCTCGGGGTTGCGGCATCCTCCCAGTATCGCGACGTCGAACCATGCATGGACATGGATTGCACAGGGGAAACTGAGGAACCGTCCAGATTCGCCGTGCAGAGTGGGGGACTTGTGCCTGCGCTCGGAGGCGCAACCCCCCGACGATCCCCATCCGAGCAGCACTGAACCTATGCGAAACGACACCTTCCATCACGCACGCCCAGAACGCCTCCATCCCCGCCGCAGACCTCACCCGCCGCGGCCTCCGCCGCCGTCGCACCGGCCGCAAGCGGCTCATCGTCGCCGGCGCGATCGCCGCCGCCGGCCTCATCGTCGGCACCGGATTCACCGTGCAGAGCGCAGTCGCCACGCAGGCCCGCGTCGACGCCACCGCGACCCTCAACTCGACGAGCGGCCTCCGTCACGAGCAGCTCGGCGCGTACAGCGCCATCGCCGCCGCGAAGGCCATCGACAACGCCGAGGACACCATCACCGCCGCGAACGCGACGCTGGCCGCCGCCGACGGCAAGGTCGACGCCTCGGGTCTCGCCGCGTCCGTCGCGTCGCTGAGCGACTACCGCGCATCCCCGTCGACGAGATCGTGGACCTCACGAAGGTCGACCCGTGCCGAGGCCGCGAAGACCGCCGCTGCGGCCGCCGCGTTCGACCAGGCGCAGGCCGAGGCCGCCGCGGCCGCGGCCGCGGCAGCGGCGAGCCCTCGCCGCCGCGAACACGCCCGACGGCGCACGCGCGTTCGCGGCCGACCTCGCCGCCTCGCAGTACGGCTGGGGCGCCGACCAGTTCCAGTGCCTCGACAAGCTGTGGCAGAAGGAGTCGGGCTGGTCGTACACCGCGTACAACGCGTCGAGCGGCGCGACCGGCATCCCGCAGTCGCTGCCCGGCAGCAAGATGGCCACGGCCGGTGCCGACTGGGAGACCAACGCCGCGACCCAGATCACCTGGGGCCTCGGCTACATCAAGAGCGCGTACGGCACGCCGTGCAGCGCGTGGTCGCACTCGCAGTCGATGAACTGGTACTGATCCGTCGTCATCGGGCGGGCCGGAGTCGGTCGACCTGCGGCCGCCTCACGGAGAGCGTGACGAGCGGGGTCATCGTCGCGAGCTCGTGGCGCCGAGCCCGAGGTCGACGAGTCTCGATGCGGCCCGCATAGCCGGCGGCGGGCTCCAGGAGGGCCCGGCCTTCACCGCGCCGAACGTCACGGTGATCGTGGCGGAGAGCACCGTCGGATCCGGCACGGCGCCGTCGTCGGGGCCGATGCCGCTCGGCAGGTCGACGGCCACGACCGGCATGCCGCGCGCTCGCACGACGGGGATGGCGGCGGCGACCAGTTCCCGCGCCGCACCCCTGAGCGCGGGCGACGCGCTCGTGCCGGTGCCGAGGATCCCGTCGACGATCACGGCCGCCGACCCGAATGCCGCGTCCGTGGCCGGCCCGTCCGACTGATCGACGAAACGCACGCCCGGCGGCGCGCGCGGCGGCCGCGCCGTCGGCGTGCATGCGCTCGGACGTCGGGATCGCCGTCGACCCCCACGCCCCGTCTGCCGCGAGCTCGGCGCCGGCGAACAGCGCGTCGCCGCCGTTGTCGCCCGACCCCACGAGGAGCACGACCGGCCCGGTGGCGGCGCCGGTCTCGTCGAGCACCCGGCGGAGCATGGCCGCGAGCGCCGCCGCCGCGCGGCGCATGAGCGGCTCGCCCGCCGCGAGGTGCGGGGCCTCGGCCGCGCGCACCTGGGCCGCGGAGTACCCGGCGACCACGGTCAGGCCGTGCGCGGGTCGAGGAGTGCCGCGCGATCGGGGTGGCGGTCGAACCACTCGCCGACGTACCAGCAGCTCGGCACGATGCGGCGGTCGGACGTCGCCTCGACGTCGTCGACGGCGAAGGCGACGAGCTCGCCCGCAAGGCCGCTGCCGCGGTACGGCGGATTCGTGAACGTGCGGGTGAACGCGACCGAGTCGCCGAGCACGCCGGTAGTCGAGCACGCTCGCGATGTCGCCGTCGACGCGCAGCACGTAGCGGCGGGCATCGGGTTCGTGGGTGAGTTCCTTCTGCACCGCTTCAGGCTACGCCCGCGCGGCGCCGGCCCCGGCCGTCGGCCGCGCCGCGGCGCGTCGTCAGCGGCCGCGCAGCCGCTCGAGGTCGCGCCGCTCCCGCTTCGTCGGCCGCCCGGCGCCGCGGTCGCGCACGGGCACGATGGGCATCGCCTCGCGAGGCGGCGGCGGGGGCGTGCGGTCCTCGACGGCGGTCGCCGCGATCGTCGCCGACACGCGCTTGACGAGCGTCTGGCGCACCACCAGCATCCGGTCGAACCCCTCGATGCGCACGCGCACCTCGTCACCCGGGCGCACCGGCTGGGCGGCCTTCGCCCGCTCGCCGTTCACGCGCACGTGCCCGGCGCGGCATGCCGCGGTCGCGGCCGATCGCGTCTTGAACTGGCGCACCGCCCACAGCCACGCGTCGATGCGCACGGGGGAGTCGGACATGCTGCCAGCCTACGACCGCACGAGAGCGCGTACCGGATGAGCAGCATCGTGACGAGGAACCGACCCGAGCCGTCGTGCGCACTCGCGCGTCGGCCCGGCCGTCGCGTGCGCCATGCTGGACTCATGAGCGGAGCGAGCGGGGATGCATGGGTCGAGGGTCCCGACGGGACGCGATACTGGGGGCGCTTCGGTGCCGCCGGACTGCTCGTCGTGAGCCCGCGATTCGAGGTGCTGCTGCAGCATCGGGCGGCGTGGAGCCACTTCGGCGGCACGTGGGGCATGCCCGGCGGTGCGCGGCACGAGGGCGAGAGCGCCGTCGACGCCGCCGTGCGCGAGGCGGGCGAGGAGGCCGGGGTGCCGGCCGGCTGCCCTCAGCGTGCGCTTCACCTCGGTGCTCGACCTCGGCTACTGGTCGTACACGACCGTCGTCGCCGACGCGTCCGAGCGATTCGCGCCCGTGGTCAGCGACCCCGAGAGCATCGAGCTGCGCTGGGTCGCCGTCGACGCGGTCGACGCGCTGCCGCTGCATCCGCGGTTCGCCGAGTCGTGGCCGGTCCTGCGGGTGCGACTCTGAGGCCCACCGCCTCCCAGCCGCCGATGGCCGGTGCCGGCGCGATCGCCGGTCAGGCGGTGCGCTCGCCCGCCGGCGCGCGCGAGCCGCGGGAACCACGGCACGATCGCCGACGTGCGAGCCCGGTACGTCGTCGTAGTCGGGGTACTTCGAGCGCGAGATCGACTCGGTGAACACCGTCGAGCCGATGAAGAGCAGCGTGAGCAGCACCGCGCCCGCGATGGTCCAGTGCAGCCACACGCCCGTCGCGGCGACGGCGAAGCCGTAGAACACCCACCACTGCGCCTGCTCGAAGAAGAAGTTCGGGTGCCGCGACAGCGCGGAACAGGCCCGTCTGCAGGAACCCGGGCTGCGGCGTGCGCCCGGCGGCGCGCTCGGCGGCCTTCCATCGGTGGAACGCCCACTGCTGCTGGTCGGCGATGGTCTCGCCGACGAGGAGGCCGAGGAACACGATCGCGAGCACGACGTCCCACGACGCCGAGCGGCGCGCCCGCCGGCCTCGTACACCGTGTACGCCGGCAGGCAGAACAGCAGGATGAGCGCGTTCTGGTAGATCGAGATGAAGAACAGGTTGAACAGCCTGGAACTGCCACGGCGACATCCGCCCGCGCAGCACCGCCCAGCGGTAGTCCTCGCCGCCCGGGCGATACCCGCCCTTGCGGGCGAAGTTGAAGGTGAGGCGGATGCCCCAGAGCGTCACGAGCACCGCCATGAGCACGAGCCGCGCGTCGAACCCGCTCCATCCCGCGAACACCCACACGTAGGCCACCGGCACGATCGACCAGATGCGATCGACCCACGAGTACTCGCGCGTCACGAGCGACGCGATCCACGTGGCGGCCGTCACGGCCGCGCAGATGACGAGACACACGACGAGGGGACCCATGGCCGCATTCTAGGGGTCGATAGGATCGCAACGTGGGCGGGGACAGCGCGGGGGCGGTGGGCACGAGGATCTGGACGATCCCGAACGTGCTCAGCATGCTCCGACTCGCCCTCGTGCCGCCCTTCCTCGTGCTCATCGTGCTCGGCGACTACGTCGCCGCGCTCGTGGTGCTCGTCGTCGCGAGCCTCACCGACCTGCTCGACGGCTACCTCGCGCGCCGGCTCGGCCAGGTCACGCGGCTCGGCCAGCTCCTCGATCCCGCCGCCGACCGGCTCTACATCTTCGCGGCGCTCGTCGGGCTCGCCGCGAACGACCTCGTGCCGTGGTGGATCGTCGTCGTCATCGTCGCCCGCGACGTGTTCCTCCTCGATCCTCGGCGTCGTCCTCGCGAACCACGGGTACGGACCGCTGCCGGTGCACCAGCTCGGCAAGGTCGCGACCTTCGCGCTGTTCTTCGGCCTGCCCGTCATCATGCTCGGCCTGGCCTTCCCGGTGGTCGAGCCCGTGAGCGAACCGATCGGGTGGGCGATCACGCTCTGGGGGGCGTTCCTGTACTGGTGGGCGGGCATCATCTACGCGATCGAGACGGCCCGCGTCATCCGCATTCCCCGTGTGGCGGACGAGCCCCGATCCGATACGCTGGAACAGGGAGGTTAGCCGTGGCGGATACCGACAACACTCAGGCTGGCGGAGCGGGCGAGGCCGACGGCGAGTCCCCGGTGACGACGCTCGAACGGCGATCGTCGGCGACGGCAACCGCCGACACCACGATCGGGTTCAGCCGCGAGGCGGCCGCGCAACTCACTGCGGTCGACGCCGACATCACCGCCGAGGAGCAGGAGGCGATCGCCGCACTGCCGTCCGGCTCGGCGCTGCTCATCGTGCGCCGCGGCCCGAACAGCGGTGCCCGGTTCCTCCTCGACACCGACGTCACGACCGTCGGCCGTCATCCCGACGCCGACATCTTCCTCGACGACGTCACCGTCTCGCGCCGTCACGCGGAGTTCCTCCGCCACCGCACGGCCTTCGAGGTGAACGACCTCTCCTCGCTCAACGGCACGTACTTCGACGGCGTGCGCATCGAGACCGCGCTCCTCAGCGACGGCGCGGAGGTGCAGATCGGCAAGTACCGGCTCACCTTCTACGCCTCCCGACGCGACCTGGCGCCGCTGGCGAGCGGGTAGTGCCGGGCACCGCCGCCTCCGCGATGCGAGCGGCCAGCGCGAACTGCTCGGCATCGGCCAGGTCCTCGCGCAGCTTCAGCCCGAGTTCCCCGAGCTGACGCCCTCGAAGCTGCGCTTCCTCGAGGAGCAGCGGCTCGTCTCGCCGGCGCGCACCGCGGCGGGCTACCGCAAGTTCTCCGAGGCCGACGTCGAGCGCATCACCGTGGTGCTGTCGATGCAGCGCGACCACTACCTGCCGCTCAAGGTCATCCGCGCCCACCTCGAGGCGATCGACGCCGGCGAGACGCCCGCCCTCCCGGGCGCCGCGAGCGCCGCCATCGTTCCTCGCGGGCGCCCGCCGCTACCGCCGCGACGAGCTCATCGAGGCCGCGGGCGCCACGCGCACGCTCCTCGACGACGCGATCGTCCGCGTCGCTCCTGCCCGCGGCCGAGCAGTACGGCGACGATGCGCTCGGCGTGCTGCGGGCGCTCGTCGCGCTCCGCGGCGTCGGCATCGAGGCGCGCCACCTGCGCGGGCTCCGCGCTGCGGCCGAGCGGGAGGCGGCGCTCGTCGAGCGTGCGATCGCGCCGTCGAGGCGGTCGGATGCGGCAGACAAGGCGCGCGCCGCGGAGCGCGCGCTCGAGCTCGCCGAGCACCTCGAGACCGTGCGCACGGCCGTCGTGCGAGCGGCGCTCGCGCGCCTCGCACGCTGATCCGCGACACGCCGTGACGTTCGGCCCGATGTGTTTGGCGGAGGCCCCCGCGTGGGTAGCGTGGGAGACGCGCCGTCGGGGTGCTGGCGTGAGAGTGAGGGGCGATCGGATGAGTGAGCTCGACCGGAGTGAACGCGCTCGCTACGACCTCGGCCTGCTCTTCACCGACGGCCTGCCCGAGCTCGACGACGACGCCGGCTACCGCGGCGCGGTCGCCGCGCGCGCCGCCGGCATCAGCTACCGCCAGCTCGACTACTGGGCGCGCACCGAGCTCGTCGAGCCCACGGTCCGCGGGGCGGCCGGCTCCGGATCGCAGCGGCTCTACGGCTTCCGCGACATCCTCGTGCTGAAGCTCGTCAAGCGCCTGCTCGACACCGGCATCTCGCTGCAGCAGATCCGCACCGCCGTCAAGCAGCTCCGCGAGGCGGGCATCGACGACCTCGCGCAGACCACGCTCATGAGCGACGGCGCGAGCGTCTACCTCTGCACGTCGAACGACGAGGTCATCGACCTCGTCAGCCGCGGACAGGGCGTCTTCGGCATCGCGGTCGGCAAGGTGCTCCGCGAGGTCGAGTCGACGCTCGTCGAGCTCGACACGCAGCCGGCCGACCCGATGGACGAGCTCGCCGCGCGCCGCGGGTCGCGCTCGCGCCGCATCTCCTGACGGTCGGCGACGCGCCCGACGCTCACGAGTGCGCCTTCACGGCGTGCCCGCACGCGGCATCCGCCCGCTGCAGCGGCTTCGTGACGTCAGATGACGGGCGACTCGAGCTCGAGCGGCGTGCCCGCGTAGTCGGCGATGCGGCCGTGCGCAGCACGCGGTCGAGCAGCTGGTCGAAGTGCCGCGACATCTCCTGGGCGCTCTCGCCGGGCCAGATGTGCAGCGGCTTCGCCGCGCCCTGCGCCTGCTGCAGCGAGGTGCGCTCGGGCAGCTGCGGCGACAGCACGAGCGGGCCGAACATGTCGCGCAGCTCCTTGATGCGGAACTGGTGCTCGATCGACTGCACGCGCGCCCGGTTCACGATGATGCCGAGCGGCTGGAGGCGCGGGGAGAGTCCGCGGCGGATCTCCTCGATCGCGCGAAGCGCGCGGTCGGCGGCGGCGACCGAGAACAGGCCGGGCTCGGTGACGACGACGACGCGGTCGCTCGCCGCCCAGGCGGTGCGGGTGAGGGCGTTCAGCGAGGGCGCGCAGTCGATCAGCACGAGGTCGTAGTCGGCCTCGACGTTCGCGAGCGCCTCTTCGAGCTTCCAGATGTCGCGGATCGACGGATGCGGCCCGTCGAAGTTGATCGCCGACGGGCTGCCGATCATGACGTCGATCGTCAGCTCGGGTTCGACCGGGCCCACCCGCTCGAGGCGATCGCCGAACGGACGATCTTCTCCTTGGGCGAGGCGAGGACGTCGGCGACGTTGAGATGACCGGCGACCTGGATGTCCATGCCGGTCGAGACGTCGGACTGCGGGTCGAGATCGACGACGAGCGTTCGCACACCGCGTGCGAAGGCCGCGGAGGCGAGCCCGAGGGTGACAGTGGTCTTGCCGACCCCGCCCTTGAGGGAGCTGACGCTGAGTACGTGCACGAACAGATACGTTACCTTTAGTCCTCGGGCGATACCTAAATGTTCGCTGTGCGGAAACCGCGTCGAAAGGCCTGCATGTTCACGAAGATCCTGGTCGCCAACCGCGGCGAGATCGCCATCCGGGCGTTCCGTGCCGCCGTCGAGCTCGGCGCGAAGACCGTCGCGGTGTATCCGTTCGAGGACCGCAACTCGCTGCACCGCCTGAAGGCCGACGAGGCCTACCAGATCGGCGAGCCGGGGCATCCGGTGCGCGCCTACCTCGACGTGTCCGAGATCATCCGCGTCGCGAGGGAGTCGGGCGCCGACGCGATCTACCCGGGCTACGGATTCCTCTCCGAGAACCCCGAGCTCGCGCAGGCCGCGGCCGAGGCGGGCATCACCTTCATCGGTCCGCCGAAGCAGGTCCTCGAGATGGCCGGCAACAAGGTCACGGCGAAGGAGCACGCGATCGCCGCGGGCGTCCCGGTGCTGAAGTCGACGCCGCCGTCGCGACGACATCGAGGTGCTCGTGGCGCAGGCCGACGAGATCGGCTTCCCGATCTTCGCGAAGGCCGTCGCCGGCGGCGGCGGGCGCGGCATGCGCCGCGTCGACACGAAGGACGACCTGCGCGCCGCCCTCGAGGAGGCGATGCGCGAGGCCGACAGCGCGTTCGGCGACCCCACGATGTTCCTCGAGCAGGCCGTGCTGCGCCCGCGCCACATCGAGGTGCAGATCCTCGCGGATGCCACGGGCGAGACCGTGCACCTGTTCGAGCGCGACTGCTCGGTGCAGCGCCGCCACCAGAAGGTCATCGAGATCGCGCCGGCGCCGAACCTCTCCGACGACGTGCGCCGGTCGCTGTACCGCGACGCGGTCGCGTTCGCGAAGTCGATCGGCTACGTGAACGCCGGCACCGTCGAGTTCCTCCTCGACACGGCCGGCGAGCGCGCCGGCGAGCACGTCTTCATCGAGATGAACCCGCGCATCCAGGTCGAGCACACCGTCACCGAAGAGGTCACCGACGTCGACCTCGTGCAGTCGCAGATCCGCATCGCCGCGGGGGAGACGCTCGCCGACCTCGGGCTCGAGCAGGACAACATCCGGCTGCGCGGCGCCGCGCTGCAGTGCCGCATCACGACGGAGGACCCGACGCAGGGCTTCCGCCCCGACACGGGCAAGATCACGACCTACCGCTCGCCGGGCGGTGCCGGCATCCGCCTCGACGGCGGCACGTGAACCCCGGGGCGCAGATCAGCCCGCACTTCGACTCGATGCTCGCGAAGCTCACGTGCCGCGGCCGCGACTTCCCCGCGGCGGTCGCCCGCGCCAAGCGCGCCCTCGCCGAGTTCCGCATCCGCGGCGTCTCCACGAACATCCCGTTCCTCCAGGCCGTGCTCGACGACCCCGCGTTCGTCGCCGGCGACCTCAGCACGTCGTTCATCGACGAGCGCCCGCAGCTGCTGCGCGGGCGCGTCTCGAAGGACCGCGGCACCAAGATCCTCAACTGGCTCGCCGACGTCACGGTCAACCAGCCGAACGGACCGGCGCCCACGCGCGTCGACCCCGGCGAGAAGCTGCCCGGCCATCGACCTGTCGGCGCCGGCGCCGGCCGGCTCGCGCCAGCGCCTGCTCGAGCTCGGCCCGGCCGGCTTCGCGGCGGCGCTGCGCGCGCAGACGCCGCTCGCGGTCACCGAGACCACCTTCCGCGACGCGCACCAGTCGCTGCTCGCGACCCGCGTGCGCACCAAGGACCTCGTCGCCGTCGCGCCGTACGTCGCGCGCATGACGCCCGAGCTGCTCTCGGTCGAGGCGTGGGGCGGTGCGACCTACGACGTCGCGCTCCGCTTCCTCGGCGAAGACCCGTGGGAGCGGCTCGCCGCGCTGCGCGAGGCGCTGCCGAACATCACCATCCAGATGCTGCTGCGCGGTCGCAACACCGTCGGCTACACGCCGTACCCGACCGAGGTCACCGACGCCTTCGTCCGCGAGGCGGCGGCCACGCGGCGTCGACATCTTCCGCATCTTCGACGCGCTGAACGACGTCGACCAGATGCGCCCGGCGATCGACGCGGTGCTCGCCACCGGCACGCCGTCGCCGAGGTGGCCGCTCTGCTACACCGGCGACCTGCTCGACCCCGCCGAGGACCTCTACACGCTCGACTACTACCTGCGGCCTCGCCGAGCAGATCGTCGACGCCGGCGCGCACATCCTCGCGATCAAGGACATGGCGGGGCTCCTGCGGCCGGCGGCGGCCGAGAAGCTCGTCACGCGCGCTGCGCGAGCGCTTCGACCTGCCGGTGCACGTGCACACGCACGACACCGCGGGCGGCCAGCTGGCGACGCTGCTCGCCGCGAGCCGCGCCGGCGTCGACGCGGTCGACGTCGCGAGCGCCCCGATGGCGGGCACGACGAGCCAGCCGTCCGCGTCGGCCCTCGTCGCCGCCCTCGCGCACACCGAGCGCGACACCGGGCATCTCGCTCGCAGGCGGTCGCCGACCTCGAGCCGTACTGGGAGGCCGTGCGCCGCCTCTACAAGCCGTTCGAGTCGGGCCTGCCCGGCCCCACCGGCCGCGTGTACCACCACGAGATCCCGGGCGGCCAGCTCTCGAACCTGCGCCAGCAGGCGATCGCGCTGGGCCTCGCCGACGACTTCGAGCTCATCGAGGACATGTACGCCGCGGCCAACCACATCCTCGGCCGCGTGCCGAAGGTGACGCCGTCGTCGAAGGTCGTCGGCGACCTCGCCCTGCACCTCGCCGCGGTCAAGGCCGACCCGGCCGACTTCGCGGAGAACCCCGAGAAGTACGACATCCCCGACTCGGTGATCGGCTTCATGGCCGGCGAGCTCGGCGACCTGCCCGGCGGCTGGCCCGAGCCGTTCCGCACCAAGGTGCTCGCGGGCAAGGACGTGCGCATCGGCGTGACCGAGCTGACCGACGAGCAGCGCGACGCGCTCGAGGCCGACAGCCGCACCCGGCGCGCGACGCTCAACGCGCTGCTCTTCCCGGCGCCGACCCGGCAGTTCGAGCAGATCCGCGAACTCTTCGGCGACCTGTCGGTCGTCGACACCGTCCGACTACCTCTACGGGCTGCGGCAGGGCTCGGAGCACGTCGTCGAGATCGCCAAGGGCGTGCGCCTCTACGCGGGCCTCGAGGCGATCGGCGAGGCCGACGACAAGGGCATGCGCACCGTCATGACGACCCTCAACGGCCAGCTCCGGCCGGTGTTCGTGCGCGACCGCAGCATCGTCGTCGAGTCCACGTGCAGCCGAGAAGGCGGATGCCTCGCAGCCCGGCCAGTCGCCGCGCCGTTCTCGGGCGTCGTGACGCTGCAGGTCGAGCCGGGCGCCGAGATCGCGGCCGGCCAGAGCGTCGCGTCCATCGAGGCGATGAAGATGGAGGCCGCGATCACGTCGCCCGTCGCCGGCGTCGTCGAGCGCCTCGCGATCCCCAAGACGCAGCAGGTCGAGGCGGGCGACCTTCTCGTCGTCGTGCGCCCGCGCTAGGCTGTCCGTGTGTTCGCACTGATGAGGAGGGGTATCGGTGTCTGACGACAATGGCGATGAAGAGATCACGACACGCCGGGCAGCCGGGGGGCGCTCGACGTCGACTCGACCGCGGCGCGTCTCGAGCCGACGACCGGTGCGCACGCGGCGGGGACGTTGCCCGACAGCCTCGAACATCCGCGTCGACCTCCCTCCTGCACCCAGGCCCGAGATGCCAGAGGACGAGGTGGCGGTCGCCATCGACGACGTCGCCGTGAACCCGGGTTCGGTCGGCGGCGGCGATTCGACGCACGACGTCGGTCGAGGTCATCACCCCGGCGCTCGCCGGTGCAGCTACCGCGAGCTCCTATCGTCGCGACCCCTCGCCGTACGGTGCCCTCCTCGCGGCCGACGCGTCCAAGCTCCGCCGCGAGCGCGTGAGCACCGACACCGGCAGCCACGTCGCGGTCGTCGACGTGCCGAGCGACGATCTCGCTCCCGGCCGAGGTGCCCGAGCCGGCCGACTCGCTCACGGCCGACCGGCTCATCGACCTCAACCGCACGACTCGGCCGGCGCCGCACGGCGGCTTCAACCGCTTCCTCTACGAGGCGTCCCTGCATCTCGTGAACCTCGGCGACTCGGCCAAGGCGCGGGCGCACAAGGCGCTGAGCGCGCCGCATCCAGCAAGCGCTTCGAGGGCGGCGCCCGCTTCGTGCCCGTGCTCACCCGCAAGGGCGGCGTCGGCAAGACCACCGATCACCACGCTCCTCGGCATGGCCCTGGCCGATGCGCGCGACGACCGCATCATCGCGATCGACGCGAACCCCGACCGCGGCACGCTCGCCGAGCGCGTCGACCGGCAGACGCGCGAGACGGTGCGCGACGTCGTGACCAAGGCCTCCTCGATCGGCGGCTACACCGACTTCTCGCGACTTCGTCTCGCGCGACGAGACGCGGCTCGACATCCTCGCCTCCGACACCGACCCGACGCTCTCCGAGGCGTTCGACGACAACGACTACAACGTCGTCGCCGGCCTCGCCGCCCGCTACTACTCGCTCGTGCTCACCGACTGCGGCACCGGCATCGTGCACTCGGTGATGCGGGCCACGCTGCAGCGCGCCGACTCGATCGTCGTCGTCTCGGGCGGCAGCGTCGACGAGGCGCGACTCGCCTCCGAGACGCTCACCTGGCTCGAGGCCAACGGCTACGGCGAGCTCGTGCGCAACGCGGTCGTCGCGATCAACCTGGCGACGCAGGGCACGCACCTCGTCAAGGTCGACGAGATCGAAGCGCACTTCCAGTCGCGCGTGCGCGAGATCGTGCGGATCCCGTACGACCCGCAGCTCGCCGCCGGATCCGTCGTCCACTGCGACGAGCTGCGGCCCGTGACGCGGCACGCGGCGCGCGAACTCGCGGCGCTCGTGGTCGAAGGCCTGCCCGTCGACCGCGGGCACTGATCGGAGCGCAATTGCCGGAACGTCCCATCCGCCTGTTCGGCGACCCCGTCCTGAAGACCGTCTCCGCCCCCGTCGAACAGATCGACGATGGCGTGCGCGCACTCGTCGCCGACCTCATCGACAGCGTCAAGCTGCCCGGCCGCGCCGGCGTCGCCGCACCGCAGATCGGCGTCGGCCTGCGCGCGTTCAGCTACAACGTCGACGGCGAGATCGGCTACATCCTCAACCCGGTGATCGTCGAGGTCTCGGGGGAGCCCGAGCTCGTCGACGAGGGATGCCTCTCGGTGCCGGGCCTCTGGCACAAGACGCCGCGGCATCCGTTCGCCCGCGTTCGCGGCATCGACCTCGACGGCAACGACGTCGAGCTCTCGGGCAGCGGACTCATGGCGCAGGCGCTGCAGCACGAGACCGACCACCTCGACGGCATGCTCTACCTCGACCGGCTCGAGAAGGACGAGCGCCGCGCGGCGATGAAGGCGGTGCGCGAGTCGGACTGGTTCTGATCGCGCCCGGCACCGGCCGCGTTTCGCGCCGACATCCGCAGATGACGAAGGGCCCCGCGGATGCCGCGGCGCCCTTCGCTGTGTCGGAGCGATCAGTGCACGATCGAGTGGCCCTCGGTCGCGGGAGCGCCGGAGTACATCGCCTCGATCTCGGCCGAGAAGTCCTCGAGGATGACGTTGCGCTTGATGCTCATCTTCGGCGTGAGGTGACCGCTCGCCTCGGTGAGCTCGGTCGACGAGGATCGTGAACTTGCGGATCGACTCGGCACGCGACACGTGCTCGTTCGCGGCGTCGATCGCCCGCTGCACCTCGGCGAGCACGGCCGCGTTCACGGCGGCCTCCTCGACGCGTCATGCCGGCGTCCTCGCCGTTGTTGTTGAGCCAGACGGGCAGCATCTCGGGGTCGAGCGTGATGAGCGCCGAGATGAACGGCTTCTTGTCGCCGACGACGACGACCTGACCGACGATCGGGTTGGCGCGGATCGGGTCCTCGAGCGCGGCGGGCGCGACGTTCTTGCCGCCGGCCGTGACGATGATCTCCTTCTTGCGGCCGGTGATCGTCAGGAAGCCGTCGGCGTCGAACGAGCCGATGTCGCCGGTCTTGAACCAGTCGCCGTCGAACGTCTCGGCCGTGGCCTCGGGGTTCTTCCAGTACTCCTTGAAGACGTTGACGCCCTTGACCTCGATCTCGCCGTCGTCGGCGATGCGCACGGACACGCCGGGCAGCGCGGGGCCGACCGTGCCGATCTTGGACTTCGTGGCGAGGTTCACCGTGGCGGGCGCCGTGGTCTCGGTGAGGCCGTAGCCCTCGAGGATCGTGATGCCGAGGCGTGGTAGAAGTGGCCGAGGCGCGGACCGAGCGGAGCGGAGCCCGAGACGGCGTACTCGACGTTGCCGCCCATCGCGTGCGCGGAGCTTGCCGTAGACGAGCCGGTCGAAGAGGGCGAACTTGAGCTTGAGGCCGAGCGGGACCTTGCCGGCCTCCTTGGCGCTTCGAGTGGGCGACGGCGGTGTCGGCAGCGGCGCGGAAGATCTTGCCCTTGCCGCCGGCCTCGGCCTTCTGCTCGGACGACGTTGTAGACCTTCTCGAACACGCGCGGCACAGCGAGGAGGAACGTCGGCTTGAAGCTGCCGAGCGAGGGCAGGAGCTGCTTGGTGTCGGGCTGGTGGCCGACCCTGACGCCGGCGTGCACCGACGAGCACCGCGATGAAGCGCGCGAAGATGTGCGCGGTGGTGATGAAGAGCAGCGTCGACGCGCCGTCGGCGTCGGCGACGACCTCCTTGAGCGCCACGGCCGAGTTGCGGCAGAGTCTCGACGAAGTTCGAGTGGGTGAGCACGCAGCCCTTCGGCTTGCCGGTCGAGCCCGACGTGTAGATGAGCGTCGCGATGTCGGAGCCGACGGCGAGGTTGCGGCGGCGCTCGATCTCCTCGTCGGTGACGCCGGTGCCGGACGCCGCGAGCTTGTCGAGGTCGCCGAGGTCGATCTGCCAGATGTTGCGGATCGCCGGGAGCTCGGGGTGCACCTCGTCGAAGCGGGCGAAGTGGTCGGGCGTCTCGACGATGACCGCGATGGCGCCGGAGTCGGTCGAGGTTCCACTGCACCTGTGCGGGCGAGCTGGTCTCGTAGATCGGCACGAGCACCGCGCCCGCGAACCACGTGGCGAAGTCGATGAGCGTCCACTCGTAGCGCGTCTTGCACATGAGGCCGATCTTGTCGCCGGGCTCGATGCCGGCGGCGACGAGGCCCTTCGCGAGGGCGATGACCTGGTCGTGGAACTCGCGGCGTCGTGACCGGCGACCAGCCGCCGTCGGCGGTCGGCAGGGAGAACAGCACGGCGTCGGGCGTCGCGGCGACGCGATCGACGAGCAGGTCGGTGGTGTTCGCGTCTGGGTCGGCCGGGACGACGGCGGGGGTATCGAACTGGATCACGGTAGCTCCTTCGGCACCGGGAGAGGCGGCAGCACGGGGTGCGCGAACCTCGGCATTGGGGTCGATTACACTCTAGTCGTTGCTCGTGCGGCCTCGAGGCCCCGGGATCATTCGGCCTCATCCCCTTCGAAAGGCGGCGTCCTGGTGCATGCGATCGGAATCGACATCGGCGGGACGAAGATCGCCGGAGCGGTGGTCGACGAGTTCGGCGCCATCGTCGCGGAGCGAGCGCGTCCCGACCCCGGCCGGCGACCCGCAGCTCCTCGAGGACGCCGTCGTCACGATGATCGAGTCCCTCTCCGCGGGCGGCCCCGACCGCGGCGGTGGGCGTCGCGGCGGCGGGCTTCATCGACGCTGCGCAGTCGACCGTCTACTACGCGCCGAACATCGACTGGCGCAACGAGCCGTTCCGGGAGAAGCTCGAGGCCCGGGTCGGCACGCACGTCGTCGTCGACAACGACGCGAACGCCGCGGGCTGGGCGGAGTTCCGCTTCGGCGCCGGCCGGCTCGTGAGCGACATGGTGATGCTCACCATCGGCACGGGCGTCGGCGGCGCGATCGTCGCGGGCGACCGGCTGTTCCGCGGCGGCTTCGGCGCCGGCGCCGAGCTCGGCCACATCCGCGTCGTGCCCGAACGGCATCGCGTGCGGCTGCGGCCAGCACGGATGCCTCGAGCAGTACGGCTCCGGCCGCGCCCTGCTGCGCATGGCCAACGAGATCGCCGACGCGGGCGGCATCGGCCAGGCCCTCGCGCGTGCCCGCGGGGAGCACGGCGCGCTCGACGGCCACGTCGTCGGCGCGCTCATCGAGCAGGAGGACCCCGGGGCGGTCGCGGCCCTTCGCCAGCTCGGCCACTGGCTCGGCCAGGCCTCCGCCTCGCTGTCCGCCGTGCTCGATCCCGCAGCGCTTCGTCTTCGGCGGCGGCGTCGCCGTGGCGGGCGAGCTGCTGCTCGGCCCGATCCGCGAGGCGTACCTCGAGCACCTGCCGGCGCGCGGCTACCACCCCGAGCCCGACTTCGTGATCGCGGAGCTCGTCAACGACGCCGGCGTGGTCGGCGCGGCCGACCTCGCACGCGTGTGGGTCGAGGAGCACGCCTGAGTCGCCGCGGCGCTAGGCTGAATCGTTCGTTCGCCCAGGGAGGGGTGGTGCGCCGGTGTTCTACTGGATCATGAAGCACATCGTCGTCGGCCCGATCCTGCTGGCGATCTTCCGGCCGTGGGTCGTGGGGCTCGAGAACGTGCCGAAGGACGGCGCCGGTCGTCCTCGCGTGGAACCACCTCTCGTTCATCGACTCGATCTTCCTGCCGCTCGTCGTCGACCGGCCGGTGATCTTCCTCGCCAAGAGCGACTACTTCACGGGCAAGGGCCTCAAGGGCTGGGCGACGCGCGTCTTCTTCCAGGCGGCGGGTCAGCTGCCGATCGACCGCTCGGGCGGCAAGGCCTCCGAGGCTTCGCTCAACACCGGCCTCCGGGTGCTGGGCGAGGGCAGCATCCTCGGCATCTACCCCGAGGGCACCCGCAGCCCCGACGGCAAGCTGTACCGCGGTCGCACGGGCGTCGCCCGCATGGTCCTCGAGTCGGGTGCCCGGTCATCCCGGTCGCGATGATCGGCACCGAGAAGGTCATGCCGATCGGACAGCGCCTGCCGAACGTGCGCCGCATCGGGATCATCTTCGGCGAGCCGCTCGACTTCACTCGCTTCGAGGGCCTCGAGGGCGACCGCTTCATGCTGCGGTCGAGTCACCGACGAGCTCGTGTACGACCTCCGCACCTCGAGCGGCCAGGAATACGTCGACGTCTACGCGAGTTCGGTGAAGGAGCAGCGCGCCACCCAATCGCGGTAGGCTCGTGAGGCGGCGGCGCGACGTGCGGCGCCGCGTTCCCATTCCCGGCGCATCTGCGCCCGAACACTCAGGACAGCCCCGTGGTACAGCTCGTCGAGCCCGTCGTCAATGCAGATCCCTCCGTGATCGACGGCCTCGACTATTGGCGCACGCTGCCGATCAAGCAGCAGCCGCAGTGGCCCGACCCCGAGGCCGCGCACGCGGCATCCGCCGAGCTCGCGACGCTGCCGCCGCTCGTCTTCGCCGGCGAGGTCGACATGCTGCGCGACGCGACTCGCGCGCCGCATCGCGCGGCGAGGCGTTCCTGCTGCAGGGCGGCGACTGCGCCGAGACCTTCGCGGGCGCCACGGCCGACCAGATCCGCAACCGCGTCAAGACGGTGCTGCAGATGGCGGTCGTGCTCACGTACGGCGCCTCGATGCCCGTCGTGAAGATGGGCCGCATGGCGGGCCAGTTCGCCAAGCCGCGCTCGAGCGACACCGAGACCCGCGGCGACGTGACGCTGCCCGCCTACCGCGGCGACATCGTCAACGGCTACGACTTCACGCCCGAGTCGCGCGCGCGCCGACCCCGCCCGCCTGGTGCAGGGCTACCACACGGCCGCCTCGACGCTCAACCTGATCCGCGCGTTCACGCAGGGCGGGTTCGCCGACCTGCGCCAGGTGCACTCGTGGAACCAGGGCTTCGTCGGCGAACCCGGCGAACGCCGCGCTACGAGTCGCCTCGCCCGCGAGATCGACCGCGCCATCAAGTTCATGGAGGCGTGCGGCGCCGACTTCGAGGAGCTGCAAGCACACCGAGTTCTACACGGGCCACGAGGGCCTGCTCATGGACTACGAGCGCCCGATGACGCGCATCGACTCGCGCACCGGCACGCCGTACAACACGTCGGCGCACTTCATCTGGATCGGCGAGCGCACCCGCGACCTCGACGGCGCGCACGTCGACTTCCTCTCGCGGGTGCGCAACCCGATCGGCGTGAAGCTCGGCCCGTCGACGACGCCCGAGACGATGCTCGAGCTCATCGACAAGCTCGACCCCGAACCGCGAGCCCGGCCGCCTCACCTTCATCACGCGCATGGGCGCCGGCAAGATCCGCGACGCGCTGCCGCCGCTGCTCGAGGCCATCAAGCGCAGCGACGCGAACCCGCTCTGGGTCACCGACCCGATGCACGGCAACGGCATCACGACGCCGAACGGCTACAAGACGCGTCGCTTCGACGACGTCGTCGACGAGGTCCGGGGCTTCTTCGAGGCGCACCGCGCGGCGGGCACGTACCCGGGCGGCATCCACGTCGAGCTCACCGGCGACGACGTCACCGAGTGCCTCGGCGGCTCGGAGCACATCGACGAGGAGACCCTCGCCACGCGCTACGAGTCGCTCTGCGACCCGCGCCTGAACCACATGCAGTCGCTCGAGCTCGCGTTCCTGGTGGCCGAGGAGCTCACCGCCCGCTGACGCCGTCGTCGCGGGGCGTCCGGTGACGGATGCCCGAGGCTCGCGGCGAGGTCGCCGTGCCTGCGTCCGGCGTCAGCCGAAGTTGACCGTGACCTCGGACCCGCGCTTCAGCTGCTCGCCGGCAGCCGGGCTCTGCACGGATGCCACGACGGCGCCCTCGAGGAACGCCGGGCACGTTCGACGTCACGCGTGAAGCCGAGCGCCTCGAGCTGCTCGCGCGCCTGCGCGATCGTCTGGCCGGTGATGACGTTGGGCACCTCGACGAGGTCCTGGCCCTTCGAGACCGTGAGCACGATCGTGTCGCCGGGGCGCACGGGGTCGGTCGCGGGCGCCGCCGCGATCACGTGGTCGAGCGGCACCGTCGTCGCTGAACTCGGGCTCGGCCCGGTCGACCGCGAGCCCGGCGCCGGCGAGCGCCGCCTCGGCCTCGGCCACGGGCAGGCCCGTGACGTCGGGCACCGCGCCGACGGAGACGACGAGGGTGACGTCGCCGAGCTCGGCGTACTCCGCGCCGAGCGGGGTCGCCGTCGGCGCCGAGCACGCGCGATGACCGAGCCGGCGGCGACGTCGGCCGAGAACTGCGGCGTGGCCTGCTCGGCGACGGTGAAGTCGGCGAGGGCGGCGCGTGCCTCGGCCTCGGGCAGGCCGACGACGTCGGGGACGGGCAGCATCCGCGGCCCGAGCGAGACGAACATCGTGACCGCCGAGCCCCGTCGCGCCTGCTGGCCGCCGGCCGGGTCCGTGCCGGACACCTGGCCGGGCGGCGACCATCGGGGTCGTGGCGTTCGCCGTCGACGACCTCGAAGCCCTCCGCCTGCGAGCACCTGCCGGGCGTTGTCGGGGAGCAGGGTCGCCGTCTCGGGCACGGTCGCGAGCGCGCCCGGGCCGGCGCCGAAGTACCAGCCGGTGCCCGCGGCGAGCCCGGTGAGCAGCAGCACGAGGGCGAAGATCCAGTACCCGCGGCGCTTGCGGCGATCGGCGGTCGCCGCGAGGGCGGTCGCGTCCTCGCCGCGTCGTCGGATGCCGCGAGCGTCGCGGTGGCGAGCGACGGGCGCGACGACCGCGCCGGCGCCGAGCACGGTGGTCTCGGCGGTGGCGCGCACCGATCGGCATCGCGGCATCCGGGATCACCATCGTGGCCTGCGTGCGGAGCGCCGTGCGCGACGACGCGGATGTCGGGCTCGACCTCGCGCAGGCGCTCGAGCATCACGCGGGCGTCGTTCGGACGCTCCTCGGGGTCGCGTGCGGTCGCCCACAGCACGAGCTCGTCGAGCTCGGCGGGCACGGTCGGGTTCTTCGAGCTCGGCGTCGGCACCGAGTCGTTCGCGTGCTGGTAGGCGATCTGCATCGGCGCCTCGCCCATGTAGGGCTGCTCGCCGGTGAGCATCTCGTACATCATGATGCCGACCGCGTAGATGTCGCTGCGCGCGTCGGCGACGCCGCGGGTGACGAGCTCGGGGGAGAGGTAGGCGATCGTGCCGAGCAGGGCCTGCCCGGTCGCGGTGTTCGCGCTCGCGGCGCGCGCGAGGCCGAAGTCGCCGATCTTGATGCGGCCGTCGTCGGCGAGCAGCACGTTCTCGGGCTTCAGGTCGCGGTGCACGATGCCGGCCTGGTGCGCGGCCGCGAGGCCCGAGAGCACGGCGTCCATGATGTCGACGGTCTGCTCGGGCGTGAGCTTCTTGTAGTCCTTCAGCAGCTCGCGCAGGGTGATGCCGGGCAGGTACTCCATGACGAGGTAGGCCATGTCGGCGTCCTGGCCCTGGTCGAAGACGTTCACGACGTTCGGGTGCGCGAGCCGGGCGGCCGAGCGGGCCTCCTGGATGAACCGCGTCTTGAACGTGTTGTCGTCGGCGAGGTGCCCGTGCATGATCTTGATCGCGACGCGGCGCTCGAGCCGCAGGTCGGTCGCGAGGTACACGGTGGCCATGCCCCCGCGCGCGATGCGCGAGCGCACCTGGTACCGGCCGTCGACGAGACGGCCGATCATCGGGTCGGCGGGCGCGGTGGTCACCGTTCGAGTCTACGAAGAGGTACATGCCGGAAGCCGACTAAACGCCGCGGAACGGCGAGATCGCAACGGCTTCGTGATCGGCGGATGCCGCGCCGGCACGGCCATGCGGAAGGGCGGCTCAGCCCAGCTCCGACAGCCAGGCCCGCGCCTGCGTCTCCCACTTCGCGTAGTGATCGGGGTGCGCCGACTGCTGCACCGCCTGCGCGGCCTGCGTGACGCTCATCGACTCCCAGCCCGCGATGTCGAGCAGGCCGCGCGTGCGGCCGGCGTTCGGGTTCGGCGGCGCCGCCGTAGAACGCGGTCGCCGCGCGGCACGGGGTCGAGCACCTCCTCGGGGGTGCCCCAGCCCTGGCTCGGACGCTGCTGGAAGAGGCCGAGGGAGTCGAGGTCGCCGTAGTGCAGGTTCCTCAGGCCCGGACTCCTGCGCCGCGGCGGCGAGGGCGATCGACGATGCCCTGGTCGGGCACGCCGAGGGCTCGCCCGACGTCGATGATGATGCTGGCGTTCGCGCGCGTCTCGTCGTCCAGCGGCATGCTGACCGACGCGACGGTCACGACCGGCGTGGGCCGTGCGCACGACGAGCGCTGGCCGGGCAGGATGACGGTGGAGCCGCCGAGCCCGTTGATCGCGTCGAGCTCCGCCACCGTGACGCCGTAGCGCGCGGCGATCGCGACGAGCGTGTCGCCGTCGACGACCAGGTGCGTCTCGGCGGCGCGGGTCGGCGGCGGCGTCGGCGCGGGCGCGGCGGGTCGGGCCGCGGGAGCGGCGCCGCGGCGACGACGGAGGCGCCGGTGAGCGGCAGCACGATCGACTCGCCCGGGAAGATGAGGCTCGACGGCCCGAGGCCGTTCGCGCTCGAGCACGCTCGCGACGTCGAGGCCGTACGCCGCGGCGATGCCGCCCATCGTGTCGCCCTCGACGACGACGTGGCGCGCGATCTCGGGCGCGACCGGCGGGGGCGCGGGCGCCGCGTCCGGCGCGGGCGCGGCCGCGGGCAGTGCGCGAGCCGCTGGCCGGGGAAGATCAGGCTCGACCAGCCGAGCCCGTTGAGCGGCGAGGACCTCCGCGGTCGCGAGCCCGAAGCGCTCGGCGATGCCGCTCACGGTGTCGCCGTCGGCCACGACGTACTCGGCGGGCGCCGCGGCGCGATCGCGGCGACGCCGAGCCGCTGCCGGTGCGCGGTGCGAGCCCTGCGCCTTCGCCTTGGCCTGGCGCTTCAGCGGCTGCGGCGGCGGCCTCGGCGGGCTGCGCGATGCCGAGGGTCACGGCGACGGTGCTCACGATCGGCGAGCGGCAGCGCCGAGCACGGCCCGGATGCCGCGTCGGCGGCGGTCGGTCGGTGGCATCCGCGGGTGCCGGCGTACGCCCGGCCGATCTCCTCCGGCTCGTTCGCCATCGTTCCCCCTCACGCCGGCATCCGGACCTCGGCGTCCGCGGCCACCGTCGCACAGGGCGATGGGGCGAGTCAACGACCTCGCCGCGCGTCCGCCGACTCCGTTGCGGAACCCGTCGCCGACGTCGTGCGGCCCGCCGCTTCCGCAGTGCGCTCGTGCGTCTGGCAGGCTGGTCTCGTGACCGACGCCGACCAGACCGACTGGCTGACCGTTCCCGACCTCGTCGAGCTGCTCGGGCAGACCCCGAGCCGCATCCGGCGCCTCATCGACGACCGCCACCTGCTGGCGGCGCGCGTCGACGGCGTGCTGAAGGTGCCCGCGCTGTTCCTGCGCGACGGTGCGCCGCTGCCCGAGCTCCACGGCACGGCCATGGTGCTCTCGGACGCCGGCTTCACCGACGCCGAGGCGCTCGAGTGGCTGCTCGACGAGGAGGACAGCCTCGGCACGACGCCGATCGCGGCGCTCCGCGCCGGGCGCAAGGCCGAGGTGCGCCGCGTCGCCCAGGCGCTCGCCTGACGCCGCCGGTCAGCTCGACCGGCGGGTGACCGCCTTCGCCAGCGCGCCGAGCTCCGCCTGCGCGTCGCGGCTGAACGGCGCGTCGGCGAGCACGGCCGTGGCGCGTGCGACGTTGTCGGCGATGAGCGCGCTCGACCTCGTCGACGGCGCCGCAGTCGGCGATCGTGCGCTGCAGCATCGCGACCTGCTCGGCGCCGAGGTCGGGATCGCCGAGGAGCTCGTCGAGCAGGCGGCGCTGTCCGGGGGCGAGTCGCTCGCGCGCGATCGCGATGAGCATGGTGCGCTTGCCCTCGCGCAGGTCGTCGCCGCTCGGCTTGCCGGTGACCTCGGGGTCGCCGTAGACGCCGAGCAGGTCGTCGCGCAGCTGGTAGGCGATGCCGAGCGGCAGGCCGAACCCGCGCAGCGCGTCGAGCTGCGTCGGCGGTCGCGCCGGCGATGGCGCCGCCGATCACGAGCGGCGACTCGACCGTGTACTTCGCCGACTTGTAGACGATCACGCGTTCGGCGCGGGTGCGCTGCTCCTCGTCGGACTGCGCGACGCCAGGCGCGCTCCTCGAGGATGTCGAGGTACTGGCCGACGGTCACCTCGGTGCGCATCCGGATGAACTCGGCGCGCGCCGTCGCGGGCCGCCTGCCGGTCGGGGAGCGCCGCGAGCCCCTCGTCGAGCAGCTCGTCGCTCCACCCGAGCAGCAGGTCGCCGAGCAGGATCGCCGAGGCGCGACCGAAGTCGCGCGCTGCTGCCGGCCCAGCCCGATTCGGCGTGCAGCCCCTCGAACAGCCGGTGGGCCGACGGGGCGCCCCTGCGGGTGTCGGAGTTGTCGATGATGTCGTCGTGCACGAGCGCGGCGGCGTGGAAGATCTCGAGCGCGGCTGCGGCCGAGACGACTGGGAATCGGTCGCGTCCGCCCTCCGCCTCGAACGGGTCGAAGCCCCGCCCGGCGCACCGCCTCCCAGCCCCAGTAGCAGAACAGCGCCCGGAAGCGCTTGCCGCCGCTGAGAAACCGCCTTGAGAACGCGTCGAGCGGCTCCAGGTCGGGGCTGATCGAGCGGAGAATGGAAGTGCGTTCGGCGAGGAAGTCCTCGATGCGCGCATGCACCAGATCGACCAGCCGGGAACCGTGAGCCACCCGCCTAGCCTAGCGAGGCGGCGCGGCGCTAGAATGGCCTCGGATGCGTCGATCCCGAGCCTGAGGGGAATGAGATGCCGCTTTCAGAGCAGGAGCAACGTCTTCTCGAGGAGATGGAGCGGAACCTCTACCGCAATGACGCGGACTTCGTCCACGCGGTGGGTGGCGTCCGTGGTCGACGACCGAACTACCGGGCCATCGTGCTCGGCGTGCTCCTCGCCGTCGCGGGGGTCGGCGCGCTCATCGCGGGCGTCGCCCTGCAGCTGCTCATCGTCGGCGTCATCGGCTTCGCGCTCATGTTCGCCGGTGTGCTCATCGCCATCACGCCCAGCAAGCGCGGCGCCGCCGCGGCCGCTCCGGCCGAGCCGTACGCCGGCGCGAAGGCCAAGCGCTCGGGCGGCGGCTTCATGGACCGCCTCAACGACCGTTGGGATCGCCGCCAGGAGGGCCGCGACTAGTCCTCCACTTCCCACCACCTCGACGGGTCGATCTTCGGATCGGCCCGTTTTCGTCGTCCGGGGGCGTCCTCGAACGCGCCCGTTCCGCGGCATCCGCTGAGCTGAGGACGCGGCATCCGCTCGCTCGAATGCGTTCGCCGCGCCCATCGCACGCCAGTCGTGCCTCCGATTCCCTCCACCCCCCTCCACGGCATGAAATCCCGGATTCACAGGGATCTCACACGCTGATGCGGCTCCGAAGACGAGCGAATGTCGTTGATCGGTGGATGGGAGTGGAGTAAAGTGGGGTCACCTGGATCCTGGCCGGAGGAAAGGGGGTGGTGCGGTGTTCCTCGGGACCTACGAGCCGAAGCTCGATGAGAAGGGCCGCGTCATTCTTCCGGCGAAGTTCCGGGAGGAGCTGTCGAGCGGCCTCGTGCTCACGCGCGGGCAGGAGCGCTGCATCTACGTGTTCAGCGCGCGGGAGTTCGAGAGCATGAGCGACAAGATCCGCCAAGCCCCGGTCACGAGCAAGCAGGCGCGCGATTACATGCGCGTCTTCCTCTCGGGGGCGTCCGCGGAGACCCCCGACAAGCAGCATCGGGTCACCATCCCCGCCACGCTCCGCGGCTACGCGGGGCTCGACCGGGACCTGACGGTCATCGGTGCCGGCAGCCGGGTGGAGATCTGGGATGCGACGGCGTGGCAGACATACCTCGCCGAGCAGGAGGCGGCCTTCGCGGAAACGGCGGAGGAGGTGATCCCCGGACTCTTCTAGTCCTCGGGCCCCGACTCCCAGCCGGCCGCGCCTGGTGCACTTCCCCGCATCAGGACGAACGGATGGGGATCGGGACCCGAGGCCTCGAGGACAGGGCGGAATCATGGACATCGAACGCATCCACACCCCGGTCATGCTCGAGCGCACGCTCGCGCTGCTCGCGCCGGCCCTCGAGGCCGACGGCGCGGTGCTCGTCGACGCCACGCTCGGCATGGGCGGCCACAGCCGCGCCTTCCTCGAGCGGTTCCCGAAGCTCACGGTCATCGGCCTCGACCGCGACACCGACGCGCTGGCGATCGCCCGCGAGCGACTCGCGCCGTTCGGGGACCGAGCGCGTTTCGTGCACACCGTGTACGACGGCATCGGCGAGGCCGTGCGTTCCGAGGGATTCGACGAGGTGCAGGGCGTGCTGTTCGACCTCGGCGTCTCGTCGCTGCAGCTCGATCGCGCCGAGCGCGGGTTCGCGTACTCGAAGGACGCGCCGCTCGACATGCGCATGGACTTCACGCGCGGACGCACCGCCGCCGACGTCATCGCCGAGTCGAGCGAAGACGAACTGCGGCGCATCTTCCAGCGACTTCGGCGAGGAGAAGCTCGCCGCCCGCTACGCGCGGGCGATCGTGCGTGCACGGGCCGAGGCGCCGATCACGCGGTCGGCCGAACTCGTCGCGATCATCACGGCGGCGACCCCGGTCGCCGTGCAGCGCCAGGGGCATCCGGCCAAGCGGGTGTTCCAGGCGCTGCGGATCGAGGTGAACGAGGAGCTGTCGGTGCTGCAGCGGGCGATGCCCGCCGCGCTCGACACCATCGCCGTCGGCGGGCGGATCGTCGTGCTCGCCTACCAGTCGCTCGAGGACCGCATCGTCAAGCGCGTGCTGCAGGCGGCGGCGAGCTCGACGGCTCCCGCCGGGCTCCCGATGGAGCTGCCCGAGCACCGCCCGCAGTTCCGGCTCCTCGTCCGCGGGGCCGAGCTGGCGAGCGAATCCGAGCAGGCCGAGAACCCGCGTGCGAAGCCGGTGCGACTGCGCGCCGCCGAACGAGTGAGGAGGCCGTCATGACCGCGCTGCCGGCCCAGTCCGCCCCCGCACCCCGGAGGATCCCCGCACCGAAGCCCGAGCGCCGGCTGCGGCCGGCGCCCGAGCCCGGCCGGACGTGCGAAGCCCCGCCTCGCCTACGCGATCATCGCGCTCGGCGGCGTCGCGGTGATCGTGGTGGCGCAGCTGCTGCTCTCGATCGCGGTAGCGCAGGGCGCCTACGAGATCGACTCGTACCAGGTGCAGCAGGCGACGCTCGCTCGCGAGGAGCAGAAGCTCTCCGAGGACCTCGACCGCGTCGAGTCGCCGCAGTTCCTCGCCGCGAACGCCGAGGCCCTCGGCATGGTGCCGAACGCCAACCCGGTCTACCTGCGGCTCTCCGACGGCGCGGTGCTCGGCGAGCCGACTGCCGCGACCGGCGGCGGCAGCGGCATCCGCACCGCTCGTGCCGAATGCGCTGATCAGCGGCGTGCCGCTCGTGACCGAGCAGCACGCCGGTGCAGACTCCGAACGGGGGGACACCGGGGGAGGCGTCGGCCGCGGCGCCCGACGCGCCGCCGGTCGCCCCGCCGCCGCCGACCGACGGCCTGCCGACGCCCGCCACGCACTGACCCGACGAGGAAGGCCCGAATGAACCGCACGAGCCGACACCCGATGCGGCGGATCCTCCTCGCCGCCGTCGTGCTGGTCGCCCTCGTCGGCGTGTTCGTCGTGCGACTGGTCGACATCCAGGTCGTGCGCGCCGCCGAGCTGAGCGAGGAGGCGCAGGGCCGACGCTCGACGGCCGTCACGGTCTACGGCGCGCGCGGCGACATCGTCGACGCGAACGGCATCGTGCTCGCCGACAGCGTGATGCGCTACGACATCGCCGTCTCGCCGAAGAACGCGAGCGCGGGTCCCATCGTGCGCGAGCAGCCCGATCCGCGACGACCCCGACAAGACCGTGCGCGTCGACGTGCCGCTCGAGCAGTCCGCCGCCGAGCTCGGGGCGGTGCTCGGCCTCACGGGCGAGCAGGTGCAGGGCATCATCGACCGCCAAGCTCGCCGAGAACCCCGAGTCCGACTTCGCCTACGTCGCGAAGCTCGTCGACACGGCGACCTACGAGGAGGTGAAGGCGCTCGACATCCCGTGGGTCGTGCCGTGGGAGCATCCGAGCCGTCGCTACCCGAACGGCGCCGTCGCCGGCAACCTGCTCGGCTTCGTCGGCGACGACGGCGACGCCCTCGCCGGCGTCGAGCTCTCCGAGGACGAGTGCCTCGCCGGCGAGGACGGCGAAGTACAGCTACCTGCACAGCCTCGAGGACTGGGTGCAGATCCCCGGCACGGAGGTCGTCCACAAGCAGGCGCGCGACGGCGGCACCCTGCACCTCACGATCGACTCCGACCTGCAGTGGATGGTGCAGCGCATCGCCGAGGCCCAGGTGCAGGCGGTCGGCGCCGACTGGGCCACCGTCACCGTGATGGAGGCGAAGACCGGCCGCCTCCTCGCGGTCGCCGACGTGCCGACGGTCGACCCGAACGACCCGGCGGCGACGCCCGAGGACGACCGCGGTGCGCGCTCGTTCACGGCGCCGTTCGAGCCGGGCTCGACGTTCAAGGCGCTCACCGCGGCATCCGTCATCGACGCCGGCAAGGCCGACGCGCTCAGCCAGATCGTCGCGCCCTACCGCTACCTGCCCGCCGAACGGCGCGAACATCAACGACAGCGGCTACCACGAGGACGAGCGGCTACACGCTCACGGGCGTGCTCATCGAGTCGTCGAACACGGGCATGTCGCAGTTCGGCGAGCGGCTCACCGACCAGGAGCGCTACGACGACATGCTCGCCTTCGGGCTCGGCGAGCGCACCGAGGTGGGCTTCCCCGGCGAGGAGCCCGGCGACCTGCACGGCAGCCCCGAGGAGTGGGACAACCAGACGAAGTACGCGACGATGTTCGGCCAGGGCCTCACCACGACGGCGGTGCAGATCGCGAGCGCCTACCAGACCATCGCCAACGGCGGCGTGCGGATGCCGGTGCGGCTCGTCGACGGCTGCACCGACGCCGACGGCGAGCGAGACGGCGCCGCAGTCCGGCGGGCACGCGCGTGATCTCGGAGACCGCGGCCGACCAGACCAGCCAGATGCTCGAGCGCGTGTACCTCGAGGGCTGGCTCGCCGACAAGTGGGAGATCCCCGGGTACCGGGTGGCCGCGAAGACCGGAACCGCCCAGGTCCCCGACGGCAACGGCGGGTACCTGCAGCGGCTACCTCGTCTCGGTCTCGGGGTTCGCGCCGGCCGACGATCCGCAGTTCGTCGTTTCGGTGAGCATCATGAATCCCGTTAAGATGAACTCGTCCGCCGCATCCGCTCCCGTCTTCCAACAGGTGATGAGCCAGGTGCTGAAGAAGTATCGGACCGTTCCATCCGGCGCCCCGGCGCCCGAGCTGCCAGCCACCTGGTGAGAAAGTTGGGTTCGTGACCGGATCGCCTCCCGCGGCCCTCCGGCCGCAGCATCCGAGCCCTCGATCGCTCCACGGCCTGGCCGAGACGTTCGACCTCGAGGTGCACGGCGACATCGACGACCTCGAGGTCACCGGCGTCGTGCTCGCCTCGTCGGCGGTCCGGCCCGGCGACCTGTACGTCGGCGTGCCCGGGCGCAACGCGCACGGCGCGTCAGTTCGCCGCCGCCGCCCGCGACGCCGGCGCGGTCGCGGTGCTGACGGATGCCGCGGGCGCCGAGCTCGCCGCCGGCGCCGGCCTGCCGATCCTGGTGACCCCCGACGCGCGCGCCGCGCTCGGCGAGGTCGCCGCGTGGATCCATCGCA
Source organism: uncultured Actinomycetota bacterium (assembly GCA_963799015.1). Taxonomy (GTDB): domain Bacteria; phylum Actinomycetota; class Actinomycetes; order Actinomycetales; family Microbacteriaceae; genus Agromyces. The sequence goes on along the minus strand of CAWCWD010000015.1, from coordinate 21,534 downwards.
CCGCCGACAACCCGGCCACGCTGTTCGCCGTGACCGGCACGAACGGCAAGACCAGCGTCGTCTACCTGCTCTACGGCATCCTGCGCCAGCTCGGCGTCGTCGCGGGACTCACGTCGACGGCCGAGCGCCGCATCGGCGACGAGGCCGTCACGAGCTCGCTCACGACGCCCGAGGCGAGCGAGCTGCACGCGCTGCTCGCCCGCATGCGCGAGGTCGACGTGCGCGCCGTCGGCGTCGAGGTGTCGGCGCAGGCGCTCTCGCGCCACCGGGTCGACGGCCTCGTGTTCGACGTCGTCGGGTTCACGAACCTCACCCACGACCACCTCGACGACTACGCGTCGATGGACGTCTACTTCGAGGCGAAGCGCGAGCTGTTCCAGCCCGAGCGGTCGCGACGCGGCGTCGTGACGATCGACTCCGACTGGGGCCGTCGCCTCGTGGCCGAGTCGCGCATCCCCGTGACCACGCTCTCGACGAACCCCGACGTCGACGCCGACTGGCGGCTCACGGTGCTCGAGGAGACCGCGACCCACACGTCGTTCGTGCTCGAGGGCACGGGCGGACGCCGCCTCGAGACGCTCGTGCCGCTGCTCGGCTGGTACATGGCCGCGAACGCGGCGCTCGCGATCGTCATGCTCGTCGAGTCGGGCTACGACCTCGAGCAGATCGCGCACGTGCTCGAGCGCGACGGCGGCGTCGACGCCTACATCCCCGGCCGCGCCGAGCGCATCTCGGGCGACCGCGGCCCGCTCGTCTACATCGACTACGGGCACAGCCCCGACGCGTTCCTGCAGACGCTCGGCGCCATCCGCCGGTTCACGACCGGCAAGCTGATCATGCTGTTCGGCGCCGACGGCGACCGCGACACCACGAAGCGCGCCGAGATGGGCGCGATCGCGGCGCGCGGGGCCGACGTCGTCGTGATCACCGACTTCCACCCGCGCTGGGAGGACCCGGCGGCCATCCGCGCCGCGCTGATCGCGGGGGCCCGCGACGCGGTGCCCGAGCGCGAGATCCACGAGATCGCCCGACCCGCGCGCGGCGTTCAGGGCGGCGCTCGCGCTCGCGGGCGAGGGCGACGCGATCCTCTACGCCGGCCCCGGCCACGAGGACTACCACGAGGTGAAGGGCGTGAAGATCCCGTACTCAGCCAGAGACGATGCGAAGCAGGCACTGCGCGAGGCGGGCTGGGGCGCATGATCGCCATGACCCTCGCCGAGATCGCCTCGGCGGTCGACGGCACGCTGCGCCTCGACGCGCACGGATGCCGCCGCCGACACGATCGTCACGGGCACCGTCACCACCGACTCCCGTGAGGTCGCCGAGCGGCGGCGTGTTCTTCGCCAAGCGCGGCGAGTTCGACGACGGACATCGCTTCGCTCCCGCCGCCGCCGAACAGGGCGCCGCCCTGCTCGTCGTCGAGCACCCGCTCGACCTGCCGGTGCCGCAGGTCGTCGTCGCCGACACCGTCGACGCGCTCGGCGCGCTCGCGACCGAGGTCGTGGCGTCGCGTCCGCGCGCACGGGCGGCTGCGGATCGTCGGCGTCACCGGCTCGAACGGCAAGACGACGACGAAGAACCTGCTCCGCGCGATCCTCGAGGGGCAGGGCGACACCGTCGCGTCGCGCAGCGTCGTTCAACAACGAGGTCGGCGCGCCCGATCACGATGCTCGCGCTCACCGACGACACCGAGTTCCTCGTCGCCGAGATGGGCGCGTCGGCCGTCGGCGAGATCGCCCGACTCGTGCGGATGGCGCGACCCCGACGTCGGCATCGTGCTGAAGGTCGGCCTCGCCCACGCCGGCGAGTTCGGCGGCATCGAGCAGACGGTCGCGCGCGAAGTCCGAGCTGGTGACCGAGCTCGCCGCCGGCGAGGTGGCGGTGCTGAACGCCGACGACCCGCGCGTCGTGTCGATGGCCGGATCGCACCGCGCGCCCGCGTCGTGTGGTTCGGCCTCGGCGCCGACGCCGACGTGCGCGCCGACGACGTCGTCGTGCACGCGCGCGGCACCGAGTTCACGGTCACGTCGGCCGACGGCGGCGAGTCCGCTCGCGTGCGCTTCGGCGTGCTCGGCGAGCACCACGTCATGAACGCGCTCGCGGCGATCGCGGCGGCGCACCGCGCTCGGCGTGCCGCTGCACGCGGTCGTCGAGGCGCTCGAGTCCGTCGACGCTCGCCGAGCGCTGGCGCATGCAGCTCATGGGCGGTCGCGACGGCATCACCGTCATCAACGACGCCTACAACGCGAGCCCCGACTCGATGGCCGCGGCGCTGAAGACGCTCGCGCAGATCACGGCGCCCGGCAAGCGCACGATCGCCGTGCTCGGCGAGATGAGCGAGCTCGGCGAGTACTCGGACGAGGAGCACGACCGGATCGGCCTGCTCGCGGTGCGACTCGGCATCCCGCAGCTCGTCGTCGTGGGCCAGGGCGCGCGCCGGCTGCACCTCGCCGCCATCAACGAGGGATCGTGGGACGGCGAGTCCGCCTTCTTCGCGACCGCCGACGAGGCGTACGACCTGGTCGTGTCCTCGGCGCGTCCGGCGACACGGTGCTCGTGAAATCGTCGAACTCGGCGGGTCTCCGCTACCTGGGCGACCGTCTGGGAGAATCGTTCGCGTGAGAGCACTGCTGACCGCCGGGGCGTTCTCGCTCGCCTTCACGCTGTTCCTGACCCCGCTCTTCATCCGGCTGTTCACCCGCCTCGGCTGGGGTCAGTTCATCCGCGACGACGGGCCGCAAGAGCCACCACGTCAAGCGCGGCACGCCCACGATGGGCGGCATCGTCTTCATCCTCGGCAGCGCTCTTCGGCTACTTCACGTCGACGCTGCTCGTCTCGCAACGAGCCGCCGACCGTCTCGGCGATGCTCGTCCTGTGGATGATGGTCGGGCTCGGCGTCGTCGGCTTCATCGACGACTTCATGAAGACGCGCAAGCAGCGCAGCCTCGGCCTCGGCGGCTGGCGCAAGATCGTCGGCCAGGTCATCGTCGCCGCGCCGTTCGCGCTGCTCGCCCTGCAGTTCCCGAACGACGAGAACGTGACGCCCGGCATCGCACGAGCATCTCGTTCTTCCGCGACGTGCCGGCTCGACTTCATGGTGCTTCGGCACGGTCGTCGGCGTCATCCTCTACGTCGATCTGGATCTGCCTCTCATCGGCGGCGCGCGTCGAACGGCGTGAACGTCACCGACGGACTCGACGGCCTCGCCGGCGGCGCCGCGATCCTCGCGATCGGCGTCGTACGTCCTCATCGGCTTCTGGCAGTTCAACCAGTCGTGCTTCAGCGACGAACCTGAACCCGAGCGACGCCGTACCGCTGCTACGACGTGCGCGATCCCCTCGACCTCGCGATCGTGGCCGCGGCCATCGTCGGCGGCCTCATCGGGTTCCTCTGGTGGAACACGACCCCGCGCACATCTTCATGGGCGACACCGGCTCGCTGGCGCTCGGCGGCGCCCTCGCCGCGCTCGCGATCCTGAGCCGCACCGAGCTGCTCGCTGCTCCTCATCGGCGGGCTCTTCGTCATCGAGACCGGCTCGGTCATCCTGCAGCGGGCGTACTTCAAGCTCACCGGCGGCAAGCGCATCTTCCTCATGAGCCCGCTCCACCACCACTTCGAGATGAAGGGCTGGGCCGAGGTCACGATCGTCGTGCGCTTCTGGATCATCGCGGGCCTGCTCGTCGCCGCGGGCGTCGGCTTCTTCTACGTCGAATGGCTGCAGAGTTGACCGAACCGGATGCCGCGGCCGTCGCCGCGCGCCTCGACGACCCTCACGAGCTGGCACGCCGACTGGCGCGGCCTCCGCGTCGCGGTGCTCGGGCTCGGCGGTCACCGGCTTCGCCGTCGCCGACACGCTCGCCGAGCTCGGCGCCGAGGTGCTCGTGCGTCGCACCCGAGGTCGACGACGAGCACGGGCGCGCATCCTCGGGTCATCGGGGCGCGGCTGCTGCGGCATCCGCTCGACGCCGTGCCGCGACGAGCTCGTCGAGTTCGCACCCGAGCTCGTGGTCGCCTCGCCCGGGATTCCACCCCGACCATCCGGTGCTCGAGTGGGCGCGGCGCCGCGGGCGTCGCCGTGTGGGGCGACATCGAGCTCGCCTGGCGCGTGCGCGACAAGGTCGCACGACGGCCGCCGCAGACTGGATCCTCGTCACCGGCACGAACGGCAAGACCACCACGACGCAGCTCACCGCGACGATGCTCGCCGCGGACGGCCTGCGCGCCGCGCCGTGCGGCAACATCGGCGTGCCGGTGCTCGACGCCGTGCGCGACCCCGCCGGCTTCGACGTGCTCGTCGTCGAGCTCTCGAGCCACCAGCTGCACCACCTGCCGCAAGACCGGGCCCGGCGCGCTGCACCCGTGGGCGAGCGTCGTGCCTGAACCTCGCCGACGACCACCTCGACTGGCACGGCTCGCCCGAGGCCTACCGCGGCCGCGAAGGCCACCGTGTACGAGAACACGAAGGTCGCGTGCGTGTACAACAGGGCCGATGAGGCGACCATGCGCATGGTCGAGGAGGCCGAGGTCGAGGAGGGCGCCCGCGCGATCGGCTTCGGCCTCGACGTGCCCGGGCCCGAGCGACTTCGGCGTCGTCGAGGGCATCCTCTGTCGACCGCGCGTTCCTCGACGAGCGCCACACCGCGCGCGCTCGAGCTCACCACCGTCGACGAGCTCGAGCCGCGCGGGCTCGCCGCGCCGCACGTCGTCGCAGAACATCCTCGCGGCGTCGGCGCTCGCGCGGTCGCTACGGCGTCGCCGGTCGGGGTCATCCGCGACGCGCTCGGCGACTTCCGCCTCGACCCGCACCGCATCGAGATCGTGGCGGTGGCCGGCGGCATCCGCTGGATCGACGACTCGAAGGCCACGAACCCGCACGCCGCGGAGGCGTCGCTCGCGCGCGTTCGGGCAGGTCGTGTGGATCGTCGGCGGGCTGCTCAAGGGCGTCGACGCCGACGCGCTCGTCGCGGCCCACGCCGCGCGCCTGCGGGCCGCCGATCGTGATCGGCGTCGACCGCGCCGCGCTGCGTCGCGGCGTTCCGGCGACACGCGCCCGAAGTGCCCGTCTTCGAGGTCGTGACCGACGAGACTGAGACGGTGATGCCCGAGGCGGTCGCGCTGGCCGCGTCCGTCGCCGAGGCGGGGGACACGGTGCTCCTCGCGCCCGCCGCGGCGTCGATGGACCAGTTCGCCGACTACGCCGATCGCGGCCGGCGATTCCACGAGGCGGTCAGAGCGAGGCTGGGAGGTGAGGCGGATGACGACTCCGCCCCGCACGGCCCGACCCCAGAAGGCTGACGCCGCGGGCGTCTCCGCCGCCCGCATCCGGCTCGGTCGCGTGTTCCGCGTCGAGTCGAAGGACTACTTCCTGCTGCTCGGCACGACGCTCTTCCTGGTCGGTTTCGGGCTCGTCATGGTGCTCTCGTCGTCGTCGGTCGAGTCGAACCTCGAGGACGGCGGGTTCTTCGTGCAGGCCACCCGGCAGGGCCTGTACGCCCTGTTCGGCGTGCCGATCATGCTCATCGCGAGCCGCATGCCCGAGCGGATGTGGATGGCGGTCGCGTGGCCGCTGCTCATCGTCGCGTGCGCGCTCCAGCTGCTCGTCGTGGCGACCCCGCTCGGCATCACCGTCGGCGGCAACCGCAACTGGCTCGCGATCGGGCCGGTGCAGTTCCAGCCGTCCGAGCTCATCAAGGTCGCCCTCGTCATCTGGCTCGGCCTCCTCGTCACGAAGAAGCAGGCGCTGCTCGGCGACTTCACGCGAGGCATCCTGCCGATCCTCCTCGTCGGCGGCGGCGCGATCGGCCTCGTGCTCCTCGGCGGCGACCTCGGCACGGTGATGATCATGGGCGCGATGCTGCTCGGCGCGCTGTTCCTCATCGGCGTGCGGTTCCGGCTGCTCCTGCCGCCGGTGCTGCTCGGCACGGCCGTCTTCGTGATCGTCGCGGTCTCCAGCGACAGCCGGATGCGGCGCATCACCGCGTTCCTGCAGGAGAACTGCACGCAGTTCGACAACGACGACTGCTGGCAGATCCAGCACGGCCGGTTCGCGCTCGCGAACGGCGGCATCTTCGGCGTCGGGCTCGGCAACTCGACGGCGAAGTGGTCCTGGCTGCCGGCGGCCGACAACGACTTCATCTTCGCGATCATCGGCGAGGAGCTCGGCCTCATCGGCGCGGTCGTCGTGCTCGGGCTGTTCGTCGTGCTCGCGGTCGCGTTCGCGCGAGTGCTGCGCGCGGCCGCGCACCCCGTTCGCGAAGGCCGTCACGGCGGCGGTGCTCGTCTGGGTCGTCGGCCAGGCCTGTGTCAATATCGGAGTCGTGCTCGGAGTCTTCCCCGTCCTCGGCGTTCCACTGCCCCTCGTCTCGGCGGGCGGCACCGCCCTGCTCACGACGCTCTTCGCCATCGGCGTCGTGCTCTCGGTCGCGCGCGACCCCGAGGCGGCGACCCGTGCGGCCGCGCGCGCCGAGGCGCGCGCCGCGCGCACGAGCGGTCGGGCGTCCGGCGCGATGACGGTCTACCTGCTCGCCGGCGGTGGCACCGCCGGCCACGTGAACCCCCTGCTCGCGGTCGCCGATCGGCTGCGCGAGCGCCGGCCCGACGACGAGGTCCTCGTGCTCGGCACCGCCGAGGGCCTGGAGTCGCGACTCGTGCCCGCCCGCGGCTACGAGCTGCTCACGATCGCGCAAGGTGCCGTTCCCGCGACGCCCGAACCGGGCGGCGGTCGCGTTCCCCGCCCGCTTCCGGCGAGTCGATCGACGACGTGCGGGCGATCATCGACGAGCGCGGCGTCGACGTCGTCGTCGGCTTCGGCGGCTACGTCGCGACGCCCGCGTACCTCGCCGCGCGTCGAGCGCGCGTGCCCGTGGCGATCCACGAGGCCAACGCGAAGCCCGGGCCTCGCGAACCGGCTCGGCGCCCGGTGGGCGGCCGCCGTCGGCGTCGCCTTCGGCGGCACGCCGCTGCGCGCACGCGCGAGGTCGTCGGGCATGCCGCTGCGACGCGAGATCGAGACGCTCGACCGGGCGGCGCTCCGCGACGAGGCCGGCGCGCTTCTTCGGGCTCGACCCGGCGCGCCCGGTGCTGCTCGCGACGGGCGGCTCGCTCGGCGCCCGGCGCATCAACCGCACGATGGTCGAGAGCGCCGGCCGACCTCACCGGCGCGGGCTGGCAGGTGCTGCACATCACGGGCGCCGCGTCCGACGTCGACGACCCGGGCCTCGCCCGACTACCGCATGGTCGAGTACGCCGACCGCATGGACCTCGCGCTCGCGGTCGCCGATGCCGCCGTGTCGCGCGCCGGCGCCGCCACGGTGAGCGAGCTCGCGGCGCTCGGCATCCCGGCGGTCTACGTGCCGTACGCGGTCGGCAACGGCGAGCAGCGCTTCAACGCGCGCCGACGTCGTGGGCGCGGGCGGCGGCATCCTCGTCGACGACGCCGAGTTCGTGCCCGACTGGGTGCGAGCGCGAGCTCGTGCCGCTGCTCGGCGACCGCGACCGCGTCGCCGAGATGGCGGCCGCCGCGGCATCCGTCGGCCACCGCGACGGCACCGACCGCATGATCGCCCTCGTCGACGCGGCGCTCGGCGGGGGTGCCGGCGACACCGCGCAAGACGCGTAACGTGGAGTGAGCGGATGCCGCGGCATCCGTCGCACGAGCACCCGACCGCAGACCGACGCACCGAGGAAGAACCGCCGCACGTGACCATCAAGCCCGACCTCACCGCCCAGATCCCCGCCGAGCTCGGCGCCGTGCACTTCGTCGGCATCGGCGGCTCGGGCATGAGCGGCATCGCGCGCCTGTTCCTCGGCGCCGGGCACCGCGTCACCGGCTCCGACGTGCGCGACTCGGCCAACATCGCGGCGCTGCGCGAGCTCGGCGCCGACGGTCGCGATCGGCCACGACGCCGCCAACGTGGGCGACGCCGACGCGGTCGTCGTCACGGGCGCGCTCTGGCAGGACAACCCCGAGTACCAGCTCGCGCTCGAGCGCGGCCTCCCGGTGCTGCACCGCTCGCAGGCGCTCGCCTGGCTCATCGCGGGGCAGCGCCTCGTGTCGGTCGCCGGCGCGCACGGCAAGACCACCTCGACGGGCATGATCGTCACGGCGCTGCTCGAGCTCGGCGAGGACCCGAGCTTCGTCAACGGCGGCGTCATCGAGGAGCTCGGCGTCAGCGCGGCGTCCGGCGAGGGCGAGCTCTTCGTGGTCGAGGCCGACGAGTCCGACGGCTCGTTCCTGCTCTACGACACCTCGGTCGCGCTCATCACGAACGTCGACCCCGACCACCTCGACCACTACGGCTCGCGCGACGCGTTCGAGCAGGCCTTCGTCGACTTCGCCGACCGGGCGCGCGAGCTCGTCGTCATCTCCTCCGACGACGCCGGCGCCACGCGCGTCGCCGGCGCGCCTCTCGCACGAACGCGTCGTCACCTTCGGCGAGGCGGCGGACGCCACGGTGCGCGTGCACTCCGATCGACGACCGACGGTCCCGTGTCGTTCGCGATCGACCTACGACGGCGCCGACGTACCGGGCGACGCTCGCGCATCCCCGGCGCGCACAACGCCATCAACGCCGCCGGCGCGTTCGCCGTGCTCGTCGGGCTCGGGTTCGACCCCGCGGCATCGCCTCGCCGGCATCGCGCGCTTCGCGGGCACCGGGCGCCGCTTCGAGCTGCACGGCACGGTCGGCGGCGTGAGCGTCTACGACGACTACGCGCACCACCCCACCGAGGTCGCCGCGGCACTCGCGGCGGCGCGCACCGTCGTCGGCGCGGGGCGGATCATCGCGGTGCACCAGCCGCACACGTACAGCCGCACGCAGACGTTCGCGAAGGAGTTCGCCGAGGTGCTCGAGCAGTACGCCGACGAGACGGTCGTGCTCGACGTGTACGGAGCCCGCGAGGACCCCGTGCCCGGCGTCACCGGCGCGCTCGTGAGCGAGCGGTTCGCGGACCCGGCGCACGTCGCGTTCGTGCCCGACTGGCAGGAGGCCGCCGACCACACGGCGCGCATCGCCCGCGACGGCGACTTCGTGATCACGCTCGGCTGCGGCGACGTCTACCGGATCGTGCCGCAGCTGCTCGGCTCGCTCGAGCGGGAGCGCGGATGAGGACGCGCCGCGCGTGAAGCGGCCGCAGGGCTTCGACCGTCCTCCCGCACCGCGGGCGGCCGATCGTGCCTCGGCGGAGCGCGTCGCGCGGCGCCGGCGTCGTCCGCGCAGCCGGCCGGCCGCGGGCCACGGCGGCTCGGACGCCGATCGGGTCACGACCGAGCCGATCGCGGTGGTCGCACGCGGGCGGTCCGCGAGCCGGCCGCGGCGTCGCCGCCGCGCGGATCCGATCCGCGACGCCGTCGGCACCGACGGTCGGGCGTCGCGGTCCTGACGGAGCCCGAGCCGCCGCCGGCATCCGTCGGCATCGAGCCCGACGCCGAGGCCGCGCCGACGGTGCCGGGCGATGCCCGGTCGGCCAGGCGCGCCCTCGCGGCGGCGGCCCGCGAGCGCCGCCGCTACGAGCGCCAGGAGGTGCGCCGCTTCACCGAAGCGCTCGCGCCGGCGCCGCATCACGTGGGCGGTCGTCGTCGGCTCGCTGCGTCGCGCTCGTCGCCGTGGTCGGGGTCGGCGCCTACTCGCCGCTCATGGCGTTGCGCGACGTCCGCGTCGAGGGCGCCCAGCGCATCCCGCCGGCCGACGTGCAGGCGGCGTTCGCCGACGTGCTCGGCACGCCGCTGCCGCTCATCGACTCGGCCGAGGTGCACGCCGCGCTCGCGCGGTTCCCGCTCATCGAGACGTACTCGACCGAGACGATCCCGCCCGGCACGCTCGTCGTGCGCATCGTCGAGCGCACGCCGGTCGGCGTCATCGACACCGGCTCGGGCCTCGAGCTCGTCGATGCCGCGGGCGTCGTGATCGACCGTCCCGAGGACGCGGCCCGAGGGCCAGCCCCTGATCGAGGTCGACGGCGGCGTCGCCGACGAGGGCTTCCGCGCGGTCGGCCGCGGTCGTGCGAGCCTCCCGGCCGACGTGCGCGCGCAGCTCGACGCGGTCGACCGCGGCGACCGCCGACGACGTCACGCTCGAGCTCGCCGGCGGCGCGCAGGTGGTGTGGGGGAGCGCCGAGGACTCGGCGCTGAAGGCGACGGTGCTCGCGGCGCTCATGCGCGCCGCGCCGCCCGACACGGTGTCGCAGTACGACGTGTCGGCGCCGTCGAGCCCCGTGACCGAGTGACCGGGCGCTCGTCGGGCCTGACGGCACCCGGTCTGCCGAGCGGTTCGCGACACGCGGGCCCGCCTTTCCCGAGGGCGGCCGGGGGACACCTACCTTCGAATCAGGAATTGCATACTCAGCAAAACTTTAACCTTCGACTTGAGGTTCAAGGTTCAGAGTTCGCACGGAGGGCCGGACATGACGCCAAACCAGAACTACCTCGCCGTCATCAAGGTCGTCGGCATCGGCGGCGGCGGCGTCAACGCCGTCAACCGCATGATCGAACTCGGCCTGCGCGGAGTCGAGTTCATCGCGATCAACACCGACGCGCAGGCGCTGCTGATGAGCGACGCCGACGTCAAGCTCGACGTCGGCCGCGACCTCACGCGCGGCCTCGGCGCGGGCGCCGACCCCGAGGTCGGCCGTCGCGCGGCCGAGGACCACGCCGAGGAGATCGAGGAGGCGCTCGCGGGCGCCGACATGGTCTTCGTCACCGCGGGCGAGGGCGGCGGCACCGGCACCGGCGGCGCGCCGGTCGTCGCGCGCATCGCGAAGTCGATCGGCGCGCTCACCATCGGTGTCGTCACGAAGCCGTTCGGGTTCGAGGGCAAGCGTCGCCAGACGCAGGCCGAGCAGGGCGTCGCGCGGCTGAAGGAAGAGGTCGACACCCTCATCGTCGTGCCGAACGACCGCCTCCTCGAGATCAGCGACCGCGGCATCTCGATGCTCGAGGCGTTCGCGACGGCCGACCAGGTGCTCCTCGCCGGTGTGCAGGGCATCACCGACCTCATCACGACGCCCGGCCTCATCAACCTCGACTTCGCCGACGTCAAGTCGGTCATGCAGGGCGCGGGCTCCGCGCTCATGGGCATCGGCTCGTCGCGCGGCGCCGACCGCGCGATCAAGGCGGCCGAGCTCGCCGTCGCGAGCCCGCTGCTCGAGGCGTCGATCGACGGCGCGCACGGCGTGCTGCTCTCGATCCAGGGCGGCTCGAACCTCGGCATCTTCGAGATCAACGACGCCGCCCGGCTCGTGCAGGAGGCCGTGCACCCCGAGGCCAACATCATCTTCGGCGCGGTCATCGACGACACGCTCGGCGACGAGGTGCGCGTCACGGTCATCGCCGCGGGCTTCGACGGCGGCGAGCCGAGCGCGAAGCCGCAGCCGGTCGAGGCGAGGCGCACGAGCTTCGTTCCCGCGGCCGTCGGCGCGGCCGTCGGCGGCTCGTCGCTCGGCGAGCGACACGGCCGCGGAGGTCATCGGCGAGATCGACATCGACGAGCTCGTCGAGACCGCGAACTGGGGCGAGGCGCCGACCGCGGCCGCCGACCAGATCGTGTCCGACCCCGCGTTCGACGACGACGGCGACGACCTCGACATCCCCGACTTCCTGAAGTGATCGCGAGCGAGGTCGGTCGAGCGGGAGCGCACGTGAGCGCCCTCGCCGACCGACTCGCCGCGGTCACGGGCAGCATCGCGGATGCCGCGCGCGACGCGGGCCGCGACCCGGCGAGATCACGACGATCGTCGTGACGAAGTTCCAGCCGGCGTCGCTCGTCGCGGAGCTCGCCGCGCTCGGCGTGCACGGACGTCGGCGAGAACCGGCACCAGGAGGCGCAGGCGAAGGCCGCGGAGCTCGCGGCGCTCGGCCTGCGGTGGCACTTCGTCGGGCAGCTGCAGACGCAAGAAGGCGCAGGCAGGTGCGCGCGTACGCCAGCGTCATCCACTCGGTCGACCGGCCCGCGCTCGTCGAGGCGCTCGCGATCCGACGAGGCGCCCGTCGACTGCTTCGTCCAGGTGAACCTCACCGACGACCCGGCCGCGGCGGCGTCGCACCCGACGGGCTCGACGACCTCGTCGAGCACGTGCTCGGCACGCCGGGACTCCGGCTGCGCGGCCTCATGGCGGTCGCGCCGCTCGGCGAGCCGCCCCGCCCGGCGTTCGCGCGCCTGCGCCTGCTGTCCGAGCGCGTGCGGCGCATCGCGCCGGATGCCGCGTCGCTGTCCATGGGGATGTCGCACGATTTCCGCGAGGCGATCCTGGAGGGCGCGACACACCTGCGGATCGGCACCGCAATCACCGGGAATCGGCCGGACGCCGGTTAGCCTCGAAGAGACGGAACACAGACGGAGGCAGCGATGTCGAACCCGCTCAAGAAGACCATGGTCTACCTCGGCCTCGCCGACGAGGAGCTCGAGCACGAGGCCCCGCAGCTCCGGCGCCGGCTGCACCCAGTCGTGCACGCGGCACCCGCGCCGCAAGACGGGAGCGGCGGTCACGCCGCTCCGCAAGCACCATGTCCAACCGAGCACACCGCAGGCGGAGATGAACGAGATCCTCACCGTGCACCCGCGTCAGTACCGTGACGCCCAGGTGATCGCCGAGTCCTTCCGCGAGGGCGTCCCGGTCATCATCAACCTCTCGCAGATGACCGACGCCGACGCCCGGCGGCTCATCGACTTCGCGAGCGGCCTCTCGCAGGGCCTCTACGGCAAGATCGAGCGCGTCACGAGCAAGGTCTTCCTGCTCTCGCCCGCGCACGTCGTGGTCTCCGGTGAGGCCGGCGAGGCCGAGGGCGACGTCGACGCGTCGTTCTTCGCGCACGCGTAGCCGTCGTGGGTGCGCTGGCCGTCGTCTGGAACATCCTCTACACGCTGCTCCTGCATCTACTTCTTCGTGATGTGGGCGCGGTTCGTCCTCGATCTCGTGCGCACGTTCAACCGTCGTGGCGGCCGCGGGGCTTCTGGCTCGTGGTCGTCGAGGTCGTCTACAGCGTCACGGATCCGCCCGTGCGCTTCTTCCGGCGGCTCGTGCCGCCGCTCCGCATCGGCCAGGTCGCACTCGACCTCGGGTGGAGCCTGACCATGCTGCTCGTCATCGTCGCCATGACCGTGGTGTCGTGGCTGGCGGCCGGAGCGGCGGCCTCCGGCTGACGATCTCCTGCGAGGGTGGCAGGCCGTGACGTTCGGCACTGCGCCCTCGATGAGGTCTTTGCTACCGTTAGCAGAACGTGATCGAACAGTTCGACAGATTGAGGGTGGGAAGCCATGGCACTGACTCCGGAAGATGTCGTCAACAAGCGGTTCCAGGCGACGAAGTTCCAGGAGGGCTTCGACCAGGACGAGGTCGACGACTTCCTCGACGAGGTCGTCGTCGAGCTGCGCCGGCTGAACCAGGAGAACGACGAGCTGCGTCAGCGCCTGTCCGCGGCCGAAGCCCGCGCTTCGGACGCCGCGAAGGGCGCCGCCGCTGCGCCGGCTCCCGCCGCGGTCTACGCCGAGCCGGCCGCACCGCCGCCCACGGTCGCGGTGCCGACGCAGGCACCCGCCGCGCCGCAGTCGGACCTCGACGAGCAGACGTCGACGACGAACCTCCTGCAGCTCGCCCGCCGCCTCCACGAGGAGCACGTGCGCGAGGGCATCGAGAAGCGCGACGCGCTCATCGCCGAGGGCCACGCCACCGCCGCGCGCGTCGTCGCCGAGGCCGAGGCCAAGCAGCGCGCGCAGATCGGCATCCTCGACCAGGAGCGCTCGCACTCGAGAAGCGCGTCGACGAGCTGCGCATCTTCGAGCGCGACTACCGCCTGAAGCTGAAGAGCTACATCGAGGGCCAGCTGCGCGAGCTCGACACCGCCGCGCCGGTGCAGGTCTCGGGCGGCCAGGGCTTCTCGTCGCCCGTGAGCGCGACCGCGATCAGGCACCCGCACCGACCTTCCAGGGCTTTGGCGGCTGAGCGGGCCGCGAAGGTCGGCACCACCACTGCACTCCTCGTCCTGGTCGGCGGCGCCCTCGCGGTGTACGGCCTCGACCAGTTCAGCAAGTTCCTCGTCGTCACGAACCTCACCGAGGGTGAGGTCGTGCCGGTGCTCGGCACGGTGCTGCAGTGGCAGTTCGTGCGGAACCCCGGCGCGGCCTTCTCGCTCGCGAGCGGCATGACCTGGATCTTCACGATCCTCGCGGCCGGCGTGATCACGTTCATCGTCTGGTTCGCCCGGCGCATCCGCTCGATCGCGTGGGCGCTCGTCTTCGGGCTCCTGCTCGGCGGCGTGCTCGGCAACCTCACCGACCGGCTCCTCCGCGAGCCGGGCTTCGGGCTCGGGTCACGTGATCGACTTCATCTCCACGCCGTGGCTGATCCCCGCGATCTACAACGTCGCCGACATCGCGATCGTGTCGAGCATGGTGCTCTTCATGATCCTGACGATCCGCGGCGTCGGCCTCGACGGCATCCGCGAGTCCAAGCGCACGGATGCCGCGGCCGAGGCGGAGCCCGCGGCCGACGGGCGGCGAGCGGCCCGGCGACGACCGACGGTCCCGGCGCCGCACCTGCCGGCGACGGGCACCCGCCGCTCGCGGGCTCGCCGCTGGCCGCCGAGTCCTGAGCATGGAGCACCGGTCGTTCCCCGTGCCCGACGGGCTCGACGGCGTGCGCGTCGACCAGGGCCTCGCGAAGCTCCTCGGCTTCTCGCGCACCCACGCCGCCGACATCGCGGCAGCCGGGGGAGCGGTGCTCGACGGGGCATCCGTCGACAAGTCCGACCGGCTGCGCGCGGGCGGATGGCTCGAGGTGAGCTGGCAGCCCCCGCGCACCCTCGAGGTCGAGCCGATCGCGGTGCCCGACCTCGGCATCGTGCACGACGACGACGACCTCGTCGTGGTCGACAAGCCGGCGGGCGTCGCCGCGCACCCCTCGCGTCGGCTGGGACGGGCCGACGGTCGTCGGGCGCCCTCGCCGCCGCCGGATTCCGCATCTCGACGTCGGGCGCCGCCGAGCGCCAGGGCGTCGTGCACCGCCTCGACGCGGGCACGAGCGGCCTGATGGTCGTCGCCAAGTCCGAGCGCGCCTACACCGAGCTCAAGCGCGCAGTTCCACGACCGCGAGGTCGAGAAGATCTACCACACGGTCGTGCAGGGGCATCCCGACCCGCTCGCCGGCACGATCGACGCGCCCGTCGGGCGGCACCCGCGCTCGGAGTGGAAGTTCGCGGTGGTCGCCGACGGCAAGCACGCGGTCACGCACTACGAGACGATCGAGGCGTTCCCGTACGCGTCGCTGCTCGAGATGCACCTCGAGACCGGCCGCACGCACCAGATCCGCGTGCACATGGCGGCGCAGCGGCATCCGTGCGCCGGCGACGCGATGTACGGCGCCGACCCGACGCTGTCGGCGCGGCTCGGCCTCGAGCGGCAGTGGCTGCACGCGAAGAAGCTCTCGCTCGCGCACCCGGCGAACCGGGAGTGGACGACCTTCGAATCGGAGTACCCGGCCGACCTCGCGCACGCCCTCGAGCTGCTCCGCGGCGACTGAACGCGACGCGCGGCGCGACCCGCCGTGACGTGGGTCGGTCGCCGTAGACTCTGAGCACCCCCACCGAACACCCACCTCGCAGCACCCCGATGAGGAGCCCAGTGGCCGCCGATTCCTTCGTCCACCTGCACGTGCACAGCGAGTACTCCATGCTCGACGGCGCAGCCCGGGTCGGGGAGCTCATCCAGGCCGCGAGCGGCCAGGGCATGCCGGCGGTCGCGGTCACCGACCACGGCAACGTGTTCGGCGCCTACGACTTCTGGAAGCAGGCGACCGACGCCGGCATCAAGCCGATCATCGGCACCGAGGCGTACGTCACGCCCGGCACCCACCGCGGCGACAAGACCCGGGTGCGATGGGGGAGCGGCGGCGGCGACGACGTGTCCGGCTCCGGTGCGTACACGCACATGACGCTCCTGTCGGAGACGACCGAGGGCATGCACAACCTGTTCCGCCTCTCGAGTCGCGCGTCGATCGAGGGCTACTACTTCAAGCCGCGCATGGACCGCGAGCTGCTGCAGACGTACTCGAGCGGGCTCATCGCCACGACCGGATGCCCGTCGGGCGAGGTGCAGACGCGCCTGCGACTCGGGCAGTACGACGAGGCCGTGCAGGCGGCATCCGACTACCGCGACATCTTCGGCGCGGGACAACTACTTCGCCGAGATCATGGACCACGGGCTCGGCATCGAGCGGCGCATCATGGACGACCTGCTCCGCCTCGCGAAGCAGCTCGACCTGCCGCTCGTCGCCACCAACGACCTGCACTACACGCACGCGCACGACGCCAAGAGCCACGCGGCGCTGCTCTGCGTGCAGTCGGGCTCGACGCTCGACGACCCCAACCGCTTCAAGTTCGACGCCGACGAGTTCTACCTGAAGACCGCGGCCGAGATGCGGCACCTCTTCCGCGACCACCCCGAGGCGTGCGACAACACCCTGCTCATCGCCGAGCGGGCCGACGTGCGCTTCAACACGAGCGCCAACTACATGCCGCGCTTCCCCGTGCCCGAGGGCGAGAGCGAGGAGAGCTGGTTCGTCAAGGAGGTCGAGCGCGGCCTCCACGTGCGCTACCCGAACGGCATCCCCGACGACGTGCGCAGGCAGGCCGACTACGAGGTCGGCGTCATCACGCAGATGGGGTTCCCCGGCTACTTCCTCGTCGTCGCCGACTTCATCAACTGGTCGAAGAACAACGGCATCCGGGTGGGCCCCGGCCGTGGGTCCGGCGCGGGCTCGATGGCCGCCTACGCGATGCGCATCACCGACCTCGACCCGCTGCAGCACGGGCTCATCTTCGAGCGCTTCCTGAACCCCGACCGCGTCTCGATGCCCGACTTCGACGTCGACTTCGACGAGCGTCGTCGCGGCGAGGTCATCCGGTACGTCACCGACAAGTACGGCGACGAGCGCGTCGCCCAGATCGTGACCTACGGCACGATCAAGGCCAAGCAGGCGCTGAAGGACTCGAGCCGCGTGCTCGGCTTCCCGTTCGGCATGGGCGAGAAGCTCACCAAGGCGATGCCGCCGGCGATCATGGGCAAGGACATCCCGCTGTCGGGCATCTTCGACACGGCACCATCCGCGCTTCAAGGAGGCCGGCGACATCCGCGCCCTCATCGAGACGGACGCCGAGGCGAAGACGGTCTTCGAGACGGCGCTCGGCCTCGAGAACCTGAAGCGCCAGTGGGGCGTGCACGCCGCCGGCGTCATCATGTCGAGCGACCCGCTCATCGACATCATCCCGATCATGAAGCGGGAGCAGGACGGCCAGATCGTCACGCAGTTCGACTACCCGGCGTGCGAGTCGCTCGGCCTCATCAAGATGGACTTCCTGGGGCTGCGCAACCTCACGATCATCGACGACGCGCTCGACAACATCGAGGCGAACCGCGGCTTCCGCCCGGTGCTCGAAGACCTCGCCCTCGACGACGCCGGCGCCTACGAGCTGCTCGTCCAAGGGCGACACGCTCGGCGTCTTCCAGCTCGACGGCGGGCCGATGCGCTCCCTGCTGCGGCAGATGAAGCCCGACAACTTCGAGGACATCTCGGCCGTCATCGCGCTGTACCGCCCGGGGCCGATGGGCGCGAACTCGCACATCAACTACGCCCTGCGCAAGAACGGCCTGCAGCCGATCACGCCGATCCACCCCGAGCTCGAGGAACCGCTGAAGGACATCCTCGACACGAGCTACGGCCTGATCATCTACCAGGAGCAGGTCATGGCGATCGCGCAGCGGGTCGCGGGCTTCTCGCTCGGCCAGGCCGACATCCTGCGCCGCGCGATGGGCAAGAAGAAGAAGTCCGAGCTCGACAAGCAGTACGAGGGCTTCTCGGGCGGCATGAAGGCCAACGGCTTCTCGGATGCCGCGGTCAAGACGCTCTGGGACATCCTGCTGCCGTTCTCCGACTACGCGTTCAACAAGGCGCACTCGGCCGCCTACGGCGTGCTCAGCTACTGGACCGCGTACCTGAAGGCGCACTACCCGGCCGAGTACATGGCGGCGCTGCTCACGAGCGTCGGCGACGCCAAGCGACAAGCTCGCGCTCTACCTCAACGAGTGCCGCCGCATGGGCATCAAGGTGCTGCCGCCCGACGTCGAACGAGTCGATCGGCTACTTCGCCGCCGTCGGCGACGACATCCGCTTCGGGCTCGGCGCGGTGCGCAACGTCGGCTTCAACGTGGTCGACGCCATCCGCGCGGCGCGCGAGGAGAAGGGCCGCTTCGAGTCGTTCCACGACTTCCTGCAAGAAGGTCGCCGATCCAGGTCGCGAACAAGCGCACCGTCGAGTCGCTGGTCAAGGCGGGCGCCTTCGACTCGCTCGGCGCACACGCGGCGCGCGCTCATCGAGATCCACGAGGGCGCCGTCGAGTCCGCCGTGAAGGAGAAGCGGGCCGAGGAGGTCGGCGACATCGGCTTCGACTTCGACAGCCTCTTCGAGGACCACGAGCGCGAGGCCGCGCCGTCGCTCGTGCCCGACCGGCCCGAGTGGGCCAAGCAGCGACAAGCTCGCGTTCGAGCGCGAGATGCTCGGGCTCTACGTCTCCGACCACCCGCTCGCCGGGCCTCGAGGTGCCGCTCGCGAAGCACGCCTCGACCACCATCACCGAGCTGATCGTCGTCGGATGCCACGCAGGACGGCGACACCGTCACGATCGCCGGGCCTCGTCACGAGCGTGCAGCACCGCGTCGCCCGCCAGAGCGGCAACCAGTACGGCATGATCCAGGTCGAGGACTTCGTCGGCGAGATCACGGTGATGTTCATGGGCAAGGCGTACCAGGAGTTCGCGCCCGGCCTGCAGGCCGACTCGATCGTGGTCGTGCGCGGCCGGGTCAGCATGCGCGACGACGGCATGAACCTGCACGCCTACAGCGTGTTCTCGCCCGAGCTCGGCCAGGGCGACGAGTCGGGCCCGCGTGGTCATCTCGCTGCCCGACGTGCGCGCGACCACCGACACCATCACGGCGCTCGGCGACGTGCTCATCCGGCATCGCGGCGACACCGAGGTGCGGCTGCGGCTCGTGCGGGGGCGCACCGCGCGGGTGTTCGAGCTGCCGTACCCCGGTGCAGGTCACCGCCGACCTCTACGGCGAGCTGAAGAGCCTGCTCGGCCCGAACTGCCTCGTGTGACGACGGCCGCGATCCCGCGCGGCGCGGCTCGGTAGGCTGGTGTGGCCATGCTGCGAACGATCGACCTCCGGGGAACCCGCCCGTCCGCGAGCGAGCTGCTCGCCCTCGTTCCGCGCGCCGCGACCGACGTCACCGCCGCGCTGAACGCCGCCCGCGCCCTCATCGACGACGTGCGCGAGCGCGGCGAGGCGGCGCTCCTCGACCAGGCCGAGCGATTCGACGGCGTGCGCCCCGCGGCGGTGCGCGTGCCCGCAGACGAGCTCGCCGAGGCGCTCGAGTCGCTCGCGCCCGAGACGCGTGCCGCCCTGGAATCGACGATCGCACGGGTGCGGACCGCGAGCGCCGCCCAGGTGCCGGCCCCCGAGCGCACCGAGCTCGGCGACGGCGCGATCGTCGAGCAGCGCTGGCAGCCCGTGGGCCGCGTCGGCCTCTACGTGCCCGGCGGCAAGGCCGTGTACCCGTCGAGCGTGGTGATGAACGTCGTGCCCGCCCAGGTCGGCGGGCGTGCGCTCGATCGCGCTCGCGTCGCCGGCGCAGTCCGCCGCCGGCGGGCGCATCCACCCCACGATCGCCGCCGCAGCCGCGCTGCTCGGCATCGAGGAGGTGTACGCGATGGGCGGAGCGGGCGCGATCGGCGCCTTCGCCTACGGCGTGCCGGGCATCGGGCTCGAGCCCGTGCAGCGCGTGACGGGTCCGGGCAACGTGTACGTCGCGGCGGCGAAGCGGCTCGTGCAGGGCGTCACGGGCATCGACGCCGAGGCGGGTCCCACCGACATCCTCGTGATCGCCGACGACGCGGCCGACGCCGACTTCGTCGCGGCCGACCTCGTCAGCCAGGCCGAGCACGACGAGCTCGCGGCATCCGTGCTCGTCACCGACTCGGCCGACTTCGCCGCGAGCGTGCGCGACCGCCTCGCGGCCCGGGTGGCGGCGACGAAGCACGCGGAGCGGATCCGCAACGCCGTCGCCGGCCGGCAGTCGGCCGTGGTGCTCGTCGACGACCTCGAGCAGGCCGCCGACTTCTCGAACGCGTTCGGCCCCGAGCACCTCGAGATCCAGGTGCGCGACGCCGACGCCGTGCTCGCGCGCATCGAGAACGCGGGCGCGATCTTCATCGGGCCGTACTCGCCCGTGAGCCTCGGCGACTACGCGGCCGGATCGAACCACGTGCTGCCGACGGGCGGCCAGGCGCGGTCCGCTGCGGGCCTCTCCGCCGCGACGTTCCTCCGCCCGCAGCAGGTCGTGCGCTACGACGAGCGCGCGCTGCGCGAGGTCGCGCCGGTGATCGCCGCGCTCTCGGCCGAGGAGGACCTCCCCGCGCACGGCGAGGCCGTCGCGGCGCGCTTCGAACGCTGACGTCGGGCCGGAGGCATCCGTCGGTGCGCCGCCGTCGGCCGCGCGGGTCGCGTCGCCCACGGCGAACGCGGCCGGACGCCGATCCGGCCCCGCTAGGCTGGGAGCACCATGTACTGTCCGTTCTGCCGTCACCCGGATTCCCGCGTCATCGACTCGCGCACGAGTGATGACGGACTCTCCATCCGGCGCCGCAGGCAGTGCCCCGAGTGCGGCCGGCGCTTCTCCACCACCGAGACCGCGAGCCTCGCCGTGATCAAGCGCAGCGGCGTCATCGAGCCGTTCAGCCGCGAGAAGGTCGTGCTCGGCGTGAAGAAGGCCTGCCAGGGCCGCCCGGTCACCGACTCCGACCTCGCGGTGCTCGCCCAGAAGGTCGAGGAGACGATCCGCTCGACGGGCGCCTCGCAGATCGAGGCGAACGACATCGGCCTGGCGATCCTGCCGCCGCTCCGCGAGCTCGACGAGGTGGCCTACCTCCGCTTCGCGAGCGTGTACCAGGCGTTCGAGTCGCTCGACGACTTCGAGGCCGCCATCGGCCAGCTCCGGGCCGAGCACGGCCGTCTCCCCGCACGTCCGGTCGAGTGACGTCGTCGGGCGTGGCCGTCGGCGCCGTCATCGGCGCCCAGGCGCCTCCGATAGCCTGAGTCCCGGCATGTATCGACTCCTCTTCTCCCTCGTCTTCTCCCGCATGGACCCCGAGGACGCCCACCACTTCGCGTTCCGGGTGATCCGGATGCTGCCGACGCTCGGCTTCGGCCGCCTCGTCGAGGCCGTTCACGCGACCCGACCCCTCGCTGGCGGTCGAGGCGCTCGGCCTCCGGTTCCCGTCGCCGTTCGGCCTCGCTGCGGGGTTCGACAAGGACGCCCTCGCGCGTGCAGCGGCCTCGGCCAGCTCGGCTTCGGGCACGTCGAGGTGGGCACGATCACCGCCGTCGCGCCAGCCGGGCAACGAGCGGCCGCGCCTGTTCCGGCTCATCGACGATCGCGCGCTGGTCAACCGCATGGGCTTCAACAACGGCGGGGCGGATGCCGCGGT